>NZ_BCWH01000001.1:1054904-1108244 GCF_001653035.1 Rhodococcus sp. YH3-3 | reverse complement strand
ACGGCGGCGCCAGTGCGTTGGTACCGGCAGCGATCGGACGCGCCCGAGCGGCCGAGATGGCATTGCTGGGCGAGCGAGTTTCCGCCGAGGACGCAGAGCGGTTCGGGCTCGTGTCCCGCACCGTCGCCGACGACGCGTTCGACGCACTCGTCGACTCCGTGGTCGATCGCACGTCGAAGGCTCCCCGACGCGCCCTCGAACTCACCAAGCGCGCACTCAATGCGGCGACACTGGACCGCCTCGATGATGCGCTGGAGCTCGAAAATACCGGTCAGGCAGAACTTCTCACTGGCGAGGACTTCAAAGAAGGCGCGATGGCGATGCTGCAGAAACGCGCGCCCCACTTCAAGTAATCACTGCGAATTTTCGTTAACAAAACCACTGTACGAATCGACGGCTCACTGTAGCCTGAGTCACACAATCACCCACGCATGAGAGGAACCCATCGATGGCCTCCACCGATGCAGTCTCCGAGGCGCAGCGTTCACGCCGCACCAACTGGAACAATCAGATCGCCAGGCATGCGCAGATGATTCCCGATCGCACCGCACTGCGATTCCTGGGCGATTCCATCACCTGGAGCACCCTCGACGCACGCGTCGAGAAGCTGGCGGACGCTCTTGCCCGACGCGGCGTCAGCTTCGGCGACCGCGTGCTCATCCTGATGCTCAACCGCCCCGAATACCTCGAGGTCGTGCTCGCGACCAACGCACTGGGCGCCATCGCTGTTCCGGTGAACTTCCGTCTGACACCACCCGAGGTCGCTTATCTGGTAAACGACTCCGGCTCCAAAGTCATTGTCGCCGAAGGACCGTTGGCTCCGTTGGCCGGAGCTGCGCGAGCCGCGTCCGAGGGTATCGACATCTCCATCACCGTAGGCGCCCCCGCCGAGGGTGACAGCCTGAATTACGAGGACTTGATCAGCGAAGAGGGCGAGTCGCACGCGTTCGTCGACATCCCGGACGACACTCCTGCACTCATCATGTACACCTCGGGAACCACCGGTCGCCCCAAGGGCTCGGTGCTCTCCCACTCCAACCTGTCTTCGCAAGCATTGACCTGTATCAGGGCCTTCCACCTGTTCAATGCCGATTCCATCGGCTTCTGCGCGTCGCCCATGTTCCACATCGCAGCCCTCGGTTCCATAGCGCCGAGCCTGCAACTCGGCACGACCACGGTGATCCATCCGGTCGGCGCATTCGACCCGGGTCAACTACTCGACATCCTGGAAGCCGAGAAGGTCACCAGCTTGTTCCTCGTGCCCGTGCAATGGCAGGCCGTGTGCGCCGTACAGAAGGCGCAACCTCGAGCACTGTCGCTGAAGAACATCTCGTGGGGCGCCGCACCGTCGTCCGATACGATCCTGCGGGCAATGGCCGAAACCTTCCCGGACGCATTCAATGTCGCGGTCTTCGGTCAGACCGAGATGTCGCCCATCACTTGCGTTCTCGACGGCGAGGATGCGATTCGTAAGCTCGGATCCGTCGGTCGGGTCATCCCGACCATCTCGGCCAGGGTCGTCGACGAGAACATGGACGACGTGGCGCCCGGTGAAATCGGTGAAATCGTCTACCGCGGGCCCACGATGATGAGCGAATACTGGAACAACCCCACCGCCACCGCTGACGCCTTCCACGGTGGATGGTTCCACTCCGGCGATCTCGTTCGAGTCGACGACGAAGGCTTCGTCTACGTCGTGGATCGCAAGAAGGACATGATCATCTCCGGCGGAGAGAACATCTACTGCGCGGAGGTGGAAAACGTTCTCTACGAACACGAATTGATCGTCGAAGCGGCCGTCGTCGGTCGCCCCGACACCAAGTGGGGCGAGGTGCCGGTAGCGATCGTCGCGATGGCGCCAGGTTCAGCCGTGGACCTGACCATCGAGGAGCTGAGCAGCTTCCTCAACGATCGTCTCGCGCGCTACAAGCACCCGAAGGACATCGTCGTCGTGGAAGCACTGCCGCGCAATGCAAGCGGCAAGGTCGTCAAGGGTGAACTGCGAGAGAAGGTTCGAGCGGTCGACGCAGTTTCCTGACTTCACACGCAAACGGGCGGCACCTCCAGCGAGGTGCCGCCCGTTTGTGTGTGCCCGTCAAGCCCTCTGCGAATGCAACTTCCGATGCAGTTCTCGCACCAGCGGAACCAACTCCGGCACCGGGCCTTCGACCGGGACGTTCGGCGCAACCTCGTTGACGGACAGAGACTTCACGGGGCCCCCCCCCCCCGCGGGGAGCCAGTCGCCGAGTTGGGCCGAAGAGCAGATGTAGACGATCCGTCCGAGGCCCACCCACGCGTGCGCGGCCGAACACATCGCGCAGTGCTCTCCCGAGGTGAACACCGTTGCCGTCGAACGCTCGTCCGGCGTCAGATACTGGGCCGCCCACCGAGCCAGCTCGAACTCGGGGTGGCGAGTGTTGTCGCCGCCCGCGATCCGGTTTCGATCTTCCGCCAGAAATGTTCCGTCGGCCGCTGCCAGGACGGAACCGAAAGGTTCGTCGCCCGCATCCAATGCTTCCGTTGCCAATTCGACGCAACGACGCAGGTGACCCAGTTCGATGTCGTTCATGTGTACGCCCTCTCCCGTGATACACGAAACGGGCGGCACCGGTGAGGTGCCGCCCGTTCGTTACCTACTCTGCTGTACTACTCTGCTGCGCTTTCGCTTTCGCCGGCCTTGGTCAGCTCGATCGGCGGTGCGTCCGGCACGTCGATCGGCTTCTTGGTAGGCGTGAACGTGAACTTCGCGTCCTCGCCCGAGCCTTCGCCGTCCCAGTTCTCGACGTCGACGAGCACGATGTGGCCGGGTCCGATCTCTCCGAAGAGGATCTTCTCGGACATCTGGTCCTCGATCTCGCGCTGGATGGTGCGACGCAGCGGTCGTGCACCCAGTACGGGATCGAATCCGCGCTTGGCCAGAAGCGACTTGGCCTTGTCGGTGACCTCCATGGCCATGTCCTTGTTCTTGAGTGCCGCCTCGACGCGAGCGAGCATCAGGTCGACCATCTGAACGATCTGCTCGTTCGTGAGCTGATGGAAGACGACGATGTCGTCGATACGGTTCAAGAACTCGGGACGGAAGTGCTTCTTCAGCTCGTCGTGAACCTTGAGCTTCATGCGCTCGTAGTTCGACTCCGTGCCCGTTCCCGAGCTGAAGCCCAGGCCGACTGCCTTGGAGATGTCCGACGTACCGAGGTTGGACGTGAAGATCAGCACCGTGTTCTTGAAGTCGACGGTACGTCCCTGACCGTCGGTGAGACGGCCGTCCTCGAGCACCTGCAGGAGGGTGTTGTAGATCTCCTGGTGTGCCTTCTCGATCTCGTCGAACAGCACGACGCTGAACGGCTTGCGGCGCACCTTCTCGGTGAGCTGGCCACCCTCTTCGTATCCGACGTACCCGGGAGGGGCACCGAACAGACGTGAAGCGGTGAAGCGGTCGTGGAACTCGCCCATGTCGATCTGGATCAAGGCGTCGTCGTCGCCGAACAGGAAGTTGGCGAGCGACTTCGCGAGCTCCGTCTTACCGACACCGGACGGGCCGGCGAAGATGAACGAGCCCGAGGGACGCTTGGGATCCTTCAGACCTGCACGCGTACGACGGATCGCCTTCGAGACGGACTTGACCGCCTCTTCCTGGCCGATGATCCGCTTGTGCAGTTCCTCTTCCATGCGGAGCAGACGAGTGGTCTCCTCCTCGGTGAGCTTGAAGACGGGGATACCGGTCCAGTTGCCCAGAACCTCGGCGATCTGCTCGTCGTCGACCTCGGCAATGACGTCCAGGTCGCCCGCACGCCACTGCTTCTCACGCTCAGCGCGCTGAGCAACGAGGGTCTTCTCCTTGTCACGCAGGTTCGCAGCCTTCTCGAAGTCCTGCGCGTCGATCGCGGACTCCTTCTCGCGACGCGCGTCGGCGATGCGATCGTCGAATTCGCGCAGGTCCGGCGGTGCAGTCATCCGACGGATGCGCATTCGCGCGCCCGCCTCGTCGATGAGGTCGATCGCCTTGTCCGGCAAGAAGCGGTCGTTGATGTAGCGGTCGGCCAGCGTCGCCGCTGCCACGAGAGCACCGTCCGTGATGGAGACACGGTGGTGAGCCTCGTAGCGGTCACGAAGACCCTTGAGGATCTCGATGGTGTGCTCGACGGTCGGCTCGCCCACCTGAACGGGCTGGAAACGACGCTCGAGGGCAGCATCCTTCTCGATGTACTTGCGGTACTCGTCGAGCGTGGTGGCACCGATGGTCTGCAGCTCACCGCGAGCAAGCTTGGGCTTGAGGATGGAGGCCGCGTCGATAGCGCCCTCGGCCGCGCCCGCACCCACGAGGGTGTGCAGCTCGTCGATGAACAGGATGATGTCGCCGCGGGTGTTGATCTCCTTGAGAACCTTCTTCAGGCGCTCTTCGAAGTCACCGCGGTAACGGCTGCCGGCCACGAGCGACCCGAGGTCGAGCGTGTACAGCTGCTTGTCCTTGAGGGTCTCGGGGACCTCACCGTTGACGATTGCCTGAGCCAGGCCCTCGACCACAGCGGTCTTACCGACACCGGGTTCACCGATGAGAACCGGGTTGTTCTTGGTACGACGCGAGAGAACCTGCATGACACGCTCGATTTCCTTCGAGCGGCCGATGACCGGGTCCAGCTTGCCTTCGAGGGCAGCTTGCGTCAGGTTGCGACCGAACTGGTCGAGCACGAGCGAGGTGGACGGCGTGCCGGCCTCTCCGCGGGTGCCACCGGTTTCGGTGGGCTCTTTGCCCTGGTAGCCCGACAGCAGCTGGATGACCTGCTGGCGGACGCGGTTGAGATCGGCACCGAGCTTGACCAGAACCTGGGCTGCTACGCCCTCACCCTCACGGATGAGACCGAGCAGGATGTGCTCCGTACCGATGTAGTTGTGCCCGAGCTGCAGCGCTTCGCGCAGACTCAGCTCGAGGACTTTCTTGGCGCGCGGTGTGAAGGGGATGTGACCGGACGGAGCCTGCTGGCCCTGGCCGATGATCTCCTCGACCTGGCTGCGGACTCCCTCGAGGGAGATACCCAACGACTCCAACGACTTGGCTGCGACACCTTCGCCCTCGTGAATGAGGCCGAGAAGGATGTGCTCCGTGCCGATGTAGTTGTGGTTGAGCATCCTGGCTTCTTCTTGAGCCAGGACAACAACGCGCCGCGCGCGATCGGTGAACCTCTCGAACATCGCTCTCCCTCACACTCTCCGGCGGGCAGGTTCGAGACCGGATGTCTCGTCCCTGGTCGCCGCGTTTCGCTCCGGCACTACAGACTGATCGCCTCGCCGGTCAGCGGACTGACGTCCACGAATCGACAAAGGTTGCACGACCCCACTTATTACTCTAGAGGGCGCGAAGTCCACCTGCTGCTCCTCCACCCGATTGGCGGCGGAAGCCGGACTGCTTACCGTTCACAACGTCGCAGCTGAGGGAATCGTTTCCCGGTTCCTGTACGCCTGAAGCGAACAGCGATTTTCGACGCCTGATCAGCCGAATATCGGGAGTACCCGAGCGCACGGCACCTCACGCGGATTCGACGGATCCAGCGCGTTGAGCGTCAGAGTCGCCGTTCGCTGCGACGCCACCAGCGCGATGTGATCCGACAGGTCCTGCTCGCAACCGTCCTGAACAACTATGTTCGACGCGTTCGACGCGGCCAGTATTCCGCTGCTGTACGGAACGACCACTTGATCGAACCGAGTCACGATGTTGGTGTACTCGACGTCATCGGAGTAGACGCCCGCGTCGCGCAGTTCGGTGACGAAGCTGGCGTTGTCGAAATCCGGTCCCCCGACGCCTTCCGGCGGGCCGACCTCCGAGCCGTCCCACAACGGAGCGATGGAGACGATCTTGGAAACGTGCGTGTCACCGCCGAGGAACTTGGCGTAGTAGGCACTGACCGTCGTCCCCTGGGAGTGCCCGATCAGGTCGACCTTCGAGGCACCCGTCGCAGAGAGAACGTCGTTGACGAAGTCCGACAGCTGCCCTGCGCTGTCTCCGAGTGGTGCGAGACCGCCGGCTGCGGAAATCGGCCACGGCTGGTCCGTTCGATTCCCGAAGGTGAGCGCAAAAACGCAGTATCCCTCGTTGGCTAGTACGGGTGCGAGTACGCCCCAATTGGTCTGACGGTTGGCCGCCGTCCCGTGCACCAGGACGACTGGATCAGGATGAGCAGCGGAAGGCGTGCACGAGAAGTCGTTGGTGCCAGGGGCCGATCCGCCCGGGCTGGTCGCTTCGAGGGCGATTCCACTGAGGAAACCGGACGGAACGGGAAGAGGTTCGTTCGCCGACGCAAGAGACGGCGCGGACACGGCCACGGCTCCCGCCACAGCGAGAGCGCCCACGCATGTTCGAATCCCCACCGAAGGCCTCCGCATAGTGATCAACCCACGACGGGCAATACCGAGTTGCACGGTACCGGCCGCTGATGCGCGGGGTCGAGTGCATTGAGAGCAAAAGTCGCGGCGCGCAGCGATGCCGCGATGGCGAGGTGATCGGAGATGTCTTGCTCACAACCGTCCTGGACGACGATGTTGGTGGCGTTCGGCCCAGGCTCCAGCCCATTTGTATACGGCAGCACCAGTTCGTCGTAGCGGGTCGTGATGTTCGTATAGTGAACACCCGGCGCGTAAACGCCTCCCGCACGGAGATTTTCGATGAACTCCGAGCCTGCCCCCATGTTCAGACATGCCTTGCAGATCGGGAATCCGGCCTGCGCTGCCTCGGATACCCCGAGTTCGCGAAGGCTGCGGCCGACACTTGCCTGCTCGTTTCCGAGCGTTCCCTTCCACAGCGACGCCACCGAGACGATGTTGTCCACTTTGTCGGCACCACCGAGGAACTTCGCGTAGTACCCGTTGATGATGGTGCCCTGGGAATGTCCGATCAGATCTACCGATGTAGCACCCGTGGCATCAAGTACTTGATCGACAAAATTCGACAATTGCGCTGCGCTGGAAGGAATTTCCTGCATTCCACCGATGGCCGACAACGGCCACGGCTGCTCGGGGAAGTTGCCGTATGTCAGCGCGAAGACGCAGTAGCCCTCGTTGGCGAGCAACGGCGCATAGGTGGCCCAGTTGGTCTGCCTGTTTCCACCCGTTCCGTGAACGAGCACAACCGGATTGGGATGTTCGGCAGTCGGTTTACACGAAAAGTCATTGGATCCAGGAGCTGAACCGCCAGGATTTCCCAACTCCTGAGGAACACCGGCAAGGAAGGCATTGGGCACGGGCAACGGGGCCTGAGCCGAAGCCACGGAGGTGAACCCGACGAGCATCAGAGCGGCAAGAACCACGCCCCCGAACAACCTGTTTCTGTGCACGACCGACTCCTCTACGAGAGATGCGAACCGTGCAGACGCTAACAAACTAGAACGCGTTATCAATCCGTTTCGGCAAAATGCGCCCGAATCCATTCGCGATCCATTTCAGACGGCCTTTTCGTAGGCTCGGCGCACCTCGGTGGAAATACGACCGCGGGCCGAAATCTCGAAGCCGGCACCCTTGGCCCATTCGCGGATGGCGGCACTCTGATCGCGGTCCGCAACGGGACGGGATTTGGTCACCGCTCCGTTGACTGATTTGGCGGAATTCGACTTTCTCGCATGAGGAATCCACTTTTTCAGTGCATCGCGCAGTTCCGCGGCGTGGGCGGCGGTGAGATCGATTTCGTAAGCAACTCCGTCGACGGAAAACTCCACAGTTTCGTCCGCGGGCGATTTTTTGTCCAGATCGTCAACCATCGTGACAACAACCTTTTTCACCACGACCATTCCTCCCCAGATCCTTCGATAAGCAGCGACAATAGCACCTGGACAAACGTCCTGTCTTGGCTCGTCAGGATGATTGGGACTTCTCGCCGCCGGGTATGCCGGTCGACTTGTCTTGCGACAAGGACAGTGCCGATACACTCCTCGCGACGCATCGGGGGATGCATCCAGACGGGGGAATCATGACAGACGACGGCTCGAGAAAAGACCTCTACCGAGCGCAATCTTCGCCTCCAAGAACGGCACTCTCGCCAGTATCGCTTACGGCGGACCCACGAATTTCACCATCTCCGGACGCCCGGCGATCCGGCACGCCGCAACCGTCACAAATATCCCGGCGGACAACGAATGCTATCCGCCCTCAGCACAATTCGATGTCGTCACCACACCCGGATACTCCACAGCCGAGGTCATGGTCTTCCTTGTCCAGTCGGATCAGGGACTACCTGACGCACTCAACCAGGGCACGATCGACCAAATCATCGCAACAATTCGAGAGTCCGAAACTCGGGCGACCGCGCATGGATGAATCCTTTGCCGCAGGCGAATGTCGTTGGGAACTATCGAATACCTTGGGAGCGCCCCAACTGAAAAAGGTTCGGCCGCAACATGTGCGGCCGAACCTTGATCGAAGTAAAGCTAGCGAGCGGACGGACGAACGATCGGGAAGAGGATCGTCTCGCGAATACCGAGACCAGTCAAAGCCATCAGCAGTCGATCGATTCCCATGCCGGTGCCGGTGGTCGGCGGCATGCCCTGTTCCATCGCGGCGAGGAACTCCTCGTCCAGCACCATCGCTTCGTCGTCGCCTGCCGACGCGAGGCGCGCCTGGTCGACAAAGCGCTCACGCTGGATGACCGGGTCGACAAGTTCGGAGTAGCCTGTCGCCAACTCGAATCCGCGGATGTACAGGTCCCACTTCTCGGTGACACCCTTCTTGCTGCGGTGATCACGGGTCAGGGGCGACGTCTCGACCGGGAAGTCACGGACGAACGTCGGCACGTACAGCTGATCGCCGCACTGGTGTTCCCACAGCTCCTCGACGAGCTTGCCGTGGCCGTAGCCCTTGTCCTTGGGAACCTCGAGGCCGACCTTCTCCGCCAGAGCGAGAAGCTCGTCGACCGTTGTATCCGGCGTGACCTCGGTGCCGATGGCAGCCGACAGCGACGGGTACATCTCGAGAACCTGCCACTCGCCACTGACGTCGTACTCGGAACCGTCGGCGAGGGTGAGGACCTGCGTGCCGAATGCTTCCTGCGCAACTTCCTGGACGAGTTCACGAATCATCTTCGCGGAATCGTCGTACGTGCCGTAGGCCTCGTACGTCTCGAGCATCGCGAACTCGGGCGAGTGAGTGGAGTCGACGCCCTCGTTGCGGAAGTTGCGGTTGATCTCGAAGACCTTCTCGATACCGCCGACGACGCAACGCTTGAGGAACAGTTCCGGCGCGATACGCAGGTACAGGTCGATGTCGAGGGCGTTCGAGTGCGTGACGAACGGGCGAGCTGCCGCGCCGCCGTGCAGCGTCTGCAGCATCGGCGTCTCGACCTCGAGGAAGCCGCGGCTCTCGAGTGCATTGCGCAGCGCACGGACAACTGCGACGCGCTTGCGGGCGTTGTCCCGAGCCTCGGGGCGAACGATCAGATCCGCGTAGCGCTGACGCACCCGGGACTCTTCGCTCATTTCCTTGTGAGCAACCGGCAGGGGGCGCAGCGACTTGGACGCGATCTGCCACGCGTCGGCCATCACGCTGAGCTCGCCGCGACGGGAGCTGATGACCTCACCGTGGATGAAGACGAAGTCGCCGAGGTCGACGTCGGACTTCCAGGCAGCCAGTGCCTCTTCGCCGACGCCGGCGAGGCTGATCATGGCCTGCAGCTGGGTACCGTCGCCTTCCTGCAGAGTCGCGAAGCACAACTTGCCGGTGTTGCGCATGAAGATGACGCGGCCGACGACGCCGACCAGCACACCAGTCGCCGTGTCCGGCTCGAGTTCCGGGTACTCCGCGCGGATCTGCGCGAGCGTGTGGGTGCGATCGACCGAAACCGGGTACGCCTCCTGCCCCTGCGCCAGGATCCGTTCACGCTTCTCGCGCCGGATACGGAGCTGCTCGGGGGTGTCGTCGACTGGCTGGGCTTCTACATCACTCACGGGGTACAAGACTACTGGGCCGTGTCCACCGCGTTTGTTGCTGGTAGCACCGCGGCCACCGCGAGCACGATTCCCGACAGCAGGTACAGCCCGACCCGAACGTGATTCCACATAGTCCAACCCGCCTCGTACGACGCCCATGCGGCCGCGTCGGTAGTGCTGACCGAGGCAAACGCGTCGTTGCGAGGGACGTGGTAGATCGCGGTCACCGCGAAGGACGCGAGCACCCCGACGCAACCAACGACAGCAAGGACCCAGCCGTCCGGTCTGGAGATCGCTGCCCAGATTCCAGCGGCGATCGCGGTGAGCGCCGATCCGACCAGCGGCAGCATCAACGCACTACGCGGCGCTTCGACGTTGATCGCCTGCATCGACGTGATCGCGGTATGTGCATCGACCGACCGCAGAGCGGGCATCACGAAGGACGAGAAGGCAAACAACGCACCACCGGCGACGAGCGCGCCGAGCGCAGTCACCCCGAGCAGCAGCTCCAAGAAAATCTCGGATTTCTTCACGACCAGACCCCCGTTCGGGCAGCCTCGGCGGCAAAAGTGGTGAAATCTCGAGCGGGTCGTTCCAGGACCTCTTCGACGGCGCCGGTCACACTTTGATTTCGTCCGTCGAGAACCTCGGCAAACAGGTACCTGAGTAACTCCACGACGTCACTCGGGACGCCGACCTCCGCCATGCCGTCGGAAAACTGTTTGAGTCCAATTCTTTCGAATGTCACGAGACGACCCGACGCCGTCGAAATCGCATCCACCGCCGCCGCGAAGGTGAGCAACTCCGGACCTGTCACCTCGAGAACTCGGCCGAGGAGGTCGGTTCGAGTCAATGCGGCCACCGCCACGTCGGCGAGATCGTCGACGTCGATGAACGGCTCCCCCACCTCACCGACCGGAAGTGCCAGGTGGCCTTCCCGAATCGGATCGAGTAGGTACCCCTCACTGAAGTTCTGGGCAAACCAACTGGCCCGCACCACAGCCCATTCCAGACCGCTGTCGGCGAGAACCTGCTCGGCTTTCTGCGCCGCCGGTTCACCGCGCCCGGACAAGAGCACCATGCGACGAACCCCTTCGCGGTACGCAAGCTCCGCGAACTCCTCGATGTGGGTGCTCGATTCCGGAACAGCCAGATCTGGCGCATACGTCACATATGCCCCGTCGACGCCGGACACTGCTGGCTGCCACGTCGCCTGATCGTTCCAGTCGAAACGCGTCCCGGATGTTCTCGACGCGATTCGGGTACGGATTCCCACCGCCGTCAGCCTCTGCGCAACGCGCGCACCGGTCTTACCGGTACCACCGATCACTACTGCCGATTGAATGTCGCTTGTTGTCGTCATGCACTCATTCGACCGCGGAGCACCAATACGATCCATAGCCGAAGGTCGCAGAAACATACGCCAGCGTCTACGGTCGAAGCATGGATGCATTGTCGATGATGCTGGCGGGATCGCGGGCGGAGGGCGCTTTTCTACTGCGCTCGCTGCTCGATCCACCGTGGTCACTACGTATCGAGGACCACGCACCGATCACCGTGCTGGTTCTGGTTCGAGGCAGCGCGGTCGTCGTCTCCGACACCGGCCAGACAGAAGAACTCGAGGCCGGCGACGTTGCACTGTTGCGCGGCCCCGATCCGTATACGGTCGCCGATCACCCGGACACACCAGTCCACGTACTGATCGACGAGGCACAGAATTGCGCTGCGGTCGACGGCACACCGCTCGAGGACATGTCGGTTCTCGGCGTTCGCACCTGGGGCAACTCGACCAGTGGTCAGACCGTCATGCTCACGGGCACATACCGTTTGGACTCCTATGTCAGCCGTCAGATCCTCGACAGCCTGACACCCGTCGCGGTAGTGCGACGCAGCATCGAAACCGCGCCGATGACAAACCTTCTGGAACAACAGATCGCCGCCGACGGGCCAGGGCAGGAAGTGTTGTTGGACAGGCTCCTTGACCTGGTCCTGATATCGGCGGTCCGTACGTGGTTCGCCGAGAACCCGAATCGATCACCGCGT
The DNA here is from genome assembly GCF_001653035.1 of Rhodococcus sp. YH3-3. Taxonomy (NCBI): domain Bacteria; kingdom Bacillati; phylum Actinomycetota; class Actinomycetes; order Mycobacteriales; family Nocardiaceae; genus Rhodococcus; species Rhodococcus sp. YH3-3. The sequence continues at coordinate 1,096,296 of NZ_BCWH01000001.1, read as the reverse complement.
TGGATCAAGGCCTACGAGGATCCCGTCATCGGGCATGCCTTGCGGCTCATACACAATCGGCCGGAGCACCCCTGGACGGTCGCGAGCCTGGCCCAGGAGTCCGGCAGTTCACGAGCGGCCTTCGCGCGCAGGTTCACCAGCCTCATGGGGCTCGGACCTGTCGGCTATCTGACCGAGTGGCGACTGTCCGTGGCGGCAGATCTGCTCGCAGACCCGGCACGAACGGTGTCGTCGATCGCGCGAGAAGTGGGCTACTCGAGCCCCTTTGCCCTCACAACCGCGTTCACCCGTCATCACGGAATGAGCCCGAAGATGTACCGCCAGACCCGCTGTGCGCCTTTATTAACCGCCCGCGGTTAATAAAGGCGCACAGCAAATACCTCAATGAGCCGAAACCGCCGCCAACTCGCGGGAGCAATGACGAACTCCGCTGAGCGCACCGAGCAGGCCGGCGGCCTTGATCGCCTGGTACCCGCCCACGAGATCGGTGGCCTTGTGCAGACCCAACTGCTGCAACGACGCTGCGGCCAGGCTCGAGGTGTAACCCTCGGAGCAGACGATCACCCACTCGACGTCGTGGTCGGTGGCCAACGCGAGGTGTGCGCTGCTGGTGGGGTCAAGGCGCCATTCGAGCACGTTCCGCTCGATCGCGAGTGCACCGGGGAGAGTTCCCTCGATGGCGCGCTGCGCCTGCGGGCGAATGTCGACGAAGATCGCGCCGCGGTGGAAGGCTTCGGTGAGCTGGAAGACGTACATACGATCGATCTGTGCGCGAGCGTCGTCGAGCATTTGGTCGATGGTCATTTGGTGCCCCCCTCGGGCAGGTCGGTCAGCTCGGTACGGGTGCGGCGAAGTGTCCGGTGATCCGTCACTTCGTAGAAGGACATTGCCGTCAGCGGCGGCGAGTAGGCGTGAACGCTCAGAGTCGGTGCATCAGAGCTGATTTCGATCGGAGCACCGGGAGCATCCGTCGAACGCACGACATCGTGAACCCATCCGAGCGGGAACGAAGCCTGATCGCCGGCGTCGAGCTGGCGTTCCACCAGGGCGTCACCGGCCCAACGGAATTCGGTGAGCGAACCACTGAGGACGGTCAAGGCGCCGAACGAGCCTGCGTGGTCGTGCAATTCGGTGTTGCGTTCGGGCACCCAACTGATGAGCCACACATCGACGTCGTCGTCCGCGTGCAAGCGGGTGGACCAACGGTCGAGCGTCGGGAAGGTATCGGGGATGAGGTGATCGAAACGGCCGTCGAGCACGCCGTTTGCTCCCTCGTCGGTCAGCCGCAGCAGATCGGCCGGGCGAAGGCGGGTAGGCAACGACGCACCACTCGGACGGCGTCCGGACGCCCCACGATTAGCGCTACGACCTGCGGAAACAGCACGATCAGCAGCGAGAGTCGGGGTCAAATCAGAGAGATCTGCAGAATATGTGGATAGCACGAGCTAGCTCCAAGGAATGTGAATTGGTCAAGGCAGCGGTCAGCCTCGACAACACTCCTGAGCACCCATGCAGCGATTCACGAGCACCATTGTGGCATAACTTTTGCAATCGCGAAACCGCTGGAACGAAACCATCGATCAGGCGACGGGTCGTCGACCGGATCCACGACGCGCCTGATTGCGCTCGAAGACCAACCTCAGCCCCTCGAGGGTGAGGTCCCGTTCGAGGTGATCGATGGTGTCGGACTCGGGAATGATCAGCGGTGCGCTGTCCCCGGTCGCGATCACGGAGACGTCGTCACCACCGAACTCCGGTAGTTCGTCGCGGACGCGGTTGACCAATCCGTCGACGAGGCCCGCAAAGCCGAATACCGCACCGGACTGCATGCATTCGACGGTATTCTTGCCGACCACCGAACGCGGGCGCACCAATTCGACCTTGCGCAGCGCAGCGGACTGCGACGCCAAGGCATCGGTCGAGATCTCGAGTCCGGGCGCGATGCAGCCGCCCAGAAACTCACCCTTGGCGGAAACGACGTCGACACAGGTCGACGTACCGAAGTCCACGACAATGCATGGCCCCTCGTAAAGATGGTGAGCGGCAAGGCTGTTGACGATCCGGTCGGCTCCCACCTCTTTGGGGTTGTCCACCAGCAGTGGCACTCCGGTGCGAATACCCGGTTCGACCACCACATGGGGAACGTGACCCCAGTACCGCTCGAGCATCACACGGATTTCACGCAAGACGGACGGCACTGTCGACAGCGCCGCAACGCCGGTGATCTGATTGACATGAGAACCCAACAGCCCACGGAAGGTCAACGCCAACTCGTCGGCAGTCATCCGAGGATCGGTTCGCATTCGCCAGTCCTGCAACAGCTTCGAATACTCACCAGTCCCGGAGAACAGACCGAGAACGATGTTGGTGTTCCGGACGTCGACCGTGAGCAGCATGGATTACACCAGGCTGGATTCGCGCGAGGCCTCGAGCGTCGACAGCATGCGTGGGGTGATCAGACCCGAACCCTCCGGCGCGTGAGCCGGGTCGGAACCGAGTTCGATCTGCTTGTTGTCGGCATCGACGAAGACTACGCGCGGGGAGTACTCCTTGACTTCCTGCTCGTTCATCACGCCGTAGGCGATGAGGATGACCAGGTCGCCTGGCTTGACCAGATGCGCTGCCGCACCATTGATTCCGATGACACCGGTTCCGCGCTCGCCGGCAATGACATACGTCTCGAGACGCGCACCGTTGTCGATGTCGACGATGCACACCTGTTCGCCTTCGAGGAGGTCTGCGGCGTCCATCAGATCCTGGTCGACGGTGACGGAGCCGACGTAATGCAGGTCGGCGTGAGTCACGGTGGCGCGGTGGATCTTCGACTTCATCATCGTGCGAAACATATCCAGGTCCTTACTCGTGAAAAGTGCTCAGTGAGACAGCAGGTCGTCGATGGCGTCGGCGGATGGGTCGGTGTCACGCTCGAGGAAGCCGGTTCCCACCGCGACACCGACGTTGTCGATCAAACGGGTGGTTCCGAGCTTGGCGGCCACCAACAGTCGGCCGTCACCTCGCTCGGGCGCGGGGCCCAGATCGACGCCCCGAACCTCGAGGTAGTCGACCTCGATTTCCGGAACAGCTGCCAGAACAGCGCGTGCGGTTTCCAGGATTGCTTCCGCTCCCCCAGCCGCCGCGTGTGCACCGGCGATCAGAGCGGCGGACAGCGCGACCGCTGCCGCGCGCTGGTTCTCGTCGAGGTAGCGATTGCGAGAGGACAACGCGAGGCCGTCGAACTCGCGAACCGTCGGAACTCCGATGATCTGTACATCGAAGTTGAGATCCCACACCATCTGACGGATGAGCGTCAGCTGCTGGTAGTCCTTCTCACCGAAGTACGCGTGATTGGGTGCCGCGATCTGCAGCAGCTTCGCCACTACCGTCAGCATTCCCGCGAAGTGAGTGGGGCGCGCTCCGCCTTCGAGTTCGCTACCCAACGGGCCCGGCACGATGGTGGTGCGCTGACCACGCGGGTACATCGTCTTGGCGCTCGGCGCGAACACCAATTCGACGCCCTCGGCGCGCAACAGGTCGAGATCCGCATCGAGAGTGCGCGGGTACGCGTCCAGATCTTCGCCGGCACCGAACTGGAGCGGGTTCACGAAGATGGAAACGATCACGACGGCGCCGGTGACCTTGGCCTGACGAACCAGTTCGATGTGGCCGGCATGCAGCGCACCCATCGTCGGAACGAGCGCCACCTGACGCCCGACACCTCGCAGTGCCCGCGAGACGCGCCGAAGCTTGTCCGGATCGTGGTGCACCGTCAGTTCGCCGCGCTTGTATCCGCCCTGCAGATCACTCACGACGGTCACCTCCCGTTTCAGTCAAGATGTCGAACAATTCGGTGGGGGCGCCCACCCGCTGGGCCGATCGCAAGGACATCGCCCGATAGCCGGCAGCGAGCTCCGGATCCAGGTCTGTCAGTACGCGCAAATGTGTGTCGACAGCAGCAGCGTCGCCGCGTGCCACCGGGCCGGTCAACGCCGAGGGACCGCGTCGTAGCGCGTTGTCCAAGGCCGCCGACAGCAGCGGCTGCAGGACTCGCTCGGCCACTCCACCCGGATCGCCGTCGACCAACTGCTGACCGAGCAGCTCGTCACCTTGCAACGACGCTCGCAGGGCCTCGACGGCGTCGACCACGAGCGTGACCAGGTGATTACTGCCGTGAGCCAGTGCGGCGTGGTAGAGCGCGCGGTTCTCCTCGCGCACTCGGACGGGCTCGCCGCCGATCTCGAGGACCAGTGACTGCGCGATCGCGTAACCGATGTCGTCGGCAGCGGTGATTCCGAAGCATGCCGACGACAGCCGTGCGGTGTCCTCGTCGTGACCGGTGAACGTCATCGCCGGATGGATAGCCAGGGGTAGTGCGCCCAGTTCGGTGAGTGGAGTCAGGATCGCGATCCCGTTGGCACCGGACGTATGGGCGACGAGCGTGCCCGGCTTGACGGCATGGGTGGCCGCCAGACCTCGAACAAGATCCGCAAGTTGATCGTCAGGAACGGCGAGAATCAGCAACTCGGAACGAGCTGCGACGTCGGCGGCCGGAAGAATTTCGGTATCGGGAAGCCGCTTCACAGCGCGGGCAACCGAGGCGCTGGAGACGGCGGAGCAAGCGCTGACAACATGACCGGCTCGCTCCAATGCGGCACCGACAGCTGTTCCGACCCTGCCTGCGGAGACAATTCCTACCGTCAATCGCGCAGGTGCAGGTCCATTAGTGATCCCGAAGGAAGTCACCGGATTCCTCTCGTTCGTTCCAGTCCCGCTCGGCGGGTACCAGACGTTCTGCGTCCGAGGATATCCTTCGCCCGAACCGTCATGCCATGGCCGGGCGAGTGATCTGCGACTCAGTCCTCTCGGCGACGGCGTCGACCGGAGCCTTCGGACGGGCTGTTCGAACTCAGGTTTGCCATGATTTCGGCGACGGTCAATCCGTTGGAATGAGCACCACTGGCGGCATCTTCCGGGGCAGCACGGCGACGACGTCGCGGCTCCGCGTCAGGCTCCGCAGCGGATTCGGGTTCAGCTTCCGCGACAGCTTCGGGAACAACCGCGGGAACAACCTCGGGCACCTCTTCGACGACAGCGTCTTCGATGACGGCATCTTCGATGTTCGGGGCCTGGGCGGGAGCCTTGACTTCAGGCTCGACCGGCGCGACCGGCTCCGAATCCTTCTTCACCGGAACGTCTTTCACCGTTCGTGTCGGCGAGGAACTCACCGGAGAACTCGGCGCTAGGTTCCCGCTCTGGGGCTTCTGTGTCTCTTGTGGCTTCTGCGTCTCTCGAGACTTCTGGGTCGGGATGACGCGCGGCGCCACGAAGCTGCTGTCACGCCACGACGTCTCCGCGAACACGACGGTTGTCTCAGCAGTCACCGGATCGTCGTTGGGCGAAGCCAAGCCGCCGACGTTCGGTGCCGGTTGGCTGGGTCCGCTCTGGCCGGCGCCGGGAACATACAACCCCGACGGTGCCGGCTGGTACGCGCCGTACGAACTACCGCCAAGTTCCGGTACTCGCGTGGAATCGGTCTTGAGCGCGGTCTGTTCGGGCAGCAGTCCACCTTCGAACAGTGCTTCGAGGTTTCGGCGCAGCGCCACCAATTCGGCGCGCAGCCCGGCCAGTTCCTCCGCGTCCGCGGTCACCTCACGTCGCACGCGACCTTCGACGCTCAGTTCGTACTCACGTCGAGCAGAAATTTCACGTTCGAGCTGCAGTTCGTACACGGTCTGCAGATCAGCAACCTTGGCTTTGTCCAGTGCCGACTCACGCCGATACTTGGTCATGGCGATAGCGCCGAGGGTGGCTGCCCACAGAGCGACGACCAGACCCACCCGAAGAAGCTGAACGCTGTTGCTGAAAATCAGAAACAGCGAAGCAATGACAGCAAGTGCCAGAAGAGCAGCAATGATCATCTGGCTCGCGCTGCGCTTGCTTCGGCGCGCAGACTTCGATCGACCAGAATTTGTCATGGTTGCCAGGGTACTTGCCGAGACCGGGGTCGCCACGTACCTCGGTGGGTGATTTGCCGACCAGGCTGTCAGTGCGCAGGCTCGTCAGGTGTATCTTCCGGCGTCTTGCAACAATGTTCGAGCCACAGAGCTGCCGCTACCAGCGCAATTGCGGCGCCCAACCCCACCCACGCGCCCGGCGTGTCGGAGGCTGCGGCCTGCAGAACCGAGCGCTGTGGGATGAGATACACCAGCACTCCGACCCAGACACCGACGGTAGCTGAACCGACCAAAGCGGATGCTTTGGCCAATGCCAGCGCTCGGGCGGCGGTGATCGGATGAAGCTGTCTGAGCCCGTCGCCGACCTGCCGGTTCTTGACGCGTGAACGAATGACAAAAGCGAAGACGGCCTCGGCAACGGCGACGAAGTAGAGCGACGCTCCCGCATAAACGGGGATGGGCGGCATCGAACCGTAGAACACGCGAATCAGAATCCAGGTGGCCACGGCCGCCACTGCGGCGAGTACCGCGAGTTCACTGATCCGGGTCGGCTTCAAACCCTTGTCGTTTTCGGTCACCGCGCAAGCACCACATCGGTAGTGCGGACACCTTCGCGCTCAGTGCGATCGAGGCCGTCGAGAATTTGTGCCACCGGCAACTTCTGGCCGTCGACGATCAGCGTCGCGTCAGGCTCGACGTCCAGCCAGGGAACGAGAACGAATGCCCGAAGATGCGCGCGCGGATGCGGAAGTGTGAGCACGGGATCGGAACTGACGACGCCTTCGCAGTCGACTACGTCCACGTCCAGGCTCCGTGGCCCCCACCGCTGTTCGCGCACCCGGTCTGCGGCTTCCTCTAGAGCTTGCGAGCGGCGAAGCCATTCAGCGGCATCGGCTTCGGGATCGTCGACCACCACCACCGCGTTGTAGAAATCCTGCTGCTCGACGCCACCCCACGGCGCGGTCGAGTAGACCGGTGAGACAGCAACGACGGCGCTGCCCAACCCGTCGACAACGGACTGTAGGTGAGCCACACTGTCGCCGATGTTGGAACCGATCGACAGAACAGCGCGCGTCATGCCGATCTGGTCCGATGTGCGACGACGGCGACGTCCGCAAAAACCAGCGGAATCGGTGCCGACGGTTTGTGGACAACAACCTCGACGCTCTCGACTCGCGAATCTTTCATGACGTCGTCGGCGATCTCCGCGGCGACGGTCTCGATGAGATCGCGCGACGGGCCGGCGACTATCGCTGCGGCGGCTTCCGCCAACTCGCCGTAGTGCAGGGTCTGCGTCAGGTCGTCCGACGCCGCGGCGGGAGCCAAGTCCATCCATACGGTGATGTCGATGAAGAAGTCCTGACCGTCACGCTTCTCGTGGTCGAACACTCCGTGATTGCCGCGAACCTTCAGTCCGCGCAATTCGATTCGGTCCCCCATGTCAGGCCCTTTCTCGTCCACGGTTCCAGGCGTCGACCACGGCAATGGCGTCGAGCGAAGCTTGTGCGTCGTGCACCCGAACTCCCCAGGCGCCTTCGCGCGCTGCAAGGGCGGAGACCACGGCCGTCGCAGGCTCGCGGCCACCGGGTGGACGCGGATTGCCGTCGGGATCGCTGAGCAGAGACCCGAGGAACCGCTTTCGGGAAGCGCCGACCAGTACCGGGAATCCGGTCGCGTTGAACTCGGGTAGTGCTCGCAACAGTGCCCAGTTGTGGTCGGCGTTCTTAGCGAACCCGAGGCCGGGGTCGAGGATGATCGACGACGAATCGACCCCTGCTTTCAACGCCAGATCGACCTGCGACAGCAGTTCGTCACGGACGTCGCGGACCACGTCGTCGTAGTGATCGGCGCTGCCACGATGGACGTAGTCGCCGGCCGAGCGCCAATGCATGAGGATCCAGGGCACTCCGGCGTCGGCCACAACGGAGGCCATGTCGGGGTCTGCGCGACCGCCCGATACGTCGTTGACGATGCCTGCGCCCGCTTCGATCGCGGCGGCGGCGACGGAAGCACGCATCGTGTCGACGCTGACGCGAATTCCGGCTGCCACGAGTTCTTCGATCACCGGGGCAATTCGGTCCGCCTCGAGTTTCGGATCGACGCGGGTGGCTCCGGGGCGCGTCGACTCGCCGCCGACGTCGACGATGTCGACGCCGATGCGTTGCAGTTCGAGTCCGCGAGCGATCGCCGCGTCACGATCGAGAAATTGACCACCGTCGGAAAACGAATCGGCGGTGACGTTCAGAATCCCCATCACGACCATCCGGGCCGGATCGCTGCCTGCAACGGGAGCCGCGGACATCTTGCTCACTTACGCAGGATGAGGTCCAGCGCTTCGGACCGCGAGGCCGCGCTGGATTGCAGGAGCCCACGAACCGCAGACGTGGTCGTGCTGGCTCCGGGCTTGCGGATACCGCGCATCGCCATGCACAGATGCTCGGCTTCGATGACGACGATGGCTCCGCGCGGGTCGAGCTTGCGCATCAAAGCATCCGCGATCTGACTGGTCAGGCGTTCTTGAACCTGCGGACGCTTGGCGTACAGGTCGACGACGCGCGCGAGCTTCGACAAACCGGTGACCTTGCCCGACTTTCCCGGGATGTAGCCAACGTGAGCAACACCGTGGAAGGACACCAGGTGGTGCTCGCACGTCGAGAACATCGGAATGTCTCGCACGAGCACCAATTCCTGGTGCCCCTCGTCGAAAGTTGTGTTCAACGCGTCGTCGGGCTCTGAGTACAAACCCGCGAAGATCTCCTTGTACGAGCGCGCCACCCGGGCCGGCGTATCGAGCAGGCCTGGGCGCTCCGGATCTTCACCGACCGCGATCAACAATTCCCGTACGGCAGCCTCTGCCCGCGCCTGATCGAACGGGCGGCCCGTTCCGAGCGACACCAGTTCACTGGCCACATCATTCACCGACAACCGAACTCTCCTCGAGAATTGTTCACAGGTCCCCCGCCGCAGAGCCTAGTGGCGCAAGGTCAGCGAGATCCGTCCGGTCCGTCCCAGCGAACGGTGCTCGGTCCCTCGTCCTCAGCCGAATGATGCGGCGGAGGAGTTTGCGGCTGTTCCGGTGCGGGGCTCTGCCACTGGTTTTCACCCGACGGGTTTCCCCGGTTCGGATCGGCGAAGGGTCCACTGTCCGGGTACTGCACCGGGTAATCGGGCTGCGCGGGGTAACGGCGGCCGGGATGCGGCTGCTCCGGGTACGCCTGCTGCCCCGGGTGCGGCTGGCCGTACTGCCCCTGATCGGGCTGGGGCTGACCGTGTTGGGGCTGACCGTACTGGCCCTGCGACTGGTTCGGCGGGGTCGGATTCTGTCCACCGGTGTACCCACCCGACTGCTGTCCGGGGTACGTCGGCGACGGGTTCTCACGCGGAGGCCAACCCGGTGCCGACCATCCGGCGGGCGCTCCGTAGTCGGGTGTTCCCGGTTGCGGAGTCTGCTGCGGAGCACTCGGCTGCGGGTACGAAGGCTGTGCGTAGCCGTTCGAGGGTCCCTGGTTGCCGTTGTTGGGGAGACCACCGTTGTTGGGGAGACCACCGTTGGGGGCACCGCTGTTGGGTGCACCTGCCTTGACGAGAACAGGTGCGGCAGCTGGCTCCGGCCAGGTTTCGCCGCGCTCGATCGCGAGTTCGCGAGGAGTCTTCACCGGCGGACGATCCGAAGGCGTACGCCCACCGAAATCGTTGAAAGCCGTGATGCGCGGACGCTTTTCGACGCCGGCAAGGATCTTCTCGAGGTCCTTGCGAGTCAACGTCTCACGCTCGAGCAGTTCGGTAGCGATGAGGTCGAGCGCATCGCGGTACTCGTTGAGGATTGCCCACGCTTCGGTGTGCGCTGCCTCGATGAGGTTGCGCACCTCTTCGTCGATTTCACGGGCGATCTCGTGTGAGTAGTCGGACTGAACGCCCATCGAACGGCCGAGGAACGGATCCCCGCCCTCCTGTCCGTAGCGAACCGCGCCGAGCTTGGCACTCATGCCGTATTCGGTGACCATCGCGCGGGCGATCTTGGTCGCCATGTCGATATCGGACGACGCTCCGGTGGTGGGCTCGTGGAACACCAACTCCTCGGCGGCGCGTCCACCCATTGCCATGACGAGACGAGCGATCATCTCCGAACGCGTCATCAAACCCTTGTCGTCCTCGGGCACGGTCATCGCGTGGCCGCCGGTGCGTCCGCGAGCGAGGATCGTGACCTTGTAGACCGGCTCGATGTCAGGCATTGCCCAAGCAGCCAGCGTGTGACCGCCCTCGTGGTACGCCGTGATCTTCTTCTCGTGCTCGCTGATGATGCGACTCTTACGCCGCGGTCCACCGACAACACGGTCCACCGATTCCTCGAGCGAGGCTTCGGTGATGACGGTCCCGTTTTCGCGTGCGGTGAGCAGTGCAGCCTCGTTGATGACGTTGGCGAGATCAGCACCCGACATTCCGACGGTCCGCTTGGCGAGACCTTCGAGGTCGGCGTTGGGATCGATCGGCTTGCCCTGCGAGTGCACGCGCAGGATCGCGCGGCGACCGGCGAGGTCGGGGGCGCCGACCGGAATCTGGCGATCGAAGCGTCCCGGACGCAGCAGTGCGGGGTCGAGGATGTCGGGGCGGTTGGTTGCGGCGATCAAGATGATGCCGGTGCGATCACCGAAGCCGTCCATCTCGACGAGCAACTGGTTGAGTGTCTGCTCGCGCTCGTCGTGTCCGCCGCCCAATCCTGCGCCGCGCTGACGACCGACGGCGTCGATCTCGTCGACAAAGATGATGCAGGGGCTGTTCTGCTTGGCCTGCTCGAACATGTCGCGAACACGCGAAGCACCGACACCGACGAACATCTCGACGAAGTCCGAGCCGGAGATGGTGAAGAACGGGACGCCGGCTTCGCCTGCGACAGCGCGAGCGAGCAGCGTCTTACCGGTTCCGGGAGGGCCGTACAGCAGCACACCGCGCGGAATCTTGGCGCCGAGCGCCTGGTAGCGAGCCGGGTTCTGCAGGAAGTCCTTGATCTCGTACAGCTCTTCGACAGCCTCGTCCGCACCGGCGACGTCGGCGAACGTGGTTTTCGGCATGTCCTTGGTGAGCTGCTTGGCCTTCGACTTACCGAATCCCATGACTCCGCCGCGACCACCGCCGCCCTGCATCCGGTTCATGACGAAGAAGAAGATGCCGAACAGAATGATCATCGGCAGCACGAATAGAAGGATCGACGTCAGCCAGCTCTCCTGAGTGACCGTCGTGTTGAACTTGTCCGCACCGGCGCCTTCGACCTTGTCGAAGATCTGCTCCGACGCACTCGCGGGGTACTTCGCCAGGATCTGCGTCTTACCGTCGGTGGCGTCGTTGCCGTTCTTGAGCCACAGACGAACCTGCTGCTCACGGTCGTCGATCTGCGCCGACTCAACGTTCTTGGCGTCGAGTTGGGAGATCGCGACCGAGGTGTCGACGGTCTTGAAGTCGCGGGTGTCGTTGCTGAAGTAGCTGAAGGCATAGATCACCAACAGCACGACGGCTACGAGTAGCACGTTACGGAACACAGTCTTACGGTTCATACAGGTCGGCCGATGTGGCCGGTCCTTTCGAGAGTGCGGGTCTGCCAGGTCGCCTTCCGGCTGCCAACCGGACACCTGCAGGTTACCGCGATCGGCCCCATCGATGCCCGCCAGCGGCCGTGCCGCTTGGTTGGAACGGTCGTCACTGTGTTCAACGTGCGCATTGCCGATCAGGTTCCCGGGCTACGTCGCAGCACAGTTTCCTGTGAGCGAACATGCTCATAGTGGTTATCGTGCGCTTTTCCGACGCTCGTCCGTCGTTATTCGTCAGGCCGTTTCGGAGAGGATTCCCGCAACAGCGTCAGCGGCGCCCGATTGGTCACCGTCGATGATCCGGTGGGCGAGCTGATCGAGTCGCGCAGACAGTCGCGCCGAGGACTCGGGCACGTCTGCCTGCTTGGCGATGGTGTCGTCGAGATCAGCCAATAGGCCGCCACCGGCCAGGTGCCTGACGCAGCGCCATGTCTCGGCGAAGTTTCTCGCGGTCCCGTCGTCGGTCAACATCGCGACCCGAAGCGCAGCGTTGGGATTCGACGCCGCCGCCCGAGCCAGGCCGGCCATGATCGCCTCCCTGGCGGCAGTCAGTTCGTCGACGGTTCGGTCCTGTAGCCGCACTCCCGAGTCCGCAGAGCGGCCCGCGTCGGGCGTCGGAGCTTCACGAATCACTGCACCGTTACCGTGCTGGATTTCGACTCGGCCTCGGATTTCGAGGGCAACGAGCGCTTGAGCCAGCGACGCGCGACTCACGCCGAGTTCGGCAGCCAGGCTGCGTTCGGGAGGAAGCCGATCACCGGGCGAAAGACCTTGAGCCTCGATGAAATTCGAAATGTGCTCGGCCAACTGCTCGTACAGGCGCGGACGCTTCAATCGTCCGGGCAGGCCCGAGCGCGAGCCGGGCGATGACGTCGAATTCATGCCTCGGAGTGTACTTGACAAATGGAGCAGTGGCAGAGAGGCTAGGCCACTTCCAAGTGATGCAGACCACAAGCTGGTCGCGAACGGATTGAGAGTTCGATGGCAAATGTCATAGCCCTGTCAGTACTTGTCCTGGTGTTCGTCATATCCACCGTGAGGTCGGTGAACATGGGTGCGCTCGCCCTGGTGGCTGCCTTCGTCGTCGGAACACTGGTCTTCACCGTCGATACCAGCGAGATCCTCGACGGCTTCCCGGCCAGTCTCTTCGTCATCCTGGTCGGCGTCACCTACCTGTTCGCGCTGGCCAGAAACAACGGCACGGTCGACTGGATCATTCACGCGGCAGTCCGCGCGGTCAGAGGACGAGTGGCCCTCGTGCCGTGGGCGATGTTCGCGGTGTGCGCGGCCGTCACCGCCATGGGCGCGGTCAGTCCCGCTGCCGTCGCCATCATCGCGCCTGTGGCAATGGGCTTCGCCACCCGCTACCGGATCCACCCCATGCTGATGGGCTTCATGGTCGTCCAGGGCGCAACGGCGGGCAGCTTCTCCCCTATCGGAATCTTCGGTGTGATCACCAACGACGTCATGCGTCAGAACGGCCTCCCGTCGAGCCCGGCCTTGCTGTTCGTCTCGACCTTCGCGGCCGCGGCCGTTGTTGCTGCCATCGCGTACGTCTCGTTCGGCGGACGCGCGTTGATTGCGCGCGGCGCCTCCGAACGCGTGCTCGTCAACGCAGTCGGCAATGCGTCTGGCGGGAGCGACACCATCACCGGTTCGGGTTCCGGCGACAGCTCGAAGGGTGGCGGCAAGTCCTCGGGTGGGACCGCTCCGCACGAGGGAGCACTCAACCTCGAGCGCCGACTCACCTTGCTCGGACTGGCGTCGCTTGCACTCGGCGCCTTGGTGTTCGACCTCGACGTCGGATTCACCGCACTGACTGTCGCGGTACTTCTCACCCTGATCTTCCCGGCCTCCGCCCGCGGCGCCGTCGACAAGATCAGCTGGGGCACCGTGCTCCTCATCGGCGGAATCGTCACGTACGTCGCTCTTCTGCAGAACCAGAACACCGTCCAGTGGCTCGGGGATTCTGTTGCACACGTGGGGATTCCACTTCTCGCGGCGTTCTTGATCTGTCTGATCGGCGCGATCGTGTCGGCGTTTGCATCCACCACGGGAATCCTCGGCGCACTCATCCCTTTGGCAATTCCATTCCTCATGACCGGTCAGGTCAATGCAACCGGTCTGGTCATCGCGCTGGCAATCTCCTCGTCTCTGGTCGATTGCAGTCCGTTCTCGACCAACGGCGCGCTGGTGGTCGCGAACGCCGCTCCGGAAGAACGCGACGTGGTGTTCGGGCTGACGATGCGGTGGGGCATGACCATCATGGTGGTGACGCCGATTCTCGCCTGGCTGATGTTCGTTGTTCCCTGGTCCGTCTGAATCTTCGCTCAAAGAAAGGGAACTCGCGATGAACAGCGAATCCACACTTCTGCGCTCCCTCGACCCCCGCATCTTCGACGACCACGGAGCGGCGGTCAGTTTCGGCGAAGGCGCAACCCTCTCTCGCGCCGACTTGTTTGCCGCCGCCACCGCGGTCGCCGATCGAATCCACGGTGCACAGCGAGTGGCAGTACAAGCCGCCGCCCGCCTCGAGACAGTGGTCGCCGTCGCCGGCGCGCTGATCGCCGGTGTTGCCGTGGTCCCGATCCCACCGGACTCCGGCCCGCTCGAACGTCAGCACATCATCGCCGATTCCCAGGCCGAACTGATACTCGGAGAAGGACCGTCGGATTCGAGTATCCCGTTGATTCCCATCGATATTCACGCGCGATCTGCGACGTCCTATCCCGAACCGAGCGCGTCAGCTACCGCACTGATCATGTACACCTCAGGAACCACCGGAGCTCCGAAAGGCGTTGTCCTCTCGCGAGCATCGATCGCAGCGGATCTCGACGCGCTCGCTCATGTGTGGAATTGGACGCCAGAGGACACACTCGTCCACGGACTGCCCCTCTTCCACGTCCACGGGTTGATTCTCGGCGTGTTGGGCGCCTTGCGCGTGGGTTCGCCGCTGATTCATACCTTCAGACCAACTCCGGATTCGTATGCCGCAGCGGGTGGCTCGTTGTACTTCGGTGTTCCGACCGTCTGGTCACGCGTGTGCGGTGATCCCTCGGCGGCAGCAGCATTGCGATCCGCGCGCTTGCTCGTGTCCGGAAGTGCACCACTTCCGGTTCCATTGTTCGAGCGGATGAAATCGCTGACCGGGTTGGCTCCCGTCGAGCGCTACGGAATGAGTGAAACCCTCATCACCGTCAGCACGACGCACGACGGCGAACGTCGCCCGGGTTGGGTCGGGCACGCCGTTCCGGGAGTCAGGACGAGGTTGCGCGGCGAGAACGGCGAATTGTCGGCGCACGACGGAGAGCAGCTTGGGCAACTGGAAGTTGCGGGCGCCGTTCTCTTCGACGAGTACCTCGGGAACCCCTCGAAGACAGCGGAATCCATGACCGAAGACGGCTGGTTCCGCACCGGCGACGTCGCGGTGATCGACGACAGCGGATTCCACCGCATCGTAGGTCGCGAGTCGGTCGACATGATCAAGTCCGGTGGATACCGCATCGGTGCAGGCGAGGTGGAACAGGCACTTCTGGCATACCCCGGTGTTCGCGAGGCCGCCGTCGTCGGTGTGCCGGACGACGATCTCGGCCAGCGCATAGTCGCCTTCATCGTCGGAGATGTAGCCGACTGCGCGGTGGTTTCGGACTTCGTCGCCGAATCGCTGTCGATCCACAAGCGCCCTCGTCAGGTTTGTCTGGTGGACAGCTTGCCGCGCAACGCTATGGGCAAGGTCCAGAAGAAGCTGCTGACGCCCTGAAGATGTGCTTGTTTCACTCGAAGCGTGCTCGCTCACTGCCTGGTGACCACGACGACGGCATCAGCCATCCGATCGTGGAAGCCGCGGACGTCCGGTGCGCTACCGATCGAAACGATGATCGCGATCGAAATAGCGACTGTTACCAGAGAACCGAGAATGCTCGCGACACTGCCCAACGACATCGAATTCAGCATGCCGACGAGCTCGTCACCACTACCGAGCATGGCCAACGCCGAAACAGCCGATCCGAGGTACATGGGGATCACGAATGCATTCCGTTTGAAGGACTGCGCCAGGGCCGGACGCGCACCTCCTACCGAGCGAACGCCTATTCCGAGGGCGAGTTTGCCCAGGGTTACCCCGAATGCCGACTCTCCCCATACGAAGTACACGATCGAACCGATCCCGATCAGCAGGCCAATCAGACCCGAACTTGTCCGGTAGGAATCGAAGTCGAATCCGTTTCCGAGCGTCGCGGTGGAGATCATTCCGCCGACGACCGACACAACTGCGAGAATGGCAAAATCGATGAACCGCGCGGCAACTCGTATCCCGGCTCCGGCCGGCCGAAACCCACCAAGCCGGAGTGGAACGCCGGTCGGCCCATACCCCGGGTCCGGTGGCGGCACGGCAAATTGCGGCACGGCCGATCGCGGTGCGAACGGTTGCACAATTTCGCCGCTGGAGCTGGACTCCGGTCCGCTCGAAATGAACGTCTCGGTCGCAGGTTCGGGTTCGGGTCCGAGTAGACCGAATTGCCCGGCAGCCCTTCGGTCCAACGCTGCATCCACAGCAGGATCACCCAGCGCTTCGAGCCACGTCACAAGATCGTCGTACGTCGACGGATTCGCAGCAATCGCCGGCCGCAACTCCGGCGAACTCGACGCAATCTCGAACAGCACCGCCGCCGGAGTCCGCGGATCCGCAGCCTCGAGAGCACGTCTCGAAGACTGCACGGGCACGGGCACCGGCGCAGGCACGGGCACGGGCACACGGCCAGGTTCAGGTTCAGGTTCAGGTTCAGGTTCAGGTTCAGGTAGACCGAATTGCCCAGCAGCCCTTCGGTCCAACGCTGCATCCACAGCAGGATCACCCAGCGCTTCGAGCCACGTCACAAGATCGTCGTACGTCGACGGATTCGCAGCAATCGCCGGCCGCAACTCCGGCGAACTCGACGCAATCTCGAACAGCACCGCCGCCGGAGTCCGCGGATCCGCAGCCTCGAGAGCACGCCCCGAAGGCCGAACGGGCTGTCCGAGATTCGGTATTGCAGCTGTAACCGTGGTGGCCGACGCGAACAGTTGCACCCCCGCATACAAATTCCGAACAGCCGGTGAGACTGTGAGAGCGAGAGCAACCAGAACCACCAGCATCGCCATGGCGAGATCGAATATCCATGCACTGTAATATATTTCGCCATACATGGCCGACTGCACCACGAGACGAGCGATCATCAGGACGAGCAAGCCGAGACAGACTCCGAGACCGACCTCGCGTGACGGGCGAGGGTCGAGCGAAGAATACCGAAGCGACAGTGATCTGACTCCGACAACGGCAAGAATCCCGAAGAGTATCGCGAGAACAGCGAGCACTAACGCATCTCCCCACGGCACGATGCCAAATTGCGTTGCTGCCATTGCGATCTGAGAGAATCCAACACCGAAGCTCCACACCGCGATCAACAGCATGCCGTTTCGTGCCGCTGCGAGCCAGACGTGTCCGGGGTGCGTCCCGTCGCCGACGGACGCAACACCGAATGGAATGAATGTAATTGCGGCTGCGGCAATCAAGAACGTGATGCCGTAGTAGGGACTAGCCGTGACCGTGTGGAACAGCTCGACACTTGTGCCCTCGCTGATCGAGTGGAGTAATCCGGCTGCGAGGAGAGCGATGCCGAGCGCGGCGATGGTGAGGCGCCAGGACGCAAACCGTCTGGCGAGACCGACTGCCGCAACACCCACCACGACGATCGGAACGGCCGACGACACGAAGAGAACGATCAGGCTCTCGAATGTCTGCGGCCCGTCGTAATATCGGTAGCGACTGACGGAGACCAGGATGTAGATCAGCGCGAGTAGCGCCGAGGCCACTGACGACCCCCAAGCCACAAACACAAGCGGCTTCACCAACGCCAACCATCGCGGCGCGGTTCGAGGGTCGATGCGAATTTCGGCCGCGCGCGGTTGAGCTGCGAGCAGGGCGCCGGCAAGCCCGAACCACGCTCCAGCGCCAACCCCGTTGCCGGTGAAAATACTCGAACTCTCACCGAATCGGAACATTCCACGAATGACGTCGTAGACGACAAGACCCACAACAGTGGCAATGAGGGGTCCGTTGGCCACCAGACGCAGCACACGTATCTGCCCGACATTCCAATTCGGCCCGAGCATTCCGAGTCGCGCCACGTACGGCAGTAACAGCGACGCCAGCGACAGCAGTGTCGGCAGAACCAGAAGCAGCACAAGAGCACTCGAACCGACGCGGGCTATTCCGACGGTCGCACTCCACGGTAAGAAGAGCGACACGAACAGCAGTGCCGCGGCTGTCCCGTCGCGGGTGTAGTCGCCGATCCGAATATCCACGAACGCAGATCGCGTCGGTGAATAGCTCTGTGGCGGTGGATACATGCCGTGCGACTGGGGCGAACTGCTTATTGATGGTTCACCGGGTTGACGCGAGTTGTCTTCGGTCATTCGCCAAGCTCCTCAGATGTGGGAAGTGCGCCGAACGGGTCAGGCACTATCGCCGATATTTGGTGGTCCCCGACGAATCGCGATCGTTGCTGACGATCTTGGCGAAGCATTGATCGTTGGCAATCCGCTTCGAATCGCACCACCCGTTGGACGCATCCGCATCCGCAAACGTCAAGCCTGCGACGGTTATCCACCAACCCCGGAGATCGAAGGTCCGCCATTCGTCACTCCAGAGCAGACGCACCTCCGGATACATGAGACGAAGTTCGAGATGCTGTCGCAGGATCTGGGCAGCAGTCCAATGCACCTGAGCGCCATTGATATCCGCCGCATCGAGTCCGACCCGCTTGGAGGAGATCTGAGCCACCCACCTGTTCGCGAGGTCACCGATCACAAAGGGGCGATCGGCGTCGGCCTGAGCCCGGAGGGCGTCGAGACTCGCAGATTCGACGTCGCCCGTTGTCGGCTGCGCGCTACGTGTGGGTCGGATCGGCGTATTGGTGTCACTTCGCGATGCCGGCCCGGATGTCAGGCTGGTATCACTCGTCCCGTCGTCCTCGCATTCGACGAGTTGAGCACCTGACGCTCTCGAATTGGTCAGACTCGAAGACTCACCGAGAGTGTTCGGCAGCCTCCAGAAGCTACCGAGGTCGTACAGGAACTCGCGCTGGATCGAGTTCGTCGTGTTCGTCCCATCGGTTCGGGGAAGATAGATCGGCGCATCGGAGAAGTCGAACACCGCCGATGCAACGCTCTGGCCGGTGTCGGTGATCGATACACGAAGCGCGTCGGTGGAGACGATGTCTCCGCCGGGACATGATGCTTTCATTTCCATTAGAACGACGAGACCCTCTGCCTGCGTGCGGTATTCAACCGGCGTCAGGGTCGGTGTCCGTCCGCATTTCGTGACGTACTCGTTGCCTCCGTCGAATTCAGGGACAGCGGGCAGCCTGCCCGGTGCTCCTGACGGTCCGCCGGTCGGTGGGTAGTAGAGGAATCTGTCATTGGAGATCGAGGCGAGTCCGTCGTGGGCCTTCGACCAAGACCAGTGGTTGGTGTGGGAATCGAGGGACCAACTGACAGAGCCGTCGTCGAGTTCGACGGCGAGTACCCTGCCGTCGTTAGGATGGACGAGAATTCGCTCACCGTCCGAGACCGAGTAAGAGAAGTAGTCGCCGATCTTGGTCGACCACAACTGTTCCCCGGTGTCGATTCGGTAGGCCGAGAGCGTGTCCGAGTCGTTGCCCAACACGATGTCGCCGACGATCCGGCGTAGCGAGAAGTGGTCTCCGCCGATGACCGACCACAGCTCGGTGCCGTCGTTCATGTCGTAGGCACCGTGCGAGCCGATGTACGGACGAGATTTCGATGCCGAGACAAGCCACGGTGATGCCGGTGCGTCTTCGTCAACTCTAAATCTCTCGGCACCGTCACGGTCGGACACGATGCTGGAGTATCCGTCCGACGCAAATGGCATCGCACAGAGGACGCCGGCAAAACCTTGTCCTGGAAGTGCCTCGTAGCCACCCAGATTCGGATTCGAAAGCAGTGCGCCATCGACCGCGTTGAGCGCCGTAGATCCGATGCTCGAGTAATAGACGATGCCGTCGACGATCTCGAACGAATGCGAATCGCCGGATCCGACGCAGTCGGTTTCCGGTGGAGTTGTCGTTGTCCACGCCGCATCGAGGTCGGTGGGGGTTCCGCGCGAAATCACCAGCCCGGACTGGCTACCGCCGACAGTGAAGACCGCTCCGTCGGAGACCTCGACCAAGGTGGCCGTATCGGTGTCGACACTCGAACGAATCGCCCCCGAGTCGAGCGAGAAGGAAACGACTCGAGCTGTTCCACCAGGGTTCCTGACGACACAAGGTAGGGCTGCATCGATCGCGGCGGTCGCACACGACACCGTGCCGGCGACCGGCGTTTGCCATCGAATGGATCCGCTCTCGGCGTCGACTGCAACAAGTTGGGACTGCTGGCCCTGCTGTGGACCGACCGTAGTGATCAGAGTCTGTCCCACGTCGATGAATCTCGCCGTTCCATAGCTCGCACCGAGCGAATCCGGCCACAGAAATCTTCCGCCCGGCAGAACCTCGTCAACGTCCAACGACCACCCTGGCGTCGGCTGCGTCGGGTAAGTGTTGACCAGCTGGCCTGCCACCGGTCCATCGGTGTCTCCCGACCGGAGAATCGTGACAACGGTGACGGCGCCTGCGGCGAGGGCCGCGACGGCGGTAAGGGCTGCAACGGCAACAATCCATCCTCGGCCACGAGATCGAGAGGGCGGAGGATGTCCGGCAACCGGAGCCTGCGGTGGTGAAGGCGGGGGTGGTGGGGGAGGTGGGGGCGGGGGCGGCAACGTCATCGGTTGTGTCTCCCTCTGTCGATCATTCGTCCGCTAGGCAAAGCACTACGACAGGACTCTCTTTGCGAACCCAATCGGCGGTGCACGAAGATGTGGACGTGCCGCGGCTGACTACCCGGTGAGTGGCGCTGCTCGAGCTGCATGAGACCGGACTGACGTATGTCTCGCTGGTCCCGTCGCCCTTGTCTGCCCCGAGCCTTCGTACGACGCAGTCACCTACCGAGGCATTGGCGATGACCGACGCCGTGTCGCTTCCGCTGTACGTCGGCGCCACCGTCCGGGATGTGGTGGTCGCATACGTCGGATAAGTCGTACTCGACGATTCAGATGTGTAGTAGAGAGAAGACGCGCTGTCGTAGTCGTCGAACGCGCGGGTGACTGCATTGGCAATGAGAAACATCCACACGATCGACAGCACCAGAAGCGCGGTGAAGATGTAGCCGATGACCAGACCGGCGATTGCAAGTCCTCGCCCCTGCTCACCGGTTCGTTTGATCTGCGCCAGCGAAATGTGGCCGAGCACAATGCCGACCGGCGCCAGCACGAGCGCCCCGACCAGGGCGGCAATTGCGAGGCCGTTTGTGGTCGGAGGTTGGTACAGAACGCCCTGCGGTTGGGCACTCCAGTACTGCTGCTCCCCACCAGGCGGGGGCGGTGGTGGCGGTGGCGGTGGCGGCGGAAGGGTCACCGAATAAGCCGTCGATAGCGCATTCCGTGAATCTAGCGACGCCTCGGAGACCTGTCTGTCATCCGTTCGGCGGACTGATGCAGAGGTGCCGAAATGTGAAGAGTTCTAACCGGCGAGCAGGCTCAGCCGCCGTAGACCTCGGGGTCCAGGGTGCCGATGTACGGCAGATCGCGGTACCGCTCGGCGTAGTCGAGGCCGTAACCTACGACGAACTCGTTGGGGATGTCGAAGCCCACGTCGCGGACGTCGACGTCGATCTTGACCGCATCCGGCTTGCGGAGCAGGGTGACGACCTCGAGCGAAGCGGGATTACGTGTCTTGAGGTTGCGCATCAGCCACGACAGCGTGAGACCGGAGTCGATGATGTCCTCGACGATCAGCACGTGGCGACCGGCAATGTCCTTGTCGAGGTCCTTGAGGATGCGGACGACACCCGAAGACGAGGTCGAGGATCCGTAGGAGCTCACGGCCATGAATTCCATCTGCGACGGGATCGGCAGGGCGCGGGCGAAGTCGGTCATGAAGAAGACCGCTCCCTTGAGGACGCCGATCAGCAGGAGATCCCCTTCGGGGGCGCCTGCCGGGTAACGCTTGGCGATGTCCTCAGCCAGTTCCGCCGTTCGTGCACGGATCTGTTCTTCGGAGATCAGTACCGATGCGATGTCGCCCTCGTACACGCGTCAAACCCTTCGTCGGTCTTCGAATCCGAGGATCAGCCTGCCACGTCGCCGGGCCGCCACCAACCTCGCCTCCGGTGTTCCGCCGCCGATCGCGACGCCGCCTTGCCCCCGCCAGTCGGTCACCAGGGCGTCGACTGCGCGTAACTGTTTGTCCGTCAATGCTTTTGCGCCGCCCTGCAGCAGCCAGGCGCGCAGAGCGCGTCGACGGATTGCGGTGGGCGCTTCGGCAAGTGTGTCCACTTCCACTTCCCCGTCGACGACAACCCGTAGGAGTAGGGCCTCGGCGTACTCGTCGAGCGCCTCACCGTCCTCACGCAACTGCGTCGCGGTTCGGGCCAACGCCTCGGCAACTCCCCCGCCGAGAATTTCTTCGAGCAGCGGCAACGCCTCGTGCCGCAGACGCACGCGAGTGAACTCGGGATTGTTGTTGTGCGGGTCCTCCCACGGCGTGATGCCCAGGTCGACGCAGGCCGCCCTGGTCACCGATCGCCGGATGCCGAGTAGCGGCCGTCCCCAGGGAGCGTCGAATGCAGCCATACCTTGAATCGATCGCCCACCGGACCCGCGCGAGAGTCCGAGAAGCACGGTCTCGGCTTGATCGTCGAGCGTGTGTCCGAGCAGAACCGGGAGGTCAGTCCTGGCGTCGCGCAGAGCGCTGTACCGAGCCTCACGCGCAGCGGCTTCGAGACTCCCACCTTCGGCTACGTCGACGGTCAGCACCGTCGCGGTCCGGCAACCCAGCGCCAGCGCCTGATCCGCGGCAGAGCGTGCGACGGCATCCGAACCAGGCTGCAGCCGATGGTCCACGATCAACGCGTCGACCGAATCGGCTTCCGCCACCGCTGCTGCGGTCAACGCCAATGAATCGGCGCCCCCGGACAGGGCGACGACCACACGGCGTCGTGGCTCGAATGCGAGCGTCCACGCCCGCACGGCCTGTCGCAGCGCCAGGAGGGCAGGCGTTTCAGGCAGCAGCATCTAGCCGAGAACGCGCTTTACCCACGCGTCGGGATTGTCGATCTCGTCGAGCAACGGCAAGGTCTCGGGCCCGGTCCAGATGGTGTTGAACTGCTCCATGCCGACCTTGAGAACCACCGCGTCGACGAAGGCCTTGCCGCGTACGTACTGCGCCATCTTGGCGTCCATGCCGAGAAGCATCTTGATGATCCGCTGCACGGGGTTGGACTTGCGCTGCCGACGCTTGTCGAAGGCCGCGCGGATAGTTGCCACCGACGGCACCACGGCGGGGCCGACGGCGTCCATCACATGGTCTGCATGCCCTTCGAGGAGGGTGCCGAGTACAAGCATCCGATCCAGCGCGTCACGCTGAGGTTCCGCCTGCGAGGCGCGCAGCAGCCCGATGATGCCGCCCGCCGTCGCACCGTCACTGGAGTCGGGTTCCTTCCGCGAGCGCAGCTCTGCAGCAAGGCGCCCGACAACGTCGGTCATCGACTCGTCCACCGTCGCACCAAGCGTTTCGACGGAATCCTTCATGTACTCCGCTAGCCACGGCGAGGACGAGAACTGAACCCGGTGCGTGACCTCGTGCAGGCAGACCCACAACCGGAAGTCACTCGGGTTCAGCCGAAGGGACCGTTCGACGGAGACGATGTTCGGTGTGACCAGAAGCAGGGTGCCGTGCTCGCCGGTGAACGGGTCGTACTGCCCGAGGATCGCCGAAGACAGGTACGCCAGCATGGCGCCGGCCTGCAAGCCCGCCGGCTTTCCGACGATGAGATTGCCACTGCCGTCGGGATCCGCGCCGGTGAGATGTGCCATCGACCGCGAGGCTGCCGTGATCCACCCGGCCCGGTCAAGCACGTCAGCGGCCGGGACCGGTAGACCGTCGGCCAGCCCGGTCACTTCACGAACCGGCAGTTCTGCGCGCTCGGACGCTTCGGCGAGTTCTGCGGTTGCCGTCTCGGCCGTGTAGCGAGACATCGCGGGGCCGCCGCGCGCCAGTTTTATCCCGGCTTTGGCGGCAAGACTCCAGTCGACGGCACCACCGAGCGGAGCCGAGGCGTCATCATCTTGTGGAGTCTTTTCGGCCACTATTGGCACCCGCAATTCCTCAATGCTCCGGCAATCGCGTCCAGGGCAGGACGGCTCACTTCTGGCGGCCGGTCATTGGACATCAGTGCGAAGGTGAGCACTCGCCCGTTCTGATCGACCACGAACCCTGACAACGCGCTGGCCGTTGAGAGAGTTCCCGTCTTGGCTCGCACCCAACCCGCACCGGTTCGGTTTCCGGACGCGTAGCGGTCGGACAAACTTCCTGTTCCGCCGGCCACCGGAAGGTAGTCCAGCAGCGGACGCAGTTTCGGATCACCGTCACCGGCCGCAGCCGTCATGACGCGATCGAGTACCTGAGCGGGAATGAGATCGTCGACGGAAAGTCCGCTGGAATCGTGCAGCGAAACTCCGGTGTAGTCGAACCCGGCCGCCTGCAAGGTCTTGCCGGTCGCGTCGACGGCTCCGGTGAACGAGGCTTCGATTCCGGAGGCAATCGCGACCTCACGCCCGATGGTCTCGGCGAGCACGTTGTCGGAATGTTCCATCATCTGCAGCAGCCGGTCGCTCAGCGGCGCCGACTGCACGGTGGCGATCGGCTTGGCACCGGCAGGCGCCGCGCCGAGACTCACGTTGGCGGGATCGACACCGAGCGCCTGAGCGAGCACCTTGCCCGCGTCCAACGCGGGAGTTTCCGAACGCGGCGACTCGTCTTGAGTGCCGTCGTACCGACCACCTTCGATCATCACCGATTCGATCGGGGTGATGTAGCCGGCCGCGATGTCCGCGGGGAACCATCCGGTGGCCATGTTGTCGCCCTTGAACAAGCTCGAGTCCACCACGACGCTGGTCACCGGCGTACCGGCAGCCTTGATCTGGTCGACGAGATCCGCGATGTGAGCAGCATTGGCGTAATACCCGCTCTGCCCCTTCGGCGTCGCCGTCAGCGTCGGGTCACCACCGCCGACCAGAACGACCTGCCCGGGGCTCGCTCCGGGAACCACCGTCGTGGACAGCCGGTGGTCGAGCGGCAACTTCAGCAGTGCCGCCGATGCGGTCAGCACCTTCGTCGTGGACGCAGGCGTCATCGGCGTCGACGGGTCTGCGCTCCACAGAATGTTTCCGGTGAGCGCATCAGCGACAACTCCGGTGAACTTCCCCAGATCCGGGTTGGCCACAGCCGGGCCGATCGCCGCGGCGATTCCCGCCGCGCTCGGGATCGGTGCGTCCGTCGGGACGGGCACCACCTGAGGTGACGGCGTCACGAGCGCAGGCTGCGGCGACGTAGTCACGGTCGCGCTGCCCGCGGTGTCGTTCGACGTACCGAGTTTCACGACGACAACTCCGGCGACGGCCAGTACAACCACTGCACCGACCGCCAGAAGGATGCGGAAGTTACGCCGTCGACTCTCTTCCAACGAGCCGATCTTCTTCTTTCCTTGGCCCGCCAACGCCCCTCCGTCTGTGCTCTGCCTACTGGGTGGTCAGGCAACCTTATCCTTGACCCGATATCCTTCCGACGAATCATTACCGACACGACAGCGAGGAATCGGCGTGGAGTTCGACGTCACCATCGAGATCCCCAAGGGTCAGCGCAACAAGTACGAGGTCGACCACGTAACCGGTCGCGTCAAACTCGATCGCTACCTCTACACAGCTTTCGGCTACCCGGCCGACTACGGCTTCATCGAAAACACCCTGGGTGAGGACGGCGATCCGCTCGACGCCATGGTCCTGCTCCCCGAGTCGGTCTTCCCCGGCGTCATCGTCGAGGCTCGCGCAGTCGCGATGTTCAAGATGGTCGACGAGGCCGGCGGAGACGACAAGGTCCTCTGCGTTCCGGCCGGTGACCCCCGCTGGGATCACATCCAGGATCTGGGTGACATCTCACAGTTCGAGCTCGATGCGATCAAGCACTTCTTCGTCCACTACAAGGACCTCGAGCCGAACAAGCACGTCGAGGCAGCCAACTGGGTCGGCCGCGCCGAGGCAGAGGCCGAGATCGAGGCTTCGATCAAGCGTCTCGCTGCCAACGGCGGTCACTGAGCTCAAGTTCTCAGGCCTAACGAAAATCCCCGCACATCGGAAGATGTGCGGGGATTTTTGTGCTGTTTTTACTCGCCCTTGCAGTTCCTACTCACCCTTGCAGTTCCTACTCACCCTGGAAGACTGGCGGGCGCTTCTGGAAGACGGCGGTGATGGCCTCGGTCAGATCCTGCGAAGGCAGGAACGCCGCGTTCCAGGCTGCGACGTAGCGAAGGCTGTCGTTCACGCTCGCGCTGCGGGTGTGATCGAGCACGTCCTTGATCCCGTGGACGACGAGCGGCGGGTTGAGCGCAATCTCCTTGGCGGTCGCGCGCGCCGCTGCCAGTACCGCGTCGGCATCTTCGAAAACGTCGTTGACGAGGCCGATCTTCTCGGCGCGCGCTGCGTCGATGTCCTTGCCGGTCAGAGCCAACTCACGCAGGTGTCCGTCGCCGATGATCGCGGGCAGACGCGCGAGGCTGCCCATGTCTGCGACGATCGCGACCTTGACCTCGCGGATGCTGAACTTGGCATCGGCACTTGCGTAGCGGATGTCCGCCGCCGTGATCAGGTCGACGCCGCCGCCGATGCACCAGCCCTGCACAGCTGCGACGACGGGCTTGCGGCAATCTGCGACGGCATTGATGCCCGACTGCATGCGCTTGATCATGTCGTGGAACTTGGTGCGCGGGCCTGCCTGAGCCTTGTCCGCGAGGACGGCACCGAATTCACCGCTCATCGCCGGCAGGTCCAGTCCGAACGAGAAGTGCTTGCCGGAACCGGCGATGACGATTGCACGCACCTCGGGGTCGGCGTCGAGGTCGGCGAAGATTTCGGGGAGTTCACTCCAGAAATCCGGCCCCATCGCGTTGCCCTTGCTCGGCCCGATCAGCGTCACCTGGGCGATGTTGTCTTCGCGCTCGACGGTGAACGCATTCCAGCTCTTCTGTTCAGTCATTACTCAAGAGTAACTAAAGGTCCGGCTCAGCCGAAGACCGCTGCCTTCATCCGAAAATTCCTGCCTCGTCAAGTACCAGTACGACGAGGGTGACGGCCATCAGGGCGAACATGATGAGCATCGCCATCCTGGCCGCCCGCTCACTGGTCGGTGGGAAAACGCGCTGCGCCGGATGCTCGGCCACGTACTCGGACAAGGACATGGTCCTGGCACGTGAGCGTGTCGGATTCTGTACCGCTGCTGTTGTAGCCATGTCGGTGATCCTTTCAACTACGCAATCTCAGTCAGGTACCCCAAAGGTGAAGTACCCGACTGAGTTCGACTTCTCCAATGTAGACCCGCAGATCGAAGAAGTCAGCGTGAGTTTGGTGCGAATTACCTGAGAGTCAGTCCACACAGGGGATGCCGCCATTCGCGTCGGCCCGGATGGGTGATCCCTGCGCTCCCGTATCGGGAACGGTGCCGGCGGATA
Organism: Rhodococcus sp. YH3-3; assembly: GCF_001653035.1. NCBI lineage: Bacteria > Bacillati > Actinomycetota > Actinomycetes > Mycobacteriales > Nocardiaceae > Rhodococcus > Rhodococcus sp. YH3-3. Next base: position 1,069,109 of record NZ_BCWH01000001.1, on the reverse strand, counting down.
CCGACGAGTCCGACTGCGCCGGAGCGGCCGAGAACACGGTCTGCGCATTGTCCTCACCGATCAGTACAGACACTGATTCGGCCGCTGCCTGCTCGTTAGGCACTGCGGCCACGCCCAACTGCTCGGCCAGCGCCTCTGCGACGGCTTTGGCGCCGACTCCATAGCTGACCACCGACTTTGCCGTCGCAGCTGCGGTGCTCACCTCTCCGACTTCGACTCCCGACGCTTTCGTCGCCGCTGCCAACGCGGCGCCCAACCCGTCCGTCGCGGTTCCGTTGCGGATATCCACAACTTCGTTCCCGGTCGAGACAGCAGTGTCCATCGCAGGTGCAGATGCCGAGTCACCTCCCGCGAAGATCCGCGACACTTCACTACGCAGACGCGCCGGATCGACCATGTTGACGTCCTGGCCGTCGACGGTCTCGTATCCCTCGATGGGCAGGGTGTAGAAGTCGATGTTCCCACCTGCGAGAGCGCTTGCCTGAGAAGCGAATCGGACGGGATCCATGGCAGAATCGATCACCACGTCCTTCTTCACCACGTCGGCCAGTGCCGTCATCTTCGGAATGTTTCCGATGACGCCGGAGCCCTTCAAGTTGGCGATCACCGCGCTGATGAAAGCCTGCTGCCGGTGGGTGCGATCCAAGTCCCCGTTGTCCAGGCCGTGGCGTTGACGGACAAACGAAAGCGCCTGTGACGCATCGAGAGTCTGAACTCCGGCCGGGAAGTTGGCGCCCGAGAAGTCATCCTGCACCGGATTGTTAAGGCACACCTGAACGGGGCCGATAGCCGAGACGACGTCGTAGAAGCCCATCAGGTTCACTTCGGCAAAGTGATCGATCGGAACCTTGAGCAGATTCTGCACGGTGGTCAGTGTCGACCGTCTTCCGACTTCACGCGCTTGTTGTTCTCGTGCAGCAGGATCCGTCACACCGTCCGCTATGAGTTTGGCGTCCGCATCAGCCTTCGCCATTCCGTAGGCTTCCTTGATCTTGGCCATTCCGTAGCCGGGTACCGCGACGTAGTCGTCGCGTGGGATCGCCACTGCACTGGCCTTGCCGCCATCGCCCGGAACATGGAGCAGGATAAGCGTGTTCGTGTTGTATCCACCCACATCGCTGTCCCCCGCATGCAGCTTGTCGGTGACGAACTCTGCCGGCAGATCGCTGCCGTCCATCGCCTTGCGACTGTCGAGCCCGATCAACAAGATGTTGGTATCCCCGTCGAGCGAACTGCCGGCGTCGTCACCGAGGGCGGAGAGCGCATCCGACCGGTACAGCCCCGACGTCAAATCCGACTGCACGTACCAGCCGATTCCGACGCCCACCAGAATCGTCGTCGACAGGGATGCCGCCGCCAGCTTGCGCCCTACCGAGAGCGTCGACCGCTGCGGTTGACGCCTACGCCTGTGTCTGGTTGCCGAGTGTCGAGGTCGCGGTTCCACGGCCGACACGCTATCCAGCGTTCCTGAGTAGAACCTGTCGATACCGGACACGGCTGGTCATTGGCTGAAAAAACGCTGAGAATGAAGTCCGAATAGGGCAAATCTGCTCTAGGCTCCGCCCTGTGGACCGCCGACGCTTCCTCAGTGCCCTCGCAGCAGCAACTCTGACCGGAACCGCCGCGGTGACCATGGGAACCGCTTGTTCGTCACGTTCGGTCGGGACGGCAATCGCCGCAGCCGACGAACCAACCGACCCCGTCCCTGTCCCGGATCTCCCGCCTGCCTTGTTGCCGCCTCCACCGCCGTCTGCCCGGGTGCCGCTGCCCGCCGGCGGATCGTTGACCGCGTTACCCGGCGGTGGGGATCTGTTTGCCCTGACGGTTGACGACGGAGCCAGCTCCGAAGTCGTGCGCCTCTACACACAGTTCGCAAAAGACACCGGCATCCGTTTGACGTACTTCGTCAACGGGCAATACAACTCGTGGACCGAAAACGCCGGACTTCTCAGACCGCTGGTCGAGAGCGGACAAATTCAGCTCGGCAATCACACCTACTCGCACCCGGATCTGACGTCCGTGTCGAAGCAGCAGATCGCAGACGAGCTGACGAAGAACGGCACGTTCCTGCGCAACACCTACGGCGTGGACGCGGCGCCGTACTTTCGGCCGCCGTACGGAAGGCACAACGCGACAGTCGATTCCGTGGCCGCGAGCGTCGGCTACACCGTGCCCACCCTCTGGTACGGATCACTGTCGGATTCTTCGTTGATCACCGAGGAGTACATCCTCCAAATGGCGAACCAGTACTTCAATCCGGGGGCCATCGTGATCGGGCACCTCAACTATCTGCCCGTGACCCACGTGTATCCGCAACTGGTGGACATCATCCGGAGCCGAAACCTGCGGACTGTCACGCTCAACGATGTTTATCTGAAGCCGTGACGCCGTGGTGACCGCAGCCGACAACGAGGTCCCGGCCGAAAACACGGCTCCGTCCGTGAAACAACGCACCGAGGCCTGGCTGCTCGCGGACATCACCGAGGAACCGGCCGGACATCTGGGCCCCACCGGATGGCGCCGAAGAAGGAGAAGCGCCACCCGTGGTGGAAGGTGATGTGCCTGACGGGTGTCGATTACTTCTCCACCCTCGGTTACCAACCCGGTATCGCGGCACTGGCGGCCGGCACGTTGGCTCCCATCGCGACAGTCGTATTGATCCTGCTGACACTCTTCGGCGCTCTACCGGTCTACCGGCGAGTGGCTCGCGAGAGTCCGCACGGCGAGGGTTCGATCGCCATGCTCGAGAAGCTGCTGCCCAAGTGGCGCGGCAAGATCTTCGTTCTCGTGCTTCTCGGCTTCGCGGCCACCGATTTCCTCATCACTATGACGCTCTCGGCTGCCGATGCCACGGCGCACCTCGTCGAGAACCCTTTTGCTCCAACCTTTCTCTCCGGACACACCGTCGCCGTCACCCTGGTTCTGCTCGCGCTCCTCGCTGCGGTCTTCCTCCGCGGATTCACCGAAGCGATCGGTATCGCGGTCGGATTGGTCGCCGTCTATCTCGCCTTGAACGTGGTGGTCATCTCCGTAGGTCTGTGGCACATCGCGACCGCGCCGTCGTTGGTCACCGACTGGACGCGCGCCATGACCACCGAGCACGGAAACCCGGCGATGATGATCCTGATCGCGCTGATCGTCTTCCCGAAGTTGGCTCTCGGTCTGTCCGGCTTCGAAACCGGCGTCGCGGTCATGCCGCAGATCAAGGGCGATCCGCACGACACGGAACAGAATCCACGTGGCCGCATCAAAGGTGCGCGGCGCCTGCTCACCACGGCGGCGCTGATCATGAGCGGATTCCTGCTGACGTCGAGCCTGGTCACCACCATCCTGATCCCAGAAAACGAGTTCCAGCCCGGAGGCGCTGCCAACGGTCGCGCGCTTGCCTTTCTCGCCCACGACTATCTGGGTGAGATCTTCGGAACCGTCTACGATCTCAGCACGATCCTGATCCTTTGGTTTGCCGGTGCGTCGGCAATGGCAGGGTTGCTCAATCTTGTTCCGAGGTATCTCCCCCGCTACGGCATGGCGCCGTCGTGGGCCCGCGCCGTGCGTCCGCTGGTCCTCGTGTTCAGCGTCATCGCCATCACTGTCACGATCTACTTCGACGCCGGTGTCGACGCTCAGAGTTCCGCGTACGCAACCGGTGTCCTCGTGCTCATCTCGTCGGCGACCGTCGCCGTTGCACTGTCCGCTCGTAAGCACGGTCAGCGAAAACTGTTCGTGGGGTTCAGTTTTGTCGCAGTTTTGTTCGTCTACACGACGATCGCGAACATCTTCGAACGTCCAGACGGTGTGAAAGTGGCGTCGTTCTTCATCGCCGCGATCATGGTGGTGTCCTTCCTTTCCCGGATCTCGCGAGCCTTCGAACTACGGGCAACCTCCGTCGAATTCGACGAGACCGCGCTGCAATTCATCGCCGAGGCAGCCGAGAAGGGTTACCTCGCGATGGTGGCGCACGACGTCGACCGTCTCGACGAGGACGAGTATCGGCAGAAGGAATCGCAGCAGCGCGCCGAAAGCAACATCCCGGAGGCGGAGTCGATCATCTTCATCGAGGTCAACGTCACGGACTCCTCCGAATTCAGCACCGACCTCCTCGTCCACGGCCGACAGCGCGGTGAGCACCGGATTCTCTGGGTCGACAGCCCTGCCGTCCCCAACACCATTGCGGCGGTTCTCCTGCGGACGAGGGACATCACCGGCGTGATTCCCGACGTCTACTTCGAGTGGACCGAGGGAAACCCGATCATGTACCTGCTCCGCTTCCTGTTCATCGGTGAGGGCGAAACCGCTCCCGTGACCCGTGAGGTCCTCCGCCGCGCCGAACCCGACCAGTCCCGCCGGCCACACGTCCACGTCGGTTGACGCCCACTCCCACTAACCGCTCACAAGCCCGCTCGCGATTGCTGTCGAACATCGCTGCATCCAGGGCTGTGGTGGCCGAGGTGGCGGGCGACCAATGCGGGCGCGATGGTGAGGGGCGTCGTTCGTCATGGCGACCTTCCATTCGTGCCTGGGGGCCAATCTCGGTCCCCTTCATGGATTTCGCCTTCTGACAACGGAAATTGCACCGGCAAGAGGGACTGGCGTGCAACTGGTGAGCGAAAAGTCTGTCCGCACGCGCGAGTGCAGATTGAAAGGCCTTTCGACCCGCAGGTGGACGGGACGATGCGACGGAGATCGAGAATGACCGCGACATACAATCGCGATCAGAGCGAAGCTCCAGGCCGAGATTCCGGCGCCGCTGTGATGGAGGGGTCAGGATGTTCGGTTGGAAAAAGAAGCGCAACGATTCAAAGATGACGCTCGACGATGTGATGTCGAAGCTCAGGCCTGACCTGAGTCGGGAATCACTCGGCGTCGGACCCGACTTTCCGGGCGTCGCCCCGAACCCGCTCATGAGCAGTGATGCACGCAAGCGCAATGCGGAACTGCGGACGGGGGTGCTTGCGCTCGGCGTTCTCGTCGACTGGCGGGAGGTCAACAGCAATCCACGCGTGGTCCTGATGTTCGACGTGGAGACCTCCGACGGCATCTTGTTCCGCGGTATCGCAGACGAAGACCTCACGATCACCGAGCTGACACGACTCGCCCCAGGACAGACGTTGCCCGTGCGCTACCGGCCGGCCGTCATGGACCACTACGTCGCCCTTGCCCGGGACGCGGACGCCGCCCACGTTCAGCAGCTCTCCGACGAGATCGCGACCCGCAAGCGGACCTGACCCGAAGCCTTGGCCGGATCCTAGGTCGCCGGCACTCCGATGATGGCGTCGGCGGTCACACGCATGTCGATCACGACGAGACTGGTTGGTAGACGCATTCTCTCGGTTGAAAATAATATGTAGACCGGTCTATTGTTGGCTCATGGCATCCAAAGGAGACCTGACAAGGGCACGGCTCGCAGAATCCATGCTCGAGCTCATCCAGACCAGCGGCTACAGCGGCACGGGCCTGAACGCCGTGATCGAACACGCCGCAGCGCCGAAAGGGTCGATCTACTTCCACTTCCCCGACGGGAAGGAAGGCCTGGGCGTCGCAGCGATTGAGCTCGCCACGAAGGCATTCGGGACGCTGATTGCAGAGGCCGCGATTTCCCGGGTCGATGCGGCCGAGGCAGCACGCGCCGCGATCGAGGCCCTGACGACCATCGTCAGCGAGAGCAACTTCCGGCGGGGTTGCCCGGTCTCTGTCGTCACCCTGGAGATGGGCGCGGAGAACGAGCGTCTGCGGCAGGCGTGCGCCGCTGCCTTTGAGTCGTGGATCGCCCTGACAACCGCGTTTCTCGAGGCCAGCGGCGTTGTCCCCGACGAGGCCCGATCCCTGGCGACCGTTGTTGTGTCGACGATCGAGGGGGCGGTCATCGTCTCTCGCGCTACGCAAAACACGCAACCCCTGATTTCGGCCGCTGACATCGTTGCGGAGCTCATCAACCAGCGCTGCCAGACCGTTGGCGGAACGCGATGACTCCACGCGACGTCTCCCGTCACGCCCTGGTCTTCGGGGCCTCAGGTCTGGTCGGTCGGCACCTCGTCCTGACCCTCGCCGAGGCTGGTACGAACGTCACGGCGGCAGTTCGGACCGCCGAGTCCGGGGCCCGTGTCGAGCGATGGGTCAGAGAGCATGGCCTGACGCGGAGCATCAGCACGACGATCGTCGACTTCGACGCTCCTGAAATCGTCGCGGGTGGCCCATCGGCGTTCCCTTTCATCACAGAGATCCACAACTGCGCCGGGTCCTACCGATTCGGAATGACCGCCCAGGAGGCACGCAGCGCGAACGTCGGCATCGTCGAGAAGCTGATCGACTTCGCCAAGGACCTCCCCAACCTGCAGCGCGTGATCCACGTGTCGGGCTACCGCGTCGGCGGACAAGACCCCACAACGGTTCCATGGCCCGACGATCACCGCACCGCGGTTTACAAGGACCTTGGCGCCTACGAAGCGTCAAAAGTGGAATCCGACGCAATCTTCCAGGCCCGAGCCCTCAAGCACGGAGTTCCCTGGACCATTGTCAATCCGTCCAGCGTGATCGGCGACAGCGCCACCGGGGAATCCGACCAGCACATCGGGCTGGCCAGCACAGTCGAGCAGATTTGGAACGGCACCGCAGCAGCGTTGCCTGGAAACGAATCGACGTTTCTCCCGATCGTCACGGTCGACTATCTGGCGGCCTTCATGACGGCAGCTGCGGTCGATCCCGCTGCTGAGGGCATGGCCTACTGGGTTCTCCACGACGACACCCCACCGCTAGCGGACCTGCTCACACACGTCGGTCGGCATCTCGGTGCGAAGGTCCCGCGGGTCAGGATTCCGATCGGCGTCATCAAGCGGCTCCCGCAGCAGATCACCAAGGCCGATCCCGAGACCCTCACCTTCATGTCCGCCGACCGCTATCCGACAGAGTCCGCCGTCGAGTTCGCCGACAGACACGGGATCCTGATGCCCGACGTGCTGGTGTCCCTCGAACGGTGGGCCGACTACCTGGCAGCGCATCGGTTTGGTGCCGTCATGTCCGCCGACCGTCGATTCGTCGACGTCGGCGGCCTGACGACATTTGAGCTCGGCGTACGAGGATCGAGTCGGGTGATTCTTCCCGGCATGCCCGTGAACGCGGACACGTGGGCAGAGGTAGCTGCCGGCATCGAGGGGCGGGTCGTCGACTTGCCCGGCCTCGGCCTCAGTAGCGGGGCCGGCGTTCAGGACTGGGATGAGTGGCTGCCGGCGGTAGTAGCTGGTGAACCTGCTGACCTCGTCGGCCACTCCATCGGTGCGGCTGCTGCAGTAGTTGCGGCTGACCGGTTCCCGGCGCAGGTGAAGTCCCTCACGTTGATCGCACCGTTCTTCCTCCAGGCCCCGATGGGTTCCTCGGCCAGACTGAAGCCGCTCGTACGCGCCTACTTGCGACACGCAGACCCGGCACGGCTCTCACGCAAACTGACCGGATCAGAAGCGAGCGCGGATTCTCTCGTTTCCAGTCTCAGTGACCTCGAGCGAAGCAGTTCCAAGAGCGTGGCCGAGCATCTCGCCCGTGCGGGATCGAAGCGGTGGCGTGCTGAACTCCAAGAAGCGCTTAGGCGATTCAGTGGCCCGGTCCGCATCATCACAGGAAGCAAAGACCCAATCGACCCGGCCGCGGTTGCGCAGCTCGAGTCACTTCCGAACATCAAGCTGATCTCGCTGCCGGGTGCCGGGCACCATCCGCAACTAACCCATACCGATGCTCTCGTCGATCTGCTCGAGGGATCGCTCGCGTGACATAGACGCCTGCGGTTTCAGCAGCTGACAGAGATACGGGCATCCAATCTGTAGCTGGCCAGTCTGTCGGTGACCATCACACTCAGCACAACTCCAGTCCTTTGAGCAGTCGACGTAAGAGCTTCATGGCTGCCGAAGTGTTCACCAGGGCGTCAGTAAAACTGCGTTCCGCTTGAGCTCGCATGGAGTCACCTAGGAGAGCGCTATCCGCCATTCCCACGGCAATGGAAGCCACCGAATCCCACCCCAGCAATCATCTGAAGCCTCCTCGAATGCGTTGTTGCTCCGGATCAGTGACAACCGGGGAGGTCGACGGGCCGTGCAGTATTCGAATCGCGCAGTGTTCCTTCACTTCAATTGCAACGGAGGGGAGCGTTGAGTGGCTCGAGGCCGCATCACCGGAACCCGATACGAGTAGCGAGGCAACATGATCGGCGGGGCCGGCGCTGCAGCTTCGAGGGTGCCCGCCGCGAGCCTGGTGAGCAACACCCCATCGCCGACGGCATCAACCTCGTCGGCATCAGGCGGGTCCTCGAACTCGAGGACAGCACCGCAGCACTACGCCGCGACAACGCGCAAACAACACTGAAATCCGCACAGCCAGAAGGACACACCGCACAGTAAGGACCACCGCCATGGAAAACGACCGCGTACCCGCAGCCGTCGACGCGACACCCGACGCCGACTACATCGAACAATCAATACCCGTCGTCCAGGACGAAAACCTCTGAGTGAGTCACGGCACCTCATGGAGAGTTCGCCGTTCACACACCAAACGGCGCAGATAAACCGTGGAAGATCGTGACGTCTACGAGCTACTTCCGAGGCAGCGAGCGCTTGCGTCGCCCCACAAAAAGAATCGCCGAGCTACTTGCGTTCGAATGGCGTAGCCGCGAGGACGGTTACGTGAAATTCCGGTTTCCCTGCCACCGCCGCCGCCATACGGACTCACATGTTCAACGTCCCCACATCACTACGCCCCTTCCGTCGAGCCGGCCACGCCCGAACTGCCTTCCGCCCGGAGAAAACCGCCAACGCTCCCGTCGCCAATGACAGCGAACTGCTCAAAGCCACGATCAGCGTCGGACTCGATCCGACCAAGTGACCACTCGAACCCCGCCACAACCTGACCGTCTGCCCCACAGCGTATTCGTGCGCGCTGGAGCACTCGACGAACGATTCGATGTGGTCCACCTCGTCCTGCGCCCATCCCACCGTATAGGTGCGCGGATGCACACAACGGCCCAGCGTGGCACCGTCCTCCACGTCCAGCACCCTCGCTTCGACAGCAGGACCCATACCACCGGAGATCGACTGCACAGCAATGCTGAACGTCACCACCGCGCAGATGAGTGCTGCCAGAGCAAGTATCGACAATGCGGCGACGATCCACATCCCCCTCCGCTCGCCCACCGTATCCACCCTCGACCTCATAGATTCTTGATATGACATCTACGGCCCGATACAAAATCGAGCCAACCGCGAACTCGCGCGGAGCCTCCACGACTGCCAGCGAACGAGACACACTCCCTGCCCATTGCAGGGGCCGACGCCGAGAGCCTCAAACGAGAGCCGACCCTGTCAAGCCGCTGGTCGCCTTTCGGAGACGGCGGGATCGCCAACCGATCTCCGTGAAGTTGCATCAGACGCAACGTTATTGGCCTCTTTTCGGGACAGATTGCTCGCCATCTCCTGTGGTCATCGGCGCCCGGTTGAGTCGGCTTCGTCAGCGAACCTTGTCGGGTGGAGACCGTGTCGGTCAGCTCGTTACGCCGCGTTAAGAACCTGAAAACTCGGGGAGCAAACCTTCCTTTCCCAGGTGAAGCAGTGAATTATCGATATGGTCGCGCATCTGGTTACCGCGCGGCATGTCGAGCGCGCCTGAAAGCACAACGGGCCGGGAGGTCACATGCTGCTACATCAATCGATCGGGTTGGAGCGCTTCAACGAACTACCGCGGCAGAAGGCAGTTCACGCATTGTTCGAGTGCTGCTGCTCGCTGACGTGGGCCGGGTGGGTCAGCGACGGACGTCCGTTCGCCGACCACGCGGAGATCCTCTCGCGCGCCGAGGACGCGATTCTCAACCTCTCGGACGAGGACGTCGAACGCGCCCTGCAATGCCATCCACCCGTAGGCGTGCGCAAGAACAGCGTGCCGTCCCACCTCGAGCAATGCTCGATCTGGGTTCCGGACGACGCCGTCATGGCAACCATCTATCGCGCCGGCGAGGAGTACGAGCGGAACTTCGGCTTCCGGTATCTGTGGTGTTCGCACGGCCACGACGCCGACGACCTGCTCGAGAACATCGGCCAGCGCATGTCCAACGAACGGTCCGTCGAGCGCAAGGTCTGCGTCGACGAGCTCGCCAAGATCACGCGGACGAGGATCGAGCGCATGCTGGGACCCGAGGACGGCTATCCCGAGTACTGAAAAGAAAAGCGGGTGCAGCGCTTTCGCGCCGCACCCGCTTTCATGCTCTGAATCGATCAGAGATCGAACTCGGCCGGAGAAATTCCGACTGCAAAACACATGTCGCGTACGACGCCGCGCTCGTGCTCGTCGAAGTTGCCGTCCGCGCCGCCGATGATGATGCCGATCTGGATGACCGCGCGGGCCTGATCCTGCTTCGACTTGAGCTTGGCGATGGTCGCGGTTGCCTCGACCTTGCCGAACTCGTAGTCCGAGGACAGCTTGCTGCAGTACCAGTCGAACTGCTCACGAAGCTCGTCCGGCGGGAAGACCGCGAGCGACTCGTTGCTCATGATCAGCGCGGCGGTCTTCTGACGCTCCGACGGATCGATCGAACCGTCTGCGGCGGCGATCAACGCGCACATTGCCATGCTCGCGTTCTTGAATTCCTTGTTCTGGAACTGGCTGGTCTTTGTCTTGAGCTGGCCGTTCATCTCCTGAGCCTTAGCCTTCAACTGATCCCAGAATGCCATGAGTCTCCTCGAGTATTGCCGCCACACACCGCGCGTGGTCGTACCACCACTCTGCCTGTGTGCTCGGCAATCCGCCATCGGCCGCTAGGTGCGGTCGAACACTGCCAGAATTCGCGACTCGGAGATCGGGTCGAGCACGTCCGGGGTGAAGTGCCATTGCGTGCGGGTCCACGGATCGTGAACCTCCGTCTGCCCTGCTGCCGAAAGATGTTGGCACCCCTCGGACAGTGCGGCGACGGATTCTTCCGCGAAGTTCGACTCGTCCTCTCCGACAATCAGTATGGACAAACCGATTGCCGGCCCGCGTTCGGCGAGGAACATGATGGTCTGTGCGTCTTCGGCGGAGTATCCGTGCGGGAAATCGCTGAGGATCAACAGGCGCAGGGAACTCGGCCCGTCGGCGACGCCACTCATTCGCGCGAGTTCGCCCATGTCGACGGCCTCGGCCAGTGCCCGCAAGCGCGCCGAGATCTCGGTGTGAGCGGTGATGACCGGCCCCGCGAGCATCGGTGCCAGTCGGTCGGTCAGTGGCGTGAGCGAGCCGGTCAGGTCGACGACGTCGAGTAGCGGCATCGGGCCGGCGGCCATGACGCGCACGGTGACGGCACTGATCAGACCGAGCGCTGCTTTGCTCGACGTACTGTCCACCCAGATCGGCCGGCGCAATGGCAACGGGACGCAGTACGGAACGGTGAGTGTGCCGCGGTCCGGAGCCGACAGCTCGCCAAGACGCATTCCGTCGCTGACGGCTGTGATCTGGGCCGGATCGGTTGTACCCGCCCACGACACCGACTTCCACGACGCCATCGACCGTGGGAGCACGCCGTCGATCACACCGAGTTCGTGCGCAAGCTGAGCGCTGTCGCGGGCGTGGTTGTCCCGTGCGAGTGAGACGAGGTCGTCGTGACGCTTCTGTGCGGCGTCGCGCGCCGCCACTCCCGCTGCCGAGTTCCGCAACGACGGATCTGCGACGGCAGCGGTCAGATCTTCGTCCAAACGGGCAAGCGCGTACTCGCTGCTGGAGACGAAGGAAGCGGCAGATCGTGAGGCATCCTCGAAGATCATCCACGCGCGCTCGAGGCCTCGGCCCACCTCCAACGGCTCCACTGCGGAGTCCCACGCGGGCGCGGCTGTCGGAGCTGGTTGTGCCGGCTCGTCGTCCACCTCGACGCCGTGCACCGAGATCAGTTCCGCCAGACCACCCGCATAGCCCTGCCCTACGGCCCGAATCTTCCAGGCACCGGACTTTCGGTACAGCTCCCAGCAGATGACCGCTGTCTCGGTGCCTGCGGTGGGGATCGCGAATTCGGCCAGGACCGAACCGGATTGATCGCTCAGGGTGGCGGAGAGCCCGGCCGTGCGAAAGGCGCCCGCGGCCGTCGCTGCCGGATCCACGCTGACGATGCACAACACCGCTGCCGCATCGGGGTGAAGTCGATCGAGTTCCATCCGGATGCCACTCTCGTCGAGTTGCACTCCAGCGGTGGATGGTTGGTTGTAGAACACGAAGTCCGCGGACGTCAATGCCCGCAGGTTCGCGTCCGCTACCAGCGCCGACACGTCGAACGGCGTCTGGCTCTCGGCTCGAAACGTCACCACGGGCGCCTGCAGCGGCGCGTTCTGTCCGGGAACAAAAGTCATACCCACAGCAGCGAACTATGCCATGACCGGGCTCTCTCGGTCAGCCTTGCACGTCCGCCACCACTAGATCGGCCACCGCGGTCATCCCAGCGTCCGTGAAGTGCAAGCGTTGCGCCGTCGACTCCGAGAACAGGCCTTCGAACCAACGCTGATCTGCACTCGCACATGCGTCGTGCCCGCCGGCGATGCTCGCCGCCGCAATGTCGACAGTGCGCACACCGTGGGCGTGGGCGACCTCGTCGAACTTCGTGTTGTAGCGAGCGAAGTAGTCCATGAACCAGGATGCGTCGGCGTCTGAGAACGGAATGTTCGGCCAGCATCCGCGAGAGGAGATCATGCCGCCCTCACCGATCAGGTAGATGCGAGCGTTCGGCGCGCGCTGCGTGACCGCGGTCAGGATGCGATCCAATTCTCCGGCAGCCCGGTCGATTCCGGACTGGGCGACGGAATTCGCGAGCGGGTCGTACCGGCATCCACGATCGGTTCCTGGCCCCGGAGCGACGCACAGGGGGCCGAGGAAGATGCTGTTGGAGTCGTTGCCGCCGATCGAGATGGTGATCAGGTCGGTGTCCGGGTGAACGGCATCGAGTTGGACAGGCCAGTAGTTCGGAATCAGCTGTGGAGTGTCGATGATGTTCTCGGCGCGTGCCGCGCTGCAAGAGACGTCGGCGAACTCCGCGACCTCGAGTGCCCGAGAGATCTTGCCCGCGAAGTTCTCGTACGAACGCGAACAGGCGTCGGGGTACATCGGTTCCAGCCTTGGGCCGGAGGCGCGGGAGTCACCGAGGGCGACGTACTTGATCCCGGTGCCGGATACACCTGACAGCGTTTCCGACTGCGGCACCGAAGCCTGCGCGATTCCGGTGCTCACGAGCGCCAGCACAACGCCTGCGACGGCCGCCGCCCGACCGAGAAGTTTCCCTCGAATGATCATCTACTGTGCCAAGTCCTCTCGCGCACGGCCGCTCGACTGACGGCTCGACATGCCGCATGAGGTTAACGCACAGAGGGGGAAACGATGTCCGGTTCGACGGACGGCGATCGAAATCACCTACCGCCGAACCGGATTCATCTCGACTATGCAGTCTCGACTCAAGCAGTGAGGAAACGGCCCAGCTGCGGCGCAGCTTCTCCTGCGTGCTTGGCCTGGATACCTTCACCGATGGCCTGCAGCTTCCATTCACCGTTCACGCGGTACACCTTTGCCATCACCATTCCGGTGAAAGCCATGCCGCCCTGGAGCGTGTATCGAGCGAGCTCGGAGTTGGTGGTGCTGTCCACGAGACGGCAGAAAGCGTTGGAGACCTGCTCGAACGTGTGTCCGCGGTACGAGGTCACGGTGAAGATCACGGTGGTCACGTGAGCCGGGACCCGCTGCAGATCGACGAGCATGACCTCGTCGTCGCCGTCTCCGTCGCCGGTCAGGTTGTCACCCATGTGACGGACCGAGCCGTCCTTGGACGTCAACTGACCGTAGTAGCAGACGTCGACGAGGTTGCCGTCGGCGTACAGGAGTGCCGAAGCGTCGAGGTCGACGTCGGCGGTACGGCTTCCGAACAGGCCGCTCTTCTTGATCGGATCCCAACCCAGACCCATCTGGATCATGGTGAGCGCGACGCCGCCCTCCTTGCGGAGTGTGACCTTCTGTCCCTTGGTCAGGCTGACGGGGCGTCCCTTGACCAGGCTCACCTCGGGCTGCTGCGCCGGCGGCTGGTTCTGCACGGGAGGCGCCGGGGGTGCCTGGTTGTACGTCGGCTGCTGGTTGTACGCAGGCTGTTGGTTGTAGGCAGGCTGCTGCGCCGGCGGGTAGGCCGGCGGCGTCGGGCCCTGGTTGTAGGCGGGCGGTTGGTTGTACGCGGGCGGG
>NZ_BCWH01000001.1:974289-1054885 GCF_001653035.1 Rhodococcus sp. YH3-3 | reverse complement strand
GGAGTGGGCGGCGGCGGCGCGGGCGCATCGTCGACCGACACACCGTGATCGGTGACCAGCGCGGCAAATCCACCCGCGTACCCCTGGCCGACGGCGCGCACCTTCCACGCACCCTGCCGTCGGTACACCTCGAGCGCGATGACGATGGACTCGGTGGTGAGGCCGTCGATCACGTACTCGTACAACACGTTCCCGGCCGCATCGGAGACCCGAGCGGTCGGTGCAGCGCTGCGCCCGAAGTTCGACGAAGCGTCGTCGAGCGTGATGACGGCGGGTACGCCGGCGAGTGAGACTCGGAGTGAGGCAATGCCACCCGGGTTGGGTACCAATTGCACGCCGGGTCCGGTCGGCTGGTTGAAGAAGACGAAGTCGGCGTCGGAACGAACTTTTCCGTTGCTCGTCACGAGGAGTGCAGACAGGTCAGCGGCCGCAGCCAGCTGAACCGAGACAACTACATCCGAGACGTCCAGCGGGCCGTTCTGCCCTTTGGCAAGCGATACAGACAACTAAATCCCCTTCATAGAGAGCGTGTATTACCCGAGCGCGGAAGAGAACCACCGCAAGATCTCCGCGCTCGCTGCGATACCGGACCTTTCTGTCACAGTAACGGTCGGCCGTTGCCAATTCAGTTCTTCCAGCTCACCGTGCCTGGGCCTGATCGCGAAATCGGAGTATTCGAGCATGTCCGCATCCAATGCGCCGTCACCAGCCGAGATCACGACGGCGGACTGATCCAGATCACCCGACTCGACCAGTCTGCGGCGCACCTCTGCCAGCGCTCGTGACTTCGAGACCGCGTCGGGCATCGTGTAGATCTTGCGGCCTTGACGCGAGACGTTCCAGCCCCGCGTCACGCACCACCCATTCCATTCGGTTTCGAAATCACTCGGCATCACGGCCAGATCGACGACCAGGTATGGAAACAGGTCGTCGGCAACACGAATGGAGCTGACCCAACTCGAGTCGATCCGCGATTCCAGTTCCGCCTGAACCTGCGGCAACTCGGCGCCGGACTTACGGGTCGAACGGTCGATCTCGTTTCGCCAGTCGCGATCGGCTTCGCCGTCTACGAGGATGTTTCCGCCGTTGCTCGTGATCGCGTACTTCCACGGTCCGCCGGGAAGATCGATCCGCTGGAACTGCGCAATGGTCCTGGTCGTCGTCGGAATTACCGGAACCCGCGAGCTGAGCGCGGTCAGCAGTTCGATCGATTCGACGCTCATGTGCGAGAGCGGACCGCCGTTGTAGTACTCGACGCACAGCGGGCTCGGTGCCGAATCCAGGTCGGAGCCACTGGGATCGCCGCCGATCGCGGCCTGCGAATAGATCATCGTGCGATCCAGATCCGTGGCGATCAGGACCTGGGACGCAGCGGTGTCCACACGGCTCACGTGATGTCCTTGATCAGGCCGACACACGAGTAGGCGAGATCCGGGACGACCTCGACCGGGACCCCACGGGCCTGTGCCAACAACCGGATGTGTACGTGCTCCGGGGCTTCGAGTTCGCGCACCAGAACCTTCCAGGGAAGCCGGCGCAGCAGCACCCTGGTTGTTTCTCCGACACCGGGTTTGACGAAGTTGACCGTCGAGATCCCGTACTCGGCCTGCACCTTCTCCACCGACTCCCAACCGGCCCAGGTCGGCGTCCGATCGGAATCGAGCACTGCAGCAAGAGAATCCGCTGCGTCGCCGCGAACCGAATCGAACTCGGCCGAGACCACGTCGAGCAACCTGTTGGAAACGTCGACGTCGGCGAGGTCGGCGTAGAACTTGGCGCCGTGGAAATCGCCGGGCCCGATGAGGGTGTCGTTGAGGACAGTTCGTGAGACCAAGCCGGACACCGTCGAATTGAGGCACGCCGACGCGATCAGGAAGTCGTCACGGGTCCCGTACGTTCGCACGCAGTGTCCGGGGTCGGCGAGAACAGCCAGATCGGAGTCGAACTTCGCTCCGCCTGCCTCGTGGTACTCCGTCAACGCTGCGTCGAGTTCGCGGGCGATGGCGCCCTTGCCCGTCCAGCCGTCGACGAAGACGACGTTCTCCGAGTCGTGATGGTGCGCAAGATAATCGAGTGCGACGGAATCGATTCCTTTGCCACGGACGATGGACACCGCATAGTGCGGCAACGTCAACCCGCGGGTCTGCTGGGCCCAGCGCCGCATCAGAATCCCGATCGGTGTTCCGGCCCGGGCGAGTGAGACCAGCGTGATGTCACTCCCCCGCTCGGCCAAGACCAGGTCCATCACGGTCCCGACAGCGCGCGCCAACCGTGGAGCGCTCTCGGCGAGCACCGTCTCGAAAAGATCCCGGTATGCCTGATCGGGTTGGTACTCGATGGGGAGAGACTCGGCATAGTGCGCCTCACCCGACTGAATACGCTTCTCGCGCACGGATACATCCGCTTCGAGATCCACGTGCGAGAGATCCTTGAGCAGCCACTTCACTTCGCCCGGCGCGTACGAACCGAATTCGGGCCCGACCAATGGTTCGTTCATGACGAGCTCCCTGCTCTGGAATCTCGCAGCGCCGACGGATCGGCCCCGCGAACGGTGGCGACCAGGACGTCGGTGCCGGAGTTCCGCAACACCTCGACCACTCCGTCCATCGCCGTCAACCGATCGGTGTCGGCGGGCTCGTCGATGACCAGCAACGCAAGGGCGTCGACCGCCGCATCAGGCCACTGCGCGTTGTAGACGTATCGGGGTTCGTTCTCGCCCAGTTCGGGCGCCGAAAAGGTGAACCCGCGACGCAGCGGGTATCCCGGCACGTCAACGACGTAGGCGGGTGAACGCGTCGTGGTCTGGTAACGAACTGCTCGCCCAGAGCTTTCCAAGCCCGCAGCGATGCGCAGTGGCAGGTACATCAACTCCTCGTGACCGATCACGATCACAGCACGCGACGCGTCGATCGACGATCCGAGAATGGACACCGCTGCCTCGACGGCTGACTCGAATGCCGCGGTGTCGCCATCGAGAAAGCCGTGCCTGCCACCGTCGGGGACATGTGCCGGCCACGGCAGATCGATCCGTGCCAGCGTGCCACGGCGGTCACCGATCGGATTGAGATCCGGAGCATCCAGCGCCGTGACGCGCTCGGTCAGGCCGTCGGGCAGGACCGTCGAACCCGAAGCGAGAGAGACGTAGTCGATTCGTACATTCAACTCTGCCGCCGCGGCTTCGCCGGCGACTCGGTGTTCCTCGGTTCTCATGTCCACCAGCGAGGCCACGACGTAGCGGCTTCGCGGGCATTGCCCGTGCAGCGCCCGGATGGCATCGATCGCGGTGGCGCCGGTGGAGATCTCGTCGTCGACGAGGACCAGAGGCAGGTCGTTCTCGAACAGTTCGGCGGACGTCGGCTGCATCAGATGGCTCGTGGCGTGCGAGTGCCCCTCCTCGAATCCGGCGAGCGTCGTAGCCCCTGGTACGTCTCGGCGCGTGGAGTGCAGGTAGCAGTGAGCGTGCAGGCGAGCTGCGACGCAGTGGCCCAAACCTGTTGCGGTTTCGGCAAACCCGAGAACGACGACGTCGACACCCTCACCGAGGGTTGTCCGCACCAGATCGCCGAGGTCGTCGGCAGCGCCGATGACCACGGACGGCTCGGTGGGCACGTGCTTTCCCAGCACGGTGGACACCAGCAGATGAGCGCGACGCGGATTCCGCCGAAGTCCCGGGATCACCAGATCGGGCACCGAATGCCCGAGTGACGAATCACCGTGAACGAGGTCCAAGCCGAATTCTGCTGTAGCCCAGGGAACGTCCTTGGACTGGACAAGCTCTGTCATCGATCGACCAACGCCGTCAGCAACTCGACGAACGTGATTCCCTTGTTGGTCACACCGAACACGTGAGCTCGGAGCGCAGTCTGATGGGCCCAATTGCGGTGCGGCTTCATCTCGTTCATCTTGTTCCGGTAGCCGGACGCCTGAACTCCCCCGGCGTCGGCACCGAGAATGTCGAGGGCATCGTGATATTCCTCGTGCGTGACAGCGGACAGTGCATTGACCGCTGCGACGTGCGACGGGTGGATGACCGTCTTGCCCTGGATTCCGTTGGCTCGGTCCAGCGCGATCTCACGGAGCAGACCGTCGAGGTCGCGGCTGACGAGATGCTGACGGAACCGGACGGCGTCGTGTTCCTCGAACGGGGTGGCGCGCAGCATCGGCCGGAACATGCGTTCGTGATCGGCGAAGTACTCCCACACGGGCCCGGTGATGACAAAACCCGAACCGTCCGCGCGCCCGAGATAGTTGACGATGTCGGCGATGACGTCGACCACCACGCGCACGTCGTAGATGGTCAGATCGCGGTCGCGGCGGATACCGAAGGTGCTGCACATGTCGGTGGCGCCGATGCGGACGGCAAGGATTCGATCGCGGTGTTGCGCGAGAATCCCACTGATGGTGCGCAATTCGAGATCGCGAGTATCGCGGTGCACAAGCGCGGGTGATTCGAGTACCGGCATCGCGTAGAGATGCTTGCCCAGCAACTCGGATGCGTCCGCGACGGCGTCGAGGAACACAGGGCCGGACTCGCTGCCGAACTTCGGGATGACGAACCCGGTGAGCGCGGCGCGCCCCTCGGTCAACGACGCGGCGACCTTGTGGATGTCCGCGACTTCACGAACCCGCACGAACAGCAGCATGCCGACGGCGTCGGTGGACGCGATCTTGTCGAGAGCGTCAACCGCGTTCGCTCGCGCTGACTCCACCTCGTGATCCGCGACGGCGTCCTCGAGATCGAGCACCATCGAGCTGACGCCCTCGGACGCACGCTTGACCACGATGTCGGCCAACCCGGCTCGGGTGGCAGGAACGTAGAGAGTTGCACCCAGAGCAATCGCGAGCAGATCCCTCTCGTCGGAATCCGCGAACGATCGAGGCGCATGCAGGAACAGTTGCTCCCGCACGTCATCCTCGAGATGTTGAAAGTGCTGCATTTCTCTTCTCTCTGTAACCGCAATCAAGTCCATGAAACGACCCCCTGTGACAACGCGTCGGGCAACTCCGATCCCCCGATCGGCCCGACCATTCAGTTTTTGCCGGCTCGCGCCCGCATCTTCTCGACAACTTCGGTGATGAACGTCGATACCGAGTCCAGCTGTAATACATACGACCAGTAGTCCGGATGAGTTCCCGACAGTGACGCACTCGCTCGCTCGATCCTTGCTAGTTGAGCATCGAGTACGGAGCCCCACTCCGCCACCAACCCTTGGTTAACAGCGAACATCTGGGCGTCTTTCAGCCGGAAACGAACCTCACGTTCCTTTTGGCTCGGATCTGCCCGGACTGCACGCAGAGTAGCGAGACGGTCCGTCACGGCGTCGGCACACGCTTCGGCGTCGGCGAGGTGCACGCGGGCTTCGGCCATCAAAGCCAGTGCATGTTCGGGGTTTCCCGCAGCCAGCGACTGCTTCGCTTCCTTGAGATCGATGTCGGCCTGATCGATATGCGCTCGGCTGCGACTGCTGTTGTCGACGAGGTCAGCAGAACTCGCGGCGTTGAACTCGCGCAGCAATGCGGAGTACGCCGGATCCAGGCGGTCCACTCGAGTGCGCACTGCCGACAACCTGGTCGAGACCGAGGAAATCGTCATCTCGGCACGGTGCTGGGTCGACGGGGCTTCTGCCAATGCTTCCTCGAGCGCCGATACCGCTTCGCGGACACTCTCGGCCCGCGTGCGGACTGCGTCGGCGCGACCGGATGAGCGCGCATTGTCGAGCGCTGCAACCGCGTCGTCGAGGTGTTCGGAGGCCGTCACCACCGACGGGTACTCGCGATACCGCTGATCGGTGGCAGCCAGTTTTTCCCGGACGGCGTTCGCCAGGGTTCGGGCCTGTTGGCCGAGGACGGGAATGGCGGACATCGTGACCGTCGCCTGCTCGAGGTGCGCACGATGCCCGTTGTAGAAGGCGTCGACGCCCTTTGCCGCCTCGACGAGTTCGGCTACCGACTTTTCGAACGCCGCCCGAGCACCGTTCGGGTTCTGGTGGAGTACCTGATCGTTGCCATAGCGCTCGGATGTGTCGAGGTAGTCCGACGCAGCCTGGAAGCACCGATCCCGAACGGGTTCCCACGCAGCGCGCAGCCCTCGCTCGGGGTACAGCTCGGCGGAAGCGTCGACTGCTGCCGACGCGATGGTCTGCCGCTTGTCCATGTCGAGGAACGCCGAAACCATGGCCGTCTGCGCCTCCCGCGCACGACTGACCGACTCCCCCACTCTTGCCCCCCGATTGAAGCGCTCCGACCATCTTCCCACCACGATTGAATCCTACGGGTCCAGCACTTCGCTTCTCGGTTCGTAATTCTGCTGTTACGGCGAACACACCGGAACTGCGGTTAGGGTGGTGGAGGTAAACACACTCCCAAGACGACTTCGCGTCGTAGTGGGCCTTGTCTCTCCTCTTGAAAGGACCCCTGAATGGGCGTCAGCTTGACCAAAGGCGGCAATGTCTCTCTCACGAAGGAGGCCCCGAACCTGACTGCAGTGGTCGTCGGCCTGGGCTGGGACGCACGTTCCACCACCGGAGCTGCTTTCGACCTCGACGCCAGCGCAATCGGCGCAGGCTCGAACAAGAAGGTCCTCTCCGACCAGCACTTCATCTTCTTCAACAACCTCCGTTCGCCCGACGGCTCGATCGAGCACAAGGGTGACAACACGGACGGCGAAGGCGAAGGCGACGACGAGCAGATCGACGTGAACCTCGCAGCGGTTCCTGCCGAGGTCGAGAGCGTTGTCTTCCCCGTTTCGATCTACGACGCAGAAGCTCGCTCGCAGTCCTTCGGCCAGGTCCGCAACGCGTACATCCGCGTCGTCGACAAGTCGAACGGCAACGAGCTCGCTCGTTACGACCTCTCCGAGGACGCTTCCACCGAGACCGCCATGGTCTTCGGTGAGCTGTACCGCAACGGTGCAGAGTGGAAGTTCCGCGCAATCGGCCAGGGCTACGCGTCCGGCCTCGCGGGCATCGCGCGCGATTACGGCGTCAACGTCTGATCTTCGCTCTCGACGAGCTGACTCGGGGAAGGTTCCGCAGTAGTCTGTGGAACCCTCCCCGTTTTCACGTTCGGATGCGGTGAGAGACCGCTTGCAGTAACCACTCTGCATTGACCAACTAGAAAGGGCCACGCTCCGTGGTACTGCGAATATTCGGTTTATCCATCGCAATTTCGATCCTCGCGATGATCGTTGCGTTCATCTACGGCGGACCCGAGGCACTGTTCCTCGTCATCATCCTGTCGATTCTGGAAATCTCGCTTTCCTTCGACAACGCCGTCATCAACGCCACTGTTCTGCAAAGAATGAGTGAATTCTGGCAGAAGATCTTCCTCACCATCGGCGTCATCATCGCCGTCTTCGGTATGCGTCTGGTGTTCCCGCTCGTGATCGTCTGGGCTGCATCCGGTCTCGGACCCGTAGCTGCACTCGACCTCGCACTGAACCCGCCTGCGGACGACGCCGCGTACTTCGCCAACGGCGAGCCGAGCTACGAAACCATCCTCACCGACGCTCACCCGCAGATCGCTGCCTTCGGTGGCATGTTCCTGCTGATGCTCTTCCTCGGATTCATCTTCGAAGAGCGTGAGATCACCTGGCTGTCCTGGCTGGAGAAGCCGCTCGCTCGCATCGGCAAGCTCGATCAGCTCTCCGTCGTCGTGGCCGGCATCGTCCTGGTTCTCAGTGGTTCTTTCCTCGCTGCTGACGACAAGGTCTCCACCGTCATGATCTCGGGCGTTCTGGGCATGATCACCTACATCGCGGTCAACGGATTGGGTGAACTGTTCAATCTGCCGGAAGAAGGCGAAGAGGAAGAAACCACCAAGTCCGGCGGCCCCACGCAGCTCGCGAAAGCGACCGGTAAGGCCGGCTTCTTCCTGTTCCTCTACCTCGAGGTCCTCGACGCGTCCTTCTCCTTCGACGGCGTCATCGGCGCATTCGCCATCACAGCAGACCCGATCATCATCGCCCTCGGCCTCGGCTTCGTCGGCGCGATGTTCGTCCGTTCCATCACGGTCTTCCTGGTCCGCAAGGGCACGCTCTCCGATTACGTCTACCTCGAGCACGGTGCGCACTGGGCCATCGGCGCTCTGGCCGTCATCTTGATGGTGTCCATCGGCGTTCACATCAACGAGATCATCACCGGCCTGGTCGGTGTCTTCTTGATCGGCGCTGCTTTCATCAGCAGCCTCATTCGCAACAAGCGAATCGCGAACGCAGATCCGAAGTTGGACGAGAACACTCCGGCAACTGTCTGACGTTCTTTTTCACGAAACGCCCGCGACCAATTGGTCGCGGGCGTTTTGTTTGTTATGCCTGAATTGAAACGCTCTGCATTCACAACCGCGCGCCAATTGTTCAGCCGCGCGCCAAATTCAGCCTGCGGGTGAACAATTGCCCTGCGGGTGCGAAGAACCTATTCGTAAGGGAAACCATGAACGAGATAGTCATAGAGCGCGCAACGGACGAGGACGCCGCGGAAATCCTTGTTCTACAACGCTGTTGCTGGGTTTCGGAAGCAATCTCCAACAACAGCATGGACATACCCCCGCTCCACGAGGACCTACCCACGGTCCGAGCCTGGGTTCAGGAGTCGACTGTCTGGACCGCACGACGCGGCGGCCGGCTCGTCGGGGCCGTGCGAGGAACCGCGGACGGAACCGCATGGCAGATAGGGCGCCTCATGGTGGCACCGGACTTGGCGGGCAACGGCCTCGGCCGACGCCTCTTGCAGCACGTGGAACAAAACGCTCCGGAGCACATCACCCGTTTCGAGCTGTTCACCGGAAGCAGGAGCCTGCGGAACATTCGCCTGTACACCCGAGCGGGCTACTCCCAATTGCCGCCGGACCCAAGCCACATCCCCGGAGTCGTCTACCTGTCCAAGCCGAACGCCATCAACTCCGACTGAACGGCGATACTGACTTCTGTGATGAACATTCGCGTCGCAGCGCAGACAGACTTGCCGTTCTTACGTGAGCACGACTCACACATCGCAGCCGAGGAACTCGCGTCAGTGATCCAACGCGGCCGGATACTCGTCGCCGAGGACAACGGTAATCCAATCGGCTGGCTGCGCTGGGGCTTGTTCTGGGACGAGATTCCGTTCATGAACATGCTGACCGTCCTGTCTTCGAACCGCGGCCAAGGCATCGGGCGCGCTTTGGTCACAGATTGGGAAAAACGCATGAGCCGCGCGGGACACTCGCAGGTCCTCACCTCCACACTCGCCGACGAATCAGCCCAGAACTTCTATCGCGCAATGGGATACACCGACGCGGGAGTTCTTTTACTCCCAGGCGAGTCCTCCGAAATCTTCCTACGTCGAGACCTCGATACGACGACCGATCTGACCGATCCCCACATTACCCACGAGTAATATATGGTGGTCGTCACACCACGATCTCAGGGTGGGGCGTGGCACACCAATGTGGAGGACGAGTATGTCGTCAAGGGTCTTATCTCGCGCAGTTGTCGGAGTACTCGCGCTTGCACTGACAGGCGTCGGCGCACCGGTAGCGCTCGCGCAGCCAGTCCTTGCCAAGTCCCCCGATGACGGTTTCTACAGCTACGACGGCGCGGCACCCCTCTCGTCGTACGCCCCGGGTGCGGTACTCGAGACTCGCACCGTGCCGTACACCGTGCTCAACATCCCGACCCCGATACAGGCAGTCCAGGTTCTCTACCGATCAACCGACGCCCTGGGACAGCCGTCCGCCAACGTCACCTCGATCCTGCGCCCGGCCAACGCCCAACCGAACAAAGTTGTTTCGTACCAGTCCTTTTACGATTCGCTGAACCCCGACGACAGCCCGTCGCGAGCCATCGCGGGTAACACCCCGATCGGCGACTGGACTCCCAGCGGACGCAACTTCAACATCGGCGGTACCTTCACGTCCATCGAGGCAGCCTTGTTCGGGCCGCTCTTCGCATTGGGCTACACGATCGTCGTCCCGGACACCGAGGGCCCGGATGCAAACTTCGCTGCCGGACCCGAATACGGGATGATGACGCTCGACGCTCTGCGTGCCGCCCGCGATGTCCCGGAAACCGGAATCACCGACGACGCAGAGATCGCGCTGATGGGTTACTCAGGCGGAGCGATCGCCACCAACTGGGCTTCGATCCTCGCTCCCGCGTATGCACCGGAGATCAACGACAACTTGATCGGTGCCGCGCAGGGCGGCGTGCTGGTCAATCCGGCCAACAACCTTCGCTACGCGAGCGGAAGCATCGGGTGGGGTGGCGTTGTCGGCATGGCAGTCGTCGGCGTTGCGCGTTCGTACGACATCGATTTCGGGAAGTATCTCAGCGACCGTGGACGCGACGTCATGGCTCGACTCGAAGACGCGTCCATCGGCAATGTGCTGGCACAGTATCCCGGACTGACCTGGCAGGATCTGGTCAAACCCGAGTACGCCGATCCCAATACGGTTCCCGAGTACGTCGATGTCGTGAACAAGATCAACATGGGCACCGCGGCGACACCGACCATTCCGATGTTCATCGCGCAGGCGGCCAACGGCACCATCGAGGGCACCCAACCCGGCGGCCCCGGTGTCGGAGCGGGAGACGGCGTGATGATCACGGGCGACGTCCGCACCCTCGCACGCAAGTACTGCGACGCCGGCCTGGCGATTCAGTACGACCAGTACGACACCATCAGCCACTTCCTCGGCGCCATGCTCTGGCTCCCCGGTGCGCTCGCCTGGGTCGACGACCGCTTGAACGGCAAGCCTGCACCGTCCAACTGCGCGAACATTGCACCGGGGAACTCACTTGCGCCGCAAGAACATGCGCGCTGACTGACAGCGAGCCTGAATCTACTTCGACGGTTCCACCTCCCACCGAACGTGAGTCACCAACGGTTCAAGGCTAAGTCGGCTGACGGCGGATTCCAGGAGTCCGTCGTCTCGCTCCGCGGCAGCCAGTTCGGCCACCACCCGCACGCGGTCGCTGTCCGGGATGTCGAAGGACTGCACTGACCGGAGCTGAAACTCGGGCCTCGAAATGGACTGCACGGTAAGACCTCTGATGTGAGCTTCGGCGTCGCCGTGACAGGTCACCTCGAAGGTGTAGTCCGCGGGTGGTTCTTCGCGTCCGGTTCGGGCAGGCTGGTGATCCATCATCCGGCCCAACGGCCTCAACAGCGTGTTCGCCAACATGATTGCGCCGGCACCGAACACCGCGACCCAGTACATTCCGCCGCCGGCCAGTGCGCCGACGGCGGCAGTGGCCCACAGAGTGGCGGCAGTGTTCAGGCCGGTGACCGACGCACCCTGCTTCATGATCACTCCAGCACCGAGGAAACCGATCCCCGAGACGATCTGCGCTGCGACGCGCGTCGGATCGGCGTCCGGGCCCTGAAACCCGTACGCGCCCATGATGACGAAGAGCGTCGCACCCAAGCTCACCAACGCGTTGGTTCGCAGACCCGCCATCCTTGCGCGCCATTGCCTTTCGATCCCGACGGCAGCGCCGAGGACGAGCCCGAGCGCTATCCGCACAAGGATGACGTGGATTTCCACGGTGAACTCCTAGAGCCAGGTCGCGAATCGACGAATGAACATTCCCTTGGCCACCTGCGTGACGACGCAGTATGCCCCGAGGGTGAGGACCAGCCACGGGAAGTAGTTCCACGGCAGTGAAACCAACCCGAGGGAATGACCCCAGGACGTGAACGGGAACACCAGCGCGAAGACGCAGGCAGCGCCCGTGCTGAGCAGTACCGGCAGCGATGCACGCGACTGGATGAACGGGATCTTGCGGGTGCGGATCATGTGAACGATCAGCGTCTGCGAGATCAATGACTCGATGAACCAACCCGATTGGAACAGCGCTGCATGCTCGGGAGAGTTGGCGGCGAACACGAACCACATCAGCGCGAACGTCGAGATATCGAAGATCGAACTGATCGGGCCGATGAACACCATGAACCGGCGAAGGCTCTTGGTCTCCCACTTGCGGGGCTTCGCGAGGAAGTCGTCGTCGACACGGTCCCACGGGATCGTGAGCATCGAGAGATCGTAGATCAGGTTCTGCAACAACAGAACTACGGGAATCATGGGGATGAACGGCAGCAGGGCACTGGCGACGAGCACCGAGAAGACGTTCCCGAAGTTCGACGACGCAGTCATCTTGATGTACTTCTGGATGTTTCCGAAGGTACGACGCCCTTCGATGACTCCTTGTTCGAGTACACCGAGGTCCTTCTCCAGCAAGATGATGTCCGCGGATTCGCGGGCGATGTCCGCCGCTGTGTCAACGGAGATGCCGACGTCCGCAGCCCGCAGTGCGGGTGCGTCGTTGACACCGTCACCGAGGAAACCAACCGTGTGGCCGACCCGGCGCAGCGATTCGACAATGCGTGCCTTCTGCATCGGATCCGTCTTCGCGAATACGGTTGTCCGCTGCACCAACTCGTCGAGGGCGTCGTCGCTCAACGCTTCGATCTCGGCGCCGGAGACCACGGTCCCCACGTCGATACCGACTTTGCCGCAGACGGTTTCGGCGACCAGTTCGTTGTCACCCGTCACTACCTTGACCGCGACTCCGTGGCTCGCGAGGGCTTCGATCGCCCCGGCCGCAGATTCCTTCGGCGGGTCGAGGAAGGCCAGCAGACCGACCAGGGTCATGCCCTCTTCGTCGGCCGTCGAGTACTCGCGGCGCTGCTCTTCGACGACTGTCTTGGTTGCCACCGCAAGCACTCGCTTGCCTTGACCGTTCAGCTCCGCGACCAGACGGTCGACTCGGGCCAGCCATCCCGGTGTCAATTGGTGGGTCACCCCGTCCAGTTCCACCGATTCACAGACCGAAAGGAGCTCTTCCACTGCACCTTTGGTTACGATCAGATCGGCGTCTCCGTGGTCGACCACCACGGAGAGTCGACGGCGCTTGAAGTCGAAGGGAATCTCGTCCACCAACCCGTGCCGACGCGAGATCTCCTCGACCACTTCGGGACCGGCGGCCTCGATCACCGCGTCGTCGAGAAGACTGCGCAATCCGGTCTGATTCACGGAATTGACCGCCGCTAGCCGCAATACGTCCTCGGACTTACGTCCGGCAGTATCGAGATGCTCACCGAGAACGATGCGGTCCTCGGTGAGAGTTCCGGTCTTGTCCGTGCACAGAACGTCCATGGCACCGAAGTTCTGAATCGCGTTGATCTGCTTGACGATCACCTTCTTGCGCGACATGTGGAGCGCACCCTTGGCCAGGTTCGCCGTCACGATGAGCGGCAACATTTCCGGAGTCAACCCCACGGCGGTGGCGACGCCGAAGAGTAGTGCTTGGCTCCAGTCCTTGGTCAGCCCGTTGATGATGAACACCGCGGGAACCATGATCAGCATGAACTTGATCAGCAGATAGCTGACGCTGCGCACCCCGATGTCGAAGCTGGTTTCGGGCCGCTTGGACGCCAATTGTGCTGTCATGGCACCGAAGTAGGTCCGCTTGCCGGTGTGTACCGCGACGGCGGTGCCACTGCCCGACACGACGGAAGTACCCATGAACCCGATGTTCTCGGCTTCGAGCAGCCGATCGACGTCGATCCCCGACGACGGGTCCGCCGACTTCTCGGCCGGCATCGATTCACCGCTGAGCATGGACTGATTGACCTGTAGATCCTTGGCCCGGATGATGCGGACATCGGCCGGGATCATGTCGCCGGCGGCAAGCTGGACTACATCCCCCGGCAGTAACTGCTCGATCGGAATCTCAGCCGTGACCACGGTGTTGTTGATCTTGCGGGTGGCCGCGACGGTCGTCGTAACCATCGCCTTGAGCGCCTCGGCGGCGCGGCTCGAACGGTATTCCTGCCAGAACCTCAGTGAGACACTGACAAAGATCATCAACCCGAGAGTGATGATGCCCTCGTAGGAAGGACCGTCCTCGGGGTCCGCCCAGACCACGTCGGTCCCGACCATGATCAGGGCGAGGAATACCAGGATCAGGATGAACGGGTTCTTGAAGGCTCCCGCGAACTGCACGATTGCCGGCGCCGGGCGGTCGTGGCGGACATCGTTGCGCCCGTATTGCCGACGAAGATCGTCGATCTGATCGTCACGAAGGCCGTTGGCCGTCGTGGTCAGATCCGCGAGAACGGTGCGCGTGTCCGAGGCCGAGAAGTCGACCAATTCCTGTGCGCTTTCCTTTGCCAGGACTGTTGAATGTGTTTGTTGTGCAATGTTTCTCGTGGGCCGTGGCCGCAATGCGAGAACGGAAAATGACATGACGAATCTCCTCGGCTGCCTGAACACGCCGGACCATGCCAGTGCATGAGGGCAGCAGAATGCGCTGAGCGACAATGGAAGTCGTCAGCGGTCGCGGCAACGCCGCGCAGATGAAGCCGAGGATGCAAAGAGTCAGTGACTGAAGAGCAAAAGACCGGGGTGAGCATCGTCGGCAAGAACAGAAGGATGGGTCGAATATCGACTCGGCGGGTCGTCCACGATGGTCACCTCCTGAAAGTTCGGGGCGTCCGATGACGCCACACAAGTACATGCGCACAGCACACGCCAGGAGAACCGAATATCGACGTACTCTCGCCTTCGCCGGAAGAAACCGGCATCAAGCTGCGAAAACACCTCCACGTCCGAGTTTTGGCACTGCACGACGTGTCCCGATCAAGAACGGGAAGCCACTTTGGATCACCCCTTAAGCCGGGGAGATCTGTCCTAACCTTGGGCGTCTCTCGACGTCGTGAGATCAGTGGCCTGTGTTCGTGCAGAAGCCTCACCTAACGAGGTACTGCACCCAGAGGGTAGTTCTCAAATCTGTTGCCTGTCAACCGAGCAACTCAGACGGCGGACAATCCTGCCCGTGCGACGGCGCCGGCGAAGAGTGCCGTCACGGCGGCACCCATGACACTCTGATCAACCTCTTCCGGATCCACGGAGTGTTCGAGAACGAGCCCGGATATCAACGCCATCAACGAGATTGCGGTTGTCCGCACGTCAAAGGAATCGTCCACTCCCCATTCACGGGCACGTTCGCCGATCAACTCCACGAGTTGGCTGCGCAAGTGGCGACGCTCACGTAAGTACGCCTGAGCGATCTGCGGATCACGCCCGGCGAGCACTCCGAATTCGAGGACGAGAAGCGACCACCCCGGGTCGTCGACCATCCACGTGGCAATGGCCTCGCCACCTTTGCCCGCCGCGTCGGACGGGTTCATCCCGGCGATCTCGGCAAGCACCCGGCCGGCCAGTTCGAGAGACCGTTGCGCGAACAGTTCGGCGAACAGATCTTGTTTCGACTCGAAGTTGGAGTAGACAGCCCCCTTGGTGAAGCCCGCTCGGCGAGCAACTTCAGTGAGACGTGCGGCACTGAATCCGCGCTCCGCAAACTCTTCCGCCGCAGCGTCGAGCAGTCTTTGCCGCACCACGTCACGTCCGGGGCGGGTTACCGGCGTCCAGTCAGGTTGACGAGATTCAGTCACGATACCTAGAGTATTCAATACCTCGGGTATTGACAAGCTCTTTACTTTCGACAAGATCAGGACTCTTTCGTGACCACTACGCATCCGGCACACGCCGCACCAGACAACAGCTCCACCCACGACGAACACCACCACGACAATCTGCTGGTGAAATACGGCGCACCCAAGGTGATGGCCGCGCTGTTCGTCGGCGTGCTCCTGCTGCAGATGGGCTTCATCCTCAGCTACGTCGCCGCCTTCCATCAGCCGACTCCGCGAGACATCGAAATCGCGGTCATCGCCGATCAGGGCACACCCGACGGCATGGATCAGCAGATCGCCGACAAACTCAACGCCATCGACGGCAGCCCGCTCGACGCTCAGGTGGTCGACAGCACGGCGACCGCTCGCCGCATGATCAACGACCGAGAGATCCAGGGCGCGTTTGTCATCAACCCGGCCGGGCCGGACACCCTGATCACCGCGAGCGCAGGCGGCAGCTCCATCGCGACGTCACTCGAAGCGGTGTTCACGAAGGTCGAGGCGACACAGGACCGACAGTTCGTCGTCCGCGACGAGATCCCCGTCGGAGCCCACGACAACCGCGGTCTCTCGGGCTTCTACCTCTCGGTCGGCTGGGTCGTCGGCGGCTATCTCCTCGCGGCAGCCATCGGACTGTTCATCGGTGCGCCGAAGACTCTCCGCCAGGCAAGCGCACACACGGGCGTGATCGCGATCTACTCGATCATCTCGGGAGCTCTCGGCGCCCTCATTACCTCACACGTACTCGGAACTTTCGCGGGCCACTGGTTCCCGCTGTGGATCCTGGGAACAGCCGTGGTGTTCGGCACCGCCATGTTCACACTCGGATTGCGCGCTGCCATCGGCGTTCTGGCAGTCCCGCTGGCTATCGCCGTCTTCGTGATTCTCGGCAATCCCAGTGCGGGAGGCGCATTCGGCTCCAACGTGATTCCCTCGTTCTATGCCGCCATCGGCCGATGGATCACACCTGGCGCCGGCACCGAAGGCGTGCGGAGCATCGTCTACTTCAACAACGTCGGCGTCGGCCAGCCTGCTCTGACGCTTTTCCTGTACGCACTGATCGGTGCGGTCATGCTGTTCGGCTTTACGATCCGTCGCAACCGAAAGTCCACCGACACGACGCCGACTCCAGCTGTGGCGAACGCCGACTAGTCCTAGTCTGAACTCATGACGAGCCTCCTCCACCCCAACGCCTCGCACGTCGCCGAAACACTGATCTCGCGGGGTCACCACGGCGTCATCGTCACGCAGCCCGACGCCACGCACACCGCGGCCGAGGCAGCGGCGGCCGTCGGGGTGGAGGTAGGCGCGATCACCAAGTCACTGGTGTTCCTTCTCGACGACGATCCGGTCCTGCTGCTGGTCTCCGGCGCGCATCAGGTGAATCTGAAGGCCACCGGCGAACGCCTCGAAGGCAAGCTCACGCGGGCGCCGCTGGAGATGGCGAAGTCCGCGACGGGCCAGCCGATCGGTGGGGTCGCTCCGCTCGGGCATCCCACCAACCTGCCGACGTACGTCGATACCGCCCTCGAGCAGTACCCCGAGTTGTGGGCAGCCGCCGGGCACCCCAACACGGTCTTTCGCACGACGTACTCCGAACTCCTCCGAATCACCGCCGGCCTCGCCGTCGACATGGACTGAAGCACTTCAGCCAACCCGGTCCGAAACCACTCAGACGTGCGTCCACCTATAGTTGGACGCACCATGTGCACTGCAACCAGGACCCCGGCCGGCAACCACTGGCGTCGACGGCACGTAGATCTGTGCCGCACCGACGCATGTCTGTGTATGCCGAGCGCAGTCACCTCGACCACACCGCACACCTCGAGTTCCAGCCGGAGAGTTCCCGTTGTCTGACAAGCCGAATGCCGTTTCCAGCCACACCACCCCCGACGTCCCCGAAGTAGCGGCGACGCCCGAGTTGTCCACCGGCATCTGCGCCGGTGACTACCGCGCTGCGCTTCGCCGCCACCCCGCCGGTGTCACCGTCGTGACCCTCGATTCGGGTACCGGCCCGGTGGGTTTCACCGCCACTTCGTTCTCGTCCGTCTCCCTCGAGCCGCCGCTCGTCTCGTTCAACATCGCGGAGACGTCGTCGAGCATCAATGCGCTCAAGGCAGCCGAGTCCTTGGTGATCCACCTTCTAGGCGAACATCAGCAGCATCTGGCCCAGCGCTTTGCGCGTAGTGCCGATCAGCGTTTTGCAGACGAGTCACTGTGGGCAGTGCTCGACACCGGGGAGCCGGTGCTGCACGGCACCCCCAGCTGGATGCGCGTCAAGGTCGACCAGTTGATCCCTGTCGGCGACCACACGCTGGTCATCGGACTCGTCACGCGGGTTCACGCCGAAGAAGACGACGAATCCGCTGCCGCACCGCTGCTCTACCACGAGGGCAAGTACTACCGCCCGACTCCGTTGGGTCAATAGACAACTGTGCGCCTTTATTAACCGCCCGCGGTTAATAAAGGCGCACAGCAAGTTAGAGCGCTACGTACTTGGTATCGAGATACTCGTCGATACCCTCGGTTCCGCCTTCACGGCCGAAGCCCGATTCCTTGACGCCACCGAACGGCGCGGCAGCATCGGAGATCGCGCCGCGATTGACGCCCACCATGCCGGTGTCCAGCTTGGCCGAGACGCGCATCGCACGGTCGATGTCGCGAGTGTAGAAGTACGCCACGAGACCGTACTCGGTGTTGTTCGCAGCCGCGATCGCTTCGTCTTCGGTGTCGAAACCGACCACTGCCGCAACGGGTCCGAAGATCTCTTCCTTCAGCAGGCGCGCGTCGGCGGGCACCTGGTCGAGGACCGTCGGGGTGAAGAAGAACCCGGGGCCTTCGGGTGCCGATCCACCGGTGCGAACGCGAGCACCCTTGGACACGGCGTCGTCGACGAGTCCGGTGACGGTTGCGAGCTGCTTGGTGTTGATCAGCGGTCCGATGTTGGTGCCCTCGGCGTCACCGGCGCCCACCTTCAAGGCCGCAACCTTGGCGGTGAACTTGTCGGTGAACTCTTCGCGCACCGAGTTGGCGACGTAGATGCGGTTGGCCGCGGTGCAGGCCTCGCCGCCGTTACGCATCTTCGCGAGCATTGCGCCGTCGACAGCTGCGTCGATGTCCGCGTCGTCGAAGACGATGAACGGTGCATTGCCACCGAGTTCCATCGACGTGCGGAGCAGCTTGTCAGCAGCATTGCGCACCAACAACTTTCCGACGCCAGTGGAGCCGGTGAAGGTGACCTTGCGCAGACGCGCATCTTCCATCAGCGGTCCACTGATGGAGGCCGCGTCGGACGTCGGGAGGATCGAGAGCACACCGTCGGGCAGACCGGCATCGGCGAACACCTGACCGAGGAGCTGCATGGTCAGCGGCGTGTCCTCGGCGGGCTTGACGATGATGGTGCAACCGGCAGCCAGCGCCGGTCCGATCTTGCGTGTGCCCATGGCGAGCGGGAAGTTCCACGGGGTGATCGCGAGGACCGGTCCGACGGCTTCCTTGGTGACCAGGATGCGACCGTTGCCGGCCGGAGCCTGCGTGAAACGTCCGCCGATGCGTACTGCTTCCTCGCTGAACCAGCGCAGGAATTCGCCGCCGTAGTTGACCTCACCGCGGCTCTCTGCCAACGACTTACCCATTTCCAGGGTCATCATCAGCGCGAAGTCCTCGGCGCGGGCGTGCAGCAATTCGAAGGCGGTGCGCAGAATCTCGCCGCGTACACGTGCCGGAGTGGCCGCCCAGTCTTCCTGCGCCGCAGCGGCGAGGTCGAGCGCACGGATACCGTCGGCAGCGGTGGCGTCGGCTACCTGGGCGAGTTCCTCACCCGTTGCCGGGTTGTAGACCGCAAAGGTCTTCTCGGCCGGGACGAGCTTGCCGCCGAGCCAGAGACCCTTGGGTACCGAGTCGAGAAGATCCGAGACGTTGGACATGTCAGTTCCCCTGTGCTGCAGTGCGGATGGCGGTCTCGAGGACGGTCAACGCGTCGTCGAGCAGCTCTTCGGAGATGACCAGCGGCGGGAGCAGACGGATGACGTTGCCGTAGGTACCGCAGGTGAGGATCACGACGCCGGCAGCGAGGCATTCGGCGGCGATCTTCTTGGTGATGTCGGCGTCCGGCTCCTGCCCACCGGGCTTGACCAGCTCGATGGCGAGCATGGCGCCGCGACCGCGAACGTCGCCGATGACGTCGAGTTCCTTTGCCAGTGCGTTCATTCGGCCGACGACGGTCGACTCGATGGTGCGTGCGCGGCCACAGAGGTCGAGCTCACGCATCTGGTCGATGGACGCCAATGCAGCGGCGCAGGCGACGGGGTTACCGCCGTAGGTGCCACCGAGGCCGCCGGGGTGGACAGCGTCGATGAGCTCGGCGCGGCCCGTGACAGCGGCGAGCGGCATGCCGCCTGCGATGCCCTTGGCGAGCGTGACCAGGTCGGGCACGATGCCCTCGTGATCGCTGGCGAACCAGGCGCCGGTACGAGCGAAGCCTGCCTGAACCTCGTCGGCGATGAAGACGACGCCGTTCTCCTTGGCCCACGCGACGAGCGTCGGGAGGAATCCTTCTGCGGGAACGATGAATCCACCCTCACCCTGAATGGGCTCGATGAGGATGGCGGCCGTGTTGGCAGCGCCGACCTGCTTCTCGATCATCGTGATGGCGCGCTGTGCGGCCTGCTCACCGGTGATCTTGGAGCCGTCGACATTGAGGCCCTCGCGGTACGGGTAGGACATCGGGACGCGGTAGACCTCGGGGGCGAACGGACCGAAGCCGCTCTTGTACGGCATGGACTTCGAGGTCAGTGCCATCGTGAGGTTGGTGCGGCCGTGGTACGCGTGGTCGAAGACGACGACTGCGTCGCGACCGGTTGCGTGACGGGCGATCTTGACTGCGTTCTCGACAGCTTCTGCGCCGGAGTTGAACAGCACGGAACGCTTCTCGTGGTCACCGGGGGTGAGTTCGGCGAGACGCTCGGCGACCTCGACGTAGCCCTCGTACGGAGCGACCATGAAACAGGTGTGGGTGAAGTGCGCGACCTGATCCTGAACTGCGGACACGACGGCCGGGTTGGAGGCGCCGACGCTGGTCACCGCGATACCGGCACCGAGGTCGATCAGCGAGTTGCCGTCGACGTCGACGATGACTCCGCCGTCTGCGTCGGCGACGTAGACCGGGAGGGTGGATGCGACGCCGGCGCCGACGACCTTCTTACGGCGTTCGGCGAGCGCAGCCGAGCGCGGGCCCGGGAACTCCGTGACGATGCGACGCTCCTGCGGAAGCCGGTATTCGATTGCACTCATGTGACCACCCTCTCGGTTGTGTATTGCATTCGAGTATGCGACGCGCGAAGCATCGCAAGCACTGCCGAAATGGATACCCGGAGCTCCAGGGCTACTCCATATCGGCAACGACAGCTAGCCTTGATCAGGTGACGGTTCCGATCTCGTGGCTCTTGCGCCAGAAACACCTCTCGTTGGCTCTGCTCACCGACCGAGCAGCTGCCACCCACCCCGTCACGTTTGCGCAGGCCACAGAGCTGACGGACCCCACCCCGTGGCTTTCCGGCGGCGAATTGGTGCTCACCACCGGGCTGGCACTGGTGGGCGCGGACGCCACCGACTACAGCGAGTACATCGACCGTCTGGCCGCCGCAGAAGTATCGGCTCTGGGTTTCGGGACCGG
This sequence comes from Rhodococcus sp. YH3-3, assembly GCF_001653035.1. Classification (NCBI taxonomy): domain Bacteria; kingdom Bacillati; phylum Actinomycetota; class Actinomycetes; order Mycobacteriales; family Nocardiaceae; genus Rhodococcus; species Rhodococcus sp. YH3-3. The sequence continues at coordinate 1,033,756 of NZ_BCWH01000001.1, read as the reverse complement.
CCTTTCCCACGAGAGTGTGCCCACAGACCTGATTGCCGCCGCCCGCAGCCGCGGACTCCCCCTGCTGGAAGTGCCGTTCACGACCCCGTTCGCGGCAGTCACGCGCGCGGTGATGACCCGTCTGAGCCAGCAGGAGTACGAATCGGTACTCCGCGCGGCAGAAGTACAGACGCGCATCACCCGCGTTGCACTGCGCGGTGGCGTGTCTGCCATCGTGCGCGAACTGGCCACGGCCACAAAAACTTCGGTGGCGTTTGTCGGAGATCGGATCACCGCGGTGCATCCGGCAAACCAGAAGTCGTTGATCACCGAGGTTCGCGCGGTCGCGGCGACCACCCGCGATCCCAACGCTCCGGCGTCGATCTCGCAGAGCACACCCGAACGGACGCTGACACTGTCCCCCGTCGGCGTCACCGACAGTTGGCACGGCTACCTCGCCATGGCGGGCGCCGGGCCCCTGAGCAATATCGACAGAGTGTTGCTCGGGCATGCGGTCTCGCTGCTCACTCTCGAACTCGAGAAACCGGTTCGACTACGGGCCGAGCGAACTCGACTCAACGCCACGGCTTTCGGGCTCTTACTCGACGGCCGAATCCCCGAAGACAGTGTGCCGTCGTATTTGGACGAGGCAAGCGACACGCACGGCAACATTCGTGTCGTCCACGTTCGCGGATCCGGACTCGGCCCAGTTCTTCGCGAACTCGACAACGCTCTCGCGCGAGCAGGCCGGCCGTTGTTCGCGCAATCCGAGGACGGTTCGCTGACCGTCCTCCTCCGCGGAACCGACACAATCGACACCGCCAAAACACTACTGGCGCAGCTCTCCCCCACCGAAGCGAAAGCCGTGCGTGCCGGAATCAGCACCCCTCACCGTCTTCTCGACGCACCCCGCGCACTCGTCCAGGCCCGCGCCGCGGCCAACCTCACGACGGCTACGGCGCGTATTCTCGAGTTCGACGCTCTGAGTGGTTCGACGATTCTGGCATCCGAGTCTGCCCGTGAGGCATTGATCGCCATGGCTGCGGACACCATCCCGGTGCTGACGGAACACGACCAGGCACACGGAACCGCACTGGCCGCGTCTTTGCGCGCCTATCTCGAGGCAAACGGCCAATGGGAGTCGGCTGCAGCCGAACTCGGTGTTCATCGGCACACCCTCCGAGGTCGCATCGCACGCATCGAGGAACTGCTGCAATGCGACCTCGGGCAGGCCAGGGTCAGAGCCGAACTGCTGCTATCGCTACTCGCCTGGGAGGGCCGCTGAACCCTCCGCGGCGTGTACCGAAGCGAAACTGGACGCACCGCGAACGAGTAGTTCGAGTTCGGCGTCGACCGTGCAGAGACGGGCGGTGTCCAGCGCTCCACTGCGGCTCACACTCGACATCAAAGCCGTGAACCGGCGCACCGCTTGCGGATTGGCGGCGGTCCACAGCTCGACGACCTCCGGAATACCTTCTCCGAGCGCTCCGGACACGAGGTCTGCGAAACGCGCCGTCAACCTGGCGTGGACGGCAGCGCTGCCCATGACCTCCCAATGCGAGGCACCGACGGCGACGTCGACGCCGCCGAGAACATCGCCCAGGTCGAGAGCGTCGGAGAGTTCCCGATAGATCGCGGCTGCGGCCGCGGCCGTCGTATTTTCCTGCAGTGCAATGTCTGCCAGGGCGAGCGCTCCGAAAGACGCCTCGATGCGCTCGCTTGCCGACAAACCGTCGGTGAGTTCCCGCACCGGGGCTGCCCACCGATCGATGTCGGCGCGCGGGTTCACGGTGAACCGGCCGGCAGCACCCGGGCGGCGCAACACCCAGCTCATTTCGGATTCCAACAGCTGCTGCAAGCGATCGAGAGCCTTCAGCTGTTCGGTGGCACTGAGATCGGAGTTCAGGATTTCACGTCGAAGGTCCTCCGTTCCAAGCACTTCGCTGACTACGGCGTAGGCCAGAGCCGCTTCCGGACTGCGAACTCCGAGGTGTTCCTCGAGCCGGAACAACACGCCGGGGCCGACGCGGTTGACCAGTTCGTCGACCACCGAGGTGATGATGATGTCGCGGCCCAACCGATGTGCGCGGACTGCGTCCGGTGCGGCCTCGACGACGGAGAGCGGGAAGTACTGCGGGAGACGATCGGCGAAGATCTGATTGTCCGGGACCGTCGATGCGCCCAGTTCCGCAGTCAGTACGTTCTTCGACTGCGCCACCAGCACAGCAAGTTCCGGCCGCAGGAGACCCTGCCCGGCACGCGCCCTGACCGCCAGCGCCTTGGCGTCGGGCAGAGATTCTTCCAGTCGCTTCATGGCGCCCGCCGAGACGAGGTTCTCGATCAACCGCTCGTGCTGATCGAGCAGGGCCGGTGCGCGGTGCTCGGCCAGGCTGATCGCGAGGGTCTGATCTTCACTGGCTTCGAGCACCGATGCGGCCACCTCGTCCTGGGCCGCCGCGAGTAGTTCATTGCGCGAGGTCGAGTCCAACGCTGCGAGTGCGATCTTGATGTTGACCTCACGGTCCGAGGTAGCCACGCCGGCCGCGTTGTCGATGAAGTCGGCGTTGATTCGGCCACCGCCAGCGGCATATTCGATGCGGGCACGCTGGGTGAAGCCGAGGTTGCCGCCCTCACCGACCACCGTCGCACGCAACTCGTCAGCGCTGACGCGAACTGCGTCGTTGGACGGATCGGCCGCGTCGACGTTGCTTTCGGTCGACGCTTTCACGTAGGTACCGACGCCGCCGTTCCACAACAGGTCCACCGGAGCACACAGGATCGCTCGGATCAGTTCCTGCGGGGTCAGCTTCTCCTCGATGATTCCGAGGGCCGCACGCGCCTCGAGCGGAAGGCGGATCGACTTCGCGCTCCGCGGCCAGACGCCACCACCAGGCGACATCACGGTGCGATCGAAGTCGTCCCAGGACGAGCGCGGCACGGTGAAGAGGCGAGCGCGTTCGGCAAACGTCGTCTCGGTGTCGGGGTTCGGGTCGATGAAGATGTGGCGGTGATCGAATGCCGCGACCAGACGGATCTTGTGCGAGAGCAACATTCCGTTGCCGAACACGTCGCCGGACATGTCCCCGATACCCGCGACGGTGAACGGATCGGTGTCGACATCGAGGTCGCGCTCGGCGAAGTGCCGTCGAACCGCTACCCAGGCGCCGCGAGCGGTGATGCCCATCGCCTTGTGGTCGTAGCCGGCCGAACCGCCGGAAGCAAAAGCGTCGCCGAGCCAGAAACCACGCTCGACGGCGATGCCGTTCGCGACGTCGGAGAACCGCGCTGTCCCCTTGTCTGCTGCCACGACGAGATAGGAGTCTTCACCGTCGTACTCGATTACTTCTGCCGGGTGTACCGCAGCGCCGTCGACGATGTTGTCCACCACGTCCAGCAAGCCGCGAATGAAGGTGCTGTACGACTCCTGCACCTGCGCCGGAGTCGGTGACGACGTGCCCCGAACCACGAACGCGCCCTTGGCACCCGAAGGAACGATCGGGGAATTCTTCACGCTCTGGGTCTTCATGAGGCTCAGGGCCTCGGTGCGGTAGTCCTCGTATCGATCCGACCAACGCAGGCCGCCACGGGCGACGGAGGAACTACGCAAATGAACGCCTTCGACATTGGGAGCGCTGACGTAGATCTCGCGGAAGGGAACGGTCTTCTGCGGGGTGGAGAGCAACTGCGAGTCGATCTTGAACGACGCGTACGGCAGCGGGTCGCCGGACTCACCACGCAGGTACCAGTTGGTGCGCAGAGTCGCCTGCAGGAACGAACGAACGCCGCGCAAGACGCGATCCTCGTCGAGAGTGTCTGCACCGTCGACTGATTCGTCGATGGCCGCCGCCGCGGTGGCCACAGCTGTCTCACGCACACCCGCCACGGCGGGGTCGAAACGCGCGGTGAAAAGTTCGATCGCCTGCCGTACGAAGAGTGGCTTCGCTGCCAACACTCCGACGATGTAGCTCTCGGACAAACCGATACGAGCCTGAGCGAGGAAACGGCACGCAGCGCGCAGCAACTCTGCATCGCGCCAGGTGATGTCTGCTCGTCCGATCAGACTGGAGAACGCATCCATCCGGGTCTGTCCGGCGATGACGGCTTCGAAGGCGTCCGCCATCTTCTCCAGCGCACTGCCGTCGAAGGTGCTCGGCTCGAAGGTGAAGTAATGCGCCGAACCCAGAACGGTCGGAAGCGGGCGGTGCGTCGAAACTCGGAGTCCGAGAGACTCGAAGTTCTCGCACAGATCGGAGAGGGAGGGCTCTCCGGACGGCCACAGCACCACGCAGGTCAGATCGTCACTGTTCAGGTTGTCACCCTGACGGAAGACGAGTCGCTGGCCCGCTGCTGCCAATTCGGCGACCAGTTCGAGCGCCGGGTCACCGGATCGATCACCGCCTGCCGGTCTCGATTCTGCAGCTGCGGTCTTGGTCGCCGATGATGTGCTCGCCATTGAACACCCTCCTGGAAATTATTGGATCCGAACACTTTCCAGTGTTGCGTGGATCACCGGAAAGAGGTCGTGCCCGATAGGAGTACCAACCCCCATCGGGCACGACATTTCGGCAGTTGCGGTGAGCTCAGTCGCCCAACCTGATCGGAGCAAGCTCCTCGAACACGTCGCCGGGTCCGGGATTCTCGGCAGGCGCAGCGCCGCCGAGATGGTTGACGACGCCCCATACCGCGTTGATCGCGGTCTGGATCGCGCCCTCAGCCCAGCCGGCGGTCCACGACACGTCGTCACCGGCGAGGAAGATTCCCCGATGACGCGGTTCGAGATCATTCTGCACGAAGTGGGAGAACAGGCGCTCCTGGTAGCGGTAGTGCCCCGGAAGGTTCGCCTTGAATGCGCCCATGAAGTCGCGCTCGGTTTCCCACGACAGCGTCACCGGGCTCGAGATGATGTGGCTGCGGAAGTCAACGCCGGGGTAAATCTCTTCGAGAGAGCGCAGCATGATGTTCATGCGCTCGGTGGCGTCGAGCGCCAGCAGCTTCAGCGAATCGTCCGACCAGGTGTACGACAAGCAGATCAGGCCTGGCTTGCCCTCGCCTTGATCCAGCAGGTAGGTGCCGCGACTCATACGGTCGGTCAGTGTCATCGACACCGAATCACGGCCGGTCACGGGGTCCTTGTCCTTCCAGAACGGGCGGTCGACGAGAACGAACACCTTGGTCGAACCCATGTAGTGAGTTCGCTCGATCGCAGTCCAGTGGTCGATCGGGAACAGATCGTCGTCACACCTGATATTGTTCAGCAGCATCCAACTCTGCACTGTCACAACGGCACTCGCATACGTGCGAATGAAACCTTCGGAGTCGGTGACCGTGATGTTGCCGGGCTCGGTACGCCGGAGTTCGGTGACGCGGGGACGCGTCTCACCGTCGTTGAGCGAAGCGACCGTAGTACCGGCAGGCCAATGCGCCATGTGCGCCGGGGCGCGGTTCCACAACCGCATCGGCAGCTGCTGCGATCCACCGACGATGCCGCGGTGGTCGTCGTCGGCGGCCGTGATGACCACACGAAGGATTTCGAGGATCGAATTGGGGTAGTCGGTATCCCAACCGCCCGTACCGAATCCGACCTGTCCGAACACTTCCCGCATGTGGAAGGACTTGAAGTGCTTCGACGCGGCGAGGAATCCGTAGAACGTCTGGTCGTCGTAGCGCACCACGAGGTCGTTCCAGATCCGCTTGATTTCTGCGGTGTCGCGGTCACGAATGGCCTGCTGCAACGGAATCAGATCGGCATGCTCTTCGAGAGTGCGCTGCCAGGCCTGCGCCACCTCGGTGTAGATCGGCGGCAGATCCTCGAGAGTGTGCGCGTAGTGGCTCTCACCCTTGAGATCGATGACCGTGCTCGGTGTGACCTCGGCAAGGGGATTGGGGAACTCTTCGGTCTGCAGACCCAGTTCGTTCAGGTAATGGAACAACGTCGTCGACGACGGTGGGAAACGCATTGCGCCCATCTCGGCGACAACCCCGGGGTGCCCGTCGAACTCGACCGACCGCATCCGGCCGCCGATCTGATCGGCTTCGTAGACAATCGGTTTGAGACCGATCTTGAGCAACTCGTAGGCCGCGATCATGCCGGAGAGTCCGCCACCGATCACGGCAACCTCGGTACCCAGTGCCAGGTCGGGCACCGAGCCGAGTCCCGCCGGACTGGAAACGTAGTCGTCGTACGGGAACGGAAAATCCGGTCCGAACATCGTGAGGGGCGGCTGCTTGCCGGGTTCCGAGGAACTGTCCGGAGCTACTGGGATGGTCATCTACGGTTCTCCTTGGAGACAGTCGTGACAGGAAGGTCTGGATACAGATCGAGGCGTCGATCGTCGAGATGTGTATTGAGAGTGCGCGATTGCGCGACGGTGGCGGCGGCGATGTCCGCGAAGAGCAATTCCTGGTCGCCGCCGGCCCTCGCCAACTCGGCACCGTCGGGCGCGATGGCGCACGAGAGACCGCAGTAGGTCAGCTCGGTTTCGGCGCCGCAGCGATTGACGTAGGTGACAAACATCTGACTCTCGTATGCGCGGGCCGGAACCACTTGCTGCGCAATGTGTTCGTACGGAGTCATCAACCCTGTCGGCACGATGAGCCATTCGGTACCGGAGTCGGCATGGGCCCGAACCGCTTCCGGAAATTCCACGTCGTAGCAGATCAACAATCCGCAGCGGATGCCCTCGAAATCGAACCCGACCACCAGGGTCTCACCTGGCCGAAAGTGCTCACGGTCGAGCGTGCCGAACAGATGCGTCTTGCGGTAGTGCGCAAGCGAAGTGCCATCGCGGTCCACCACCTGCACGCTGTTGTAGACGTCTCCCCCGTCGAGTTCGGGGTAGCCGTAGACGACTGCGATGCCTGCACTTCGAGCAATCTCGGCGACGGAATCGAAGATAGGGCCGTCGGCCGGCTCCGCGCGTAGCGACACCAGTTCACCGATGTCGTAGCCGGTTGCGGACATCTCCGGCGTCAGCAGGATCTTCGCACCGGATGCCGCAGCCTCGCGGGCAGCAGTGTCGATTGCAGCGAGATTGAACTCCACCGACGCAAAGGTGTCCGGGGTGGTGAGCGGACCTTGGAACAGGCCAACTCGAACTGAATCGACATGCATGGTGCGCTCCTTCAGGAGTTCCGTGACGCCAATTTTCGACGGTGTGTGTGACGGGGACAACTACCAGGGTGACGGGTGCCGCCAATCATGTCAACTCTTGTTTCCTAAGAATCAACATTCACGGATTCGAGTCTCACGAAGACGACGCGCGGGGCCCTTCCGGCAATGCCGGATTCAAGACCCACAGAACCTTCGCCAGAACCGAGCCTTCGGCCTGAAAACTATGGTTGTGCGTCGGCGTGAATGTGAAGGAATCGCCCGCCGCAAGTACGACGTCTTCGGCATCGACGGCCTCACCGTTCGGATCCGTCCGACCGCCCTCGAACGAGACCCGCAAGCCGCCCTCGAGCACGTGCACGAAGTTCACGTCGATCGGCAGACTGTAGAACTCCCGACCACTTCCGCCGCCTGGTTCCAGCTCGCCCAGCAGCACCTGAATTCGACGCTCGTTGGTAGGCGTGAGCAGGTACTCCGTCATCTTTTCGCCACCGAAGCTGATTTGCGGCATGGCGTCGGCGCGGACCACTTCACCGGCGGACGCATTCTCGAACAGGGATCCGACAGGGATCTCGAGCACCGCGCACACCTTGATCAGGGTCGCCACCGACGCGTTGACGTGATCGCGCTCGAGTTTCGAGAGATACCCCTTGGTCACACCACAGGCCTCGGCCAGGTCGTCGAGGGTCAACCGCTTCGATTGACGTGCCGCCTTGAGCCTCGCCCCGATGCGCGGTCCGATCGGCTCGACCGCTTCCTTCGCCTTGGCCACTGAACCCACTCCTTCACGACCGCCGTGTCCCTTTCAGGAAACAGGGGTTGACAACCGAGCCTTTTGAAGAAACCATACTTGCTCAGAGAGCTACATCACTGAAGGGCGCCCGGTGTGCGCCGAATCGAGAGCAGGGACCTCTGCACATGGCTACCAACAACCCCGGATCGTTCATCGGACCCGTCGACGCCACGCGCGTCCCCCGCTACGCCGAGCCGACCACCTTTGCGCGTCTCCCGCGCCTGGACGAGGTCTCGCGCGCCGACGTGACAATCCTCGGCATCCCCTTCGATTCGGGTGTCAGCTACCGCCCCGGTGCCCGGTTCGGTCCGGGGCACATCCGCGCTGCGTCGAAGCTGCTGCGTCCGTACAACCCAGCGCTGAAGGTCTCGCCCTTCGCCAACCAGCAGGTAGCCGATTTCGGCGACATCGGCGTCAACCCCTTCGACATCCAGGAAGCTCTCACGACGGTTCAGTCCGCCGTCACCGACCTGCGCGCCGACGGTTCCTCCGTGCTCACGCTCGGCGGCGATCACACCATCGCACTGCCGATCCTGCGTTCACTGGCCCGCGATCACGGCCCGATCGCCGTCCTGCACTTCGACGCTCATCTCGACACCTGGGACACCTACTTCGGTCAGCCTTTCACCCACGGCACCCCCTTCCGCCGCGCCAGCGAAGAGGGCCTGATCGACATGGAGCGTTCGCAGCACATCGGCATCCGTGGACCGCTCTACAGCGAGAAGGACCTCGAAGACGACCGCGTCCTCGGCTTCCAGGTGATCCGCAGTGACGACTACGAGGTCGACGGTGTCGCCAGCATCGTCGAGCGCATGCGTAAGCGCCTCGACGGTGGCCCGGTGTACGTCTCCGTCGACATCGACGTACTCGATCCCGCCCACGCTCCGGGCACCGGAACACCCGAAGCGGGCGGCATGACCTCTCGCGAATTGTTGAACACACTGCGTGGGTTGGTGGGACTCAACGTGGTCGGCGCCGACATCGTCGAGGTAGCGCCGGCGTACGACCACGCCGAGATCACCGGTATCGCAGCGGCCCACGTCGCTTACGAGTTGCTGTCGGTGCTCGCACTCAATCGCTGAAGCAGCACAACGGTATCCGTCGTGTGATGCATCTCGGGGTTCGCGGGAAGATCACGTTCCCGCGACTCCGAGACCAACACCTTCCAACCATCGGTGAACAGCGACTCCACGTATTCGGGTGTATGGAGCATGGCCCGATGGTGCTCGGTCGGCGACTCGTGAGGTGAGTGGCCCACGATCAGCAAATGCCCGCCGGGCGCGACCAGATCTCCGAGAGCACGGAACAATTCCCCGCGCGCGGGTTCGAGCATATGGAAGAACTGCGCGGACACCAGATCGAACGAGCGCCCCTGCGGATCCCACTTCGTCAGGTCGGCTTCCAGCCATTCGATGTCGACGCCCTCGCCCTCGACGTGAGCCTGGGCGCGGCCGAGCGCAACCGACGAGATGTCGGTGCCGGTGACCTTCCACCCGCGACGCGCCAACCACAAAGCGTCGGCACCTTCGCCGCAACCGACGTCGAGTGCCGTGCCCGGTTCCAGGTCGGAGGCTTCGGCAATCAACTGTGGGTTGGGATTTCCGCTCCAGCGCGCGGGGCGTTCCTCGTACAGCGAGTTCCAGAACTGTGCGTCCGCCTTGGCGTACGGATTCTCGGTGGTATCGGAGTTTTCGTGGTGATTGTGGTGTTCGTGGCTCATGCACCCAGGATGAACGACCCTCCACAACTCACGCAACCATCTTTGCTGAAACAGCAACTTCTCCATTTCGACGCCCTGCTAACGTCACGTCGTGGCCGGTGGATTTCCCGTGTTTCGTCTCTACTGCAGCTCAGCGGGCCCATACGTTTTGTTGTGCGCATTTCCCCGAGTTCACCGGTTCGAACTCGGACGAAGAGTTCAGCGTCCAGCAGAGCTTCGACCGCGCAGTCGAGAAGATTCTGCGCGATGCATCCTTCGAACCGACTACCTTGACTTTGGTCGGCGAGCAGCAGGGCTATCCCGTCGGAGACCGACTGTTCGATACGACAGTTCCGCGTACCGGAACCGTCTCGTACGCGTTCCAAGAAGCCGGACCGCCGTGGATCGTTCTCGGCCTTGATGTTTCGGCGGACGAATTCTGGTCCGAAATCGACGACGACGCAGACCTCCACGGTCTCGGCCCCACCTCCCCGTTGAGGTCAGTTCCAGGAACCGTGCTCACGGAGACCGGGTGGCCACGACGAAGTGACCTCGACTCCCCGTGAACTGAACCAGAACTCCAACCTTCGTGAAATCGAACAAAAATCCGCCCGATTTTCGTGAGGATCGACCGAGATGCCCGTCACGTCCTGCGCCAAGATTTAGCGGTCACACTCGACTGCGCCCTCACGATTCACTCCCGGGCCCCGGCTCCTTCACGGAGGCACAATGAAACACCGCTCCTATTCGACGCTTGCCGCGACCGCGGGGCTCGCGCTCGTATTGTCGGCTTGCAGCTCGGGAGGCACGTCCTCGGGCTCCGGCGGCGGTGAGCCTCTGACTGACGGAACCTTCCGGTACGCGTTGCAAGGCGATCCGGGTGCACTCAACCCGATCATGTCCGGCTCTGCGGCAACCGCGGAAATTTCGAAGCTGGCGTACGACTCCCTGGTCTACCAGGATCCTGAAACCAGTGAATTCAAACCATGGTTGGCCGAGAAGTGGGAAGAAACGCCGACCTCCGCGTCCTTCACCATTCGTGAAGGCGTGACCTGTACCGACGGGTCGACGCTGACTGCACAGACCGTCGCGAACAACATCAACTTCGTAGCCGATCCAGCCAAGGGTTCACAACAACGCGGCACCACAGTTCCCATCGGCGCTTCGGCCACTGCCGATCTCGCCACCCGCACCATCACGGTAACCACTCCGGCGCCGACCCCGTTCCTCCTCCTCACCATCAGTCGCCTCCCGATCATGTGCGATGCCGGTCTCGAAGATCCGACCGCCTCGAACAACAAGTCGCTGGGCTCCGGCATGTTCGAAGTCACCGAAGTCTCGGCCAATGACCACTACACGTTCGAGCGTCGTGACGGTTACAGCTGGGGGCCCGACGACACCACCTCCGACACACCGGGTGTCCCCAAGACAGTCATTGCTGTCATGGCACCCAATGTCAGCACCGCAGCAAACCAGCTTCTCTCAGGCGAACTGAGCGCATCTCCGATCGCCGGTCCGGACAAGGATCGCATCGATGCCGCCAATTTCGACTCGGTCCAGCGCCCACTTCCCGCCGGTCAGATGTACTTCAATCAGATTGCGGACAATCCGACCAGTGATCCCGCCGTTCGAAAAGCTCTCGTCCAGGCTGTCAATCTCGACGATCTCGCTGAAGTCATCACTGGCGGCCAGGGCACCCGTGCAACAAGTCTTGTCTCCGTCGAGCCCCGAGCCTGTGTGTACGACTCTGTCGCAGGCAACATTCCGGACTTCGACCTCAGCGCAGCAAAGGCAACACTGGACGCTGCAGGTTGGATCGCCGGCTCCGACGGCAAACGAAGCAAGGACGGAAAGCCGCTGACCCTCCGCCTCTTCTACGCTGCCGGCGAAGATGCGCGCAGCGCGGCAGCCGAGCTCACCCAGTCGGCATGGTCCGACCTCGGTGCGACCGTCGAGGTGACAGGAGCCGACCAGACCAAGGTTGTCGACGTCATGCTCAGTGGCAAGGACAACAACCAGTGGGACATCGCGTGGATCCAGATCAACAATTCGGTTCCCAGCGGGTTCGTCCCGTTCTTCTCCGGTCCTGCTCCGGCAGCAGGTAAGAACTTCTCTTCGATCAACAACCCCGCCTACGAAGCAGCCGTTGCCAAGGCATCCGGCTTGACCGGCGAAGAAGCGTGCGCGGAGTGGGCAGACGCCGAGTCACAGATCACCAAAACGGTGTCCGCAGTCCCGTTTGCAGATACGGTCTTGAGCTTCTACTTCAACAAGGCCGGACTCGCATTCGGTAAGACCTTCATCGGTTCTGCGTTGCGCCTCTACCAGTAGGCCGGTCGACCGAACGCGGTGCGTCAACAAGATACGTCAGATCATTGTGATCTGACGTATCTTGTTGCCACACCGATCGTCTCGTTGTCGAGTTCGACGTAGGTCAGCTGAGGAATGCTGGACGCAAGTTCACTGAAAGCCCACTTCGCGACATTCTCGAATGACGGACGGAAATCGAAAATCTCCGGCCAGGCACCGCTCGCCAATTGCTCGGCACATCGATCGACGGACTCGTCCAGAGCGTCCGTGTCGACAAACCATCCACGTTCTCCGAGTTGGTCGTCCTCGAACGAGAACGCCACTCGCATCGTCACGCGAAATCCCTCGGCAGGCATCAGCGGCGGCAAGTTCTTCGCGTCCCGCACCGGTGCCGGAAGCCCCTGCCTCACAGCGAATGTACGACGGATCTCGATACTGAACATGCGCACCAAGGTATCAACATTCATCACAATTCTATGAGCGGACCAATCGCGCAATCGCGTCGTTTGCTTCTTTGATCTTCGCGTCCGCCTCGGGCCCACCGGCAACAGCGGCTTTGACGACGCAGTGGCCGATGTGGTCCTCGAGCAGGCCCATGGCCACCGCCTGGAGGCCCTTGGTCATCGCCGACACCTGCGTCAGGATGTCGATACAGTACTTGTCCTCGTCGACCATGCGCTGCAGGCCGCGAGCTTGACCTTCAATGCGACGCAGACGCGCCAGGTAGTCGCCCTTGGCGGTGATGTAGCCGTGCGAATCTCCCGTGCAGCACACATCGCCGGTCGCATCACTGCTTTGGACACTGTTTGGAGCGCCGCTTGGCGCACTGCCAACTTCTGTCGCTTCCGACATTCGATGTCCTCCTGTTCGTCAACGCGTGACTTCGCAACAATTCTCGTTACCGGTGCGATGTGCGGATACTCTTCGACTTCCCTTGTCTTGCAGAGCAATCACTGTGCACATCGCCACGCACTTCGCTACTGCGCGAACAGATGGGTGCATGGCGATTGCCCATGCCCGTTTTCCCGTTGCTGCGAAACTCATTCGGTTTCAGTGCCCGTGGTGCGCGTGGCTCGAGTGTTCGGCCCCAGACGTGGTCGCATTGTCGGCCGTCAGCGTGAATTCCGCCGTACGCACCACTCCGCCGTGCTTGAAGTCCAAAAACAACCGGTAATCCTCGGCGCTCGGCATGTTGGCGTAGAAGGTGATTGCCGGTCCGGCCGGCGTGACACCGTCACCGGGGTAGCCGTCCGGATGGACATGGAGATAGGCGAGGTCGGAGGCACGCAACGCGACCAGATGCCCGTATGCGGCAAGGTAGGGCTGCAAGTCTGTGACCGGGATTCCGTCACGACTGACCGAGAGCGTGAGCTTCGATGTCTGGCCGGCATGGGCCGCGCCTTCGAGGGAGACGGTATAGCCGTCGACCGTCGTGGCGGCAGTAGCGGCGGGCAACGGCCGAGGATCGTAGGATCCGGCGACGCGCACATCCGCACTGAGCGTGATTCCGTCACCACCGTCCGGAGTGAAATCAGCGAATACTCGATAGTCTCCCGCATGATCGAAATCGACTGACACATGCCAGTTTCCGTTCTCGTCCAATTCGGGATGCACGTGCTGGAATCCGGTCAGGTCCAGACCGACCACGATCAGATGCAACTGCTTGTCGTGGGTGTCCGTGTACCGGATCAACGGAGTTCCAACCGGATCCAGGATCCGGAACTGCAAGGGGACATGGTTGCCGACGGCCGCCTCCGACGTTGCCAATTCCAGTGTGTAGCCGTTGTCGCTGAACATCTTGCCCTCCAAAGTTTGGGTCGGCAGCACTTTCGTTGCCGTCTGCGTCAGGTTCTGCACTCCTTGACATCGAACCTGTTGCAATTTGTACCATACCCCCCTAGGGTATGCAACGAACTACTCGAACACCCTGAATTCACTCGAAGGAGATCCGATGCGCATCTACGCAGAGCGCCGGCCGAATGAGTTCCAAGAGCAGCATTTCCCCGTGCACCCCAACGAAGCGCTGCGCCGATGTCACCCAGGCCCGCTTACGACACCCCTTGACCACACAAGCATCACCTATACCCCGTACAGGTAAGGAACTCAGAATGTCCACACAACCGAAATCCACCCGTAAGTGGTGGGCGTTGGCGTTGATCGCCGCCGCTCAGTTCATGGTCATCATGGACACCTCCATCATCGGCGTCGCTCTCCCCCAGATGCAGAGCGATCTCGGCTTTTCCCAAGAAGGCCTGACCTGGGTCTTCAATGCGTACGTCATCGCGTTCGGCGGGCTACTCCTCCTCGGCGGCCGCCTGTCCGACCTGTTCGGCGCCCGCAGAGTGTTCTCCGCTGGTTGGCTGATCCTGCTGATCGGTTCCGTTGTCGCCGGTGCCGCCGGTAACGTCGCCGTCGAACTTGCGGGCCGTGCAGTCCAGGGCGCAGGCGCCGCACTCATCGCGCCCTCCGCGCTCACCTTGCTGATGATGCTGTTCGGCAGCACACAAAAGGAAATGACCAAGGCGCTGTCCATCTACGGCGCTGCCGCTCCGGCCGGCGGTACGGCCGGCGTGTTCCTCGGCGGCGTCATCACCGAATACACCAGCTGGCCTTGGGTGTTCTATCTCAACATTCCCATCGCTGTCATCGCACTGATCGCTACTCCCCTCCTGATGCCGAACGCACCGGCACGTACCGGGTCGATCGACTTCCTCGGCGCACTCGCTGTCACCGCAGGTCTTGCTGTCGGAGTCTTCGGCATCGTCAGAGCACCTGATGTCGGATGGGGATCCGGGCAGACATGGCTGGCGCTCGCCGTTTCGGCCGCTCTGTTGGGTGCATTCGTATTGATCCAGTCGAAGCGTCGGGAACCTCTGGTGCGTCTGGGAATCTTCAAGGCGCCCAACCTCGGTGCCGCGAACATCGCTCAGCTCGTGCTCGGCGCCGCCTGGATACCGATGTGGTTCTTCCTGAACCTGTACCTGCAGCAAGTGCTCGGATACAGCGCCTTCCCGGCCGGTGCGGCGCTGCTGCCGATGACGATCTTCGTCATGCTCGGCATGGTCGTCGTGGCACCACGGGCCATGGCGCGCTTCGGCGCAAAAGCAATGATCGTAGCCGGATTGCTGGTACTGGGAATCGGTTTGGGTTGGATGTCGTTGATCCGGCCCACCGGCAACTTCTGGGTCGACGTACTGCCGGCGTCGCTCGTGGCTGCGGCAGGTATGACGCTGGCGTTCATTCCCTCACTCGGTACGGCGATTTCGGCTGCACGCCCGGAAGAGGGCGGATTGGCTTCCGGCATCGTCAACGTCAGTTACCAGGTCGGCTCGGCTGTCGGCCTCGCGGTGATGACCGCGATCGCAGCAGTGTTCGGCGCTGATCAACTCGGTGACCTGACGGAGTTGACGAACGGTTTCTCCGCCGTGTTCCTCGGAGCAGCCGCCATCGCAGTGGTTGGCGCAGCAATCACCGCGGTCGTGATGCGGTCGACCAAGGTCGACGATCCTCGAACCGTTCAATCCACCGTCAATTCTTGACCAACTCCAGTGGTGGGTTCGGCCGGCTGTCACCAGCCGAACCCACCACCGGCGGAACCACTTAGGACTCGTTATGTCGCGCCTTGCTTCTCTCACGCCCACCACCGCTGTCGGTGCATCGAAAGACCTTCTCGCCGAACTCGTGAACCGTCACGGACAGGTCGGTGACATGGTCGCGGCGATGGCTCATTCGCCCGCTGTGCTGGGCGGCTATCTGCAACTCAGCCGAGCAATGAAGCGAGCGAAACTGAGCCGCAAGATCACCGAGCGAATCTCTATCGCTGTGCAGGTCCAGCAAGGTTGCGCTGTTTGCCTCGAAGCCCACGTGGCCGCCGCACACGCCAACGGCGTCGAGGCGGACGAGATCGAGCGTGCCCGCGCGGGCACCTCGGCCGATCCCGCCATCGCGGCAATGATCGACCTCGGACTTCGCGTCTATCGGGAGCCTGCCTCGATTTCAGACGAACACATCACGGGCCTTCGAGCGCACGGCTACGGTGATCGCGAGATCGCCGACGTAGTCGGAATCGTCGCCCTCAATGTCCTGACCGGAGCTTTCAATCTTGTCGCGGGAGTGAAACCAAATGAACCGGATCGCTAAGTCCGCACCGGAACGGAACATCCTGCGTCTGTTCTTGATTCGCGACTATCGCCTGCTCTTCAGCGCCCAGATCATCGCGCTGTTCGGCACCGGGTTGGCGACGGTTGCGCTAGGTCTACTCGCCTACGAACTCGCCGGACCGAGCGCCGGAGCCGTGCTGGCCACCGCGCTGACGATCAAGATGTCCCTGTACGTCGTGATCGCTCCACTCGCGGCGGCGTACGTAGACCGGTTGCCGAGACGGGCTTTCCTCGTTGCCCTCGACGCCATTCGCGCAGCGGTCGTGATCGCATTGCCCTTCGTCAGCGAGATCTGGCACATCTACGTGCTGGTAGGTGTTCTCCAAGCTGCATCGGCAGCGTTCACTCCCACGTTCCAAGCGGTCATCCCTGACATCGTGACCGACGAGGCCGATTTCACCCGCGCACTGTCGGCTTCGCAGGTCGCTTACACGATGGAAAGCCTGCTCAGCCCTGTTCTTGCCGCAGTCGCACTGTCCTTCATGACATTCAACCTGTTGTTCGTCGCCACCTCCGTGGGCTTTGCGGTCTCGGCACTGCTCGTGCTGGCCACCCGAATCCCCAACGCTCGTCGGAGTACTCACCGCAAGGCGTGGGATCGGATCGCGTCGGGGGTGCGAATCTTCGTGACCACACCGCGACTGCGCGGCATCATGGCACTCAATCTCGTGGTGGCAGCAGCCGGATCGATCGTGGTGGTCAACACCGTCAACTACGTCCGCGACGAGCTCGGTGGAACCCAATCCGACGTGGCGTGGATGCTTGCCGCGTCAGGCACCGGCACGTTGGTGACCGCGCTTCTTCTTCCACGCGTTCTCGACAGAACCGCTGAACGTACTGTGATGACAGCAGGTTCCGTTGTCCTGGTCGTCAGCGCCGGCGCGGCAGCGGCCCTCGCCGTGGCCGGTGTATTCATTTGGATGCTCACTGCCGCAGTGTGGGCGCTCGTCGGCGCCGGGATGGCCATGATCGTCACTCCGACCGGAAAAGTACTTCGGCGCTCCGTCGAACCCGCAGGTATACCGGAGGTATTCGCAGCCCAGTTCTCCCTGTCACACCTCGCCTGGCTTGTCACCTATCCGATCGCCGGATGGGTTGGTTCGAGCGCGGGATTTGCGGTCACCTGGAGCATCCTTGCAGCGCTTGCTGCAGTGGGAACCGTTGCAGGATTTGCACTTTGGCCTCGGGAGACGGTTGCTGAATTGCCCGTACAGGCGACGTACGAAACCACCCGAGGCGAATGCACCTTGGCGGCTACCCAGTGCGCGTGCGCTCGCGCCGTCTGATGTCGACGGCCCGACTGCCCCCGACAGGGCTACAACGAAAGTGGTGGTGCAGCCATCGCCTGCACCACCACTTTTCGCTCAGCTCACGTCGGCATACTTCCTGGGATTTGCGTCGAACCGAGGACCACATCCCTTGCAGCAGAACCAGTACCGATTTCCTTCGAAGTCACGAAACAGGCCTTCCGCTTCGGCACGTGCCTTTTCGATCACACTGCCGGGCATGACCCGACATTCGACGAGTTCACTACTGCCAGCGTTGAGTAGGTCTTTACCACCGGTCGGCATCGCCGAACCGACAGCGCCGACATCGCCTTTGGCGTCAGACTTCGGGGTGTTGCCACAGCCACAACTGCTCATTGGGATTCCTGTTCTTTTGCGGGACGGATGTGGCCCGCAAGCGAGCCCGATACAACCGCCAGTATACCCCCTATAGGTATATTTTACTGAGCCTGAGGGTGCGTTCAGTTGACATCTCGCCGTATAAACCGTTGCGGGATAGGGAATATACCGTCGCTGGATCCCCGCTCGCCTGCAGCATCACGACACAGTCAACCTTATACCTACTGGGGGTATAGGGTAGGTCTGGCATCAACCAGCCATGTCCGCGAGGTCGTCGACGAAGAGGAGCAATGAAGAACTGGAAAGCAATCGGCAGCAGCCGATTCGCCGTAGTTGGAGCTTTGCTGTTGGTCGGCATGCTCTGGGGAAGCTCGTTCCCCCTGGTTGCTGTGGCAGCACCAACTCTCGGCGCCGTCGGCACGACGCACGGCCGCTTCATTGTTGCAGCGTTGGTTCTCGCGCTGATAACTGCTTCCAGCAGATCGACCTGGCGCGCGGTCGGTCATCGGTTTCCTGCATTCCTACTGCTGGCTGCCCTCAACGTCGCTGGGCCCCTGACGCTTGTCGCAACTGCGATCGTCGGCCTCAACTCGTCGACGGCGTCGATCCTGAACGCCACGACTCCGATGTTCACCGTATTCGTCGCCGCTTTCTGGCTTCGACAAAAGATCACCTGGCGAAAACTCTCGGGGGTCGCGATCGGCATCGTCGGCGTCTCGGTGCTTGTCGGCGGAATTCCGTCAGCGATCGACAGTCGCGCAATGCTGGCCATTGGCGCATCTTTGACCGCGGCGCTGCTGTACGCAGTCGGAGGTGTCTACGCACGAAAGTCGTTCCAGGACACTCCACCCCTGACGCTGGCCCTCGGCCAACAACTTGCCGCGGTCGCCCTCTTGGTGCCGGTGTCCGCCGTCGCTCCCCCTCCGGGGCCCATAACCGTCGGCCCACTCATCGCCGTGGTAGCCCTGGGGCTGGGGGCTACCGCCGGTGGCTACCTGGTCTACTTCTGGATAATTCGTCAGGCGGGTCCAGTCGCGGCATCGGCCGTCACTCTTCTCGTTCCGATTTCGGCATCAGCCATCGGAGTGCTGTGGTTGAATGAGCCTGTTACCTTCGCGCTCGTTGGCGGTCTTGTCATCATTCTTGCCGGAGTCGGCTTGCTCCTGGATCTTCCGCCGATGCGAGATCCATTGCGCAGGGTTGCCCCGGACCGGGCGGCTAGCGCGGACAAACGGCCGGTCAGCGGCTGATCGGAGCCGTCCAAAGTCCGACCAGCGCGTCGACGAGGTCGGTAGTGAAGTCCTCCCATGACGTGACCGCGTCCGGCCCCTCTTCGGCAAGCGTGCGCTCACGTTCGGCGAACATGTGCACGATCGCATTGCGTCCGATGTCCGCGCGGGCGCGTCGAACACTCATCGGCATGTCGGCCAGACAGTCAGAGAGTCCCCGAAGCGTCTCCTGCAGGGTGGGCGAGGCCAGTACCTCGTCGTAGACGATTTTCCGCAGGACCGGGTCGGTGAGAATCTGTGCACTGAACCGCGCGTACCAAGTCGGGCCACCCATTTCGGCGTAGTGATCGGTCGACGCCCGAACCAGACACGAAATCCAGTCACGAACGTTTGTGGACCCTTCGATCTCACACAGCAGTTCGCCACGCTTCTTCTCGACCTGCTGGGAATGCTTGTTCACGATCGCGCGGACCAGATCGGTCTTGGTCCCGAAGTGGTATCCGACGGCTGCATTGTTGCCCTGACCTGCCGCCTCGCTCACCTGACGGTTCGAAACCGCGAAGACTCCATGTTCTGCGAACAACTGCTCGGCGACGGCGAGAATGCGGTCTCGGGTTGCAGCAGAGCGCGCGGAATTTGCGGCGCCGCCGACATCGGCCGACGCGTCCTCAGTCCTCGTAGTCATGGACACCATCATCCTCGACCATCCGAAGCTGCTCGGCACCGGAGATATTCGTCACGATCGGAGACACAGCCTTCCGTTAAGTCAGTCAATTGATTTAACTTTAGTTCAAGCAACTGACTTAAACCATTATTCGTTCTTCCTCCGATGGAGTTACCGCAATGTCGTCAACCACTTCACCACCACCGACAACGCCGCCACAGACAACGAAGTCGCCAGCCACCACCGCAGTGGTGGCTGTTCTGGCGTTTTCCGGCATCGTCGTCTCGCTCATGCAGACGCTGGTGATCCCGATCATCCCGCATCTGCCCGAGTACCTGAACGCGCCGGCGTCCGATACCGCGTGGGCTGTGACCGCCACGCTGCTCGCAGCTGCCGTCGCCGTCCCGACCATGGGCCGCTTGGGCGACATGTTCGGCAAACGGCGTCTACTCCTGATCAGCATGGCGCTGTTGGTCACCGGTTCGGTGGTCGGAGCCCTCAGTTCGAGCGTTATCCCCCTCGTTGCCGGCCGAATCCTGCAAGGCCTTGCTGCCGGCGTCATTCCGCTGGGTATCAGTGTGATGCGCGATGTACTTCCGCCCAAGAAGCTCGCCGGCGCTGTTGCGATGATGAGCGCTTCGCTGGGAGTCGGTGGCGCTCTGGGGCTTCCGATCGCGGCTTTGATCGCCGAGTACGCCGACTGGCACGTCTTGTTCTGGGCGTCAGCCGTGCTCGGCGCTCTTGCGGCCGTTCTTGTTGTCGTCCTGGTCCCCGAATCGACGGTTCGCACAGGTGGCACGTTCGACTTCGGTGGGGCAATCTCGCTCTCAGCCGCCCTCATCGCTCTACTACTGGCCATTTCCAAGGGTGGCGACTGGGGTTGGACGAGCACGCTCACGCTTTCCCTGTTCGGCGCCGCGATCCTGATATTCGGATTCTGGGCTTGGTGGGAACTACGCACCCCCAAGCCGCTGGTGGATCTACGCGTATCCATCCGCCGCCAGGTGCTCTTCACCAACCTCGCATCGATCGTGTTCGGATTCGCGATGTTCGCCGCCAGCATGGTCTTTCCCCAGGTAGTCCAGTTGCCTGAAGTCACTGGTTACGGCCTAGGCGGTTCGATGCTCACCGCAGGTCTGGTCATGGCTCCCTCCGGCATCATCATGATGCTGATCTCTCCGCTGTCCTCACGCATCACCAATTCGCACGGCCCCAAGGTGACGCTCATGCTCGGCGCCGTTGTCGTCGCAATCGGTTACGGCATCGGCATTTTCGCCATGCACTCGATTTGGGAACTGATCGTGATCGCAGTGATCATCGGCGCCGGTACCGGTATGGCTTACGGCGCGATGCCCGCTCTCATCATGGGGGCTGTTCCTCCGTCCGAGACCGGTGCAGCCAACAGCTTCAACACCCTGATGCGCTCCCTCGGTACATCATTCGCCAGCGCCATCGCGGGTGTCGTCATCGCCCAGATGACCATGTCCATCGGTGGGGCAACGCTGCCGTCGGAGAACGCTTTCCGCGTCGTCATGGCCCTCGCTGCCGGATCCGCCGTCGTCGCACTCGTCCTGGCCGGTTTCCTCCCTCGGTTCAACAGCTCCAACTCCCGCAAGGAGATTGGTAGCCAGCACACCGATACGTCCCCGACCTCCTCGAAGGAATCCGTTCCGACACACTGAGCCAGCGCGCAATACACACTGCGCTGTACACACAGCCCGGCCCCGGCGGAGTCCAACTCCGTCGGGGCCGACGCGTTTCACACATTTTGCTGTTGATACACCTGCGGACGACAGTTTCGTGACATGCTCCGTTGAGATGGGTGCTCGTTCGATACTCGGGGAAAGGATGCCGCGATCGCCGCTCCTCGTGCTGACGTAGCCCTTGCTGTCGCCGCCGCTGCCGTCCTGGGCATAGGCGTCGGTGTCCTTCTTGCCGATGTCGTCGCCGGCCTGGCTGCAGGTGCGGGTGCTGCAGTGGTATTTCGGTTTGCTCTTCGGATGATCAATACCCGAAAGTGAGCGCTGCCGAGGGTCCTACTTCAGGACACGGATCGCCGAGCCCGGAAGGATTCCGCTCGATGGCGGATAGATCGACGTTGCCCCGTTGAAGAACATGTGAGCGGGAGTCGTGGATACCGGCAGCAGGTCGACGTCCTTGAACAATGCCCGCTCACTTTCCTCCCAGACCTTGCAGGACTCGTCACCGGGAAGAAGCGAAGCCTCAGTGGACAATTCGATGTACTTCTTGTTGTCGAGGGAAGCGAAGTTCACTCCTTCAGGCTTCGGTGGGCCGGTGAAGTACTTCGCAAAGATACTCGGCGTATCACTCCCCAGCGTCAAACCGATGGAAACGTCCCACGACGACAGGTCGGTGGTGCTGAATGTGTTGGCGATGACAAAACTGTAGTCGCCGCCGGTCAGTTTCACTCTCGCGCCCAGTCCTTCCCACTGTGTTGCCACGTATTCCGCGGCGGCAGAGTTCGTATCGCGTGAGTTGTTGAAAATCACGTTGAGGGCAAGCGGTCGACCGTCCTTCGTCAGGATGCCGTCGGGCCCCGCCTTCCAACCTGCGTCGGACAGCGTTTTCTTTGCTGCATCGACGTCGAAATCGGGGATCGTCCCTTCGACACTGTTGTAGTCGCAGGCAAGGGGTTCCGAAACCGCGAGGGCGCGTGCGCGGGTTCCTTTACCGCCGGTGGTGATCTCGGTGTAGTCGTCCAGGTCTACTGCCTGCACGAGGGCCTGCCGTACAGCACGGTCTGCCGTGGGTAGGGCCGCGAAATGATTGAAGATGAACTCGCCGGACAACGTGGTGTAGGTCTTCGAATCCAGACCCGCGGCCAAGACTCGTTCTTCGTCCGAACCGGTGACCGCTGCGGCATTCACTCCGCCGGTGAGAACAAGATTCGCCGTCGTACTGGGATCGGTGACAATCTTGATCGTCACTGTCTTCGGCACTCCGAGAGTGTCTGAAGTGGTCTCGCCGTTCGGACTCCAGGTGTAACCGTCGCGGCGTTCCATCGTGATGTGATCGTTGGGAACAACTTCGGTGACCTTGAACAGACCCGTTCCGTTACTACTGGAACGGATACTGGCCGGGTCTTCGAGCGTCGCAGCGCACGGAAGCCGCAACGCGCCGATCCGAGAGAGCAGGAAGGGCGCTGGCTCGGCGGTAGTCACCGTCAGTTCGTCACCGTCCGCTGAGGCCGAAGTCGACATCGGCACAGTGGATCCGCGTAGCGGTGAAGCGTTTTCAGGATCCATGACCCAGTTGATGTCATCGGCCGCGGTCTGTGCGGTGAAGGAAGTGCCGTCGGCACAAGTGATGCCCTTCTTGAGCACGAACTTCAGCGTGTTCCCTTCTTCACTCCAGCTCTCCGCCAGATAGGGACGCACAGTGCGTGTTTGCGCGTCGATGTCGATCAACGAATCGTACGAGTACGCGTTCACGATCTGAGTCGACGTAAGGTTGGTGATCAGAGGGTGCAGATTTCCGGGATCGGCGTTGATGACAGTCGTGAAACTGCCGTCCTTTGCATACTCACCGACTGAACCTTCGGGACTGGATGCGCCGCCACACCCGGCCAGGGTGAAAACGCCAACGCTGATAACTGCTGTCGCGGAGACAGAACGGGCTTTCATACGAGCCGCCATCTACTAGGAGTTGCCATGGCGACAATCGTGCGGGATTGACGTGGTCTGTATCTCGTTGAAGTTCCCCATACAGTCGGCCGTACTCTGTTCGATTGTCACTATCGACCGGGCAAGCGCAGACGCTAAGTACGACGCTGCCGTTGACGGTGATTCGCGACGTTGATTCGGTTGCCGCACAACGCCGGCATGCAGTATCGGCGTCGCCCTCCCCTGCTCGTATCGACAAACACCCCGTTGCACGTCGGCGATGCGCATGGACGGAATCGTTCGTACCCCAATGTGCGCAGAGTCCCCAGCAACGAGTATCCGATCAACAACGTGAGTTCACCCGCGAGATCGATTGTGTTGTCCGGTACTGCATTCCACCGATAGCCGTTCTGGGAATCTGGCGTAAGTCGAACGTGATGCGGGACGGCCTGGAGAAGTTGATGAGTGCGATCGACTAGTTCGCCGGCAGTCGGAGCATCGAGAACCGAACGAATTTCCTCTCTGAGCCCCTGAACGTCCGCAAGTTCACCGCTGGTCGGCCCGCGTCCGTTGGTGAGCGCATCCGGCGAGAGTCCATGTTCGTCCAGTAGATCGTGAAGCGTCTGGGAGTCTGGCAACGCGTCACCAGCCTCCACCCACACTCGGGGTGAGGTGTTGACCAGGTCCGTCGCAAACGACGCACCGGATACGTAATCGTCTAAAACTACTTGCATCCCTTACCTCCCTGCTTTACCGTAATTGAATAACCTAACTTTACACCTTACGGAGGCGGCGGGATGGAACACTGCGCAGACCACGGACTGCCCGAGATACTCCTCGACACCCACAACCGATTACGCCGCGCCGGCACCGTGGCGTCGGGGACACCCGTCGTTGCAGCCGATCTCTACTGGTCGATCGGAGCGCTCGCCCAATGCCTGACCGCGATGGACGAGGTCATTTCACAACTGGGAATCAACGCCCGAAAGCAGTTGCGAGCTGGAAAGTTCGATGTCGAGAGCGGACCGTTCGAAGGACAACCCGACGCTGCCCTGCTCACCGCAGTTCTTGCGCTCGCCCGAGCATCGAGCAGTTGTGAACCAGTTCAGACGGCAATCGGCAATGCCCAGATCGCGGTGAGCGATCTCGTCGTCTCAAGGCCCACCAGCGCTTGACGCCCGCGCTCGCAGCCTGTCCCAATAGAGACTGTATGGTTGGTTTTCAGGCAGCCATCGAGAGCATCGACCAGCAGGAACCGGGTTATCACTGTGAGTGCAGGAACATCGACAATCTACGAGGACCGAACCGTCCGGATCGACGATCAGGGCGTCACGATCCGCCACTACTACTTCCCGTTTGTCAGCAAGTTCGTCCCGTACTCGCAGATCGAATCCGTCGACCTCGGAGTCATGTCATGGCTGAGCGGACGCCTACGAATCTGGGGAACAACAGATTTCAGCTCGTGGTACAGCCTGGATCTTTCACGCCCGTGGAAGGAGACCGCGGTGGTACTCACTCTCGCCGGCCACGGATCGCCTTCGTTCAGCCCCAAGGACGCCGATCGCGTCGAGACCGAAATCCGCAGTCGCATCGGATCACACGCCGCGAACTGACTAGCGGAACTCGGATTCGACGGTGACGATCTCACTCCAGTCGGTTCGATCGAACAACCGCGCCAGCGCAGTGAACAGAACTTCCGGGTCGACGACGCTCTCGGGTGAGTGCACACCGATCCGATCCGAAATCGTTCCGTCGGCGAGCCGGGACACCACCTGAGCAAGGCCGAGCGCCAAGGGGATTCCGGTTGCACCGGCCATGTCCGACAGCAACTCCGACACCGGTGAATCGTCTGCAATCCGGGCCACGACGCGCATCGCTCTTCCGTCGAACATTCCTGTCGCCGAGGCGAAGAACAACGGCAGGGATCCGTGGCCGGCGCGCGTGAGCATTCGAGGCGCAGCACGGATCATCCGTCCGAGCGAAGGCTTGCCCAATTCTTCGGCGGCCGAGTCGAGATCGATTCTCCCCTTGTCGATGTCGGCGCGGAGAACGTCGAGAAACGCCACGGTTTCCGGTGTGATGACCATCAGATTTGCCGAATGCCCCGCAGGATTGATGGTCCGATGAAACATCACCGGCTCCGGATGCCCGACCACGTAAGCGTTCCCCCGACGTCCGCCGGGCAGTTCGAGTGCGATGGAACGCAACGGTTCTTCGTTGACGATTCGCCCCGCACGAACCACCGGAACCTGGCCGCTGATCTGTTGCATCCAGTGAACGGCGGCTGCACTCAATGTGTCCACCGACTCGTCCTCGCCCTCGACATCAACCGGCCAGGCTGTATACAGATCGTCGACCACGTCCAATCGCGAGACTGCCATCGCGGCCAGGAGGTTACTCATCCCGGGACTTGCGCCCATGCCGACTACCGCACAGATTCCGGCTCCCCTCGCGGCACAGTCCAATTCCAGCATGTCGACGGCCGGCTCCCAGTCGTCGCAGATGTCGAGATAGTGAGTCCCGGTCCCGATCGCTGCCTGGAGAATGCCGACGCCGAAACGGAAAAACGGTCCGACCGTATTGACGACCACGTCTGCGCCGTCAAGCAATTCACGTAGCGTGCGACCGTCCGTGACGTCGATGCTGCGCGCCTCGACTTCCGCTGACGCCTGCGCCAGTTCAACTGAAAGACGCTTCGCAGCATCGATATCGCGATCCGCGACTACTACCTTGCCGATTCCCGGCAATGTTGCGGCCAGACGAACTGCTGCCGAGCCCATGGCACCGGCACCACCCAGTGCGACAACCGTGATTCCGTCAGCCATGAATTCCCTCCAAAAATGCAGTCTGATCCGCTAGATAGCCGGGAGCGAAGATCGAACGGGGAGCAAGGACGGCCACCAGAGCGGACCTCACTTCCGAGTCTTCGAGATCCTTGTCCACGATCGAATGCGTAGCGTCGGGGTACTTCTTGACCACCAATTTCCCTGGAGTGTCCAACAATTCGCGATACACCCTTTCGGTATCAGCCACGTCGACGTTGACGTCTTGTCCGCCGATGATCAAGAGCACCGGAACCTTCACGGTTTCGAGATCGGCTCGCGCATCCGAGAGGTAGTTCTTTCGGATGAAGTTCCACCGGTCTTCGGTGAGACCGTCGGCCTCGCCGGAGGCCACGAGATCGTCGAACGATGCATCACGGGCCAACTGATCCAAGTTCTTCGCACGATCGACCCGCGCTTTCTCGAACTCGTCGGCCGACGCATTTCTCTCGGAAAGTTCGGCTAGGGTATTGAATTCGCCTTGTTGGAGCCAGTTGATCGCGGGACCCACGGCAATGACGAACGCTACGTCCGGGTCGAGGTTCACCACCTTGGGCATCACCCACCCTGCCTGGCTTGCACCCCACAGACCGATCCGAGACGGATCGATATCCGAACGTCCCCGCGCCCACTCGATTGCCGCTTCCGTTTCTGCCGCGCGATCGTCCATGCTCTGGTCGAGCCAATTGCCCGGTGCCCCATTCACCCCCGGCTTGTCCCAGGAGAGTGACGCGTACCCCGCCTTTGCGAACGCCTCCCACACCGGTCGATAGAACGTCTCATGTGTTGCATCGACCGGGCCGTCTCCGTGGACGAAAACCACGAGCCCGAAGGGACCGTCACCGTGTTCGGGCAGTGCAAGGACTCCCTGGAGCGGCACCGATCCCCCGGTGATCGTCACTTTTTCCTCACGGATGTCATAGGTGTTCTGGTACAGCGTCCAGCCCACCAGAGTCGCGATCAGAACAACGACCACCGCCAGGGAAGTAACCATCCACCTGCGTAAACGAGGCTTACTCTTGCCCTCGCTCATCGATTCCGCTGCCATCTTCCCGCCCTAACGTACGAATTTGAAACGATCGTATTGCATTCGATAGTACAGTTGTGGGCGAAGATGTCGAGAAGCGAGGAAAGGACATGGCGATGACCGACAGGGACGTCGATGTACCCACGAGGATCTTGATCGAGGGACTACTGCGCACGGACGGAACTGTCGACGGGCACACCCTCTATGCCACCGCCGACGCCCTCGGCAAAACTGATCAACAGGTTCGGCTGTGCATCAGGCGGTTGGTCACCGAGGGGAAGTTCACTCAGGAAGGTCGCGGGCGACAGGCCACGCTACGAGCAACGCCGAAAGCCCTGCGCGAGATGGAACCCGACGTCGAATTCGTTCGGCTGGCCTATCGACAAGACCGCGACACTGTGACGCCGTGGGACGGGTACTGGCACCTGGCCGGATTCGCAATTCCGGAGTCGTCACGGAAAGGGCGAGATGCGCTGCGCACCAGGGTCGTTTACCTCGGCGGCGCGCTCGTCCAGGGCGGTCTGTACGTCTCGCCGCACGCCTGGGAACCGTATATTCGCGATGCGGCCGCCGAACTCGACGTCGAACAGCACCTGTCTTCTCTCACCACTCGAGATCTGAAAGTGGGCACTCTCGAAGATCCCGTGAAGATTGCCGCGCAGTTGTGGCCACTGGACCAGATCGCTGACGGATACGAACGGCTACTCGACGTAGCGACCGCACGCCTGCACAAACTGCAGAACAGTCCGGGTACCGATGCTGTCACGATGACCATCGAACTCGCGGCGGAATTCACGCGAGCCATGGAACCGGATCCGCTGTTGCCGCCGGAACTACTGCCCACCAACTGGATCGGCACGAGGGCTCGGTCGATCACTGCGCAGTGCTGGACGCTTCTGGCACAGGTGGACGGTGCCGACGAATTACCGTCGCTGTTCCACCTGTACGCAGATGCAATCGGTGACGATCAGGACGCAAGCGTGCGCTGACGGGGCGGCAGTCCGAAACGCCCGAGAACCTCGTCGACTGCGGTGGACGGTGTGACAAGTCCGCGATCCTGAAGCCACGGAATGGTGCTGTCCACCAGATGCTCGAGCGTGCGAGGCAATGCGAGAGGCAGCAACGTAACGCCGTCGGCGACCTCCGCAGCTCGGATATCGGCGATCAAACTGCCGAGACCGGAGGGCGTTCCGACGTAATGAAGCGAAACGGGAACCCGCGGCGAGGTCAACGCGCTGTCCAACTGCGCAAGCTCCTTACGAGCGGAGCGAGCCTCCGGCGCGATCAGAATCTCGAGATCGACCAGCACTGCGACGCTGTCGGGATCGCGTCCTTCTTCAGCGACGGCAGCGCGTATCCGTGCGCGTTCGAGCTGTGCCTCACGCAGATCCGCAGCGCGAATCCGAACCACATTGGTAGGGAATGAAGCCAAATCGAGAGCCTTTTCACCCTCGGTGAGGTCCACCCAGTAGTCGCCGCCGATGATGGGCAGGTTGCCGGGTGCGCCCTCAGCGGCCGGATGGTGACCGGATCCGGTCAACTCGACCGCTACGTGCAGAGAATGCGAAGCGAGTGAAGACATGTGAGACCTCCGAAAATCAGAAAAGTATGGGATGAGCGAGACGAATCGTCAGCTCGAACACATTCCTGAAGAGGTGCGGCACAGATCGACATGGCGACGGCACCACTGACCGAGAGTGATGCTCACTCTCGAAGGGGTGGCGGGAAAATCCGCTGGTGCCATGGCTGCCATGCTAGTTGTCCGTTCGAGTTTTCGGGGACCGAGCTCAGCTCAGACGCACTCGGCTGCGCCGGCATTGTCGTCTGCGGCTCCGAGGAAGGGGCGGGTCTCGGGCACAGGGTTCCACGCACCTGCCGTCTTCGCGTACTTCCAATCACGCTGATTCGAAACCAGGATGTTCACGGCGTCGACCAACCGCGTCACGTCGTCCGAGCTGCTACCGAGGCCGAGGCTGGCGCGAACTGCACCGCCGGAGAGGCCGAGGCGCGCGAGAACCGGATGTGCGCAGAAGCGACCGTCGCGAACTCCGATGCCGTGCTCGGCGGAGAGGAATGCGGCGATCTCGCCCGCTTCGAATCCGTCGACGGTGAAGGTGACGATTCCGACGGCGTCGGGAGCGTCGTTCCACAGTCGCACGAGTGAGACGCCCTCGATGGCGGACAAGCCGTCAGTGAGCTGGGCGGTGAGCGCCTTCTCATGCTCGGCGATCACGTCGAAGTCCAGGGCGTGCAGGGTTTCGCAGGCGGTCGCGATGGCTGCCGCACCGAGCACGTTGGGGGAACCCGCCTCGTGGCGTGCGGGCGCGCAAGCCCACTCGGTGGATTCGATGGTCACCTCACGCACGGCGCCGCCGCCGGCGAGGTACGGCTGAGCTTCGTCGAGCCAGTCACGGCGGCCGACGAGAACGCCGGCGCCGAAGGGCGCGTACAGCTTGTGGCCCGAGAACGCTACGTAGTCGACGCCGCATTCCTGCAGGTCGATGCGACGGTGGGGAGCCAACTGAGCAGCGTCGACGAGGATACGTGCGCCGCAACGGTGAGCGATGTCAGCCAAACGTGCAATCGGCAGGATCTCACCGGTCACGTTGGAGGCCCCGGTGATTGCGAGCAGCGCGGCAGGCTTGGTGCACAGTTCACCGATCAGACGCTCGATCGTTTCTTCGATGGTGTCTGCGGCGGTGACGATACGAGCGTCGTTCCACGGCAACAGGTTTGCGTGATGCTCGACGTCGAGGACGACGGTGCTGCCGGGGACGCACTGCGCAAGCAGGTTCAGCGAATCGGTGGTGTTCCGGGTGAAGACGACAACCTGATCGTCGGCACAGTTCACGAAACGAGCAACGGATTCACGAGCGTTCTCGTAGGTGAGCGTGGAGATCCGGGACGCGTAGCCGGCACCGCGGTGGACGCTGGCGTACGTGGGCAACAATTCGGCGATACGGTCGGTGACCTGGGCCAATGCCGGCGCGCTGGCCGCGTAGTCGAAGTTGGCGTAGGAGCATTCGCCGCCCTGAACCAATGGAACCTGCAGGTCGGCACCCGAAACCTTGGCAATCGCGGTGGTGCAGCAGGTGTCGGCACTCAATACAGCAGTCATCGAAGACAATCCTCACGTTCAAGGACTCGTTCGTCGGGAGATGGCCCCGGAAGAGTCCGCGCTTGCCGCATTCGTTTTCGAACGCAGCCGGGTCGTCACCCGGAGCACCCCACCGCGGAGGAGGGTTGCCGACCAGCAAGCCGGGGCTGAACACTGGTACTCGTGACCTGGCAACGAGGATGGCAGGAACCTCCCGCGCTTGTCAAGACGAAGCTGCGAAGACCGTCGTCACGGCGCGATCGTCCGGCAGGCGAGGTGGAGCGCAAGCCTGGTTTCCGGATCGGCCAGATCGACCGAGAGAAGGCGCTGAATTCTATCGACCCGACTCGATACGGTGTTGCGGTGCAAGCCCATTCGGGTTGCGGTGTGAGCCAGAGACGATTCTTCGTCGAGGTACGTCGACAGAGTCTCGAGCAACTCTCCATTGGAATCGCGTAGCGGTGCGAGCAATGCCGCGGCCGCAGGCTGGAAGGTGTCGGTTCGCGTCCACGCCAGCAGCAACTGCGCCAGCCCGAGGCGGTCCACGTGCAGGAATCGACCTGTTTGAGATCGGGAACCGGCGAGCCGAGCGGCATCCCCGGCCTCCGACAGGGACGAACCGATTCCAGCCGGACCGTCGTGTGCGCGTCCCACACCTACCCAGGTCTCCATCGTGGGTTCCAACCTGGCCTGAGCTGCACGGATGCACTCGGCGATCCTGGTGATCGCCTCCGGTCGCGGCTCGCCTGGCAGAGTCGTCCACGCCGCCCAGCCGTCAGCCTGTTCCACGACATTGGCGTCGATTCCCTCGGCGGCGAGAGCATCTGCAACCTCGCTGCGTCTTGCCACCAGGTCGACCTCACCGACCGCCAGGACTTTGATGCCGATGTGCCATCCGTCCAGCATCCAACCCGCGTCGAGTGCGCGCCGGAGCAGTCCGGGTGTGGCGTCTGCTGACGTGTCGATCAGTTCACCGAGCAACGCGCTACGCCGGCGCGCTTCACGCTCGTCGACCATGCGCGCAACGGCCAGTCGGTGCCCGGCAGCCAACGAGGCCACGTCGAGAACCACTGAGAGAGAAGCCTCTTCGACGCTTTGACGCACCGGGAGCAGCACCGCCAGCCAGGGCTCTCGGGCTGCGCCGGACATCACCGGGCACGCAATCAGGACCCCGCCGGAGTCCAATTCGACCGTGGTGGGCGCCCCGCGACCCGACAACATACCGGCAGCTGCTCGATCAGCGTCTGACAACAGGTCGGCGCCGGTCATCGGACGTCCGGACGTGTCCAGGAGAAAGAATGAACGCTGAAAGGTGTTCAGTAGCACCGACAGAAGATTCTCGACGCTTCCTCCGGCTCGTTGGCCCGCGTGTGTCGCCCGCAGTACTGCGTCGGCCATCACCGCCCGCGAATTCGAGAGAAGATCACGAAGATCCACGCTGAACTGCCACGGGTCGGATACTCCGAGCACCACCAGTCCGAGCCGATCGGCAAGCAACGAGAGATTCGCATCCTCCGCCGCAGCGCTGTGCACAGCGACCACCTGGCAGCCGGTCGCCGCTGTGCGCCGAAGGAGAGCGTCGAATCTCCACTCCCCGATGTCGATTCGATCGAGAATCACCAGAACTGATCCTGAACTCGCCGCACCCGACACGGCCTCGGCCGACTGTGCCGATTCCCCGGTGAGTGCTCCCACTGTCGTCACGACGGGATCACCCTCCCCGGCAAGTCGATACAGCCCGACAAAGGCCGGGTTGTTCAGCAACGCCGAAACACTCGCGCTCATCGCGCCTCCATCAGCACTGCGTCGTGGTCGATCCCGAATGCCCGCGGGCCGACAACTTTCAATCTGCCCACTTCGTCCGCCCACCACTGTGGACCGGGAAGAACCAACACGGCCACATCGTGCCCCTGGTGCACGGATTCACACGAGACGAAGGCGCCGGTCCGCACGTCGAGCAACGTCACGATGTCCGGGCACGTTGCAATCATCTCGCCGTCCAACGCGACGGTCAGGAACTCACTCTCGAATTCGACTCGTATCACCGCAGAACCGTGCTCGAGAATCACGCTGCCCCGACGATCGCCGGTGTCCGGACGACTACGACGGACCGCACGCACCCGGCCAGTCCCCATTACCAAGGCCCCGGAGCTCTCCGCGATCTCCTGCCAACTGCCCAGGGCCCCGATGTGCTGACCCAGTTCGTATGCTCGGGAGAGAGTTCCCGGAATGCACGCCTCCTGCACCGTCCGCGCATCGATCGACGCGATCGCCAGAGCGCCCCAACCGCTGGTTCTCCCGATCAACGACCGCACTGCTACCTCGGCGCCGAGCACATCCACTCCGTCGACGACGGTAATGAGGCCGCCGGGCTGGGCGAGTGTGACCGGGCACAATTCCAACCCGGCTGCGGCGAGAGAGAAGTGATCGAGCCGCGGCATCGCTCGACCCAGCAGGTCCGCGTCGACCACGGGAATTCCCAACGCCAACGCCGCCGCAATGCCGGAGAGAGCGTTGAGTCCACCGCCTTCGAAAGTCATCACTGCGGTCGGACGCTTCCCGGTCCAGCGCGTCAAAGCTGCTGCAGTATCTGCAAACTCACGCCCGGAGGGCAATTGCTCCTCCAAGGCCAGGGCCGATCCGACGATTCCCACCGGCATCACCAATGCCTCCTCCGGCAACTGGTCCGGCGCGATGACCTCCACCGAAGTAGACGTCATCAGTGGACGCAGCAATTCCACGAACAAGCGTGGATCGCCGCCCCCGCCGCAGCCCAGGACCACCGCCCCCGCTGCGATCGCGTCGAGGTCGGCCTCCCGGACCGCGTGCAGCCTGCTCACGGCTCGCTATTCTGCCAGTACAGGTTGCTCGAGTGTCTCCACCGGCAGGAACGGGCGATCGAGCCCGAAGCTAGCCGGGCCGAAGACCGCCAGTGCCTCCGGGGTTCTCATGATGGGTGGGGTCGCGATCCCGATGACCGCAACGCGCTGCCCGTACCGCAAGCCCTCGGTGGTGATGGGTTCGGCGGTATCGGCCTCGACGATGCAGATCAGGTCTGGCACGATCGCCACCATCACTCCGGATTGGACGGCGATCAGATTTTCGTTCTGGAACTGAACTTCCAGCTCTTCGTCTCCGACGCCGGCGATCCGCACCGAACCGCGAGCGAACCCCTCATCGGTTCGCCTGTCGACATCGATCACCTTGCCGTGAAAGAGAACTCGCCCGTATCCGTAGAGCGTGTCGGCGAGACTGTCGACAAGCGCCCGCACCGGGTCCACCCGCTGCTCACGTGAAAGTCTGATGGACCGGCCGATGGTCATGGCCAACGACAGAGTCCGTGGGATCGCCGTCCGCTTCACATCTGCACCCGTCATCGAGTACTGCGCGATGTGCGCCATCCCACCGAACCTCGACGTCACCCCGCGGGCGAGGCCCTCCAATCTGCTGTTGTCACTTCCGGTGTCGAAGATCGCCACCTCGTCGTGCTCGTTCGCCATGGCGAGCGGACTCGCCGAAATCCCGTACACCGAGAAGGTTTCCATCTCGAGCTGAGGAAAGGCTCGCCCCATCCCGTCGGCGTCGACAACCGGCAGGCCGCGCCGTGCGGCCACCAGCAACGGAATCATCGAATTGATTCCGCCGCACTCCATCGGCATCGTGGCATCTGCAGTTCGACCCGTGTGCTTCTCCAACGTGATCAGCGCCAGCTCGGGTTCGGTTCCGCGCGGCATCTTTTCGACCACGACGGTCGGGGCACCCATCTGCGCGACGGGAATCACCCACGCGTCGTCGTCAAGCTCCTCCGGATCGAGAATTGTGATTTCACCGGCCTCACCGAGCGCCTGCGTGACCAACATCTTGCCGACGAACGGATCTCCCCCGCCGCCGGTGCCCAACAAGGCTGCGCCCCTGGCGAGGTCGTCGAGATCCGCCGTTCGTAGTGTCCAACTCATCGTGAGCCCTCCTGACCGGTGGAGACCAAACCACTGTGCAGTGCCAAGTCACCGACTGCCTTCACTCGAATACGTGTTGCGTTGCCCGGCAGATACGGAATCGGGACCTCGTCGAACTCCACGATCTGCACCGACTCGGGCCGTGCGCCTGCGGCGACTGCCCGATCGATCGCCTCCTGGCGAGCATCGTCGGCAAAAACCTGCCGGTGCCCGTCCCGCACCGCTTCGACTCGATCTACCTCACCACTGACCTGCGCGATCGCAGCGCCGATCGCATTGGCAACATCGAAGCGCTCAGGACGAATCACCGTTCCCAGGCCCGGGAGTTCACGCTCCAGCAGTACCGATCCCCCGCCAACCGCCACAACGGGAAGTGGATCCGACGTGGTCCGCATCTGTTCCACGGCGTCGGCGACTCGGCGCGAGATCCGGTCGAGTGCCGTCGACACCAGGCCGCTGTCGAGGTGCGCCACCGCACTGCGATCTCCGACGTCGGCCAAGCCTGCCGCGACGGCTATGTCGGTGGCCGTCAACGTGTCACCGCCGAATACGAGTGCCTGTGAACCCAATTCGTATCCCACAGATTCGGGTCCGACTGTGAGTCCGTCTGCATCCACCAGCGAACCACCACCGATACCGATCGAGAAGACGTCCGGCATACGGAAATTGGTCCGTACCCCGGCGACCGTCACCTCCGTGGTGGCTTCTCGCGGGAAACCGTTGGTCAATACGCCCACGTCGGTAGTGGTACCTCCGATGTCGATCACCGCACAGCTGGCCAGACCGGACAGCACAGCGGCGCCTCGCATGGAGTTGGTCGGTCCCGATGCGAAAGTCGCCACCGGATAACGCCTCGCGTACTCGATGTCCATCAAGGTTCCGTCGTTCTGGCTCAGGTACAGCGGCGCGACAATGCCGTGCTCGACCAAAGATCGGGCAAGACCGTCGACGATGTGATCGGCGAGCTCGCGCAGCGCAGCATTGATGATGGTCGCGTTCTCCCGCTGGAGTAGACCCACTCGACCGATCTCGTGCGAGAGCGAAATTGCGACGTCCGGGCCGAGTTCCTCACGCACGATCTCCGCGGCGGCCGCTTCGCATTCGAGATTGACCGGAGAGAACACCGAAGATATTGCGACCGAACGAGTACCGCTGCGAGCCATATCGGCGGCATGGCGGCGAATCTCGTCGGGGTCCAGCGGCGAAATACGACGACCGTCGAACTCGTGCCCACCGTGAGCGAGGTAGTGCCTTCCTTGCACAGCGGAGACAAGGTCTCGCGGCCACCCCACCATCGGAGGAAGCGCCGCGGTCGCCGGAAGCCCCAATCGCAGAGCCGCTGTCGGTGCAAGTCCGCGTTGCTCGATGAGAGCGTTGAGAAAGTGCGTCGTGCCGATCATCACTGCTTGAACAGCGCTGGGAGAGAACGAGTACTGCTGCTGCAGCGCCGTCAGAGCTCCGCCGATTCCGCCGGTGATGTCCTTGCTGGTCGAGTGTTTGACATGCCCGATGACGGTGGTCCCGTCCATCAGGACCGCGTCGGTGTTCGTACCACCGACGTCGATTCCGATTCGCATCGCGAACTCCCTTCTACAGTGTGTGCCGTGCTAGTGCGTGAGCGCAGATTTCCCCGAAGTCTCTTGCGGCGCTTCGGTGGCGGTGCGTCCGACTCCGCGAATCAGGCCGAGTCGACCCGCGACGACGTAGAGAACGAAGGCCGAGGCCACCGCGTTGATCGACGGCAGGCCGAAGGTGCTGTAATGACCGATCAGCGCCGAGACGATCCAGATCACCAGCGTGGCCGGTACCCAAGTGGGTGCCGAGTTCGGGAGGGTACCCGCAGCTCGACTCTCCTCCAGATCCTTGCGCCATGTCTTGACGATGAAGTATTCCGCCACCATGATCCCGGCGATCGGCGGGAATCCGACGCCCAACAGGATCAGGAAGTCGGTGAACGAGTTCAGGATTCCGGCAGCCGCGAGGACCGAACCGGTGATGCCGACAACTGCTGTGACAACTGCGCGATTGATCCGTCGACCGAACACGACGTCGATGAAGTTCACGACGCCGAGCCCCGAGCTGTACAGGTTCCAGTCGTTGATCTTGAAGGTGCCGAGAACGATGATCAGAACGCCGACCCAACCGACCGACGAGAGAATGATCGTGGCAATGTCGGAACTGCGAACGGCAT
The DNA here is from genome assembly GCF_001653035.1 of Rhodococcus sp. YH3-3. NCBI lineage: Bacteria > Bacillati > Actinomycetota > Actinomycetes > Mycobacteriales > Nocardiaceae > Rhodococcus > Rhodococcus sp. YH3-3. The sequence continues at coordinate 997,473 of NZ_BCWH01000001.1, read as the reverse complement.
GGGCAAGGAGAACACCGGTCAGCCCGATCACGTATTCGCCCAACGTTATCCCGACGAGCGTCTGCTTCACGACATCGCCTGCCGTGCGGTTGAAGCGCGTCATGTCAGGTGTGATCACTGCTCCGGCAATGAAACCGCCTGCGACGATGGTAGTTCCGGCGAGGAAGCTGAGCTCCGGCCCGGCTGGAGCAGATGCCATCAGATCTGACAGCGAGTGATTACGCAGTTCGGCGATGACGGCCCAACCGACCAGGATCAGGAACAGCGGAACGGTGATGTTGGCGATCAGTTGCATGGATCCGAACCCGCGAAGGACTATCGCGGTGATCAGGAGACCGAAGGCCAAAGCCCACGCCCACTGCGGCAGAAACGGCATGATTCCGTGCAAACCTGATGCAGAGACAGCAGATTGAATGCCGAACCAACCGATCAGGCTGACCCCGATCACCAAACCGATCACCGCGGAACCTGCGTGCCCGAATCCACACCAGCGTGCGACCACCGATGTGTTGAGCCCTTCACGAACCCCGATGATGCCGATGAAAATACAGACGACCTCGAGAATCACCGCCCCGACTGTCAATGCCCAGAAGGCATTCCAGAACGTCATACCGTAGCCGAGCGTCGCACCGAGCAAGAACTGTGCGAGTGCCGATACCTGACCGAATCGCTGTACTGCCACCGAGAACCACGAATATCGTGCTTCGTCGGGAACGCGGGTGAGCGCGTAGTCGTCACCGTCGGACACTTCACCGCCGGCGGCGGTCGTTGACGTGTTTTTCATGACGGACTCCTCGAATAGTTGGGAAGTGTTCTCGGAGAAGACGGTACGAATGTGGCAGGGGTCACGCCTATGGGCGAATTGGCGTTTCTTCGTGTTACGACAATGCATTTCGCACAGTCGTCATTTCACACAGTCGCCAAATGGCACGGGTCTAACGCAACGCGTACCCGCCGTCGGGGTACAGCGTGGAACCCGTTGTGTACGTGTTGGTGAAGAGATAGAACACCGCTTGTGCAATCTCGTCTTCGTTCCCGACGCGGCCGAGCACGTTGTTCTCGGCACTCCAGGTGAACGCGGCCTCCCGAACCTCCGCCGGGCGCTGAGCCCACAGATGCCCGTCGATGGTTCCGGGAGCGACAGTGTTGACGCGGATCGGCGACAGTTCGACCGCCAGCCCCCGCCCGAGCCCCTCGATTGCCGCGTTGGCTGCAACGTATGCCGCGGCAGCTGCGGGTGGCCGCACACTGGCAGCGCCGGACATGAGGACCACCGATGCGGTGGGTGCCAGCTTGTCGAGCGCAGCGTGCACGACGCGGTACTGCCCCCAGAACTTGGAGGTGAACGGCGACGCCGCTTCATCGACGCTCTGTTCACGGAACGAGCCGACCTGGTAATCGGCAGCCGTCGTGAAGAGAGCGTCGACGCTGGGGATGTTGGTGAAGAACGCTTTCACCGAGTCGTCGTCGGAGGTGTCGACGGTGAACCAGTGCGCAGCCTCACCCAGCTGCGCGGCCGCTGCTTCGAGCTTGGATGCGGTTCGGCCACCGAGAACTACCTGCGCGCCGGCGTCGACGGCAAGCTGCGCCACTCGCAGCCCGATGCCTGTTCCGCCGCCGATCAGTACGACGGTCTTGCCTGAGAGAGGAGAAGGTGTCGTTGTCATGCAGCGACTGTAGGGCTCACCGAATTGTCCCGACATGTGCAGAATGCACAGATTTCACTACGGCACAGTGCCAAGTATCGAGACTTAGCTGTTAGAGGACACCGCCCCCGGGGATCTCGCTTGACGACGTTTGCTGCGTCGAAACTGCCTTCACATGTACTCCTCCTTCGAGTTCGCTTGTAACAAAACAACTCCCACGACCGAAAATGTCGGTGAACCACAACAGCGAAGGGAAGTAACGACTATGGGATCAGCAGACGTCATGGCCTGGCTCGCCGAGGGTTACCTCGCCGGCGATCCGATTCGCTATCCGCTCTACGTCGGATCGATGTTCCTCGCGATGCCGTTCCAACTGATCGGCGTAATTCTGGGTCACCCCTTCTGAATCGTCACATCAGGCCAGGGCGGTCGACGTAGAACTGCCAGGGTTGCGATCACCGCGGCCGCCAGCCCGATGAACTCCCCCATCAAAGCCGCCCTGGTGTGATCGACGGCCGGTGACCACGACGGCTCACCCTCGTGGATCGAGAACACTCCCACTGGCACCGGTATCGGGTCGCGGCGCCACCGCCGGTGTAGACGCGAAACCGTGATGATCGTCGATCCGTCGCTGGTCTGGTGCGGTTCTCCGAAGATCGTCGAGGCCCCTGATTCCCCTCGAAATCGCTCCACCGCATCACGAATCTCCATGATCTCCATCGTCGCACCGAAACAGCAACCCTGTGCGAGTATCGATCGATGGCCGAGTGGTGGAATCCGAGCAGGCGCGTCGAGCGATGGTGGCAGACGATCGTGCTGGCCTGGCTTCTCATTTTCTTCGGCCCAACCACCATCGACAAGGTCATCACAGAACCCACAGCTTGGAATTGGACATTCCTCGCAATCTGGCTTTTCGCGACGGTCGGGTCTGCTTACTACGCAGGCCAGGCCTGGCGAAACAGGAACAAACCTCAGTCGGTGTGGTGGGAAGGGACAACTGCCCCCACCGAAGTACCCGCCGACGACGTCCGTAGCGCACTCGCGTCGACAGACGACCGCATTCCGGCAATCAAGGCACTACGCGAACTACATCCGGGCTTGGGCCTGAAGGATGCGATGGATCTGATCGACGCTCAGCGGGGCGAACAGGGCCCGCAACACTGATAGTTGCGACCATCACAATCACAGTTAGGTATCGACACCTGACCGCCACGATCGAGCGAGCACGCCAAGAGTTAACCACCTGACAGACAGGCTGTTTCGCCTAGTTTGACAAATGTGGTCAATCGGTGAGCGTCGACTCGACCGATTCAACTCACCGTACCAATCGAATTCGCCGTTCAACATTCCACTCATGACCCAATGCCACTATTACCCAACGATTTACAACCGGAGCTACGGCATCCGGTGAGAACTTTCGCGACAGTGCAGCATCTTTCGTCCAGTTGAGTTGACCGAAACTTGACGTTACGTTGAATTTCAAAGCAATAGCCCGGTCTTGACCTGCGATGGTGTGAGCGAAACGCCCACCTACGCGTGACATGTGGCCGCCCTGCGGGGCGCTGTGAATGCCTGAACGTTCGAGGAGTGGAATGACTGCGGTCAAAACTGCGTGGCGTGAACTACGGAAACCCGTGTTCATCCCCGCGTCGATAGTGATCTTTGCCCTGATCGCCTTTGCCGTGATCTACGCGGGAACAGCCGCGGACGCTTTCGAAACACTCAACAACGTGATCAGCGACGGCGTCGGCTGGTGGTACATCCTCTCGGCCACCGGTTTCGTCATTTTTGCGCTGTACTGCGGAATCAGCCGCATCGGCAACATTCGATTGGGACGTGACGACGAGCAGCCCGAGTTCGGGATGCTCTCGTGGTTCGCGATGCTCTTCAGCGCCGGCATGGGCATCGGGCTCGTGTTCTACGGAGTAGCCGAACCACTTTCGCACTACGTGACCCCACCCGTCGCCGGGCAGATCGCCGGATCCACGGACGCCGCAGCCAATCAAGCCATGGAACTGACGCTGTTCCACTGGGGCTTGCATGCATGGGCGATCTACGTCGTCGTCGGCCTTGGTCTGGCGTACATGACCTACCGCAAGGGTCGTCCGCTCTCGATCCGTTGGTTGCTCGAGCCGCTCCTCGGACGGGCTCGCATCGAAGGAAAGATCGGCCACGCCATCGACGTCGTCGCCATCGTCGGCACGCTGTTCGGTGTCGCGACGTCGCTGGGCTTCGGTGTCCAGCAGATCTCGGCCGGCCTCGACTACCTCGGCTGGGTGGAGACCGACAACTGGTTGGTCATCACCATCATCGTCATCGTGACGGGCATGGCCACCTTCTCGGTCGTCTCCGGCGTCACCAAGGGCCTCAAGTGGCTCTCCAACATCAACATGATGCTTGCTGCCGCGCTGGCCCTGTTCGTCCTGATTCTGGGACCGACATTGTTCCTGATGCAGTCGTGGGTGCAGAACCTCGGCGGATACGTCCAGGCCTTGCCCGAGCTGATGCTGCGCACGTCCCCGTTCGCCGAAGACGGCTGGCAGGGTGCATGGACCATCTTCTACTGGGGTTGGTGGATGAGTTGGGCACCGTTCGTCGGCATGTTCATCGCGCGCATCTCACGCGGCCGCACCATCCGCGAATTCGTCTTCGGTGTGCTGCTGGCCCCGACGCTGGTTGGTTCGTTGTGGTTCACGATCTTCGGTAACTCCGGCATTCTGCGTCAGCGCAACGAGGGCACGATGCTCGACGCATCCGGCTCAGTGGACACCAACACGTCATTGTTCACGCTTCTCGACGGACTTCCGCTCGGAACGATTTCGAGTGTTCTCGCGATCGTCGTGATCGTCTTCTTCTTCGTCACGTCCGCGGACTCCGGCTCGATCGTCATCGACATCCTCGCGACCGGTGGCAGCTTGGAGACCTCCAAGATCACGCGTGTCTACTGGACGTTCCTCTCCGGTGCCGCGGCCGCAGTTCTCCTCATCGTGGGTGGCAGTGGATCGCTCACGGCGCTGCAAACCGTTGCCATCGCCACGGCGGTACCGTTCTCGGTCATCATGGTGCTGGCATGTCTGTCGATGCTGAAGGCGTTCCGATACGAGGTCGCGTCGGCACCACGCTACCTGCGGGTTTCTACAAATGCCTCGGCATCGACCGACGTTCCGCAACCCACCGAAAAGCGGCTCCGCGATCTGAAGATCTCGTCGACCTTCGCCGGGCTGACCCCGTCACAAAGCGGAATCACGACGGATCCCTCCGACGCCCACATGCTCGTCGCGGTCCACGAAGTTCCCGCCCATGCGGTCAACATCGACCCGGATACCGGCGCCGTCGACTTCTCCGAGGAATCGAAGGTCGTCGATCCGCTGGGCGGAGAGGTGTTCGACACACCCGAGTTCGCCGACTCGGCAGAAGGCCACGCGCAAGCTGCCAGTACGGACTGACCGGCACGTTCGGCATGTTGCATTAGGCATATCTGTTCACCAACTCGCAAACTTGTCATGAGACTTTCAACTCGACAGTTCGCAGGACTCTAAGTTTCGTGAGTAGAACAGGACCAACGGGTTTGCCACTCCAGTCGCAGTCGGAGACGGAACAATCTTTCGGGATTCCGTCCGTATTCCTACGGTCGGCGCATGCACCTGCGCCGCGCACGCTCATCGACATCGTGCGGGCCTCAGCCGAGGCCAACCCGGAAGCACCTGCCATCGACGACGGCGACACCACACTGTCGTACTCGGAGTTGCTCGACGAGATCGAGCTCGGTGCGCGCTGGCTCGGTGATGCCGGCGTCGGCGCAGGTGACCGCGTCGGAATCAGGATGCCGTCAGGTTCGCGTTCGCTGTACGTCGCGATCCTGTCGATCCTCGCGGCGGGCGCCGCCTACGTTCCCGTCGACGCCGACGATCCGGAAGAGCGCGCCGAGTTGGTGTTCGGCGAGGCGCAGGTAGCGGCAATCATCACCGGCGACGGAATCCAGCCGGGGACGGCGCCGAAGCGGCTCGAACATCCACCGGTTCGCGAACCCGAACCCGAGGACGACGCCTGGATCATCTTCACCTCAGGATCCACCGGCACCCCCAAAGGCGTCGCGGTCACTCACCTCAATGCCGCGGCGTTCGTCGACGCCGAGGCGCGCATGTTCCTCCAGGACGAGCCCATCGGGCCTGGTGACCGCGTCCTCGCGGGGCTGTCCGTGGCATTCGACGTCTGTGGCCGGCCGAGGCCCTCGAAGCCGTTCGACTCCTGATCTTCGGCGGCGAAGCCTGCCCACCCGAACTGGCAGAGCGCCTGGCCGTCGAGGGCCGCGAGGTCTGGAACACTTACGGCCCCACCGAGGCAACCGTCGTCGCCTGCGGCGCACTGATGGACGGCAAGAGCCCCGTCAGCATCGGCCTCCCCCTCGACGGCTGGGACCTTGCCGTCGTCGACGCCCAGAGCAATCCCGTCGCGGTCGGTGAGGTAGGCGAGCTGGTGATCGGCGGCGTCGGCCTCGCCCGTTACCTCGATCCCGCGAAGGACGCCGAGAAGTACGCGTCGATGCCCTCTCTCGGGTGGGAACGCGCCTACCGAAGCGGCGACCTGGTCCGGCTCGAGACCACCGGCCTGATGTTCCAGGGCCGCGCGGACGATCAGGTCAAGCTCGGCGGCAGGCGCATCGAACTCGGTGAGGTCGACAACGCCTTGCAGAACCTGCCGGGTGTGAGCGGCGCTGCCGCAGCCGTGAAGAAGACGGCAGCCGGCAACCAGCTCCTCGTCGGATACATCGCCAGCACGGATCCCGACTTCGATCTCAAGGCCGCTCATGCGCTGCTCAGCGAGCAACTACCAGCGGCCCTCGTGCCGCGTCTGGCGTTGATGGACGAACTTCCGACGCGTACGTCAGGCAAGGTCGACCGCAATGCGCTGCCGTGGCCGTTGCCCGGCGCCGGTGAAGATGCCGGGGCCGCGTTGGGCCTCGACGGCACCGCTGCCTGGGTTGCCGGTCTGTGGGGTTCGATCCTGGGCGCGCAGATCACCGGACTCGACGACGACTTCTTCGAAGTGGGCGGCGGATCCCTCTCTGCGGCTCAGCTGGTAACCGCCCTGCGCGAGCGGTTCCCCGAAGTGACCGTCGCACAGCTCTACGACCACCCACGGTTGGGATCGCTCGCCGAATATCTCGACGAATTGGCACCCACCGAAACTGTGGAGCCGCGCATCGTCGCTCCGACACCCTTGAAGACTCAGCTCGCGCAGATCGCCGTCACCGTTCCGCTCACGACGCTCACCGGACTGCAGTGGGTGACGTGGCTGGCGATCGCGAACAACGTCCTCGGCTGGTTCGTCGACGTCAGCTGGGCGCCCACGGTCTCGTGGTGGTGGATCCTGTTGGCGTTCATCGTGTTCATCACGCCGATCGGCCGTATGACCATCGCCGTCGTCGGGGCGCGCCTGCTCCTACGCAAGTTGGAGCCAGGAACGTACCCGCGAGGTGGTAGTGAACACCTGCGTCTGTGGATAGCGCTCCGACTCACCGAAGCCAGTGGCGCAGCCAACCTTTCGGGCGCACCGTGGATGCTCTACTACGCCCGCGCCCTCGGCGCCGACATCGGCAGCGGCGTCGATCTCCACACACTTCCTCCCATCACCGGCATGCTCGAACTCGGTGACGGCTGCTCCGTCGAACCCGAAGTCGACCTCTCCGGCCACTGGATCGACGGCGACGTCATTCACATCGGCGAGATCAAGATCGGTGACGGCGCCTCCGTCGGTTCACGCTCGACGCTTCTGCCCGGCGCGCGTATCGGTCGCGACGCCGTCGTCGAACCCGGATCTGCGGTGTTCGGCCGAGTGAAGGCAAACCAGCAGTGGGCCGGCTCCCCCGCCACCAAGGTCGGGAAAGCGAATCATCCTTGGCCTGCCGAACATCCGAAGCGTGCACCCGGCTGGGTGCCGGTATACGGTGTCACCTCGGTCTTCCTGGCCGGTATGCCGATCTTCGCGCTGATGGCCGGGATCGCATTGATCGGTTGGTGGATTCGCGACACCGACACGCTCGCGAGTGCAGTGCTCCAATCGCTGATCATGCTTCCCGTCGCGACCATCCTGAGTTTGCTCGTCTTCGCAGTCGTCACCCTTGTGGCCGTTCGTCTTCTCTCGATCGGGCTGACCCCCGGCTACCACCCTGTCCGCAGCCGCATCGGCTGGCAGGTGTGGGCGACCGAACGCCTGCTCGACTCGGCCAGAACCTTCCTCTTCCCGCTCTACGCGAGCCTGCTGACGCCGGGATGGCTCCGCCTCCTCGGCGCCAAGATCGGCAAGAACGTCGAAGCATCCACCGTGCTCCTCCTTCCCAAGTTCACGACGGTCGCCGACGGCGCATTCCTCGCCGACGACACCATGGTTGCGAGCTACGGCCTCGGCGGCGGCTGGATGCACATCGAACAGGCCAAGATCGGCAAGCGTGCGTTCCTCGGCAACTCCGGTATGACCGCCCCCGGTCGACGCGTCCCCAAGAACGGTCTCGTGGCGGTTCTGTCGGCCACCCCGTCCAAGGCCAAGTCCGGATCATCGTGGCTGGGTAGTCCACCGGTACGTCTGAGAAGGGCTGCCGGGGACACCGACGCCGCCCGCACGTTCAATCCGCCCATGCGCCTCAAGATCGCCCGCGGAGTGGTCGAAACCTGCCGACTGATCCCCGTCATGGTCACGTTCGGCATCGGTCTCGGTGTTCTGTTTGCACTCGAAGCACTGGTCGGCGCAGTCGGATTCTGGTTCGCGGCTCTGCTGAGCGGCGTAATTCTGCTCGTCGCCGGAGCAGTGGCGGGCGCGATCACCATCGCCGCCAAGTGGATCGTCGTCGGACGCATCGCCAAGGTCGAGCATCCGCTGTGGAGTTCGTTCGTCTGGCGAAACGAGGTAGCCGACGCCTTCGTCGAGACCGTCGCGGCGCCGTGGTTCGCTCGCGCGGCGACTGGTACTGCCGTACTGAACATCTTCTTGCGTGGACTCGGGGCCAAGATCGGTAAGGGCGTTTGGTGTGAGTCGTACTGGCTACCCGAGGCAGATCTTGTGACTTTGGGCGACGGAGCGACAGTGGAACGGGGGTGCGTCGTGCAAACTCATCTCTTCCATGATCGGATCATGTCCATGGACACCGTCACTTTGGGAGCAGGAGCAACGCTGGGACCGCACTGTGTCGCGCTACCCGCAGCCGGCATCGGCGCGGGAGCGACGGTAGGGCCTGCATCTCTGGTGATGCGAGGTGACACCGTTCCGCCCTCCACCCGCTGGCAGGGCAACCCGATTGCACCGTGGGTGGCGTCGTGAAGCCGAACCGAATGCTCGAGGAGCCGATCGATCCGTACCTGCCGCTCAACGGCAACCGCGGGTACCGCGTGTCCCGGTACGAACTGGAACTGACGTACAAGGTCTTCAGCAACCGTCTCGCCGGCAAAGCTGTCATCACCGCTGTCACCACCGAGAGCCGATCCAAGTTCAGCTTCGACCTCGCGCAGAACCTGCAGGTGTCCAAGGTGTCCGTCAACGGTGCCCGCGGCACCAAGTACGCGCACTTGAACAACAAGCTGATCCTCACGCCGTCTACCAAGATCCCCGCGGGCGGTGCCCTGTCGGTCACCATCGCGTACAGCGGCAACCCCGAGCCGATCAAGAGCCTGTGGGGCGAAGTCGGATGGGAGGAACTCGACGAAGGAACTTTGGTCGCAAGTCAGCCCAACGGCGCGGCGTCCTGGTTCCCGTGCGACGACCATCCGATTTCCAAAGCGTCGTACCGCATCTCGATCACCACCGATTCCCCGTTCTATGCCCTCGCCAACGGCAAGCTGATCCGCAAGCAGACCCGTGCGAGTCAGACGACGTGGGTCTACGAGCAGACCGAACCGATGGCAACCTACCTGGCAACCATTCAGATCGGTCAGTACGAGCACCGACAAGTGAGCGCCGGGCCGGTACCGGTCTTCGCCGTTCACCCACCTCGGCTGCGCGCAGCGTTCGACGTCGACTTCGGGCGCCAACCCCAGATGCTGGAGGTCTTCGGAAAGCTGTTCGGCCCGTATCCCTTTGCCGACTACACCGCTGTGGTCACCGACGACGAACTCGAAATCCCCATCGAAGCGCAGGGACTCTCGATCTTCGGAGCCAACCATTGCACAGGCAGGCGCGGTTCCGAACGTCTTGTCGCACACGAGCTTGCCCATCAATGGTTCGGCAACAGCCTCACTCTCGGGCAGTGGTGCGACATCTGGCTGCACGAAGGCTTTGCCTGTTACGCGGAGTGGATCTGGTCCGAGAATTCCGGTGGCCCGTCCTCGAACCAACTCGCGACAAACGCCTATCAAGGGCTCGGGCGTAAATCTCAGGACTTGATCGTCGCCAATCCCGGTCCTGCCCTGATGTTCGACGATCGAATCTACAAGCGGGGCGCATTGACTCTGCACGCCCTGCGCGGCGTTCTCGGAGACGAGAAGTTCTTCGAACTGATCCGTCAGTGGACCACGAAGCATCGGCACAGCACGGTCAGTACCGAGCAATTCACCGATCTCGCTTCACGTTTCACCGACACTCCATTGCGCCCACTGTGGGATGCATGGCTGAATCAGCGCTCTCTGCCTCGTCTCTGACGCTCTCTCACCGCGATATCACCACGCCGAAACATTCCGAATGCGCCGATTAGCTTTGTCTTACCTTTACTATAGAGGTGGGCCGAGGGACGACCCCGACAACACAATTCTCAGGGCACGCTTCCTCGACAGGTAGATCGGGGGATCGATGTTCGTTGTATTCACAATATGTTTCGTAATCGGGGTCGTCGCCCTGATCGGAGCCTTTGCCGTCGGCGAGGTTGCAGATCTGGGCGGCGGCCACGCAGACGGGCTGCCATTTCTGAGCCTGACAACCTTGGCCACAGCACTTTTCGGCTTCGGCGCCGGCGGCGTAGCTGCCACTCTCGCGGACGCTCCGACATTGGTAGCGGCGATTGCAGCACTCGCACTCGCCGCCGTTCTCGTTGTCGTCACGCGCGGCCTACTTCTCCCCTATCTCATTAAGCAACAAGATAATTCGCACATCGGACGAGCTTCGTACTCCGGGCTGTTGGGCACGGTCACCCTCACCATTGCAGCCGAAGGTTGGGGAGAAGTCTCGTTCGTCGACGCCGAAGGCAATCGCGTGCAGGCCAAGGCCGTCAGTGCACAGCCGATGGCGCTCACCACCGGCACCACCGTCTACATCGCCGATGTAGACGATCAATACCTTCACGTCGTCACGGTTGACGACGCGATCTAAGGACTCGATACATGCTGCCAATCATCATCATTGCGGTTGTAGTCGCAGTAATCATCTTCATCGTTCTCCCCGCGATCTACGTGAAGAACTACGTCAAGGTCCCGCCGAACGAAGTGGCGGTCTTCACCGGACGAGGCAAGCCGAAAGTCGTCCGCGGCGGAGCCCGGTTCAAGATTCCGGGAATCGAACGCGTCGACATCATGTCGCTCGAGCCGTTCAACGTCAGCATCAATCTCAAGAATGCGCTCTCCAACGACGGTGTTCCGGTCAACGTCGAGGCAGTCGGCCTGGTACGAATCGGTTCCGCCGACGAAGCGGTTCAGACAGCGGTGCAACGATTCCTGACCTCCGACCTGGACGAACTCCAGCAGCAGATCAACGAAATCCTCGCCGGCAGCCTGCGCGGAATCACCGCAACCATGACGGTCGAGGATCTGAACTCCAACCGCGATTCGCTCGCACGCAGCGTGGTCGAGGAGGCAGGCGGCGACCTCGCACGCATCGGCATGGAAGTCGATGTCATCAAGATCGCGGGAATCTCCGACTTCAACGGCTACCTCGAATCGCTCGGTCAGCGCCGCATCGCCGAGGTCAAACGTGATGCCGCGATCGGAACTGCTGAAGCAGAGCGTGATTCGCAGATCCAGTCGGCAAAGGCGCGACAGGCAGGCTCCGTCGCACAGGCCGAGGCCGACACTGCGATCGCGAGTGCAAATCAGAAGCGCGACGTCGAACTCGCTCGCCTTCGAGCACAGACCGAAGCCGAGAACGCCGAAGCCGACCAGGCCGGACCACTCGCGCAGGCAACGGCCGAGAAGGCCGTCGGCATCGCACGTGAGCAGGCCGAGGCGGCCCGCGTCGAAGCTCGCACCGAGGTCGAGCGTCGTCGCGCCCAGCAATCGGAAGCGGCATTGCAGGCAGATGTCATTGCACCGGCCGAGGCCGAACGCCAAGCCTCCATCGCACGCGCAGAGGGTGAGCGACAGGCCGCGATCCTCCGCGCCCAGGCACAGGCCGAGTCAGCAAGGCAGGCCGGCGGCGCTCAGGCCGATGCACGAAAGCTCGTCGCCGACGCTGTTCGCTCCGAGCAGCAGGCTGATGCCGACGGCCTTCGAGCACGTCTGGAAGCCGAAGCTGACGGCCGCAAGGTAGCGGCCGACGCCGTTCGCGCCGAACAGCAGGCCGAAGCGGATGGTTTGCGCGCCAAGCTCGAAGCCGAAGCTGCCGGTAAGCGTCAGATCGCCGAGGCGCTCAATTCCTACACCCCGCAGGCCGCGCAGTTGCTCACTCTGCCTGACGTTCTGGCAGCACTGGTCGACGCCACCGCAGCAGCAGCGAAGCCGGTCGGCGACATCGATCGGATCTCCATCGTCGGCGGCAGCGACGGGGCGCAGGGTTCGATCGGCTCGATCCTGGGCATCAGTCCCCAGGTGATTGCCGGTGTCATCGAAACTCTCGAAAGCTCAGGCGTCGATATCACCGGTTTGCTCAACGGCCTGAACAAGACCGCATCGGTTCCGGCTGGTTCGGTACACAATTCGGTCCACAGTTCGGAAAACGGTTCCGCAACCGTGGACGCGTGATTTCGCCCCGGTCCGCCGACTCTCGCAGGAGTCGGCGGGCCGGCTTCACGCGCTCGGAAGATGTGAACGCGACTTGAAGAGAATCAGAATCAAGCAGGCAGCGGCGGCGGCTGATCCGAACAGCAGAGTCACCGTGTAGCTCAGTGCCGGAATGCTTTCCGACAGCATCGCCAGCAACGCAGGCACCGCGAACCCGATGTAGGTGATCGAGTAGAACACCGCGGTCAATCCTGCCAGATCGTCCGGCCCCGCGATTCGCTGGATCTCCAGCAACCCGGACACCAGTGCCATGCCGTACCCGCAACCGAGGATCGCTGCAGCCACGATCGCGATCGCCACGGTCAGCGTCGACGCAACCAGAGCAGCACCGGCCATACCGACCACCAGAAACACCAGAGCCACAACGGCGCCACGAGCACTGCGGTCGGTGTCGATTTTGCGCCCCAACGACTGAATCGCGAATCCGCATGTCAGCGCGACCATGCACAGCAGAGCCGAAAAGGCCACGGGCGCATCGCCACTGTGCCCGGTCATGAGCGCCGGAATAACTGCATACGCGACACTGGCGGCACCGAACACCCACGGCGCCAACGGAACAACGACGTAGAGGAATCTGCGGTGACCTGCCGAGGGGATCTTGAGATCGTCGATCAACCTGCGACGGTCGGATTTCGCCTGTGCCGGTCGTGTTTCGGGCGCACGCCACAGCGCCATGGCGGCGAGGACGGTGATCGCGATGTGCAGCACGTACGCCAACACACTCGGCATGGGCGCCCACTGCGCCAAGATTCCCGCAGCACCCGCTCCCAAGGCGAAGCCCGCGGTCAGACTCATCGCTGCTCGCCGAGCACCTGCGCCTTCCGACGCCGTCGGATCCCAAGGTTGCGTGGACAACTCCTTGACCCAGGAGCCGCCGACGGCCATACCGATCCCCAAGGCGATGCCACAGAGGATTCTTCCCAGGATGAGAGCAGCGGCGGAGTCCGCCCCGAAAGCGAGCAGCGTCGAACCGGCGATCGCGATGATCGGCGCGGGGAGCATGATCGGGCGTCGACCCAATCGATCGGACAGCGGGCCGCCGAGCAGCAGGGCCGGCACAATTCCGACGACGTAGGCGAAGAGGAAGAAATCGACCATCACCGGCGAATAGCCGTGGTCGAGTCGGTACATCACCAGCAGTGGGGTGAATTCGTTTCCGCCCCAGGCAGCGGCGAACATACTGGCGGCAACGGTCAGCCACAGCCACTTTCCGCCGGAGAGGCGTTCACCCTCGAGACGAGTTTCGGCCGCGGTCCCAGCGCCGATCGTTTGGGTGCTCATCACAGAGTTCCTTCGAAGCCGAGGCCGTGGACCTGGCGCATGTGTGTGAGGACGGCAGTGTTGTATCCGTCGGCATCGCCTGTGTCGACGAGGTCGGTAAGCGCGGTGTGATCGGCAAGGATGCGCGAGAGTTGGCCGGGGTCGCGTGAGATCGACCGGGCTGTCATCCGTCGTTGCCTGTCGCGCAGACTCGCGTAGAACGAGTCGAGCAAAGGGTTCCCGCCGGCGGCAACGATCATCTTGTGGAAGTCTGCATCGATTGCGCTGAACGCGGCCACGTCCCCGCGATCAGCAATCTCACGTTGCTCGATCAGATTCGCGCGCAACGCTGCGACAAGCGCTTCCCGTGCGTGCGGTCGGACCGACACGACTCGAACGCTCTGAGTCTCGACGAGCTGTCTGGCACTGACTACGTGTTCCGCTTCCCCATCCGCGACCGGGACGATCAGCGCTCCCTTCTTCGGATAGAGGCGCATCCAACCTTCCGACTCGAGACGCAGAAACGCCTCACGCACCGGCGTTCGGCTCACATTGGTCCGTGCAGCGATGTCACCCTCACTGATCAGCTCCCCGCCGGCGAGCTCGCCGGAAAGGATCAGCTCCTTGACTTCGCGGAAGACGGTTTCGGAAGCGGAATACAACATAGACACAAGATGTATTTATACTCCACGCTGGCGCAACGCAGACATCCGGGTCGCCGATCCGAACATCTCGGTCCGATGCGGCATCGATCCAGTTAGCATTGCAAGGTGCCAGACAGAAGAGGAATCAGTTCGCGATGAATGGCGCACGCTCCAGCCTTCGAGGACTGATGCACTCATGACATCGCAGATGAAGTCAATGAGGACGCTGACCCGCGAGTGGTTGATTCTTCCCGATCAATACGACCGCTTCACTCGCTATCTCCGCGACAACGGCCTCACGACCGCCACCCGGCTATTACTTGGCATCATTGTCATCGGACTGGGAGTGTGCGCACTACTGAACAGATTCAGCCCTGCCGGTCCGACAAGCACGATTGCGCTGTTCTTCAATACTGTTGTCGTGATCTCGTGCTTCGTAGTCGGAGTCTCATGGTGGGTCTTCGGCCCCACAAAGCGTCGCTCGTTCGGTTTCGTGGTCTTCTGCGACATCGCGGTCACGATCTCCGTCGTTGGAGATTCCTCCCAGCTCGCACGATTGCTCACCTGTGTCATTTTTGCTCTGGTCGGCATCTACATCGCCTACTTCCACAACCCGAAGTTGCAGATCGCGCACATAGCTTTTTCGCTTCTTGTGATCGCGGTGGCTGCGCAGCCAATTCTGTTCGGGCCGGATCGCGATCCAGCCCTTGGTGTTTCGAAAGTACTGGTCGTCATCACCGCGTTGGTGGTCTGCGCATTCATCTCGCAGATCGTGCTGACGATGCTCAGCATGGATGCTTCCAGTTCCGACCTCGATCCTCTCACCGGCCTCTTGAACCGTCGTGGCCTCGACCGCCACGTCGAGAAGGTACTCGAGGGGTTCCAGCGTCAAGAATCTGCGGCACTACTCGTGATCGCGATCGACATCGACCGGTTCAAGACGATCAACGACGTGCACGGCCACGACGTCGGCGATCGCATCATTCTCCGGGTATCGCAGCGGTTATCCGCCTGGGCACACGCTGATGCTGTCGTCGCGCGGGTCGGCGGCGACGAATTCATCCTCGTTCAAAGACTTTCCGTGCCAGCCATCGGACCGATCCTCAACTCGATCGGACCGGCAATGCACTCGAATTCCGACGAGATACCGTCGACTTCGAGCATCGGAATCGCCGTGCGTACCCACAAATTCGTCGCCGGAGAAGACCGCGCAGCAGCGTTCACGGACATGCAGAAAGTCGCCGATTCGGCGATGTACGAAAGCAAGAGACTCGGCGGCGGACGCGTTCACACGATCGTCACCACCGCCGGCAGGTAGCAGTACGCACAATTTCAGTAGTAGACCGGCCCTGGCACTCCTCCACCCGCTGCCACTGCGTCACCGGTGATCGCGATGCTTCGCGGCGATGCCAGGAAGGTCACGACGTCG
The DNA here is from genome assembly GCF_001653035.1 of Rhodococcus sp. YH3-3. Lineage (NCBI taxonomy): Bacteria > Bacillati > Actinomycetota > Actinomycetes > Mycobacteriales > Nocardiaceae > Rhodococcus > Rhodococcus sp. YH3-3. The sequence continues at coordinate 981,581 of NZ_BCWH01000001.1, read as the reverse complement.
GCTACTTCTTCGGCATCGATGATCCGATGTATCGAGTTCGTCGCGATACCCCGCTCCACCTCCGCCTGCGAGCGGCCGGATTCTTCCGACTCGCGCGCAATCCGCGCGGTCAACCTCTCGGTCCGCGTCACGCCCGGATGGACGACGGTGACGTTGATTCCCTTGGGGCCCAGCTCGTCTGCAAGATTCTTGGTCAGCGCAGACACACTGACGTTGCGGATCGTGTGGGCGATCGAGGTTGCCTGTCTGGCACCCAAACCGCTGATGTTGATGATCCGACCCCAACCCTGATCGATCAGATACGGCGCCACAGCGCGCGCAGTTCGCAGGTACCCCAGCACTTTCACTTCGACTTCGTCTCGCACGACGTCGTCGGTGGTCGCCTCGAAATCCGTCGGCTTTCCGGCGCTGAACGGCGTCGCTGCCGAATTGACCAGAATGTCGACACCGCCGAACTCCATTACCACTTGCCGCACCGACGCCTGAACCGCTTCGTCGTCTCGCGTATCCGTCACGACTCCGATCGCACGAATTCCGAACTCCGAAACCAAATCTCGTGCAACGCTTACGACGGTTCGCTCAGTGCGCGCGAGTATCGCGATGTCGACCCCTTCAGCGGCCAGACCTCTGGCGATTGCCAGACCGATCCCCTTGCTACCACCGGCAACGATCGCACGCTTTCCAGACAAGTGAAGATCCATACCTGCGACACTATCCAACAGGCGGTCCCCGATCTCTACGAAGAGGGATCGGGGACCGTCGGAATCATTCCTGTGTCTCAGACCATCAGATCCGCGTACAGGTAGACGTTGTCGGCGTAGTTGCCCACACCGTCCTCGAATTGCAGTTCGCCGCCGCAGGTTACGACTGCCAACTTACGAGGGCCCTCCGGGCCGGCCAGCACGCTTTCTTCCACACCATCGGCCTTCGGGCGCGTCGTCACCGCAGTCACCTTCCACGACGTGCTCTTACCCGTCGCGTCGGATGTACGGATCACTTCACCCGGCTCGATCGTGCCCAGGTCGAACAGCGCGCCATTACCCTGGCCGGTCAGATTGACGTGTCCGGCAATCAAGGTCGTGCCGGTGGCGGAATCGAGAGATGCACCGTCGAGCCAGATTCCGACGTTCTTGACGTTCTCCGGCGGAGTGAGAACTCCTTCCGGCACGGTGGCGTCCACGATCGGCGCCTGAACACCGACCGGGTCGAGCGAAAGGGTGTTGGGAGTCATCAACGCATCCGTAGGCGTTGCCGGATTCACGGAGTGCGACATGACAACTCCCGGACTCGGCGGGATCGCAGCATCGTCATCGGAGGATCGCAGGCCGACGAAGGCCATGGAAGCACCGGCGACCAACACCGCGATGAGAGCCAGAATGAACGCGACACGACGCCCTTTGCCTGGACTCGCGGGCTGATCGTGGTTGGGATCGTCGTATGGATTGGATGGATTGGGATCCGACTCGTACATGGTCATCGAACTGTCTCCTGCGGGATGAGGCGCCCCCGGCACCTCGTGCGAATTGACGCCCCCTGCGTCTGATCAATGTCGGCACCGATCACACGAATCGTGATCGGTGCCGACGTCTACTACACGTGCCTGGTGTCAGGATCGCTTGCGGCGGAGAGCAACTGCTCCGGCAGCAGCCATTCCGACAAGCCCGAGGCCCGTCACTGCGACGGCGACGTTGCGGCCTGAATTCTGTTCAGCAGCACCACCGTCGATGGCAACCGGGCGGGGGCCAGTGGCCGGCTTCGGAGCCGACGGCGCCGGAGTTGCGGGAGTTGCAACCGGCTGCGACGGAACAGGTGCACCCGGAACTACAGGCACGACCGGCACAATCGGCACGATGGGCACGATCGGAACAATCGGCACGATCGGAACGACCGGGGTTGCAGGCGTCGTGGTGGCCGGTGTGGTCGTTGCCGGTGTCGTTGTTGCCGGCGTGCTCGTTGCCGGTGTCGTCGTGGGTGCTGCTACATATCCGACGCTGGCAGATGCATTCATCGAAGCCGGCCGAACGGTGTCGAACGACGCGAAGATCTGGCACTGTGCGCCTGCCGTGTTCCAGTGCAGGTTCTCGACCGAATCCGGAATGACGCTTGCAGTCACCGAGTAGTCCCCGCCGGCCGCAGCGGTGAGGCAAAGATCAACAGCAGTCGGTGCGTCGCCGCGGCCGTCGACCGTCAGTTGGTTTGCAGACAACGTCGCCTTGGCGTTGTCACCACAGACGGTCAGTTCGGTGCCCGCCGAGGACTGAACAGTGATCGGCTTCCGGTACATATTCGTATTCAGGGTGAAAACGGCAGTCTCGCCGGCCTTCAGAGTCCCCGTCGCGGGTGTCTTGCGAACGAGGTCGAGCGTCTGCGTGACGTTCATGATCTCGACGATGCGAGCTCGCTCGTCGTCTCCGATGTTCCTGTCGCACAGGCTTTTGAAATCGGCCATCAGCGGATTGTCGTAGTCCGAGACACACCACACAAGCGTCTGCCGCGCCGAACGTGCATCCTCGCTGCTATTTCCCGAAACGACACCGTCGAGTTTGGCGGGATTCTGCAGCAACCAACTGATGACAGCGAGATCGTCGGCTGACAGATCGGGATTGCCCGAAGACGGCACCGTCGCACCCATCTCGTCGTTGTGCTTGTCAACCGGCAAACCGTTCTCGTCGACACCGGCACACGGATCGAGATCGAAGTCCGTGCAGTACATCCATTCCGACTTCGCAATTCCGTCGACGTCGCGGACACCGCAGACCGGAGCATCCACCGCGGCCGAGGTACCCCGATCGGTGGTGCCGTACATCGGCACGATGTTGCCGTCGTTGTAGTGATCCAGCCGAATGCCGGAGATGTCGAGCATCTGCTCCGAGGGCGTGTACTCGGTGCCCTCACACAACCCGGCGGTGAACGCCGGAGCGGCCGCGGTTCGCACCGGCATCGGCGCGGACACAGCTGGCGAAGCAAAAGCGACGCTACTACCGGCCACCGTTACGGCAATAGCTGCAGTTAGCGAGAGCCGGAGAACAAGCGGCCTACGCCGTGAACCAGACACAGTCATCAAAGCTTCCCTTTCAAGACATTTCGGTAGCGGGACGGTTGCCTGGATTCCCAATACCACGCCACCCAGCGCTCACTTCCGAGAGGATCAGCCGATCACTTATGGCAATCAGCCAGTTACTGAATGGCAATGTAGTGCATGTTTCAAGAAAGATCACCCAATCGTCGAGCACTCAGGGCGCAGCTTGGACATTCGGATGACGAGTTAGCCATGAAGGTGACTGAACCTTTGTCCAACCGCACAACAATCGCGATCCCCCCAAAATCTGCTCATCCAACCGCGACGTTCCCGACATTTCGCCAACGCTAGCCAGTCGGTAACTTGGGCATTCTGGGGAAACTCACAGGAAGGGGCGTTTTCAGCTCGCGCGCAAAAGAAGGGGCCCGCTATGCGGACCCCTTCGCCGGAAACTTCCGACCGAGACTGCTTTGTCGGGATTCGGGCAACTTGTAGATGACCCAGAACAATCTCCACTCACATTATGTGATTTGCCTCACATTCAAAGAATCTGTTGGTTTTGTTCACACCCTGAACCAATCTTTTGGTCCTCTTTGCGTCGATTACCCAGATCTCCGACGGCGGAACCCTGCCCTGCCGGAGAGCGGAGCACGAGCCTAGGATCAGTCTCGGACCGGAGGCGCCTTCCTCGTGGTAACCGCAATGCGATTCCACGCATTGATCGTCAAAATGACGCTGATGAGCTGAGCCAGTTCCACGTCCGAGAATTCGCCGGCAGCCTCGCTGTACACCTCGTCCGGAACGAAACCGTCGGTGAGGACTGTCACGGCCTCGGTCAAGGCGAGCGCGGCACGTTCACGATCGGAGTACATCCCTCGCGCTTCTTCCCACGCGTTCAGTAGGTAGAGCTTCTGCTCCGTCACGCCGACCTTTCGTGCGTCGCGAGTGTGCATGTCCAGGCACCATGCGCAATGATTCAGCTGCGACGCACGCGTGAGGACCAGCTCGACGAGCGTCGGCTCCAGCCCCTTGCGTGCAGCGGCATCCAACGCAATCATCGCCTTGTAGACCTCGGGCGCCAGCTTTGCGATATCCAGTCTTTGTCCTGTTGCTGTAGTCATAACTCAAACGGTAATCCCGGAAAGACCCGGAAACATGGTTCAATCCGGTGGTGAATTCGTGGGCCAATCTTGGGTTCGATCTACATATCGAGCTGCCACAGGGAATCGGGGTTCGCGCTGCACTGCTTCAGACCCTTCGCGACGCGATCGACAGTGGACTGCTGAAGCCCGGCACCAGACTCCCACCTTCCCGCACCCTCGCGCTCGACCTCGGAGTTGCCCGAAACACCGTTGCGGACTGCTATGCCGAACTCGCCGCAGCTGGGTGGCTTGTCACACGGCCTGGTTCCGGGACCCTGGTCGCCACGCTCGCCAGCACACACACCCGCGAGGTCGAGCCATCACCGACTCGACGACGCTGGACCTACAGCCTTCTCCCTGGATCGCCCGACGCGTCGGCGTTTCCCCGCGCTGCATGGATTTCGTCCGCCAGACGTGCTTTGACCACCGCGCCGACCGACGCGTTCGCGACTACTGATCCCAGAGGCCGAGTCGAACTCCGAAACGCCCTCACCACATACCTGAGCCGCACCAGAGGCGTTCGCGTCGATCCGAACTGCATTGTGATCAGTGCCAGCTCGGGTCACGGGATCTCCCTCCTTGCCCGCGCACTCGGAGGAACGATTGCGGTCGACGCTTTCTGCCTTCACCTGCACCGGCAGTTGCTCGCCGACGAAGGGCTGCTGACAGTTCCCATATCGGTTGACGAATCAGGCACTTGCACAGACGAATTGGCGTCTACATCTGCTGAAAGTGTTCTGCTGACGCCGACCCATCAGTTCCCTCTCGGCGGTCCCCTCACACCGGCGAGGCGCGCGACCGCTCTCGAATGGGCCACGACTACGGGCGGCGTCATCATCGAGGACGACTACGACGGCGAATTCCGTTACGACAGAAAACCTGTCGGTGCACTCCAAGGAATCGCACCGCAGCACGTTGCGTACCTGGGCACTGTCAGCAAGACACTGTCGCCGGCAATTCGCATCGGATGGATGGTGTTGCCGGACAGGCTGATCGAACCTGTCCTCGCAACAAAGGGACCCTACGAACGCTGGGTAAGTTCAACGGATCAATTGACCTTGGCGGACTTCATCGAATCCGGAAGATTCGACAGCCATATTCGAAAGATGCGCACCTCGTACCGACGACGACGCGATCAACTGGTTGCGACACTTGCGCAGCAAGTACCCCAGGTCAGGGTCGAGGGGATCTCCGCGGGACTTCACGCTGTGATCCGTCTGCCCTCCGGCACCGAACAATCTGTTCTTGCAGCGGCCCAGGCGCGCGACCTCGGGCTCGAAGGGCTGTCGATCTTCCGACATCCCGACGTGTCGTCAGTCGGCGGTGACGGCATCGCCGTCGGCTACAGCACGCCGACGCAGTCGCAGTACTCGAGGACGCTGGACGTGCTCTGCGAGGTGCTGCAGGCAGCTCTGCGATAACGCCTGCCGGCCCTGCCCAGCCGCTCACCTGCCCTGCCCTGCCCTGCCCTGCCCTGCCCTGATGGTGTGAACGTACCGTTCCCCTCGTCCAAGAGGGTGAGCGTGTCGTTCACTCGATCCCGGACGGGGTGGTGAGTCGGCTGTGCTCCCGCCCCTGATGGTGCGAACGGTACGTTCGGTCGATCTGAGGCGACGAACGTACCGTTCGCTCGAAGTCGGGGGTGTTTTGGGTACGAGAAAGCCCCCCAACCATCACTGGTTGGGGGGCTTCTCTAATGTGTGTTCGGCGGTGTCCTACTCTCCCACACCCTGTCGAGTGCAGTACCATCGGCGCTGAAGGGCTTAGCTTCCGGGTTCGGAATGGGACCGGGCGTTTCCCCTTCGCTATGACCGCCGTAACTCTATGAAACTGTCACAGTAACCTTCTTCTGATCACCTGGTTTCACCACCCGTCAACACCAGTTTCTGGTGTTGGGGGATGGAGAAAACATGTTCTCATCAGTATCTGTGTGTTGTTTCAGATACCGCACAGTGGACGCGTAGCTTCTTTGTGGTAAGTCCTCGGCCTATTAGTACCAGTCACCTGCATGCATTACTGCACTTCCAGTTCTGGCCTATCAACCCGGTGGTCTGCCGGGGGCCTTACCCCCTCGAGGGGGTGAGAAACCTCATCTTGGAACAGGCTTCCCGCTTAGATGCTTTCAGCGGTTATCCCTTCCGAACGTAGCTAACCAGCGGTGCTCCTGGCGGAACAACTGGCACACCAGAGGTTCGTCCGTCCCGGTCCTCTCGTACTAGGGACAGCCTTCCTCAAGTTTCTAACGCGCGCGGCGGATAGAGACCGAACTGTCTCACGACGTTCTAAACCCAGCTCGCGTGCCGCTTTAATGGGCGAACAGCCCAACCCTTGGGACCTACTCCAGCCCCAGGATGCGACGAGCCGACATCGAGGTGCCAAACCATCCCGTCGATATGGACTCTTGGGGAAGATCAGCCTGTTATCCCCGGGGTACCTTTTATCCGTTGAGCGACACCGCTTCCACTTGCCGGTGCCGGATCACTAGTCCCGACTTTCGTCCCTGCTCGACCTGTCAGTCTCACAGTCAAGCTCCCTTGTGCACTTGCACTCGACACCTGATTGCCAACCAGGCTGAGGGAACCTTTGGGCGCCTCCGTTACATTTTGGGAGGCAACCGCCCCAGTTAAACTACCCACCAGGCACTGTCCCTGAACCAGATCATGGTCCGAGGTTAGAGGTCCAATTCGATCAGAGTGGTATTTCAACAACGACTCCACGATAACTGGCGTCACCGTTTCACAGTCTCCCACCTATCCTACACAAACCGAACCGAACACCAATACCAAGCTGTAGTGAAGGTCCCGGGGTCTTTTCGTCCTGCCGCGCGTAACGAGCATCTTTACTCGTAATGCAATTTCGCCGAGTCTACGGTTGAGACAGCTGAGAAGTCGTTACGCCATTCGTGCAGGTCGGAACTTACCCGACAAGGAATTTCGCTACCTTAGGATGGTTATAGTTACCACCGCCGTTTACTGGGGCTTAAATTCTCAGCTTCGCTCCCGAAGGAACTAACCGGTCCTCTTAACCTTCCAGCACCGGGCAGGCGTCAGTCCGTATACATCGTCTTACGACTTCGCACGGACCTGTGTTTTTAGTAAACAGTCGCTTCTCACTGGTCTCTGCGGCCCCAC
>NZ_BCWH01000001.1:954289-969289 GCF_001653035.1 Rhodococcus sp. YH3-3 | reverse complement strand
GGCGTCGAATCCCTCCATTGCGCGTTGACGCAAGGAGGATTCCGGATGAGGGTTGAGAGCAATCGCCCCGCCGTACGTTCGAGCAATTACTCCCTGGGCAGTCAACTGACTCAGGTCGCGACGAATCGTGGATGCAGTCACCCCGAATTGGGCAGACAGATCCTCGACACTGGCCAGACCGCTGGTGCGAGCGAGCCTCGCAATCTCCGACCGCCTCGCCTCCGACTCCCGGATGGCCATCGCTCCTCCCCCTACAAACCGTGGTTCTTACTTGGAAACGAATGTGCTGGTTGCCAATTCGGCCGCCTGCCGCAGCGCTTCGACCATACTACCGGCCTCGGCGATGCCCTTACCTGCAATATCGAAAGCGGTTCCGTGATCGACGGAGGTACGGATGACAGGTAACCCGACGGTGATGTTGACGCCGGCCTCGATCCCGAGAACCTTGACCGGGCCGTGCCCCTGATCGTGGTACATCGCAACGATCAAGTCGTAGTCCCCACGTCCAGCGAGGAAGAATGCCGTGTCCGCCGGCAGTGGGCCGTGGACGTCGATTCCTTCTGCCTTCAAGAGTTCGACGGCGGGAATGATCTTCTGCTCTTCCTCTCCGTACCCGAAAAGCCCGTTCTCCCCCGCATGCGGGTTGATCCCGCACACGCCGATTTTCGGAGATGGATTGCCCGTGCGCACCAAAGCTTCGTGACCTCGACGAATGGTCCTCTCGACCAGGCCGGGCTCGATCCTGGCAACTGCATCGAGCAGTCCGATGTGAGTGGTCACGTGAATCACCTTGAGCTTGGGGGTCGACAACATCATCGACACCTCCTCGGTACCGGTCAGGTGCGCAAGCAATTCCGTGTGTCCGGGATAGATGTGTCCTGCCGCATGCAGCGCTTCCTTGTTCAGCGGCGCCGTGCAGATCGACTGGACTTCACCGCGTACGGCGAGTTCGCTTGCGACGCGGATATATTGATAGGCCGCATCCCCCGCGACTGCCGACAGTTCACCCCAGGCGAGATCCTCGGGTAGCAAGTCCAGGTCGATGACGTTGATCCGTCCATCGATGAATTCAGCATCCTTGATCTCCTCGATCGCGACCACGTCGACGTCGATTCCGAGCACCGTGGCAGCCAATCGCAAACGCTTCGCGTCGCCGACAACAACAGGGCGGCAACGCTTTCTCGTTTCACCGTCGAGGAGTGCGGGGACGATCACTTCCGGTCCGACGCCGGCGCCGTCGCCCATCGTGACAGCAATCAGCGGCAGTGGAGTGGATTCGATTGACATGGGATTGACCTCGTTGTCTGAAGGAGTAACTGAAGGCGGACTGTCCGGAGCGGCGACCGGGGTGGGTTGCGCGAGAAACTTCGTTATGGAGAAAAGACTGTGTGCATTCCCGAAACTGCCTGGCCGCGTGACGATGTACCGTCCGGTTCGATCGACGGAAAGTACGGCGCCGTGTTCGATTTCGTAAATCGGTGACAGCGTGTCGACCCGCAGGCGGTCGAGAACGCTGCGCGCGGTTTCGCCACCGGTAAGTACCAGGTCGATCGGGTAATCGTCGTGGGAGAATCCTGCATCGACGGCAGCGATCAGATCGGCGAGAGCCGAAACGAGGTGGACGGATTCTGCAGGCACGACAGGTCCACTTACCGAAACCACGACGTTTCCGCGATCCAGTGCGTTCAGAATCGGAAGCGGATCGACCGAATGCGCCAGCAGCTCAGCACTGTTCACTTCGATATGGTGCGCCCCTGAATCCCGAAGCAATGCCACTTGGTCCCCGGCAGACGCATCCGCCGTCCCCACGACGACCAAGGTAAATCGAGAAACACGAAGAGATGGGCACGCGACGGGTGACTGCACGGTTCTTCGTCGTGCCACTGCCATCGCGAGCGCCGAGGTTCCTACCAATCGAGAACCCCGAACCTCCTGTGCTGCAGCCACAATCAGTTCCAGATCACTCTCGGTCTCGACGTCGCAGATCGCCACCGACCCGGCTTCTGAGATCGACGCAAGAACCTGGCTCAAACGCCCGGAGCGAATGTCATCCAGCGATACGCCAGAAGTGATTGCCGACGGGCCGAGCGCCTCTGCAATCGACCGAGGAGTCGGCTTCGACTCCGCGCGCCACAGGTCAGTGGAGTGCAACGCAACCCCATCGACCAACACCACGCCGTCTTGCACCGTGCGCCCTTGTCTGGGCAGTCCGGCGGCGACGATGACCGGAGATCCGTCGCGGGAGAGTTCTCCAACCTCCGCTGCTATGTTGCCCCTGAGCAGGGAATCGATCTTCTTGACGATCTCGGAGCCGTCAGACGATTGCAGAACTGATCTCACGTCCCGAGAGGCTCTGGCGGGGTCGGATCGCCGTGAGTGCAGATCGAAAACCGTCACTCCTGATCCGTCGGGCGCATCTGGGCCGAGCCGAAGCGATATGCCCGAACTGCGGAGCAGAAATCCTGCGGCCGACTCCGCTGCTCCGGAAAGATCATCAGCGATGATTACCAGTGGTTTCATCGAATTCCTCGACCCCCTTTCGGTCTGAATCGAGTATGCACAGCATCGCAACCGATGCGCGAAGTACGCAATCGAAGTTACGGGACTTGCGCGAAGTGCGCAACAGTGCCATTGTGAGCTGAGTTACAAGCGAGAGCCCGACGCGATTGTTCACCAACAGTCCGCTCGGAGCGTCGCCCCCACGCTGCCCCGTCAGGATCGAAAGGTCACCGATGACCAATACTCGTTTGCGAACACCACAGCTCTCCCGGCGATCCTTTCTGCAGTTCACCGGGCTGATCGGTGGCGCAACGCTTCTGGGCACGACTGCCGCGTGCGCCGGCCCTACCGGGAAACCGACACAGGACACCCTGGTGCTCGGGCTCAACCGCTCGCTCGTCAGCCTCGACAACAAACTCAATCAATTCGACGCAGCAGTCACGGCTCAACGTGGCGTCAGACAAGGTCTCACCCGGATCGGCGACAATCTGACACCGCAACTCGTTCTCGCTGACAGGTTCGAATCGACCGGCCCGACCGAGTGGACGGTTCGACTCCGCGAGGGCATCCGTTACTCCGACGGCACACCTGTGCTGATCGACGACGTCACGACGGCAATGCAGATGTACCAGCAGGTCAGCGGATCGTTTGTCGCACCGCAGTTCCCCGAGTGGCCGACGGTCGTCCCCATCGACGATCGCACCTTCATCCTTCGGACGAATTCCCCGGTGCCGGTTCTGGACTCGCTCATGTCCAACATCTTGATCACCCCGGCCGCTGCCAACGAACCCAACGAACTGCAGAGCGGAATCGGGTCGGGACCGTTCGTCGTCAGCGAATCGAACCGGGGCACCGGCGATTACACACTTGTCGCCAATGACAACTACTGGGGCCCGGCCCCCGGCGTTCGTCGTGTTCAGGTCCGCTTCATTCCCGAAGAGGCCGGCCGCGTCGTCGCGCTTCGGAGCGGCGAGGTCGACGTCATCGACTCGATCAGTCCCGATTCCGCCGAACAACTCGCCGATCTGCCTGGTGTCCAGGTGGACACAGTACCGAGCACACGCATCAACCAACTGTTCTTCAACTTCCGCAAGCCCGCCGATCACCCACTGTCCAATCCGCGTGTCCGAGAAGCTCTCACGTATGCCATCGACGGTGAGTCACTCGCTCGGGACGTGCTGATCGGTTCCGCAGTCCCGGCCACCGGCCCCGCACCGTCGACCTTGGACGGAGCCGTGAAAACTGGCACTTACCAATATGATCCACGGAAAGCGCGGCAAATGCTCGAGGCCGAAGGCGCCGACGACCTCGAACTCACCTTCATCTGGGAAACCGGAGAGTTCACCAACGACGTCTCGGTGATGGAATCGGTACTCGAAATGATGAAGGCCGTGGGAGTACGCGTCAAACTCCAGCAGTTCGAACCGGGCGGTGACATCTCGTCCTGGCGCCAGGGCAAGACCGGCGACTGGGATGTGCTGGGCAACGGCTACGGCAACCAGACCGGACTTGCACTGACCACGTTGCAGGGGATGTACGCCGGCACAGCGGAGAAGGAAGCAACTCGCGACACCTATCACGGGTACGTCTTCCCCGAAATCACCGCGAAGATCCAAGCCGCATCCAGTGAACCAGACCCGACCAAGCGCGCCGCTCTACTCGACGCCGCACAACAAGACATCTGGAACACCTGGCCTTGCCTGTGGAGCTTCGTACCCAACGCACTCCTTGCGAAACGCACTCGTGTACAAAATGTTTCACTGACCCCGATCAACTCCTACGACCTCGGCGCCGTCCGATTGGAGGCCTGAGGCGATGACTCTCACCGCTCCGAAACCGCAAACCGCTCTCGGAATCTCTCCGCGTCGACGCACAAGGATCAACCCGACCGTCAAATACGTGCTCAAACGTCTGGCACAGAGTGCCTTGACGATCTTCCTCACGCTCACAACAGTGTTCGTCCTGATCCGAATGGCACCCGGCGATCCTGCCTACGCCTTGGCCGGACCGCTGGCCAGCACCGAGGATCTCGCACAGATCCGTGCTGACATGGGCTTGGACAAGTCGGTGTTCTCCGAATACCTGATCTACCTGTGGGACCTCGTCCACCTGAATCTCGGCACGTCGTACTCGTTCCAGGCGCCGGCCATGGACGTTGTCCTCGGCCGTCTCCCGTACACCATCACCCTTGCCGTCAGCTCCATTCTGTTGACCGCCGTGCTCTCGATTCCGCTGGGCGTGTGGATGGCCCGTCACGCGGACACCAGACGTGAACTCGGTGCGAACGTCGTAGCCGTCGGCGGGCAGTCCATGCCGGAGTTCTGGAGCGGCCTGATGCTGGTGACGATCTTCGCGGTCTTGATCCCAGTACTCCCGGCAGCCGGTTTCACCACATGGCCGTCGTTGATCCTGCCTACCGTCACCATCGCCATCCTTCAGATCGCGTTGATCTCCCGGATGGTTCGACGCGAAATGGTCTCGGCCTTCGCTTCTCCGTACATCACGGTCGCACGCTCTCGCGGAGTATCGGAACGCGAACTCACCTGGCGATATGCGATGCGTAATTCGGCGATTCCGATCGTCACCGCGCTGGGCACCAGATTCGCCGGAATGCTGAACGGCGTCGTGGTGGTCGAGGTCGTGTTCGCCTGGCCTGGTGTCGGCTCGCTGGTGGTCCGCGCACTCGAGACTCGCGACTACCCGCTCATCCAGGCCACCGTGCTTGTCACCGCGGTTCTCGCCGTGCTCGTGCAACTGGCAGTGGACCTCCTCTACCCCCTCCTGGATCCACGCGTGCGACTCGGAAAGGGCGCCAACTGATGACTACCGTCTTGGAACCTCCAACAACTCCACGCGCCAGCGCGGTCACCGAGGCAGACTTCGCACGCGCCGGAGCCACGCGCCGTAAGCGAGACAGCCGAGTCAAGATCTGGACCGGCTCGATCTGCGCGCTCCTGGTGATTCTTCCTGTTGCATTGGCGGGACTACTCCCCCTTGCAGATCCGAACCAGACCAACCTGAGCAGTCGACGGCTACCGCCCCTCACCGACGGCCATCTGTTCGGCACCGATCAGTTGGGACGAGATCTGCTCTCACGGATCCTGCACGGCGGCCAGGTGTCTCTGACGATCGGTATTCTCGCCGTGATCGTCTCCGGCGTCATCGGCATCGTCGCCGGATCCGCCGCGGGGTACTTCGGTGGTTGGGTCGACACCGTGATCTCCCGCCTACTCGAAGCACAGCTTTCTCTGCCTTTGCTGATGATGCTGCTTCTCGTTGTTGCGCTGTTCGGCCCGTCCATTCCCGTCATCACGTTTGTCATCGCGATCGCACAGTGGCCCGAAGTCGCACGGTTGACTCGCTCATTGGTACTCGTCGAACGCGAAAAGCCTTACGTAGCTGCAGCTCGAGTCCTCGGACTTACCCGCATGGCCATCCTGCTTCGTCACGTCATTCCCAACATCGTCAAGCAGGCATCGCTCGTCGTCCTGCTGCTGCTCGCGCAGGCCGTACTGCTGGAAAGTTCGTTGAGCTACCTCGGCGCCGGACCGCAACGTCCATTCGCTACCTGGGGACGAATCATCGCCGACGGCCAGGACTACATCACCACGTCATGGTGGATCGTCACGTTGACCGGTCTGATGATCGTGCTGCTGGTCGTCGGAGTGAACCTACTCGGCGATGGTCTGCGCGATCGTCCTGCAGGTTCGAAACGACTGGGCGCAAGCCTGTTCGGGCGTGGCAGCGCCCAGAAAGCGAAGGCGTGAGACATGGGAAATCTACTACGGGTCGACGATCTCCAGATCGAACTTGTCACGGCGAACGGCGTCATCCGAGCCGTCGACGGCGTGTCCTTCTGCATCGACGCCGGTGAAACCGTCACCATCATCGGTGAATCCGGCTCCGGAAAGTCGACGACAGCCATGGGGATTCTCGGACTGCTTCCGGACGATCTTGCGGTTCTTTCCGGGAAAGCCGTGTTCAAGGGTCAGGACATTCTCGGAAACACGAAGATCCTGAACGATATTCGCGGAAAACACATCGCGCTCATCCCCCAGGACCCGATGACGGCTCTGAGTCCCGTCCACACCATCGGTAGCCAACTTCGAGAAGCAGTGCGCCACAGCGGTGTGACCGCGAAGAAGCAACAAATCGAGCGGGCAGTGCAACTGCTCGAGCAGGTACGCATTCCGTATCCGGATCAGCAACTCGACAAGTACCCGCATCAACTGTCGGGTGGAATGTTGCAGCGCGTCCTGATCGCCGGCGCTCTTGCTGCCGGCCCCGAACTGATCGTGGCCGACGAACCCACCAGCGCACTGGACGTAACCGTTCAGGCCGGGATTCTGGATCTATTGCTCGAGTTGCAGGAGCGCACCGGCATCGGAATGCTGGTCATCACTCACGATCTCGGAGTTGCGCGGTTGGTCTCCGATCGCATCTACGTGATGAAGGACGGACGTTTTGTCGAGACCGGTAGTGCCGACGTTCTCGTCGACTCACCGCAAAGCGCCTACACACAAAAGCTTCTCGACGCCATACCTCAACTGGGGCCTTGGGACGGCGACCCCGCCCGTTCAACACAGATCGGAGCCTCGGCATGACCCGCCACGAAACGCCACTTCTCGCCGTCGAAGATCTCGTGGTCGAGTATCCGGTTCCCGACGGAGTTTTCCGAGCCGTGGATGCTGTGAGCTTCTCGGTGGAAAAGGGCAAGACCTTGGCCATCGTCGGCGAATCCGGATGTGGCAAGTCGACCATCGCTCGATCGATCGTCCGACTCCTCACACCGACCAGTGGACGCATTCTCGTCGACGGCAATGACATCGCGCAGATGTCGGAGAAGTCGCTGCGCCCCTACCGCTCTCGCGTTCAAATGGTGTTCCAAGATCCGTACGGATCGCTCGACCCTCATCTGACTGCCGAGGACATCATCGGAGAACCACTGCGCCTCAAAGGTGTTCGGAGCAAGTCTGAACGTGCAAAGGCAGCAGCAGAACTCGTCGATCGCGTTGGCTTGCCCAGCTCGGCACTACACCGGCGTCCGGCGGAGTTCTCAGGAGGCCAACGTCAGCGCATCGGAATTGCTCGTGCACTTGCCAGCGGACCCGAGATCCTGGTCTGCGACGAAGCGACCAGCGCTCTCGACGTGTCGGTGCAAGCGCAGGTACTCGAGCTCCTACGTGAAATTCAGGCCGATACCGGTCTGACGTACGTTTTCATCTCACACAACTTGGGCGTCGTCCGAGAAATCAGCGAGACCGTAGTCGTGATGTCGAAAGGAACCATCGTCGAATCCGGTTCCACAGACACAGTTCTCGCCAGTCCGCGCGAGCCGTACACCCGCGCACTACGAGGCGCTGCTCTCGATCCCACCACCATGGTCGGCATCAAACCACGCCACGTGGTGGCAGCCCTGTCCAAGAACTTGCTAGCCAAGCAGACCGAATCACGAGGAGTTGCCTGATGACCGCCCCACTCGAGCTTCCGAAACTGGTGCTCGGCACCATGACATTCGGAGACACGGTCGACATATCGGGCGCCGGATCGATGCTCGACGCAGCACTAGGCGCCGGTATCTCTCACATCGACACGGCCAACGGCTATGCGGGCGGCGAGTCCGAGCGCATGCTGGCAAAGCTGCTCCACGGCCGACGCGATTCCGTCACTCTGGCCACCAAAGCGGGAATGCCGCATCCCGATGCCGGCGACAACAGCCCACTCTCGACAGAGGGGCTCCGAGCAAGCGTCGAAGGAAGCCTGCGCAGACTCGACACGGACTACGTCGACCTGTTCTATCTCCATCAGCCGGACCGAACCGTCACGCTGACCGAAACTCTCACCACCGTCGCGGAACTGGTTGCCGAGGGCAAGATCCGCACACTCGGCGTATCCAACTTCGCAGCGTGGCAAATCAGTGAAATCAACTACACCGCAGACACAGTCGGAGCTCCCCGACCGATCGTCGCACAGCAGCTCTACAACTTGCTCGCGCGTCGCATCGAAGAAGAATACGCAGAATTCGCGGACGTGACCGGACTGACCACCATGGTCTACAACCCACTCGGTGGGGGCCTGCTCACGGGGCGCCACACCTTCGAGGAAAGTCCCGCCGACGGCCGATTCGGCGACTCACGTCTTGCGTCGATGTACAAGGAGCGATACTGGAACACACAGATATTCGACGCGATCGCTCAACTGACGGCAATCGCAGAGCAGTCGGGCATCTCCCTGACCGAGCTTGCGTTGCGCTGGCTGGTCAGCAAGCCCGTCGCCGGATCGCTGCTCCTCGGAGGATCCAAAGTAACGCACCTCGAATCCAATATCGCGGCCATCGGGCGAGGTCCACTCGACGCCTCGACCGTCGAAGAGTGTGATCTCGTCGGTGCTGCCCTACGAGGCCCCATGCCCAACTACAACCGCTGAAACACCCGACCTTCATCAGGAAGAGTTCTTCACTATGTCAGCACAGGAATTCGCCGCACGCATCCGAGGACGCGAACGCATACTCGGATATTGGTCCGTCATCGACAGCCCGATCTCGACCGAATGGATCGCGCACGTCGGCTGGGACTACATTGCCCTCGACATGCAGCACGGCCTGATCGGCTATTCGGGGATGGTCGCCGGGCTCACCGCCATCGACTCGTCACCGTCCACCGTCGGGATGGTGCGCGTCGAGGCAAACAATCCGACACCCATCGGCCGTGCACTCGACGCGGGCGCTGTGGGCGTCATCGTTCCGCTGATCAACAACGCCGAAGAGGCAGCGGCCGCCGTGGCAGCCGCCAAGTATCCGCCTTTCGGCATCCGCTCCTACGGACCCATGCGCTCGCAACTCCGTATCGGCCCCGTTCCCGCCGACGCGAACCGCGACACCGTTGTATTTGCGATGATCGAGACCCCACAGGGTCTGGCGAACGTCGAAGAGATCTGCGCAGTGCCCGGATTGGACGGCGTGTACGTCGGGCCGTCCGACCTACGAATCGCCGTCGGAGGTAAGCACTCCAACGATCCGGACGTCGCCGAGGAATTCGAATCAGCGCTCACCAGGGTGCGCGAAGCTGCCGCCGTCAGCGGAGTCGCTGCGGGAATCCACACACCTTCCGGTCAGGTTGCGGCACAACGGCTCGGGGAGGGCTACACGTTCGCGACCGTGGCCTCGGACCTGACACATCTGGCGAACATCTCGGCTCAGCATTTGGATGCCGCCAAGTCCTGATCCGGGTACAAAAATGGCGATGCTCCCGCACTTGGTACGGGAGCATCGCCATTCTCGAACAAACTATCTCTGAATCGCCTTGATCTCGAGGAACTCTTCGAGCCCGAACGTGCCGGCCTCGCGCCCGACGCCCGACTGCTTGTACCCACCGAACGGAGCATTCGTGTTGAAGGCGCCGCCGTTCACCTCGACCTGCCCGGCACGCAGTTGCCGTGCGACGCGATCCGCGCGATCGGGGTCACCTGACCAAACGCCACCGGCCAGTCCGTACTCGGTGCCGTTAGCGATCCGCACTGCGTCGGCCTCGTCTTTGTAGCCCATGATCGAGAGGACCGGTCCGAAGATCTCCTCGCGCGCAATGGTCATGTCTTCGGTCACGTTCGCGAACACCGTCGGACCGACGAAATATCCACTGGCCAGACCGGTTTCGCGACCGTCGACAACCGCGGTGGCACCTTCCGACACACCCTTCTCGATGTATCCGCGAACGCGTCCCAGCTGATTCGCGTTCACCAGAGGACCAAGCACCGAAGTCGGCTGAGTCGGATCACCTACCGGGAAATGAGCGGCGACCGCAGCAGCAATTGCCGCTGCCTCATCCACCTTCTCCGCGGGAACCAACATACGCGTCAGCGCCGAACAGGTCTGGCCCGAGTTGATGAAGCACTTTGCGACGCCGTCCGTGACAGCCTTTTCGAGATCGGCGTCGTCGAGAATGACGTTCGCCGACTTGCCACCCAGCTCGAGCGAGACCTTCTTGATGGTGTCCGCGGCGACGATGGCCACTCGCTTGCCTGCCCGAGTCGACCCGGTGAAGGAGACCATGTCGACTTCCGGGTGGCCGGCGATGGCTTCACCCACTACCGGGCCGTAGCCACTTACCAGGTTGAATACACCTGCAGGCAAACCAATTTCGTCGAAGATGTCAGCGAGAGCGTACGTGATGAGTGGCGCAACCTCGGTGGGCTTGAGAACCACGGTGCAGCCCGCCGCGAGCGCACCGCCAACCTTCAAGACAACTTGGTGGAGCGGGAAGTTCCAGGGAGTGATAGCGCCGACAACACCCGCAGGTTCGCGAACAATCAGCGAATTCCCGACCTCGTGAGCGTCGAAATCATAAGTGCGAGCCAATTCGGCAAATGCATTCAAATTCGCGAGCGGCATTCCGATTTGCACGGGCTTCGCGAATCCGATCGGCATTCCCATATCCTGCGAAACCAGCGCCGCAAGATCATCGGTGCGTTCGGCAATTATCGCCGCAGCCTTGGAAAGATATTCAGCGCGCTCGCCCCCGGATAGTGCAGACCAAGCGGGGAAAGCCTTTCGCGCTGCCTTCGCAGCCGCATCGACATCTTCGACGGTGCCCTCGGCGACAGTTCCTATCAGCTCTTCGGTAGCCGGATTGAGAACGTCGATCCGACCGCTGCCAGTGGATTCGATCCAGGCGCCATCAACATAGATTTTGGTGCGGTCGAGAATATCGGTCATCGAAGCCTCCGTAGTCATCACGCGTGCACAGGTGAGGTGGGCCCGATCACACGGGGCACCTCTTCCGAGCCTAGCCACGCTCGACGGGTTCCGTGGCAGGTTGGTGTCGAGATTGACCTTCGACTGACGAGACCTGTGGTGCGCGCACGCTTTTCGCGGATCGCGTGAACGTACCGTTCCCCTCGCCCAAGAGGGTGAGCGTGCCGTTCACTCGATCCCGGACGGGGTGGTGAGTCGGCGGCGTGCCCGCCCCTGATGGTGTGAACGGTACGTTCGGTCGATCTGAGGCGACGAACGTACCGTTCACTCGATCCGGGGGGTGCCGGCGACGGGATGTTTCGGGGTGTTTTGGGTACGAGAAAGCCCCCCAACCATCACTGGTTGGGGGGCTTCTCTAATGTGTGTTCGGCGGTGTCCTACTCTCCCACACCCTGTCGAGTGCAGTACCATCGGCGCTGAAGGGCTTAGCTTCCGGGTTCGGAATGGGACCGGGCGTTTCCCCTTCGCTATGACCGCCGTAACTCTATGAAACTGTCACAGTAACCTTCTTCTGATCACCTGGTTTCACCACCCGTCAACACCAGTTTCTGGTGTTGGGGGATGGAGAAAACAGGGTTTCTCATCAGTATCTGTGTGTTGTTTCAGATACCGCACAGTGGACGCGTAGCTTCTTTGTGGTAAGTCCTCGGCCTATTAGTACCAGTCACCTGCATGCATTACTGCACTTCCAGTTCTGGCCTATCAACCCGGTGGTCTGCCGGGGGCCTTACCCCCTCGAGGGGGTGAGAAACCTCATCTTGGAACAGGCTTCCCGCTTAGATGCTTTCAGCGGTTATCCCTTCCGAACGTAGCTAACCAGCGGTGCTCCTGGCGGAACAACTGGCACACCAGAGGTTCGTCCGTCCCGGTCCTCTCGTACTAGGGACAGCCTTCCTCAAGTTTCTAACGCGCGCGGCGGATAGAGACCGAACTGTCTCACGACGTTCTAAACCCAGCTCGCGTGCCGCTTTAATGGGCGAACAGCCCAACCCTTGGGACCTACTCCAGCCCCAGGATGCGACGAGCCGACATCGAGGTGCCAAACCATCCCGTCGATATGGACTCTTGGGGAAGATCAGCCTGTTATCCCCGGGGTACCTTTTATCCGTTGAGCGACACCGCTTCCACTTGCCGGTGCCGGATCACTAGTCCCGACTTTCGTCCCTGCTCGACCTGTCAGTCTCACAGTCAAGCTCCCTTGTGCACTTGCACTCGACACCTGATTGCCAACCAGGCTGAGGGAACCTTTGGGCGCCTCCGTTACATTTTGGGAGGCAACCGCCCCAGTTAAACTACCCACCAGGCACTGTCCCTGAACCAGATCATGGTCCGAGGTTAGAGGTCCAATTCGATCAGAGTGGTATTTCAACAACGACTCCACGATAACTGGCGTCACCGTTTCACAGTCTCCCACCTATCCTACACAAACCGAACCGAACACCAATACCAAGCTGTAGTGAAGGTCCCGGGGTCTTTTCGTCCTGCCGCGCGTAACGAGCATCTTTACTCGTAATGCAATTTCGCCGAGTCTACGGTTGAGACAGCTGAGAAGTCGTTACGCCATTCGTGCAGGTCGGAACTTACCCGACAAGGAATTTCGCTACCTTAGGATGGTTATAGTTACCACCGCCGTTTACTGGGGCTTAAATTCTCAGCTTCGCTCCCGAAGGAACTAACCGGTCCTCTTAACCTTCCAGCACCGGGCAGGCGTCAGTCCGTATACATCGTCTTACGACTTCGCACGGACCTGTGTTTTTAGTAAACAGTCGCTTCTCACTGGTCTCTGCGGCCCCACCCAGCTCAGACAGTAAATGTCGTCACCAGACAGGGCCCCCCTTCTCCCGAAGTTACGGGGGCATTTTGCCGAGTTCCTTAACCATAGTTATCTCGATCGCCTTAGTATTCTCTACCTGACCACCTGTGTCGGTTTGGGGTACGGGCCGTGTGAAAGCTCGCTAGAGGCTTTTCTCGGCAGCATAGGATCACTGAATTCGCCTCAATCGGCTACGCATCACGTCTCAGGCTATGTGCGACCCGGATTTGCCTAGGTCACGCCCTACACGCTTACACCAGTATTACCACTGACTGGCTCAGCTACCTTCCTGCGTCACCCCATCGCTTGGCTACTACCAGATCAGGTCCCATGCATCCACCAACTCGAGACCCGAAGGTCTTCTCGTGGCTTCAGGATGGTTAGTATCACTGATTCACCATGGGCGCGTTCACACGGGTACGGGAATATCAACCCGTTGTCCATCGGCTACGCCTGTCGGCCTCGTCTTAGGTCCCGACTCACCCTGGGCGGATTAACCTGGCCCAGGAACCCTTGGTCATTCGGCGGACGAGTTTCTCACTCGTCTTTCGCTACTCATGCCTGCATTCTCACTCGTGTGGCCTCCACGGCTAGGTCACCCTGCCGCTTCCATGGCCACACGACGCTCCCCTACCCATCCACACACCTGCCAGAAAATCCTTGGATCAACTGGGGGCTATTGCGTGAATGCCGCAGCTTCGGTGGTGTACTTGAGCCCCGCTACATTGTCGGCGCAGGATCACTTGACCAGTGAGCTATTACGCACTCTTTCAAGGGTGGCTGCTTCTAAGCCAACCTCCTGGTTGTCTTCGCGACCCCACATCCTTTTCCACTTAGTACACGCTTAGGGACCTTAGCTGGCGATCTGGGCTGTTTCCCTCTCGACTACGAACCTTATCGCCCGCAGTCTCACTGCCGCGCTCTCACTCACCGGCATTCGGAGTTTGGCTGATTTCGGTAAGCTTGTGGGCCCCCTAGACCATCCAGTAGCTCTACCTCCGGTGAGAAACACGCGACGCTGCACCTAAATGCATTTCGGGGAGAACCAGCTATCACGGAGTTTGATTGGCCTTTCACCCCTACCCACAACTCATCCCCTCAGTTTTCAACCTAAGTGGGTTCGGTCCTCCACGACGTCTTACCGTCGCTTCAACCTGGCCATGGGTAGATCACTCCGCTTCGGGTCTAGAGCATGCCACTGACTCGCCCTATTCGGACTCGCTTTCGCTACGGCTACCCCACACGGGTTAACCTCGCGACATGCCACTAACTCGCAGGCTCATTCTTCAAAAGGCACGCCATCACCCCCAGCAGTAAACTGCTCGAAGGCTCTGACGGATTGTAAGCGCACGGTTTCAGGTACTATTTCACTCCCCTCCCGGGGTACTTTTCACCTTTCCCTCACGGTACTAGTCCGCTATCGGTCACCAGGGAGTATTCAGGCTTATCGGGTGGTCCCGACAGATTCACACCAGATTTCACGGGCCCGGTGCTACTTGGGTTTCCATTACAACAGTCACAAAGTTTTCGTGTACGGGATTCTCACCCTCTACGACAGGCCGTTCCAGACCACTTCCACTAACCCTGTGATTTCTTACTGTTGGCCAACACGGCAGTATTGACAAAATGAACCCCACAACCCCACGAATGCAACACCTGCCGGCTATCACACACCCATGGTTTAGCCTCTTCCGCTTTCGCTCGCCACTACTCACGGAATCACGGTTGTTTTCTCTTCCTGTGGGTACTGAGATGTTTCACTTCCCCACGTTCCCTCCACACGCCCTATATATTCAGGCGCGGGTAACACGACATCACTCGTGCTGGGTTTCCCCATTCGGACATCCTCGGATCACAGCTCGGTTGACAGCTCCCCGAGGCTTATCGCAGCCTCCTACGTCCTTCATCGGCTCCTGGTGCCAAGGCATCCACCGTACGC
>NZ_BCWH01000001.1:939289-951789 GCF_001653035.1 Rhodococcus sp. YH3-3 | reverse complement strand
CACCCTCAGCTTCCTGAATCGGGTGCCGACCGTCCTCGGCGAGTTGCCTCAGCAACTTTTCCTTGACGCGGGCTTTCAACGAATCAGCCATACCGCCAGCATGTGCCGCGCGGGCCCAGTTGTCGAGGCCTACTCGTCGTCCTTCTTGCCGAAGACACGTCGTGCCGTCGGAATCAAGATGATCAGCGCGCCGAGCAGAACGATGAGCGAAAAAACCTGCAGTGCCATGTCGACCTCTTACCGTCACGCCGGCGCGAGCCAGCTCCCCCACGGGGTGTTTC
Source organism: Rhodococcus sp. YH3-3 (assembly GCF_001653035.1). Lineage (NCBI taxonomy): Bacteria > Bacillati > Actinomycetota > Actinomycetes > Mycobacteriales > Nocardiaceae > Rhodococcus > Rhodococcus sp. YH3-3. The sequence goes on along the minus strand of NZ_BCWH01000001.1, from coordinate 951,508 downwards.
GAACAACCGTAAATGCAACGAGAACTCCGAGCACCACGATCGTCACAGTCGGCCGAAGCACGATCATGCGATCCCGCGTGCCTTTCCAACGGCGCACTGTCCAACCGATCCACGCGATCACCAACACCGCGATAAACGGCACGATCAAGGCATTGCTGGACACTGCGGCGCCAATATCCAGATTAGTCAGGTCATTGACCGCACGAAGGCCACCACACGCCGGGCACCACAATCCCGTCAACGCGTACATCGGACAAACGCCGTAACTACCCGCGCTGTGGGGATCACGGAAGTGGAGTACCGCGGCGGCCGTCACGGCCACTGCAGCAACACCGACGGGTGCGGCCAGCGAGCGTCGTCGACTTGTGACCGCTTCCAACTCCATGGCACCCACTGTAAGAGACCCCGGCAGCGACTAGCGGGCGCGAACGACTACCGACCGGACCACCATGTCGTGCCAGCACTGGTGCTTCGAGTCCCAGAGCGGCCAGAGATAGTTGAGGAAGCATGCCCCACCCAGGATCGCCATCATGATCCAACGAAGCAGCGCCATCACCGGGCCGAGCGGTACACCGTCGGACTCCCGAATCACCGAAATTCCCAGCCACTTCTTGCCGAGCGTCTGTCCGGTGTTCCCTTGTCTGAAGACGAGGTTCCATACCTCGATCAAGAAGATCGCCAGTATGCCGACGACCATGAGGATCACGCCGACCGGATTGCCGCCTTCAGCGCTCACGCTGCCGTCGTCGTATGTGGTCACTTCGGATCCGGAGAACGCGATCACCGCCCCGATGATCGCGAGGATGACGCCCGGGAGCGGAACGACAAAGCCGTCGAGGATTGACGCGAACACCCGCGAGATCCAGCTTGCGTACGGATAGGCGGGCGTCGGCGGCTGATAACCCTGCGGCGGCATCGGCGGCATCTGCCCGTACGGCGGCTGATTCTGCGATGGTTGGCCTGGTCCCCAGTTCTGATCCGACATCGAGGTCTCCCCTGTTCAGGCACGTGTTCGCCGAACTCAGGATAAACCGCACATACGCAAGAATTGGGAACTAACGAGAAGAGCCCCACATCCGGATTTCCGGGTGTGGGGCTCTTGGCTGAGCTGCCTGAGAGAATCGAACTCTCGACCTTTTCATTACGAGTGAAATGCTCTACCGACTGAGCTAAGGCAGCGTGCCTTTCGGCGGTGGCGAGTCTATCTGGTCAACCCCCGGATCGCGAAAACGGGGGTCGGAAAGCGGCTCCGATGGAGGCAACCATCGCATCGAGCGCCCACTGCAACTTGACGTTGAAGTCGACGGCCTCGCGGCATTCGAGCACCGCTTCGATGCATTTGAGCAACCCCTCCGGGGACGTTCGTGCAGCCAACTCGGCGGCCTGCCGAGCCATGTCGGGATGGGTCGCCGTCGACGTCGACCCCAGCGAATATGAAAGCGCGTCCCGGTACATGCCGGCCAGGTCGATCAGCGTCCGGTCGAGAAGATCGCGGCGGGCCCGGGTGTCGCGCGATTTCTGGCGCGCTTCGAGGTCCTTGATCAGCCCAGCCGATCCGCGCAGAGTCCCGGCTGTTCCCTTGCCGGTTCCACCGCCACCCAAGGAGACCTTGAGCTCCTCGAGTTCCTGTTCCTTGAGTTCGGCGTAGAACGCCTTGGTGTCAGCCTCGATCGACTTCACCAAGTTCTCTGCGGCCTTGTACGCCGTCGAAGCACCGATCGCGTCGGCGGCCAGCCGAAGCGAACGCTGACGCTCGTCGCGCGCGCTCTCGTCGGTGGCGAGGCGCCGCGCCCGACCGACATGTCCGCCGCTGATCGATGCGGCGATTCTCGCCCGTTCCGGATCCAGCCCGTCGCGGTCGATCAGTACCTGGGCGATCGATTCGACGGACGGCGTCACCAACGGCATGTGCCTACACCGCGATCGGAGGGTGACAGACATGTCTTCCGGATCGGTCGTCGGCGCGCAGAGCAGGATGACCGTGCGGTCCGGCGGCTCCTCGACAACCTTCAGGAGGGCGTTGGCTGCGCCTTCGGTCAAACGATCGGCATCCTCGACCACGATCACCTGCCACCGCCCCGTCGTCGGTCGACGCGAAGCGATGTTGACTATCTCGCGCATGCCTTTGACGCTGATGCTCAGGCCGTCGGGGATGATCCGTCGTACGTCACCATGGGTTCCACCCATCGTCGTCGTACACGCATGACACTCACCGCACCCTGGTGCACCGTCGGAGGTGCATTGCAGGGCAGCGGCGAAGCAGAGAGCAGCCACCGAACGACCAGAGCCGGGTGGCCCGGTGAAGAGCCACGCGTGGGTCATCTCCGAGCCGCTGGAATCGCCACGAGCCGACAGTGCAGCATCACGCAGGCTCTGCTCGACGTCGTGCTGACCCACCAGCCGACCGAACACACCTCGTTCGGCCACTTCAGTACTCATGCAAAAACCCTAACCGTCGGCACCGACGAAGCCTTACGAGTCCTTCTTCGCCGGAGCCTTCTTGGCGGCGGCCTTCTTTGCCGGGGCCTTCTTTGCGGCTGTTTTCTTGGCAGCGGCCTTCTTGGCCGGAGCCTTCTTGGCTGCTGCCTTCTTCTTGACCGGGCCGCGCGCACGACGATCAGCCAGCAACTCCGACGCCCGAGCATCGGAAATGGATTCGACGTCGTCGTCCTTGCGAAGGCTGGCGTTGGTCTCGCCGTCGGTGACGTACGGACCGAATCGGCCGTCCTTGATCACCATGGGCTTCTCGCTGACCGGATCGACGCCCAACTCACGCAGCGGAGGCGTTGCCGACGCCTGACGCCCACGACGCTTCGGCTCGGCGTAGATCTTGAGGGCCTCGTCGAGCGTGACGGTGAACATCTGCTCTTCGTTGGCGAGCGAGCGTGAGTCCGTGCCCTTCTTCAGGTACGGACCGTAACGGCCGTTCTGCGCGGTGATCTCTTCCTTCGATTCGGGGTCGACACCCACGACGCGCGGAAGCGACAGCAGACGCAGCGCATCTTCCAAGGTGATCGTCGCCAAGTCCATGGACTTGAGCAGCGATCCGGTCCGCGGCTTGGGGCCTGCGACCTTCTTGGCAGCCTTCTTCGCAGGCGCCTTCTTGGCCGCGGCCTTCTTCACCGCAGTCTTGGTGCTGCCCGAGCTGATTTCTTCCGGCTCGGGAGCGGTGACGGGAACGATGTCCGGTTCCGGCTCGGCCGGCGGTTCGGGCAGGATCTCGGTCACGTAGGGACCGAAGCGGCCTTCCTTCGCGACGATCTCGTGGCCCGTCAGCGGGTCGACGCCCAGCTTGCGGCCCTCTTGAGGCGTCGAGAACAACTTCTCGGCGTACTCGGGAGTGAGCTCGTCCGGTGGCAGGTCATCGGGAAGATTTGCCCGCTGCGAGATCAGATCGCCTTCGGGATCGTCCGGATTCTGAACCATGCGCTCGAGATACGGCCCGAACCGGCCGACGCGCACATGAACCTCGCGGCCCTCGGCGTCGTCGAAGAGACGGATGGAGTTGACCTCGCGTGCGTCGATCTCCTCCAGGTTGACTCCGACCATCTTCTTCAGCCCGCCCTCGCGGGCGACCGAACCTTCGGCGCCTGTCTCGCCGCCGAAGTAGAAGCTGCTCAGCCAGTTGCCGCGCTGCTCACGGCCGCCGGCGATCGCGTCGAGATCGTCTTCCATTCCTGCCGTGAAATCGAAGTCGACCAGCCGGCCGAAGTGCACCTCGAGCAGCCCGATGACGGCAAACGCCACCCAGGACGGAACCAGCGCGCTGCCACGCTTGTAGACGTATCCGCGATCGAGAATGGTCTTGATGATCGACGAGTAGGTCGAAGGACGGCCGATGCCGAGTTCTTCGAGCGTCTTGATCAGGCTGGCTTCTGTGTAGCGAGCGGGTGGGTTGGTGCTGTGTCCGTCCGGATCGAGCTTGGTGGCCGTGACTTCCTGACCCTTGACCAGCACCGGAAGCCTGGATTCGGCGTCGTCGGACTGACCGCCGGCCTCTTCGTCGACGCTCTCGACGTAAGCCTTGAGGAAGCCGGCGAACACGATGGTGCGACCCGAAGCGGAGAACGTGCAGTCCTCGCCGGTGCCTGCCGTGCCGGAGATGCGAAGCGTCAACGTCGTACCGCGGGCGTCGGCCATCTGCGAAGCGACGGTCCGCTGCCAGATCAGTTCGTACAGCTTGAACTCGTCGGAATCGAGCTTGGAGTGCAGCTGACCCGGGGTCTGGAACACGTCGCCGGCGGGGCGGATCGCCTCGTGGGCTTCCTGCGCGTTCTTGACCTTGCGGGTGTACTGACGCGGCGTCGGATGCACGTATTCCGGACCGTACAACTCGGTGGCCTGCGCACGAGCGGCAGCGATCGCCGACTCCGAGAGAGTCGTCGAGTCGGTACGCATGTAGGTGATGTAGCCGTTTTCGTACAGACGCTGTGCGATGCGCATTGCACGCTCGGACGTGAAACGAAGTTTGCGTCCGGCTTCCTGCTGGAGCGTCGACGTCATGAACGGCGGGTAAGGCTTGCGCGTGTACGGCTTGTCCTCGGCGGAGGAAACCGTGAGGTCGACGCCCTGCAACGCTTCCGCGAGACGACGCGCGTACGCCTCGTCGAGCACGGTGACCGCGCTGCCCTTGAGCTTTCCGTCAGCTCCGAAATCGCGACCGGAGGCGACACGCGAACCGTCGACGGAGACCAGGCGCGCACCGAAACTACGCGGGCTGGCCTCTGCACCGGCGTCGAGCGTCGCGGAAATATCCCAGTACGACGCCGACTTGAACGCCATCCGCTCGCGTTCACGCTGGACGATGACGCGAGTGGCCACCGACTGGACGCGGCCGGCCGAGAGCTTCGGCATGACCTTCTTCCAGAGAACCGGGCTGACCTCGTAACCGTAGAGACGGTCGAGGATGCGGCGGGTTTCCTGAGCATCGACGAGGTCGGTGTCGAGTTCGCGGGTGTCTTCGGCGGCAGCACGGATTGCCGGCTCGGTGATCTCGTGGAAGACCATTCGACGAACCGGAATCTTGGGCTTGAGAGTCTCGAGGAGATGCCAGGCGATTGCCTCGCCCTCGCGGTCGGGGTCAGTTGCGAGGAAGAGCTCGTCGGCGTCCTTTAACAGAGACTTGAGTTCGGCGACCTTGCCCTTCTTTTCCGGGCTCACGACATAGAGCGGCTCGAAGTCGTGATCGACGTTGACGCCGAGACGGGCCCAGGACTCGCCCTTGTACTTGGCCGGAACGTCTGCTGCGCCGCGCGGGAGGTCGCGAATGTGACCGACCGATGCCTCGACGACGTAGTCCTTACCGAGGTAGGGAGCGATTTTGCGCGCCTTGGTCGGTGACTCGACGATCACGAGGCGACGAGGGTTACCGGACGCTCCCTGACCGCTGCCGTTGTCCGCTTTAGCCACCTGCTGCCCGAGCCTTCCTTTGGACGTTCACTGCCGTCGGCAGATCTTCAGAACTAGACGTGTGGAGCAAGTTATACCCCGTGTCTCTCTTTACAGAGTGACATACCCGCAAGACATTCGTGCAGATCAGTACAGTATGGGCTCCGTCGGACACGCGGCATGAGCACTGTCAGACGTGTGGCCAGGCGACAGAGGTGTCGACGTGTTTCGGCGCCTCACCGAGGTATTCGACGAGCTTTGTCAGTCTCTTCTTTCCCGACACACGGAGCCCCGGGCCCGGTGTCCGGTTACCCAGTTGAGTCGGCGCGATACCAACCCGCATCAAGGCCTGAGCCAGCGGTGCGTGCGTCTCCTTGGCATGAGGGTCGAGGCCGAACACGAATCGCTCGCCGCCTTCTTCGAGCCTGCCGGCCGCGACGGCCCACACCCGGAGTTGGCGGGAGTTCGGTACCCAACCGACCGGCACCGCCTTCACAGCTCCCTTGGTCCACTGCACGGACAGCGGAAGGAGTGCGGGCGTCGACTGAGTGCGGACCAATGGGCTGCCTTCTTCACTACGCGTCACCTCGGCCCCGAGTCCGCACTGCGCGATCAACTCGGCAACGGCCTGCGCTCTCCAGTCCCGATCCACGACGATCGAGATCCGGGCACGGTCCTCCGAGGTCACGACCTGACCCGGTCCGGCCAGCATTCCGGCGAGGTCCGTCACGGCAGGTGGAATCGACTCGGCAGAGAAAAAGGACAGTTGGCTCACAGAGTGAAACGTAAGCCACGAAGGTACTGACGGCATAGACGACCGGCCGTGGTCGGACAGCTGCGTGCATTACCTCGGACAGAGAAAGACTGGCTCAGCCCGAAAAGATTTGTCCCCCACCGCACGGATGCGATGGGGGACAAATACTGTCCGAACTAATCGCTCAGCGAGTGAGCGGAAAAATCAGACCGCGCGAACGCCGGTAGCCTGGGGACCCTTGGTGCCCTGGCCGACCTCGAACTCCACACGCTGGTTCTCCTCGAGGGTACGGAAGCCGTTGCCCTGAATTTCGGAGTAGTGAACGAAGACGTCTGCGGAACCGTCTTCGGGAGCGATGAAGCCGAAGCCCTTTTCAGCGTTGAACCACTTCACAGTGCCCTGTGCCATGCTTTTCCTTCTCTTTCTAACACCGGATTCGGTGAACAGCCCTTACAGTCCACCGGGCCGGTTCCGACCGCTGTACGTCTTTATTTCCCCCTCAGGAAAGGCAGAGCACCGCGCCCGCAACAACGATCCTGCGAGCGTGCACTTTCTCAAGCCTACGAACACAGAAGCTGCGACCGATTGTCAGTCAACCATGTTCTCCGCGTGCACAACAGTCGAAAAGGGAACTAAAAACGTTAAAAGTTCGCTACGAGAAAAACAGCCCACGATCGTGGTTTCCCGCGCGCGCGCCGAGCACCCGGTTCCACCAAGACCGCCGACCGTTGCGTATCATCAAAACTGCAGGTAGCGACAGTTTCCGATTGCCGCCACACCCCAACGCCGAGCCCGGAGAGTCACGTGAACGCACCTTCCCCGATCCCCGCCCCGGGAGGGAAGCCTGGCGAGACCTACGGGCAGATGCTGCTCGATCGGGTCGTCGCCGGGGTCAGTGGAAGCGAAAAACCACTGATGTTCACCGCGCAGTTACCTGCTCGCGTAGCCGAGTTCACCGAATGGCCGGAGTGGGTGCACCCCAGCGTCGTACGTGCGCTCGCCGAGCACAGCGTGCGGTCCCCGTGGATCCACCAGAGTGAGGCCGCCGACCTCGCTTACGCCGGAAAACACGTGGTCGTGGCCACCGGTACGGCGTCGGGCAAGTCACTGGCGTACCAACTCCCGGTGCTGACGGCCATGGCGACCGATCCGCTCGCAACAGCCCTGTACCTCTCCCCCACCAAAGCGCTGGGCTCGGATCAACTGCGAGCAGTGCTGTCCCTCACCGACTTCGACGTCGAACTTCGCAGCACGAACGCCAGTGCGTACGACGGCGACACCTCTCAGGAACTCCGCACTTGGGCACGTGAGAACTCACGCTGGCTCTTCACCAACCCCGACATGATCCACATTTCTCTGCTCAGAACCCATCAGCGATGGGCACACTTCTTCCGCAACCTGAAATACGTGATCATCGACGAATGCCACTCCTACAGGGGAGTCTTCGGATCCAACGTCGCGCTCGTGATCCGGCGATTACGCAGAATTGCAGCCCGTTACGGCGCCGAACCCACCTTCATTCTGGCCAGCGCGACCACAGCAGATCCCGGCGCGGCGGCCTCGCGGCTCATAGGCGCACACTGCACCGAGGTCACGGAAGACGGATCGCCGCACGGCCCACGCACCGTCGCACTGTGGGAACCACCGCTACTGGAGGCATTGACCGGCGAAAACGGTAGCCCGGTACGACGTCCCGCGGGCGCGGAAGCCGCGCGGATCATGGCCGACCTCATGATCGAAGGCGCCCGCACTCTCACCTTCGTCCGCTCCCGCCGCGGCGCCGAACTGACCGCGATGGCCACCAAACGTCTACTCGCCGAGGTGGACCCGGACCTCGCCGAGCGAGTCGCGTCGTATCGCGCCGGATATCTGGCCGAGGACCGACGCGAACTGGAAGCTGCACTCGCCGACGGCACACTGCTGGGCGCAGCCACCACCAACGCACTGGAGCTCGGCGTCGACATCGCAGGCCTCGACGCCGTTGTCGTGGCAGGCTTCCCGGGCACCGTCGCCTCGTTCTGGCAGCAAGCGGGTCGCTCCGGGCGACGCGGTGAGGGTTCACTCGTCGTGTTGATCGCCCGCGACGATCCACTCGACACCTACCTCGTTCACCATCCGTCAGCGGTACTCGACAAACCCGTCGAGGCGACGGTGACAGATCCCGGAAATCCGTACGTCCTGGGACCACAACTTCTATGCGCTGCAATGGAACTCCCACTTTCCGATGCCGAGGTGGACGCGTTCGGGGCTCTCGAGGTTCTGACCAGGCTGTCGGAGGAAGGCAAGATCCGGCGCCGAAAGCACGGATGGTTCGTCACCGCCGATTCGAACCCCCACGGCTCTTTGGACATTCGCGGCGGCATCGGAACTCAGGTGGCCATTGTCGACGGGGAATCCGGCCGGATGCTGGGCACTGTCGACGCGGGCCGCGCTCCGGCCACAGTTCATCCCGGCGCCGTGCACATCCATCAAGGCGAGACCTACGTCGTCGACGAACTGGACCTCGACGTCGGACTCGCATTGGTACACACCGAGAATCCGGACTGGACCACCTCGGCCCGCGAGACCACCGAAATCACGATCACCGAACAACTCGAGCACAAGAACTACGGCGACATCGCCGTCGCTCTCGTCCAGGTCGAGGTGACACATCAAGTCGTCGGATACCTACGACGGTTGACTTCGGGTGAAGTCCTCGACTCGATCGAACTCGACATGCCCGCACACACTTTGCCCACCAGGGCAGTGATGTACACGGTCACGCCGGAACTCCTCGAATCCATCGGGGTCCCGCCCGAACGGTTCCCCGGATCACTGCATGCCGCCGAACATGCCGCAATCGGCCTGCTGCCACTGGTGGCGATCTGCGACCGCGGAGACATCGGCGGAGTGTCCACCGCGATGCACGCGGACACCGGACTCCCGACCGTCTTCGTCTACGACGGTCATGCCGGCGGCGCCGGGTTCGCCGACCGAGGGCACAGCGAACTGTCCCGATGGCTCACCGCGACGCGCGACGCCATACTGTCCTGCGAATGCGCTCACGGTTGCCCGTCCTGCGTCTATTCACCCAAGTGCGGCAACGGAAACGACCCACTCGACAAAGACGGCGCGGTCAAGGTTCTGACCGCCGTCATCGACACCATCAGCTGACCGGACCCGCACGCGCGTAAGCCTGCGCATCCCCGATCCCGAAGCCCGACAACAACACCGGTGCGCGTATCTCGACCAATACATCCCAACCCTGCACCTCGCACTCCTCGAGCACCGTGCGCATCCGCTCCGCGATCACCGCGGACATCTCACACGCCGACTCGTCGCCGCCGTCCAAGGCGCCCGCACCGCCGAGAGCCGAAAGATCAGCGGCCGACTGAGCCGTGTGCCGAGCCACCACTGCGGAACCGACATGCAGCATCCCGCCGGTCACCATCACGATCGCCGCCAGAACGCAGCACGCCAGAACCGTGGCAACACCTTCGTCGTCACGTAGGTTCACCCCTCCTCCACTCCCGACTCCACTGCTGCCACCGCCTCGGAAGAAATGTCGACCAACGGCAGCAACGCACTCTCGGCGCTGACAACGGCCACCGCAAAGCCGTCGACGATCTCCACCGAGATCGACGCATCTTCGGGTGCGATCCGGCGGGCCGTGGTGACCGCAGACTCACGATCACCACGTGCCACCAACCGCGCGGCCTCACGAGCGGCGTCGACACACCGAACCTGCATCGACACCGCCAGGACTCCACCGACACACAGCACGACCACCGTGACGATCGAAGCCAGAGCAATCGCGGCCTCCACCGTCACGGCGCCGTCGTCGGCTTGCCGAATACCTCTCGTGGACAACATCACACAGCTGTCTTGAGCGCCTTGTCGATGATGCCTGTCAGCGCCGAGACAATGGAGTCGCCAGTGACAACCGTGTACAGGACGGCACCGAATGCGGCAGCCGCAATCGTGCCGATCGCATACTCCGCGGTGGACATGCCGTCGTCCTCGGCAACCAACAGCGCAAATCTGGCCGACACCGTCCTCAACGTCTTCGAAATCATTTCTCCCCCTTCAATCGAAACCTGTGGCAGCACTTCTGCCGCAGGAGCTTTCACTCGGATCCGGCTCACAGCAGGACGTTACCGAGCACAGTCGTGGCAAGCCCGATCACCACCGGGACGATGCCCAAGGCGATGAACGCCGGCAGGAAACACAGCCCGAGTGGACCGCTGATCAGCACTCCCGCGCGTTCGGCTGCAGCAGCAGCAAGATCCTCGGCGTCACCTCGACTGCGCTCGGCGAGTTCGGCCATGGATGAGGACAGCGACGAACCCGAACGGGCGGAACGCCGAGCCATTCTGGCGAGCGCCTCGGTATCGGGATCGAGAGCGGCTTCGCCCCACGCGGCGTCGGGATCGGCACCGAGCGCCAGAAGGTCGGCGACGCGACGAAGCGAGTCGGCCATCGGTTTCGGTGCCGTCGACGCCATCGCTGTGATCGCGGCGGAGACGGGAAGCCCCGCTCGTAGGCAGGCCCCGAGAAGGTCGAGACTTGCGGCAACTGCGAGTGGATCCGGCTTGTCCGGGACTGGAACCGAATCTTCTGTTGTTGTGTCCGCGAAGAGAATTTCTGCCGCCCTGGCCGAAGCACCGCGACGAGCGGGAATGATCGCGAACGCCAACGCCATCATCGCCACGGATGCCCAACTCACGACGTGACCTTCGCAGTTATCCGGTCGGTCCAGAGCAGACCAGCTGAGACACAAGCGGTTCCGATCACCAGGAGCACGCCGCCGAGCCCACCTCCGAACAGCACGCGCAGCGGCGAAGCACCCATCAATTGCCCGAGACCGATCCCCAACAGCGGGAGAAAGGCCAACACCGCAGCGGTCGCCCGAGCGCCCGCCAACCCGGCCTCGGTACGCTGACGAAAGCGTCTACGTCCCAACATGTCCGTCCGGACGGCGCCGAGTAGTTCCGCCAGTGCCAGCCCGTGTTGGTCGGCGACCCGCCAGACGGATCCGATGCGGGAGAACTCACGCTCGATGCACGAATCCGGTACCGCGAAGGCCGCTGCGGCAGAACCACCGAGACGCGCCCTGGCCCCAGCGGAACGGAATACGGCACTCACTTCTCCGGTACATTCCTCGCCTGCAACAGAACTGGCCGCTGCAGGATGCGCGCCGACGCTCAGCTCGGCGATCAGCACCTCCAGACCGGAGAGCAGCATCTTCTGTGAGAGATCCCGGGTTTCGGCTGCATTCGCGCGTCGGCCACGGAGGATCAGGGTCCCGGCGAGGACGACAGCCGCACACCCTGCCGGAAGACCTCCGAGGATCCACGCGGCCGAAATCGCGAGAAATGCGGCGACGAACTGCCACCGAATCTGCCGGGAGGGCTTGCGGACGCTCGGGGTGTACGTAGCGAGCCGAGCACGTGAATCCCGCACCGGCGCAATCGAGACCGCCAACGCGAAGGCCAAGAGGGAAACCGTCACGTCCCGACCTCTCGATTGCGAAGCCGGAACATCCGCTCGAGCCGCTCACGACCCGAACCGCCGTCCGGCCACGCCTGCATGATTCGTACATACCCGTCCGCACCGCGGTCGATGACACCGATCTGTTCGAGACGCCTCGATCCGTCAGCCAATCTGTGCACGTGCAGGATCACTTGAACTGCCGCGGCAAGTTGACTGTGCAACGCGTGGCGATCCATCCCGCCGAGCGCCGCCAACGCCTTGAGTCTGGCCGGCACCTCTTCGGGCGAATTGGCGTGAACGGTGCCGGCGCCGCCGTCGTGGCCGGTGTTCATCGCCGTGAGCAGATCAGTCACCTCTGCGCCGCGGACCTCACCGACGACGATGCGATCGGGACGCATTCGTAGTGCCTGCCGAACCAGATCGCGCACCGTCACCTCTCCGACGCCCTCGACGTTGGGAGCTCTGGCGACGAGGCGGACGACGTGCGGATGCGGCGGCGCCAGTTCGGCCGCGTCCTCGACACAGACGATTCGCTCGCGCGGGTCGACCGCGCCGAGCATGGCGGACAACAACGTGGTCTTTCCCGCCCCGGTCCCGCCGATCAC
>NZ_BCWH01000001.1:711609-938668 GCF_001653035.1 Rhodococcus sp. YH3-3 | reverse complement strand
CGGCGCCAGCGATCGGTGGCCGCGCATCACGGCCGTCAGGGGCAGGCCGAGCATGTCTGCCACATCGGCGCCGCGTAGGCCTCCCGGTGCCGGCCCACGCACGACGAGACCGACGTTGGAGTTGTGTCGCACCACCCAGGCTCCGACCTTCTCGGCCGCGACGCATGCGGCCACGGTGGCCGGAACCACCACGAGCACCGAATCCGACATCTCCAACACGGCCTGACCTACCTCGCTGGGATGACGTGGCACGTCGCAGACCACGAGCCCGCCGGAACTGCGACCTGCGTCCAGCACGGCGCGAACGGCGGTCACTGTCGGGCCGTCGATCTCCCGGCGACTGCTCGCCAGAACCCTCAGAAACTTTCCCTTTGCCGGCAGTGCATCGCGCAGCGCATCCGGGGACAACCGCCCGCCCTCGACGGTCAGTGCACCCCAACGTAATCCGGGAGCAGTCTCGATACCCAACAGCACGTCGGCGCCGGAACCGAGTGCGTCGACGTCCACCAACAGCGTCGGGACGTGACGTGCCGCCGACGTCAACGCGACAGCCGCAGCAGTTGCCGAGGCTCCGCCGCCGCCACAACCACCCACCACGCTCACGACGGTGCCGTCACCACTGACGTCGACGTGATCGGCCAGAACTGCGACCAGCGCGTTCTCTTCCTCGGGCAAGGACAGAACGCTGTCGGCTCCGATCGCGGTGGCGCTCTTCCAATCGTCGACGGTCGGTGTGCCGTCGCATACGAGGAACACTCGCGTTCGCTTGGGGGAACGAGCCAGAGCATCTCGCGCCGCCGACGCGTCCAGTACCACCGCCGAGGCCCGGTTCCACTGTTGCCGGGACACGGGATGTTCGGCCTCGTCCAGCCGGCGGTCCACCGCGGCAGCGACGCGTCGCACGCTCGCGAGGATTTTCGCGTCGTCGACGAGAACCAGAATGGGAGCCCCGGTTTCCTGAGAGCTGATCGTCGTGTTCATGACTGCAGAGCCTGAACGAGCACCGGCAGCGAAAACAGTGGGCCGAACAACCCTGTGGACAACTGGGAGGTTGGGGAGAAACAGGCCTGAGACAGAGGACGGCCCCCGCCAATGGGGGGAGGAGGCGGGGGCCGTCTGAGTTCAGCCCCGGGGGGTCGGGCTGAACTAGTTCGAACGAATCGAACAGCAACGATCTTACACCCGCCATCGGCGAGAAATGCAAGCCTGAGCTGCACTGAACTGCTGTTTTTCGCCGAAAGAGGACGCTTGCCGAAGAGCACACGAACCGCCTGTCGGACTATCCTCAATCCTGTGACCGACAAGCCTGCGAACGGACTGAATACCGGGCGGACAGCCGCTTTCTTCGATTTGGACAAAACGATCATCGCGAAGTCGAGCACCCTGGCGTTCAGCAAGCCATTCTTCGCACAGGGTCTGATCAATCGACGCTCGGTTCTCAAGAGCAGCTATGCGCAATTCCTGTTTCTACTGTCCGGCGCCGATCACGATCAGATGGAGCGCATGCGCGAGCATCTGACGGCGATGTGTGCGGGCTGGGACGTGGAACAGGTGAAGGCCGTCGTCGCGGAGACTCTGCACGACATCGTCGATCCACTCGTCTTCGCCGAGGCGGCCGATCTGATCGCAGATCACAAGCTGCGTGGACACGACGTCATCGTCGTGTCTGCTTCGGGTGAAGAGATCGTCGCACCGATCGCCCGCGCCCTCGGCGCCACCCATTCCGTCGCGACGTCGATGAGGGAGGAAGACGGCCACTACACCGGCGAGGTGGACTTCTACTGCTACGGCCCCGGCAAGGTCGAAGCCATGGAAAAACTCGCCGCGGAGTACGGTTACGACCTCGCCGCCAGTTACGCCTACTCCGACTCGGTGACGGATTTACCCATGCTCGAGGCTGTCGGACATCCGACCGCAGTCAACCCCGATCGAGCGTTGCGCAAGGAGGCGGCCGTAAACGGTTGGCCCATACTGACTTTCTCGAATCCGGTCTCACTTCGTGCCCGATTGTCGGCCCAGTCCACGACCACGGTGGCCACTACCGCTGCGGTGGGAATCGCAGCTCTGGTGGCCGGCGCCATGACCTTCGGGCTACTGCGCCGGAAACGCTGAAATCCAAGGCCCACAAACAAAAATTGGTACTTGCTGTGAGCCCGGACACAGGGTACAAAGGAGTTACGGAAGAACGGAAGGCCAGGAACGGCTCGGAAGAGAAGGACCGTTTCCCCAACCGAAATTCCTAGCACGGGCACTAGGGCACCCACGCGGAGCACAAGCCACTATAAGGGCAGAAGCGTTGTGGGCCTGCGAGATTCGTTCAATTTGAGCGAGGACCCCGCACAGGTTGCGGGGACGACCTCAGAAAGTGCGATCCCTCGCCGAGGCCACCCACACAACCCACCGAGCACGCTTGGTAACGAGTAGTCCGTGCTGACGGGCGGCGAAGTCGATTTATCGGCAGCGCCGCCCGTTCGTTATGTTCCGACAGGCGCAATTTGCCGGACTATCCGGTAGCGGCGTCGGCAATCGAAGTCGCCTCTCGCGCACCGGCTTCGAGAGCACCACAGCACAGAATCACCCAGCTGCCGACGCCCGCCGGATTTCCCGAAGCGAATCCTGCCGCGCCGTCCGTGTACGCCTGTGGTCGCCGAAGCCAACTGACCTCGGGGACCCCGAGATTGTGCGGATCCAGCCCCGACGAGACCGCAACCAGACGCGAGGCCGCGCGGGCGACGATGCCGTCAGCGGTGCCGAACGGGCTCAGCGCCAAGAGTTCTCCGTGTACGACGGCCGCCAGAACAGGTGCCGGTGCACTGGTTCCGCCTGTAACGAGTTGGGCGAGAGCGTCCAACCGCTCCCCCACTCCGCGATCCGACCGTGGCCGCCCCAGTTGATCTGCGTCCTCGACGAGATCCGCCGCGGCCAACAGGTGCAGCCGGGCCAGAGCCTGAAGTGGGGCGCGCTTCCACGTCGACTCCATGAGCGGAAGGCTGTCGCCGTCGAGAGCCTGAGCCACGCGCAGAGCACCCGCGAGAATCGGATCACCGGCCATGCCCTCGGTCGGCAATTCGGTGGTGCCACCGGCGAGCGATGCGGAAGCGCGCGCGGCACGAACCGCGGCTTCGGCGGCAGTGGTGGGCCAACCGCGACGGTTGGTCTTGTGCCGATGAACCTCACCCAGAGCATCGCGCGCATGATCGGCGGCGGCGCGTACGCCTGGAAGATCGACGAGGGGCTGCAAGGGGTCCGTCACGATCAACGACGGTACCCTTGCAGCCCCTCTGCGGACTTGCCTACCTACCTGTTGCGTCAGCTTCCCAGCTTGATGGACCCACCGGGAATCGCGTCGAGCAACTTGCGGGTGTAGTCCTGTTGCGGATTACCGAACACGTCGTCGATCGGTGCCGATTCGACGATCGAGCCACGCGACATCACCAACACGTTGTCCGCGATCTGACGAACCACGGCCAGGTCGTGCGTGATGAAGAGGTACGTCAACCCGAACTCTGCCTGCAGGTCGTTGAGCAGGGTCAAGATCTGATCCTGCACGAGCACGTCGAGAGCGGAGACCGCCTCGTCGCAGATCACGACCTCCGGTTGCAGTGCCAACGCTCGCGCAATTGCGACGCGCTGACGCTGTCCGCCGGAGAGCTCGTTCGGGAACCGTCGCATGACCGACTGGGGCAGACCGACCTTGTCGAGAAGTTCGCGGACGCGAGCCTCCCGTTCGGCTTTGGTCCCGACCTTGTGGGTACGCAGCGGCTCTTCGATCGTGCGGTAGATCGAGTACATCGGGTCGAGCGTGCCGTAAGGGTTCTGGAAGATCGGCTGCACTCGACGACGGAACGCAAATGTTTCCTTCGCACCGAGTTTCGACACGTCCTGACCGTCGAAGACCACGTTGCCTGCAGTGGGCTCGAGCAGACCGAGGACCATCTGCGCGACCGTCGACTTACCGGAACCCGATTCACCGACGATCGCCGTCGTGGTTCCGCGGCGGACCTTGAAGGACACGTCGTTCACGGCTGTGAAGTCGGTGGTCTTGCGGAAACCCTTGCGCAGCTTGAACACCTTGGTCAGATGATCGACGACAAGAACGTCGTCGGTCGCCTTGCCGAAGGACTCTGCCGCAGTTTCCTCGGCCTTGACTGCTTCGGCGACCTCTTCCGCCTGTTCTCGAATCTCGGCGCGCACCACCGACGAGCTGAGTCGCTTCGACGCCAACGACGGCGCAGCAGCGACCAGCTTCTGCGTGTACGGATGCTGTGGACGCTTCAGAATCTCCAGTGCCGGACCGGATTCGACGATACGACCCTTGCTCATCACGATCAGATGCTCGGCGCGCTCGGCGGCCAGGCCCAGATCGTGAGTGATGAGAAGAACGGCGGTGCCGAGTTCCGTAGTCAGACCGTCGAGGTGGTCGAGGATCTGACGCTGGACGGTGACGTCGAGCGCCGACGTCGGCTCGTCCGCGATCAGGAGCTTCGGACGAGCGGACAACCCGATCGCGATGAGTGCGCGCTGACGCATACCGCCCGAGAACTCGTGCGGGTACTGGCCCAACCGGCTCTCGGCTTCGGCGAGGCCGGCCTCCTCGAGCAGTTCGGCGGCCCGAACCTTGGCTGCCTTGCCCTTGGCAATTCCGTTGGCGGCCAGTGCTTCCTCGATCTGGAAGCCCACTTTCCACACGGGATTCAGATTCGACATCGGGTCCTGCGGAACCAAACCGATCTGGCTTCCCCGGATGTGGACGAAGTCCTTCTCCGAGACCTTCGAGATGTCCTTGCCGTCGAAGATGATCTCGCCTGCCGTCACCTTGCCGGTGCCGGGAAGCAGATTGATGATCGAGTGGGCGGTGGTGGACTTACCCGAACCCGATTCGCCGACGATCGCGACCGTCTGACCCGGGTAGACGGTCAGGCTGACGCCTCGAACTGCCGGAACCGGACCGGAATTGGACTGGAAAGACACCTCGAGATCACGAATCTCGAGCAACGGAGTTTCCTCCGAGGTGAGAGTTTCCTTGGTGGTCATCGTGCTCACCGCTTCCGCGACTTGGGATCGAGGGCGTCGCGCAGAGCGTCACCCATCATGATGAATCCGAGAACGGTGATCGCCAAAGCCGTTGCCGGGTAGAACAGAATGGTCGAACCCTGACGCAGCGTCACCTGAGCGTTGCTGATGTCGCCGCCCCACGAAACCTCGGTGGACGGAAGTCCGATACCGAGGAAGGACAGCGTCGCCTCGGCGACGATGTACGTGCCGAGCGAGATGGTGGCCACCACGATGATGGGCGCCAACGAGTTCGGGATGACGTGGCGGATCAGTGTCTTGAGCTTCGAGACACCCAACGCTTCCGAAGCCATGACGTAGTCGTTGTTCTTCGCCGAGATCACCGCGCCTCGAGCAATTCGTGCCATCTGCGGCCAACCGAACAGTGCCAGGACGCCGACGACGGTCCAGATGGTGCGATCGGTGAACAGCTGCATCAGGACGATGGCAGCCAGGATCAGCGGGATGCCGAAGAAGATGTCGGCGACACGGGAGAGGATCGAATCGGTCCATCCGCCGTAGAAACCGGACAGCGCACCGAAGATCACGCCGATCACCAGCACCGACGCAGTGACACCGACGCCCACGAGTACGGATGCGCGAGCACCGTAGATGGTGCGCGAGTACACGTCACAGCCCTGGCGGTCGAAACCGAACCAGTGCCCTGAGGTCGGCCCCTGCATGCTGTAGGTCAGGTCGCAGAACCGCGGATCGGTGCTCGTGAACAAGCTCGGAAACGCTGCGATGACGATGACCGCGAGGATGATGATCGTCGAGATGATGAACAGGGGGCGCTTGCGTAGGTCGCGCCACGCATCGGTCCACATGCTGGTCGGCGCCTGATCGAGTTTGACGGCGTCCGTCTCCCCGGGTGCCGCAACTTCGGGCGGTGCCACGAAATGACTTTGCCGGACGGCGCGTCCGGTCTTCACGGTCTCAGACATAGCGGATCCTCGGATCGAGCGCGGCGTACAAGAGGTCGACGAGCAGATTTGCGATCAGGTAGATCACGATGAGAATGGTGACGAACGAAACCACCGTCGGCGCTTCACCTCTGGTCACGGCCTGGTAGATCGTGCCGCCGACGCCGTTGATGTTGAAGATGCCCTCGGTGACGATGGCGCCGCCCATCAACGTTGCGAGGTCGGCGCCCAGGAACGTGACCACGGGGATCAGCGAGTTGCGCAACACGTGCACGCGAACCACTCGTCCACGGGAAAGTCCCTTGGCGGTGGCAGTGCGCACGTAGTCGGCACTCAGGTTCTCCGCCACGGACGTTCGGGTCAGTCGCAGTACGTAGGCGAACGAGACCGAACCCAGAACCAGGGCGGGGAGCAGGAGATTGGTGAAGCTGGTGTTGCCACCGACCGTCGGCGGGACGATGCCCCATTTGACGCCGATGAAGAACTGAGCCAGGAAGCCGATCACGAAGATCGGGATGGCGATGAGAACGAGGCTGAACAGCAGGACGGTGCTGTCGAAGAATCCGCCCTTACGCAGGCCTGCGATGAGGCCGAAGCCGACACCGAAGACGGTCTCGACGATCAGTGCCATGAAGGCAAGTTTCATCGTGATCGGAAATGCCTGTGCCAGAACTTCACTGACAGGTCGTCCGGAGAACGACGTGCCGAAGTCCAGCGTGAAGATGCCCTTCAGGTACAGCAGGTACTGCTGATAGAAGGGGAGATCGAGGTGGTAGCGCTCCCGAAGCTGTGCTGCCACAGCCGGACTGAGCGCCTTGTCGCCCGCCAACGCGGCAATCGGATCACCGGGAAGCAGGAAGACCATGGCGTAGATCAGAAGAGTGGCCCCGAGAAAAACCGGGATCATTTGAAGCACTCGGCGACCGATGTACCAGAGCATCGGATCACCTCCTTGTCGATGATCGTGTACGTCAGCGGACAGTCCGGTGTGAACACGAGTTCGGGACGGCAGGCAGGGCGCCTGCCGCCCCGAACTCACGTTTCAGATGCGGATCGTTCTACGCGTCAGTTCTTTTCGATGTCTTCGTAGACCGGAACACCGTTCCAGCTGATGGTCACGTTGGAAACGTTCTCCGACCATCCACTGGCAGCGTTGCGGTACCACGTCGGAACTGCGGGCAGGTCCTTGAGCAGGACTTCCTGGGCCTGATCGAGCAGTTCCTGAGCCTTCGCCTGATCGGTCTGGCCGGCCGATTCGCGCAGGAGGCGGTCGAACTCGGGGTTGGAGTACTCACCGTCGTTGGAGCTGCCGCCGGTCTGGTAGTTCTGCGCCAGGAAGCCGTACTGCTGCGGGTAGTCGCCCTGCCAACCGGAGCGGAAAGAGCTCTGGATGGTGCGGTCGGTGGCTTCGGTGCGGATCTGAGCGAAGGTGGCGTACTGCTTGCCCTTTGCGTCGATACCGAGGGTGTTGCGGATGCTGTTCGCCGTGGCATCGACCCATTCCTGGTGTCCGCCGTCGGAGTTGTAGGCGATCTCGAAGCTGCCGGACCACGGTGCGATGGCGTCGGCCTTGGCCCAAGCAGCCTTGGCCGCCTCGGGATCGAACTTCACGTTGCTGTTACCGGTCAGCGAGTCGTTCCAGCCCTTGATTGCGGGGCTGGTGAAGTCGAGTGCAGGCGTCCTGGTCTTGTTGAAGATCTGCTGGGTGATCTGATCGCGGTTGATCGCCATCGAGATCGCCTGACGGCGGAGCATGCCCTCTTCGCCGCTGAAGTGCGGCAGGCGACCCGGGATCGTGAACGTCTCGATGGTTGCCGACGGCTGGTTGACGGTGCGTCCGGGCAGGTCCGACTCGAAGGTCGTGACGGCGCTCGGCGGAACCTGGTCGAGAACGTCGACGTTGTTGGCCAGGAGATCGGTGTACGCCGTGTCGAGGCTGTTGTACATGATGAAGTCGACGCCGGCGTTCTTCGGCTTACGGTTGCCGTTGTAGTCCGGGTTCACGACGGTGTCGATGCGGACGTTGTGCTGCCACGCGCCGGTTCCGTCGAGCTTGTACGGGCCGTTGCCGATCGGGTTCTCACCGAAGGCGGTCATGTCCTTGAACGCGACCTCGGGCAGCGGGTAGTACGCCGTGAAGCCGAGGCGATCGGGGAACGCCGACTCGGGCTGCTTGAGTTCGATGGTGAAGGTGGAGTCGTCCACAACCTTCAGACCCGACATGGTCTGTGCCGTCGGAACCTCGGCGGCAACTTCGTCGTAGCCCTTGATCGGATCGAAGAACGATGCCTGAAGCTGAGCGTTGGTGGAGAGGGCGCCGTAGTTCCACGCGTCGACGAACGACTTCGCGGTGACGGGGGTGCCGTCCGTGAAGGTCCAACCGTCCTTGAGCTTGACGGTGAAGTTCTGACCGTCGGTGCTCTCGATGGACTCGGCAACCTCGTTCTCCGTACCGCCGTCTGCGGTGTACGAAACGAGACCGGAGAACAGCGAGTCGAGGACGCGGCCGCCCATGTTCTCACTCGTGTTCGTGGGGATCAACGGGTTCTGAGGCTCGCCCGCCCAGGCGTTGACGACGCCACTGGACGATCCGCCCGACGAATCGCCGGACGAACATGCCGTGATCAGCACTGCCGTCATTCCGAGCGCGACCGCGCCCGTCGCTATGCGTGAGATACGCAAAGGAATTCCTTCCACATCTAAGTGACCCCGAGCATGCTCGCGGCCTGCCGACAGCCGTAACTGCCGGCGTCGTGTCGCCTACAACTGAAAGTGAACGTGACTTCGAGTTGTGGTCGAATAATGGTTTGACAATAGACACATCCGACGCGGGGCGCGCATCGCACCCATTGTCCGCAATTCCAAGGGAAATCTGTCCGCGCCCATTCACTCGTCGGCGGAAGCGACCACCCGTCGCATCAATTCGACCGATCGTCGCAGGACAACGGGTTGCAACGTGATGCAACGGTGCGTTTACGCGAGCTTGTGACTACCCTCACACGGAGTCAGAAAAGTGTCGATCAAAGTGGAAAGAAGGCCGTCAGCCATGACAAGCGCAGCCGAAACAGACGTCCCCCAGGCATATCCGCCGAGCGCAGAGTTCGCTGCGGCCGCCAACGCGGGACCGGAGTTGCAGGCTGCTGCAGATACCGACCGCCTCGCTTTCTGGGCGAATCAGGCTGAGCGCCTTCACTGGCACGAGAAATGGACCGACGTCCTCGACTGGACCGACGCCCCCGTCGCCAAGTGGTTCGTCGGCGGAAAACTCAACGTCGCCTACAACTGCGTCGACCGCCACGTCCTCGCCGGCAACGGCGACCGCATCGCCATCCACTTCGAAGGCGAACCAGGCGATTCCCGCGACCTGACCTACAACGACCTCCTCGCCGAAGTCAGCCGCGCCGCAAATACTTTCACCGACCTCGGCCTCGTCGCCGGTGATCGCGTCGCGATCTACATGCCGATGATCCCCGAAGCGATCGTCACCATGCTCGCCTGCGCCCGCCTCGGCCTGACCCACTCCGTCGTCTTCGCCGGATTCTCCGCCACCGCCCTACGCTCGCGCATCGACGACGCCCAAGCCAAGCTCGTCGTCACCGTCGACGGCCAGTGGCGACGCGGCGCCGCAGCACCCATCAAAACAGCGGTCGACGAATCCGTCGCCGGCGCCGAATCCGTCCAGAACGTGTTGGTGGTCAACCGGACCGGCATCGACGTCGACTGGACCGACGGCCGCGACCTGTGGTGGCACGAAACCGTCGCACAGGCTTCACCCGAGCACGAGGCGCAGGCCTTCGACGCCGAACATCCCCTGTTCATTCTCTACACCTCCGGCACCACCGGAAAGCCCAAGGGCATCATCCACACCTCCGGCGGCTACCTCACCCAGGCCTCGTACACCCACCACAACGTCTTCGATCACAAAGCGGGACAAGACGTCTACTGGTGCACCGCCGACATCGGCTGGGTCACCGGACACTCCTACATCGTCTACGGACCCCTCTCGAACGGCGTCACCCAGGTCGTCTACGAAGGCACCCCCAACTCCCCGAACGAGCACCGCCACTTCGACATCATCGAGAAGTACGGCGTCTCCATCTACTACACCGCACCCACCCTCGTGCGGACGTTCATGAAGTGGGGCCGCGAGATCCCCGACGCCCATGACCTGTCCTCGATCCGCCTCCTCGGATCTGTGGGCGAGCCCATCAACCCCGAAGCGTGGCGCTGGTTCCGAGAGGTCATCGGCGGCAACAAAGCCCCCATCGTCGACACCTGGTGGCAGACCGAGACCGGCGCGATCATGATCTCCCCACTCCCCGGTATCACCGCCACCAAACCCGGATCCGCGATGGCCCCACTGCCCGGTATCTCCGCCAAGATCGTCGACGACGACGCCAAGCCCCTCGGCCCCGGCGGCAACGGCTACCTCGTCCTCGACGAGCCGTGGCCGGCGATGCTCCGCGGCATCTGGGGCGACATGGACCGCTACCGCGACACCTACTGGTCCCGCTACGCCGAAGAAGGCTGGTACTTCGCCGGTGACGGCGCCAAGTACGACGACGACGGCGCACTCTGGGTCCTCGGCCGCGTCGACGACGTCATGAACGTCTCCGGTCACCGCATCTCCACCTCCGAAGTGGAATCAGCACTGGTGAACCATCACGGAGTCGCCGAAGCCGCCGTCGTCGGTGCCGCCGACGAGACCACCGGACAGGGCATCGTCGCGTTCGTCATCCTCCGTGAAGGCGTCGAGAACACCGGCGACGTCCTCATCGCCGAACTCAAGGCTCAGGTCTCCACCGACATCAGCCCCATCGCCAAACCGCGTCAGATCACGATCGTGCCGGAACTGCCGAAGACCCGGTCCGGCAAGATCATGCGCCGCCTCCTGCGCGACGTCGCCGAAGGCCGCGACCTCGGAGACACCTCGACCCTGGTCGACCCCAAGGTATTCGACGCCATCCGCGGCAAGTAGGGCCTTCGGCCCCTGTGCGCCTTTTTGGTAGTCCCCACTACCGGAAAGGCACACAGGGGCGAAGCCCCTCTCGCAACTTCACTTCCTCTTTCGACGTCAGCCAGGACTCCTCGGCTACCCGGATGTCTGCGGCAACCCTCTTGTGCAAGGACTTTCCGCGCGAGGAGAGAAACACGCGTACCTTCCGACGGTCGTCCTCCCCGACTTCGCGGTAGATGAGCGCGAGCGAGACCAACTTGTCCGCAACTCGCGTCAGCGTCGGAGCCGGTGTTCCCGTTCGATCGCGCAGCTCAGCCATCGTCAGCCCCTCGGTCGACGCCAGGGCTTCGAGCGTCATCCAGTGATCAAGAGTGAGATTCTCTGCCGCCAGCGCCTTCTCCGCCGCTGCCGCGGCCATTCGAGCTGCTCGGACCAGCGCAGTCGTCAGCGACGCATCAAGAATTCCGGAGTCACTTTTTCCCACTGATCGCTCCCCCGCTGTTGCGCAGTTCACACTTCTCGGGCAATACTTTCAAATGAAATGATAGTAACCCAGGCCAGGCCGCTGACTCCCGATTCCGGCGGCGACGCATGAGCGCTACCGGCGCGCTCGAACGCGCGCGCAGCGCGGTGTGGCGCCTGGGCATGGTGGTTCCCCTTCAGGGGCCGGCCGGACTGTTCGGCCCCTCCTGCGAAGCAATCAGCGAGTTGGCCGCCCGCGACCTCAACAACTCCGGTGGCGTGCTGGGACGCGAAGTCCAGATCGAAGTGATCGACGGCGGCGCTTCGCCGAGCGTCGTCGCCGCCCGCGTGGGACAACTACTCGACGCCGGCGACATCGACGCCGTCAGCGGTTGGCACATCTCCTCTGTCCGCCACGCTCTTGCACCCGTGGTCGCGGACCGCATTCCGTACTCGTACACCTCGCTCTACGAGGGCGGCGAGGTCAGGTCCGGCATCTACTGCTCCGGCGAAACACCACGGCAGCAGATCGCGCCGGCGCTGAAGTGGCTGCGCGACAACGTCGGAGCGCGTAAGTGGTTTGTCGTCGGGGACGACTACATCTGGCCGCACAGCTCTCTCGGAGCCGTGAGGCAATTCGCCACCGAACTCGATCTCAGCCTTGTCGGCGGTTCGTTTGTCGACCTGGGGCGCGGCAACATGAAACAACTGGTCGAGACCGTCTCGAACTCCGGTTGCGACGGCGTGATCATGCTCCTCGTCGGCCAGGACGCCGTCGATTTCAACCGCGCCTTCGCCCGCCGCGGCCTCGACGAGTCGATGATCCGGTTCAGCCCGTTGATGGAAGAGAACATGCTGCTCGCGAGCGGGCCGAGGGCAACCCGCAACCTGTTTGCCTCCGCCGCGTACTTCCGTTCGATGGTCGACGGCAACTCCATGGATCTTCTCGGGCGCTACGTTGCACTGCACGGCGCGCACGCTCCGGCGCTGAACAATGCCGCCGAATCGTGTTACGAAGGGATACATACCCTTTCGGCCCTGGTGCGGCGCGCCGACAGCACTCATCCGCGTGACCTGGACGCCGTCGTCGAGGGTGCCGCGTACGACGGGCCTCGCGGAACCGTCGAGTTTCGTGATCGTGTTGCACGGCAGAAGATTCAGCTCGCCGTCGCCGACGGACTCGACTTCTCGATCATCGCAACGCTCTGAGATTTTCCCTGAGATCTCCCTCTTGACTTCTGTGGCGCGCATCACTTAGTTTCATTTGGAATCATTTCATTTGAAAGTAACCCGTCCCGAAGTAACCGTCCCGAAGTAACCGGAGGTGCCCGATGGGCAGTGTTGGTTTGCTTTACGTGGGAGCCGTCCTCTTCGTCAACGGACTGATGCTGCTCGGCACAGTTCCCGTTCGATCCGCCTCGGTCCTCAACCTCTTCGTCGGCGCACTTCAATGCGTCGTCCCCACCGTCATGTTGATTCAGGCTCAGGGAGATTCGAGTGCCGTCCTGGCGGCCTCAGGGCTCTATCTGTTCGGATTCACCTATCTCTACGTGGGCATCAGCAATCTCGCCGGCTTCGAGCCGGAAGGAGTCGGGTGGTTCTCGCTGTTCGTCGCGTGCGCCGCGCTCGTGTACTCCTTCCTCTCTTTCACAGTGAGCAACGACCCCGTCTTCGGGGTCATCTGGCTCGCATGGGCAGCGCTGTGGACGCTGTTCTTCCTGGTACTCGGGCTCGGCCACGAGAATCTCAGTCGCTTCACCGGCTGGGCAGCGGTCCTCCTGAGCCAGCCCACGTGCACGGTCCCCGCATTTCTGATCCTGACCGACAACTTCCACACCACACCCGCCGTCGCGGCCGGTTGGGCCGGAGCACTTCTGGTTCTCCTGGGCCTGGCCAAGATCCTCGCTGCACCCAAAACCGCAGTACCCCAATCCCGTCCAGCCTTCAACTGATCGACACAACCAAGGAGTGAAAGACAATGCGACACGGTGACATCTCCTCGAGCAACGACACGGTCGGCGTAGCAGTGGTCAACTACAAGATGCCCCGCTTGCACGATCGCGCCGGCGTCCTCGAGAACGCGCGCAAGATCGCCGACATGATGATCGGCATGAAGACCGGCCTCCCCGGAATGGATCTGGTGGTCTTCCCCGAATACTCCACGCAGGGAATCATGTACAACGAAGAGGAGATGTACGCGACAGCAGCCACCATCCCGGGCGACGAGACCGCGATCTTCTCCGCAGCGTGCCGCGAAGCCGACACGTGGGGAATCTTCTCCATCACCGGCGAACAGCACGAAGACCACCCGAACAAGCCCCCGTACAACACGTTGATCCTCATCGACAACAAGGGCGAGATCGTTCAGAGGTACCGAAAGATCCTGCCCTGGTGCCCCATCGAAGGGTGGTACCCGGGAGACACGACGTATGTCACCGAAGGCCCGAAGGGGCTGAAGATCTCGCTCATCATCTGCGACGACGGCAACTACCCGGAGATCTGGCGCGACTGCGCGATGAAGGGTGCGGAACTGATCGTCCGTTGCCAGGGATACATGTACCCCGCCAAGGACCAGCAGGTGATGATGTCCAAGGCAATGGCCTGGGCCAACAATTGTTATGTGGCAGTTGCCAATGCGGCCGGATTCGACGGCGTCTACTCCTACTTCGGACACTCCGCGATCATCGGATTCGACGGCCGGACGCTGGGTGAAACCGGCGAAGAAGAATACGGAATCCAGTACGCGCAGCTTTCCGTCTCAGCCATTCGCGACGCACGCGAGAACGATCAGTCCCAGAACCACATCTTCAAACTCCTCCATCGCGGCTACTCCGGTGTCCACGCAGCAGGTGACGGAGACAAGGGCGTCGCGGACTGCCCGTTCGAGTTCTACAAGCTGTGGGTCACCGACGCCCAGAAGGCTCAGGAACGCGTCGAGGCCATCACCCGAGACACAGTGGGTGTAGCGGATTGTCGCGTCGGAAACCTGCCGGTCGAGAAGACAATCGAAGCGTAAGGATCTCACTGTGCCTTATATCACCGACATGCTCCATGACCGGAACAGTGCAGCAGCACCACCGCCGGCCGAGGAACGAACCGAACCCGTACCGGTCGGGGCCTTCGACGCTCGCAAGCTCTCGAAAGCCCTGAGTTCCAAGATCGTCGGACAACAGGCCGCCGTCGACGCAGTGGTTCGTGCGATTTCGATCGCGCATGTCGGTGCCACGGATCCGACGCGTCCGCTCGCAAACATCCTTCTCGTTGGCCCGACCGGCGTCGGCAAGACGGAATTGGTGCGGCGCGTGGCCGCAGAACTACGGTCAGGACCCGATGATCTGTGCCGCATCGACATGAATGCTCTTGCGCAAGAGCATTATGCGGCGTCATTCTCCGGGGCTCCACCTGGATATGCCGGTAGCAAGGAGTCCTTCACGCTGTTCGACAAGAACACTGTCGAGGGCGATCCGTACACCCCCGGAATCGTCCTGTTCGACGAAGTGGAGAAGGCCGACCCCACCGTGCTGCGTGCGCTCCTGCAGGTCCTCGACAACGGCGAACTCCGGTTGGCGAACGGTCAGCAGAAGATCTCGTTCCGCAACAGCTACGTGTTCCTGACCTCAAATCTCGGCTCTGCTGCGGTGGCAGAACGTCGGCGCTCTCACCTGCGGCAGCTCGCCGATCGCGTCCGGATCGATCGACCGCGCCATGGTCATCATCTGGTGCAACGCGCGTTGGAGAAGTTCTTCGACCCCGAATTCTTCAACCGCATCGACGAAACCGTGATCCTCGACGAGTTCGACGAACAGACCGCGGAACAAGTGACCCGTCTCGAGATCGAACTGATCACGACTCGGTTGGCCAGGAGAGGCATCGACGTCGAGGTGGAGGACAGCGCCGTCGCCCTGTTGCAACGGCGCGGGTTCGACCCGGTGTACGGAGCACGTGGCCTGCGCCGGACCATCCGGAACGTTTTGGCCGACCCGGTGGCCGCCGCCGTTCTCGACCTTCGGCCGGTCGGGACGCAACCACTCGCCTTGCAGGCGCGGGCAGTTGGTGATCAGATACAGGTAAAGAAAGTCCCATGAGTGCTCGCTCACGTTGCGGATCGAATCCGCAACGTGGGCGACACATTTCAAACATGTCCGCGTAACGCCACCTCCCTAGGTTGGGTGCCTGCACCACAAAGTGCACATGCACAGGCACCCAGGGGAAGTGACGTCATGACAGCAGTGAACGAGCAGGTGTCCGCCGGCGCACCGGACGGGGCAGATCTCGGTGAGAATGCCGCACTGAAGGAGACTCTGGAGGACTACACCCTCCGATTTGCGCCACGCAGCTACCGCAAATGGGGAACCGGCGTCGTCGCGACCTCCGCGCTCGGCGGAATCGCGTATCTCGCAGACTTCTCGATCGGCGCCAACATCGGCATCTCGTACGGCACCGGTAACGCATTGCTGGGCATCGCCGTGTTTGCCGTCGTCATCATGGCGACCGGCTTCCCACTCGCCTACTATGCCGCGCGATACAATATCGACCTCGATTTGATCACTCGCGGAAGCGGTTTCGGCTACTACGGCTCGGTGGTCACCAACGTCATCTTCGCGACGTTCACCTTCATCTTCTTCGCGCTCGAAGGTTCCATCATGGCACAGGGTTTGAAACTGGGGCTCGGGATCCCACTCTCGATCGGCTACGCGGTCTCGACCCTGATGGTCATTCCACTGGTCATCTACGGAATGAAGGCTCTGGCAAAGCTCCAAGTGTGGACGACGCCTCTGTGGCTCGTCATGATGGTGCTGCCGTTCCTGTATCTGCTGTTCAAGCACCCTGATTCGGTGAGCGCGTTCTTCGCCTTCGGCGGTGAGGACGGCGCAAACGGCAAGGGCGTCAACTTCGGATCGGTGATGCTGGCCGCGGGTGTCTGCTTGTCGCTGATCGCACAGATCGCCGAGCAGATCGACTACCTACGCTTCATGCCGCCCAAGACGCCGGAGAACACCCGTCGTTGGTGGGCTGCAGTAATTCTCGCCGGCCCCGGCTGGGTGATCTTCGGCGCGTTCAAGCAGATCGTCGGACTGTTCCTCGCCGTGTACATCATCGCGAACGTCGTCGACGGATCTTCGATCGCCAACCAGCCCGTGCACCAGTTCCTCGAGATCTACCAGGACATGATGCCGCACTGGCTGGCCATGACGCTGGCCGTGATCCTCGTGGTCATCAGCCAGATCAAGATCAACGTCACCAACGCGTACTCCGGCTCACTGGCCTGGACCAACTCGTACACCCGCGTCACCAAGACCTACCCCGGACGCATGGTCTTCGTTCTGGTCAACCTGGCGATCGCACTGATCTTGATGGAAGCCAACATGTTCGACTTCCTCAACACGATCCTGGGCTTCTACGCCAACTGCGGTATCGCCTGGGTCGTGGTCGTCGCCTCGGACATCGCGATCAACAAGTACTGGTTGAAGCTCTCCCCGAAAGTCCCCGAGTTCCGACGCGGGATGCTCTACGACGTCAACCCCGTCGGCTTCGTGTCGATGCTGCTGGCCGCGGGCATTTCGATCCTGGCGTTCTTCGGTGCTTTCGGTTCGGCGATCAAGCCGTTCTCCCCGATCGTCGCAATCGTCATCGCGCTGGTGATGCCGCCGGTCCTGGCCGTCGCCACCAAGGGAAAGTACTACCTACGACGCACCGACGACGGCATCGATCTGCCAATGTTCGACGAGTACGGGAACCCTTCCGGTGAAACGCTTCTGTGCTGCGTCAGCGGAATCGAATTCGAGCGTCCCGACATGCTCGCGTCGAACGTTCCCGGCCCGAACGGCGAGAAGCAGTACATCAGCTCCCTGGCCTTGAGCACCGACAAGACCGGTGAGCACGTCCTGCCTGCTCAGCTTCCCTGACAACTGCTGTGCGCCTTTATTAACCGCCGGGGGTTAATAAAGGCGCACAGCAGGGTTATGCCCCTACATCGTCGAGCGACTCACCCTTCGTCTCACGCATGACCAGCAGCGCGACAAAAGTCAGCGTCGCCGCTACGAGAAGATAGATGCCGACCCAACCGACGCCGTAGTTCTTCGCGAGGTAGACGGCGATGAACGGCGCCACCGCTGCGCCCAGAATACTGGCCGTGTTGTACGCGATTCCCGAGCCCGTGTAGCGGACGTTGGTCGGGAAGAGTTCCGGGAGAACGGCACTCATCGGGCCGAAGGTCAGGCCCATGAGCAGCATGCCCACGATGAGGAACGCCAACATGCGACCGTCGTTCATTCCGTCCGGTTCGAGGAAGACACCGAAGGTCAAGCCGAACACCATGATCAGACCGGTGATGATCAGCAAGGTGATACGACGCCCGTAACGGTCGGCGAGCCAACCCGAGACCGGCACGGCGGCAGCGAAGAACACGACTGCGATCAACTGCAGGACAAGGAAATCGGTGTACTTGAAGCCCGCACCGGTTCCACCGTCGGCCGGCGTCTTGCCGGTTCCGTGGCTGAGCACCCAGGTGGTCATGATGTAGAACAGCGTGTACGTCGCGAGCATCACGAACGTACCGATGATCAGCTGACGCCAACTGGTCTTGAATACCTCGGCGACCGGAGTCTTGACCTTCTCGCCGCGCTCGACTGCGCGCGCGAACACCGGGGTTTCCTCAAGCTTGAGCCGGACGTACAGGCCGATCATCACCATGATTGCGCTGAGCAGGAACGGAATTCGCCATCCCCAACTCAGGAAGGCACCCTCGAGGTCCGGGCTGGAATTGTCGTGGTTCATGAACAACGTGATGATCAGGAACAGTCCGTTGGCCATGAAGAAGCCGATGGGCGCACCGAGTTGCGGCCACATCGCCGCCCAGGCCCGCTTGCCTTCCTTGGCGGTCT
The DNA here is from genome assembly GCF_001653035.1 of Rhodococcus sp. YH3-3. Taxonomy (NCBI): domain Bacteria; kingdom Bacillati; phylum Actinomycetota; class Actinomycetes; order Mycobacteriales; family Nocardiaceae; genus Rhodococcus; species Rhodococcus sp. YH3-3. The sequence continues at coordinate 920,390 of NZ_BCWH01000001.1, read as the reverse complement.
CGGTCGCGAGCAGCGCCGCACCCGACCATTCGCCGCCGAGCCCGAGACCCTGGCAGAAACGCATGAGCGCCAACAACGCCGGGGCCAGCAGTCCGATCTGGTGATAGGTCGGCAGTAGTCCGATGAGGAAGGTCGCTATGCCCATCGTCAGCAACGAGCCGACCAGAGTTGCCTTGCGTCCGACGCGGTCACCGAAGTGTCCGAAGAGAATCGAACCGAGGGGACGGGCGACGAACGCGAGTCCGAACGTCGCCAACGACGCGAGAAGCGCGGTGGTGTCGTTGCCCTTCGGGAAGAACAGGTGCGGGAACACCGATACTGCCGCTGTTGCATAGATGTAGAAGTCGTAGAACTCGATGGACGTACCCACCATGCTGGCGACCACGATTCGGCTGCGCGGCACTCCGGCGACGGTATCTGCGTCGCCGCCCTCCGGCTTGGGTGGATTCTCACTGACTGACGTGCTCAAAACATGCTCCTGCGCCGTTATACGAAAGATGTCCAATTGGTGGGATAGTGTCCCAATCAGTAGGAATTGAACACCCGCGGGGTTTTCCGACGCAAATTCGGTTCGCGAATTCGGCTCAGCGGGCAATCCGCGATAAAATTCCGTAAAGGTGAGCCGGGAAGTCTGGTCGGCACGTGCATTCGATGCGTCACAACGTCGATCACGTTCATGTCTGTTGCATCCGAATTCGGTTGCACGAACAAAGGTCGTCCCCACGCGTGATCTCCACCCTGCGTTCCGAACTGTCCCGCTACCTCCGCACCGAAACGGTGGGCGGATCGATCCTCCTGATCGCTGCCGCCCTCGCTCTGATCTGGGTGAACTCTCCTTTCGGTGAGAGCTACATCGCACTACGTGACTTCCAGATCGGTCCGTCCGCACTCCATCTCGACCTCAGCTTGGGCACGTGGGCGCAGGACGGACTGCTTGCCGTCTTCTTCTTCGTCGCCGGCCTCGAACTCAAACGTGAACTGGTGGTCGGCGAACTCGCGGACCGCAAAGCCGCGATGCTCCCGATCATCGCGGCGTGCGGCGGCGTCCTGGTCCCCGCGATCATCGCGGCGTCCATCGGTTTCGGCACGCCCGGCATGGACAAGGGCTGGGCCATTCCCGTCGCGACGGACATCGCTTTCGCCCTCGGCGTGCTCGCGCTGACCGGCTCGAAGATCCCGGCGAGCGCCCGAGTTTTCCTGCTCAGCCTGGCCGTCGTCGACGATCTGCTCGCAATCATCCTCATCGCCGTACTGTTCACCGGTTCCCTCGCGATGTTGTGGCTGCTGACCGCGGCCGCAGCCCTGGCTGCCTACGCCTACGCCCAACACAAACGCATCACGACGCCGTTCCTCTACGTCCCGCTGGCACTACTGACCTGGTACGCGATGCACGAAGCGGGGATACACGCCACACTCGCGGGCGTCGCGCTCGGCTTACTCACCCGGGTGAGGCGCGATCCGGACGAGGAGTACGCGCCCGGTAACCGTCTCGAGCACCGTATTCAGCCCTACTCTGCAGGCTTCTGTGTCCCCGTCTTCGCACTGTTCGCCTCCGGTGTTCCGATCAACGCGGCGGTGCTCGGCGACATTTTCACCGACCCCGTCGGGCAATCGGTCGTCGTCGGTCTTCTGGTCGGCAAAACCGTCGGAATCTTCGGAATTTCCCTGCTCGCGATCAAATTGGGGATAGCAACCAAACCCAAGACACTGGAATTGAGAGACATGTTTGCCCTCTCAGTTCTCGGTGGCATCGGGTTCACCGTTAGCCTGCTTGTAGCAGACCTCGCATTGGACGGGGTCGGCGATGGCAGCGAGGCCGAGATAGCGAAGGCCGCAGTTCTCGTGACATCGTTGGTGGCATCGCTGATCGGATCAGCGCTGCTGTGGCGACGTGGACGAGTTCATGCGGCTCGAGACGACGCTTCCACCGCCATTGCCACGGACGCGAGAGAACTACCTGGAGAGGTCGACAAGTGAGCTTGACCAACGGAGAGAGCCAGCGCTTCACCGGAGATGGAGTACCGAACACGGTCTCTTCCATCCCTCTCACCGATGTGGACGCCCGCACGCCGGGCGAGGCCACCATCGGGGCCCTCGTCAAGGACGCGACCGCACAGGTCTCCACCCTCGTGCGCGCCGAGGTCGAACTTGCCAAGGCCGAGGTGACGGGCGAGGTCAAGAAGGGTCTGCAGGGCAGCGTCTTCTTCATCCTGGCCTTCACGGTTCTGCTGTTCAGCTCGTTCTTCTTCTTTTTCTTCCTGGCCGAGATGCTCGACACCTGGGTGCCGCGCTGGCTGGCGTTCCTCATCGTCTTCCTGATCATGGTGGTGACCACCGCGATTCTGGCGCTGCTCGGTTATCTGCGCGTGCGCAAGCTGAGGGCTCCGGAGAAGACGATCGAATCGCTCAAGCAGGCCAAGAACGTCATCCCCGGCAGCCATGACGACGCAAAGCCGTCGGTCGATTTCAACGCGCGCCGGTAGCGAGTCTGATCGAAAGTGGCAGCCCCAGATCCATCCACCGTCAGGTTCGACGGCCCCTGGATTCACCGGGACATTCACGCCAACGGCATCCGGTTTCACGTCGTCGAGGTAGGCGACGCGGAGCCGGATGCTCCGTTGGTGGTCCTGTTGCACGGATTCGCCGATTTCTGGTGGTCCTGGCGCCATCAGTTGACGGCACTGTCGGAGCAGGGATTCCGCGTCGTCGCGATGGACCTTCGTGGGTACGGCGATTCCGACAAGCCCCCTCGTGGCTACGACGGTTGGACGCTCGCCGGTGACGTAGCCGGCCTCATTCGTGCGATGGGTTACGGCAAGGCCACGCTGATCGGTCATGCCGACGGCGGGTTGGTGTGCTGGGCGACCGCGCTCCTGCATCCACGCCTGGTGCGGTCGATAGCGCTGATCTCGTCACCACACCCGATGGCGCTCAAGAAAGCAGTCGTCCGCGACCCCTATCAGCGCCGCGCGCTTTTGCCCTCGTTCCTGGCCTATCAGGTACCGCTACGCCCGGAACGTCGGTTGACGGCCGACAACGGCGCCGAAGTGGAGCGTCTGGTTCGCTCGCGGTCCGGCCCCACCTGGCCGCAGCAACCCGAATTCGCAGACGTCATGACCAAGATGCGGTCCGCGATCCGGATCCCGGGCGTCGCGCATTCCACGTTGGAGTACCAGCGTTGGGCCTTCCGCAGCCAGCTCCGCCCCGAGGGCCGACGTTTCATGCGTTTGATGGATCAGGTTCTTCGCATTCCGATCGTCCAGATTCACGGCGAACTCGACCCGTACGTGCTCACCCGTACTGTGCGTCGCGACAAGCACTGGGCTCCCGGCGAGAAACTGCGCACCATTGCCGGAGTCGGTCATTACGCGCATCAGGAAGCCCCCGAGCGCGTCAATCGCGAACTCGGGGACTTCCTCCTTACGGAGAAGTGACCGCTACAGGATGCACGCGCCCGTCGGTACGGGCGTCGATGCCGAGGCAGCCGCGTTCAACTGGCGCGAGACTTCCTGCGCGGTGAGGACGAATCCGGTGTCACTGTCGTCGACGGCAGCGCCGAACACGACGCCGAGGACCCGCCCCTGATCGTCGACCATCGGTCCACCCGAGTTGCCCTGCCGGATGGATCCGCGGACGGTGTAGACCTCACGCTGGGTGGTTCCGGCCTTGTAGATGTCCGGCCCGTTCAGGTTCAGGACCTCACGAACGCGGGCTGCGCTGGCCGTGTACGGACCACCGCCGGGGTAACCGAGCACCAACGCGTTGTCACCGGTCCGAGCCTGCTCCGGAGCGAACGGCAGCACCGGCGCGTCCAATCCGGGAACCGCCAGAATCGCGATGTCCACGGCGGAGTCGAAGAGAACCACCTGCGCGGGCAGTGCGCCCTCCATGGTGTCCACGGTGATGCTCTCGGTTCCGGCAACCACGTGGGCGTTGGTCATGACGCGTTCGGGGGCGACGATGAATCCGGATCCCTCGAGCGCGCGCTGGCAACTCGGTGCGACGCCGTTGATGCGGAGAACACTCGGACGCAACTGCGCCGCCAACGGACTGGCGAGAACGCTCGCGTCGGGTGCTTCGACCTCGGTGATGGGCGTGCGCCCGAACGGGCCGATGACGTCCGGCAGGCCGGAGGTGTCGAGCAGCGCCGAGAACTCGGTCGGGATGCGGCGCAGCCACTGCGGCGCCACTTCGTCCACGCTGGCGAGAACGTCCGAACCACGAACAGCTGCGGCAATCTGTCGACGGATCGCGCCGTCGGACTGTGCATTCCGCTGCGCGCCGCGCGTCCGAGCACCATGCCGGCGACCTCGCCGATGATGACCAACACGACGATCAGCGAGATGCCCGCGAGGATGCGCAGCTTGCCTTCGGTGACGTGCACGAGCAGGTGCGGCGCCAACAGAATCCCGGCGACGGCACCGAGGATCACGCCGACGAACGCCAGCGCCGACGCCACCGCGCCCTGACGCCATCCGGACGTGGCCGCGATGAGGGCGACCAGAACGATGGCGATGTCCACCCAACGAGAACCTGTCATCGCGGCACCGCCGAATCCTCGACACCTTCACCGAACTCGGACAGCGCTGTGTCCAGGTCTCTCACGTCCTCGTAATTCCACGGAATCTCCCAGCCCGACACCGTGAACAGCGCCGCGAGGATTCCTGCTGTGAACCCCCAGACCAGCATGCCGTCGGCGCGGAACGCCGGGCCCTGGTATCCGAGGGGATGTCGAACCTGAAACCGGTTGTCTGGGTCGAGCAACGTGCGCAGCGGCACCCGGGCCACCCGTCCGACCTCGCCCTCGTCCTGAATGCCCACCGTCGTCGGCTGCTCCCAGTAGCCGAGCACCGGCGTCACGTCGAAACCCGACGGCGGGATGAAGATCTCCGGCAGCACGGTGAGCGGCTGAACTCCGCTCGGATCGAGCCCGGTCTCCTCCTGCGCTTCACGCAGCGCGGTGCCGACGGGGCCGTCGTCGCCCGGATCGGCGGCGCCGCCCGGGAATGCGACCTGTCCGCTGTGCTGACGCATCGTCGACGCCCGTTGGGTCAGCAGGACGTCTGCGCCCTCCGGCAAGCCGCCGACGGCGAGAGGGTCGGCCTCACGCGGTCCGCCGAAGAGCACGAGCACCGCGGCCGGACGCGTCACGGTGCCGCGCGGCGCGCGACGCTCGAGGACGGGGTTGATCCGATGGGGATCGGTGGGCTGGGTGCTGGCGACAGCGCGCAACCACTCGGGAACCGGTGTGCTCATACGACGACTCCCAGATATTGCGCCGCAGCGGCGGCGATCTCGTCCGCACTGCGGAAGGGTTGGGGCAAGACCTTGGCGACTGTTCCATCCGCGCGCACGAGCACCGACACCGGCAGCACCGGCGGTGCGCCCACTGCGATCCGTACCTTGCCGTCACCGTCCTGGACGCCGGGCAAACGCACCGAGTAGTCGATGAGTCGCGTCAAAGCGTTCTCCTGATTCGGATCCGAATGCACGGTCAGCACGTTGATGCTGCCGTCGGCGCGCTCCGCGAATTCCTGAAGGTACGGAAGCTCTTCGGCGCATGGCGCGCACCAGTACGCCCACAGATTGAGCAGAGTCGGCTTTCCGCCCACCGCTGCGGCAAGGTCGACGGGCGCTCCGTCGGAGACGCAGTCGAGGGTGATTCCGGCGAGAGCCGAGCCGGCAGGCGCTTCGCCGGTCGGAGTCGGGCAGGAAGCCAGAGCCGCCTGGCTACGGAGTTGATCGAGCGATTCCGACGACGGAGTGAACGTCGGCGGCTGATACGCGGACGAGGACGGGCCCGTCGACGTGGGCGTCGTGTCGTCTCCCCCGCGCGGCCAGATCGCCACGACGAGAGCCGCGACGACCACGAGCGCAGCGAGAGACCATCTTCCGGCACTTGTCATCGGCGATCACAACCCTGCCAGGGCGAGCAGATGATCGGTCTCGGGGCCTTTCACCAGGGCCGCGGCCTCGGTTTTGTCGGTCGGGCCGAGACCGTACGACGGGCAGTCCTTGGCCAGAACACACACACCGCATGCGGGCTTGCGCGCGTGGCAGACCCGTCGGCCGTGAAAGATCACGCGATGCGAGAGCAGAGTCCATTCCTTACGTTCGATCAGTGCCCCGACGGCGTGTTCCACCTTGACGGCATCTTCTTCCTCGGTCCACTTCCACCGACGCACGAGCCGACCGAAGTGGGTGTCGACGGTGATTCCCGGAATGTCGAAGGCATTGCCCAGCACGACGTTCGCGGTCTTGCGTCCGATGCCTGGGAGTTTCACCAGATCTTCGAGCTTGTTCGGGACCTGCCCGTCGTGGCGTTCGAGTAGCGCCTGACCGAGTCCGATCAGCGACGTCGTCTTGTTTCGGTAGAAGCCGGTGGAGCGGATGTACTCCTCGAGTTCGGTCCGATCGGCTTCCGCGTATGCCTTTGCGTCGGGATAACGGGCGAAGAGTGCCGGCGTGACCATGTTGACGCGGACGTCGGTGCATTGCGCCGACAGGATTGTCGCCACTGCCAGTTCCAACGGAGTGGTGAAGTCGAGTTCGCAGTACACGTGTGGGAAAGCCACAGCGAGCTCACGATTCATCCGACGCGCCCGGCGTACCAATCCGAGGTGTGATTCTTCCTTCCGCGCACCCCCCGAACGCGGTTTCTTCCGCTGCTCTGAACTGCCTGTCGGGGTGGTCTGCACTCAGACAACTGTACGGATACGACATGAGTGGAGACTCCGTCGTGTCGATTCTGAGACCTTCGACGTGTTTACTTCCCCCTATGCAAGGACTCGCAGTAATTCTCTTTCCGCTACTGCTTATGCTCTTTGCCCTGGCGATGGAACGAGTCGAAGGGCGATTGCGTCGGCTCTCGGTCCAAGAGCATGAAGTAGAAGACTTCCTCGACCAGGCAAGTCACGACGACGTCGCCCGCCTGGCAAGCGATGGGTTTCCCCATGCGTTCGCCCGCTTCCACCGGAGGCGTAAGGGCCGTCAGTCGGAGGCTCCCGAGAGCGCCAGCCTGGACGAAATCCGGACACAACGGGCAAGTTGACGGCCATACAAAGTAGTCACCGCAGCAGATTCCGGAAGAATTTTCGGCTCTTACGTGGCATCAATCACTCGTCGCGAGCTAACGGGACGTAGACTTCGATGCCGTACCTGTTGCATTGAACACAGATTGCATTGGACACAGTGTCTCACTCATGAGGGCTGAGCCTGTGTACGACGGTTTGTGCGCAGCGCGGGTACAAAGATAGATAGCGCAAAAATGACACCACAAACGAACAAATCCCAACAAGGAGCGCACGTGGACGACGTCCTGGCAAGAGCCGGCATCTTCCAAGGAGTCGAGCCCTCAGCGGTAGCGGCGCTGACAAAGCAGCTGCAGCCCGTCGACTTCCCCCGTGGACATGTCATCTTCAACGAAGGTGAACCCGGTGACCGCCTGTACATCATCGTGTCCGGCAAGGTGAAGATCGGTCGACGCTCACCCGACGGTCGCGAGAACCTGCTGACGATCATGGGCCCGTCCGACATGTTCGGCGAACTGTCCATCTTCGACCCCGGCCCCCGCACCTCGACGGCTACGACCGTCACCGAGGTTCGCGCCGTGAGCATGGACCGCGACGCTCTCAAGGCATGGATCCAGCAGCGCCCCGAGATCGCCGAGCAGCTTCTGCGCGTTCTCGCCCGCCGTCTGCGTCGTACCAACAACACCCTGGCCGACCTGATCTTCACGGACGTTCCCGGCCGTGTCGCCAAGGCGCTCCTGCAGCTCGCGCAGCGCTTCGGCACTCAGGAAGGTGGCGCCCTGCGCGTCACTCACGACCTCACGCAGGAAGAGATCGCCCAGCTCGTCGGCGCTTCCCGCGAGACCGTCAACAAGGCGCTCGCTGATTTCGCACACCGCGGATGGCTTCGCCTCGAAGGCAAGAGCGTCCTGATCTCGGATTCCGAGCGCCTCGCTCGTCGCGCGCGCTAGCTCTTCCTGTTCGACTCTTTCGGCCGCTCCCGCTTCGGTGGGGGGCGGCCGAAGTCGTTCACTGGACTCTTGTTGTACCTATCGGTAAAGTCTGTACCGATAGGTACACATCTGATCGAGAGGCCCCGCAATGACCGTCCGAGCACCGATTCCGCCCTTCACTCACGAAACTGCCGTCCAAAAGGTCCGCCTCGCCGAGGACGGATGGAACTCACGCGATCCGCACAAGGTGTCGCTGGCCTACACGCCGGACAGTTGGTGGCGTAATCGGTCGACGTTCGTCACGGGCCGATCCGAGATCGTCGAACTTCTGACCGAGAAGTGGACCCGCGAACTGGACTACCGGTTGATCAAAGAGTTGTGGGCACACAGCGACGACCGCATCGCAGTGCGATTCGCGTACGAGTGGCACGATCACGACGGGCAGTGGTTCCGCTCCTACGGCAACGAGAACTGGGAATTCGACGCCGACGGACTCATGCACCACCGTCATGCCAGCATCAACGACGTTCTCATCGAGGAGTCCGAGCGAAAGTTCTTCTGGGATCCGACCGGACCACGCCCGCACGATCATCCGGGCCTGAGCGAGTTGGGTCTGTGATGAAAGGATGAATCCATGGCCAGACAGGTAGCTGAACGATCGGACACGATTCCCGCTCTCGCGAACGTGTTTCGAATCTACGGGTTCGACGGAGCAAGCCTGGCCGTCATCACCGAACACACCGGTTTAGGCAAAGGCAGTCTCTACAACTTCTTTCCACGCGGGAAGGAAGAGATGGCCGAGGCCGTACTCGACGAGGTCGACGGATGGTTTCGCATCGAAGTCTTCGAACCTCTTCGAGCAGAATCGGTTCCACCGAGGCAGCGCATCCAGAGCATGTTCGCTACCACGGGCGACTACTTTCGGTCAGGGCAACGCATTTGCCTGTTCGGCGCATTTGCACTCGGTGAAGAGCGAAACCGCTTCGGCGCCAGGGTGCGAACATACTTCGACGAATGGACAGCGGCTCTCGAGGCGGCACTCGTCGGTGCCGAAGATTCCATCGGACTCGCCGAAGAAGCCGTGGCCGGGATCCAAGGGGCGATCGTGATGTCCCGGGCCCTGGACGACGGTTCCGTATACAGCCGAGTGACGACGCGACTCGAAGATCGACTGGTACAGGCACTCACGCCGTAACGCATACCGCACGACCACAAAGGCATTTGTGCCGCGGCATCCACCTGGCATGCTCGAAAAAGCATGCACAAGAAGAAAGGAACCCATGCCCTCGTTCGAGACGGTGATCGCATCCACCCCTTCGGGGAAGGTCCGCGGCCGAAAGCGTGACGGTTCCTACTACTTCGGTGCGATCCCCTACGCCAGCGCACCGCGCTTCGAGAAGCCGCGACCGGTGGAACCGTTCTCCGACGTCTTCGACGCCACAGCGCTTGGAACGGTCTTCCCCCAACCACCTTCACGACTCGAACGCATCATGGGGCCACCGCTCCCCGAACCGGAGCACAGCGAGGACAGCTTCACCGTCACCGTCACAACCCCGTCGCTGACCGGTCATCGCCCGGTGATGGTGTGGCTTCACGGTGGCGGGTACTCCAGTGGCGGCGGCTCACTCCCCTGGTACGACGGCGGCGCTTTGTCAGCCGAGGGCGACGTCGTCGTGGTGTCGGTCAACTATCGCGTCGGCGTGCTCGGATACCTCCTCCTCGACGGCGTCAGCGAAGGCAATCTCGGGGTCCACGATCAGATCGCAGCGCTCGAGTGGGTGCGCGAGAACATCGAGGCATTCGGCGGCAACCCAGACTCGGTCACCGTGTTCGGTCAGTCGGCCGGCGCTCATTCCATTGTGAATCTGTTGAGCAGTAACAACTCTCGAACCCTGTTCCATCGAGCAATTCTGCAGAGCACCCCACGGCCGGACCTCAACTTCACGCAGGCTGCCGCGATCGAGAACGGGGAGACGTTTGCCCGACTGCTCGACGGAGATCCTCGGACCGCGCCGCTCTTCCACATTCTCGACGCATTCCGCGGCACGGCTGTCGAGTTCAGCCGGCGGTCCCCCAATGTCGTGCAACCGCCCTTCGCGCCGATCTCCGAACTGGAACCGGTGATCCGAACTTTCGAAACAGCGCCTGACGTCATCGTGGGATACACCCGAGACGAGGGATCTGCTTTCGTGCGCGACGTAGCGGGAGTACCCGATCCCGAACACGTCGCCGAAAAGGCACTGACACAGAACATGTTTGCCGAACCGGCAATGGAGCTGGCCGAGACCTTCACAGCGGCCGGCGCGTCGGTGTACACGTATCGCTTCGACTGGGCACCGACGGACGACGTCTTCGGAGCAACTCACTGCATAGAACTACCCTTCGTGTTGGGAACCGAGCAGTCCTGGCAGGGCTCACCGATGCTGGGCAGCAGCGACTGGCAGAGCATCGACGCACTGGGCCGTCGGATACGCCGGCACTGGACGTCGTTTGCGCACACGGGAAGTCCGGACAGCAGCGAAACCTGGGAGAAGTACACCTCGTCCCAATCGATCGGAATCACCTTCTCCTGAGCAACTTCGGGCGCCTACCCACCCGGAGAAATCCCGTCTAGGATTGCTCCATGGACATGCCCAAGCTCCTCGACGGGCGACTCAAACTCCGCCATCTCCTGCTCGTCGACGCATTGAGCCGTCAGGGCAGTGTGGTCGGCGCCGCTGCCGCACTTCACATCACGCAACCTGTCGCGACTCGGAGTCTGCACGACATCGAGTCCATTCTCGGCGTCTCGCTCTTCGACCGCGGCCCTCGCGGCATCACCCCGACCATTTTCGGCGAGGCCTTCACAACTCATGCACGGGCCGTGATCGCGCAGCTGACCGAAGCCGGGCGACACGTCGTCGAACTTGCCGACGCCAATCGCGGAACCGTCATCGTGGGAACACATCTCGCCGGATCCAACGTGCTGCTTCCCGGCGCTATCGCGCGCCTGAAGGTTCACCACCCGTTGCTCACCGTCGTCGTGCGCGAAGGTACGCCAGAGCAGTTGCTCACCGATCTGGAAGCGGGCCGAATCGACCTGATCGTCGGCCGGCTCACCTCACCTACCGATGACACCGCGACAAGACGGAACCTCTACGCCGAATCCGTCGAACTCGTCACCCGCGTAGATCACCCGCTCGCTCACCGCGAGGACGTCCAACTCGAAGAACTACGCGGCTTCCCCTGGATCCTTCCCGGGGTCGAGACAGTGCTCCGACGCGAACTCGAGGAGTTCTTCGCCCGGAACGGCTTGCCGTTGCCCGAAAATCGGGTCGAGGCAACCTCTTTCCTCACCGTGCGTCAGCTACTGGTCGAGACCGACATGATCGCGGTACTACCGAGCCTCATCCCCCGCGACGATGCGCGCTTGACCACCCTGTCCATCACACTCGATCCGATCGGGCACAGCGTCGGCATCACCTCGCCGGCGACTCGCACGTCGAGTCCGTCCGCGCAGGCCCTGATCGCGACGCTGGAGTCCTTTGCAACTGAGCTCATGCGACCGTGAAACGCCGATCGGCCCGTTCCCTCCAGAGGGAACGGGCCGATGTCGGATCAACCAGGACTCAGGCGTTTTCGGAGACGCGAATCTCCTCGTGCTCCAAGCCCCGCGACGAATCGGGGACAATCTTGAACAGTGCGATGGCGCCGACCAGGCTGATCGTGCACACCCCGGCGAGATACCAGGTCACACCGACCGAAGATCCGGTGGCGTCGAGCAGAGCCGTGGCGATCATCGGTGCCAGTCCACCGCCGAGAATTGCACCGCTCTGGAGGATCAGAGACGAGCCGGAATAGCGGACCTTGGCCGGGAAGGTATCGGCGATGATGCTGCCCTGGACACAATGTGTGACCGGAACGATCAGGCCCATGCCCAGGAACGCGATGACGGCGACCATTTTGTTCTCGGTGTTGAGGAGCGGGAAGAACACGATGCACCACAACAGGATTGCGGCAGATCCGCCGATGAACATGTGCCGACGCCCGTACTTGTCGGCGATCTTTGTCCAGAACGGGATGGAAAGGAACCACAGGACTGCTGCCGCGGTCACGCTGAGCACCAGGAATTGCTTGTCGTAGCCCAGATGTTGAGTTCCGTACGACAGGGTGAACACCATGAAGGCGTACGCCACGGCGGAGTTCGCCAAGCACGCGGCAAGCGTGAGAGACAAACGGGGGAAGCCGACCTTGAGCGACTCACGCAGCGGGAAGCGGACTATTTCGCCCTTCTCCATGATCCCGGCGAATGACGGCGACTCGGTGACGCGCAGGCGAATCACCAGACCGATCGCCACCAGAACGAAGCTGAGCAGGAACGGGATTCGCCAACCCCACGAAGCGAATGCCGAGTCCGACATCACGGCGTTGGTCGTCAGGAAGATGCCGTTGGCGAGAACCAGTCCGGCGGGTGTGCCCATCTGAGGGAAACCTGCATAGAGATTCTTCTGCCCCGCCGGCGCGTGCTCCATCGACATGAGTGTCGCGCCGGCGCCTTCACCGCCCAGACCGATGCCCTGAACGACGCGCATCGCCACCAGGAGGACGGGCGCCCAGAAACCGATGGAGTCGTAGTTCGGGATGAGGCCGATGAGTGTGGACCCGATGCCCATCATCACCAATGAGACCACGAGCGTGGCCTTGCGCCCGATCCGGTCACCGAAGTGCCCGAACACGAGTCCACCCACCGGCCGTGCAATGAACCCGACGGCGAAGGTGCTGAAGGCAGCCAGCGTGCCGGCCGTGGGGCTCAGGCTCGGGAAGAATTGTTTGTTGAAGATCAACGCGGCGGCTGTGCCGTAGAGGAAGAAGTCGTACCATTCGAGAGTTGTGCCGGCCAGGGTTGCCATGGCAACTCGGCTACGGGCCGCTTTCTCCGGCAACGGCTTTCCGTCGCTCGTAGTGCTGTTGGATATCTTGTCTGACATCGCGGAACCTATCGATTGGATGGGGCAGGCGGACGATGAAGTCTGTAGTCACCGACCCCGTCTTCGGGATTGTCGGTATCACGAGCGTCGTCGATCGTTGTGTTTGGAATTGTGCTCGCTCGAGACATGACTCACAAATGCCGAATTCACCGTCCGCCATACCGGAAAAGGTATAGCCGGGGCCTCAGACGAGACCCAGGAAGCGTTCGGCATTCCCCCGCGAAATCAGTTGGCGCGCAGTATCGTCCAAGAACTCACTCTTGCGAACCACCTCACCGACCGGACGCTCCCCCAAGGGGTACGGGTAATCACTACCCACCATCACACGGTCCACCCCCACCGTGTCCACCAACAGTCGCAGCGCACGCTCGTCGAAGACGACGGAATCCACGTAGAACCTTCCCAGGTAGTGCGAAGGCGGGAACTGCGACGTACCGATGATGTCGTTGCGGCCGTGCCAGGCGTTTTCCATCCGGCCCAACCAGAACGCGAAAGATCCACCACCGTGCGCAAATCCGATCTTGAGACGATCGTCGATCTTGTCGAACACCCCACCGAGAATCAGTGCGAGTATCGACAGGTGCGTTTCGGCCGGCATCGCAGTGAGCCACTGCGCCATCCAGCGATCGAGGCGCGGAGAGTTGGCCATGTCCCACGGGTGCACGAATACCGGCACGTCCAGCGACGCGCAGTGCTGCAGGAACGTCACCACCCCCTCGCTGTCGAGGTCCAGATCGCCGACATGATTGCCGATCTCGACACCGCGGTGCCCGTTCGCGATGCACCGCTCCAACTCACGGCACGCTGCGTCGGTGTCTTGCAGAGGCACCTGGCAGAACGGAATCAACCGATCCTTCGCCGGCTCCACGATCTCGAGTGCGAGGTCGTTGAAGATCCGTGCAATGCGACTTGCCTGCTCACCGCTCCGGCCGTAGTTGAAGAACGCCGGAGTAGGTGAGACGACCTGCGTCTGCACGCCGTCGGCATCCATGTCCCGAAGCCGCACCTCGGCGTCCCAGGCATCGGACTGGATGCGACGGAACTCCTTGGTGCCCATCATGATCATTGCTTCGGTTTCCGACTCGACCTTCAGCCACGGCGCTTGCGGCCCCGCGTCTTCGGTCAGATCCGGCCACCCGTTGGGCACGTAGTGGGTGTGGATGTCGATCAGGTTGCTCATAGCTCAGCCCTTGCCGGGATGGAGCGTGCCGCACTTGTCACACGTGCGGGCTTCTTCGCTCTCGTAGAACTTGACGAACACCGGCGGAAGGTCGGCCACGATGTCGCGCACCTGAAGTTCGACCTCGTGAATCTTGTGATCACATTCGAGGCAGTACCACTGGAACTTCTCGAGCGTGCCTTCCTTGCGGACGCGTTCGATGACCAGGCCGATCGAGCCCGCGGTGGGACGCTGCGGCGAATGCGGAATGTCTCCTGGCAGCAACCAAGTTTCACCCTCGCGAATGTCGACGCGCTGAGGACCGTCTTCGGTCATGACATTGACGTGGATGTCGCCTTCGAGCTGGTAGAACCACTCCTCGTACGGATCGAGGTGGTAGTCGGTCCGCTGGTTGGGGCCGCCGACGACCTGCACGATGAAATCGTCTCCGAGCGCCATCGTCTGATTGTTGACGGGCGGCTGCAGGAGGTGGCGGTTGTCGTCGATCCACTTCTTGAAGTCGATGACGGGAGGAATCGTGGTCATGATGCATTCTCCGTATCTTCGGACGCCGTGCGTTGGGAGGCGGGCACGTACGCCACGCCGGAAATTTCGATGAGCAGGTGAGGGTGGGGCAGCTGGTGAACAGCCACAGTCGTTCTCGTCGGACCGTTTTCGTCGAACAGTTCGGCGTACACCTCGTTGTATCCGCCGAAGTCGTTCATCGACACCAGGTAGGAGGTGACCTGAACCAGATCACTGAGTTCTCCACCCACTTCGGCGAGGATTGCCGCGATGTTTTCGATGACGGCACGCGTCTGCGCCCGAATGTCGAGCGCCGTCGTCCCCATCTCGTCGACCTCGACGCCGACAAACGTGTTGTCGGGTCGACGCGAACTGGTCCCGGAGACATAGACGAAATCGCCGACCACCTTGACGTGGGGGAACTTTCCGCGCGGCTTCGCCAGCTTCTCGATGACCTGCGCCCCACTCATCGCTTCACACCTTTCACCGTGACGGTTCCGAGTCCGTCGATCGTGCACTGTGCGACGCCCTCGTCGAGTCGCACAGCTGCTGTGGCGGCACCGGCCAGAATTACCTGACCGGCGCGCAACGGAATTCGGCGTCGGCGGGCGATGTCGAGCAGTGCATGCAAAGCGCGCGCCGGATCGCCGAGAATGGCCGACGTGGAACCGACTACCGTCTCGCCGCCGACTTCCATACGTACGGAACGGTCTTCGACGTTCTGTAGCGGCAGCCACCTCCCGATCACGTACCCGGCAGCGCTGGTGTTGTCAGCGACGACGTCGGTGTAGGTGAAGCGGAAGTCGCGGTACCGCGAGTCGATGATCTCCATTGCGGGAGCCAGTGCGTCGACGCAGGTTTCGATGTCGACGTTCGGATCGTCGAGATCGACGTCCTTCGACAAGCGGTATGCCACTTCGGGTTCGATCTTGGGATGAATGAACGTCCTCAGGTCGACTTCGCCGCCGTTGCTCACGCACATCGCGTCGGTCAACTGACCGACGATCACTTCGGAGACACCCATCTGCGCCATCTTCGCTTTGCTCGTGAAGCCGAGCTTGATGCCCACAATCGATTCACCACGGCTGGTGCGCCGTTCGAGGAGTTCGTTCTGGATCCGGTAGGCCTGGTCGATGTCGATGGTGTGTTCGTCGGCGAGGCTCGGCGTGTCGGTGCGCGTCTGCGCAGCGTCGTCGAGGCGACGCGCGAGCGCGGATACGGTGTCTTCGGGGGCTGTCATCACGCCTCGCTCATTTCTGGAAATCTTTTGCGGTTTCGATGTTCACAGTTGCACACATACATTCGTCGGTTCGGTGTAGAAGTGCAGCGAGGACTCGCCGCCCTCACGTCCGATGCCGGACAGGCCCATGCCGCCGAAGGGAGATCGCAGTTCGCGGGTGAACCACGTGTTGACCCAGGAGATTCCGACGTTCATCTTCTGCGCGACGCGGTGCCCGCGGCGCAGGTCGTTGGTCCACACGGAGGCAGCAAGGCCGTACTCGGTGTCGTTTGCGAGGGCGATCGCTTCGCCTTCGGTCTCGAACGGAATGAGTGCTGCGACGGGTCCGAAGATCTCCTCGCGCACGACGCGATCCTTGTTGGTCAAGCCTGTCCACAGGGTGGGTTCGATCCAGGATCCGCCCGACAGTTCCTGTCCGAGGTCCGGAATACCGCCGCCGGTCAGCACTTTCGCGCCTTCCCGCTCGGCGATCTCGAAGTAGTCGAGTACCTTCTTCCGGTGTGCCTGCGAAATGAGCGGTCCGGTCGTCGTTGCATCGAGCGTCGGGTCGCCCAGACGCAGTCCTGCTGCCCGCTCGACGAGTCCACCGGCGATGTCGTCGAAAATGCTGCGGTGCACGTACACCCGCTCGGTGCACAGGCAGACCTGGCCGGTGTTGGTGAACACCGACTTGGTCAGACCCGTCAGAGCCTCGTCGATGTCGACGTCGTCGAACACGATCGCGGCGTTCTTGCCGCCGAGCTCGAACGAGACCGGACGGACCCGCGGGGCAACGGTTTTCATGACATGCGAACCCGTTGCCGAAGATCCGGTGAAGGTGACGCCGTCGATACCGGGGTGCGTGGTGAGGAACTCGCCGGCCGAGTTCGCACCGAATCCATGGACGACGTTGTAGACGCCGGCAGGCAGGCCGACCTCTTCGAGCACCTCGGCCAGCAACGACGCAGTCGCCGGGGTCTCCTCGGAGGGTTTGACCACCACGGAGTTTCCGCACGCGAGCGCGGGCGCAACCTTCCAGGTCAGGAGAAGCAGCGGCAGGTTCCACGGAACGATCACGGCGACGACGCCGAGCGGCTTGCGGATCGCGTAGTTCAGCGCCTGCTTGCCGCCCGCGAGATCCGTGACAAACGATTCCTGTCCCGCCGCGGCGACGATGTCGGCGAAGGTGCGGAAGTTCGTCAGGGCGCGCGCGACGTCGAGTTCGCGTGCCTGCGTGATCGGCTTGCCGGTGTCCGCCATCTCTGCGGCGACGAACTCTTCGAATCGCTCCTCGATCCGGTCGGCAGCGCGTCGCAGCAGAGCCGTCCGCTCTCGAACCGGCGTATCGGCCCAACCGTTGTCCAGAGCACGTCTGGCAGAGGTCACGGCCCGATCGACCAGGGCCTTGTCGGCCTCGTGGACCCGGGCGAGAACACGGCCCGTTGCTGGGTCGACCTGATCGAAGCTCGACGACTCGTCGGGTTCGACATAGGAGCCGTCCACGTAATTGCGGATCCATCCGTCGCATTGTGAGGTCATGAACTAACTATTGGCCCGTGACCCATATCAAACAAATGCAAAAACTGCCGCCAGCTATACCTCGATCGGCATAGATGGCGGCAGTTCGGCCACACAACTCAGCTCTTCGTGTCGGCGCCGAGCGCCTCAGCGTCGCAGATACGCCAACTGCACGTTGACGGATTTCTCCGCGACCGGCCACAGCTTCGGGTCGACGTCGGAGTAGACGTGCTCGACTACGTCGCGCACCGAGGCCGACTCGCCCAACGTCGACAGAGCAGCCCGCACCTGATCCAGACGCTCCTCGCGGTGGGCGAGGTACTGCTGCGAAATCGCCTGCAGATCGGGTAGGTCCGGACCGTGCCCGGGAAGAACCGTCAGTCCTTCGCCGAGTGCGGCCAGCGATCGCAGCGAGGTGAGGTAGTCCCCCAGATCGCCGTCGGAGTCGTCGAGAACTGCCGTGCCGCGGCCGAGAATGGTGTCGCCCGTCAGCACGCTCGCATCGTTCTCGATGACTATCGACACCGAATCCGCGGTATGGCCCGGCGTCGCGAGGATCCGCAACTTCAGGCCCGCTACCTCGATCACTTCACCGTCGACAAGCGCCGAAGCGCCCCCGCGAAGAAAAGTTGGGTCGACGGAACGCACTGGAGCCGAAGTCAATTCGTGGAAACGGTCCACCCCGCCGGTGTGGTCGTAGTGCCGGTGCGTGATCAAGGTCAGCGCTACCGGACCGATACCAGCGACACGTTGCAGGTGTTCCTCGTCGTTGTCGCCTGGATCGACGACAACACACTCGACGCTGCCCGGAGCGTGCAAAATCCAAGTGTTCGTACCGTCCAGCGTCATCATGCCCGGGTTGTTCTCGAGCAAGACCGAAGCGATGTCGGTGACGCGGCGAAGCTGCGCGTAGGCGGGATGGACAGTCGACATCAGCGAACTTCGACGATCAGTTCCACCTCGACCGGAGAGCCGAGGGGAAGTTCTGCCACGCCGACTGCCGAACGGGCGTGGATACCGGCGTCGCCGAGCACCTCACCGAGGAACTCGGATGCGCCGTTGATCACGCCGGGCTGACCGGTGAATCCTTCGGCGGATGCCACGAAGCCGACAACCTTGACGACACGGACGACGTTGTCGATGCCGACCAGGGCGTCGATGGCAGCGAGAGCGTTGAGCGCGCAGGTGCGAGCCGCGGCCTTGGCGTCCTCATCCGACACGCCCGCGCCGAGCTTGCCGGTCAGCGCCAGTTTTCCGTCGACGAACGGGAGCTGACCCGACGTGTACACGTGGTTGCCGCTGCGAACCGCGGGAACGTAAGCAGCGACGGGTGCCGCGACGGCGGGAAGTGCAATGCCCAGTTCGGCGAGACGCTCCGACCAGGTCTGTGTTGCCTCTGCCATGTGATTCAGCCCTTCGGACGCTTCATGTACGCGACGTGCTGCTCGCCCGACGCGCTCGGCAGGACGGCGACGAGTTCCCAGCCGTCGACACCCCAGTTGTCGAGAATTGCCTTCGGATTGTGGACCAGCAACGGAGTCACGGTGTATTCCCAGGAAGTTATTTCGCTCATGCGGTGAGCCTATCCCGCGTACATCTTCGGCCCCAGACTTATAGGCTCGCGGTGTGGTTGCATCCCAAGATGAGCTGAGCAGGACCTGGCCCGAGTCTGCGACGAAGGCCCGCCTGCACTTTGTGTCAGGTAAAGGCGGAACCGGTAAGTCCACGGTTGCCGCCGCGTTGGCGCTCGCGTTGGCCGAAGGCGGCAAGCGCGTTCTCCTCGTGGAGGTCGAGGGCCGCCAGGGAATCGCGCAGCTCTTCGACGTACCACCGCTTCCACCGCAGGAGACCAAGGTCGCGGCCGCCGAAGGTGGCGGTGAAGTGATGGCTCTGGCCGTCGACATCGAGACCGCGTTCCTCGAATACCTCGAAATGTTCTACAACCTCGGCTTCGCCGGCCGGGCGATGCGTAAGTTCGGCGCCATCGAATTCGCCACCACAATCGCTCCAGGCCTTCGCGACGTTCTGCTCACCGGCAAGATCAAGGAGTGCGTCATCCGCACCGATCGAACCGGCAAACGCGTGTACGACGCCGTTGTCGTCGATGCTCCCCCGACCGGGCGGATCGGCAGCTTCCTCGACGTCACCAAGGCGATGGCCGACCTCGCCAAGGGCGGCCCGGTGCATTCTCAGAGTGAAGGCGTCGTTCGGCTGCTGCACTCGCCGGAGACCGTCGTACATCTTGTTGCGCTTCTCGAAGCGCTGCCCGTTCAGGAAACCGCCGACGCCGCCGCAGAACTGGCGCGTGACGACCTCAACCTCGGTGCCATCATCGTCAACCGCGCCAGCCCGAGGTTCTTGCCCGAAGACCAACTCTCCGGTGCTGCAGCCGGCAACATCGATGCAGCTTCGATCCGGTCGACGCTCTCCGATGTCGGCATCGATCTGTCCGACGACGACTTCGCCGGCCTGCTCACCGAGACGATCGAGCACGCGTCGGTGCTCGAAGCTCAAGAATCCAGTGCGGAGAAGCTCCGCGAGATCGACGGCGCGCGGGTGCAACTTCCCGCACTCGCCGACGGCGTCGATCTCGGTGGGCTCTACGAGCTGGCCGAATACCTCACGGAACAGGGCGTGTGATGACCGAGACCACCGAGAACGTGACGGTCGGCAGTTCCAGGACCGGCCGACGCGCAGCTCCTGCCCTCGATATTTCGGCGATCATCAAGGACCCGACGGCCCGGATCGTGGTGTGTTGCGGCGCAGGTGGCGTCGGCAAGACCACGACGGCTGCGTCGCTGGCGTTGCGGGCAGCCGAAGAGGGCCGACGCGTAGTCGTCCTCACCATCGATCCGGCCCGTCGCCTCGCACAGGCCTTGGGTGTGGCCGAACTCGACAACACTCCGCAGCCGGTGAAGCTGGGTCCCGAGGCCACGGGCGAACTCCACGCGATGATGCTGAACATGCGTCGGACTTTCGACGAAATGGTCATCGAGCATTCGAGCCCTGAGAAGGCCGAGCAGATCCTGGCGAATCCCTTTTACCAAACCGTTGCCACATCGTTCTCCGGAACGCAGGAGTACATGGCGATGGAGAAGTTGGGGCAGCTGGCGTCGAACGACGCGTGGGATCTGGTGATCGTCGATACCCCGCCGTCGCGCAATGCGCTCGACTTCCTCGACGCTCCACAGAGGCTCGGAACATTCCTCGACGGACGGATGATCCGGCTGCTCTCGGCACCCGGCCGTGGCCTGACCAGGCTCGTGGCCGGCGCGATGGGATTGGCTCTGAAGGGTGTCTCGACCATCGTGGGAAGCCAAATGCTTTCGGATGCATCGGCATTCGTGCAGTCGCTCGACTCGATGTTCGGCGGTTTCCGTGAACGCGCCACGAAGACCTACGAGTTGCTGCGTCAGCCGGGGACTCATTTCCTGGTGATCGCAGCGGCCGAGCCCGACGCTCTCCGTGAGGCGGCGTTCTTCGTCGATCGCCTTGCGGGTGACTCGATGCCGTTGGCCGGTCTGGTTCTCAACCGCACTCACCCGACGTTGACGGCTCTGCCTGCCGATCATGCGGTGACCGCCGCCGACAAACTGGAAGCGAAGGAAAATGCGACCGAGGCCGAGGCCCTCACCGCAGCCGTTCTCCGCATCCATGCCCATCGGGCAGTGATCGCGAAGCGAGAAATCGCCTTGCTGAGTCGATTCACCGCAGCTCACCCGAGGGTGCCGCTGATCGGTGTTCCGTCGCTACCGTTCGAGGTCTCGGACCTCGAGGCGCTGCGCGCGGTGGGAGATCAGCTCACTCGTAAGGGCTGATCCCCCGATCGACCTGGATCAGACTGCTGAGTGATGCTGGCGCTGGTCTTCGAAGAACTCGGACCAGGAGTCGACGTCGGGGTGCTGCTTGAGCAGTGCACGGCGCTGACGTTCGGTCATTCCGCCCCACACACCGAACTCGACACGATTGTCGAGAGCATCTGCTCCGCACTGCATGAGGACCGGGCAGTGACGGCAGATGGTGGCTGCCTTGCGCTGTGCGGCGCCACGAACAAAAAGTTGGTCGGGATCGACCTCGCGGCATCGCGCCTGAGTTACCCAGGCAATTCGTGCCTCGGCCTGCTCGATGTCCAAACGGCTACTCGGGGTGGCTGTGTACATTCTGGGTCCCCTCTACAAAGTCTGACCGTCGCCATGAGGCGAGCAGCGCACCATCTCAGCCGTCTCGCGGTAGCACGTGAAAGCTGAGACACATTCGTGATCGAGTGTTACGTCGATCACACTGATCACAATTTAGGTAAAGAACGCCCCTAACGCAAGACGGTTGGGAGCATTTTTTGGTACGGCAGTACAAAGCGCGTGTTCAGGAGGTTTTGAACACCCGCAAAACACTGAAACCGGTTCCAATGGGTGGGCACACGTACTCTGTAGATCGTGTCGATTGCAAAAACAGTGGCGAAGCTCGCCGGAAGCTCCGCATTGGCGGGTGTCCTGGTCGCAGGGGTGATGTTCCCGGTGGCCGGCGGATTCGGATTCGCGTCCAATCGCGCCGCCGATACCGTCGACAACGTCTCGGCCGAACTGGTCGAAGGCACGGTCCCCGCGGTGTCCACCATGGTCGATGCGGCAGGCAATCCCATTGCCTGGCTGTACGACCAACGACGCTTCGAAGTCCCGAGCGAGAAGATCTCCAACAACATGAAGTTGGCGATCGTCTCCATCGAGGACCGCCGGTTCCCCGACCACAAGGGCGTCGACTGGCAGGGAACGCTGCGCGCCTTCCTCACCAACACGACGACCGGTGAAGTGCAGCAGGGCGCGTCGACACTCGATCAGCAGTACGTGAAGAACTACCAACTGTTGGTCGTGGCCAAGACGGATGCCGAGCGCCGCGCTGCCATCGAGACCACCCCGGCCCGAAAGATCCGCGAGATCCGGATGGCGCTGACGCTGGACAAGGAAC
This sequence comes from Rhodococcus sp. YH3-3, assembly GCF_001653035.1. Taxonomy (NCBI): domain Bacteria; kingdom Bacillati; phylum Actinomycetota; class Actinomycetes; order Mycobacteriales; family Nocardiaceae; genus Rhodococcus; species Rhodococcus sp. YH3-3. The sequence continues at coordinate 898,077 of NZ_BCWH01000001.1, read as the reverse complement.
TCACGAAAGACGAGATCCTCACCCGGTACCTCAACCTCGTACCGTTCGGCAACGGATCCTTCGGCATTCAGGACGCGGCTCAGACCTACTTCGGCGTCGACGCCGCAGATCTGACCGTTCCGCAGTCCGCGATGCTGGCCGGCATGGTTCAGTCCAGCTCCGCGCTGAACCCGTACACGAACGTCGAGGGCGTGACCGAGCGTCGTAACACCGTGCTCGACACCATGATCACGAACATTCCGGATCGTGCCGACGAGTTCCGTGCAGCCAAGGAAGAGCCCCTCGGCGTCCTCGAAACCCCCAACAACTTGCCGCGCGGCTGCATCGCTGCAGGCGATCGCGGATTCTTCTGTGATTACGCACTGAAGTACCTCTCGGATGCCGGAATCACCCGCGACCAGATCAACGAGGGTGGTTACCTCATCAAGACCACTCTCGATCCGCAGGTCCAGGCGTCCACCAAGGCCGGACTGAACGCGAACGCGAGCGCCAACCTCGACGGCATCGCGAACGTGATGAACGTGATCAGGCCGGGCCAGGATTCACACAAGGTCATCGCGATGGCCAGCAGTCGCACGTACGGACTCAATGCCGACGCCGACGAAACCGTCCAGGCGCAGCCGTACTCCCTTGCCGGTGACGGTGCGGGTTCCGTCTTCAAGATCTTCACGACCGCTGCGGCGATGGAGAAGGGCCTCGGCATCAACGCGACCCTCGACGTGCCCAAGCGCTTCGAAGCCAAGGGCATGGGTAGCGGTGGTGCGGCAGGCTGCCCGGTCTCGACGTACTGCGTGGAGAACGCCGGTAACTATCCGCCGACGCTGTCCGTGACCGACGCCCTGGCGCAGTCCCCAAACACCGCTTTCGTCAAGCTCATCGAGGCGACCGGCGTCACGCCGACCGTCGACATGGCTGTCCGTCTCGGCATGCGCTCGTACGCCGATCCCAACACCTCGGGCTTCGACGAGCGCAGCATGGCCGACTTCCAGAAGGAACAAAACCTCGGTTCGTTCACCCTCGGCCCCACCTGGATCAACCCGCTCGAACTCTCCAACGTCGCGGCCACTCTCGCCTCGCACGGCAAGTGGTGCCCGCCGAGTCCCATCGATTCGGTCTTCGACCGCTACGGCAAGCCGGTGGCCGTCACCGAGCAGGGCTGTGAGCAGGTCGTCGAGCCCGGCTTGGCAGACACACTGGCCAACGCCATGAGCCGTGACGACGTCGGCGCCGGTACGTCTGCCGGTGCCGCGAGCAGCGCCGGATGGAGCCTGCCGATGTCGGGCAAGACGGGTACCACCGAGACCCACAAGTCCTCGGCGTTCCTCGGCTTCACCAACAACCTCGCTGCGGCCGTCTACATCTTCGGCGACTCCCCGACGCCCGGCGAGATCTGCTCGAGCCCGCTACGCCCCTGCTACAGCGGCAACCTGTACGGCGGTACCGAACCGGCGAGATCCTGGTTCGCGGCAATGAACCCGGTCGCCAACAACTTCGGGCCCACCTCGCTGCCCCCGATCGACGAGAAGTACGCACGGGGATCACAGAACGGCCAGGTTCCCGAGGTTGTCGGCCTGAGCCAGTCGGCGGCGACGTCGAGGTTGCAGGCGTCCGGCTTCACGGTCAATTCCGTGACCACGGCATCCGGAGCACGGGCGGGAACGGTCACCGGAGTTTCGCCGTCCGGGTCCGCGATCCCGGGTTCGACCGTCACGATCTACATCAGTGACGGGTCCGTAAGGGCTCCGGCAGCACCCGCATCCCCGGCAGCTCCAGCAGCTCCGGCACCGGGCGCGACTCCCCCGGATGCGACTCCGCCGGGAGGCGAACCCGCACCGCCTGCGGGGACCCCACCGAACTGACGGCCCTGAAAACTGACGGCCCTGAAAACAAGAACGGCCGCGATCTCCGAGTGACTCGGAGTTCGCGGCCGTTTTCGGTTTCCGGTGGCGCGCTTCTACAGGCGGGACTTCACTGCTGCAGAGATACGTGCGCCATCGGCCTTGCCCTTGGCCAGCGCGCTGGCGGCCTTGATGACCTGGCCCATCTGACGCATACCCGGACGCTCACCGAGCTCCTCGGACACCTGAGCGAGGGCGGTGTCGACGACGTCGACGAGTTCGGCGTCGGTCAACGGCGTCGGCAGGTACTCGTCGATGATCTGAGCTTCGGCGCGCTCTTTCGCGGCAAGTTCACCGCGGCCGTTCTCGGTGTAGATCTCGGCCGATTCGCCGCGCTTCTTCGATTCCTTTGCAAGGACTTTGATGATTTCTTCGTCGGTGAGGACCCGTGCTTCCTTACCGGCCACCTCTTCGGTCTGGATGGCTGCCATGAGCATCCGAAGGGTGGCTGTACGTAGCGGATCCTTCGCCTTCATGGATGCAACCATGTCGGTTCGGAGGGTGGCTTTGAGCGATGGTGTCGTGTCGGACATGGTGGAAACGCTACGCGCTCGGCGTTTCGAGCGTGCCGATAGTTACCTCCGCCCGGACACAATTCTCTGTGGAATAGCTGTAAAAGGCAGCGAGAGCGACGCAGAAGAACGCCACACCCGTATCCTTGAGAGGTGTCTTCCCAGTTCCGCACCAATCTGACCCGCACCGCACTTGGTGCCGCGGGCGCCGCTGCACTAGGGATCGGGTACGCATCCGGCATCGAACGCAATGCATTTGCACTGCGTGAGGTGACGATGCCAGTCCTGGCGCCCGGTTCGTCGTCGCTGCGGGTCCTCCATCTCAGCGACCTGCACATGATGCCGAACCAACGGTTGAAACAGAATTGGTTGCGTGAGCTCGAAGGCCTCGACCCCGACCTCGTGGTCAACACCGGAGACAACTTGTCGCATCAGCGCAGCGTCCCGGCAGTGGTCCAGGCGCTCGGCGATCTGTTGGCTCGGCCGGGTCTGTTCGTCTTCGGCAGCAACGACTACTTCGCTCCGAAACCGAAGAATCCACTGAGCTACATCTTCAACAAGGACAAGCGCATCACCGGAGATCCCCTCCCCTGGGGCGATCTGCGGGCCGCGTTCACCGAACGTGGATGGCTGGACATGACCCACGTGCGCCGCGAACTCGAAGTGGCCGGTATTCGCATTGCTGCCGCCGGCGTCGACGATCCGCACCTGAAGCGCGATCGCTACGACACCGTCGCCGGAACACCCAATCCCGTCGCCCAGCTCAAGCTCGGCCTGACGCACTCACCCGAACCTCGAGTTCTCGACCGGTTCGCCGACGACGGCTACGACCTGGTGCTCGCCGGCCACACGCACGGTGGTCAGCTGTGCCTTCCGTTCTACGGCGCGCTGGTCACCAACTGCCAGATCGACCGATCCCGGGTCAAGGGACCGTCGAAGTGGGGCGCACACACCCAGCTGCACGTCTCAGCAGGCATCGGCACTTCGCCGTGGGCTCCGGCACGCTTCTGCTGCCGCCCCGAGGCAACTCTGCTGACTTTGGTTCCGGCGACCAGGCGCGAACCGGAGCATGTCTCCGCACACAGTTCCGCAGAGTCTCCAGCGTCGGTTCTACGCAACTGACCTGCGGATTTAATGTCAGTCGACTCGGTAATGTAAGCTAACCGAGGTTCGACACGGGGTGTGGCGCAGCTTGGTAGCGCGCTTCGTTCGGGACGAAGAGGTCGTGGGTTCAAATCCCGCCACCCCGACAGTGAAGAACAGAAATCGAGGCCCTTCCGCTTACGCGGGAGGGCCTCGATTTCGTTGACGATAAGGTGAAGCCGTGGCATCCGAACCAGACTTCGCGCACAACGACATGGCGAGCCGTAGCCGACGTGAGAAAGCTGTCGGTCTTGCCAAGTTCGCCTGGGATCGCGATATCAGTAGTGCAGAGTTGCTCGACATGCCCGACGATCGGCTGCGCAAGCTTGCGCGGGCGGCGGGCGCCAATCCGCCGAGCACGCGGGAGACCTGGACGATCGCGGCCGGACTGCTCGACGAGAAAGCCGTGTGGGCAGCAGCCAACCCAGACCGTCCCGAAGCTCGGCGTGAGCATCCGGACGAGAAGATCATGTGGGTGAAGAAGCCGATCGAGCCCTGGCTGTGACAGCCGAATTCAGCGCAGGTGTGACAGCCGAATTGAGTGCAGCTGTGACAGCCGAATTCAGCGGAGCTGTGAAGCGGTGATCGGGCAGGTCGATGAAGTAGTTGTGGATTGCTCCGCACCAGCCCAGTTGGCGACCTTCTGGGCCGGAATCCTCGGTGGGCAGCCGGTGGAGCGGAGCGCGGAGTGGGCGTTTGTCGACCCTCCAGGATGGACTCGCCTCGCCTTCCAGCGTGTACCGGAATCCAAGCTGACGAAGAATCGTCTACACATCGACGTCAGTGTGGATGACGTCGTCGCTGCGACCGAAGCTGCCGAGCGCCTCGGCGCAACTCGGGTCGGTACTGTCCAGCAGGACCCGGCCGGCACCTTTCAGGTGCTGCTGGATCCCGAGGGAAACGAGTGGTGCGTCGTCCGAAGTGCCGGAAGGTGATTTACGCTCCCGCTACGGTTTCGCGAGCCCAACGGTAGTCGGCCTTACCGCTGGGCGAGCGGAGGATGGTTGGTACGAGCACGATCGAGCGGGGGATCTTGTACCCGGCGACGTGGGTGCGGCAATGCTCCGACAATGATTCCGTCGCAACATCTTCGAATCCCGGTCGAACCTGCACCACCGCGGCGACCTTCTCACCGAATCGAGTGTCGGGCGCACCCGCTACCAAGGCGTCGAAAACTGCCGGGTGAGTTTTGAGTGCCTGCTCCACTTCTTCGGGGTAGACCTTCTCGCCGCCGGAGTTGATGCACATCGAACCGCGCCCGAGCAGCACGATGGTTCCGTCGGCTTCCATCGTGCCCATGTCCCCGAGTACCGCCAGACGAACCCCGTCGACGACGGGAAAAGTTGCAGCAGTCTTGGCCGGGTCGCCGAAGTAGGCAACAGGAACATGGCCGGCCCGGGCGATGAAACCGACTGTGTCCGAGCCTGGTTCGATGCGACGGAATTCGTCGTCCACAAGAATCATGTTGGGGTTGGATCGAATTCGCTTGGAACCGTCCTCACCGAATTCGACGACGCCGTCGTTGCCGGATTCCGAAGCACCGAATGCATCCTTGATCACCAACCCCGGTAGTCGGGTTGTCAGTTCTGCTTTCAGGTTCGGGGAGAACAACGCGCCACCCGACCCGATCAGTTGGAGAGTCGAAAGGTCGTAGCGGCCTTCGCTTGCGGTGATGGCGTCGGCGATCGGCCGAGCAATTGCGTCGCCGACGACGGTGATTCCGGTGATCTTCTCGGCCTCGACCAGTCGCAACACTTCCATCGGATCGAAGCTGCGGGTCAGCACTCGGGGCGCTCCCATGAGGAATGCCGTGAGCAGTGAATAGATTGCGGCTCCATGCATGAGCGGCGGGATGAGTAGCAGCACAGTTGGATTGGTGTTCGCTGCAGCTGCATCCACAACCTCTTCGAGGCTACGACGCGGCGGCCCGCTGAGATTCGCTCCGGACAGGGCGGCAAAGAAGAAGTCCTCGTGCCGCCACACCACCCCCTTGGGCATTCCGGTTGTGCCGCCGGTGTAGATGATGAAATGGTCGTCGTTGCTGCGAGGGCCGAAGTCGCGGGTATCAGTCTGCGCGGCAAGGGCGTTCTCGTAGTCTTCGCCGACGATCAACACGTGGGTGATCTCCGGACACTGCGGAACCACGGCCAATGCCGTCGGCGCGAATTCCTCTTCGACCAGCAGTGCCACCATTTGAGAGTTGGTGTAGATGTACAGGAGTTCTGCATCGGTATAGCGGAAGTTGACGTTGATCGGTACCGCTCTGATCTTCAAGCAAGCCAGAAGCGCTTCGACGTACTCGACGCAGTTACGCATGTGAATACCGACGTGCTGCCCAGGCTCGACGCCCACCGACTGCAGATGATGAGCGAGTCGGTTCGATCGCAGTTCGAGTTCGGCGTAGCTCAATCGCACGTCTTCCAGAATCAAGGGAACTCGATCGGGGATCGCATCGGCAACGGCCTCGAACAGATCGGCAATGTTCAGGGTCATCGAAATCCTCACTACACGCGTCTTCGCTTACCAGTACAGGTCTTTCGCGAAGCTAACACGTTGGTCGCACCCTGTAGTCCGAATTGCGTAGCGGTCCCGCTGAGCGAGACCTGACGCGCCGCTCACCTGGCATCAACGGTGCGGACACCTCCCTGACCAAGCCCGATAGCCGAAAGGTAGGGTAGCCTAATGCACTCACGCACCACTCTCCGGAGCCGCACGTCGGTCCGGGTCGCCATGGTTGCTCTGGCGACTGTTTTTGCCGCTACGGCCTGCGGCTCTTCCGACGCCGGCGGCAATGCAAACGGCAACACCGATGTCGCGACCGGCGGCAAGCTGTTCAGCACCGCCGACACGGAAACCGCGAAGCTCGGCAGCGATGCCGCGCCAGGCGAGTTCCCTCGCACCATCACCCATGCCCTGGGCGAGACCACCCTCGAGGCCAAGCCGACCCGCGTCGTCGTCCTCGACAGCGGTGAACTCGACGAGGTTCTCTCGCTCGGGATCACCCCGGTCGGCATCGCCAGCCCGGAAAGCGCCGCCGGTCAGCCGTCGTACCTGGCGGACAAGTTGGTCGGTGTCCCCGACGTCGGCACGACCAACAACCTCAACCTCGAGGCGATCACCGCACTGCAGCCCGATCTGATCCTCGGCAGCAAGCTGCGCCAGGACAAGCTTTACCCGCAACTCGCGGCAATCGCTCCGACGGTCTTCAGCATCCGCCCCGGCTTTCCGTGGAAGGAGAACTTCCTCCTTGCCGGTGACGCACTCGGCGAGGAGACCAAGGCTGAGCAGGTTCTCAACGACTACCAAGAGCACGCCGACAAGGTACGTGAGTCGATCGACGGCTCCCCGACCGTTTCACTGGTTCGTTTCATGTCCGGGAAGCTGCGCCTGTACGGCAATCTGTCGTTCATCGGCGTCATCTTGAAGGACGTCGGCCTGCCCCGCCCGGCGATCCAGGACATCGACGAACTGGCCGTCGAGGTCAGCCCCGAAACGATCACCGAGGCGGAGGGTGACCGAATCTTCTACTCCAGCTACGGAAATCCCGCCGACACGGGCCAGACCACGGTTGTTGCCGGACCACTGTGGGCCAGCATGGACGCAGTCAAGGAAGGACGCGCCACCGAGGTGAGCGACGAGACCTGGTTCCTGGGCCTCGGCCCGACAGGTGCCGGCCTGGTTCTCGACGACCTGCAGGCCAAGCTCGGCAAGTAGCCGTCACCGGCACAAAGAACGCCGCCCGACTCTCCGGAGTCGAGCGGCGTTTTTTGTTCAGCGGTTGTCCTGCTCGAGGTGTTCGTTCATCGTCGAGTGAAGGTCGACGAGAAATTCCTCGAATCGACTGAGCAGTTCGGGCGGGTACTTCGCCATCATGGCGTCGAGTCGCACGGCAAGGGGCCCGAAGAACTCGTCCGCCAGGTCCTGCACATGCGCACTGCTGTGCAGCGTGACCACTCGCCGGTCGGCATTCTCTCGGGTCCGGACGATATGTCCCGCCTTCTCCAGGCGGTTGAGCAACGCGGTGGTTGCACCCGACGTCAGCGAGATCCGCTCTCCGAGGCGGGCGGGTGAGAGCGGCGTCCCCTTCTCCTCGGCAGCGGTGATTTCCATCAAGGCAGTCGCGTCGGTGGAATGCAGGCCGAGCCACGACGCGAATCGATGGCTGAATTCGGTGAACGTGCCACCGTACGCGCGGAATTCGTCCATCAGCCGCTCCCGCTCCACGGAGATGTCGCGCGGTGCTTCCACCTCGGTGATCCCACCTTTCCTGTGCCAGACGGCGGCCGGTCGAACCCAGCGCGCACGTTGACAACTTACCGCCTCAAATATACCTTCATAATAAAGTTACTTCACAATGGAGGTTTATTCGTGAACATCTCACCCACCACCCGCAAGTGGTTGGGCCTGATCGCCATTGCACTCGGCGTGGCACTGATCGTCGTCGACACCACGATCGTCAACGTCATAGTTCCCTCGATCATCGAAGATCTCGGGATCAATTCCGTTCAGGCTCAATGGATCCAAGAGTCCTACGCAATCGTGTTCGCGGCACTCCTGCTTCTGGTCGGCAGAGTTGCCGACCTGGTCGGCGCCCGTCGTATCTTCATCGCCGGTGTCGTCGTGTTCGGCGCAACGAGCCTGCTGGCCGGACTGGCGCCGAACGGCGGTCTGCTCATCCTGGCGCGCTTCCTGCAGGGCGCCGGCGCGGCCATGATCCTGCCCACGTCACTGTCGCTTCTGAACGCGATGTTCACCGGAAAGGCGCGCGGCCAGGCCTTCGCGGTCTGGGGCTCCACCATCGGCGCTGCATCCGCCCTCGGCCCATTGCTCGGCGGCTGGCTTGCCGAACATGCCTCATGGCGTTGGGCATTCGGGATCAACATTCCGCTTGCTGCGCTCATTCTCATCGGCGCAGTGCTGTTCATCGCACCCTCGACGCGCACCGCAGGGCGCGTCGACGCCACCGGAGCGGCACTGTCCATCGCCGGCCTGGGCCTGCTGGCCTTCGGACTCGTCGAGGGACGAACGTACGGGTGGCTGACGACGAAGGAACCCTTCGATCTATTCGGTCTGTCATGGTCCAGCGGCCCGTCGCCGGTTCTGGTGGCGCTGGTTCTCGCCGTTCTGTCGCTCGGTGCGTTCGCTTACCGTCAAACCATGCTCACCCGCAGCGCCGATCCGTCGCGGGCGCTGATGGACGTGCGGTTGTTCTCCATCTCGTCGTTCCGCAACGGCAACATCGCGACGCTGATCATCGGACTCGGCGAGTTCGGAATCGTTGCGGTGCTTCCTCTCTGGCTCCAGTTCACGCTCGGATACAGCGCCCTCCAGGCAGGGCTCGCGCTGGTTCCCATTGCCATCGGCAGCTTTGTCGCCAGTGGTGCGAGCTTCGGGCTGGCATCGAAGGTCTCGCCGTTGGGCTTGGTCCGTATCGGCCTGGCTCTCGAAGCGCTCGGTCTCGCCGGCCTCGGATTCATCGCTGCGACAGACAGCCCCTGGTGGACTATCGCCGCAGTGCTGTTCTTCTACGGAATCGGCGTCGGTTTTGCGACTGCCCAGGTGACCAACGTGGTGCTCGAGGAGATTCCCGAGCAGAGCGCCGGTCAAGGCTCCGGCATTCAGAGCGCGTTCCGCCAACTCGGATCCGCACTGGGCATCGCTGTCCTCACCACGGTCTTCTTCAGCACTCTCAATTCGACGCTGAACAACGACCTCACCGGATCCGGTGTCGACCAAGCTCAGGCTGATCAGTTGACGCGGGCAGTCACCGACAGCGCAGGCGCCGCCATCGACTCGCTGGCCGGTTCACCGAACACTGCCTTCGTCGCCGACGCTGCCCAATCTGCGATGACTCACGGCATCACACTCGGCGGATACCTTGCGGCCGGATTTGTCGTGGTGGGCCTGATCGCCACGGCGCTCATCCCGAACAAGCCGGCCCCGTCAAACGAGGAGGAAACGAAAGCAGCAGCCGACGTCGCCTGACGGTCGGATCGGTGCAGTACGGTGCCGGTATGCGATTGCCCTGGTCACGGTCATCACAGTCACGGTCAGCACAGTCACGGTCAGCACAGTCACGGTCAGCACAGTCACGGTCAGCACAGTCACGGTCAGCACAGTCACGGTCAGCACCGGTGCTCAGTGAGGCCGACATCGTCGCCGTAGGTGAGCAAGCACGCGAACTGGTACTCCCAGGTTTCGCGACGTTCGACGAAATCTGCGAAGCCGCCCGAGACTGTGTCGAGGGCGGCTTCGAGAACGACGAACTCGGCAGACAGATCGACGCAGTAGTGCGTGAGGTCTGGGACCACAGACTCGGGGAGCAGACCCAGTGGACGGCTCCCGGCGACTTCGAGCGCCTCTCCGCAGCCTTCGCTGATCTCGAGCGCAACGGCATCGTAGCCCGGATGAACTTCACCTGCTGCATGCAGTGCGGCACTACTGAAATCGACGACGAACGCACGCCGTCCGAACCCGACGAGAACGGGTATCCCTTTGCTCAGTGGGCGTACACGTTCTTCCACATGCAAGATGCGGAGCGTCTCGGCGACGAGCCGTCCGATCTCTACTTGTCCTACAGTGCGTTTCGTCCGGCCCACGATCTCGATCCCGCACTGGTCGCCGCTGCCTTCGGCGGCGACGAAACCGCCAAGGCACACATGATCGCGCACACCGATCAGACCGTCGGGCGCCAGGTAGCCGACGCACTCCGAACTCAGGGGCTGAGCGTCGATTGGAACGGTGACAACAATCAGCGTATCCGTGTCACCGACGTATGTTGGCGCAAACCGCTTCCGCAGTAGGAGATTCAGCTGGGTGGCAATACGCGGTCGAGGAACGTATTGCTGAAGACGCGGTGTGGGTCGTGTTCGTCGAGAGTGGCGAGAGCGAAGTCCCAATTCCCGTCGCCACCGGCACGGAAGGTGGCAGGCACTGTGCTGGTGAGGAATTCGTCGTCCTGGTACGCCGCCTGATCGGTGAATGCCCACCCCTTGGACCACTCCGGACGGAAGGTCGCGTAATCGCCGGAGTAGTTCGCGACCATCCACCGTTCCATTTCGCGAAGGAAGGCAGGCAATCCCGCGGTGCCGGGAATCGAGACCACGTTCATCCAGATCGCTGTGTCCCAGTCCTGACGATCCGCCCGCGGCCGCACCGCTGACAGGTCCGGCACTCCGGCGCTGTCGACCAACACCTCGCCGTCATCGTCGACACCGCAGAGACGCACTTCGAACGGCATGTTGACGGGATACTGCCCCAGCGACGCGTAGTGCGTCATTCGTTCGTTCAGCCAACTCGTCATCTCGTGGACGACTCGGCCGATGTTGGACCGCTTGGTGATCACGGCTCCGCCCCCGGCTACGACGCGCAAGGTCGTGTGCCGGAGGTAGAACAGAACGTCTTTCGACCAGCCCCAGAGATCGTCGGTGTCGGTCAGCACCAATCCTGCTGCTACAGCGCCGAACTGAGAGGCGCCGAACAGCGGTGTCGCACCTTGGAGACCCTGTGCCACCATCCCCAACGGGGTGGTGACCTCTTCGGGAATCGCGTCGGAGAAGAAGTAGTTGTACGGCCCGCTCACCTCTCGGGACTCCGGCGGTTTGACCGGGGTCGGTGTCCAGACCTTGAGCCACGGTGTTTGCGTGAACGGGAACCAGATTGCTTCCACCCGTCCGGATTTCTCGACGAAACTCTCGTAGGTACGCCCTGGCGAACCGGGAGCAGCAAAGAGTTCTTGCCACGGAATGTCGGTGAAACTCTGGCACCGCAGCCGATAATTCTCCCCGGCTTGCAGCGTCACGGAGGTGACGAAGGTTCGACCCAGATGGGTCAGGAAGGCGGTGCTCTCGACGTCCGATCGGTGAAATGTCTTCAGTGCGTACCGATTGATGCCTTCGTCCCACGCCACCACCGTGATCTCGGTGATCAGGTTGCTCAGCGAACCATACGATTGACCAGGGGTGATCGTCTCCCCCACAGCCGGATAGGTTGCCCCGTGAGCACCGATCGCCAGCGCGCCGGCGATGGACAGCTCACCGATCGCCGGAGAGTTGGCCCAGCCGAGCCCTTCTCGCTCGAGCGCTGTCAGAATCGCTTCGATACTGGCGCCGGCGCCCGCCGTGACCGTTGCGGGCGTGCCGTGCTGCACCACAACCGAATTCAGTTTGGCCATCGTATCGACCAGCAGAACTCGATCCGAAGGCGCGCCGGGCACCACCGTCAACGGACTCCACCCGTGCATCGTTCCCTTCGCACGCACTGTGTACCCGTTGTCGAACGCCCAGTTGGCGAGGGTGACGACGTCATCGCTGTGACGTGCCGTGGCCGTCCACACGCTGTCGAGCATGATTTCTCGAGACCAGTTCGCGTACGCCTGCTGTGACAACGGAATGTCCGACGGAAATCCGGGCGGTGGCGCGATGGTCGATGCCGAACCCCAGGGAACTGCTCCAGCCGGCGCCCAGGAAATGCCCGCGAGAGCAGCTGCGCCGGCACTCGCTGCGAGAAATCCGCGCCGGCTCACACCGTCTTCGCTCGAGCTGTGCTCTGCCATGCGCTCTGCTTGATGCACCACTGCTCACTCCGTCAGCCGACTCGGTTCATGTCAGGGACGAACGTAGAACAAATATGATTACGATGCCAGTGGTTCCGTAATAAAAGTTTTCCGAAGCTCACTGCACCATCGGAGCGAAGACCGCGTAGATCGCTTCCGGGGCACCGTCGAACGCACTGATGATCAACCAGGCAGTCAGAACCGTCAACGCCGGCCCGATCAGGATCTTCTCGAGGTTCCCACCTGCACGGATGGACAGGAATGACGGCAGCCGTTGTTCCCACCATCGTTTGCCGCCGAGCGGAATCAGGGGCGCGAGAAACGGCACCCCTTCCTTGGTGATCGCATCGCCGAGACAGTGCGTGGCGCAACCCAGTGCCACCGCAACACCTAGCCCCGTGGATCCAGCCTCACTCGGATACCACTGCCAGGTGAGGGCAGAGAGCACCAACGCAACGGCGGAGACCGCGAGCCAACCCTTCTCCTTGGCCAATTCACCCGCCAATCCACGGATGGCCAACCCGAGGCAGAAGAACAGGGTGATGATGATGGCTGGCTTCCCGAACTGAACAACCAGCGCCGAGACCCCGGCACCCAACCCGGCGGCGAACAGCGCGGTGTGCGTGAGCGTCCGATGCCCACCACGACGCTTGCCGTCCTTCTTGCCTTTGGTGATGCGGTAGAAGGTCACCGAAATTGCGTCGATGCCTTTGGCCAGAGCCTTGCTGAGCGGACCGAATGATCGCGAAACCGTCGACTGACCGGTATCGAGGTCGGGAAGCAAGGCGGCTCCGGCACACACTCCGGCAAAGGTCAAAGTTTCCGCAGTGGATGTGGGCCCTCCCCAGTCGAGAGGCAACAACTCCGCAACCACCAACCCCACAGCAGCACCGGACATCGCGTGGGTGGGGCCCATGACCATGAAACACAACACCTTTCGAAACGCGCCCCGCATCAGGCCGTACCGCACCCTCTGCAAGACACCACACACATGACGCCGTCGGCGACGGCCCCGGCATGCTCGCCGAGACCGCCCCGAACGTAGCAAGTGCTACCGACAGGCTTGACCAACCTCCAGACCCAGTTGAGTACGGCCGTACCGTTCCAGGTCAAAGCGGTTCATGCGGAGCTTTTTTCGCTCGTCAGCCCGCGGCAACCGTGCATGACAGGGCAACGCCTTCCTCCAGCGGAGCGACACCGGCCATGTCGAGCACCTCTGCCGGAACACCTTCGGTCGTCGGAGCCCACTCGACGGTCGGCAACGCCGGCACCCCTTCACGCGCAACGAATGTCGCAGCTTCGCTCGGCACTTCGATAGTGACTGCGGCCGTACCGGCCTCCTCCGCGCGCACGACCTTCCCCTCGTCGATGAGCTTCTGCAGCTCCTCGTCGGAAATCGGCGCCGCGACACCACACGCTACTTCGGGAGCCACACCCAACTCGGCTGGAGCGGTCGCGATCGACCGCACCGCCACCGGTGACCCGTCGGAAATCGGGTTGGAAGCCCAGGCGATTCCCGGCGCCACTGCCATACCGAGGACCGCCACGGACGCCACCACCACACCGGTCCGGCGGGCCCGCTTGCCGTTCACTTTCAATCGCGTCATCGTAGTTCTCCTTGATCGAACGTTCTCGAGTTCTCGGCGCGGTCGCATCCGAGAAACCCGAGGTTATGAAGCCAACACTGCAGATCTGTTGTCGGTTTCTTAGGAGTTGATGAGAATGCGACGGCCCTCGCTCCGAGCGAGGCCCCAGGCCTTGATCCGATGGCACCATGGCTGGGGTGAGTACACGCGAGCGCATCCTGATCGTTGACGACGACGCGAAGGTTCTGAATTCGCTCGAACGTGGACTCCGATTGTCGGGCTTCGACACGGCAACTGCCGTCGACGGACGATCGGCCTTGTCATCGGTGAACAAGCAATGCCCGGCCGCGCTCGTTCTCGACGTCAACATGCCCGGCCTCGACGGCGTCGGGGTGGTGACCGCCCTGCGCGCGATCGGCAACGAGGTTCCGATCTGCGTGCTCAGCGCCCGAAGTTCCGTGGGTGATCGCATCGCGGGGCTGGAGGCGGGCGCCGACGACTACCTCACCAAGCCCTTCGAGTTGGCCGAGCTCGTCGCCAGACTCCGCGCATTGCTTCGACGCACGACGCGAGCCACCCCGTCGGTCGACCATCCGATCACGGTGGGACCGCTGACGGTCGATCTCCGTGGCCATCGAGCGCACATCGACGGTAGGCGAATCGAACTCACCAAAAGAGAATTCGACCTGTTGTCGGTACTCGCCGAGCACGCCGGTGTCGTACTCAGTCGCGCACAACTCCTGCGACTCGTCTGGGGTTACGACTTCGCCGCCGACACCAATGTCGTCGACGTCTTTGTCACCTACCTACGCAAGAAACTCGAAGTCGACGGAGCGCCCCGCGTGATCCACACAGTGCGTGGGGTGGGCTTCGTCCTGAGGGCCGAACGATGAAGCGGCCGCTGTCACTTCAGACTCGCGTAGCCATCGCCTCGGGCCTGGCCGCCGGAATCGTGATTGCCGCGATCGGAATTGCGTTCGCGGTCTTTCTGCGTGTCAACGGATCCGAACAACTCGAACGCACTCTCGATTCCGTCACCCTGGGCGTCGCGGCGAGTGCGCCGAGCCCGCTATTCATCGAGACACCAACTGCAACAACAGAACCATCCGTGGTCAGCCCCGGATTCAACGCCGCGACCGTCAGCGCCTTGGCTACCACCGATGTTCGCAGTCGTGATGTTCTGGTGCCCGGCGACAGCGGCGCCACACTGGCCGTCAGCATCCCCGAAGACCCACTGACCCAGGCAATCCGCGAGCAGCAGTTCCAAGTGGCCGCTGCAGCAGTGGTCGCCATCCTTGCCGCGGCCGGGCTCGGTTGGTTCCTCACCGGCCGAGCCGTCCGGCCACTACAGCAATTGACCGAGACCACCAGTTCGATCGGCAACAACCTCGACGTCGACGGACTCTCGCGCCGGGCACCGTCGGTACGTGGAACGCGAGAAGCCGAAGAACTGTCGGAGGCAATCCAGAGCATGCTCAGTCGCATCGAAAGCGATCGAAGCCGCACCGAGGAGGCGTTGGAGTCGGCACGCGATTTCGCTCGCGTCTCCGCCCACGAACTGCGCACACCTCTCACGTCGATGCGTACCGATCTCGAAGTTCTCGCAACACTCGATCTCACGGAAAGCCAACGGCGCGAACTGTCCGGCGAATTGTTGGAAGCGCAGCGCCAGATCGAGCGCACCCTGACCGACCTCGAGACTCTAGCCCTGGGTGACGTGGCCGATCCCGAGGATTGTGCCGACGTCGATCTCGTCGAGGTTGCCGATCGCGCCGTCGCTGACGCCGGCCGTCTGCACCCGCAGGTCGACGTTCGTTTGAAAGCACCGGAAGAACTTTCGGTTCAGGCCTTTCCCGCGGGTATCCGTCTGGTGCTGACCAACGCCGTCACCAATTCCGTTCGGCACGGCAATGCCGACGAAGTCGAGATCACCGTCCGATCAGGGGCTGCGACGGGTTCGGCGACGGTTTTCGTCGACGACAACGGCACCGTGATCGCGCCTTCGGAACGCGAAGCGATGTTCGAGAGATTCGTTCGTGGTACCGGTGCGGGTGACGCCGGAAGCGGTTTGGGACTGGCCCTCGTCGCGCAGCAGGCGAGGCTGCACGGCGGTAGCGCGCGACTCGACAAGAGCCCACTCGGCGGAACTCGATTGATCTTCTCGATCAACCCAATTCGACGTGCAGAGCCTCGAGCAGCGGCTTGGCCGCCTCGTCGAAGAATCGGTCTTGGGTATCTCCACCGATCTGTACCAGTGCCACATCGGTGAATCCGGCGTCGGTGTATGCCTTGACCGCTTCGACGATCACATCGAGATCGGGACCACACGGAATGCTTTCAGCTACATCCTCTTTGCGCACGAACTGAGTCGCACCCGAGAAGCTCGCCGGCGTCGGCAGTTCGGAGTTCACGGACCACCCTCCGCCGAACCACCGGAACTGCTGATGAGCTCGTGCAATTGCCGTGTCGCGATCAGGGTCCCACGAGATCGGAATCTGACCGATGGTCCGGCCTGCGGGAGCCAATCCGTATGCTCGGCCGTGCACGTGCTTCCACAAGTGCACTAGCTCCGAATCCGGTTGCACGGCAATCAGATCGTCGGCCATCGGACCGAAACGCTCGACGGACTTGTCTCCGGACATGGCCAGCGCCAGCGGAACCGGGTTCTCGGGGAGATCCCAGATCCTGGCGGACTGGACGTCGAAGTACTCCCCCTTCCAGCTCACCAGATCTCCGGCGAGCAGTGCGCGAATGATGCTCACCGCCTCCTGCAGCATGTCCTGGCGGGTGTCGATGGACGGCCAACCCTCGCCGACCACATGCTCGTTCAGGCTCTCGCCACTTCCCAATCCCAGGGTGAAGCGTCCGTCCGCGAGGATCTGGATCGTCGCAGCTTTCTGAGCGACGACGGCGGGGTGGTACCTCACGGTCGGACAAGTCACGTACGTCATCAAACCGACTCGCTCGGTGGCGTGGGCGACTGCCCCCAGCACCGACCAGGCGTAGGGTGCATGCCCCTGCTCGGTCAGCCACGGCGAGTAGTGATCACTCATCACTTCGAAGTCGAAGCCGACTTCTTCGGCCCGAACTGCATGGCGAACCAGTTCTTTCGGACCTGCCTGCTCCGTCATCAAGGTGTAGCCGAATCGTGCCATCACTGATCAACTCCCGGTATCTAGGCCTGAAACGAGTTCGGAAATCACACTGCCGTCGAGGTGGTCGAGGAGGTCGCGGGCGTCGTCGTACACGGCAGCCGCACCCGCACCTTCGAGTTCGTCGGTCGACATGCCACCACTGCGCACTCCCACAGCCACAACGCCCGCCCATGTCGCCGCCTTCATGTCCCAGACGGCATCCC
The DNA here is from genome assembly GCF_001653035.1 of Rhodococcus sp. YH3-3. NCBI lineage: Bacteria > Bacillati > Actinomycetota > Actinomycetes > Mycobacteriales > Nocardiaceae > Rhodococcus > Rhodococcus sp. YH3-3. The sequence continues at coordinate 881,026 of NZ_BCWH01000001.1, read as the reverse complement.
CGACCATGACCGCATTGCCCGCGTCGACACCTGCCTTCGCGAGCGCGACCTCGATCAGGTCCGGATCAGGTTTGGCCTCGTCGACGGATTCCGAAGAGGTGGCGGCGTAGATCATTTCGTCGATGTCGAGCGTCCGGCGTAGCAACTTCAGTTCGTCGTCCGGCGCCGAGGTAGCGAGCACCACATGCAGTCCGAGCGAGTGAACTCGGCGGATCAACTCGCGCGCTCCCGGCAGTACTCGGAGACGGTCGGCCGACTGCCGGTAGTACGTGGTGTGAAGTTCTTTGGCTCGCGGTCCGCACCCGTCGATGTCTTCGCCGAGCAAGGACTCCAGTAGTTGGTCTCCATCCATGCCGATGCTGCGGTGTACCCGCCACGCGTCGACCGGGCGACCTACCTCGAAGAAAGCTCGCGACCACGCTTCTACGTGCAGATAGTTGGAATCGACGAGCGTTCCGTCGATGTCGAAGAGAACCGCACCTATTGCCATGGGAATTGACTGCCCAACACCTCGGTTCGCGAAACTTGTGCCCCGAGCATTCTCAGCTCGAGAAGCGGATCATGGAGAGTGCGAACAGCAGAAGTGCACGTCGAACAGGGGTGTCGTCATGGAGTCAGTCGTTGTATTCCTTCTCGCATGCTTCGTCTATTGGTTTGCGCTTCTGTAGTTGGGTAGACGGAAACGGACCGCTGCCGGGAAGTGATTTCCCTTGCAGCGGTCCGCATTCGGTAGACCTAAGCGATGCTCATGTCAGCGGGTCACTGACCTGCGCGTACACCTTCTTCGACGCGCTTGCCCAAATCTGCGTCGACGTTCTTCCAGTACTCGAAGACACGCAACAGAACTTCCTCACTGACGCCGGCAAGGGCGTGGCCGACGATGTTGCTCACCAGGCGCTCACGAGCTGCGTCGTCGAGAACTTCACGGACCAGCGTTCCGGCCTGCGTGAAGTCGCCGTCCTCGGCGTGCTCGATGTATCCGGCGCGCACTGCCTTGCCGTCGAACGCCCACAGTCCTTCGTCACCGGCAACCGACGGATCGGCATGCGGTCCGCCGTACGAGTTCGGTGCGTACACCGGCGTCGACGGGGAATTGAAGCTGTAACGCATGGCGCCCTCCTTGGAGTAGGAGTTCACCTCGTTCTTCGGGGCATTGACCGGCAGGTCGGCGTAGTTGGTGCCGATGCGGTAACGATGTGCGTCGGCGTAGGAGAAGACGCGGCCGAGAAGCATCTTGTCCGGGCTGAATCCGATGCCGGGCACCACGTTCGACGGCTCGAACGAAGCCTGCTCGATCTGCGCGAAGAAGTTCTCCGGGTTGCGGTTCAGCGTCCACTTGCCGACCTCGATCAGTGGGTAGTCCTTCTGGGACCAGACCTTGGTGAGGTCGAACGGGTTGAAGCGGTAGCCTTCGGCCTCGTCGACCGGCATGATCTGAACCTTGAGTGTCCAGCTCGGGAAATTACCGGCCTCGATGGCGTTGTACAGATCCGCGCGGTGGTAGTCGGGATCGCTACCGGCGAGGCTGTCTGCTTCGGCCTGCGTCAGGAACTCGATGCCCTGATCGGTCTTGAAGTGGTACTTCACCCAGAAGCGTTCACCCGCAGCGTTGACCCACTGGTAGGTGTGCGATCCGAAGCCGTCCATGTTGCGCCAGGTCTTCGGGATCCCGCGGTCACCCATCAGCCAGGTCACCTGGTGAGCGGTCTCGGGACGCAGAGTCCAGAAGTCCCACTGCATGTCGTGGTCACGAAGACCCGAGCCGGGCAGTCGCTTCTGCGAACGAATGAAGTCGGGGAACTTGATGGCGTCCTTGATGAAGAACACCGGGGTGTTGTTGCCGACGAGGTCGTAGTTTCCCTCTTCGGTGTAGAACTTCATCGCGAAACCGCGCGGATCGCGCCAGGTGTCCGGGCTGCCCTGCTCACCGGCGACGGTGGAGAAGCGGACGAGGGACTCGGTCTTCTTACCCGGCTGCAGGAACGCGGCCTTGGTGTACTTGCTGACGTCGTGTGTGATGACGAGTTCACCGAAAGCGCCGCCGCCCTTGGCGTGGACGATGCGCTCCGGGACACGCTCGCGGTTGAACTGCGCGAGCTTCTCGATCAGGTAGTGGTCGTGAAGGAGCACCGGCCCCTGAATACCCGCGGTCAGCGATTCGTCATCACTTGCGACCGCGATACCGAAATTGTTGGTGGTGGGCTTGGTCATGGCGAAGCCTCCTAGCGTTGTGGGCTGGGCGTCAGAGGAGCGGGGCTGCATCCGAGCCGAACGCATGGGCTGCATGCGAGGTGGCTGACTCGGAGGTTCTGGACGCATCAATTCGATTCTGCGAGACCGCGTCCGACTCGGTGTCGGATTCGGCAGAATTCTTCAGGCAATCTTCGCAACGGCCCCAGAACACGACCTCGGCTTCGTCGATTTCGAAGCCGTGATTATCGGAAGGTTCGAGGCAGGGAGCTTGGCCGACAACACAATCGACGTCGACGACCTTGCCGCAGCCGCGACAGACGAGGTGATGGTGGTTGTCACCAGTCCTCGTCTCGAACCGTGCGGGCGAACCCGCCGGCTCGATGCGTCGCAGCAATCCTGCGTTCACGCATGCCTTCAGCACGTCGTAAACGGCCTGTGTGGATACCGATCCGAGCTGCTGCCGCACGAGTGCTGCAACAGAATCGGCGTCTGAATGCGGTTGGGCTGTAACCGCATCCAGCACGGCGAGGCGCGGAGCAGTGACCCTCAACCCGACGGCGCGCAGTTGCGCTCGGGGGTCGAAGTCATGCTCTCCGTCTCGCATGTTTCCCAGTATGCCGCTTTTCTGGAATTAGTCAAGAAAAGGATTGCCTAAGTTGAATCGAGACCGGTGTCACATATCAAGGACGGGAACAAATCCGGGGAGACCGCCGTTGAACACCCTGTCGGCGTCCGAACAAGCCCCGGGCCCCACCCCTTTTGTCGCTGCGAGCGACCACCCGCCGAGAGGCGCCTGTGGGACGTCGACACCTGACTTTCACACCACACGACCAAGGCCGCCCGGTCACTGACGGGCGGCCTTGGTCGCTTTTTCGCAGGTCAAACCCCCGTTACCGACGCCTGGCCGCTCCCGTAGTCATTTTTCCGCCCAGAATCACGACGCCGTGATGGGTGCCCGCAGCCAACCAGTCCGGCAGGGTCTGCCCCTCTGCCTCGACGCTCACGCGCGCGTATCGGAACGATCCCGTCAGCCTTGCCGACGCGATCGCCAGACCTCCGCCGGACTCGGGCTGCGCAAATCCCAACGCCCCGGCAATCGGCAGACGCGGCCCGAGCATCCGCGTATCCGAACGCACCCGCCATCCGTCGCCGGTTGCAGTGAATTTCTGCTGCACGTCTCCGTCGAACTCGGCCAGAACCTTGGGTAGTTGCCAGTGGACTCGCCCACCGTGCACCGACGGTTCCGAATCCACCGCGATGAAAGGGACCGCCATCCGCGGCATAGGCCCGATCCGTTTCCCTGGCGCATGCAAGACCGGACTGGCGAGGATCTCGCGATACGGGCCGACCGGCGAATCGAGGTAGTCCACCATCATGGCCACCGTCATCGGAATCGTTCGACCATCCGGGCCGAGCTCCCGCGCCGCCGACGTACTGCGGTGCCACCACAGTGTCGCGCGAACGCGAGCCGGCCACGGCGGCGGATCACTCACCGGCCAGTCGACGCGGTCACTTGTCGATTCAGGCACGCTCCACATCGGACACCTTCTCAGCTCGAACGGTCAGGGGAAGCCGCAAAGCGCCTGGTGCATGCGTCGGCACCACCGGATCGGACGGCAAAGTCGGATCGATACGTACGTATGGCTCGCCGGTCTTCGGGCGGGCGTCCGCGCCACCCTTGTTCGGCCACATCGCGCACGCTCGTTCCGCCTGCGCAGTGATGGTCAGGGAAGGATTCACTCCGAGATTTGCGCTCACCACCGAACCGTCCATGACGTGCAGTCCCTCATGACCGTATGCACGCAGATACGGATCGACGACGCCACTCGACGCGCTGTCACCGATAGCGCAGCCACCCAGAAAGTGTGCCGTCATCGGGATGTTCACGATCTCGGCGATGGAACCACCCGGGTCGCCGTCGATCTTCTCGGCGACCTTGCGAATGGCTGTATGACCCTGCGGAATCCACTGAGGAGGTGGATCGCCCGGTCCCGGTCTACTGGTGAGGGAGCGCCCGAATCGTTTGGTGTTCTTGGAAAGTTCGAGGGAGTTGTCGTCGGTCTGCATCACCAGCGCGATGACGGTTCGCTCGGACCAGTTCCGTACCGACAACGATCGCAAGAACGCTCCTGGGTGCCGGGCCGCGACTGCCAGAGTCTTCAGCACCCGGGGAGTTCGCCCACCGCCGTCACTCAGGACGGTCTGCAGAAGTCCTATTGCATTGCTGCCCTTGCCGTATCGCACCGGCTCGATGTGCGTGTGATCATCCGGGTGAAAGGACGACGTGATGGCTACGCCCTGCGTGAAGTTCCGTCGACGCGACTTCGACGTTGCGGCCAGTACGGCTTCGGAATTGGTACGTACGACGGTGCCGAGAGTATCCGACAGGCCCGGCAGGGCACCGGATTCCTTCATACCGAGCAGCAGTCTCGCCGTTCCGTACGTTCCGGCGGCAACCACCACCTGATCGGCGGTGAACCGAACTTCTCGCCGGCGGACGCCGTCCGTTCGCCTCGCGAGCAGGCGGTAACCACCGCTTGCCGCCGGCCGAAGGTCGGTGACGGTCGTGAGCGGATGAACCCTGGCGCCCGCTTGCTCGGCGAGATGGAGGTAGTTCTTGACCAGCGTGTTCTTCGCACCGACTCGGCACCCGGTCATACATCCCCCGCATTCCGTGCAACCTGTGCGTTCGGGTCCTTTTCCGCCGAAGAACGGGTCCGGCACGGAAACTCCTGCCTCCCCGAAGAAAACCCCGACGGGGGTGGACGTGAAGGTCTCCCCCACGCCCATCTCTTCGGCTACGTCCTTCATCACCGCATCGGCAGGAGTGAAGGACGGATTGGTGCGAACACCCAACATCCGTTTGGCCTGGTCGTAGTACGGCGCCAGTTCGTCGTGCCAGTCAGTGATGTGCGCCCACTGACGGTCTTCGAAGAACCGATTGGGTGGCTGATACAACGTGTTGGCGTAGTTCAACGACCCACCTCCGACGCCGGCCCCCGCCATCACGAGCACATCCGGAAGAAGATGGATGCGCTGAACCCCATAACATCCGATCCACGGCGCCCACAGGTACTTTCGAAGTCTCCAACTGGTTTCAGGCAACTCGTCGTCGGCAAACCGTCGACCGGCTTCGAGCACCCCGACGCGGTAGCCCTTCTCCGTCAGGCGAAGAGCGGCGACACTGCCACCGAATCCCGAACCGATAACCACCACGTCGTAGTGCGTCGCGGTCATGCCTCGACGCTTTCGATCTTGCGAGCGGAGTAGTTCTCCCGATCGAAATGCTCCAGCAGCGAACGGAATTTGAAAGTGAACGTCGGCCACTGCACCGAGTTGCGCCCCTCCGGATCGATGTACCAACTCGAGCATCCGCCCCTGTTCCACACCGTGTGCTGCAACTCGTGCTGAATTCCCTTGTTGTAGTGCACCTGCACCGTCTCGTTCACGTCGAGGGCATCGATCCGCTCTCGCTTCATGGTGTTCACGGCGTCGTTGACGTACTCGGCCTGGGACTCGAGCATGTACACGATCGAACTGTGTCCGAGGTTGGTGTTCGGACCGTACATGAGGAACAGATTCGGGAACCCGCTGACCGCAGTACCCTTGTACGCGTTGGGGCTACCGTTCCAATGTGCGGCCAGCGTCTCGCCACGTTTTCCGGTGATCAGATGCGCAACAGGCGGTTCCGTCGGCGTGAATCCCGTGGCGAAGATGATGGTGTCGACCTTGTGCTCGACTCCGCGTCCGTCGACCACTCCGTTTTCGGTGACCGAGACGAGCCCACTGTCGACCAGACTCACGTCCGCGCGGTCAAGGGTGCGCAACCAGTCGTTGGACAGGAGCATTCGCTTGCAGCCGATCGTGAAATCGGGAGTCAGTTTCCGGCGCAACTCCGGATCTTTGACCTGCCGGCGCAGATGGAGACGCGCGGCCACCTCGAAGGCCGGCAGCACCCACGTCGCGTGCGACATCGCGGCACCGAGTAGTTCACGGAAGCCGTAAACCCATCCCCGAACCACCTTCTGCGTAGCGGGAATCCGCGAGTACACGGCCTTCTGTGCAGCAGGTAGGGTGCGATCCATTCGCGGGATCACCCAGGCCGGAGTTCTCTGGAACACGGTGACGTGGGCCGCCGGATCGGCAATTTCGGGAACGAACTGAACCGCCGACGCTCCCGTTCCGATCACGGCTACGCGCTCACCACGCAGTTCGTGTTCGTGGTTCCACGTCGCCGAATGGAAAGTGGTCCCCGAGAATTGGTCGAGACCTGGGAAATCCGGGATCTTGGGCGTCGACAACGCTCCGGTCGCGGCGACCAGAGCTTTGGCCGTCAACGACCCTCGAGATGTCCGAATACGCCACAGCGCCGCATCCTCGTCCCACACAGCAGCTTCGAGTTCGCAGTTCAGGACTACGCGTTCCACGATGCCGGTGTCTGCGGCCACCTTCTTCAGATAGTTGTAGATCTCGGGTTGACGAGCAAAGGTATGACTCCAATCGGCGCTCGGCGCAAAAGAATACGAGTACAACGCCGTCGGCACGTCACAGGCACAGCCTGGATAGGTGTTGTCGCGCCAAGTGCCGCCGATGTCAGCTCCACGCTCGATCAACACGACGTCTGCAGCGCGGTTGTCGCGAAGCATTCTGGCGGCCAAGCCCATACCGGCAAATCCGGCACCGACAATCAGCGTTTCGACATGTTCGGGAAGCTTCACTTCTTCTCCACTCGGGATTGCCAGGCCGGCAACAGTCGCGCTCTGAGCGCGTCGTCGGCTTCGGATGTACGAAACAGGGCTGAGACGGCAAGCCCACGAACGAGTTCGATGGTGAGTTCGACCGACTCGGAATCGAACCGATCACCGAACAACTCGGCGCTGCCGAACTCGAGCGCCTCACTCACCTTGCGTTCGAGGGGCACCGTCGCCGCATGCAGAACGGGATCGGTCCGCGCCGCGACCCACAATTCGAGGGCGGCATAGAACAGCGGCCCGGAGAACGCGTCCGACAGGACCTCGAGGCCTCGACCACGATCCACTTCAGCGGTGAGGATTTCTTCCAGCCGCTTGTCGACCAGATACTCGACGGCCGCGACGACCAGCGATTCCTTGGTCGGAAAATGATGCAGTTGCGTACCCCGCGAGACGCCTGCGCGGCGGGCGATCTCTTGCGTGCTGGTCCGTGCGTAGCCCAGCTCGACCAACGATTCGACGGCGGCGTCGAGGAGGCGCCCACGCATCGCCGCTGTACGTTCGGCCTGGGTACGGCTTACTTTCGCATCGGAAGTGGTCTCGGTCACAAGACAACTGTAGAGCCGAAACGTAAAACAGTCCAGGCTGACTTCAAATCTTGACACGTAACATACCGGTCAGTCAGCTCTGCCTGATAACGTCCTCGCATCGAGCGGAGGGAAACAATCGCTATGCCAGAGCAAACAGCATTTCCACACCGCCGTGTCGGGTTGGTGGAAGACCACGAGTCGGTAGCAATCGGCGTGTCCGTGATGCTCGAGGACGAGCCGGACCTCGAATTGGTGTGCATCGCGACCACTGTGTCCGAGATGCTCGCTCAGAACGTCGCCTTGGATCTGGCAATCCTCGACCTCCGGCTGGCCGACGGTTCATCGCCCAAGAGCAATGTCGAGCAACTGCGGGCCGCCGGGCTCGAGACATTGATCTTCACCGGGGCGGAAAACCCGTACCTCGTTCGCTCGGCCGCCCGTGCCGGCGTACTGGGTGTTGTACGCAAGTCCGAACCGACTGCCGTCGTGGTTGATGCGATACGCGCCGCCGCGTCGGGAAGGCAGGTGGTGACGACAGAGTGGGCTGCCGCAATCGACGGGGATCCAGGTCTCGACGAAGTGGGTCTGAGCCCTCGACAACTCGAGGTCCTCGAACTTTACGCATCCGGAGAGAAGGCGGATCGAGTTGCGCGACTCACCGGTTTGGCGCCGCAGACGGTTAACGACTACCTCCAGCGCATCAGGCAGAAATATGCGGCTGTCGGACGACCCGCACCGACAAAAACGGATTTGTACAAACGCGCGGTCGAAGACGGGGTGTTACCAATTCCTGAACGGCCTACTTCCGGAAAAAAGCTGACTTTGACTAACAATGAGGTTCGGCAACAATAACTCTCACAGCGCTGCCCCTGAAAATATGGGCAGAGGAATTGATGTCTGGGAAAAATTTCCCTCTTCGAATTACATTCATCTGACAAGAAGACGGCACTGTCGGGGGTCTGTCATTCCGCTACAGAGAAGTAAGGACGAAACTCATGACAGTCACTGTGGAAAACTGCATGGCACAGGACCCCGTCGGACCGCACCTTTCGGAGCGCGAAATCGAGGTTCTCAGGGAATGGCTACTGAGTGATTCGAAGTCACGCGTTGCTCAAAACCTCTACATCAGCGTGGGAACGGTGGGGACCCACCTGTCGCGGATTCGCGAGAAGTATGCCGACGTTGGAAGGAACGCACCGACGAAATGCGAATTACTCGTGCGAGCGATACAAGATCAGATAGTGACGATCGACGAACTCTGATCAGACTGCCTCACCCATCCTTGGCGAATGATTCAGCAGAGAGTCAATCAAGTACTACCGATTCCACCTTCACCGACAAGATCCTTCGTCTGTTCGGTAGATTCGTGTGCGCCGGCTACCTGTTCTACCTGCTCATCCTGATTCCGAATATCAGAGACGCAGCGGCAACCACCGCGGCCTGGTGGACACCTGTGGCCATCTTCGCGATATTCGGAACAGCCATGGTGTTGGGACTTTCGACGTTCCTGCCCCAGACAATCTGGATTCGTCGAGCTGCCGCAATTAATGCGATTGCCTATATTCTCGTTGCGTGCGCGTGGTGGCCTGCGTGGACCGGTGAACATGTCCAAGGCTTCGGGACGTGGCTCGCCAACATCCCTGGTGTCGCCGGGCTAGCAGCCGCAGCTGCATGGCAGCCTGCCTGGGCTCTGCTATACCTCGGGGTGGGAGTCACGCTCGTCCAACTGATCAATCACGCCATCCGCGAAGCACCCCTGTTCTATCTTCTGATTCCGGATCTCAGTGCTGCGCTGATGTTCTGCACAGTTTTTGTTGCAGCATCTGTTGTCGCACTTCGCACCGGGCAAACCCTTGACGCCACCATCGCGAGTACCCACGCTGCGGCCGCCGGAGCCGCGGCTGCAGCTGCAAAAGACGTCGAACGCGAACGCTTCAACGCCCTGATCCACGACACCGTGATGTCGACCTTGTTGGCTGCTGCACGAACGGACTCCGACTCCACCGTCGCCGGGCAGTCACGGCGCACACTGGCCCGCCTGGACCATCTTCGTTCGGGAGTCGAGACCGCAGAGCGATTGGACCCGGATGCGGTTCTTGCTCAACTCCGTTCGGCAGCCTCGGAAGTCGATGAGAATGTCACCTTCACATCACACGTGGAGTCAAACGCCAACAATGCCGAGTTCCCGTCGGAACCGGTGAGTGCTCTCGCAGGAGCCTTGAGTGAAGCACTGCGTAACAGTAAGAAACACGCCGGGCCGGACGCACGTCGTTCGGTCGACGCAATTGTCGAAGAAACTCGAATGGAGGTGACGGTATGTGACAACGGAATCGGTTTCGATCCTCGCACCGTACCGACGCATCGACTCGGCATCGCCGTGAGCATTCATGCCAGGGTACGCAGTATCCCCGGAGGGGCAGCAGACGTCGCGTCTTCTCCAGGAGCAGGAACCAAAGTCACTCTGTCCTGGCAACGAGCTGAGATGGCTCCTCGATGAACTTCGATGCGGGAAACATCACCGTAGGCAAAGACATCCGCGACCTACTCGGAATGCGTAGTAGATCCGCTCTCCTTCTCGTTGCCTGCTTCACCGTCACGTATTCGATTTCCGCCGCGTACGGGACAAGCGGAGTCAGGTCCTCGTGGCCGCTGGCAGTCGCGGTACTCGTTGGGTCAGCAGCTGCCTTCTCCATCGTCCTGACTGACGGGGACCCCATGCCCCTTCACCAGAGCATCCTGCTCAGTGCTACCGGCTTAGTCGCCTGCGGCGCGGTGTTCATGGTATTGCCGGTACCTGTGCATAATCCGGCCCAACTCTGGCCTTTCGGAATGTGTACTGTCGTCTTCACCTTCATGTGTGTGCGGGGAAGGACGGGCTACGCCTGGCTTGGCGTGATTCTTTTGATTGCCTCCTCGGTTGCCTGGGCGACTGTGACAGGTCAAGGACCGTTGTACGGCTTCGCCGAGTCTTTCGCCAACGTCGGACCAGTTCTAATGTCGACGGTCTTCGCACTTACGATTCGGCCACGAGCCAAGACGATCTTCGAACTACGCCAAGCGTCTACCGAACGCATCGCCGCAGGAGCAGCCACGTCGGCAGTCATCGAAGAAAGAGACGCCCAACTCGACAGACTCAACATACTGGCCCGGCCTCTGCTCGAGCGGATTGCTTCAGGCGTGCCAATGGATTCCACCGAGAAATTGGCATGTGAATTACTCGAAGCTCAACTACGTGACTCGCTCCGAGCGCCGGGATTTCAGAAGAATCACGTGATCGATGCTGTGCGTGCCGCTCGAAACCGCGGCGTCGAAGTGGTCCTGCTCGACGACCACGGAATGGATGGCGCGAACGCCGACGTGCGCGACCGAATCCACTCGAGCATCGTCCGGGAACTCACCGCGATCTCGCGAGGAAAAGTGACCATACGGATCCTTCCACCTCGGCGTACCGCTATGGCCACGATGCTGGTCGATACTGAAGACGTTCGACGAATCGAGTTCGATCACAACGGAATGCAGCTGCTACGGCAGGGGGACCGGGGAGAGCTCGGCACCTCGTCCATGTCCGTCGATCCGACTACAGACAGCGCCGTCGAACCCGAATAGCTTTCGAGGAGAGTGAGATTCACCGGGTCGATCACCAGGAGAAATGAATGATCTTCGAACTGCGTCCAGCGCATGTCGCACGTGCCCTCGCCGCACTGTGTGCCCTTCCGATTCTGTGGACCTTCGCAGTAGAGGGAATCACCACGACAACGGAATACGACTACAGCACAGGCGAAGTGTCCTCGTCGAGCGACCTGGGCTCTCAGATCGGAAGCGTCGCGATCTGGATCGTCCTCGCGATCGCATTTGCCGCCGGTGCCTGGTATCTGGAGAAGCAGCGCATCGGTTGGCCGGCCGCGGCGCACGAGCAGCTGGTCAAACTGCAGCTGGCATCACCCAACCGAGAAGAGTAAAGGTCCCTACCGCTTCCGATCGCCGGCGCGGAGAAGATTACTGGGAACCGTATGGCCCACTATCTCCTCTGCAACGGCAGCGGCACGAATGCTCGCATCCAGGTCGATACCTGTCGCGATGCCCATGTCTTCGAGCATGTAGACCAGTTCCTCCGTCGCGATATTGCCACTGGCACCGGGAGCGAACGGACAACCACCGAGACCTCCGGTGGACGCGTCGAGGTTTCGAACACCGTGCTGCACAGCCGCAAACGCGCACGCAAGACCAGCGCCACGCGTGTTGTGGAAGTGCGCACCCAAGCCGAAGTCACCTACTCTTTCGCCCACAGCGTCGATCAATCGTCCGACACGTCCCGGCGTGGCAGTGCCGATGGTATCTGCGATCGAGAATTGATCAGCACCGAACTCCTTGGCCTGCTCCGCAATCCGCAGAACACGATCCGGGTCGGTTGGACCGTCGAACGGACAGTCCCAGGCTGTGGCCACGATGACCTCCACCCGTCCTCCGGCGTCGTGGACGATCCGGACGACCTCTCCGATACGTTCGGTCGCTTGCTCCGTCGTCGACCGAGTGTTGGCCTCGCTGTGGCCATTCGATGCCGACACAACATATTCGACGGTTTTCATTCCTGCGGCGACGGCCCGTTTCGCTCCACCGATTCCGGCGACCAATGCCGAGAACTCGATGCCGGGCCACTGGTGCAGTTCTGCTGCCAACAATTCCGCGTCGGCCAACGCCGGCACAGCGCGCGGTGAGACGAACGACGTCGCCTCGATACGCGAAACACCCGTCGCAGCCAGAGCGTCGACAAGACGAAGTTTCTCCGCCAGCGACACCGGGTCTTCGATCTGCAACCCGTCCCGTGGTCCGACTTCACGAATACTGACTGCTGGAATACCCACGCCAGGTACCGACATGTCAGATCACGCCCTTCATCTTCAGTTCTGCCTGCTCGTCGTCCGAGAGTCCGAGGAGCCCGCCCCACACCGAGGAGTTGTCGTGACCCGGCGCCGACGCTCCCGCGTTGCGCACGGATCCGGGTGTCTCACTGAAGGTAGGCACGACGCCCAAGCCGAGGACGTTTTCACCGATCCGCTCGTCGTAGTGGTCGACGAGCATCCCCCGCTCGATCAGCTGCGGATCCTTGACGACATCTTCAACCGTATTGATCGGCCCGGCAACAACTCCCACTTCGGTGAGGCGTTCCACCAGGCTGGTGGGATCTTGGAGCGCGACCCAGGCGCTGATCAGTTCGTCGAGCTCGTCCTGATGTTTGCCACGGGCAACATGATTGGAGAAGCGGTCGTCATGCGCTAGTTCCGGTCGCCCCATGATGGTGCACAGACGCACGAAGAGCGTATCCTGATTGGCTGCGATCACCACCCAGTTTCCTTCAGAGGTCTGATAGATGTTGGACGGCGCAATACCCTCCAATCTCGTTCCCGAGGGCTGCCGGATGATCCCGCCCCGATCGTAATCCGGGATCGTGGATTCCTGCACCGCCAGACAGGATTCCGTGAGGGCAACGTCGACCACCTGACCACGGCCGGTCCGCTCTCGTGAGAGCAACGCCGCCAGCACTCCCTGAACGGCGAACATCCCGCCGAGAGAATCTCCGAGCGAAAGGGCAATACGCGGAGGCGCCTGCCCTGGATAACCGTTCAGATGCCGAAATCCGCTGACCGCTTCGGCAACCGAGGCGTAGCCGGCGCTCTTGGCTTGCGGTCCACTCTGCCCGTAGCCGGATACCCTGGCCAACACCAACTTCGGATTGCGCGCACTGAGAACGTCGAATCCCAGGCCCCACTTCTCGAGGGTGCCCGGCCGGAAGTTCTCGACTACCACATCGGCATGTTCGATCAGATTCAGAAACAGGTCTCGTCCCGCGTCGACGCGAAGGTCCAACGTCACACACCGCTTGTTGCGGGCGTGAACCGTCCAGAAGAATCGATGACCGTCCTGCTCGGCCTGACCCCAGGTACGAAGCGGGTCCGGGCGGTCCGGCGATTCGATCTTGATCACGTCGGCGCCCATGTCGCCGAGCAGTTTCCCGGCGAAGGGCCCGGCGATCAAGGTTCCGAGTTCAATCACCCGATATCCGTCCAGGGGCCCGGTGGGCGCACCTTCCGACACAGCTGCCTCCTCTGGGAACTTTTCTCCCCTTGAAGGCTACGTCACCACCCGATATCGCAACATCATGTCGTGGTCTTCGTGATCGAGCATGTGGCAGTGCCAGACGTACCCCTGAAGGTCCCCCATGCCGACTTCTCCGTGTGCCGAGTGATCTGCCATGGAACCTCTCGCGAAAGTTGCATCCGGATCGAAGCCCAACTCGTCGGCCGTCGGAAAGCGCACGATCACGCGGGTAATCGAGTTGGCATCCACGATGACAGTGTCCTTCTCCCCCGTTTCCCACACTTCGGGAGGCCGCAGCGGGGAGGTCACGAATTCCTCGGCCGACGGCGTCCACCGGACTCCCAGGTCAGGTACCGGATACCGCTGCATGAGCGCTGCAGTGTCGATGTTCTGGCGCCCCACAACGCGGAACGCCACCAAGTGCAGATGAATCGGATGCGGTTCTGTGGTGATGTTGATCAAATTCCATTGCTCGATGGTTCCCTGACGCGGCAGTTCGATATCTGAATCAGTGAACCGCAAATTATTGAGCGACATGGTGATCGACGGGTAATCCGAGGGACGCGACAGCTGCATGATCGTGAGATTTCGCACCACATCCGGGGACGCCGGTTCGGCAGCAACGGAATTCAGCTGCTGCGGGATCGAGCCGGTGAATCCCTTTGCGCTGCCCACGTCGAACCGACAGAAGACCGGCATCACCTGCGTGCCGCGTTGCGCCACCGCAAGGGGTACCGGTTCGTCGTTGCGCAATTCCACCGTCGTGCCCGGCTCGAGCATACTGAAGTCGACAAGCAGATCAGCGCGTTCACCCGGACTCAGCCGGACGTGATCCGTCGGCGCAGGAGCGGCCAAAAATCCTCCTTCGGAACCGATCACCCAGAACCGCATACGATTTGCGAAGTGCAGATTCCACACCGAATAGGTTGCGGCATTGAGCAGTCGCAATCGGTACAGTCCGCGAGCCACCTCCACTTTCGGCCATACGACGCCGTTCACTACACCCACGTCACCGGGGGTCGCCGGATCCCATGAACCTTGCGGAGTGAGCCACGTGGAACGGACACTCTGTTGACCGTCGGAGGTGAAGACCTTGTCCTGCAGAATCATCGGAAGCTCGAATTCGCCGGACGGCAAGCCGAGAGAATTCCCGGTGGTGCCTGTATCTGCGTCGTCACGGAGAAAATACATCCCGACCAGCCCGGCGTAGACGTTGAGGCGCGTCATTCCCATGGCGTGATCGTGATACCAAAGATTGCCGGCTGCACGACCATTCGTGTACTCGTGAACCAAACCTTCGCCCGGACGCTGGATCAGCTCCGGATGCCCGTCGAACTGCGGTGCAGTAACTCCTCCGTGCAGGTGAAGCGAGGTGGGGACCTGTGTGCGGTCGAGGTCGCTGACGCCGTGCAGACCCGGATCGACATCCGCGGCAAGCGGATACGCAGAAATGTCATTGGCATATCGGACTGTGACGAGCTGATCGACGTGAGCTTCGATGGTGGGGCCCAGATAATCCATTCCGCCGTAACCCAGCGACGGCGACGACGGTAGGTCCGGATGGAATCGGTGCATCGACGATGCCGCACGAAGCTCCAGGTTGCCACCCGAAATGCCCGGCAGGACAGGAAGGGTCTCCCGAAACGGTTCCAGACGGGGCGACGGAAGTTGGAACGGGCGCAGTGGATCGACATCAGGTGGTCGAGCCGTCGCTGATCCAGCGGACAACGCGCTCAGACCGGCCAGCAGGCCAAGCCCTTGAACAAAGGATCGGCGACGGATCTTGTGTGACTCGTCCACTCACGGCCCCCTCACGCTGACGGCATCCGGAGCGGGTTACCCGTGTGCCCGCACGGTCAAACACCGACCACCTTCTCCAACCAAAGCTCGAAAATCGGCGACCTTACCCCACCGCACCGGTCGCCGTACTCGACGACCTCCTCCGTCCCGACGAAACACGTTTGCGGACAACGGATGCACTCTTGCAGCTTTGCGAGAAGCCGAAGATTCGAAAACGCTCTTGACTCGAACGCATGTTCGAGTATGATTTGGGTTGGGGATCGGGGGATTCAATGAGTGTCTTGTTGTCGGATGTGGTGTCGGGTTCTGCGGTGGGGTTACGCGGACGGTTGTGGCAGTTGACTGCTGCAGAGTTGCGCGCTGCTGCGGTGTCGGCGAGTGCGGAGATTCTGCGCCTCGAAGCCGTTCGAGTGGCCGTGGTGGACGAGTTGTCGTTGCGCCCGGATGATCAGGTGATTGCCAGCCGCGGTGTGGGTGCGTGGCTGGCGGCCAACACGATGCTGCAGGTTCGGGACGGGAAGAAGATCGCCGCATTGGGTGCGGCTTTGCGGCCGTTTCCTGCGGTGGCTGCTCGGTTCGATTGCGGGGATTGCTCGTTCGATCATGCCGTGTTGATCGTGGCGTTCTGTGAGTCACCACCGAAGGGGATGCCGGAGGAGGCGCTCCCGAAGTGCATCGATTTGTTGCTCGCTGCCGCGTCGGGGGTGGAGGCGACAACGACGAAAGTGCGGAACGTGATCGCGACCTTGGAGCGGTTGTTCGAGTCCGATGAGATCCCGCCCGCCGAAGACGTCGACCGGAATGAGCTGCGGATCGCGTCGACATTGAACGGTCGAGTGGTGGTGCGCGGGGATTTCGACGCCCTCACCGGCGAAATGCTGCTGTCGGCGTTGTCGAATCTGACGATGCCCACCCCGGCACCCGATGGAACCCCGGATTCTCGGTCGGCAGCGAAACGAACTGCCGACGGGTTCACCGAACTGATCCGCCGTTATCTCGATTGCGCCAAAACCGGTTTCGATGGTGGGCAACGCCCGCACGTGAACGTGCACATCAACGCACGGGATCTGGCCGAGCACCGAGACTGCGCCGCCTCTTCTGATGGTGAAGAGTCTGCGTCGGATCTTGACGTCGGGCACATGCCCTGGCTCGGGCCACTGTCGGTGTCGCAGACCCGATTTCTCGGGTGTGATTGTTTCCTCTCGACCGTTCTGCTCGACGATCACGGCGCGCCCTTGGATGCGCAACCAGGAAAGAGGTTGGTCACCGCCGAACAACGCGTCGCCCTCATCGCCCGAGACAAAGGCTGCGCCTTCCCGGGCTGCACATGCGTGCCCGCCTGGACTGATGCGCACCATATCCGGCACTGGGCCAACGGTGGCCCGACGGTGATGAACAACCTGGTCCTGCTGTGCCGTTCACACCACCGACTGATGCACCGCAAATCCGGGTTCGTCGGGAAATGGGAAATCCGAATCGGAGTCGACAACAAACCCTGGTTCATCCCGCCACCCTCGATCGACCCCGGACAGCACCCACGACCGGCGAACACCACATTCAAAACCTGAGAACGAACCTCAGGCACAACAGAACACGGCCGAGCACCGCATCGAAGGGATCCCCCCGATGCGGTGCCAACAGACCGTGGCGAACCCGTCAGACGGCCTGCGCAACCTTGGCGGCTCGCGGGAATCGCTCCCGAATCTCCGCTGGCGTGACAACTCTCGGGTCCAGGGGTTGCTCGTCACGCAGGTGGCGCTCCAACACCTTGCCCGTCATCGGCGCAATGACTTTCAGAGCAGTGGTCATGTTCTTCGGTGAACTACCCAACCGGACTGCCGTTCGCACCGCGGGCGCAATTGCTCTGTCCAACAACGCTGGCTGATCGAACCCACCCATCGTTCGCATCCAGCCGGGCAAAGTCGCGATAGTGGCCGGCGCGACCAATCGGCTGAATGTCGCGAACTTCGTCTTCCCCTGCGCTCTCGGTGTTCTCAACAAGTAGTGCATCGCCCGGTTGGCACGCTCGGAGGTACACAATCTGGGCCTGACTTCAGCGAAGTACTCACGTACCTCGTCTCGGGAGCGTGGAACGTCGGAGGTCTTGCATGTCTGTAGTTCGGCAGCGATCACGCATTCTTCCCAGTACCGCTGCTCTTCGACAGCTGAAAGCGGGCCCGGCCCATACATCTCGTAGCACTTGAGCACCGAATGCCAACCCGTCACGTGGATCCAGAGTTGTGACGCCGGATTGTTTGCGCTGTAACGAGTTCCGGTGATCGGTTCGATGCCCGTAGCCTGAGCATGAACTGTCATGAGGTGGTCGGACAGCGCCAGTGCTGTCCGCCCGTCGGCAGTGGCGACGGTCAGGAAGTACGCCAAGGTTCGGTCGAGTCGCCCGGCCGGATCGCTGTAAATCCCGCTCATGTCTGCCACTGCGGCAGCCAAGAAGGGGTCGAAGTGCTCGAGCACCACCGACCGCTGGAACCCGATCAGCGCTGTCGGCGCGGCCCAGATCTTCCAACTGGGTGATCCTGGGCCGAAGAAGCCGTAATCCTCACGCGGTCGATTCATCGTCAGTTCAGACATTTCATTCCTCCCCGTTCGTTGAGCCGGCACCGTTCATTTCGTAGGCACCAGACAAGGCGACTACTTGCTGCCAGACGTACTCGAATCGCTCCGCCGCGAACGTGGGGCGCCGAATAGATGCGAGTGCCAACCGTTGCTGATCTTCACTGGCGCTGGGTTTTCCGTACAACTCCACCGCTGCAGCACTGAAGTCGCGGACCAGGACATCGAAGATCTGATCCAGCACCCCACCGCTCCGCTGTCCCTCGTCCAATCCCAAGATCTCGGCTTGTTCGAGGATCAGCTCGCCGTAGACGACGAGGGTGAAGAGTTCGGTGATCGCAAGGCCGAAGTCCAAGTCGACCTGCTGCGCCGCATCCGGTGCAGCTTCGGCTAGAAGGGTCACGAGCGCTTCTGCCTGCTCCACGAACAGTGCAACGTTGGGAACATCCGCAAACTTCGCGTATACCGCTCGTCAGTCGTCGAATCGAACCTTGGACAACCCCCGTGCCGGGCCCTGACGGAACAGGAACTCGTCGTCGGCTGCGTCGTTACGCGTCGGAATCGCCGGAAATGACTCGGGGGCAAAGAGGTACGCCGGCATGAACTTGGCGATCAGGGCGAGATTGACGGCGACGGTCCCCTCGAGCTTGGGCAGCCCGTCGACATCCATCTTGGCCACCGCGAGGTAGCTGTCCTTCTCGAAGCCCTTTGCCGCAGCGATGTCGGAGAGCAGTCCGATCACCTTCTGTGCCTCGGTTGTCACCTTCATCTTGGTGACGGGATTGAACAAGAGGTAGCGGCGGTCCTCGGGCGATGCGGTGCGGAAGTAGTCCACCGCACGATCCGAGAAGAGCCTCATCGCCAGCAGGCGCGCGTACGCGTCGACGAATTCACGTCGTACGTGTGGGAACGCCGTGACGGGATTGCCGAACAGGATTCGATTGTGCGCGTGGGTAATCGTCTCGTACAAGGCATGAGTCGACATACCGATTCCGCCGAAGCACAGGTTGAACTTTCCGATGTTCACGGTGTTGAGTGCGGCACTGAATGCTGCCTCGCCGGTATGCAGGATATCCTCTGCCGCAACGGGATAGTCGACGAGTGAGAACTCCGCTACGTACATCTGGGCCGGAACGATGTTCTTCACCACGGTGAATGCCGGATGGTCCGAGTCGGCGTAAAAGAAGACGTACTGATCAGTGCCCTCCACTCCGTCGACACGGCCGAAGACAGAGACCGTGTTGGCGCAGTTGCCATTTCCGATGTAGTACTTCGAACCGCTGGCCAGGTACCCGCCGCTGCCGTTGGGCGTCAAGACCATGTCCGTGGAGTAGACGTCCGCGCCATGCTCTTTCTCGGACAGTCCGAATGCCGCAACGCCTCCGGAAGCCAAAGCGGAAGCTGCTCGCGCCCTTGCAGTCTCGTTGCCGCTCTGCCACACCGGCCCCAGGCCGAGAATGGTCACCTGCCACGGGTACCAGTAGTTGAGTCCGTAGAAACCGAGGATCTCGGACAGCGCGGCGATACGACTGGTATCCCAGCGCTTGTCAGAGTCGCCACCACTGTCGCGGGCGGGCGTCAGAAATGTGGCGAACAGACCTTCCTTCGCCGCGAAATCGAGGAAATCGGAGTAGAAGATCTTGTCGTGATAGTCGGCCAGGAGTCGGTTCTTTCCACGCGCCTCGAACCAGTCGACGGTCGCGCCCAGCAGTCTCCGCGTGGTCGCGTCGAACTCCGGCCGATCGTACGTGGAGGGATGGAGCAGCAGATCATTCGGCACTAAAGAGGTCGACGCTGTCATAGCGGTTGTTCTCCTCGAGATCTCGGCAGAGGCGCCTCACTGAGCACCATTCGAATACAACGCCACCGTAACAATTGCAGACGATGAATACAACGGTTGCGTATTATTCACGAAGAAGTGGCAGGCAGATTAGGGTGAGACCGGAGGTGATGCACACGATGACCAGGTCACAAGCTGACGCAACGGATACACCGCGGCGCAAGTACGCCCCTCGCATGGCGCCGGAGCAACGTCGCGAGCAGCTCCTCGACGCAGCATTCGAGGTCACCGGCCGCGTTGGCCTGCACAACCTCAGCATGGAATCCGTCGCTGCCGAAGCCGGTGTCGGCAAGCCCGTCCTCTACACGATTTTCGATACCAGGACCGATCTCGTCGCTGCACTGCTGCGCCGCGAGCACGAGCGAGCCATCGCTCAGGTACTCGAAACCATGCCGACAGATCTGAGCGAACTCGGCCCAGCCGCGTCGTACACCGGGACCGTTGGCGCCTTCGTCGACGCCGTACTGGAGAACCCGACGCGCTGGCGCCTGATTCTGACGTCTGTCGAGAACGCCCCCAGCGAGTATCACGGCTTGTTGAAGCTCTCTCGCGGAGCTGTCTTCGCCCGCGCCGAAGAACTGGCCCGCGCCGGGATTGCCCTCGAGTCGAAGCTCGAAGGCCTTGATCCGGTTCTCCTCGCACACACCATGATGTCGTTCGCCGAAATGCTCGGACGACTGGCCGTCAGTGATCCCGAAACCTATACCCGAGAACGACTTTCCAGTTTTGCCGTGGCTCTCGCACAATCGGTCGGGCGTTAGCGGCCGACTGAAACCTGTCGGTCGGATCTGCTTCAATACACGCATGACATCACCATCGATCGAACCGCTACAGCTTTTCGAAACGTCTCCGGGCAACTGGTCACTGATGCTCACCGACCAGCATTTCGGCAAGGTGGCATCGATATTCGAGCAGGTAGAGGGTTTCGAAGGCTCCGGTTACGACTGGGCGTCGGTCGCCCACGCAGTGGTAGGCCGCGATGCACCGCATCTGGAGGGCCGCTTCGGCACCGATCCCGAAGCGGGCATGTTTGTTGCGTACGGCAGCGACAACGGAGCTCTCGGTGAGCTCGGAGCGCTACTCGCCAAAGCGTATTCGGATGCCGAGTACCTCGGTGGCCTGGTCGCCATTTCCGAACTCGACTAGAGCGCCTGCCGAAACGACACCGGCCCCACACCTAGGTGCGGGGCCGGTACCGAACGAAAGATCTAGCCGACCAACAGCTCGGCAATCTGAATCGTGTTGAGCGCGGCACCCTTACGCAGGTTGTCGCCCGAAACGAAGAGCGCGAGTCCGCGTCCCTCCGGGACACCCGGATCCTGACGGATACGACCGACCAGCGACGCGTTGCCACCGGCAGCGGCCAGCGGCGTCGGAACCTCGACCAGCTCGACGCCCGGAGCGTCGGCGAGGATCTCCTTGGCGCGAGCAACCGAGAGCGGGTTGGCGAACTCTGCGTTGATCGCGAGCGAGTGCCCGGTCACGACGGGAACGCGCACGCACGTACCCGAAACCAACAGATCGGGAAGTCCGAGGATCTTGCGGCTCTCGTTGCGGAGCTTCTGATCCTCGTCGGTCTCGCCGCTTCCGTCGTCGACCAGCGAACCTGCCAGCGGCAGGACGTTGAACGCGATGGGGGCGACGTAGTTGTTCGGGGCGGGGAAGTCGACGGCACTGCCGTCGTGAACCAGCTTCTCCGCGTCTCCGACTACGGCGCGCACCTGGCCGAGGAGTTCCTCGACGCCGGCGATGCCGCTACCGGACACGGCCTGGTAGCTGGAGACGATCAGACGCTGCAGACCGGCTTCGTCGTGCAGAACCTTCAGCACCGGCATCGCTGCCATGGTGGTGCAGTTGGGGTTCGCGATAATGCCCTTGACCAGGTTCTGCGTGTCCTGCGGGTTGACCTCGCTGACCACGAGGGGAACCTCGGGATCCTTGCGCCATGCCGAAGAGTTGTCGACAACGGTCGCGCCGGCAGCAGCGAAGCGCGGAGCCTGGGCGCGCGAGAGCGTCGCACCGGCTGAGAACAGGGCGATGTCGATGCCCTTCAGGTCCTCATCCGATGTGGCGGCCGCATCCTCGACGATGATCTCTTCGCCGCGGAAGGGCAGCTTCTTACCGGCGGAGCGTGCAGATGCGAAGAACCGCACCTTGTCCGCGGGGAAGTTCCGCTCTTCGAGCAAAGTGCGCATGACGATGCCGACCTGACCGGTCGCACCGACAACAGCGATAGTCGTCATGAGAAATTACCGTCCCGTTCCAGCGTGTACTACTGCTTCTTCTTCGCCACCGAGCCCGAAAGCGTCGTGGATGACACGTACAGCGTCGTCCAATTCGGTGTCCTTGACCAGCACTGAGATGCGAATCTCAGAGGTCGAGATGAGGTCGATGTTGATGTCTGCCTTGGCCAGCGCCTCGCAGAACGTGGCGGTGACGCCCGGGTGGCTCCGCATTCCGGCGCCGACCAGGGAAACCTTGCCGATGTGGTCGTCGAACAAGATCTGCGTGAAGCCGATGTCTTCCTGACGCTTGGTCAGGATCTCGACGGCGCGGGGGCCGTCGGCCGTCGGAAGCGTGAAGGTGATGTCCGTCTTGTTTGTCTCCACCTTGGAGATGTTCTGCAGCACCATGTCGATGTTGATCTCGGCATCGGAGACTGCGCGGAACACCTTGGCAGCGTGTCCCGGTGTGTCCGGCAATCCGACAACGGTGATCTTGGCTTCGCCGCGATCGTGCGCGACTCCGGTGATCAGGGCCTCTTCCACAGGAATGTCCTCCATCGATCCGGACACGATTGTTCCGGGCTTGGTGGTGTATGACGAACGGACGTGCACAGGCACGTTGTAACGACGGGCGTACTCGACGCACCGGAGCATGAGCACCTTCGCACCACACGCTGCGAGTTCGAGCATTTCCTCGAAGGAAACCGTCTCGAGGCGGTGAGCGTCGGGGACGATGCGCGGATCGGCGGAGAAAACGCCGTCGACGTCGGTGTAGATCTCGCAGACGTCGGCGTTGAGTGCAGCTGCCAACGCCACGGCAGTGGTGTCCGAGCCACCGCGTCCGAGCGTCGTGATGTCCTTGCTGTCCTGGCTGACGCCTTGGAATCCGGCGACCAGAACGATCGAGCCTTCGTCCAGCGCAGTGCGAACACGGCCCGGCGTGACGTCGATGATCTTGGCGTTTCCGTGGCTGCCGGTCGTGATGACTCCGGCTTGTGAGCCCGAGAACGAACGAGCTTCGGCGCCGAGGGAGTGAATTGCCATCGCTACCAAGGAGTTGGAGATGCGCTCACCCGAGGTCAGCAGCATGTCCATTTCACGGGCCGGCGGGGAAGGGCACACCTGCTGAGCCAGATCGAGCAGCTCATCGGTGGTATCGCCCATCGCTGACACCACGACGACGACATCATTGCCGGCCTTCTTGGTCTCGACGATCCGTTCAGCGACTCGTCGGATGCGCTCGGCGGTTGCCACCGAGGATCCGCCGTACTTCTGGACGACGAGAGCCACGCGTTTCTACCTCCAGGTCGAAATTGTTTACAGATACCAGAGGTCGAGCTTACCGAGGTGGTCCTGGGACTTCCCGATGCGTACTGCTGTTCGCCTCAGATCCGCGCGGGATCAGTTGCGAGATCCGCGATCGCATCAACGTCGCAGAACGCGAGCCACCGGCAACGTAACCGACCACCGTGACGGCAACTCCGCAGGCGAGAAGCACGCGGATACTGCTGACCAGCGAAACTGCCAGCGCGTCGTACACCGCGACTGCCGCCTCAGATGACGGTATGTCTGAATTCTGTAAATAGACTCGCCGCACGACGGCCAGCGCCACCAACAGGGCGATCATCGCCACCGCCGTCGCCAGCCCGACCAGGGACAGTGCGCGCATTCGCCTCGGCGCAACTGCGACGGCCGCGATCGCACAGGCCAGCGACACCCACGGCAGCCAGGCCGCTGCCCGGTCGAGAGTGTTCGAGAGGTCCTGGGCCCGCACCAGCTCGTCGGACTGCAGGATCTCGAACTGCGGATCGAACGTCGGAAGACGATCGACGACGGTGAATCCGCGATCGCGGAGGTTCGTCCGCAGTTCTGTCATGATCGGCTCGAGGGACAAGGTGACTGTTCCGCTGTCGTCGGACCGAACGATGCCGTCGGTGGCTCTGCCGGTCACCATCGCAGCAAGTTGCGCGTGCGCCTGACGGTTGGCCGCGGTCCAGAGCGTCGCGAACTGGTCGCTGGAGACCAACGACTGAGCCGCCTCCCGAACAAGTTTCTCGGCTTGTCTCGTCACCACCTGCGGAAACCGGTCCAACCGCTGCGTCAGTTCCTCGGTCAGCCGATCAACGACAGCCGCTTGGACAGCAGGTTCGGAAGCCAACGGGGCAACCGTCTCGACGTAACTGTCGGTGTCGTTCACCTGGGTGTGGACGAACAGCGCGAGCACCGAGCCGGCAGCACCGAGACCAGCGAGAACGATCAGCAGTGAACAGACGATCCAGCGGATCGAGCGCATCACGTGTGCTTGGCGCGCGCCGGTCGAATCTTCGCGGTGATGTGGTGAATGCGGTGATCGTCAGCGGGTATCCGGAAGGTCTCGGTAACCCGAACGGTCATCAGGTTCCGCCCGAACAACCCGGCGTCGAGGAGGTAGTCAGCCGTCAGGTCGTCCCCGTCGACCGTCCACTCCACCTCACGAATGTCGCGGATCACGCGATACTGAGGACCTCCGGAAAGGCTGCGCCGCAAATGATTCCCCGAAAATCCGGTCTTGAGCCCGACCTCGTGGCGTACCGCGTCCGGAGCCAGCGGTACGGAACTGCCATCGTGACTGCGGAGCGCGTCGAGGTACGTGCTCGCCACGGCGATTCGGGGATCCATGGACGACAGTCCACCATTTTCGGGGCCGAAACGGCAGCACAATTCGGCGACAAATTGGACATGAGGGCGAACCCCACCGATTTCTCGCGAAATCCAGGAGTAGAGTGCTGTGCATGCAGCGCGCACTCCTTCTTGGTTGCCGCGACGGGGTCTGATCCAGACTGGCCTCCCGCCGCGGGGTTTTTGTGCGCCGGTCGACCAAGCCTTCCGGACTCATGGTCTTGACCAACAGGTCAACAGGCCGGGTCCACAATCCTGGAGATCACACCCATGTCCCCCGCTGACGCATTCACCACCGGCACTCGCACCATCACCCCGCCCACGAAGCCGGCACCGTCCGACCAGCCTGCGTGGAACACGCAGAAGAACTCGTCGATGCCGACGTTCCGCTACCGCCCGTTCGCCGAAGAGGTCGAGACGGTCACGCTGCCCGACCGCACCTGGCCGGACAAGATCATCGACCGAGCACCCCAGTGGTGTGCCGTTGACCTGCGCGACGGCAACCAGGCGCTGATCGATCCGATGAGCCCGGCGCGCAAGCGTCGTATGTTCGATCTCCTGGTTCGTATGGGCTACAAGGAGATCGAGGTCGGCTTCCCGTCCGCGAGCCAGACGGACTTCGATTTCGTTCGCGAGATCATCGAGGACGGCGCCATCCCGTCCGACGTCACCATCCAGGTGCTGACGCAGTCGCGTCCCGAGCTGATCAAGCGCACGTTCGAGGCCTGTGAAGGTGCCGAGAACGCGATCGTGCACTTCTACAACTCCACCTCGATTCTCCAGCGCCGCGTCGTGTTCCGCGCCGACAAGGACACGATCAAGAAGATCGCCACCGACGCCGCCGAACTGGTCCTCGCCGAGTCGAAGAAGTACCCGGACACGAACTGGCGCTGGGAATACTCGCCCGAGTCCTACACCGGCACCGAGCTCGAGTACGCCAAGGAAGTATGTGACGCCGTCACCGAAACCCTGGGTGCGACGCCGGCCAACCCGGTCATCCTGAACCTGCCCGCCACCGTCGAGATGGCTACACCCAACGTGTATGCCGACTCCATCGAGTGGATGCACCGCAACCTGGCCCGCCGCGATTCGGTCATCCTGTCGCTGCACCCCCACAACGACCGCGGCACGGGTGTCGCTGCAGCCGAGCTGGGCTACCAGGCCGGCGCGGACCGCATCGAAGGCTGCCTGTTCGGCAACGGTGAGCGCACCGGCAACGTCTGCCTGGTCACTCTCGCTCTGAACATGTTCACGCGCGGCGTCGACCCGCAGATCGATTTCTCGAACATCGACG
This sequence comes from Rhodococcus sp. YH3-3, assembly GCF_001653035.1. Lineage (NCBI taxonomy): Bacteria > Bacillati > Actinomycetota > Actinomycetes > Mycobacteriales > Nocardiaceae > Rhodococcus > Rhodococcus sp. YH3-3. The sequence continues at coordinate 855,068 of NZ_BCWH01000001.1, read as the reverse complement.
AGATCCGTCGCACGGTCGAGTACTGCAACCAGCTGCCCGTCCACGAGCGTCATCCGTACGGCGGCGACCTGGTCTACACCGCGTTCTCCGGCAGCCACCAGGACGCGATCAACAAGGGCCTCGACGCCATGAAGGTCGACGCCGACAGCCAGAACTCCGACGTCGACGACATTCTCTGGCAGGTCCCCTACCTGCCGATCGACCCGAAGGACGTCGGCCGCAGCTACGAGGCCGTCATCCGTGTGAACTCGCAGTCCGGCAAGGGCGGCGTCGCATACATCATGAAGGCCGATCACGGTCTGGTGCTGCCGCGTCGTCTGCAGGTCGAGTTCTCGCAGTCGGTCCAGAAGATCACCGACGGCGAGGGTGGCGAGGTCTCGCCGAAGGAAATGTGGGACGTCTTCCACGAGGAGTACCTCGCTCCCATCACCCCGCTCGAGCGCATGAAGCAGAAGGTCACCGCGTCCGAGGAGGACGGCGGCACCGATGCGATCACCGCGATCGTCAAGGTGAACGGCAAGGAGCAGGAGATCTCGGGTACCGGCAACGGCCCACTCGCTGCCTTCGTCGACGCGCTGGGAAGCATCAACTTCGACGTTCGTGTCCTCGACTACTCCGAGCACGCGATGTCCGCCGGTGACGACGCCCAGGCCGCGGCCTACGTCGAGTGCGCCGTGACGGGCCCGGAGGGTCAGAGCACCGTCGTCTGGGGTGTGGGTATCGCCACGTCGATCACGACGGCCTCGCTGCGCGCTGTGGTCTCGGCAGTGAACCGCGCCAGCTGACACTCAGCTCCCGACTCGTGAACAATCCCTGGTCTCACCCGATTTTCGGGTGGGGCCAGGGTCGTTTTCAGAGCACTGAAGATTTTCGGTCGATGTTTTCGATTCGGCATGACATTGGTCCCGAAAGAGTCGGTTAGCGAAGTTAACAAAAAGAATTCACCCATCGAGGATGATGCAGACGCCCCGTGCGCGTGAGATAGTCAGCTCAGACAAATCCGACTTGTGAAATGGAGCTCGACAATGGATTCCTTTTGGGACTTCCTCTGGCTGATCATCATCAGCTTCGCGTTCATCGCGTACTTGATCCTGCTCTTCTCGATCATCACCGACCTGTTCCGCGATCACAAGACCTCCGGCTGGGTGAAGGCAATCTGGATCGTCTTCCTGTTCTTCATTCCGCTGCTCACCTCGCTCGTCTACCTGATCGTTCGCAGTGACGGAATGGCACAGCGGTCCCTCGAGGCTGCGCAGCAGGTCAAGAACGCGCAGGACAGCTACATTCGTGAGGTTGCCGGAAAGTCCCCGGCCGAATCCATCGCAGATGCAAAGGCACTTCTCGACGCCGGCACCATCAGTGAAGAAGAATTCGCAGCACTGAAGGCCAAGGCTCTCGCCTGATACCGGCCCTCACTAAGCGACCCTCACTAATCCGTGAGGATTGCACTACCGAAACGGGAGCGACACTAATCGTGTCGCTCCCGTTTTGTGTTCATTCACCAACAGCTGCTCATTCACCGACAGCCGTTCATTCACCAACGGCCCTTCATTCACCGACGGCCTTCATTCACCGACAGCACGCGCGACGTTACGAAAGGCGTCGAGCACGACTCCGATAGCCGGACTGCGGTTGGCGTGTAACCGAGTTGCCAATTCATAAACTCGTGCAGCGCGCACTCCCGCCACCGGTTTCCTCGACACTCCGGGATGCGTGATCGCGTATCGCGGCATCAAAGCCACGCCGTGGCCCGCCGCCACCAGTTCTTCGATGACGCGGAAATCGTTGATCCGATGAGCGACGCGAGGCTGGACGCCGGTTACCGACGCAACCGACAGCAGAACGTCGTCGACCGGAAACCCGCCGCGCACGCTTATCCAGTTCTCGTCGGCCAATTGTTCCAGCCGGACCGAATCCTGCTCGGCGAGTGGATGATCAGGCCGCAGCACCAGATCGATCGGTTCACGCATCAGCGGTTGCACGCTGACCCGGGGAAACGACGTCTCGGCTCCGCGTTCGTCACGGTGGGTGAGGATCACATCGTGATCGGCCAACAGTCCAGGGACAGCGGACGCCGGTTTGTCGACGTCGTAGGCGTCGATGTCCACGTCCGAGTTCTTCAGCGCCGTCAGGACACCGGGCAGCAGGAGCGCCGCGCCGGAGGGAAAGAACGCGACTCGCACCTTTCCCCGCGGCGAGCCTCGGTACGACGCCATCTCGTCCGCCGCCCGGTCTAGCGCCGCCACCACGTCGTCGGCGCGAAGCACCAGCGCTCGACCCGCGTCGGTGAGGCGCAGCGTGCGCCCGTCCGGTTCGAGGAGCGAGACCCCCGCTTCTCGTCCGAGGATCTTGAGTTGTTGCGAGACGGCGGACGGCGTCATCGAGAGGGCGAGAGCAGTAGCGCCGACGGTTCCTCGGTCGGCGAGCTCGCGGAGGATTCGCAGGCGCGTGGCATCCATACGGTGACGAATATCCATGTAGCAAAACTACATGGATAGTGCATCTATATTCGCTTGTTCTGATGCTTCGTACGGCTCACGATTAACGCATGACTCCCCGCGACCGTCTCCTCGGCCTGACCGTGATCGTCTTGTGGGGTCTGAACTTCCTGGCCATTCGCGTCGGCCTGGATCATTTCCCGCCATTCTTCTTCGCAGCGCTGCGGTTTCTGATCATCGCGATTCCGGTGGTCATCTTCGTGCCGCGTCCACAGGTGCCGCTCCGCTGGCTGCTGCTCTACGGATTCGGTTTCGGATTCGGCCAGTTCGTCTTCCTCTTCTGGGCGATGCATTCGGGGATGCCGACGGGCCTTGCATCACTTGTCCTGCAGTCGTCAGCACCGTTCACCGTCCTACTCGGCGCTTTCCTGCTCCGCGAGAAGCTCAGCGTCTGGCAGGTCTCCGGTATCGCCGTCGCCGTTGGCGGGATGTCCTTGATCGGCTGGGACCGCTCGCACCACGCGGCACTGCTGCCCGTCGTCCTCACACTCCTCGGCGGCCTGTCCTGGGCGTTCGGCAATCTCGGCAGCCGCTTGGCTGCGGCAAACACCGTCGGCGAGCCTGCACCGATGCGCTTGATGTTGTGGATGTGTGTCATCCCGCCGTTACCGATGCTCGCTCTGTCAGCCGTGGTCGAAGGCCCCACAGTCGGCTGGCACGCACTCGGCACCGCATTCAGCGCCGACGCCTGGCCGTCGCTGGTCGGGCTGGCCTACATCATTCTGCTCGGCACCATCGCCGGATCCGGGCTCTGGACGATGCTCATGGGCCGCTATCCCGCCGGCATGGTGGCGCCGCTCTCCTTGCTGGTGCCAGTCGTGGGAATCGGCGCGTCCTGGCTGTTCCTGCACGAGGATCCGAGCCCGTTGTCACTGGTCGGGGCGGTCATCGTGATCGCCGGAGCGAGCGCCGCACAGATGAGACGTAAGCCCGCGAACACTGTTTTCTCGGACACACCTGCAGCCTCACCACCGGCGCGACTCGGCGTCTGACGACGCCCTGTGCCAAACTCGGGCCGTGGGAACTGGACTATCGATCACAGCGCGCGGAAAGCTCGCCATGCGAGCTGCCGCAGCAGCATCTTGGGCATCGCAGAAGGCCGGTCGCGGCAAGGGTTCGATGATCGGCGGGCTGATCGCCCTCAAGATCGACCCGACGCTCATGACTCAGCTCGGACGCGGCAAGCGCACCGTCGTGGTCACCGGCACCAACGGCAAGTCGACGACCACGCGTATGACCGCCGCAGCGCTCGCGACACTCGGTGACGTCGCCACGCAGGCCGACGGCGCCAACATGGATGCCGGGATCGTGGCCGCCCTGGCCGCGCGTACCGATGCGACGCTGGCGGCACTCGAGGTCGACGAACTGCACGTCCCCCACGTAGCCGACGCCGTGAACCCGGAAGTGATCGTGCTGCTGAATCTCAGCCGCGATCAGCTCGACCGGGTCGGCGAGATCAACATGATCGAACGGAAACTGCGCGCGTGCGTCAACGCGCATCCGAATGCGGTGATCGTCGCCAACTGCGACGACGTACTGGTCACCTCCGTGGCATACGACGCCACCAACGTCGTGTGGGTTGCTGCCGGCGGCGGTTGGGCCGGCGATTCCGTCAGCTGCCCGCGCACCGGCGAACCCATCGTGTGGGAGGGAAAGCACTGGCGCAGTACCGGTTCCGACTTCGCGCGGCCCGAGCCGACCTGGTGGCTCGACGACGACAATCTCTACGGCCCCGACGGCCTGAAGATTCCGATGACGTTGACCCTCCCCGGAAAAGCCAACCGCGGCAACGCAGCTCAGGCCGTAGCGGCTGCAGCGGCTTTGGGTGCAGATCCGGTCGGGGCAGTTGCCGCCGCATCGACGGTTCAAGAAGTCGCAGGTCGATACAGCACCGTCGAGGTCGGACCGCACTCCGTTCACATGCTGCTCGCGAAGAATCCCGCCGGCTGGCAGGAAGCGTTGTCGATGATCGATCCCACGGTGGACGGTCTGGTCATCGCGGTGAACGGTCAGGTGCCGGACGGCGAGGACCTCTCCTGGCTGTGGGACGTGAAGTTCGAGCACTTCGAAGGTGTCAAGGTAGTGGCCGCCGGTGAACGCGGAACAGATCTGGCAGTTCGCCTCACGTACGCGGGCGTCGAGCACACTCTCGACCCGGACCCGTTGCGCGCCATCGCTTCCTGCCCTCCCGGACGTGTGGAGGTACTGGCGAACTACACGGCCTTCCGTGACCTCAACACTGCCATCGCGAAGGAGTCTCGCAATGTCTGACTCGACAGTTCGCATCGGTCTGGTACTCCCCGACGTCATGGGCACCTACGGCGACGGCGGCAATGCCCTGATCCTGCGTCAGCGTCTACGGATGCGCGGCTACGACGCCGAAATCGTGGACATCACCCTCAGCGATCCGGTCCCCGATTCGCTCGACGTGTACACGTTGGGTGGCGCCGAGGATTCCGCTCAGCGCCTCGCCACGCGTCACCTCGCGAAATACCCTGGTCTGCAACGCGCCGCCGAGCGTGGCGCACCGGTTCTGGCGATCTGCGCTGCCATTCAGGTGCTCGGCAACTGGTACGAAACCTCCAGCGGCGAACGCGTCGACGGTGTCTCGATGCTCGACGTCACAACCTCGCCGCAGGAGAAGCGTTCCATCGGCGAAGTCATCACGAAGCCGCTGATCGACGGACTCACCGCGCCCCTCTCAGGTTTCGAGAATCACCGCGGCGGAACAACTCTGGGTAGCTCAGCCTCTGGATTCGCACGTGTCACCCATGGTGTCGGAAACGGCGTCGGCGACGGATTCGAAGGCGTCGTGCAGGGTTCGGTGATCGGGACGTACATGCACGGACCCGCTTTGGCTCGCAACCCCGAACTCGCGGACCTCCTGCTCATGCGCGCCTTGGGTGTGAACGAGCTTGAACCCCTGCATCTGCCCGAGGTCGACAAGCTCCGCAAGGAGCGACTCGCGATTCGCTGACCCGGTTCAGACGGTTTCGGATTTGCCCTCGGTCAGAATCAGTTCCACGGCCAACAGCGCGGCGCAGGCCAGTCCCGCGACCAGTTCGGGCACCGCGGTGTAGGTACCACCGAGCACGACGACTATCGCGACCGAGAACGGCACGAGGGTGCGTACCGAGGAGTCGTGTAGTCGAATGTGGATGAACCACAAGGCGGCAAGGATGACCGCGACCGGAACGGTGACGGCAGCACCCGTCACCAACGCGCTGCCGTCACCGTGATGAGTCCAGAAGTCGACGCGCGAGGCCAACCCCGCACCGATGGCGGCAGCGGCGGCGAAGATGAAGTAGTGACCGAACCCCCAGACGAAGGGTGAGACGTTGTGACCGCCGATCACTTCGCCTGCATTGCGTTGGAAGTACAACCACCACAGGCTGAAGACAATCAGAATGCCGCCGATCACGACGTAGGTGACCTGCGCTGCCGGATGCTCACCGTCCACGGCGTCCTGAATCGCGATGGTGGTCGAAAGGATCGTCTCGCCCAGAACGATGATGAAGAACAACGAGTACCGCTCCGCGATGTGATGCGGGTGCCACGGCGTCATGCCCGGCTTCTCCGACCAGATCGGTACCGCGAATTCGCACAGAACCAACACCAGGAACGTCGGGACGTAAACGGCGGACGGCACGAAGTAGAAACCGATCCAACCGATCTGGACCAACACGATTCCGAGAGCGTATCGACGCGCCGTGAGCGCATGTTCGGGGTCGTTCCGCGAGACCCTGAGCCATTGGATGACCAGTGCTATTCGCATGATGACGTAGCCGACGATGATCAGCAGGGCGTCGTCGTTGAAGAAGCGGACGATGCCGGCTGCAAGGACCAGCGATCCGAGGATCTGGAAGATGGTCAGCAGCCGGGCGATTCCGTCGTCGTTGTCGTACGCCGAGGTGAACCACGTGAAATTCAGCCACGTCCACCAGATCGCGAAAAACGCCATCGCGAAGTGCCCGACGCCCGAAGCCGCGTGCCCTTCGCTGATCGCGTGGTGCAGGCCGGTGGCCGCTTGAGCGACCGCCACGACGAAGCAGAGGTCGGTGAGCAGTTCGAGCGGCGTCGCCACCCGGTGCGGCTCGTGCGGGTCCCGCGGAACCAACGGCCTGATGAACGAACTAGTGCGATTCACGAAGGGCAGAGTAGCGCGATGATTGCCGACGCGCTGCCCGTGACTGGAACCTGTCGTCTCAGATATTCACGCCGACGCCCCGATCTGGGCTCGGATCTCCAACTGATCGGCGAGTTCGGCGCCTATCGCCCCCGCGCTCCCCAAAGTGAAGGCGATCTGCCGTCCCCACAGGAAATAGCGGTGAATCGGATAGTCGACATCCGCGCCGATTCCGCCGTGCATGTGCTGGGTCGCGTGCACCACGCGCAAACCGCCGCGCGACGCCCACCATTTGGCGACCAGCGCAGCCGCTTCCGCTTCACTCTCGACTCCGCTGTCCATCAGCCAGGCAGCGCGGTGGGTGGTCAATCTTGTGCTCTCGGTGTCGAGGTACGCGTCGGCGGCCCGGACGGCAACTGCCTGGTTGGTCGAGAGTGGACGTCCGAATTGCACTCGCTCGGAGGTGTATTTCGCCGTCATCGCCAGCGCTTCCTCGCAGACGCCGGTAGCCAGGGCCGCCAGAGCGACCCGCGCACGTCGTAACGTCCAGTCTCGAACCACCGCGCCGTCCGCGGGAAGTGCGTCAGCTGCAGTAACCGCAACCCCGTCGAACTGCACAGCGCTGTTGCTCTCGCGGTTCGTCACCGCAAGCGGTGTACGCACCAGCGCGTCCCGGTCCGTCGGCACGATCATCACGGTGACACTGCCGTCCGGCATCGTCACCGGAACCACCAGTGCGGCAGCGAACTCGGCGGCCGGTACGGAGTCGACGTGGCCCGACAGAACCCAGCCGTCAGGAGCCGGCTCGGCGCGAACTGCCGTCTCGGCGTTGTAGCCGGTGTCGAAGGCGCCGGTGACGATCACCGAGCCGTCGAGCAGTCCCGGAAGCCACGACGCTTTCTGCTCCTTACTGCCGAACTCGGCAATCGGCAGCGCTGCCGTCGAAATCACCGACCAGAGCGGCACCTGGGCGACCCGGCGGCCCTGTTGTTCGAGCACCGCTGCCAGGCCTAGCATTCCGAGTCCCGCTCCCCCGACCTCCTCTGGCAGAGGAATTCCCAGAACGTCGGAATCGGCGAGGAGCTTCCACAGTTCGGCGTCGAAACCGCCGGCGCCCTCCACTTCCCGCAGTCGGTCCACTCCGGACTTCGCCGAGAAGATCGATTCACTCAGATCCCGCACGGCGGACAAGTTGTCGTCGAATTCGAATTCCATGTCAGCTCTTTTCGTTCTGTGCAGCGGGCCGGCGACGCGCAGCAAGCGCCATGCCCAGACATTTTGCGGCGACAATTTCACGCATCACTTCGTTGGTTCCACCGCCGAAGGTGTTGTTCTGTGCGCGTCGACCCAGGTTCTCGACCCGCCCTTCCAGTACCGCTCCGGGTGTGCCGGGGCGCAGTAAGCCCTTGGCGCCCAGCACTTCCTGCAGCATGCCGTACGCACTGACGACGGCTTCGGTACCGAAGATCTTGGCCGCGGCCGAATCCCCGCCGCCCAAGGTGTTGGCGGCGACGTCCGCCACCAGTCGTAGGTTCATCAGGTCGGCAGCACTGAGCAGCGCGTAGACTTCCGCCAATTTCTCACGTACCCAGCCGATGTCGTAGACGTGGCCGTCACCGGCGGGTTCGATCTTTGCCCATTCGACCACCTCGGCAAAGAGCTCGTTGGCTATACCACCGCGTGCCGCCAGGGCAACACGTTCGTGGTTGAGCTGGTTGGTGATGAGCTTCCACCCTTGATTGAGCTCACCGACGACATTGGTGATCGGCACCCGAACATCTTCGTAATAGGTTGCCGAAGTGCTGATTCCGCCCACGGTGTGAATTTCGGTGACCGAGAACCCCGGCGAATTGGTCGGCACCAGGACCACGGAAATGCCCTGATGCGTAGGCGCGTCGGGATCGGTGCGAACGGCAAGCCAGACCCAGTCGGCAAACACACCGGCGCTGGTGAAGATCTTGTTGCCGTTGATGACAAGCTCGTCACCCTCGATGCGGGCGCGTGTTTCGAGGGCCGCGAGATCGGTGCCCGCATTGGGTTCGGTGTAGCCGATGGCAAAGATCAACTCGCCCGCCAGGATCGGACGCAGGAAGAAGTCCTTCTGAGCTTGCGTCCCGTGCTTGATCAGAGCGGGTCCGACGGTGTTCAGCGTGACCAGCGACAGCGGCGCATTGGCGCGAATCACCTCGTCGTAGAACACGTACAGAGCTTCGGGGTTCTCGCCCCGACCGCCGAATTCCTCCGGCCACCCCAAGCCCAGCCAACCGTCTTTACCCATTCGGCGCAGAATGCGATCGAAGACGGGGCCGCCTTCGGTCTGATCCACGAGAGCACGGCGGTCTTCGTCGTTGATGATCTCCGCGAAGTACGCCCGCAATTCCTTGCGCAGAGTCTTCGACTCCTCCGACAAATCCAAGTACATGGTGAAACTCCTAAGATCTACGAACGCGGCAGGCCGAGTACGCGCTGCGCGATGACGTTGAGTTGAATTTCGACGGTTCCGCCGCCGAACAGAATCGAGGGAAGTCCGATGTGGTCTATCGCGTAATTCGCCGACGGGTCGACAACGGCGGCACGAGGTCCGAGCAGTCGCAACAGATCCCGCGAGCCCTCACGCTGCGCCAGGGCGTTGTACACCTTCGACACGCTGATCTCGGCGCCCGGTTCCTGACCCGCCAGTCGCGCCGACACCCCGCGTAGATTCATCGCGGACAGTGCCAACTCACGAGAGATACTGCGGCCGAGGCCCTCCACTGCGTCTTCGCGAGGGCAGTCGTGGCTCGCGTCGGCGATAACCTGACGGAACAGCCGACTCGAACCGTGGTGCAGCGTGCTGCCCATACTCAGGCGTTCGTTGGACAGCGTTGTCGCAGCAAGCTTCCACCCTTGCCCCGGCTCCGCCACCAGGCAGTCGTCCGGGACGAAGACGTCGTCGAGGAATACCTCGTTGAACTCCGACTTACCGGTGGCTTGTTTCAGCGGACGTACGTCGATACCTTTCGAGGTCATGTCGACCAGGAAGTACGACAGCCCACGATGTTTCGGAGCGTCGGCGTCGGAACGCGCCAGGCATACTCCCCAATCGGCCTCGTGCGCGCCCGAGTTCCACACTTTCTGACCCGACAGGACCCAGCCACCGTCGACCTTGCGCGCTTTCGTGCTCAGACCGGCCAGGTCTGATCCCGCGCCCGGCTCACTGAACAGCTGGCACCAGATGATGTCGGCGCGCAGCGAAGGCTCGACGAACCTGTCCTGCTGCTCGGCGTTGCCGTGTTCGAGAATCGTGGGCAGCACCCATTCCCCGATCACCGTGGACGGTTGAGCCCAACCTCGCATCGCGAATTCGTGTGCGATGACGGCCTGTTCTCTCGGTCCTGCTCCCAGCCCGTACGGCGCCCGATAGTGCGGGGCTACCAGTTTGGCGTCGGCAAATCGGGCGCGTCGAGCGCTCCCCTTGGCCGGCGCCCAACTGGCGCTGGTGGTTCCGTCGTCGGGCAGCAGCGCAACCTCGTCCAGAACCCTGCGAACCTGCTCTCGTAGTTCAGGCAGCATGTCCGGGTCTACAAAGGAGAAATCCCGTTCCGAATCGGCGGACCGGTCTCCCAACGTGTGTGCCCACTTCACCTCGGAACCCGCCACCGCAGCGATACTGATTGCCCGGCGCCAGTACAGATGCGCGTCATGCTCCCAAGTGAATCCGATTCCGCCGAGCAACGTGACACATTCGAGGGCGTTCTCGATGCCGACGGGCAAAGCGGCCAACGCAGCTTGAGCCGAGACAAGTCTCTGCTGATCCTCGCCGTGCTCTTCGGACCGAGCTGCGTCCCACGCTGCGGCACAGGCAATCTCGGAGCGGACCAGCATCATGGCCGCCTTGTGCTGAACTGCCTGGAAGCTTCCGACCGGACGGCCGAACTGCTGCCGGGACTTCACGTAGTCGACCGCGGTGCGTAGCGCCCACCCGGCGATACCGCTCGCCTCCGCAGCCAACACCGTGTTGACGATCAGTTCGACTCGGTGCGCCTGGAGACCCTCGACGATCAGCCCAGCGTCGACCTTGTGATCGGTCAACGTCAGCGTCCCGATCGAGCGTGTCAGATCCACTCCGTCTTCGACCTCCACCGCAGCGGAAGACGACTGCTCGAGCCGGAACCACAACTCGCCGTCTTCGCTGTTCGCTTGCACGAGAACGACATCGGCTCCGGGTAGACCTAGAGCCGGGTCGGCAGAACCGCTCACGGTCCACCCTGCATCGCTGCGAGCCGCGCGCAATCCCACGCCGGTGCAGACTGCTCCGGTTGCGCCGGTGGCCAATTCGATCAGCATTGATTCCGCAGCCGGGCCGGCAGCTTTCGCGAGGATCCCACTGGCGATGACCGTCGGAACGTACGGTCCCGGGTAAAGCGCATCACCCAATTGCTCGACTACCACCGCCAGTTCGGCAAGCCCTGCCCCGTCACCGCCGTACTGCTCCGGCAGGTGCACTGCGTGCAGTCCCTGACGGACCAATCCATCCCACGAGTCCGGCCGATCACCGGCGGCGTACCGCTTGACGTTGCTCCGCGTGTCGGCGATTCCACCGAAGCGGTTCGCGAATGCGGCTACCGCTTCCGCCAGGTCACGGTGATCTTCGAGCAGGGGCAGTGCCATGGCAGGTTCCTCAATCTTCGGTTCTTGTCAGATGCGTTCGAGAATCAGGCAGGTGGTTGCGGCGGACGCGCAGATCGCGATCAGCGCGATGGACTTGTCCCGGCGCTCCAGTTCGTCGATGGCATTGGCCAACAGTCTGATTCCGGTTGCACCGGCCGGGTGGCCCAGCGCGATTGCACCACCGTTGACGTTCAGCAATTCGGGATCGACGCCGTGAACCTGCGCGAACGACATCGGTACCGAAGCAAATGCCTCGTTGACCTCGAACAGATCGATGTCGTCGATCGTCAGACCGGTGCGGCCGAGCACGATGTTTGCCGCGTCCACGGGACCGTCGAGCATGTACTCGATGTCTCCGCCGATGACGCACTGCGCCAATATCTTTGCCCGCGGCCGCACCCCGAACATCCTGGCTCGATCCTCGGACATCAGCAGAGCGGCACTCGCACCGTCCGAGACCTGCGAAGACGTTCCAGCGGTGTGCAATCCGCCCTCTTGAACGGTCCGCAGTTTCGCGAGTCCTTCGAGACTCGATTCGCGCAGACCCTGATCCCGATGAACCGGAGCGTCAGAGCCCGGAGCGACCACATCGATGATGTGCGAGTCGAAGCGTCCTGCCTCCCATGCTGCTGCGGCTCGCTGCTGCGAGCGCAGCCCGAAGGAGTCGAGATCCTCGCGGCTGAAACCGCGCTTGACAGCAATCCGATCGGCTGCGGTGTACTGGTCGACGGTATCGAGTGACCACGACTCCGGACGTGGTGTTCCGAGGCCGGTACCCACCTTGTAGGTGAGTGGTGCCCGCGACATCAGTTCCACACCGCACGCCACACCCACGTCGACTGCACCGATGGCAATCTGCCCGGCAATCAACTGCACCGATTGCTGCGCGGTTCCGCACTGCGCGTCGATCGTGGTGCAGCCCGCTTTCAACGGAAGGCCCGCATGCATCCAGGACGTACGCACGATGTTTCCGAACTGCTCACCGAGAGGCGTCACACAGCCGCCGATGACCTGGTCGACCGCGTCAGGATCCACGCCCACCCGATCCAGCACGCCTTTCTGCGCATAACCCAACAGTTCCGCCGCGTGGACTCCGGACAGCCAACCCTCACGCTTGCCGAACGGCGTTCGTGCTGCGTCCACGATGACGGGCTTCATGCCAACTCCTCGGTTCGTAATGCCGGGTTCTCCGGTAATGCCGTTCCGTCCAGACCACGCACGGTAAGGGACCACTCGTCGATCAGGTCCAAGCTGACGCTCGAGCGCGCGGTGAACTCGGTGTCGCAATCACACAGCGCTGTGACCGCTTCCACCATTTCTTCCATAGATTCGACCTGATCCGGCCGGATAGTCTCACCGACCAGGACCCTGGCGCCCTCACTGAGCACCGCTGCCCGCGGTTGAACCGTGTTGACGCGAACCCCCTGGCCGTAAAGCTCCACGCCCATGCCGTTGCTCATCCTGTTGAGCGCTGCTTTGGACGCGCCGTACACGGTCATGGCAGTTCCCGGTTCGACCCACGTGAACGGCGGGCCATGCCACGGTTTGACGGTGCCACTGGACACGTTCACGATCCAGCCGTATCCGTTTGCCACCATCCCCGGCACCACGGCTTGCATCAGATCGAGCGGTGCATGGACATTTGCCTCGAACATCAACCGTCGCCGCCGCAGTGGGTAATCCGAGAGCGGCTGATAGATCGCCGCTGCCGCGTTGTTCACCAGGATGTCTATAGTCCCGCCAAGCTTCTCGATCGCCAGCGGCACAACGGTGTCGCGCTGCTGCTCGTCCGTCAGATCTGCGACAACTATCTCGACTTTGGTTCCGTACTTGGCAATTCGAGCCGCAGTCTCTTCGAGACTGCCGGGCAGGGTTGCATGCGTGCCGAGCGTCCGAGCCACGAGGGCGACGTCGGCACCCTCGGCTGCCAGTCGCTCCGCGACGCCCGCACCGATTCCGCGACTGGAACCGGTGACAAGCGCTCGGCGGCCGTCAAAGCGCCTCGTCATGCTATTTGAACTTCGAGGCGAAGCGATTGATGCTCTCCGCAATCCGTGCAACTTCGTCTTCACGCAGGCCGTGACTCATGCCGAGTGTCATTCCTCGGGCGAAAACCGCGTCGGCTTCCGGCAAACCTTCGGCCGGCTGGCGAAATTCGATGTTGTTCATCATGGGGTGACGAGTGACGTTGCCGCTCCACACAGTTCGGGTGTCGATGCCGTCGGCCTCGATGGCTTCCTGCAGGTCGCTGCGCGTGAAGGGGGCGTTCTCGTTGATCATCACCGGGTAACACAGCCACGCCGTGTCGAGACCGTCGAGTTCTACCGGCGTCGTGAAGAATTCAGGATGGGCGCCGTATGCCGCCGAGAAGGCCGCAAATGTTGCCTTACGCGTCTTGTAGTTCTGTTCCAGCTTGTCGAGCTGCACGACGCCGTATGCTGCGCCGAGTTCGGAGGGCTCGAAGTTCCACGACATGAGCTCGAAGATGAAGTCGTTGTCGTAGTCGACGCCGTCGAGTTCTTCACGGAAGACTCGGCCGGACTTGGTACTGCCGAACAGGTTCGGCTCGCTACGACGGCCCCAGCGGCGAAGCAGCAAAGCCTTGTCACGGCTGGCTTCGTCGTCGACGCACACCATTCCACCGGTTCCCGCGCACGTGATGATGTGTGCCATCGAGAAACTGGTGACGACGATGTCCGCCCGAGACCCGGTGGGAGTACCGCGGAGCGTGGCGCCGATCGCGTCACACGAATCCTCGATCACCTTGAGTCCATGGCGATCAGCGATATCACGGATGACGTCCCAGTCTGGGCAGTTGCCGGCCAGGTTCGGCATCAGGATGGCACCGGTCTTCGCGGTGACCATGGCTTCGATCTTGGTGACGTCGACGTTGAACGTGTTGGGTTCCACGTCCACGAACACCGGCACCAGACCGGCACGCACGATCGGTGCGATGTCGGTGGAGAACGTCAACGGCGACGTGATGATCTCACTGCCGGCAGGCAGTCCGAGCAGCTCGACTGCCAAGTACAAACCCGAGGATCCCGAGTTGCACATGACGCCGAACTTCTTGCCGGCCAAGGCCGCGATACGTTCTTCCATCTCGAAGACGTTCTTGCCGATGCGCAATCCTTGATGCCCGCTGCGCAAGACGTCGACAACAGCCTGTATTTCTTCCTCGCCGTGGGTGGCCCTGGCGTAGGTGATCCGCTCGCTCATCTTGTTCCTGCTTTCTCGAATAGGCGGCAGATTCAGCGATCTGCCGAGAGGACGAGCGCACTGTGCGGGACGGGAGAGCCGCCGGTCACGAGCACGTTGTCCAGAGTTTTGGTCGGTTGATTGGTGGAGGTGCCGCGGATCAGGCGAACACCTTCGGCAATACCGTTGACGCCGTGGATGTATCCCTCACCGAGTTGACCGCCGTGGGTGTTGATCGGCAGGCGACCGTCCAGCTCGAGATTGCCGTCGGCGATGAAGTCTTTTGCCTCGCCCCGACCGCAGAATCCGTACTCCTCGAGTTGAAGCAGAACCATCGGGGTGAAAGCGTCGTAGAGAATTGCGGCATCGATGTCGTCCGGCCCGATACCGGCCTGGTCCCACAGTTGGCGCGCCACGAGTTCGACTTCCGGCATGCTGTCGATGTCGTCGCGGTAGTAGCTGCTCATCGAAATCTGTTGCGGACCTACACCTTGCGCAGCGCCACTGATGACCGCAGGTTTGTGCGGCAGGTCGCGGGCGCGCTCCGCACTGACGATGACCAGCGCCTGTCCGCCGTCACTTTCCTGGCAGCAGTCGAGCAGGCGGATGGGATCGGCGATCATGCGTGAGTTCTGATGGTCCTCGATAGTGATCGGGCGTTCGTAGAACCAGGCCTTGGGGTTGTTCGCCGCATGCTTGCGTGAGAGGACCGAGATCTGGCCGAAGTCGGCGCTTGTTGCCCCGTACTTGTGCATGTACAGCTTGGCGAGGAAGGCTTCCTGCTGCGCCGGGGTCAGAAGCCCGTACGGGTTGATCCAGTTCCGATACTCCTGGTCCGTCGACGCGTTGTACGCAAAAGGTGGCGGGCCGGCGCCGAATCGGTGACCTGATCTTTCGTTGAAGGCACGGTAGACGACCACAACGTCGGCAACTCCGCTGGAGACGGCAAGCGCTGCTTGTTGAACCGGTGCGCAGGCACCGCCGCCGCCGTGTGGAATTCGACTGAAGAACGTCAATTCCGGGATCCCGAGGGCGCGTGCGACCGCAATCTCGGGATTGTTCTCCATGGTGAACAGCGCAAATCCGTTCACCTCTTCTGCCTCGATGTGAGCGTCGTCGAGTGCGGCGATCACGGATTCGCACGCCAACTGCCATTCGCTACGGCCGGAGTTCTTGGAGAACTCGGTTGCGCCGATTCCGGCGATGGCTGCTTGCCTCGAAAATCCTCGTGTCATGCGATTACCCTTTCCACCGGTTCGAGAGTCACGTCGGCCGTCACGTGTGTTCCACGGGCGTTTTTCCCGAGAACCGTCACGGTGAGCGCCCGGCCGTCTGTGGCGGTGACCTCGCCGGTGAATGTCATGGTGTCTCCGGGAAAGTTCGGAACACCAAGCCGTAGTGATGTTTTGACGATCCGTGATGCCGGGCCGGACCAGTCGGTGATATAGCGGTCGATGAGCCCGTTGGTGGTGTTGATGCTCATGAAGATGTCGGGAGTTCCGCGATCCTGGGCCTTGCCCGGATCGTGATGCACGTCCTCGAAATCCTGAGAAGAGATCGCAGTGGCGACGATCAGCGTTCGATCCAACGGCAATTCGAGGCTGGGGAGGACCGAACCCACTTCGCAGTCAATCAGTTTCGTCATTGCACCGAACCCCGTCGCCTCAGTTGCGGCAGCATCTCGCCGTGAGCGTGCTCGGAGAAGGTCACTTCGAGTTCCAAGCCGAAGTCGAGTTCCTCGTGATCGATCCCCGCGATGTCGGCAACCAGACGCGTGCCTTCTTCGAGATCGACGAGTCCGACGGCGAGTGGGTACTCGAAAGCAGGATCCTTCGGGTGATGGATGACCGTGAAGCTGTGCAACGTGCATCGCCGCGTGGATTCGACTGTGTCCCAACTGAACGAGCGGCATTCCGGGCACGCGGGTGCGGGTGGGTGGCGCAGAGTCTTGCAATCCGCACACCGTTGGATCTCGAGGCGACCCTCTTTGGCCGCAGAGAAGAAGAAATCGTTGTCGTCGGTGACGGTCAGTCTCGGAACAGCGGTGTTGCGGGAGCCAGTCTCGCTCATGCGATTACCTCCTGGACTTCGAGTTGAGTATCTGTCTGGGCATCTGGTTTGAACCTGAGCAATCGAAAGCGCTCTTCGACCAACGTCTTTCCGTCCTGGTCGACGTACTCCTTGAACAGAGTGATGAAGCACCCGTGACCGAGGGCAGTCTGTTTGAACGGCGAGATCGCTTCGATGGTGAAATGCGCGGTGACGTGGTCTCCGGGGCTCAGCTCCGCGAAATACTCCTGCTCGACGTTGGTCGCGACAACGGACGTGTATCCGGCCTCGTCCAACAACGCCAGCAGTCGTGAATACGCGAAGTCCTCGGAGGCTCCGTCGGCACGAAGTTGCTGGACCTGCCGATAACGTCGGTAACCCGCCATCACCCAGGTCGAAATCATGGCGGGCGGACAGACGACGTCTCGACGGCCGGTACTGCGGGCGGCCTCGGCGTCGACGTAGATCGGGTTGCGGTCGTCGTGTGCCTCGACCCAGTTGCGGATCATCGCCTCGTTGACCGCGTAGCGAGCGACCCGGGCTGGTTCGGCCTCTGTGCCGATGAAATTCGGAAATTGCGTCTGCAGGCTCTGCACTGAAATCCTCCGTGAACGAAAGTTGAGCAAGCGCTTGATTCTGAAGCTAGCATAGGAATCTGGAAGTGGAAACACGCGATCTCACCGACGAATTGGTTCGAGCCGGAGCTATCGGGCAGGATTGCGCTACGTTCGACGCCGGCAGCCCGGCACCCCCGAAACCCTGCCCTGAGCAGGACCGACAACCAGTGGAGATTTCAGTGGCATCACCAGATCGTCGGGAGAAGATCCTGGAGAGCTCAGCCGAGCTGTTTGCCAGAAAGGGTGTCGCCACCACGACCGTTCGCGAGATCGGCGACGCCGCCGGTGTGTTCTCGGGCAGCCTCTACCACTACTTCAAGTCGAAGAATGCGATAGTTGCCGAGCTCATGCGCGGCTTCATCACCGACATTCAGCTCCGCTTCGATCAGGTGGAGAAGACGGCAAACGACCCCGAGGAAGTCCTGCGCGGCTTGATCCGCGAGACGCTGGTCGTCATCGAACTACACCCGCACCCGACGGCGATCTACCAGAACGATCGGGCTTATCTTCGCGACAACGATCTCCTGCAATCCGTCGACGGGCCTTCCCGCCAAGTCCGCGAGCATTGGATGAAAGCGATTGCCGAAGGCGTCGATCAGGGAATCTTCCGCAAAGACGTGGCACCGGAAATTTTCTATCGATCGGTACGAGACACCTTGTGGTCGACAACGCATTGGCCGGATCGCCAGAAGTACACCACCGACGAGTTCGCGGATCTGATGATCACGCTCTTCCTCTCGGGATTCAGGGTCGCCTGACCAGATCCGGCAAATCCAGATGTTTCGGGGTTCGTCCCTGCGGCAACAGGATCGACACCGCGAACACGACCACCGCGCAGCCCGCGCACACCAGGTAGGCGACGGAGAATCCGGTCCACGACGTGGAATGTTCCGAACCGCTGATCACGAATGCTGCGAGAATGGTTGCCACCGTCGCACTGCAGATCGTGCTTCCGGACGTCCGCAGAAGTGAGTTCACCCCGTTGGCAGCCGCCAGTCGCTGACGAGGTACGGCAACCAGAATCAGCAGCGAGAGCGTGCTGTACACGATGGCAGTCCCGACCGCTGTGATACCCAGTGCTGCAACCACTCCCCACAGCGGCTTACCGGCAACGGCGTGAATCCCGTACCCCCCGGCGAGGAACACGGCGCCGGTCAACATCGCGGTCCGTGAACCGAAGCGGTCGGTGATACGCACCGCAACCGGTGAGAACAGCACCATCGCGATACTCGCCGGAATCTGGCAGAGCGCTGCCGCGATGATCGACAGGCCGTACCCGGCACCCGGCCCCTTCATCCCCTGCAGCAGTTGTGTCGTGATCAGCGTGTTCCCGAAAAACGCGAACCCGACCAGCAGAGCCGCCAGATGCGGGATCAACACCGCACGTTTCACGAGAGCACGGACGTCGACCAGCGGATTGACGTTGCGCCGCTGTTGAATTACCCAGAGCGTGAACAGCACCGCCGACGCGGCCAGCATGGAGATCACCGCTCCACTGGTCCACCCCCAACTCGACCCCTGAGTGATCGGCACAAGCAGAGCAATCATCGCGGCGCTCAGACCAACCGCCCCGACGCCGTCGAATCTTCCCGACGGATTCGGCTCGGACTCTCGAATGAACAGCACCGCAGCAAGAGTCACGGACAGCCCGATGGCGGTGGTTACCCAGAACAGGACGTGCCAATTCGAGTACTGCGCGATCATCGCGGAAAACGGTATGCCCAAAGCGGTTCCGACGCCGAGCGTCGAACTCATCATGGCCACTGCGCCGTTGACCTTGTTCCGTGGCAATTCGTCACGCAGCATGGAGATTCCGATGGGGATGACTGCCGACCCGGCCCCCTGCAACGCTCTCGCGAAGATGAGTACAGCGATGTCCGACGACAGCGCACACAACATCGAGCCGAGAGTCATCATCGAGAAAGCAACCAGAAGCATCTTCTTCTTGCCGAACATGTCGGCGAGTCGACCGAAGATGGGAGTGACGACAGCGCCGACCAGCAACGTGACGGTCACCAGCCAGGACACGGCCGTGCGTCCAGCGCCGGTGAAGTGCGGCAACTCCGGCAGCAGTGGAACGATGACCGTCTGCAGAACAGCCTGGAACACTGCGGCGGCGACAACGATGGGGAACAGGAAGCGGGAGCGCGGCTGCGCGAGTCCCGCATCGGAGGTGGTGACTGCAGGCGTGCCCGGCGGACGGTCGAGCGTCGTCACCCCACACCGCCTGTTCTCACTAGGTAAATATCCGTTCACCTACATTAGGTGAACGGATATTTACCTAGCAAGAATTGTGACGCCGCTCACCCGTCGAGCAGCTTTTGCACCAGCGGTGCGTACAGCGCAACCACCTCGTCCTGGGTGCCGGTGGCATGGCCGGCCATCATCCGTCGGCGCATGATCGCCACTCCGACCACCATCGACATCGCCAGTTCCGCGCGCAATCTCGCGTCGGGGCCGGACAGGCGAGCGGCGAGGGTGTCGATCATCTGCGTCGAATAGTTCTCGCGCAGCTTGCGGTTGCTCTCTTCACTGACGCCGCTCATGAACAACAAGCTCATGGACAGCGGCTTGTACGACTCCAACGGCTTGGTGAACAGCGAGACCATGCGCTCGCCGAGCGAGTCGTTCGGGGCATCGAAGACCGTGACCGCCGCTGCCCGGAAGTCGACCAACTCGTCGTACAACTGCTCTTTGGAACCGAAGTACTTGATGATCAGAGGCGCGCTGACGCCTGCGTCTTCGGCGATGTCCTTGAGCGTGATTTCGCGGTACGGCCGAGTCGCGAATGCTTTCCCGGCCGACGCGATGATCTGCGCACGCGTCTGCTCGGACGTACGACGCACCTGCTGACCTTGCTCCGTGCCGCTCATCAAGCGTTCCGCGACAATTCACGACGGCCGGACAATGCGCGACCCAGCGTCAACTCGTCTGCGAATTCGAGATCGCCACCCATCGGAAGACCCGAAGCCAACCGAGACACCGTCAGCCCCGGAATGTCTCGCATCATGCGAACGAGATAGGTAGCTGTCGCCTCACCCTCGGTGTTGGGGTCGGTGGCGATGATGACCTCGGACACGTCGACGCCGTCCTCCTGATTTGCGATGCGAGCCAACAACTCCCGGATACGCAACTGGTCAGGCCCGATCCCCGAGAGCGGATTGAGCGCACCGCCGAGCACGTGATAACGACCCTTGAACTCACGGGTGCGCTCGACGGCCTGGACGTCCTTCGGTTCCTCCACGACGCAGATCACCGTGCGATCGCGACGTGCGTCGGCGCAGATGCGGCACTTCTCCTGATCGGAGACAGTTCCGCACACCGTGCAGAACTGAACGCCGTCACGGATGCGCTGCAATGCATTTTTCAAACGGTCGATCTCGGGAGGCTCCACGGAGAGCAGGTGAAAAGCGATGCGTTGAGCGCTCTTCGGCCCGACTCCGGGAAGCTTCCCGAGTTCGTCGATCAGATCCTGAACCGGACCTTCGTACACGCGTTCTCGTTTCTAGAAGCCGGGGAGACCGGGAAGGCCTCCGCCGAGTCCGCCGGCCAACGGGCCGAGCTTCTCAGCAGCGACTTCCTGTGCCTTGCGCGAAGCGTCCTCGATCGCGCCGATCACCAGATCCTGCAGCGTCTCGACATCTTCGGGGTCGACGACCTTGGGATCGATCTGCAGACCGACAACCTCGCCGGTGCCCTTGACAGTGGCGACAACCAGTCCGCCACCGGCCTGACCGGTCACTTCGGCCTGAGCCATTTCCTGCTGCGCCGCCATCAATTGCTGCTGCATCTGCTGAGCCTGAGCCAACAGAGCAGACATGTCGGGTGCTCCACCTGGTTGCACGAGCGGTCCTTTCTACAGAGTTATCCCCACCAGCGTAGTCGGTGCGCGCTACCGTGAGCGGGTGCGCCGGAACCAGTCAGACACCGTAAAACCGTCAAGAGGGTCAAACATGGCATCACGTGTGTTCCGCTCCACTGCCCTGATCGCCGTGGTCGGGGCCGGGCTTCTGAGCGCTGCGTGCACGATTCCGACCGAGACTGCCGAGGCCACGACTTCGGTCGAGGTGTCTCCGCTGAGCACTGTCGCCGCTGACGTCCCCGCTGCGCTCACCGGCAAGGTCGTCTTCCTCGATCCCGGGCACAGCGGGGCGAACGACGACAGCATCAACACCCAGGTCCCCACGGGCCGCGGCGGCACCAAGAACTGCCAGACCACCGGCACCAACACCGATGCCGGGTTCCCCGAGCACACCTTCAACTGGGAAGTCGCGAGCCTGGTCAAGAGCGAACTCGAAGGCCAAGGCGCCACAGTGGTCCTGAGTCGACCGGACGACATCAGCGTCGGATCTTGCGTCGACGCACGCGCCGAAGCTGCCAATTCCTCCGGCGCCGACGTAGTGGTGAGCATTCACGCGGACGGCGCAGCAGCCGGAGCCGAGGGCTTCCACGTCTGCTACTCCGCGCCCCCGCTGAACGCGGTGCAGGCCGGCCCGTCCGTCACCTTTGCCGAAACCATGCGCGACTCACTCGTCACAGCCGGGCTCACCCCGTCGACCTACATCGGTGACGACGGGCTGGCACCACGCGCCGATCTGACGGGACTCAATCTGTCGCAGCGGCCGTCGATTCTGGTCGAACTCGGCAACATGCGAAATGCCGACGAGGCAGCGCGCATGACGAGCCCGGACGGTCAGCAGGAATATGCGTCCGCCGTCACCAGCGGAGTCACGGCCTTCCTCACAACCCCCTGACCTGTCTTCTGTGGAGAAATTCCACTTGTCCACAGGTATGTCGGCACCGCCGAAGTAGCCCGCTCACCTGGATACGGTTCTGCCATGGGGCCGATACTTCAGGTAGATTTCGCTGCTCTGCAGCAACTTTCGGCTGATCTGTCTCGAATCGCGGATCAGATCTCGGGGATCGATTCCGCCGGCCCGATTTTCGAAGCCGCGGCGGCCCTGAACTCGTCCGCTGTCGCGGCTGTGTCGACTGGGAATGCCGGCGTCATCGCCGACGCGTACCGGCACCTGGCTACGCAATTGGGACTCATGGCGTCGGGAACCGCTGCCGCAGCACGTCTGTACGACGCTGCCGAGGGCGAAGTGGTGTCCGAACTGCGCGGAGCCTACTGATGCAGCCCACCGTCTCTCAGCTTCGAACGTGGTCACCGGAGAAATTGCGCACAAGCGCTTCGGAACTGATCGACATCGACCGGCAGATCGAAGTCCTCGGCAATGACGCCGGACGCAGCATCGACGCCGTCCGCGAATTCTGGCAGGGACAAGCGTCGAGCGCAGCCGCAGTGCAGTGGTCTGGCATCTCGCTTTCCTCGTCGCGGCTGTCGATTGCAGTTCGCGTAGTTGCGGATCTGTATGCCGGAGCGTCCAATACGATCGGTGCGGCGCGAAAATCAGTTCTGGACCTGGTCGAGGAGGCGACTCTCGAACACGGCTTGACGGTGTCAGACAGTGGAGCGGTATCGGCACCTGAGACGAAGCAGCCGTGGAATCTGGCCGACGCCATGCAAGATTCCGAAAACGACACGGCTGCAAAGGTTTTTCAGCAGAAGATCTCCACTGCATTGACGGCACTCGACGACGAAGACAACCGGGCCGCGACTGCTCTGGGTGCGGCATTCCGAGAGATCGGATCACTCCTTGGCAATCAGCCTGATCGCCTCGACCGCACTGTCCTCGACATCCTCGACGGGAGGTCGACACTCCCCGGGACACCAACGGAGCTACACCGACTCTGGGAATCGCTCACGCCCAACGAGAAAGACGCGTTGGCGAGGTGGGATCCGTCCATCGGTAGCCGGGACGGCCTTCCCGCTCTGGACCGGGACTACTACAACCGGCGGTACCTCTCTGCGCTCGAGCAGTTGCCGGATCGAACGGTAGCTGCCGGATACACGGCCGTGCGCGGCGAACTTCGACCGGACACGTTCCTTCTCTCGGTCACGGATGGGCATGCCGTCGTGGCAGTCGGTAATCCCGATGCCGCCGGCAACGTCGCAACACTGGTTCCCGGAACCGGCTCCGGGCTGTCGGGCGTCGGCGGAGACCTGCAACGAACCAAGGCCATGTACGACGCGGCGGTCAGGGCGGCGCCAACGGAAGCCACATCAGTGATCCTGTGGTCCGGATACGACGCTCCCCCAGGCATTCCCGACGCAGCCTCGGATCGGTACGCCACCTCCGCAGCGCCGAGGCTCGACAGCTTCCAGGACGGGTTACGAACCTCGCATGACGGCCCGCCTTCGCACAACGTGGTGATCGGTCATTCCTACGGCAGCACCGTCATCGGTGCTGCGACTACCCGTGGCGCTTCTCTCGACGTCGACGAACTGGTTTTTGTCGCAAGCCCCGGCGTCGATGCCGAGCGCGTGAACGAACTGAGCCTGGACGGCGTCGACTCGGCCGAGATGGCTCACCATGTTCATTCGACGACGGCCTTCTGGGATCCGGTCCAATTGATCCCCAAGATCCTCGGAGTCCACGGGTTCGACCCGTCGGATCCGGAATTCGGCGCGCAGGTATTCACCGGATCTCCCGGGGAGCCTGGGTTCGGAGTTCACAGCGATTACTGGGAAAGCGGAAACCCCGCACTCACCGAATTGGGGCGGATCATTACCGGCCCGTGAAAGAAAGCGCCGTACCGGTGAAGGTACGACGCCATCTCGGTGATGCAGGATCGGTTAGACGAGTTCGCGCTTGAGGTTGTCCAGGACCTGGGCCTGGATGCGCTGCAGACCCTTCGGAGCGAACGTGCGCTCGAAGAAGCCGCCGATACCGGTGGCACCCTGCCACTGGGTGAGCGTCGTCACCGTCGTTCCGGTGCCGTTGGGGGCAACGGTCCAGGTGGTGACGAGGCTGGAGTTCGCGTCCTTCTCGGTGATGACGTTGCCGTCGACCGTCACTGTCGCCTTGACGTTGCGCGAGCGCTTTTCCGTCGCCTTGAGCGTCCACTGCGCGACGGTTCCGTCACCCTGGCCACCTTCGACGACCTTGTAGTCGAGGTACTGCTCGGACAGGATTCGCGGGCGAACCGTCTCGTAGTCCGAGAGCGCCGCGAGCACCTTGTCGGGTGCTGCTGTGACGACTGTCGAACTCATTGCATTGACCTGACCCATATGCCCTACGTCTCCTTGCTCGACCAACGCGGCTCGATACCGCGAATGACTACCCGAATCCGCACCTCGAACTGCGCAGATATTCCTTTCCATACTGCCTGCTGCGCCCGGGTATCTCGACCATCTACCCATTCCGTGTGAGCTGGTTCACCACTCGGAGCATTTACCGAGTTCGATTGCAACAACTCGATCAAATTCGGGCATTAATACCCCTCCGGATAGCTTGCACACGCAACTACCGATAGCGTCAGGGTGTGACTCTCTCGTTCAATGGGGTAGTTCAGAAGTTAGATCGAATCCGGACAAAGCAAGGCCCGGGTTCCGATGCTGCGCGTGAAATGGGGTTCGAGCAGCACAGAGAAGGCGTCGAACGCCTACTCGCGTCATACCGCGCCATTCCCGCCGATGCTTCTGTACGCCTGGCAAAGAAGACATCCAATCTGTTCCGCGCTCGCGCCAAGACGTCGGCCCCCGGCCTCGACGTCAGCGGTCTGGCAGGTGTCATCGCCGTCGATGCGCAGGCGCGCACAGCCGACGTCGCCGGCATGTGCACGTATGAGGACCTCGTCGACGCGACGCTGCCCTACGGGCTGGCGCCCCTGGTCGTGCCTCAACTCAAGACCATCACCCTGGGCGGTGCGGTGACCGGCCTGGGCATCGAGTCCACCTCGTTCCGCAACGGCCTGCCGCACGAGTCGGTACTCGAAATCGACGTACTGACCGGAAGCGGCGAGATCATCACCGCAACACCGGACGGCGAACACGCCGAACTGTTCTTCGGTTTTCCCAATTCCTACGGCACCCTTGGCTATTCGACGCGATTGAAGATCGCACTCGAACCCGTCAAGAAGTACGTCGCCTTGCGCCACGTGCGCTTCGATTCGTTGAAGAAACTCGAAGAAACGATGGATCGCATCGTCACCGAACGCGAGTACGACGGGATCGCCGTCGACTATCTCGACGGGGTGGTCTTCACCGATTCCGAGAGCTACCTCACACTCGGCGTGCAAACCGACGAGGAAGGCCCGGTCAGCGATTACACCGACCAGGACATCTTCTACCGGTCGATCCAGCATTCGTCACTCACCCAGCCCAAGACGGATCGCTTGACCATTCGCGACTACCTGTGGCGCTGGGACACCGACTGGTTCTGGTGCTCACGAGCTTTCGGTGCACAGAACCCGAAGATCCGGCGCTTCTGGCCCAAGCAGTACCTGCGCAGCAGCTTCTACTGGAAGCTGATCGCCCTCGACCACAAGTACGACATCGGAGATCGCCTCGAAAAGCGCAAGGGCAAGCCCCCGCGCGAACGCGTCGTCCAGGACGTCGAGGTACCCATCGAACGAACCGCGGACTTCGTCTCGTGGTTCCTCGAGGAAATCCCGATCGAACCACTGTGGTTGTGCCCGTTGCGTCTTCGCGAGCCAAGCCCTGCCGCCGCTTCTGCATCACGGCCGTGGCCCCTCTACCCCCTCGAACCCAAGCGCACCTACGTCAACATCGGCTTCTGGTCTTCGGTGCCGATCGTTCCCGGTGAGCGCGAGGGGGCAGCAAATCGACTGATCGAAGAAAAGGTCAGCGATTTCGACGGACACAAATCGCTCTACTCCGACTCCTACTACTCGAAGGAAGACTTCGAGGAGCTGTACTACGGCGGCGACCGGTACATCGGACTCAAGGAACGCTACGACCCGAAATCCCGTTTATTGGATCTATTCTCTAAGGCGGTGCAACGTAAATGACCACGTTCAAAGACTCCAAAAGCCAGGACAAGCTCTCTATTGCCGAGATTCTCGAGACGCTTTCCGACGGCATGCTGCCGCTTCGATTCACCGCGTACGACGGCAGCACCGCCGGCCCCGAAGATGCCGACTACGGACTGCACCTCAAGTCGACTCGCGGAACCACTTATCTCGCAACGGCGCCCGGCGATCTCGGCATGGCCCGCGCGTACGTCTCCGGCGATCTCGAAGCCGAGGGTGTCCACCCCGGTGATCCGTACGAGATCCTGCGCATCATGGGTGACGAACTCCACCTCAAGCGCCCGTCCGCACTGACGCTCGCCAGCATCACGCGCTCCCTGGGCTGGGATCTGTTGCGGCCCATCGCCCCGCCGCCCCAGGAACATCTCCCACGGTGGCGTCGCGTCGCAGAAGGACTGCGTCACTCCAAGACTCGTGACGCCGAAGTCATCCATCACCACTACGACGTCTCCAACACCTTCTACGAGTACGTCCTCGGCCCGTCCATGACGTACACCTGTGCCGCTTACGACAATGCGGAACAGACGCTCGAAGAAGCCCAGGAGAACAAGTACCGCCTGGTGTTCGAGAAGCTCGGACTCCAGAAGGGTGATCGACTTCTCGACATCGGCTGCGGCTGGGGCTCGATGGTCCGCTACGCGGCCAGGCGCGGCGTCAAGGTGATCGGCGTGACTCTCTCTCGCGAGCAAGCGGATTGGGCACAGAAGGCCATCGAGGACGAGGGCCTCGCCGATCTCGCCCAGGTCCGTTTCTCCGACTACCGCGACGTGGCCGAGACCGGATTCGACGCAGTGTCCTCCATCGGCCTGACCGAGCACATCGGCGTCGGAAACTACCCGGCGTACTTCGAGTTTCTCAAGGGCAAGCTGCGTGAGGGTGGGCGTCTGCTCAACCACTGCATCACCCGTCCGGACAATCGAAGCAGCGCCAAGGCAGGCGGATTCATCGACCGGTACGTCTTCCCCGACGGGGAGCTCACCGGTTCGGGTCGCATCATCTCCGAGATCCAGAACGTCGGCCTCGAGGTGCGTCACGAAGAGAACCTTCGCGAGCACTACGCACTGACGCTCGCCGGATGGTGCCAGAATCTCGTCGACAACTGGGACGCGTGCGTCGCCGAGGTCGGCGAAGGAACCGCCCGCGTCTGGGGCCTGTACATGGCCGGCTCACGACTCGGGTTCGAGCGCAATGTCGTTCAGCTGCACCAGGTTCTGGCCGTCAAGCTAGGCCCCAAGGGTGAGGCGCATGTGCCGCTTCGCCCGTGGTGGAAGGCCTAGGGGCAAAGCCCCTGTGCGCCTTTTTGGTAGTCGGCACTACCAAAAAGGCGCACAGGTGCCGCAGGCACCCGACTGCGTCCTCACCCAGCCTCCCCGCCGCAAGACCGTCTCCACCTCGTGCGCAACCTGGCACGGGGTCTTCATCACCTCGTCGAATCCGTAGACCAACCGCGGACGACCTGCCAGCTCTGCCGCATTGTCACGGCGGCGATCACGGAATGCCACCTCGGCCATGGAATGCGCCCACCGACCGTCGAGACGCACGATCAGCGGCACACCGAATTCGCTGTAGTCGCAATCCTCGTACAGCGTGCGGCCGTCGACGCGGACCGGAGACTGGCGTCTGGCCGACGGCAACCCGTGCGCCTGCTCCACGTCGACCGCATAGTGGTATTCGAGCGTTGACTGCACCCCGTCTGCCAGGAGGCGTACCGCATCGGAAAGCGCACCCTTGAATCGATGTGGTGTTCGTTCGTCAATCCGACGACGCACATCGTTCAACGGAATTCGCGCATTTGTCACTGTGGTGATGAGTGAAACGTAGGCGCTTCGCGCTGTGGATTCGGCGGTCGCAAGATCAATCGCGGTATCCGCCCGCGACGTTCGAGGTATGACTGACGGCACGCCGATGTATCGGTGGGCTCGGGATCGGTGGACGACTACCCCGGGGTGAACCACGCCACCCACTCTGACAAGTGCACCCGACGTTCGCGCTGGAACTCGGCGGATTGTCGCGGACTGACAGCGAGCCGACTTGCCGTAGGGCACGGTGACATGGACTGGCTTGTCTGCGTCGATGCGACGCATTCCCCATTCCTCAGCTGCAGTGTCGTGGCTCAGAATCGCTTGCGGGCCACCATAAAGCCAAGCGGCGTTCAAGATCATTTCTCTGGTGAGCGGGCCAGCGGTCACTGCATACACGCCTTGTAGAACGCGCTGCCATTCGCCGCGGTCCAGAAAGTTCCGCAGCATCCCTCGGTTGTATCCGAATGACGAGAGTTGCTGTTGCCGTACCAGACCGGATTGCGCATCGAGAATCCGGAGAAACTCGCTTCCACCATGAGACGTAGTCATGGCACCAAGCGTCAGGCCGAACTCCGACAGGACTGACGTGAAATTCGCTGTCGGAGTTCGTCTGTGGATAACTCACCAGCTGGGGATAAACCCCTGTGCGCCTTTTTGGTAGCCGTAACTACCAAAAAGGCGCACGGGGGCTATGCCCCTAGCGAAGCCGGCGGGGTGAACCGCGGGCCGTACTGCGCAGCGAGTTCCTTTGCGCGAGCGACGAAGCCGGCCGTGCCGCCCTCGTAACCGACGATGAACTGGTGAACGCCACCGGTCCAGGCCGGGAATCCGATACCCATGATGGAGCCGATGTTGGCGTCCGCCGTGGTGATCAGGACGTTCTCGTCGAAGCACTTCTGCGTCTCGATCGCCTCGATGAACAGCATGCGGTCGATGAGGTCCTGGATCGGAGCATCGGAGGTTCCGGAGTTGAAGTTCTCGCGGAGTCCGGACCACAGGCCGGTGCGCTTGCCCTCGGCGTAATCGTAGAAGCCGGCTCCACCGAGCTTGCCCTTACGATCGAACTTCTCGACGAGGGTGTTGATGACCTCGCCGGCCGGATCTGCCGGCAGTTCCTTGCCCTCGGCCTTGGCGGCGTCGGCAGATTCCTTGCGGATCTTCTGCATGAGGGTGAGGTTGAGCTCATCCGAAAGCTGAAGCGGCGCAGCCGGGTAACCGGCCTGCATACCGGCCTGCTCGATGGTGGCGGGCTCGACACCCTCGGCGAGCATGCCGATGGCCTCGTTGATGAAGGTTCCGATGACACGCGAGGTGAAGAAGCCACGCGAGTCGTTGACCACGATCGGCGTCTTGCGGATCGCCTGGACGTAGTCGAACACGCGAGCCAGAGTCTCGTCGGAGGTCTTCTCACCGCGGATGATCTCCACCAGCGGCATCTTGTCGACGGGCGAGAAGAAGTGGATGCCGATGAAGTCTTCCTGACGCTTCACGCCGGTGGCGAGACCCGTGATGGGCAGCGTCGAGGTGTTCGAGCCCAGCAGCGCCTTGGGATCGACGATGTCCTCGATCTCCTGGAACACCTTGTGCTTGAGTTCCTGGCTCTCGAAGACTGCTTCGATGACGAAGTCGACGCCGGCGAAATCTGCCGGGTCAGCCGTCGGGGTGATCTTGGCGAGGAGTGCGTCGGACTTCTCCTGCGTGGTCTTGCCGCGCGAGAGCGCCTTGGCCTCAATGCCTTCGGCGTACGCCTTGCCCTTGTTGGCAGCCTCGATGCTGACGTCCTTGAGGACGACGTCGAAGCCGGCCTTCGCGGAGACGTACGCGATGCCCGCGCCCATCATGCCTGCGCCGAGGACGCCGACCTTCTTGATGGTGGACTTCTCGATGCCTGCCGGACGTGAACCGCCGCCGTTGATCGACTGCAGGTCGAAGAAGAACGCCTGGATCATGTTCTTCGCGACGCGGCCGGTCACCAGCGAGGTGAAGTAGCGAGCCTCGATGAGCAGCGCGTTGTCGATGTCGACCTGCGAACCCTCGACGGCTGCGGCCATGATGGCGCGCGGAGCCGGCATCGGAGCGCCCTTGAGCTGCTTACGCAGGTTCGCGGGGAACGCCGGAAGGTTGGCAGCGAATGCCGGAGTGGACGGAGTTCCGCCAGGGATCTTGTAGCCCTTGACATCCCACGGCTGAACGCCGCCTTCGGGGTTGGCCTTGATCCATGCCTTCGCAGCCGGAACCAGTTCTTCTACCGAGCCGACGACCTCGTCGATGAGGCCGACTTCCTTGGCCTGAACGGGTCCACGCTGCTGCCCCTGGAGCAGGACGCCCATGAGCGCGTTCTGCAGGCCGAGCATCCGCACGGTGCGCACGACGCCGCCGCCGCCGGGCAGCAGGCCGAGGGTGACCTCGGGCAGGCCGATCTTGACGCCCTTGACGTCTGCCGCGATGCGGTGGTGGGTCGCGAGAGCGATCTCGAGGCCACCGCCGAGCGCCGCACCGTTGATGGCGGCGACGACCGGCTTGCCGAGAGTTTCGAGACGACGCAGGTCTGCCTTGATCTCGACGCTGTGGTTGTAGATCTCCTCGGCCTGCTCGGGGCCGACCTTGATCATGTTCTTGAGGTCGCCACCGGCGAAGAAGGTCTTCTTGCCGGAAGTGATGACGGCACCGGTGATGGAGTCCTTCTCGGCGACCAGACGGTCGACGGTGGCCTTCATCGACGCGATGTACGCGTCGTTCATGGTGTTTGCGCCCTGGTTGGGATCGTTGATGGTGAGCACGACGATGCCGTCGGCGTCCTGGTCCCAGTTGATGATGTTCTGATCAGTCACTTTGCTTGACTCCTGGTAAGCCTCGTTGGAAGGACGGACGCCGCGTCAGACGCGCTCGATGATGGTGGCAACGCCCATACCGCCGCCGATGCACAGGGTGATGAGGGCGCGCTTGCCGCCACGACGCTCGAGCTCGTCGACCATCGTTCCGGTGATCATCGCGCCGGTTGCACCGAGCGGGTGACCCATGGCGATCGCGCCACCGTTGACGTTGAGCTTCTCGTCCGGGATGTTCAGGTCCTTCTGGAACTTCAGGACGACGGAAGCGAATGCCTCGTTGATCTCGAAGAGGTCGATGTCGTCGACCGTCAGGCCGGCAGCTGCCAGAACCTTCTTCGACGCCGGCGTCGGGCCGGTGAGCATGATGGTGGAGTCGGCGCCGCTGGTGGCGGTGGCGACGACGCGAGCGCGCGGCGTCAGACCCATGTCCTTGCCGGCCTGCTCGCTACCGACGAGCACGAGGGCAGCGCCGTCGACGATTCCCGAGCTGTTGCCGCCGTGGTGAACGTGGTTGATCTTCTCGACCCAGTGGTACTTCTGCAGCGACACGGCGTCGAATCCGCCGATTTCACCGATCACACCGAACGCGGGAGCCAAGCCGGCGAGGTTCTCTGCCGTGGTGCCCGGACGCATGTGCTCGTCGTTGTCGAGGATGGTGATGCCGTTGATGTCCTTGACCGGCACTACCGACTTGGCGAAGTATCCGCCGGTCCACGCCTTGGCGGCGAGGTCCTGCGAGCGCACGGCGTATGCGTCGACGTCGTCACGCGAGAAGCCCTCGATGGTGGCGATGAGGTCTGCGCCGACGCCCTGCGGCACGAAGTAGTTGTCGTAGTTGGTGGCGGGGTCGAGTGCCCACGGTCCACCGTCGGATCCCATCGGAACGCGGGACATCGACTCGACGCCACCGGCGATCACCAGTTCGTCCCAGCCGGACCGAACCTTCTGAGCAGCCATGTTCACGGCCTCGAGGCCGGAAGCGCAAAAACGGTTGAGCTGAACGCCGCCGACGGTGTCGGGCAGTCCCGCATCGTTGACTGCAACGCGGGCGATGTCCATTCCCTGATCGCCAACGGGGGTGACGACGCCCAGGATGAGGTCGGAGATCCGGTCCTCGTCGAGGTCGGGAAAGCGCACGCGCAGTTCCTGGATCAGACCCGTGACCAGCGAGATCGGCTTGACCGAGTGCAACGACCCGGTCTTCTTGCCGCGGCCTCGCGGGGTACGGATGGCTTCATAAATGAATGCCTCTGTGGTCACTGTGAGGTGTTCCTTCCGTGTAATTCGTCGAACCGGTCTGCAGATCGTCCGCGCCACCTTCGGTGGTGGCGCATGGCCGAGGTACAGACCTCAGCCCTTTCACTGTAGAACGTGTTCCAAATTCATGGGAAGGACCGAAGCGATCCTGCTAGGTGACCGAGGTGATCAGGTGCGCGAACGCCTGCCCGCTTCGGTTCATTTCGGGTGCGCCCCCGGAAGCACTCACGGCACGATGCGATACGGCAACATCATGTCGTGATCTTCGTGATCGAGTAGATGGCAATGCCACACGTATCCCTGGAGTCGACCAGAATCAGCCATATCGTGGCGCCCACCGCCCGTCATCCCACTACCCGTCATCACACCGCTCGGAAGACGATCGAACATCGCGTCGGGATCGAAACCCAGCTCATCCGCGGTGGGGAATCGCACGATGATCCGGGTGACAGTGCCGCCGTCCACCCTGACGGTGTCCTTCATCCCCGCTTCCCACGGCGCCGGCGCGATCATCGGCCCCGCCTCGAACCCGTCGGGCGACGGAGTCCACTTGTTGCCGATCACCGGCTGCGGATGGCGGATCAAGTACTCCAGCGTCCGCATCGGTGTTCTGCCGAGAATCCGGAAATTCACCAAGTGCAGGTGTATCGGATGCGGGTCCGGCGTGGTGTTGACGATGTTCCACTGCTCGACGGTGCCTTGCCGCGGCCTCTCGACGTCCGTGGTGCTGAACGTCAGGTTGTTCAACGTCATCTGAGCCGGTGGATTCCGCAGTTCCAGTTGCTGGCTCACCGTCACCGTGCGAATTACCGTCGGCTGCTCCAACGGGGCGAGAACGTCACGTTGCCGGCGCCCACCGCGCAGTTGCGACGGAACACCACCGGTGAATCCGCGCCTGGCGTCACCGCGGAACCGGCAGAACAGCGGCATAGTCACTTCACCGATGACAGCGGCGGGTAGCGGGGGCGCCTCGTCGTTGCGAAGCTCCACCGTCGAACCCTCCGACAGTCCGGTGAAATCGACGAGGAGGTCGTACCGCTCCCCCGGTGCGCAGCGGAAGGCATTGACCGCGACGGGTGCGTCGAGCATTCCGGCGTCGTTGCCGATGACCCAGAACGTCATCATGTTCGAGAAGTGAAGATTCCACACACTTGCCGACGCCGCATTGACGATGCGGAAGCGGTAAAGGCCCCGAGCCACAGACAGTTCCGGCCACACCTTGCCGTTGACCAAGCCGACGTCGCCCACCGCGCCGCCTTCCCACGATCCTTCCGGGATCAAGATGGTGGATCGGCCGTTCTGGGCGCCTGTCGGCGTGAAGATCTTCTCCTGCAGGATCAACGGGATCTCGAATTCCTCGGCCGGCAACCCCAACGGATTTCCCAGTTCGCCGGTGTCGAATTCATCCCTGATCAGATAGTTGCCGATCAGACCGGCGTAGACGTTGAGCCGGGTGATGCCCATCGCGTGATCGTGATACCAGAGGTGGGCGGCTTCCTGACCGTGCAAAAAGTGATGCATCGCAGCCTGTCCCGGCATCACCAGCAGTTCCGGGTGGCCGTCGCTCTCAGGTGAAGTGACTCCACCGTGCAAGTGCAACGACGTCGGCGGGTGCGCACGAAAGTCGGCCTGCATTCCGTGCAGCGTCATATCCATGTCCGCTGCCAACGGATGTCCGGTCAGATCGTTCTCGAACGTCAACATGATCGGCTCGCCGGAATGCGCCTCGACGGTAGGGCCCAGATAACCGCCACCGATCTCTCCGCTGCGGTACGACAGTGCTGGGTACGAGGGAAAATCCCGATGAAAGGCATGTTGCCCCACTTGCGCTGTCAGTGTGATCTCGTTTCCGGAAAGCGTTGACAACGAATGTAGTTCGTCACAGAACGGCTCGAACTCCGGCGAATGAAAAATCAACGGAGACTCGATATCCACACTCCCCGCCGGAGCAGCACCTGCCTTTGCACCCAAAGCAACAGCCGCTGTGCCGACTACCGACCCTTTCAGAACCGATCTTCTGGAAACCCCGATACCCATACATTCCCCTCCCCATCGAAACGGGTTGCGTTCTCCCGCAAGGAAAACGCAACCCGTCTCTCCACTTCGATCTCGGAAAATCCCCCGTCTACTTTCCGTCGATCGCCTCCAGCACCGAATCGATCAGCGACTGTGGAAGTTTCGACGGCGGAGAGATTTCCAGTTCTCCCGGAGCGCCCGGCATCGTCCAGACAGTTCTGTGCCGAGCGATCGCGAGCTTCTCCCGTGATCCGTCCTCATTGACCTTGAAGTACTCGAACTCGAGGTCGATCCCCCTCTCGTAGAGGGCAGACAAGGACATCGTGACCAGGACGTCGTCGAACGGCATGACCTCGCGCAGATGCTCAACCCTGGTGTGCACACAACGAAGTTCCCCGAGAGCGCCTCTGGCCGCCATGGCCTCACGCTGAGAACGGACCAGGAACTTGTCCCGAACCCTCGACTGCCAGATGTAATAGTTGCCGAAGTAGATGTTGCCCACGACGTTTCCGTCCTGCAACGTCGTCGAGAACACCTCGGATTCGAGCAGGTACGGATTGCGCGGCACCATCGGAGCCGAGCGGATCACGGAACCACGATCGACGTTCTTCGGTTCGGTGGGAACAGCGATGTTCTTCGTCCCCGTCGGAATCGTCATCGGCTCGATGAAATCGTGGAAGTACTGCGGCATCGGCCGTGCCGCCACCACACCGTGGGAGAGGATTTCCACCCACGTCGTCTGCATCGCACTCCACCCGATGTGAGTGCGCGTCTCGCCGTCGACCCGGGACCATTCGACATGCAGATTGGTGGTTGCCCGATCCGGACCGGTGAGTTCGGTGATCCAGATCGTCCCCTCGACAATGTCGTCGGTGTACAGGTTCGCATCGATGAACACCTCGGAGTTGTTGGTCACCATGCCCCAACGACCCGTCGCCATGTCCTCCACGATCTGCTTCGAGATCGGTCCGGTTCCCCTCTCTCGCAAAGCGCCCAACCACAGCGCGAAGCTCGCGAACCCCACTGATCCACCGACGTTGCACGCGTCCCGGAACCCGACGGGGAACCGGATCGTCACCGCCGGATAGCCGCTCCGGGCCACCACATGCACGTCGGAGCCGTAGGCCATCGGATCGAACTGCGCGAGAGACTTCGCCGACAACGGGCCGGAGTCGAACTGTGGTGCCGAGTCCTGCGCCGGTTCTTCCGCATCCTCCTCATGAGTCACAAACGCGAGAATCCGCTCCTCGTTGTCCGTCAACAGAGCTGGAAAAGTCAGAACCACCACGCTTCCGTCTGCGCCGCCGCGGAAGGTCACTGCGTCGTCCTCCCTGGCGCCCATCGCCAGAGAAACCGACATCTGCCCCGTGGCCTTTCGGATCGCCTCGGCCGCCGCCCACAGCCTGGTTCCCGCACGATCGAGTGATTCGCCGCCTGCGATCAACTCGTCCAGCAGCGGAATCCGCGCCGAACCCAGAAGCGCCTTCCACTGCACGGCGGTTCGGGAGCGAATCGGTTCGATGTCACACCCCTGAGGCCAGTCGCCGGCCGAACTGAGTGACTTGCTGCCGTCGTGCGAGAGCGAGACATCCACAGAGGGCGGAATATCACCGACGACGACGGGCTTTCCGGTTTCCTGCCATTCGATGGCAAAGGCATTACTCATTTGATCACCACATCCTCATCGAGATGAATGTTCACGGCCGCCTCGGCGATCGGTTTCTCCTGCTCGTGGCGTTCCGACTTGGTCAACTCGTGAATCCCCGGGGTATGCGCGACCACAACCCGCGGGCTCTTCACTCCCAACGCCCGGCTGTGTTGCGCGAGCTTGTCGAGAATGATCTGTGCGTCGCGCGCAGTCGGATTCGCGATTTCCTCAGCCGTAGGACGGCTTTCGTCGTGGGAGAGAATCTGGGAGCGATATCCCTCGAGCTGCATCACCACTCGTCCGTCCTTCACCACCGCCACGTCGGCTTGCATGTGGGTCACTGTCTGCACCTTGTCGTAGGCGTACGCGGTGAACGAACGAGCCTCGAATCGTCCGTCGTACATGTCGATTCGCGCAATGTTGACCGGAAGGCAGATCTCCCGCGGAACCATGATCTGGCCCGATTGGAGCAGGGAATCGAGGAAGTAGGGATCACCGAGGAGGTGCTGCCTACGGTCGGCTCGCGAAATAGCGCTGAAGAGGATGTGCTCGGAATCGAGGCTCGAGATCTCTTCGAGTCGGCGGAAATCTCCCTCCTGGAACAGCAACCACGAGTAGAGATCGTCCAACGGATCGATGTCGAGCACCGGTCGCGGCAACTCCTTCTCGAACTCCGGCAGTGTTTCGTCCAGCCCGAAGATGAAGTCGGCCGAGAAATGGGGCCGTCCGTACCCGGTCCGTTCGGTGCCGATCGTGACATGCACCCGCGTTCCTGCAGCATCACGATCCTGCTCCACGACGCTTGCCTTGATCTCGACTCTGGTGCCCTCGACCGTGTCGACGACGATCGGTCGATCCAGCTTGATGTCGTCGATGCGGACGCGGCCCAGAGTCACGCGT
This sequence comes from Rhodococcus sp. YH3-3, assembly GCF_001653035.1. Taxonomy (NCBI): domain Bacteria; kingdom Bacillati; phylum Actinomycetota; class Actinomycetes; order Mycobacteriales; family Nocardiaceae; genus Rhodococcus; species Rhodococcus sp. YH3-3. Next base: position 818,578 of record NZ_BCWH01000001.1, on the reverse strand, counting down.
CCGGTGACATAGGCCGCCGCCTGCGACATCGCCTCGAGTCCGAACACCGTCGGAAGCAGCGCCGATCCTTTCCAGACATGGTCGAGGACAAAAGGATCTGCCGAGGTGGACAACGTCGTCCGGGTAACCAGTTCTACCTGCGGCTCGAAGGTCACCACTTGGTCGATGTACCGCGACACCGCCGGCAGAGCCGGTGCTGCCGGCGCCCAGGTGTCCAGACCGCCGAGTCGACTGGTCACGACGATACGACTCGCCTCGGGTCCGCTGTCGACCAGGCGAAGGAAATGATCCACTCCCGCAGCCGTGGAAATCGGCATGACACCCATCTTCGCGAGGTGGTTGACACTGCCCATGCGGGCGCCCATGCCTGTCTCCCCCCACACGCTGTACGCGAGCGAGAACGTCCGAGTCTTCGGGTGCCCGGCGGCATACCGCATCACCATTTCGTCGAGAAGCTCGTTTCCGTATGCATACCAGCTGTTTCCGGGCATACCTGTGAATCCGATGATGGAGGAGAAGCCCACGAACAGCTTCAAGTCGCGATCAGCGAGCGCTTCGACGAAGTTGGCTGCGCCCAGGACCTTAGGTGCAACCTCCTTGAAAGCCGCAGCGCTGTCGACTCTCTCGAACCGCCGCGGAACATTCGCCCCCGCACCGTGGACAAACCCGGTGATCGGCCCAACCTCGACCTCGATCTGGGCGACGACGCCGGCCACCGCCGCAGCATCCGTGACGTTGCAGCGATAGTAGTGAGCGCTCAAACCGGCAGACGTGAAGTCTGCAAGAGTGGAAGCGATTTCGTCACCCGCTTGTCGCTGAGAGCTTCCGATCAGCACTAGTTCGGCGCCTGTCTTTCGGCCGAGAGCCAGAGCGCATTGCGCCATGATGCCTTTCGCGCCACCGGTCACGACCACTACATCCGAACTCCCCAACCCGCTCTCGCGGACGGTGTAGTCGCTCGAGGCGAGAACCCGCGGTTGCAGTGCCGTGCGTCCCATCTCGGTGTCGTAAGTCGCGAACACATAGGGTGCAACCGAATCCAACTCGGAGACGACGGTGGTTGCCACCACCGCGTCCGCAGTCGAGCCGTCGAATCCTATGACGCGGACATCCAGTTCGGGGCGCTCGTGATGCACCGAAGCGGCAAAAGCCGCCGCACTCGGTACCGGCGCCGGATTGCCCAACTCGACATCGGTGAACTGAATCACTGCCAATGTGGTTCGTGCGCCTCCACTTTGCTGCGCCGGAACCATCTTGTGCATGTGTTCGATCCCACGGCGCAAGCCGATTTCGGTGACGGAATCATCGGTCACACGCGGCATTACGGCAACCACGTGCTGTGCATTCGCAGGAGCGCCGTCGGAGAATGTGCGAATGTGGACCTGAGCACCACGCCCTCGCAGTTCGGATTCCAACCTTCCGACCAAACCGGCGTCGTCACCGATGACGACAAACGTCGTGTCCGTGAGGTCTCGGACTCCGTGCAACGCTGTCTCGCTCCGAACCTTTTCCAGGGTGTAATCGCGAACCCAGGTGAAGCTGTCGGCTGATAGACCCTTTGCCTTCACCGGCAGCGCCCGCGCAACCGGCTGCTGCTGCCCCGACTTCTCTTTCGCGGATCGATCGAGCACTTCGATCAGTTCACCCAGGCTGACGTTGACGAGTTCGGCCGGATCCAGATCACCCTGAACACCCAATCGCGTTGCCACAGTTGCTATCGCATCGGCAGCCTTGATCGAGTCCATGTTCAGGTCGTCGAGCAGGTGGAGATCCACATCGAGAGACTCCACCGGAAATCCGGTGTCCTCCGCGATTACCTCGAGCAGTATTCGCGACACGTCCGACTGCACCGAACTCGCTGCTGGAACGGCAGAACCGAGATTCGGTGATGCCGCAAGGATCAGCGATGCTGCTTCTCCGATCGTGGCATTGGCCAACTCGGCAGGGTCGAGGTCGACAACCTCGAACTGATGCGCAACCTTCGAAATAGCCTCTGCCGCACTGATCGAGTCGAGATTCAGATCATCGAGCAGACGCAGATCCGTCGTGATCGACTCGGCGGGGAATCCCGTCGTATCGGCGAGGATCCTGATCAGCTCACTTTCCACGGACCCAGCGCCCGCGTCAGCCGGCTCTTCGACTACCGGAGCCGAAACCGGCGAAGGAGCTTTCGCTGCCACGGATTCGTGGCCGTTGGTGACTGCCCGCGAAGTCGGAGCAGATGGAGAAGACGGAGAAGTCGCTCCAGTGCCTACATCAGCACGAATCACGTCGACGAGGAAGGTCCCGCGTCGGCTCAGGTAATCGGCCAGCGCCGCAGCCGGATCCCCGCCGGACGTACCAAGTGCGAGCGGTTCGGGAGCAGAGGTAACCGTCAGCTTCGCCTCGGCCAGGTTCTCGATGAACACCTTCTGATCGGCAGGAACGAATTCGCGCACGAACCGGCCGTCGAAAAGTTCGTTCCATCGGACCTGAGCGCCGTGTACGTACATCGCGGCCAGTGCGACATTGAAGTCCTCGTCGCGTCCGGACTTGGACGCAACGGGGAAGCAGCGCACGCCGTCGGTCCCATTGATCGCCTTGGTGAGCCCGGTCAGCACACGGCCGGGACCGACCTCGACGAGCAGGTCCACGTCCTGCGAGATTCCACTCACCGTCTTGACCCAGTCGACCGGTGAGACAACCTGTTTGGTGACCAATTCACGAAGTGCCAGTGGCGTCTGTACGCGTTTCCCTTCGACGCAGGAATACACGGGGCAAGTCAGCGAATCGACTTGCTCGTCAACGGGCGCAGTGGACTTCAGCTCCCGCTCGGCCTCGTTCATCATCTCGGAGTGGAAAGCATTCGACACGGCAAGCGCCTGAGCCGACACTCCGCGCGTCTTCGCGATGGCAACCACATCGTCGACCGCGTCTTTGGTGCCCGAAACCACTGTCTGTGTAGGCGTATTCAGATTCGCGACGGTCGCGTAACCCTTTGTTTCCGCGATGATCGCCTCAGCCGTCGATCGGTCGCAGGTCAGGCTCGCCATCGCGCCGTTTCCACCACCACTGACAGCCATGGCCGCACCCTTCGCCGCAGCCAAGGTGATCAGCGTCTTCTGGTCGTAAGCTCCTGCCGCGTAGAGCGCGGTCAACTCGCCGAGACTGTGGCCGGCGACAGCACTGGGTGTGACACCCAATCGGCGGAGGTACTCGAACCAGAGCAGCGAAGCCAAAGCGACGGCAGGCTGGGTGAACTGCGTACGGGCGAGATCCCGCTTCCACTTCGCCAATTCCGCAGCGTCAGCGCTCTTGACCGGGTTCCGCAGAATTCGAGGCGTGATCGCCTCCGCTCCAACTCCCTCCAACCAGCCGTCCGCCTCGGTCGCCAGTTCGCGTGCCCACTCGAAGCGCTCGATCAGCACGCGCGCCATCTCTAGTTGTTGGGATCCCTGTCCCGGGAACAGGAATCCGATGTCGTGGTGGACGGCGTTCGAGATCGAGATCTCGTTGCTCACGACCTTCACCTGACCGGATGCAGGAGCGGAGTTCTCGCAGATCACGGCAAGCTGACGCATGCGTTCGGCCAACTGCGCGGGACGTCCGGCCACCACTGCGGCACGGAAGGGCGCGGTCGGCGAGATCACTCGAGAGAGTTTCGCCGAAAAGTCCAGCAGCTCGGCAACACTCAACGGAACCGCCAGATCTGCAACATCCCGCGCTCGGGTCGCCAAGTCCACCGCGGAATCTGCAGAAAGTACGAAAACCTCGGTGTCCTGATACGACGCCATCATCGTGCGGACGTCTTGCGAGGGTGTCAGCTTGCTGGATGGTGCATCAGCCGATTCGATCGCGACGTGGCAGTTGATACCGCCGAAACCCATGGCTTGCGCACCGGCACGCATCTTCTCGGACGGATCTCTGATCTCACCGTTGACGAGCGGAAAGAGTGCCGGCGCTTCGGTTCCGAACGCCGGGTTCGGGTCGGTGCAACCGGCGAGCGGCGGAAGGATTCGTTGATTGACGGCCATGGTCGCCTTGATCAGCGCAAGGATGCCCGACGCCGCCTTCGTGTGCCCGATCAACGACTTCAGTGACGTCATGCCGATGCTACGAGCCTCGACGGGCCCGTCCGTCTGAGCGGCCTGCTGGACGCCGGCCAGTTCGACGGGGTCTCCGACGGGAGTACCAGTTCCGTGTCCTTCGACGAAGGCAACCTCGCTGGCCGCGAATCCCGCTCGCGAGTATGCGCGACGGATCATCTCGGCCTGAGTTTCGGCGCGGGGCTTGGTGATTCCACCCTTGCCATCGGTGGAGATGCCCCAGCCGCGAATCGTCGCGTACACGTAGTCGCCGTCCGCCCTGGCGTCCTCGAGTCGTTTCAAGGCCACGAATCCGCAACCTTTACCCGGGATGAATCCGCTTCGGCTTGCGTCGTACACGTTCATGTCGCCACGGGTCAGTGCACCCAAACGGGCGAATCCCACCAGTTCCAAAGGATCCAAGCTGACGTCGACTCCCCCTGCCAAGACGAAGTCGGCCGCGCCGGACGCCAGCTTTTCGGCTGCAGTCGCCACCGCGAGCATTCCGGACGCGCACGCACCGTCCACGACGTACCCGCCGCCGTTGAAGTCGAGATAATTGCAGATCCGGCCGGCAATCGTATTCGACAACATGCCGGCGAGAGTGTCTTCACTCGGCTCCACCAATGGGCCCTTGTAGACCTCTTCCATCGTCTCGGCGAGAGCATCGGCGACGGAACTGTCCAACTGGCGCGCTTCGGCTGCGACAGCGAGTGCGCGCTTGACGTAAGGCCAACGCAAACGCATCGACCACATCCGGGATTCTTCACCGGTGAGGGAGTTGCCGACGATTGCGGCGCTGCGTCCAGTGGGTACCGATCCTCGGCTGTAGCCCGCGTCGGTCAAAGCCCCGAGTGCTGTTTCCAGAGCCAACCAGTGTGTGAGATCTGTCGACTTGAAGGTCCGCTCCGGTATCCGGCGACCGACCCAGTCGAATTCGAAACCATCCATGAACGCGCCGCGATCGGCGTATGTCTTGTCGACGTCGTCAGGGCTCGCGCTCCAGTAGTCGTCGAGGGACATCCGTGACTCCGGAAACTTTCGGAATTGCATCCGACGCGCGAGGACGTTCTCCCAAAATCCTTGCAGATCATGTGCACCGGGGGACCACATGCTCATCCCGACTATCGCAATCGCAGGATTAGTTGAATCTTCAGTCATCTTACACTTCCTATTTTCGCGCGCATCCACGGGAGACTCAATCGACCGAAGACTAACCACGCCCTCATCGGTGTGTAAAACGCAGATTCACCTCAAGGCATAAACAAATAACAAGGGTTGTTCGGCGCAATGAACGTGTTTCAGCAATTTGACAGCAATCGAGAGTTAGCTGTAACTCGGAGTTACTTATTTGCTTCGTAACCGGTCATGCTCCTGCTTGAACATCCGTACCGGATCCCGGTTTCACGGCCGCCATTTTCTCGCGATCGGCAATTATTCAGTTGAATATGCACCGAAATGCCGCAATGCCGAATATGTGGCCAAATCGCCGAATGTCCCAAATTGGTCGATCCCCGCAAATCAAACATCCGACAACTATCAATCTGAACATTCGTGACACACCGAAATTTAACAGCAGCACTCGAATGCCCATCAGACAACGAGAAATTCCAGATATTCTTCGGCGACCATCGTCCGAATCGACGTTTCGTTACACCGGAACTGAGCGAACGAATGTGCCAGCAAACCAGCCACATACAATTCAGCTTTGCGAGGCCGAGCCGGCGCGCTTTCGAGACGCGCGCGCACAAAGGGAACGGCACTTATAACAATTCGATCACACAGTGGTGCAGCTGGATTCCGACAGCTGTTTCACGCACACGGACCGAGACGGCAACTCAGCTTTCGAGGCGGCGAGCTCCGAGGACGTCCTTGAGGAGTTCCTTTGCAACATCCTCAGGATCACGTCTGGCAGTCGGATCAGCGGGCTCAGCCGCCTCCGCAAACATCTCGTCCTCGTCCTCCGGCGTTGCAGGCGGAGGAGTTGCCTCGTAGTCGACCTCAGGAGCAGGCGCCGGTCCAGGGTCTTCCGGATAGTCGGGGGCCTCGGGCGGCGGAATGTCGTCCGAATCGCCGCGCTGGGGCTGCGGGGCCTTGGGCTGCTGCGCTGCGCGCTCCTGACTGGGCCGCGAGAAGCGGGGCGCAGCGGCAGGGCGGCTCGGAGCTTCCGTCGCCTTGGTTGCGCTCGATACTGTCGGCGCTGTAGGCGCACCTTCTTGATACTCGACCTGCCAAGTGCCACCGAACATTTCGGCAAGGACCTCGCAAATGACCGCCGCGTTGTGCGGTTGCGTCACACGAGCACCCAGGACCGGTGAGCCGTGAGCGATGACAACGACATGTCCACGCACGTCGTGAACCGTCGCAGCGGACAGCATGGCCGGAAGAACCTTGTTTCGTTCACCGACCTTGTTGCGCAAGGTGTTCCACGATTCACGGAGAGTCTCGACTGTGGGGCCTGCCGAGACCGGCGCAGCTTCGGCAACCGCCGGCTCGTCGAACTCGGGCTCGGGCTCGTAGTCGGGTTCCGGCTCGGCAAGCCCGATCAGCTCTTCCGCCTCGACAGAAGCAGTAACCGGTGGTTCAACCACAGGAGCTTCAACTATTGGAGCTTCGGCAACCGGAGCTTCAACCACCGGAGCTTCGGCAACCGGCGGTTCCACGATCTCGACAGTGGGAGTCTCGACGACGGGAACTGCCGCTACCGGAGGTTCGACGACAGGAGCCTCCACAACCGGCGGCGCCGCAGCTGGAGCAGGCGCGGCTGGTTCCGGCCGTGCCTCAGGCTCGGCCTTGCGTTGAGAGGGCCGTTGGAACTTGGAAGCAATCTCCGGTTCGAGCGGCGGCACGGTGGGTGCCGGCGTTGCTGCCGCGCGAGGAGCAGCCGCGACTCCGGCAGCCGGAATACCTTGTTCCAGGCGCTCCAGCCGCTGCAATACAGCTGACTCGGTGTCGGAGGCCGACGGCAGCAGCATTCGCGCGCACATCACTTCGAGCAGCAGCCGCGGCGCCGTCGCACCACGCATTTCGCTGAGTCCGGCATGGACAGTCTCGGCGAAGCGGGTGAGCGTGGCCGGGCCGACTCGTTGAATCTGCTCACGCATCGTGACCAGCTCCGCTTCCGGAGCGTCGACCAATCCTCGTTCGCTGGCATCGGAAACAGCCTGCATCAAGATGAGATCACGCAGGCGCTCGAGAAGATCGAGCGCGAATCGGCGTGGATCGTGACCGGCGTCCATCACGCGATCGACAGTGCCGAACAACGCGGCCCCGTCACTGGCAGACAGGGCGTCTACTGCTTCGTCGATGAGCGCGACGTCGGTGACTCCGAGAAGAGAGAGCGCGCGCGGATACGTGACACCTTCTTCTCCTGCGCCCGCGAGCAGCTGATCGAGGACACTCAACGAGTCACGAGGGGAACCGCCGCCGGCCTTGATGACCAGTGGATACACCGCAGGCTCGACCGGTACGCCCTCCTGGGCGCAGATCTTTTCCAGGAGTCCGCGCATGGTCGACGGCGCCAACAGGCGGAACGGGTAATGGTGTGTACGCGAACGGATGGTCGGGAGAACCTTTTCCGGTTCCGTCGTCGCAAAGATGAAGATGAGGTGTTCCGGCGGCTCTTCGACGATTTTGAGCAGCGCATTGAAACCCGCCGCCGTCACCATGTGTGCCTCGTCGATGATGAAGACGCGGTAGCGAGATGCGGCGGGTGCGTGGAACGCCTTGTCTCGGAGTTCTCGGGTGTCGTCGACGCCACCGTGACTTGCGGCGTCGAGTTCCGTCACATCCAGGTTGCCTGTGCCGCCCGGGCCCAGCGAAACGCACGAGTCGCACACGTTGCACGGCGTCGACGTCGGTCCCTGCTCACAGTTCAGCGAACGCGCCAGGATTCGCGCCGACGACGTCTTTCCGCAGCCGCGCGGGCCGGAAAACAGGTAGGCATGGTTGATGCGTCCGGTGTCGAGGGCCGTGCTGAGCGGTGCGGTGACATGCTCCTGCCCCACCACCTCGGCGAAGGACGCGGGTCGATACTTCCGGTACAGGGCCACGCGCAAAGACTACCGGCGACCCACGACAGGTGGTCCGGTGCGGGTGCAACGCCGACTTCTGCCGAAACATGTTCGCAACACAATCGCAGTGCGGAGGAAACCGCACGCACTCATCGTGGGTTCCGTGCACGCGGGCTGGTCCGCGTGCGTGAGGAGAAAACTGTGCCCGCCACCATCGATGCCGGAGCAACTGCCTGGTTGCTCGTCAGTACTGCACTCGTACTTCTGATGACGCCAGGACTCGCACTGTTCTACGGCGGCATGGTCCGCTCGACGGGCGTACTCAACATGATCATGATGAGTTTCGTCTCGATCGCACTCGTCACGGTTGCGTGGTTGTTCGTGGGCTACAGCCTCGTGTTCGGCGACGATCACGGTGGCATCATCGGCGGACTCGAGCACATCGGCATGGCGGGCATCGACCCGTCGACGGTGCACGGGAATGTCCCGGAAGTGTTGTTCGCAACCTTCCAATTGACGTTCGCAATCCTTACTGCAGCGCTCATCAGTGGTGCGATCGCCGACCGCGCGAAGTTCTCCGCCTGGATGATCTTCGTCCCCATCTGGTCCTTGCTCGTCTATGTCCCCGTCGCTCACTGGGTGTGGAATCCGCAGGGATGGCTCGCCCAGATGGGCGCACTCGACTACGCCGGTGGCCTCGTGGTCGAAATCGTGTCCGGAGCGTCGGGTCTGGCATTGGCACTGGTCCTCGGCCAGCGGATGGGTTTCAAGGCCGAGTCGATGCGTCCGCACAATCTGCCGTTCGTCCTGCTCGGCGTAGGCCTGCTCTGGTTCGGTTGGTTCGGATTCAACGCCGGCTCGGCCCTTGCGGCCGACGGTATGGCCTCGCAGATCTTCCTCAACACACTCGTCGCCGGTTGCACCGGACTACTCGGCTGGCTGTTCGTCGAGCAGAATCGTGACGGACACCCCACGACGTTCGGCGCAGCTTCGGGCGTCGTCGCCGGTCTGGTCGCGATCACCCCGTCGTGCGGAACGGTGAACATGTTCGGTGCGCTCGTCATCGGTCTGATCGCCGGCATCGTCTGCTCGTACGCCGTGGGATGGAAGCACAAGCTCGGCTACGACGACTCCCTCGACGTCGTCGGCGTGCACCTCGTCGGCGGAATCGTCGGCTCGTTGCTGATCGGACTCCTCGCGACGGCCGTGATGACGGGCGGTCCGGAAGGTTTGTTCTTCGGCGGTGGATTCGCGCAGTTGGGCAAGCAGTTCGTCGGCGTCGTCGTGGTCGCGCTCTATGCCTTCGGTGTGACCTACGGTCTCGGAAAGCTCATCGACAAGACCTTCGGCTTCCGCATTTCGCGTGAAGACGAGGCCCGCGGAATCGACGTTGCCCTGCACGCGGAGTCGGCCTACGAGCACGGAGTACTCGGCCACGGTCCGATCGGCGGACAGAACCCGAGCCCGTTCCTCCAGCGTCAGCGGGAGGAACGGGAGAACCGCGAGCGGGACTGACCGCCCTCACCGGTTCGCGATTTCCTCCATCAGGATCGGAACGCCGACATTGCAGGAATGAATCCCGACGACGGTGGTCAGTTTCAGCACCTCGAGAATCTCCTTCGGGGTCACTCCCATGTCGAGCGCGGCGCGAATATGGCGTCGTACGCCGGGTGCGTACATGTGTGTGCTCGCCGCATCGACGGCTATGCACAGCAACTGGATCACCTGAGGTGACAGCACCCCGCTGTTCCAGGGCTGCATCGCTGTCTTCATGTACAGCTCGGTCCACTCGGGATCCAGCTCCGAAAGTCCGTCCCACAACGGATTCCAGCCACCCGAATCCTTCATGGCCTGGGTCACGGGAAAAGCTTCACTTGCTCGAACGTCAGTCATCGATCTCCTCAGACCATCGAAAATGCTTGATTCAGTTCACGTTTGAGAATCTTTCCGGTTGCCGTCATCGGCAGCGACGGCACGAACTCGATGCGACGCGGATATTTGTAGGCGGCCATCTGTTCCCGCGTCCATTCCACGAGATCCGATTCGGAGATCTCTTCACTCGGCTCTCGGATCACGAACGCGACAACTTCTTCGCCGAGGCTCGAGTCCGGCACCCCGACGACGGCGACGAGTGAGACGGCTGGGTGAGTGAGCAGAACCTCTTCGATTTCGCGTGGGTAGACGTTGAATCCGCCCCGCACGATCATGTCCTTCGCGCGATCGACGATGTAGTAATTTCCGTCGGTATCGACCCGTGCCAAATCCCCGGTGCGAAACCATCCGTCGCGCATGACTTCCGCCGTCGCCTCGGGTCGGTTGAAATAGCCCTTCATGACGTTGTGCCCGCGAATGGCCAACTCTCCCACTTCATCGGGGCCGGCGATCGTGTGCCAAGAGTCGTCGACAAGCCGCGCTTCGACGCCCCAGATCGGCACGACGATCGAACCGGGCCGGGGGTCGCTCTCCGGGGCACTGAACAAGGCCAGCGGAGAGGTCTCGGACAACCCGTACCCTTCGAGGATCTGAACACCGAAGCGTTCCCTGAACTGTGTCAATATTTCCACGGGAAGCGCTGCGCCACCGGAGATCGCGCACCGCATGTTCTGTGCAACGGTCTCGATATCCACCCCGGATTTCACTACCTCGTCCAGCACGCCGAGCAGTCCCCAATACATGGTCGGGACGCCCGCGAAGACCGAGATCTTTTCGCGTTCCATGATCTCGAGTGCCGCGGTCGCATCGAAGCGCGGCATCAACACCAAGGTGGCACCGACGCAGATTCCCGCATTCATGGTCACTGTCTGGCCGAACGAGTGGAACAACGGCAAAGTCAGGAGATAACGCTCATGCATGGACGGAACGCTCTCGAACAACCGGTTGGTCGACAGTGCATTCAAGACCATGTTGCAGTGAGTGAGTTCGGCGCCCTTGGGCTTTCCGGTCGTGCCGCTGGTGTAGAGGATGACCGCGGTGTCCGTCGGTTCACGAACAACCGCGACTGCAGGCGTTTCCGTGCCGGACACGGACGCCAGTGCTTCGCCTAGAGTCTCGACTCCGAGGATCGACGACGGTGCACCCGACTCGGCGCTGATCACGATCAGGGCCGAACAGGTCTCGCTCTGCTCGAACCCGGCGATGGCGTACTCAGCGATCGGCAATTCGGGACTTCCCTCGAAACAGAAGTACAGCTTTGCTTCCGAATCAGCCAGGTGATAGGCGATTTCGCGCCCCTTGAGCAGAATGTTCAGAGGAACGACGACGCCGCCGGCCTTGAGAATGCCGTAGTAGACGATCGGGAACTCGAGAACGTTCGGGCAGGACAACGCCACCTTGTCACCTGGCTCGACACCCCGCGAGACGAGCAGATGGGCGATGCGATTCGCGTACGCGTCGAACTGCGCATACGTCAGCCTCGCTTCCCCGAGAACCAGCGCATCCCGTTCCGGGTACCGCCGGGCCGAGTCTTCCAGCAGAGCAGCAAGATCAAGCATGACTGTGTTCCTCCTGCGCATCGGAATCCGTGGCATGAGACGAGGCAGCGCGCGACACCGACTCGAGCAGTTCCCGCACCAACGATTCCGCCCGCGGCCAATACCCGTATCCGGACGCCGGATTGAGATGTCCGACCTCACCCAGATCCAGCAACCGACTCCCCCATCCTTCAGCCAAACCCACAACTCGGCGATACCCGGCGAGCGGATCGTTCCGACTCGCCGCGACCGTGCTCGGAAACGGCAGACGCTGACGCGGTATCGGTAGCCACCCGTGTCGGTCGAGATCTTCGAGAGACGGATAAGACTCGGGCAGCGGAAGTTCGAGATCCGCCGGCGTGACCAGAAGTGCGCCCGCAACCTCTCGATGATTCGCCCTCGCCCAGTGAGCAACTGTCATGACTCCGGCGCTGTGCCCGACCAGGACCACCGGCCCGCAGACACTTGTCAGCACCTCGTTCAATGCCGCAACCCGCGCATCGCGGCTGAGCTTGTCGGTCTCGAGGGGAGGAACCGTCAGAACGTTGTCGAGCCTGCGCGCGAGGTGAGTCTGCCAATGATCTTCGACATGATCCCGCAGACCGGGAACCATTACTACCGTAGTTGATTCATTCATCATGAGCTCCGAACGTCTGTTACTTCAGTGGCGCCGAGGATCTCGGGCCGATTCTGCAACGTCGCCAGCCGCCTCATCCCGGCGGGATAGGCACGCTTGCCGGCTACCAACGCGAGGGCCGCGACGACATAGACGAAGGGCGAAAGCTGTAGAGCGCCGAGAAGACCCAGGTGATCGGCGAGGATGCCGACAACGAAGGGACCGAGCGCCAGCCCGAGAAGGTTGTTGGCGACGGTGAGCGTTCCCATGGCCGACGCTCGAATCGAGTGATGGGTAAGGTTCGCGACCATCGCTGCCGTCGGCCCCGACGAACCGGCGGAGAAGAATGCACCGATACCGAGCAACACGAGTTGTGCTGTCCCCGTGCCTAACCGGAGCCCGATGCTCAGCGTCACCAACGAGATGGCGCAGTAAACGATGGCGGTGGTCCATTTTCGCGCCGAATCGTCGCGGCTGAATCGATCTGTGATGAAACCGCAGACCACCATCCCGCTTCCGACCAGGAGGACGAATACGGAAGCTGTGACGCCGGCCTTGTCCGGGGCCAAATCGTAGTAGCGATTGAAGAAGCTCGGCAACCACGCCAGAAGTACAGCGGCGGTGAACATCTGGAGACCACCACCGATGTAGGCGAACAACACGGCGGGATTGGTGAACAGCGAGGACACCGGCGCACGAAAACCGTCGTGTCTCACCGCTTCCCCGGCGGCATCCGGCGCGGCCTCGACGGCGTAAGCGGTGAGCTTCTTCTCGGTGACGAGGGCACGGAAGAGCGCGACCAGAATCAGACCGAAGATTGCCATGGCGGCAAAAGACCACCGCCAACTGAACTGGACTGCGATGAACCCACCGATTGCCACACCGATGACCGAACCGAACGATCCACCGGCCATGAAGGCACCGGCAAGAGCTGCGTGCACGCGGGGCGCAAACACACTGAGGACCACGGCGATACCCACGCTGCCGTACGCCGCTTCACCGACACCGACCAGGAACCGGGCGCCCAACATCTGTTCGTAGGTCTGAGCGATTGCGCACAGCAACGTCGCGACACTCCACAACACCGCCATCAAGATCAAGCTCTTGACGCGGCCCCAGCGGTCCGCGAGCAGCGACAACGGGAACGTCAACAGCCCGACCATCAATGCCACCACGCTGCTCAGGGAGGCGAGGTGCGAATCGGAGAGATCCCAGTCCGCTTTCAGGATCGGGAAGACTGCACTGAGCACCTGCCTCGACATGTAGTCCGAGAGCAGAAGACCGAAAGCCAGGGCGAAAACGATCCACGGGTATAACTTTCGTCGTCCGCCGATTCCGAGCGCGGTGTCCACACGTGGCGTGGCGGGAGCTTGCAGTCCCATGACTCTCCTAGGAAGTACTCGAGGTAGACGGGGGGATTCGGGGGTACGAACCGTCGCGGTTCGTACCCCCGGAACTGTTGTACGAGAGGGTGCGAACTCAGGCGTGCTGCGTGAATCCCAGCTGGCCGATCCGGCGGTTGGGCGCGTAACCCAGCTTCGCCAACGTCTCGTCGGTGTCGGCATACGTCTCACCGATCCGGTAGATGTCCCGAGCTTCCTTCGCGGTAGCCACCTCGCGGCCCAATTCGCCTGCAATGCGCACCAACTGCTCGATCTGCTGCACCGACGTCATCTTCTCGCCCTTGCGGCCCCAGATGGTGTCCTCGTTGCCGCAGCGAGCGTGCAAGCCCATCGCGATGGCCATCGTGTTCACCGGCAGGACGCTACGCATCAGCGTTTCCAGCGTCAGGCACGCACCGTCGGGAACACGCTGGACGAAGTTCATCATGTTGTACGGGTTGGGTCCGTCGAAGCCGCCGCCGATTGCGACCCACGTGAGGTTGACCGGACCCGTGTAGATGCCGCGTCGGATCAACCGCTCCACCGTTTCGAGCTGCGGAATACTGGACAACTGGAAATGCGGCTGGATTCCGGCGGCCTGCAACCGGCGCAGGTGCTCTGCCACCCACTCCGGACCGGCGGGCACAGTCATTTCCCGATACGTATCGGCCAATTCCGGACGCTGCATCGACGTACCCGCGATGTCGTCGTCGGTCATCAGTTCCATGATGTTCATCTGGCTGGTATTGATCGCGATCGTCACCTGATCGGGAGCCGGCTCCAATTCCGCCAGCATGTGACGCACGTCGTCGGACAACCACTTCGCATCGGCACCTTCCCCCTCCGGGGCAAACGAAATCGACCCGCCGACCTGCAGAATCATCTCGGGAACGGCCTCACGCAAGCGACCGAGAAGCTCGTTGAACTTCGACAGACGCTTCGAGCCCTTGCCGTCGAGTTCACGCACGTGGATGTGGAGAACTGTGGCACCGGCGTTGAAACAGTCGACGGCTTGCTGGACGTGCTCGTCCATCGACAGAGGGAGGTCTTCTGCAAAATCGTCCGGCTCCCACTCCGGTCCGTAGGGAGCAACGGTGATGACAAGCTTGTCCTGGGTTTCGGGGAACAGTGAATCGTCGTGGAAATGCATAGCGTGACTCCGATCGAGTGAATGAATTTATCTTCGGGGCTGGGAAGAGAGATCAGAACGGTGCGTCGCCGATGATTCCGGCGCGCTCCATCTTTCGAACCGCGGGCCAGTAGTCCTGCACCGCGTAATGCTGTGTCGAACGGTTGTCCCAGATCGCGACGCTGTTTTCGGTCCAACGCCACCGAACCTGGTACTCGGGAATCTGAGCCTGGCTCGCCAGGTAAGTGAGCAGATTCCCGGCGCCGGGGGCGTAATCGATTCCATAGCGGACGTTCTCGGGCGTGTGATAGTTCACGAGGTGTGTGGCGAACGAATTGACGAAGAGAATCTTCTCGCCGGTCTCCGGATGTGTTCGTACCACGGGATGTTCGGCGTCGGGAAAGCGTTCCTTCAGCTGGTGCCGCTGTTCGATCGGCATCCGAGCGCCGAAGGTCGACTCGATACTGTGCCTGGCACGCAGATCCTTGATCTGCTCCTTGACCCGCGCCGGCAGATTCTCGTAGGCGAGTGCCATGTTCACCCAAATCGTGTCGCCGCCGACAGGAGGTGTTTCCACACAACGCAATACACATCCCATGGGCGGGTTAACGCGCCAGGTGGCGTCGCAGTGATATGCATTCTCGAAATGCTCCGGCGGGCTGTCCAGATCCTTGTAGATGCGGACCAGGCCCGGGTGGTCGGGGTCGCTGCCCAGAGCCGGATGATCCTCGAGTTCACCGAATCGCTGGGCAAGTTCTACGTGCTCGGCTTTGGAGAAGGTCTGGTCGCGAAAGAACAGAACCTTGTGTTCGAGCAACAATGCCTTGATTTCGGCGAAGAGTGCATCATCTCGCGCGACCTCGCCGAGATCCACCCCGGACAACTCTGCCCCGATCGAACAGGTCAATTTCTCGACGCGGATCGTATTCCTCGACGAGGGAAGGTTTTCTGTGAGCGTTGCGGTGTTGGTCATGACAATTCCTCTGGGAAGTGCTGTTTCGGTTCAGACGGAGAAGACGGAGGAACCGATACTGCGACCGGACTCCATGTCGTGGTGCGCACGCACCGCATCTTCGAGGGGGTATCGCTGGTTGATCTCGATCTTGATTCGCCCGGACTCGACGTGTGAGAACAGTTCACCCGCCAGTTCGGCACGTTCTTCGGGATCCGCGATGTAATCGGCGAGAGCCGGACGTGTGAGGAAGAGTGATCCCTTGACTGCCAACTGCATTGCCTGAATCGGCGGAGTCGGTCCGGACGCCGTTCCGAAGCACACCAGCAGCCCCCGCCTGGCAAGGCAATCGAGAGAGATGTCGAACGTGGATTGCCCGATACTGTCGTAGACAACCGGCACGCCGACGCCCCCGGTGATCTCCTTGACACGCGCGACGACGTCCTCGCGGGTGTAGATGACGACTTCATCGCACCCGTGAGCTCGGGCAACGCTCGCCTTCTCGTCGCTCGACACCGTTCCGATCACTTTGATTCCCAACAGTTTTGCCCACTGGGTGAAGATCAGTCCAACCCCGCCCGCCGCAGCATGTAGCAACACGGTGTCTCCCGCTTTCAACGGGTAGATGCGACGCAGAAGGTAGGCGGCAGTCAGTCCTCGCATGGTCATGGCGGCCGCGGTGTCGAAGGCGATGCCGTCGGGTAGCGCGATCAGGTCGGACGACGCCATGATCCGCTCGGTGGCGTACGCACCCAGCGGACTGCCGGTGTAGGTCACACGGTCCCCCACTGCAAAATCGACTACTCCCTCGCCGATCTCTTCGACCACACCGGCGCCCTCGACGCCCATCCCGGCAGGCAATTGCGCAGGATAGAGGCCACTTCGAAAGTAGGTGTCGGCGAAGTTCAACCCCACCGCTTCATGACGAACCCGAACCTCTCCGGCGCCCGGTCGTCCTACCTCGATCTCTTCCCAACGCATGACGGACGGTGTGCCGATCTCGTGGAACCGAATGGCGTTTGCCATCAATGCTCTCCAATTCTGTGGGCGGGCTCGACTCGATTACGGTCGAGCTGTATTCGTACGCAACAACTTCCAGAAGTCGGTGCTCGGCTTCGTGGTCGTGCCGAACTGATGTGAACAAAACTATGTGAGATCCGGCTCACATGCTTAACTTGACGAGACACACAACACAACATTTCGGGACATCGAGTAAAGGGGGCCCTATGAAGCCACTCGCCCGCTACGCGTCACTGAACCGATACGTCGACCTGTGCCGAACAGTGGACGTGGACGCTGTGGCCCTCATGAGAAGTGTCGGCCTGAGCCCGGCAAGCCTGGCGAACCCC
Organism: Rhodococcus sp. YH3-3; assembly: GCF_001653035.1. NCBI lineage: Bacteria > Bacillati > Actinomycetota > Actinomycetes > Mycobacteriales > Nocardiaceae > Rhodococcus > Rhodococcus sp. YH3-3. The sequence goes on along the minus strand of NZ_BCWH01000001.1, from coordinate 801,603 downwards.
GACCAATGGGTACCGGCCGCCTCCATCGCATCGCTCCTGGAGCGATCGGCAGCGGAGTCCGGACACGAAGACTTCGGGCTTCTACTCGCCGGCCTGCGTCGACTGTCCAATCTCGGCCCCCTCAGCTTGGTCATCAGGGAAGAACCAGACGTCAGGAGCGCACTCGACGTATTGATGCGATACGAGCACACGTACAACGAGTCATTACGCATTCGATTGAACGAGGTCAACGGACTCGCCACCCTGCGAATCTCGCTCGAGGTCGGCGAACCGGTCGACACCAGACAGAGCGTCGAACTCGCAGTCGGCGCGACACTGCAGATCCTGCGGAGTTTCCTGGGTTCTCGATGGCAACCGGTCAGCGTGGGATTCACGCACAATGCCCCGAAGGACACGAGCACGCATCGGCGAATCCTCGGCGAGACGGTGGAATTCGATCACGAGTTCACCGGTATCGTTTTCTTCGCCGCCGACCTGGATGCGGCTAACCAACTTTCCGACGAGTTACTCCGGCCGTACGCTCGCCAGTTCCTCGACTCGCTTCCCGCCTCGGAAACCTCCGATACCCTCAGCCGCACCAAGGAATTGATCGAAGTTCTGCTTCCGACCGGCCGCTGCTCTGTCGAGCAGGTGGCACGCAGTCTCGGATTCGACCGGCGGACACTGCACCGTCATCTCGCCGAATCCGGAGATACGTTCACGGCCGTTCTCAATTCGGTTCGAAGCTCCCTCGCGGAACGATTTGTCACCAACCCTCGCTATTCGTTGACCGAAGTGGCTGTGCACCTAGGGTTTTCGACGCAGGGTAGTTTCTCGCGCTGGTTTCGCACTCAGTTCTCGATGAGCCCGAGCGCGTGGCGGACTCAGCGCTCGATCAGCTGACCAGCACGACTCCGACGTAGGCGATCGTTGCCACCCACACAGTGGAAATCGCGGCCAGCACGAATGGCCGGGCGCCAACTCCACGAATGACGCTCAACCGCACCCCCAGCCCGAGTGCGAACATCGCGGCGGCCAACAGCGCCGTCTGCACCGTCTTCGCCAGCCCCAGAAGCTCATCCGGCAAGATGCCCGTGGAGCGCAAGCCCATGCAGCCGATGAATGCCACGACGAACAACGGAATCAGCGGGGGACGCTTGGCGGCAGTGCTGTCGACCATCCTGCGTTGCCGGATACTCAGAAACGCCATGACCGGCGCCAACATCAACACGCGCGCAAGTTTCACCACGGTCGCGACACCCAACGCGGTGGCGCCGAGAGCGCTGCCGGCAGCCACCACTTGCGCCACTTCGTGGATCGACCCACCGGCCCACATGCCTGCACCGACCTCGTTCATACCGAAAGCGTTGGCCAACAGTGGGATTGTCGGAATCATCAGAGTTCCGAAGATCACCACCAACGCAACAGCGGTGAGCAACTCTTCCTCTCGCGCATTCACCACACCGTCCGCAGCAGCCACGGCGGCAGCGCCACAGATCGAGAAGCCGCAGGCAATCAGAATTCTCTGCGACCAACTCAATCCGAGAAGTTTTCCGGCATACATGGTCCCGGCGATACCGAGGAACACAATCGCAACCACAACGGCGATCACTCCCCAGCCCAAACCGACGATGTCGGAGAACATCAATTGCAGCCCGAGCAGAGCGATACCCACCCGAAGTAGCCGTTTCGCCGAGAATGCCAGGCCAGGTTGGAATTTCGCCGGCAAAGAGACGGTATTCGCCAACACCGCACCCGCCACGATCGCAATCAGCAACGGACTCACGGCGGAGGTGAACCGACCGGCTATCAGCGCGACCGTGGCCCCCAAGGCGCACAACGCAACTCCGGGCACCAATGCAGCCACACTGGACCACCGTCGTACTTCTGACGAAGGGGCGACTGCGGGTTTCTCGGCCACGGACTTCACATCACGGTTCACTCATCCAGCGTCCTTGAGCCACCATCGCTCCGGTAGGGCGATTTCTACCATCACGGCATATCAAATCGATATGAACGTGAAGTTCGGTATAGCCTGTTTGCATGACCAGACGGTGGCCCGACCTCACCACTCTCGAGCTACTCATCGGCATCGATGATCACGGAAGTCTCAGTGCGGCAAGCCGTTCAGCAAACATTGCGCAGCCGAATGCCAGCCGCGCCGTCAAAGCCCTCGAGCGGCAGCTCGGGATGCCCCTCATACACCGAAGGTCGACGGGGGCGACTTTGACTCCGCAGGGGACCGTCATCGTCCACTGGGCGCGCCGCGTCCTCGCCAACTCGAGGCAGCTTCTCGACGTCGCCGAAGGGATGCGGACCGAACGATCCGCGGAATTGACCGTGTGTGCCAGCATGACCGTCGCCGAACATCTGATTCCGGCCTGGCTCGGTATCTTTCGGTCACTACATCCTGGTGTCACCGTCCACCTTCAGGTCTACAACTCGACCCGCGTCCTCGAGGCTGTCGAGGTGGGAATGTGCGACCTCGGATTCGTCGAGTCACCGACCGTTCCGAAGAGCCTGTCCAGCGTCACCGTCGCGCGTGACTCGCTGGTCGTGGTCGTTCATCCGGATCATCCATGGGCGCGTCGACGAAAGCCGCTGACCGTCGCCGAACTGGCAGCGACGCCGCTGCTGGTGCGCGAGCCCGGATCGGGAACCAGAACGACTCTCGACCTGGCGTTACACGAATACGAGCGCGGTGCACCGTTGTTGGAACTGGGTAGTTCGGCCGCGATTCGAACCAGCGTGCTCGGTGGCGTCGGCCCGGCGGTACTGAGCACGCTGGCCGTCGAGGACCAGGTGAAGCAGGGAGAACTTCGGGTCGTAGCCGTCGAAGGCTTGGAACTCGACCGATCCCTGCGCGCAGTGTGGCGCCCGCCGCGTCAGCTCGAGGGCCCCGCAGGCGACCTGATGAAAGTAGTGCGTGCGAGCGGGTCCCGGAAGTCCTGAAAGCGGCTTACTTCTTGTCGGCCTTCGCTGCTGCCTTTGCGGCCTTCTTGAACTCGCGGACCTCGAGCAAAGACTGTTCGTCGACCACGTCTGCAATCGAGCGCCTCGAACCTTCGAGCCCGTAGTCGCCGGCCGCTTGGCGCCAACCTTTCGGCTCGACGCCGATCTGTTTTCCGAGCAACGCCAGGAAGATCCGGGCTTTCTGATCCCCGTAACCGGGTAGGGCTTTGAGCCGCTTCAGTACTTCCTTGCCGTCGGGATTTCCCGAAGTCCAGATCGCCGCGGTGTCGCCGTCGTAGTTCTCGACGATGAACTGGCACATGAGCTGGATACGCTCGCCCATCGACTTGGGGAATCGGTGCACAGCCGGAGGCTCGGCGCAGACGGCGATGAACTCGTCGGTGTCCATGTCGGCGATACGCCTGACGTCGATACCGCTGAGCCGATCCGCCAGCTTCTTCGGACCGAGGAAGGCCGTTTCCATCGGAACCTGTTGATCGAGAAGCATTCCGATCAACAACGCCAACGGGTCCTCGGCCAGGAGGGCATCAGCTTCGGGGTCACCGACAAGGTTCAGTTGAAGTGCCATGAGTCCGATACTGCCACGTCAGACGGCAGTTGTGACCGGCGCCGACGCATCCGGGGCCGGAATCTTCCACTTCTTCCAGCCGAACAGAACCAACGTCGAGACCGCGGCAAGCGTGAAGACCCAGAGGTAGACGCCGACGGTCGGAATCCGCAGATACTCGGGCGGCACGAACATGAACAGGCCCATTCCGATGAAGCGATCCGTACCCGGAATGACCGACGGGTCCCACCAGGTGTGAGACCAGTTCAAGACCGGGAGCAGGAAAACGAACGGCGCCACCCACGCCCAGCGCTTCTTCGACACCATCGCGTAGTGCGCGGCGAGGACGACCAGCGGGACGAACCACACCCAGTGATGGCCCCACGAGAACGGCGAGACAGTGGTCGCAGTCAACCCCGTCATGGTGAGGCCGAGCAATTTCTGGCCGTGGCGGTGAGCAATCCACGCGGCACCGAGTCCGAGGCATACCGCTAGCGCACTGAAGACTAGGACCAGGACCCGCGACGGCGTCGGAGTGTGAGTGAGCTGAGCGATCAGACCGGACACAGACTGGTTGCTCGGAGCATCCGTCGGTCCGACGCGTTCGCTGTCGACAAGAGTGCCGGTCCAGTACTTGTACGCATCGTTGTAGATCACGACGAAGCCGATCGCAACGGTCGCAGCGAACGTCACGACGGCCGTCACCAACGCACGCCATTGACGAGTGATGAAGAGGTACGCCCAGAAGAAGGCCGGAGTGAGCTTCACGCCGGCGGCGATGCCTGCCCCGATTCCTCGGAGCCGACTCTTCTCGTCCCGACCGAGGTCCCACACGATCAAGAGCAGCAGGAAGATGTTGATCTGCCCGAGCCAGAGCGTCGTACGTATCGGTTCCATGAACAGAAAGATCGTCGTCGCCAACGCACTCACGGCGTACGCCTTCACGTCGAGCCGATAACCGAGGTACTTCCAGCACAACAAGATCACTGCGAACAACGCAGCGATGTTCAAACCCGTCCACACAACAATCGCCTGTTTGAACGAGAGCACCGCCCACACCGTGAACAGCAAAGCCGCAAACGGGGTGTACGTGAACATCATCCCTTCCAGGACTGGCCCGTCGTACAACGGAAGGCCCTGAACCACAACGCTGCCGCCGTGGCGGTAGACGTCGAGATCGAGGAAATTTTCGAAGATGCCCCAGTACCGCGTATTCATCGGCACGGCGAAAAGAACCATCAGCACGGACGCGACTGCCAGAACACCGAGTACAGAGAATCCGAGAACACCGACACGGAGGGTGCGTCGCGGTATGTCAGCTTCGACGACCGACTCCGAGTTCGCGGTGTGCGCCTCGAAAGAAGGCCCATCCGAAGCGTTGATCGCGCCCGTCACTACAACCTCCGGGATTCACACCCTATGTCGGGAATTGATGCTCCGAACGGTACAAGACAAGACCGAAAAGTACCGACCGGGCACGCCGCTTCGAGAACTCAGATCTCGGAGAGACGCGATTCGGTAGCTGCGAGCAGAACACACGTAGCCACGCCGTCCATGGCAACTTCGAGTTCAGCCGTGGACGGGAAGCTCGGGGCCAACCGGATGTTCCGGTCGTCCGGATCCGTGCTGTACGGGAAAGCCGATCCGGCAGCGGTGAGCGCGATACCCGCGTTCTTCGCCAGTTCGATGACGCGCTTGGCCGTGCCGTCGACCACGTCGAGGCTGATGAAGTATCCGCCCTTCGGCTCCGTCCAGGACGCGACCTTCGAAGCACCGAGACGATCCTCGAGGATCCGCAGTACGAGCTCGAACTTGGGCGCGAGGAACGCGCGATGCTTCTCCATGTGCGCACGAACGCCGTCGGCATTGCCGAAGAAACGCAGGTGGCGAAGCTGATTGACCTTGTCCGGTCCGATGCTCTTCTTGCCCAGAAACTTCTGGTACCAGGCAAGGTTTTCCGCCGAGCTACCGAAGAAGCTCACACCAGCGCCGGCGAAAGTGATCTTGGATGTCGACGCGAACACGAGCGGACGGTTGGGGTGTCCGGCCTCCGCTGCCATCGAGAGAATGTCGTAGGAAGGCGCAGTCTCGCCGACAAGCGGATGTACGGCGTACGCGTTGTCCCAGTACAGGCGGAAGTCGGGCGCGGCCGTCGGCATCGACGCGAGCGTACGGACAATTTCTTCGGAGTACACGGCACCGGTGGGGTTCGCGTAAACCGGAACCGCCCACATGCCCTTGATCTGCGGATCTGACGCAACAAGTTCGGCGATCTTGACGACATCCGGGCCGTCGTGGTTCATCGGCACCGCGATCATCTCGATGCCGAGGGACTCGGTGATCGCGAAGTGGCGGTCGTAGCCCGGTGCCGGGCAGAGAAACTTGATCTTCTCTTCCTGTGCCCACGGCCGGGCCGAATCCGGTGTGCCATGAAGCAGTGAGAACACGACGTTGTCGTGCATGATCTCGAGGCTCGCGTTGTTTCCGGCGAGAAGGTTCGCAACGGGGATACCCAGCAGCTCGCCGAAGATGGCGCGCAGTTCCGGCAGACCGGTGAGTCCGCCGTAGTTACGGCAGTCGGTGCCGCTTCCGTCACGGAAATCACCGTCGCCGGGCAGCGTCAGCAGCTCTGCGGAAAGGTCGAGTTGTTCCGGGGAAGGCTTACCGCGGGTCAGATCGAGTGCGAGCTTCTGCGCCTGGAGCTGCGTGTACTTCGCGCTCTGGCTCTCATGCTCGGAGGTGAGTTCTTCATGGCTCATCAACCCGATCTGGGTTTGGATAGGCATCCGGAGCGGCCTTTCACCGACGAGGCGGGGTCGGGTATGTGAAAAAATAGAGGACCCCGCGCACCCGGCAGAGCCCGTTGACCCTTGCTGCCTTCCGGCCCTGGGGGAGTTCACAGGATGCGCGCCGCGCGGGATCCAATGAACAGTGTAGACGGCTTTCTCCGGCCGCTGCACACCACCTACCGGGGCCGAGATGCAAACCTCGAGTTCCACCGGTTCTTCGCAGGTCAGGTACCCGTTTAACGCTTCGCGCCCGCAATTGGGTATGCTGCTCCACGGAGGATTCGCCTAGTGGCCTATGGCGCTCGCCTGGAACGCGGGTTGGGTTAACGCCCTCAGGGGTTCAAATCCCCTATCCTCCGCCAAAGGAACCCCTGTGAACTGCTGAGAAGCGGTTCACAGGGGTTCTTTTCTGTCCTCATGCAACGAGTAATGCAACAGGGTCTCGGTTCAGCTCGATGTTCTGCGAGCTCAGACGGTCTGCCGACTCGTGGTGGTTTCGATCCCGCAGCGCGCCGAATCGGAATGCTGCTGCGTGATTTCGAGTGGCCCGCCGATGGCCCGAACCCGATTCGGGAAGCTATGGCCACATCTGCTCCTGCAGCCCGCGTTGGTCATGAAATGACACCCGCGCCGCAAGTCTTATTTATCCAGATCCCATTCTGGATAAGATAGGCATGGAAAGCAAGGCGGCAATATAGCGTGGATACAGGGAGAGACCAGATGGCGTACAGGACGTTGAAATCGATCTTTCACCAACGAGATCGTGCTGGTGCCGATGCTGAGGAGCGAGCGCGACGCGATTCTCCCGCCGCCGTCCACTGGGACCTACTGATCGGCGAACACTCGACGTTCGCACTGATGACACCCGAAGTCGCAGCGCTGATCGAACGGATCATGAGCTTCGAGCCGAAGATCCGGGCTGAGTGGAACGGGCTGCCGGCCCTCGCGCGCACCCACTACCTGCATCGCATGGTGATCGACGAGATCCAGGCAACGAACGAGATCGAACAGGTCCGCTCAACCCGGAAGGAGATCAGCGAGGCAATCGAGATGGTGTGGGCGGAGCAACCCCTCGCGAACAAGCGGTTCGCCGAGATGGTGCGGCTCTATCTCAATATCGGCAACGACCAGGCCGAGAGTCCACAGACGCTCGACGACATCCGAGACGTCTACGACGCGGTAACTCGGGGCGAGATTCGCGACGAGGACGCCCCCGATCGGAAGCGGTTCCGGCAAGGGCCAGTATCGATCACGTCAGGAATCAAGGTCGTGCACACCGGTGTGGTACCCGAAACAGCGATCGACGACGCGCTGACCCTCATGCTGAGCCAGGGGGGCGACGACTCGATTCCACGACTGATCAGGGCAGTGGTCGCGCACTTCATCTTCGAGTACACGCACCCGTTCTACGACGGCAACGGCCGAACCGGACGCTACCTTCTCGCGCTGGACCTTCGACAGGTGTTGGCTCCGTATGCGAGCCTGGCATTGTCGGCGACCGTCGCCGACAACAAGGATCGTTACTACAAAGCATTCTCTGACGCGGAGAATCCATTGAACCGCGGAGATCTGACGCCCTACCTGATCGATATGCTGGAGATCATCGCCGAGGCGCAACATCGACTGCTGCTCGACCTCTCCGAGAGGCGGCATAAGATCGACACACTCGAGGCGCGTATCCGCGTTCTGGTGGAGGATGAGGAATTTCCGCTGAACTTGGGACTCGATCGCGAGTCGACGCCGCCGGTTGATAGCAACCACATCGGCGCAGTCCTGTTCACCCTGGGTCAGGCCCACTGCTTCGAGGCGAACCGCGCCATCAAGTTGAACACCCTGGTCGAGGTGGTGGGTCGATCCAGCCAGTTCGCCCGCCCGCGACTTCAGCGCCTGGACGATGCCGGGATCATTGAGACGGTTACGAAGAGACCGCTGCGCTTCCGGCTCACGGCACGGGGGGTATCGCTCCTCGATCTGGATGGGGAGTGATTTTCGCCAGGTCGCAGATGGGCTAGGCGAGCTGGGCCGTCCACCCGATTTTCGACCTACTTCACGAGCGTGGTCCAGAATCACGTCTGCCGGATTGGTACCCCGCAATTGCGCGGGATACGACCTCGGAGCCGCTGGACTTCTTGCTGCCGAACCACGCAATTTCGTTTGACAGACTCACAAACCCGAGGACAGACTTTCCGTCCAACCCAACCATCGGGAGTACGCGTGATTGCCGGCCAGACCAATCTGCTCGCAGATTGCAGCAGTTGCTTCGGTCTGTGCTGCGTCGCACTCCCCTTTTCCAAGTCCTCCGACTTCGCGACCAAAAAGAATGCCGGCGACCCCTGCAAGAACCTGCAGCAGGATTTCCGTTGCGGCATTCACACCGGATTGCGAAAGAAGGGCTTCACCGGTTGCACCGTCTACGACTGTTTCGGTGCGGGACAGAAGGTTTCACAGCAGACCTACGACGGCGTCAGCTGGCGTGATGCCCCGGAGACCGCGTCAGACATGTTCGAAACCTTCCCTGTCATACGCCAGTTGCACGAACTGCTCTGGTATCTCGCCGAAGCCCGCTCGCTGAAGCAAACCCACTCGATACGAAAGGAACTCGACGCTGCACTCGCAGAGACGGAAAGCCTGACCAACGGCACACCTTCGCAGATTCAAACCGTCGACGTCTCAGCACACCGAGCGGCAGTCAACACACTGCTCTTGCAGACGAGTAACCTTGTGCGCTCACCGATCTCAACCAAGAAGGGTCGAAAACTCGACCACCGCGGCGCAGACCTCATCGGCGCCAAATTTCGTGGTTCCGATCTACGTGGGGCCAACTTTCGCGGGAGTTACCTGATCGGTGCAGACCTCCGCGACTGCGAACTCGATCGAGCCGATCTGATCGGTGCAGACTTGCGCGGCACCGACATTCGCGGCGCAAAACTCCGCGGCAGTATCTTTCTCACGCAGTTCCAGATCAACGCGGCGATCGGCGATTCGGCTACCACGCTGCCCGATTCACTGACCCGCCCCAGCCACTGGGCCTGAACCCGACTGTCAACTCCGTCGTCTGTCGGCGACTGTCAACTCCGTCGACGGAGAACGACCTTGTTAGCTTCCGGATCGACAGACACCCACGGCGGGTCACCGTCCGTTCCGTCCTCACGATGCATCAATGCGCTCTGACGCTGTTCGAATTCATGATGCTTGGACCCCTGAAACAGGGCAGCAACCTCTTCGAAGCCCGCGGCCGAGACCGGACGAGTCGTACGTCCCCGAGTCCACGGCAGTGCCCGGCCGCCGGTGAGCCGGTTCCAGAGAGTCTCGGCGAAAGCGAACAGGACCAGCAGCACGAGCAAGCCTGGCAGCGTCAACGCGAACAGAGTGCCCATGAAAGAAGTCTAGCGACGAACGCCCCCGGTTCCCTCGACTTCCGATCGGCCGCCCTATGTCTGGTCCCGCGGTCGATGATCTGCCAGAATGCAAGCTGTTACGACTAGTAACACCTTCGGGGGGAGGATTTCACGTGAGCTTGATACTTGCAGCTACCGACCGTTCGGAGCTTGCCCAGACACTCGGTACCGAATTAATACATTTCGGGCACCAGATACAGCTCGTCCGCACCGGGCGCCGCCTACTCGATGACCTGGACACCGACAGTTTCGATATCGCCGTGATCGATCTCCTTCTGCCGGACATCGACGGCTACGAGATCGCACGGCAGATCCGCTTGCGCAGTTCGATGCCGATCATGATGCTGGTGGATACCTACGAGGACATCGACGAAGCACCACATCGCGCTGTCTCGGACTTTGTGCTGAACCCGATCGATTCTCACGCGCTCGATCTTCGGGTCACCGCAATCCTTCGTGAAACCGCACATCCCGCCCCCGGCAAACACCAACGTCACGGTGACCTGCTCCTCGATCGACGTGCGATGACGGCGACGATGGGCGGAAAGCTGCTGGTCCTCAGTCGGACCGAATGGCGGGTACTCCTGGAGCTGTCGACCGAGCCTGGGCGCGTGTACTCACGTGATCACCTGATCCGAAACGTGTGGGGTTCCGACCACGAAAGGACGCGTGTAGTCGACGCAACCATTCTCAGCCTGCGGTCCAAACTCGAATCCGATCCCGCGAAACCGAAGTACATCAAAACCATCAGGGGATTCGGATACCGCTTCGGCCCGGTCGACTGAAGTCGCCTTCGTGTCGGTGCCGCTCGATAAGCTCTTGTCATGGGTTGGTACACACCACAATCGGTCGCCCCGGATCTCTCCGACATCCTGGTGTGTGGCTGGACGGCGTGCGCAGAAGGAGAACACCTCCTCGTGCCCGATGCTTGCATGGACGTGCTGTGGATACGCGGCGTCGGCATACGCGTCTGTGGCCCCGAAACCGCTGCATGGTCATTCACTCTTCCGCCCGGAACACGCTCCGTGGGTGTTCGATTCCGCCCTGGATCGGCATCGCCGATGTTGCGAACCTCGGCGTCCGAGCTTCGGGATTCTCGCGCCGATCTCAGCGATGTAACCGACGCACGCACGGAACGAATACTGTTGAACCGCTTGGAAAATTCCGAAGACCACGAACAGGTCTCCATCCTCGAAAGCGCTGTTCGGAGTTGGGTAAGTTCGAGTTTCCGTCACGATCCGGTGATCAACCACGTTCGCACCGCACTGTCCGAACATTCGTGGAATGTCAGCTCTCTCGCCGACGCGGCGGCACTGACTTCGCGCCAACTCCAACGTCGATGCAACGACGCCTTCGGATACGGCCCGGCAACGCTGCGCTCGATCCTGCGCCTCCAGCGCTTCATGGCGCTCGCTCGCAGTCGACCCGCGCTGGGACTCGCTGAATCCGCCGCCCACTGCGGATTCAGCGATCAGGCCCACTTGACCCGTGAATGCCGCCGAATCTCGTCGCTGACCCCGGCGGCTCTACTCCGCACCCAAGCCCCCGACTGGCACGGGTCGGATACCGTTGTCGCGCTGGCGGAGGGAGACGCGGTCGCGTAATCCCGACCGCGCTCCCCCGCCGTCACTTCTGGCTGAAAAGCGTCCTTGCCGACCACAGCCCACCGAGGGAAAGAACTGCGACCGTCATGTAGTAGTAACTGGGGGCGTCGAGCGAGCCTGTTGTACTGATCAACCAGGTCAAGACCAACGGCGCGATTCCGCCTAGCAAAGTCACTCCGAGGTTGTACGACAATGACATTCCGGTAGCCCGGATCTCTGCCGGGAACAGCGAACTCATCAGGGCGGGCAAGGGACCGAAGGCAAACGCCATGATGACACCCAGGACCGAAACAACCAGGACGAGGGTCAGAGTCGACGGGTGATCGACCATCAATTTGAAGAGCGGCCAGGCCAAGACGATTGCCGCAACGGCGGCCCAGGTCATAACTCTCGCCGGTCCGACCCGGTCTGCAAGATGCCCGATCAACGGCACGGTGATCAAGGTGACCAGTCCGGCGACGATGCCGCCGAGATAGCCGGCCGAGGCGGAAACTCCGAGGTTCTTCACGGCAAACGTCGGCATGTACAAGATGAGGTAGATCGAGATAGTCGCGACGCCCACTACGGCGGCACCGGTCAGCACCCGGCCGAGATGCCTGGTCAGCGTCGTCTTCAGCGGAGCCCTTTCCGGAACGCTCGTCTTGAAATCGTCCGTTTCGTCAAGCTTGGCACGGATGTAGAGTCCGACCGGCCCGACGATGATGCCGAAGAAGAACGGAACGCGCCAGCCCCACGAGTAGAGCGCTTCATGCGAAAGGTGAGTGTTGAGCACGTATCCGAACAGCGATGCCAGGAAAACCGAGGCACCCTGGCTGGCAACTTGCCAGGAAGAGTAGAACGCCTTCTTGTGTGGCGCAGTCTCCACGAGGAAGGTTGTAGCAGTACCGAATTCACCGCCGGCGGAGAATCCTTGAATGAGACGTGAGACAAGGATGACGACGCCGGCCCACGGTCCGATCATCGAGGTCGTCGGCGCCACGGCCATGATGAGCGTGCCGATCATCATCAGCATCATCGTCAACGTCAAGGCGTTCTTGCGCCCGCGACGATCGGCGTAGCTACCGAGAACCATCCCGCCAAGCGGCCGGATGACGTACGAGATCGCGAACGTCGCGAACGTCAGTATCAAACCGAGCGTGTTGTCGCCGCCGGGAAAGAAATTATGGGCGATCACCACTGCGAATGATGCGTAGACGATGACGTCGAACCATTCGAGCGCAGCGCCGAGCGAACTGCTGATCACCGCCTTGCGAGCAGCGGCCAGGCGTTCCGGGGTGACTGTTCCGGAGGTTGGCGTAGTTGCCGTGGACATGGTTTTCCTTAGGGGGTCAGGGTGGGTCAGGCGCGGGCGTGAGCGATGACGTTCCGAACGAATTGCTCGCACTGTGCCAATTGGTCAAGTGTCACGTACTCGTCAGGTGCATGCGCCTGAGTGATGCTTCCCGGCCCACACACGACAGTGGGGATACCGATAGTCGCGAACATCCCGGCCTCGGTGGCGTACGCGACCTTTTCGTCCGAGGCCCGACCACCCCATTGTTCGACCAGTGCGGCCGCCGAAGCATTCGCATCCGTCTCCAGGGGAGGGACCGAGGCCGACACGTGCATCGTCACGGAGGCTGACGGGTTTTCTTCCTGCATCAGGTTCTCGATCCGATTCGTCTCGGCGGCAAAGCGTTCGAGCAAATCTGCGGCGCCAGCTGAGCTGATGCTCCTGAATTCGAAAGTGATGGAGCAATCCTCGGGGACAGTGTTCACTGCGATCCCGCCGGATACGAGATTGACCGAACACGTCGTCCAGGCCACGTCGAATGCGTCGTCGTACGGGCCGGACGCACGGAGCTCGTCGGCCGCGCTTCTGACGAACCGAATCAACTCCGCGCCGTATTCGATCGCGTTGACTCCTTGCGGAGTAAGCGACGAGTGCGCCGAAACACCATGCAGATCAACACGTATGACGTTCATCGACTTGTGTGCGCGAATGACCCGCATCTCCGACGGCTCTCCGACGACGCACACATCAGGGCGCAGGTTCCGGGAAACAACCTCCTCGACCAACCCGGCCGCACCGATGCAGCCGACTTCCTCGTCGTAGGAGAATGCAAAGTGAATCGGCTTCGCCAGCGGCCGAGCAACGATGTCGGGGATCGCAGCGACGACGATCCCGATGAACGACTTCATGTCGCACGTGCCACGTCCGTACAGGCTTCCGTCGCGAACGTCGGGCGTGAAAGGCTCGCTACTCCAGTCTTGATCGTCGACCGGCACTACGTCTGTATGGCCGGAGAACATCACACCGCCGGCAGTACTTCCGTCAGGAGGAGTGAACGTTGCCAACAAGTTGAGCTTCGTTCCCTCGTCATCGGCAACAAGTACCGGCTCGACCCCATGGCGACGTAGTTCCGCCGCAATGAGATCGATCAACGGTCGATTGCTCACGGCACTCGTCGTATCGATTCCGATGAGGCGTTGCACCCACTCGAGGCTTCTCTCTGTCGGAACAGCGGGCAACGTGGTCGATGACATCTGGTTTCTCCTTTCACAGCATGAACGCGGTGGGCACTCGCCACCGCGTTCTGCCCTTCGAGCATGAATGAAGTGATCCCAGACACAGTGAAGATGCACGATACTTGCACCATGATCGAAGAAACGCAGGATTCCGCCGTACTGGACGACGTCGACCTCGCCCTGATCAATTGCCTGCAACTCGACCCGCGAGCGTCGTGGCGCACGGTTGGCGACGCGCTCAAAGTGGATCCGGTTACCGTGGCTCGCCGCTGGCAGCGGTTACAGGATTCCGGCACCGCCTGGGTCTCTGCCAGGGCAACCGGCCATGGCCGTCCGGAGTCGTGTCTGGCTTTTGTCGAAGTCGACTGCACGACTTCGAACGCGTTGACGATTGCAGAACGACTTGCCCGCTGGCCGCACGTACTGAGCGTCGAACACACAAGCGGCCCAGGCGACTTGACACTTCTCGTCGAGGTCAGAGACATGGCTTTCCTGTCGCGCTTCCTGCTTCGGTCGCTCGCGTCGGTACCCGGGATCGTCAGTTCGCGTGCACACCTCGTCACCGAGGTCTTCGCGATCGGAGACGATTGGAAATTGCAGGTACTCGATGCCACGCAGCGGGCGGTGATGACAGACCGGCCTGTGCGCTACAAATATGCTCCGACGGATCAGCGCCATCACGGGAAGACCTTCGACGCGGTCGACCGCCAATTGATATTGAAGCTGGGCGAGGACGGTCGATCCTCGATTGCCGAGCTCACGGTCGGTACCGGCCTCAGCGAAAGTACGGTCAGGCGGCGACTTGCCGAATTGACGTCGCGCAACCAGATCGTGTTCCGCTGCGACGTGTCTCTGCCACTGTCCGGCTGGCCCCTCGTGACCTGGGTGTGGGGATATGTCGATCCCACGGACCGGTCGACGATTCGTGCCCTGGTGGAGCGAGTGCCGGGAACGCGGGTGTGCATGCGGATATCCGGTGGACGCGCCAACACACTGCTCGCGATCGCCGCACACTCCCTTCGCGAAACTCCCATTACCGAAGTACAACTCGCACAAGAGGCACCGGGCCTGGTGGTGCTGAACAGGTCAGTGGTGCTGCGATCGATGAAGAGGGTGGGCCGACTTCTCGACGACGAGGGCAAGAGTGCCGGGGTCGTACCGATGGACATCTGGGCGGAAGCCCCGGAGATCGAGTGAATGTCCGAAATAATCAATCACGATGCGCTGTGGCGGTGAAGGATTGTTGTCATGACTTCAACAGAGATCTCCCCCGCCCAGCGTTATCGGGATCTGGCCGCCGGATTCACGGCCCGGATCGACGCCGTACCCGCCGACCGCTGGGACGACGATTCCCCCTGCGAGGGCTGGACTGCCCGCGACGTGGTGAGACACGTGCTCGACAGCGAACGAGACATGGTCAAGGTAGTCGGCCTGGAATTGGCACCCGGTCCGTCGGTCGACGACGACCCGTCGGCAGCCTGGGCGGCCGTCCGCGATTCGATGCAGGAAATTCTGGACGATCCGGCAAAGTCCACCCTGGAATACGACGGACACTTCGGCAGGACCAACCTCGGGGCCACGGTCGAAGGGTTCTTGTGTTTCGATCTGGTCATCCACGGTTGGGACCTCGCGGCCGCAACCGGCACCGATACGACGATGCGAGACGCGGACGTGGAGTGGGTGTCGGAGATCGCCGCGGGCCTGGGCGAGTCGATCCGCATGAGCGGTGTGTGCGGCCCGGAAATACAGGTTCCGGACAACGCTGACAAAGCGACGAAACTCCTTGCCTTCCTCGGCCGGAAGGCGTGAAAAAGCACCCCTGACGTGGGCATTACTTCCATACGCATGTAATGTCGCGGTATGCCGGAACGCCGAAAATCCTCCACGAGTCCAGACCTGCTTGCGGCGGCATTGTTCGATGTCGCCGCGGAATCCGGACTGGAAAATGCCAGCGTTCGCGAGGTCGCAAAACGGGCGGGTGTCTCGATCGGCGCAGTGCAACATCATTTCTCGACCAAGGACGAGATGTTCGCATTCGCACTGCGAACACTCGTCGATCGATTGTTGACGCGACTGGCCGAATCGTCCGCCGACGCAGACCCGCATACCGCCCTGTTCCAGGCACTCTCGCAACTCCTGCCCCTCGACGAGCAACGCACGCGCGAGGCACATGTGCTCGCCGCGTTTGCCGTGCGTGCCGCAACCAGTGAGTCACTCTCCGAAATCCGCCGGACAACCCTGTTCACAATCCGCACCGGCATCTCGACAGTTCTGATCGGCATCGGAACTCCCGAAGCGGAAACCAGAGCGGCACTTCTGCTTTCAACCGTCAATGGATTGGCACTCGACGCACTCGGAAGCCCCGCCATGTATCCGCCGCAGTACCTCGATCACGCTTTGGAAACCCAGATCCGCCTCACCCTGCACGACGCCGAGAACCCGCTCGCCTCCGTCGGGCTCGCCAGCTGACGTGGAAGGAGCAGGACGCTTCGCGCCGAGCCCGTCTGGCGATCTCCATCTGGGAAACCTCCGAACCGCCCTCTTGGCTTGGCTTTTCGCCCGCACCAGCGGGCGCGACTTCCTCATTCGGGTAGAGGATCTCGACCGTGTCCGCCCCGGCGCGATGGAACGACAACTCGACGATCTGCGCAGGCTCGGCCTCACGTGGGACGGCCCAGTCGTATTGCAGTCACACCGTCTTCCCTTGTACCACAAGGCTATCGACCAATTGCGCGAGCGTGACCTGACCTATCCCTGCTTCTGCACACGCAAGGAGATCCTGCAGGCACCGTCAGCGCCCCATGCTCCAGACGGCGCCTACCCCGGCACGTGTCGGAACCTTTCGGAGGCCGAACGCGCCGAGAAATCGGCAAGTGGCCGATCTCCCGCGCTGAGGCTACGGGCCGGCATCGACTCGTTCACCGTCCATGACGAACTGTTCGGCGAGGTGACGGGACCAGTCGACGACGTCGTCCTGCTCCGCGGAGACGGGGTGCCCGCTTACAACCTTGCCGTTGTCGTCGACGACGGTGCACAGAACATCGACCAGGTGGTTCGCGGCGACGACCTCCTGACCTCGGCTCCGCGTCAGGCATACCTTGCCCAGCTGCTCGACATCGAACCACCGTCGTACGCCCACGTTCCTCTTGCCTTGAACAGTGAAGGCAAGCGACTCGCGAAGCGCGACGGCGCAGTGACTCTGGCAGATCAACTCGAGGCCGGACGCAGTACCGAGCAGGTTCTGACGATGATCGCGTCGAGCATCGGTCTCGCCGAACCCGGCGAGGTTGTCACACCACCCCAATTGGCGGATCGATTCGACTCTCGCAAGATCCCCCGGACCCCGTGGATTTTCCCGGCGAAGTAAGTGACGTATCAATCGGTGCCTCGTCGGAACAAAACTACGATTGTCCGATATGACAAAGCCGTCCGCAATAGCTATTCGTTGGCAATTCTCGAATAGTGAAGTACGGTCGAGACTGGCGAAGGAAATTCAGGGCGAGTTGTTCCTGCAAAACCACGCCCGGGATCTGAACCTGGAATCCGACCACAGTACCCACTTGCAGCATCCACGCTGACACGCACGTGCGGCACGGGCGACTCAGGACGAAAAGGAATACGCATGGTCCGCGAGCTTCGCGAGGCACTCGACGACCATCAATTCGAGGTGTTGTATCAACCCCAGGTCAATCTGAACTCGTCAGCAATTATCAGCTATGAAGCTCTTTTGCGTTGGCGCCATCCGCTGCGAGGGTTGATCGAACCTCAAGATTTCATGCGCTCCGCCGAATCCTCTGGGCTCATCATTCCCATCGGGCTACAAGCTCTGGAAATGATTTGTGCCCAAACAGCGTCGTGGCCTGAGCACATGATGGTCGCGGTCAACTTTTCGCCTCGCCAACTCGCTACCCCGCACGCCGCTCACGAGATCCTCGGAGCGCTCGACAGTTCACAAACGCCACTGAGCAGAATAATCGTGGAAGTCACCGAACTCGGCGTCGTAGGCCGGCATGCCGCCGAGACTCTTCACGTCTTGCACAACGAGGGAATTCGAATCGCGCTGGATGATTTCGGGGCGGGCTTCGCGTCCTTCTCCGCATTGTCGGAATTGCCGCTCGACATTCTCAAGATCGACCAATCCTTGACCTGGGCTGTCAGCGCAGCGGGTCGTGCTGGAGACCGCGCCTTCATGGTCATGGAGTCCATCGCCGACATCGCTCGGAAGCTAGGGCTTGATTCGATCGCAGAGGGCGTCGAAACCGCGGAACACGCAGCCAACGTCTTGCGGGCCGGCTGCGACATGGGCCAGGGCTATTACTTCGGCAAGCCACTTCCTGCGTCGTCCGTCGTCACTCCCGTGTGAGCGCTCGCCACTTCAGCACGACGACACTTCAGTACGACGACGATGCACTCGCTATGAGTGCGACCACGAGAATCACGGCAAAAATTGCCAAGAAGGCCGCGCCGACCGCAATTCCGGCTATCGCAAGCCCGCGCCCCTGTTGACCTGTCTGCTTGATCTGATTGAGCGCGACAATTCCCAGAATGATTCCGACGATTCCGCCGAGACTGTAGAAGCAACCACCCGCAAGCGATACAACCAGCGATGCAATTGCGAGACCATTGGTGCCGACCGGCTGCATCGGCGGTGCGTACCCACCCGCGAATTGATTCGGTTGACCGTACGCATTCGGCGGCTGAGCGTACTGAGCCTGTCCGTATTGAGCTTGTCCGTATTGTCCGGGTTGCTGATATTGATTCTGCTGATATTGATTCTGCGGTCCGAAATTTTGCGGCGGCAGGTACGGGTTCGGTTCACCGATTCCGCCCGGCTGGGGGTTATTACCGGGCGGGTTGTACGACGGCGGTGGATAACCCGGGTACTGCTCGTTGGGAGTGGTATATCCGGGAACTTCAGGTGAAGACTGCGTTTCGGACGGGGACACGCCGTACCCCTCAGGAGGCAGGCTCGGAAATTCTCCGTACCCAGGTTTTGCCTGGTAATCGCTCGAAGAATCGTCGTTGTTGCCCCCGGAACTCGTCATACAACGCAGCCTAAACCACAGGTGACCTCCGAATCCAAGTGAGCAGATGTCATCCACATCGCTCTTTGATCCCAGTAGGGTCATATCCACTGTCACACTCGAGCGCGATATTTACGACTGAGGGGAACACATGACAACCGGTGGGTACGACCCCAACCAGAATCCAGAAGGCGGGAAGCAATTCCCACCCCAGGATCCATATGGCCAGCAGGGAACACCTCCTCCCGGAAGTTACCCCCCTCCCGCAGGCCCCCCGCAAGGCGGAAGCTACCCGCCCCCGCAGGGCGGAAACTTCCCGCCCCCTCAGGGTGGCAACTACCCGCCTCCCGGTGGATACCCGCCGCCGCCCCAGGGCGGAAACTTCCCGCCGCCTCCGCAGTTCAACGACCAAGGTGCGTACGGCGGAGGAAACCGGCTGCCCTCTGGCGCCGAAGCCGGTGGACTGGGTATTCGATTCGGCGCTCGCCTTATCGACTACATCATTCTCGGCCTAGTGGTCGGGCTCCTGATCATCTTCGTCGATTCGGGATACTGGATAACAGGCCTGCTGACTGCCCTTCTGACATTCGCATATTTCGTTGGGTTCGAGGTCACACAAGGTTGGACCCCAGGCAAGAAGCTCCTTGGGCTGTCGGTGAAGGCCCCGGGAGGCGCGGGCCTTCCCACTCCGCAGCAGTCCGCAATTCGCAACGCATTCAACCTCTTGTCGATCATTCCGATCATCGGAGGACTTCTCTCGCTCGTTGCGTACATCGTCATCGCGGTCACCATCAACAACAGCCCCACCAAGCAGGGCAAGCATGACGAGCTCGCTGGTGGAACTCAGGTAGTCAAGGGTTAGGTGCGCATATGACAACCGGTGGGCACGACCCCAACCAGAATCCCGAGGACGGAAAGCAATTCCCGCCCCAGGATCCCTACGGCCAGCAGGGAACGCCTCCTCCTGGGAGCTATCCCCCGCCGGCGGGGCCTCCGCAGGGCGGAAGCTACCCGCCGTCTGGTGGATACCCCCCACCTCCTCAAGGTGGCAATTACCCGCCGCCAGGTGGATATCCGCCGCCTCCACAGGGTGGAAGCTATCCCCCTCCCGGTGGCAACTACCCACCGCCCGGTGGATACCCGCCACCTCCCGGAGGCGGTAACTTCCCACCGCCGCCCGCCAACGACTACGGCGCAGGATTCGGTGGACCGCAGCTTTCTGTGGGTGCGGCAATTACCTACGGCTGGAACAAGTTCAAAGACAACGCATTGGTTTGGATCGGAATCTCGATCATCGCGTTCTTGATCGCCGGACTGATCCAGGGCGCTTTCAACGGTTTCGACTACACCAATACCGAATTCAGCGCGCTGTCGATCGTGGGTGGATTGGTCACCGCTATCGTCGGCTACATCATCCAAGCCGCATTCCTTCGTGGAGCGTTGAGCGAATTGGATGGAATCAAGCCGGCTTTCGGCACCTTCTTCCAATTCACCAACATCGGCGCAGTTGTTCTCGGCGGTTTCCTGGTAGCAGTGGCAACTTACGTCGGTTTGGCTCTCTGCATCATTCCCGGCATCATCGCGGCGTTCCTGCTCTACTACACGCTGACCTTCATCGTGGACAAGAATCAGGATGCGATTTCGGGCATCAAATCGAGTTACGCGTTGACCTCGTCGAACGTCGGAACGTTGGTCCTGCTGGCGCTCGCTCTGATCGGTATCAACATCGTCGGTGCGCTGCTGTGTGGAATCGGTCTTCTGGTGACGGCGCCCGTCGCGTTGATCGCCAGCACCTACGCATACCGCGTGCTGACCGGCGGCCATGTAGCTGCCTGATCCGTTCGTTTGCATCACCGAAGGCCCTGCGGTTCCACGTGAAACCGCAGGGCCTTCGGTGTGTTCTGCGCAACTGGACGGTCGCCAACTCGCATCCGAGCGCCTTGTGGTGCTTGGATGACGGACGTGACAGCTCAGGATCAGCAAGACGAATCGACCCACGAAACCAAATTTGCGCACGTCAGCCGGGGTTATTACCCGACGATCGTCGCGCTCTTCACCGCAACGCTGCTGATCTCGAACGTGGCGGCGACCAAGGGGGTCGCCTTCTTTGCGGATTCCGACTTCTCGCTCGGTCCCTTGCAGATTCTGCCCATCATCACCGATGGTGGATTCTTCTTGTTCCCGCTCGCCTACGTCCTCGGTGACGTGCTCAGCGAGGTCTACGGCTTCAAAGCGACCCGACGCGCGATCTACCTGGGCTTCGGCGCACTGATTCTTGCCGCTGCGTGCTTCTGGATTGCAGTGCAACTCCCGTCGGCAGAGTTCTACGAGAACCAGGCCGCCCTCGAAACCGTGGTCGGTGTCATTCCCCGGCTGCTGGTCGCAGGCTTGGCCGCCTACCTCGTCGGACAGCTACTGAACTCACTGGTTCTGGTCATGATGAAAAAGCGCATGCAGGAGAAGCATCTGTGGGCGCGACTGATCGGCTCGACCGTCGTCGGCGAATTCGCCGATACCCTCATCTTCTGTTCCATAGCGGCCGGTGTCATCGGCATCAGCACATGGGAAGACTTCATCAACTACGTGCTGGTCGGCTTCCTGTGGAAGACGCTTGTCGAGGTTCTGGTCATGCCGATCACCTACCGCGTCATCGCATACGTGAAGAAGCGCGAACCGACCTACGCCTGAGGTGCAGGCGTCTTCGCCGCGTAGAACTTTCCGAGCATGTCAGCCTTGAAGTCGTGGAAATACCCGCCTTCGATGCTGGCTCGGATGTCGTCGACCAACTTCACGGTGAATCGCTCGTTGTGGATGGTGCAAAGCGTCGACGCGAGCATTTCCTTCGCCTTGAAGAGGTGATGGATGTACGCGCGGGTGTAATTGGCGCACGTGTAGCAATCGCACTCGTCGTCGATAGGCGTGAAGTCACGACGGAATCGGCTGGTGTTGATGTTGAACCTGCCGGAGCGGACGTAAATCGCAGCATTGCGAGCAACACGCGACGGGTTGACGCAGTCGAAAGTGTCCGCGCCGTTCTCGATTGCGACGAAGAAGTCGTCCGGTTCACTGATGCCGAGCATATGACGCGGCTTGTTCTCGGGTAGTTCCTCGTTACACCAACGCACGATCGTTCCGAGGTTCTGCTTCTCGAGGGCGCCGCCGATGCCGTAGCCGTCGAAGCCGTATCCGTTCTCGCCTTCGATCGACTCGAGTCCGCGGCAGGCTTGACGTCGCAGATCTTCGTACTGCGCGCCTTGGATCACGCCGAAGAGAGCCTGATAGGGCTTGTCAGCGCGTTCGGCGGTGAGCTTCTCGTGTTCATTGATACAGCGGATCGCCCACGCCTGCGTGCGCTCGACCGATCGCTCCTGGTAGCCGCGGGTGTTGAGCAGCGTTGTGAGCTCGTCGAACGCGAACATGATGTCGGCGCCGAGCTGATGCTGGATCTGCATCGACACCTCGGGGGTGAAGCGATGCTTACTGCCGTCGAGGTGCGATTTGAACGTCACGCCCTCGTCGTCGACTGTCGCGAGACGCTCCTTGCCCTTCGCGATGACGTCGTCGGACTGCACACCGACGGCCTCCATCGCGAGCACCTTCTTGAACCCGACACCAAGCGACATCACCTGGAAGCCACCGCTGTCGGTGAAGGTGGGCCCGTCCCAGTTCATGAACTTGCCCAGCCCGCCGGCCTCGTCGACGATGTCGGGGCCCGGCTGCAGGTACAGGTGGTACGCATTGGCGAGCAACGACTGCGCACCGAGTTCCTTCATGGACTCGGGCAGCACGGCCTTGACCGTGGCCTTGGTTCCGACAGCCACGAACGACGGCGTCGCGATATCGCCGTGCGGTGTGTGGATGGTTCCGGTTCGTCCGAGCCGGTCCTCGAGCCTGGTCCCTATCGTGAAAATCGACTCGGGACGCTTGTCGACGGAGGGCGCGGGCGGTGTCGGTACTGCAGAAGTCACGGGCTCAATCCTGTCACAGGAGCAAATATCGCCGTGATCACAGCGAAGAAAGTTCCTACGCGATCAGCATCCGCATTGGTCTACTGACCGAACCCGAGCGGTACCGCCGCGTGAGGGTCCCCACCATACTTCCCACTACACATCCCCCGGCTCGACCGGTTTACCCCGCCAACCCGCTGACAGGAGCTCACTTGACGAGACAGCCCGGCCAGACCTACAACTTCGTCACCGTCGACGTCACAGACTCGATTGCCACCGTGACTATCGACAAACCTCCAGCCAACGCATTCAACCCCAGCATGATCGCCGAGCTTCTGGAGATACTGCCGGTACTCGCGTCGGACCAGACCGTCCGCGTCATTGTCGTGACGGGCACTGGACGGTTCTTCGTCGCCGGTGCGGACATCACCGTGATGCGCGAGCTGACGGAAGAAACTCAGCGCGCGATGCGCCCGTGGGTCGACGTACAGCGGATCCTCGAGTCGGCTCCCAAACCTGTCGTCGCGAAGATCAACGGGCACGCACTCGGCGGCGGAGCAGAACTGACGTTGGCCTGCGACTTCCGCATCATGGCGCAGTCGGCGACCATCGGCTTCCCCGAGATCGGACTTGGGCTTTTTCCGGGTGCCGGTGGCAGCCAGCGACTTCCACGCCTCATCGGGGCTCACCGAGCCAAAGTGCTCATGATCGAAGGCAAGCGCCTCAGCGCCGAGCATGCACTCGATATCGGCCTGGTCGACACCGTCGTTGCGGACGCCGACCTCGATGCGCATTGCGCTGACCTCGCACGCGAACTCGCGACGAAACCCACTGCCACCATCGGAATGATCAAACGCATTGTCGACGAGGGCATGTCGTTGCCGCTCGATCAAGCGCTGGATCTCGAATTCGAGGCAGTGCTCGACCTGATCAAGACGGACGACGCTGCTGAGGGACTTCAGTCATTCCTCGACAAGCGGTCCCCCACCTTCACGGGACGCTGACAGCTCCCATTTACCGAGAGGCCATCATGCTCAACAAATTTCAGAAGAAATGGGTGGGCGCAGTCGCTTCTCTCGCCGCCCTGACGATCGCGGTCAGCGGATGCACCCGGCCCGCTACCGACAACTCCGCGGAAAGTGGTGGCCTGGTACGGATCGCGGTGGGTGTAGACCCGTCGTACGCCCCGATTTTCCTGGCCGACCACGAGGGCATGTTCGAGGCCGCCGGCCTCGACGTCCAGGTCATCCAGACGGAAGGCGGGGCGGCGGGCGCCCAGAACGTCGTAGCCGGAACTTCGGAACTCTCCGGCAATGCCGACTCGACGGCACTGTCCGTCATGGCCGCCAATCCGAGCCTGCGGGCGCTGGGCGTATTTCAGGAATCCGACCGATACTTCCAGGTTGTACTGAGGAATGGCGTCGAGCCGAAGTCGATCAAGACCATGGGCGTCTTCCCCGGCATCGGCCTCTACTTCACGAACCAGTACCTGGCCAGTCTCGGCATCGACCCCACGACGGTCACACTCGTGAGCACAAGCCCGCCCGAACAGCCTGCTTTGCTGGCGCGCGGTGACATCGACGGCTTCCTGTCCTTCGACCCCTGGGTGACGCAGAGTGTCAATACCGGCGGGCGCGTTGTTGCCACGACCGGCGACTTCGGCGCCAAGTACGCCCAATGGATCATCGCTTCGGACAACTGGTTGTCCGCGAACGAAGAAACCGCAGGCAAGGTGTTCAAGGTGATCTCGGAAGCGTCGGCAATCGTGAACTCGGATCCGGATCGGGCTGCAACCGCAATTGCCGCGTCTATCCAGATGGACCCGGCCGAGGCCGCAGACCGGGTGACCCAAATCGATTTCGGTGGACGCGGATTCACCGAGGACGACGTGGAGCGCGCAAACGAACTTGTTGCATTCTTCCGCGAGCAGGGCAAGATCTCCGCGGACATCGATCCGTCCGCTGTCCTCCTCTCGGGATGGTTCGAGCAGAACGCCGCCTGAGCGGAGAGTGAGAACGGGTCCGGTGGGCAGACCGAAATCATGTCGCCCACCGGGCCGCAGAACTACGTTCGACACCAGTCGGTTCGGCGATATCTTTCGATTGAAACGGAGTAGTTGTGGTGCATCCCCCGGTACGGGTCGTAGAGATTTCCAGTCCGTTTGCGCGATTCGCCGGGCGCATCCTGGTCGGGCTGGGTTTCGAAGTCATTCTGGTAGAACCACCCACCGGTGACCCCAGTCGCACCGAGTCCCAGGGTGATTCGTACTTGCATTGGCATGCGGGCAAGAAGTCCGTTGTCCTCGATATCGACGACAGCAACGATCGCCTCGCTTTCGAAGCACTGCTGCGCAGTGCCGACGTCCTGCTCGACGGCAGCGCGACCGGCGCTCTACGCGACAACCGAGGATCTCTCGTTCACGTACGAGTGACACCCTTCGGCACAACCGGACCGCGAAGTGACTGGAAGGCAACAAATCTGACCGTCGCGGCACTCGGCGGGATGATGGCCCAGGTCGGCGATCCCGAGCACCCTCCACTGCTGCTCCCCGAACTCCAGGCTGAGCAGCTCGCCGGAATCAATGCCGCAATCGGCGTGCTTCTCGGACTGCGTTCGCGATCCAAGGGCCACAACCCGTTGCTGGAGATCAGCGCTCAGGAATGTGTTGCCGCCGCGCTGGAAGCGGGCACTCTTGCCTACATTCACGAGGACCGCGTACCACCGCGTCCGGGCCGGGTACATCCGCTCGTTCCGCACGGACTGTTCCAGGCCGCCGACGGTTATGTCGGTGGCGGCCTCGGCGGTAGCCCCCGCATGTGGGACGGCATGCTGGCCTGGCTGATCGACAACGATGCTCAGGACGATCTCGATCAACCGGAGTGGTCCGACGCGGTCTACCGAAAGACGCATCAGGAACACATTTTCGACGTTCTGTCCGCCTTCATCGCGAAGTGGCCGAAGGAAGAATTCGCGGTCAGCGCGCAGTCACGCAAGTTGCCGTGGGCAGCGGTCGACCGGCCCGAAGAACTGCTGCGTAACCCGCAACTCAACGACCGGGACTTCTTCACCGACGTGACCGGAGATCACGGTACCTACCGCGATCTCGGGTTCGGCTTCGCTTTCCCCGAAGGCCGGCGCATCGGAACGCTCGAGGCTGCCCGGTTGGGCCAGCATCAGGAACTCTTGAAGGCCACCTCGCCTGTGGCAGTGAACGAAACCCACGAGTTCAGCGGTGGCAGCACGCCCAGCCTCGAAGGTGTCCGCGTCCTGGATCTCACGTGGGTGTTGGCGGGCCCGTACGGCACCAGAATCCTTGCCGACCACGGTGCCGATGTCATCAAGGTCGAATCGATCGGACGCCCGGACCCGACTCGCTTTGCACCTTTCATGCATCTCTCGCGAGGACCGCACGACAATCCGAACACCAGCGGGTACTTCAACGACGTCAACCGCAACAAGCGCAGCATCACACTCGATACCCGATCCGCAGAGGGCCTTTCGGTACTGCGCGACCTGATCAGGAACTCCGACGTCGTGGTCGAGAATTTCAGCTCGTCGGTCATGGACAAGATGGGGCTCGGCTACGAACAACTCCGGGAGCTCAAACCGGACATCATCTACGTGTCGATGTCCGGGATGGGTCACACCGGTCCTCGCAAGGACTGGGTGTCGTATGCCGACATCGTTTCGGCAAGTACCGGTTTGACCGCACTGACCGGCTGGAACGCCGATGACGTTGTCGGAGTCATCTACGGCCATGGCGACATCGTCGCCGGACTGCAAGCCGGCGTCGCGATGCTGGCAGCCCTCGACTACCGCGACCGGACCGGCCGGGGACAGCACGTAGACCTGTCACAACTCGAAGCCATGGCAGCGCACATGGGTACCAGCGTTCTCCGAGCCGCCCGGTCACAGTCCCCCGATCCGATCGGCAACAGCCATCACGAACTGGCACCACACGGCGTGTACCCGTGCCTCGGCAGCGACCGGTGGTGCTCGATTGCCGTTCGCGATACCACGGAATGGAATGCATTGTGCCGCATCATCGAAGCAGAGAAATGGATCGGCAATCCTGACTTCGCGAGTGCAGAAAGCCGCCAAGCCGATCACGAACGTATCGACGACGCCATCGCCGACTGGACCAGGACTCTGTCACCCGAAACCGTCATGGAACGCTTGCAATCGGCGGGTATCGCGGCCGGCACCGTCCAGGACGGACGCGACCTGGTCGAGAGCGATCCACATCTTCGGGCACGCAGTTTCTATTCGGCACAGGAACATCCCCTCGCCGGAACATTCCTCCACGAAGGCATCCCCGTTCGCCGGAACTCCGAACCCGGCTCGATCCGACGCGCTGCGCCGGTGCTGGGCGCGGACACCGACGACGTCCTCGAGTCGGTGCTCGGATACAGCGACGAACTGATCGCCGGACTTCGCGACCAGTCGATCCTGTCCTGACCGCACTCATATTCAGTACATCCATTCACAGATCGCTACTAGGAGAGACAATGCGCGCGGCCCGACTCCATCAGTTCGGCACTTCACCGGTCATCGACGACATCGACATTCCCACACGTGAATCCGGTCAGACGCTCGTGCGCATCGACGCTGCCGCGCTCGGCCATCTCGACATCACCGTCGCGAGCGGAAACTTCGGAGTCAAGCCGAACCTGCCACATATCGGTGGAACAGACGGAGCGGCGACGGTAATCGAATCCGACACCTATGAGCCTGGCACCCGCCTTCTGGTCCGAGGCGGCGGAGTCGGCCTGTTCAAGAACGGTTGCTGGGCTGAGTATCTGGTAGCGGCAGACAAGGCGTTCACACCCTTTGATCCCGCACTGTCGCCGGCCGTCGCCGCAACCTTCTTCCTGCCCAGCACAACCGGCTATGTTGCCGTCAACGACATTGCAGCCGTCGCTCCCGGCGAACGAGTTGTTGTCGCCGGAGCATCCGGCGCTGTCGGATCGATGGCAGCACAGTTCGCTCTGCTTGCCGGAGCGTCCGAGGTAATCGGTGTTGTACCGCGCGAAGATCAGGCTGCCTTGCTTCCGGAGGGTGTGCGTCCCGTCGTCGGGCAAGGCGACGAACTTGCCGGAGTGGTGGGATCCGAGCCTTCCGTCGACGCCGTGATCGACACGCTTGGCGGCGACGGCTTGCCGCACCTTCTGGCGAGTGTTGTCCCCGGTGGCCGGGCTGCCCTGATCGGATATACCTTGGGTAAGAGCCTCACCCTGGACTTGCCGAACTGGTTGCTCAGCGATGTCCGGATCCTGCCCGTCAACATGATTCGCAAGACTGCCCGGCAAGCCGAACTGGCACCTGAAATGATCCGGCTGCTCATCGAAGGCAAGATTTCCGTTGCAGTGCAGGAGTTTCCGCTGGATGACATCGCAACGGCACTGCAGTTGATGGGTGAGGGCAAGGTTGCCGGCCGGGCCGTCGTCGTACCCTGAGGGATACAATTACCCATGCCCCACGACGCACATGCCATTCCGCGCTCGCTTCCGGATTTGATCCGGAGGCGAGCTTTGGAGCGTCCGGAGCACCCGGCGCTCGTCGTCGACGGGATCACGGTCACCTACCGCGAATTGCGGGATCGTGCAGCGTCGATGGGGGCGGATCTCCGTAATCACGGTGTCGGCCGTGGGGAGCGCGTGGCGGCACTGTCCGGCAACAGGATCGAACTGGCAGACCTTGTTCTCGGATGCGCGTGGATCGGTGCGGTTGTCGTCCCACTCAATACGGCCCTCCGAGCCGACAGTGTTGCCGGCGCACTCGAACAGGCTGGTGTACAACGGATCCTGGTTTCACCCGAATACTCAGGCGCTGTAGCCGGATTCGACGGCACCGTGTGGGTCATGGGTGAACAGTGCGTCCCCACTGCCGGTTCGCATCCGGGCTGTGAGCCCGAGACCCTCGATCCGCTCGACCTGGCCGCGATACTCTTCACCTCCGGCACCACCGGTCTGCCCCGAGGCGTCCGATGCCCGCACGCGCAGTTCCTGCAGTGGGGCAAAGGCGTCGGCGCCTCACTCGGGCTCACCGGGGACGATGTGCTGTACAACTGCCTGCCGCTGTTTCACACCAATGCTCTCAATGCCTTTGTTCAGTCCCTTTGGGCCGGGTCTACTTTTTTCCTGGGACAACGCTTTTCGGTCCGCAATCATTGGCGCGAAGTTCGCGAGATCGGCGCAACTGTCGACTACCTGCTGGGTGCGATGGTGGCCATGTTGATGAACGCGGACCCATCGCCGCAAGACCGACAGCACAGCGTCCACGTGGCACTTGCCCCCGCAACGCCGGCTCATCTGATCGAACCGTTTGCCCAGAGATTCGGTGTAGAACTCGTGGACGGATTCGGAAGTACCGAAACCAATCTCGTGATCGGCACACTTCCGGGAGATCGGCGGGCCGGGTACATGGGGCGGGTGATGAGTGGCTACGACGCCGCAGTCGTCAACGACGGTACTGCGGCCGCAGACGGGGAGCCCGGCGAACTGGTGGTCCGCAGCACGATCCCCGGCGCCTGTTCACTGGGCTATCTGGGCGAGGAGATTCCGGCGACGGAGAGTTGGATACAGACCGGTGACAGGGTGATTCGGGA
The DNA here is from genome assembly GCF_001653035.1 of Rhodococcus sp. YH3-3. NCBI lineage: Bacteria > Bacillati > Actinomycetota > Actinomycetes > Mycobacteriales > Nocardiaceae > Rhodococcus > Rhodococcus sp. YH3-3. The sequence goes on along the minus strand of NZ_BCWH01000001.1, from coordinate 772,227 downwards.
AGCAGACGGCTGGTTCCGATTTGTCGATCGCATCAAAGACGTGATTCGGCGCCGCGGTGAAAATATTTCCGGGGCCGAAGTGGAAACCGTTCTGGCGTTGCATCCGTCGGTCGGTCAGGTTGCCGTCTTCCCGGTACCGTCGGATCTGGCCGAGGACGACGTCATGGCAACTGTAATACTGCGCCCCGGAGTATCTTTCGACCCCATTTCGATTCTGGAGTTCTCCCAGCAACAGCTGCCGTACTTTGCACTTCCCCGGTACATCGACGTCGTGGACACGTTGCCACTCACCGAAACCGGCAAGGTACAGAAAGCAGTGCTACGTGAGAGGGGCGTCGGCCCACACACCTGGGACTGCGAGAAGAGCGTGTTCCGCGCCCGGCGATAGACCGCGCCTCGCTACTTGCCGCAACCGTTGAACGAACACATCACCGGACTGCAGATCGTGCGCAGAGCCAGCGGGTCGCTCGGCGAATGTGTGCACTTCATGGCATGAAGTTTTCGGGTGATTCCGGCGCCGGCAGTGCGCAGGGCCCCGGTGATGCGGCTGACGTTGAGGCGAGCCGTCGGCGCTGTCACAGACAACGCGCCGGCCAGAGTGCGCGGGCCGCTGAACACCGGCACTGCGACGCTCATGTACCCGAGCCGTGTCTCCTCGACCTCCACCGCGAGTTGTTCCTTACGCATCCGCTCGGTTTGCTGGCGCAGCACGCTGACGGACATCGTCGTTCGACTGGTCAAGGCGGTGAAACCCTGCTCGACTACCTCGTCGAAGACCGATTGCGGGGAGAAGGCAAGGATGATCTTGCCGGTGGCGGTGCAGTACAGCGGGAGCCGACCGGCCACCCGCGACTGCTGATTGAGCCCGCGGTGTCCGATGATCTTCTCGATGTAGAGGACGTCGATGCCGTCACGAACCGCAAAGTGAACCGTCTCCTGCGTCGCCAGTAGTAGGTCCTCCATGTACGGCAGCGCCGCGTCGCGCAGAATCCGCTGACGCGGCACCAATTGGCCCAGCTCGAACAATCGCAGGCCGAGCCGGTACTTGGTACCCGCGCGCTCGAGCAATCCCCACTCGACCAGCTCGCCGGCCAACCGGTGAACCGTCGCTTTCGCGACCCCACTGCGCCGGGTGAGCTCCGTCAGAGACAGGTCACTGTGGTCGGTGTCGAAAGCGTCCAAGATCATTCGAGCCTTGCCCAGGACCGAGGACAGTTCACCTGCAGGCTGCGATGCAGCGGTCGTTTCCGACGCGATGGGTAGTACGGATCCGAACCCGACGGATTGTTGTGGAGCGGCCATGAGTGTCCTCCTGAACGATCTGTGACAGCCTGCCGAGACCGAGTGCCACAACGACCGAGATCGGTCGGGGTCCTCGTTAGGTGCAGGTGCTTCGAGACTGACACTATGGTGACGACACGATGAGACGCACGCCACACGGTCCGCTCAGTGAACCCGTCCCGCAGAGTTTACACGGGGCGCCTACCTGCGTAATTCTCCAGAAACATGCGGACGGCGGATGCAACCTGCGGAGCGTGCTCCTCGACGAGTGCGACGGTCCCCGATTCGACGATCTCCGTTTCCACCACTGCCGCACCCGTCAGGTGTGCACGCAACGGCGCAATGTTAGGCATCGAGAAGGGATCCTTCTGCGCGCCGATCAGCAAAACCGGCGCAGTCACCGAACCGACTCTCGCCTCCATGACGTAGCGGGCGCAGGCTTTGTGCCCCTCCGCCGGATCTACCCGGTAGGCAAGCGCGTCTCGGATGAACCTGTCGAGCAGTGCGGTGCCTGGTTCGGGGTAGTAGGGGCGACGCATCTCCCACAGCCTGGTGAGATGGCTACCGTCTGCGGCCCGGTCGACGCAGTCGATCCCACCGGGTCCCGAGTGCCCCTCGCGGTAGTTGCGGTCGGTCCACGGGCACGACGAGAGCACGGCAGCGTGCACCCTCTCGGGGCGTGATGCCGCCATCTCGAGCGCCACTGCCGCACCGGTGTGGTGACCGATGACCGTGACTCGATCGACGCCCAGGGTGTCGAGCAATTCCCACGCGCCTCGCGCATAGGTCTCGATGGTCTGCGGGCCGGGCACCGGAGCACTGTTGCCGTACCCCGGCATGTCCATCGCGACAACGCGGAAGTCGTCGGCAAGGAGTGGAATGAACTCGCGGAACTCGTCCCACGACCGGGGCGCCTGATGAAGCAGGAGAATCGCCTCACCCGAACCTTGCTGCGCGTAATGCAATTGCCCGAAAGACGAATCAACGTATCCGAGTTGCAGGCCGCCAGCCATCAGAACGCCGCAACCATCGGGGTATCGACGCCGACGATGTCGATCTTTGCCGAACCACCCGGATTTCCGACGGGCTCGCTACGGGTAGGCAAGACCTCGAGGAAGAAGCGCTTGTTGTCTTCCTTGAAATCCGGGTCTGCTTTCCGGTCGACGGTGATCGCCTCCACCGGGCAGGCCAATTCGCAAGCGCCGCAATCGATGCATTCGTTCGGGTTGATGTAGAGCTTGCGATCACCCTCGTAGATGCAATCCACGGGGCATTCTTCCATGCACGATCGGTCCGTGTAGTCGATGCATGCTTCACCGATGACAAATGCCATTGCCTAGCTCTCCTGTTCGGTGGAGTGTCCAGGGAAGATTTCTGCTTCCGGATCCAGCACTGCCGCAGCGTTGTTCACCGCAGTCGCGGCCTCGCCGAAACCGACGGCGATCAAGCGGACCTTGCCGGGATAGTCCGTGATGTCCCCGGCGGCATACACACGCGGAACATTCGTCTCCATCCGTGTGTTCACCGCGATGTGGCGATTGTCGATCTCGATTCCCCACTCCATCATCGGACCGAGGTCGGCCGTGAATCCCAATGCAGCGATGACGGATTGAGCGGGCAGCGTGGACGTGCTCTTGTCTTGTCTGTGGGTGATGTCGACCTCGCCGATCCACCCGTTTCCACGTACCGCCGAGACATCGGCGTTGACGAGAACCTGGACACTGCTTTCCTGCACCTTGGCGACTGTGGATTTGTGCGCGCGGAAACGATCTCGCCGGTGAACCAGGGTGACGGACTTGGCAATCGGTTCCAGGTGAACGGCCCAGTCGAACGCGCTGTCGCCGCCACCGACGATGACAACGTCTTTCCCGGTGTGCGCCGACAAATCCGGGACGAAGTAACTCAGCCCCCGATCCATGAACTCCGAACCCTTCGCCAACGGACGCGGGGTGAAGGTTCCGATGCCGCCGGTGATGACAACCGCGCCGGCCACCACGACCTGGCCCGTGCTGGTGGTGATCCGCACCCGGCCGTCGTCGTCATGCGACAGCTCACGAGCCTGCATGCCCAGAAGGTACACCGGATCGAACGGGGCAGCCTGCGCCATCAAACCCTCGATGAGGTTGCGTCCCTTGACCGAAGGGAATCCCGCGATGTCGAGGATCGCCTTCTCCGGGTACATCGCACTGACCTGTCCCCCCGGTTCCGCAAGGGCATCGATCACGGCAACCGAGAGGCCGCGGAAGCCTGCGTAGTACGCGCCGTACAGCCCGGCGGGGCCGGCACCAATGATCAGAATATCGACGCCGATCTCGTTGTCGGTCGCCGTGGAAGACGTTTTGTTCACACTCGATACGGTATTGCGCCGACGGACTCACGCAAATGAAACCGGTCCGCTCAACAGACCTCGGTAACAGTTGCGGGACAACACGAAAAGGGCCCGCCGACCTCTCGGTCGACGGGCCCAATGCTCGCAGGAATTCAGTGCGCGAAGAATTCAGTGCGCGAATACCTCGGGTTCGTCTGCTGCGATCTTCTGGATGATGGTCGAGTACGCAAACCACCCCACCTTCTCGGTGCCGACTGCTTCGTAGGTCTGCGCCGCGATCTTCTCGTGCAGGACAACCGGATCACCGGCGGCTCGCGCCGTCAACTCCGCCTGCATCGACCGCTCCATCGACACATACCACCACACTGCGCTCTCCACGGAAGTTCCGACGGTCAGATGACCGTGGTTGGTGAGGATCACGGCCTTGTTCGATCCGAGGGCATCCGCGATGCGAATCCCCTCCTCTTCGTCCAGCGCCACCCCGTGATACTCCTCGTAGATCGAGTGATCCTCGTGAAAGGCGCACGCGTCCTGAGTGATCGGCGTTAGGCGGGTGTGCAGCGAGGAGAACGCCTTACCGTTCAAACCGTGAGCGTGAACAGCTCCGATGACGTCGGGACGAGCCTCGTGAACCTTGCTGTGGATGACAAACGCTGCTCGGTTGAGCGGTCCGTCTCCGGAAATGACCGCGCCGTCCGACGCCACATGCAGCAATTCCTCCGGCTGAACCTGGGAGAAGTGCCGCCCGAACGGCGCAGTCCAGAAAGTCTCCGGATCTTCTGGGTCTCGGGCGGTGATATGTCCCGAGATTCCCTCGTCCAAACCGAATTTCGACAAAATCCGATACCCGCCGATGACAGCGGTCTTGCGACGACGCCGCTCACTCTCGATATCGGTGAACTCGGGCGGTCCCGGAATTCCGGCCTGCTCGGCAATGCTCAGCGGGTGATTCATGCTGCGCTCCTGACTATTTGACGCCGTAACGGGCGAGGTACCGCGAGGACAGAATGCGGAGAATCCGGTCGAAGATGAAGCCCATGATGCCCAGGACGATGATGCCGACGAACGTCCAGTCGATCCGGCCGTAGTTTCGAGCCTGCCAGATCATCGAACCGATACCCTGGTCGGCGGCGACGATCTCCGCCGACACGATGGTGAGGAAGCTGTTGCCCATCGCCAGGCGAGCGCCCGTGACGATGCCGGGGATCGACGACGGCAAGACCACCGTCTTCATGATCTGAAGTTTGTTGGCACCAAGATTTGCCGCTGCCTGCAGTTTGTTCTCGCTGATCGCTACAGTCGCGGCAATCGTGCTGACCGTGACGATGAATACCGAGGTGTAGAAGATCAGAACAACCTTCGACGTCTCACCGATGCCGAACCAGACGACGGCGAGAGTGACAAACGCAATAGGCGGAATGAACCGGAAGAACTCGATGTACGGATCGAGGAGCTGTCGCACGATGGAAATGCGGCCCATCAGAATTCCGACGGGAGCACCGATCACGACACCCAGGAACCAGCCGATGAGAATTCGCTGACCCGATGCGGTGATCGACGACCACAGAACGCCGCTCTCCCACAGTTCCTGTGCCGCCGACCATACTTCGGCCGGTGATGCAATGGTGGTCGGCCCGTACCACCACGCCAGGAACGACCAGATGCCCAAACCGATTGCCGCTGAGGCTGCATACATCAGCGTCGCTTTGACAATCTTGGATCGCCGCGCCGACGAACGCTTTTTTGTCTCCGCCACCTTCGCTGTTCTCACACCGGCTGAACCACCGGTCACTACAGCCGTCACAGCTCGTCCTCCTCAATGCCTTGGTTCCGCAGCGACGCAACCACTTCTGCCCGAATGTCGTCCCGCAGCTTCTCGTAGAGCTCGATCACGTCGGGATCGTTGCGGTCTCGCGGACGAGCCGCATTGACCTCGTAGACGCTCTTGATCCGGGCCCGCGGGCCGGCCGACATCACGATCACACGGTCAGCCAACGTCAGTGCCTCGTCGATATCGTGAGTCACGAATACCACGGTGCAGCGGGTGTGCCGCCAGATACGGTCGAGTTCGGTCTGCAGAACCTGACGAGTCTGAGCGTCCAACGCACCGAACGGCTCGTCCATGAGAACCAACGACGGCTGGTTGGCAAGAACTCGTGCGATCTGAACACGTTGCCGCATACCGCCGGACAGCTGCGAGGGGAACTTCGCACCCGCGTGGGGCAAGCCGACCATCGCGAGGTACTCGGCCGCGATACTCGCCTGCTCGCTGCGGTTCGCTCCACGCATCCTGGGGCCGTAGGCCACGTTCTGGCTCACGGTCATCCATTCGAACAACGCTTCGGAGCTCTGAAACACCATGCCGGCGTGGCGGTTACTGCCGGCGACGACATCTCCGTCGCACACGATCTCGCCGGCGCTGGGTTCCACGAAGCCGGCCATGGACGACAGCAGCGTCGACTTGCCGCAGCCACTCGGACCGAGCAGACAGACGAATTCACCTGGCTGCACGTGCATGTCGATTCCGGCGACGATCTCCGCCGCGCCGAAGCTGATTCCGAGGTCGACCACGTCGATGGCAACACCGGTGTTCTTCTTGCCGGGGCCGGCTGTCCCCGCGCTATTCGTCGAGCTGGTCGTTGAACCACTTGTTGCGATACTCACTGTGCACCATCCTTGTACCAATCCAGAAGCATTGCCGATTCGAGATCCGGCTGGTCGCTGAGAACACCGATCGACTTGTAGAAATCTACGATCGACTGAGCCGACTCGACATCCGCAGCTTCGAGATTCACCACGGCGAAGTCGATCTCGTCCACCGCGGCAATAGTCTGATCCTCGCTGACGTTCACAGCCGCCTTGGTCGCGGACGCTGCCACGCCCGGATCCGACTCGACCTTGCGCGTTGCCTCGTCGAGCACCTTCGCGACGGTTCGCGCTGTCTCTTCGTTGGCCGACAACCACGGAGCCGTCGTGATCGCCCAATGATGATAGAACCAGCCGTAGTCTCCGGTTACTGCCACCACGTGGCCGGTTCCCTGATCCAGGGCGGTGGCCGGCCACGGCTCCCACAGGACAAACCCGTCGATGTCGCCGCGACTGAGCAGTGCGGGCATGTCCGTCGGGGTCGCCGAGATCATCTCGACCGAACCGGGGGCAATGGAGTTGGCAGCGAGGTACTTGTCCGTCGAAATCTGGCTGAGACCCGGGACGATGCCCATCTTCTTGATCGCAGCCGGTGAGTCGACACCGTTACGCAGCACGACCTTGATGTAGTCACCCGACGCCTCGTACGAGTACATCGCGCGCAACGACGGATTCTGACGCAACTGGGCGATCGTTGTCGTATCGGAGCTACCGGCGATCTGGACCTGCCCGGTCGAGAGTGCGTCGACGGCCTCGCCACCACGACCGAACTGGACGAGTTCGACGTCCAAACCGGCAGCGTCGAACATGCCTTCCTGATCCGCTACGAAGAACGGAGCGTAGGAAGCATCGATTCCGACTGCGATACGCAGTGGTCCACTTCCGGCAGAATCAGCTGTGCTTTGCGTCGCCGGGCGGCTGCATGCGCCGGTTGCAACGGTCAGCAGCAGCGCAGCCGAAACAAGAGCAGTCCTTCCAAACTTTGACAGCGAGGCCATCTACTCACACCTTTGTTTGTGATCTGTGCCGCAGTTGCGGGTCGTGGAGAGCAAACCTAGCTGTGTGTACCTACACCCGAGAACCAACCGGGTCCACCGTGCGGACCGGGGACAGGAACTTACCTCGGCGAAACACTGCACCTGGAGGAACGTGCGGACCGAAATACTTCGGTAACACGGCCCTCGATCACAATGTCCACCGAATCACAATGTCCACCGAATTGTCTGCGAGCGCAGCGCACTGGCGACATTCTGCGCCGTCATCGAATAGATCGACGCACGCGCTCCGGCGCTGCCGCCGGCGACGTGCGGGCTCAGGAGGGTCGAATCGAATCCACGGAGCGGGCTCGAAATCGGTAGTGGTTCAACGTCGAACACATCGAGGGCAGCGCCGCCGACATGCCTGGAACGCAAGGCACGCGCCAATGCCGCGTCGTCGACGACAGCGCCGCGCGCCACATTGACCACGATCGCTCCGGTGGGCAACTGCGCAACTCGATGGGAATTGATCAGTCCCCGAGTTGATTCCGTAAGCGGGACGGCCAGCACCAGGACATCCGCGAGAGGCAGTAACTCGTCGAGTGACACAAACGTCGCAGCCACAGTGTCACGCGGTCTCGAACGCGCGGTGACGTAGACGTCGCAACCGAAGGCGGCAAACAATTCTGCACACCGGCGGCCGATCGAACCGACACCTACGACGCCGACCCGGCGCTGCGCCAGATCGCGGCAATCGCGCGTCAGGATGGATTCCTGTGGCCATCGACCATCGGTAACCGCGTTGTGCGCCCAGAACATGGAGCGGCACAACACACCTGCCGCGAGCACTGCCCACTCCGCAACCGAATTCGCGTTTGCACCGGGAGTATTCGCCACCGGAACTCCGGCGGCGCGCCAGGCTTCGGCATCGATGAAATTGGTTCCGGCACCGGGCTGTTGGACGAGGAGCACATTCCGGCCGAGCTCTGCTTCCTCCTTGCCCAGTGGCAGATCACCACTCCAGTCCCCCACCACGACGTCGCATGTCGGCAACTCCGCACGGAGCGCCCCCGTGGTGCGCTCAGGTAATCGAACTACCTCCGCCTCACCCCTGACGGCGTCACGGATTGCGGTACCGAGTCCGTTGTCGGCGTCGGCCGTCAGCAGAAGTACTTTCTTCACGAGAACTCCTTCGCTGTAAGACGATGACTGTACTTTCGAAAACGCGGAAGCCGGCCTCCCAATCGAGAGACCGGCTCCATTACGCAGCAGCATATTTGGCAGGAACTTCTCAAATAGCTGCCTTCGCGCTGGCTGATGCCTTTGCCAAGAACTCGAGGCTCAGCGGGTTGTACTTCGCTGCCTGCTCGTGCTGCGGCCAGTGACCGCACTCCGAGTAGAGTTCGAGCTGAGCGCCCGGAATATCCTCGGCCATCTTCTTCGCTTCCGGAACATCACCGAACGGATTTTCCTGACCCCAGACCACAAGAGTCGGCGCCTTGATGAGTGCCATTCGATCCGGGCGCAGCAGGTTCCGCTGGCGAACCTCCATCTCCTGCAAGGAAAGGAGGTTGTGGATGTTGGCGACAAAATCAGGCTGATGGTAGATCCGGTGACGAGCCTGAACCAATTCCTCGGTTGCATCGGCGGGATCATGCATGAGCAACTGCATACGTGCGCGGGTCAATTCGATGTCGTCGCTCTGGACGGCCTTCGCAGTCGACGTCTTGATGCGCTCCATGACTACCGGGTTCGCGACTGTTCCGCCTGCTGCCAGCAACTGCAGCGACAGAACACGTTCGGGCTGCTCGCTGGCCAGGTAGGCAGCGACCCAACCACCGAGGCTTTCACCCACCAAGTGCACACGGTCCAGCCCGACCGCGTCGAGGTAGTTCACCAAATGCTCGACGTAGCGCTGAATCTCGTACGGGTAGTCAGGCTTGCCGGTGTAACCATGGCCGAGCATGTCGATCGCGTGAACCCGGTAAGACTCGGCGTGCGGTGCAATATTGCGTGCAAATGCCTCGAGGTGTCCGCTGGTGCCGTGCAGGAAGATCACGGCCTCGTCACCGGATCCTGCCTGCAGAGAGCGCGTGGGCACACCGCCGGCGTCGACGGTCGTCAACTCGAAATCGAGCCCGGCAAGTTCGTTCCAGATTGTCATCAGAGAAACTTCCTTTACTGAAGGTGCAGATTATGTTGTTGCGCTGTCTGTTCCAGCTGGATCGAGAATCGTGACACCCATACCGGTGAGCCACTCGGGAATCGCTTCGTAGGCAAGGCGTTCACCCGGAACGTAGTCGAGCATCGCGGCCATCATGAGCCAGGTCCGCAACTCCTGCGCACCGTTGCCCGCCTCGTCTTCGATCTGCTGCGTCGTGAACTCGGCAAGCTCACTTGCCTTGCCGCTGGCAAACAGATCAAGAATTCGGTCATCGAACTCCGGAGTGATCGCGGCATCGGCTGCGCGGATGATCTGGCGTCGCCGGACGTCGTAGTCGGACCAGTTCTCCCGGCCGTCCAGCCAGGCTTGAACCATGAAATCCTCGTCCTCACCGTGCGGATCCCGCCAGTCCGGCCAGGGCAGACGATGAGACAATCCACCGGACGCGATCACCACGACCCGGGTATCCGCCGGATACGACGCAACGGCATCCCGCAGGGCCTTCGCCACTTCCTCACATCGCTTGAACGTCGGGAGGGGCGGCGCGAATACGTTGACCACCAACGGAACTATCGGAACATCGATTCCGTCGAGAAGGTACTGAATCGCGTGAGACTGACCATGATCGATCTGCAATCGCGCCGAGTAGGCAAGATCGAACCGGCCACCTTCGATCAGCTCGTTTGCAAGGTGCCTGGCGAACTCCACGTCGACCCGTTGCGGCCCCTTGGGTGTTCCTGACTCGCCACTGGAAATGCACTCTCCGACGCCGAGAGTGAACGCCGGAATCAGATCCAGCCAGAAACCGCGAAAGTGGTTGGAGCCGAGAATCAAGACAACATCGGGTTTCGACGCCGCGATCTTCTCCCGGCTCAGATACAGCGCGTCCCGGAAGCGTTCGGCCTCCGCCTTGTGCGTCGTCTCTTCCCAATGGGTGTTCATCAAGGTGCTGTGGGAGGCACCGATACCCAGAACTATCTTCGCCATCAGTCGATTCCTACTTCCTCGAGCGAGCGGGTGACGGTGTCGAGGGCCACTCGGATCAGATACTTCGTAAATCTCTCCGCCGCAGCCAGATCCACAGTGTTCATCCCCATCGCGAAGTCCACCTCGAACGGTGCGTCGACCACCTTGGGCATACCCACCCGAATCGTCGGGATGCCGCGGCTGCGCAGGATGTTTGCGTCGGTGGCTCCACTCGCGTCGAAGAAGTTCTGATGCGGCTCTCCTTCGGCAGCTTCCCACGCGTGGACTGCGGCGCGGCGCAACCACATTCGAGGGTCGGAACCCTCACCGGGGATGGCAAGAACCTGTTCGACGTCGATCTGCAGATCCAGCGATTGTGCGATCTCCGCAACGACGGCTTTGAGTTCGCGCTTGGCCGCGGTGGGCGTCGTCCGCGGGCTGAGCCGTAGATCAACGGTAAGGCGCACCTGCTCGGGGGTGAACGACGCTGTTCGCTCCCACCCGCCGCGGATGTTGGCAACGATCCCCTGAGGCGCAACCAAACCGTCCTGATGCGCCGCCGAGTACTTCGGGAACCATTCCTCCAACTTGGCGACCACCTCGCCGGCTGCGGTAATCGCGTTGCGGTACGGCAACCGGTGGCGCGAGCCGACGTAGGTGTGCAGACCGTGCACCGTGATCTCGAACCAGGCCAGTCCCACTTCTTCCCAGGAAACCGTCCAGCCGGGCTTGGCGATCAACGCGCAGTCCGCCCACACTCCCTGTTCCAGGAGGAACGAGCAGCCGACGCCCTGGCCGGTGTTGCGTCGGGGGTTTCCGACACCGGGGCGGGCATTGGTTGGCATACCACCGGCGCCGAATCCGAGCACCAGGTCACCGCGGAGCGGAATACCGGCTGCGGCAATTGCTTCGGCCGCCGCGACAATGCAGACGGCGTGGCCTTTGGGGTTCGACGCACCCAATCCGATCACGTAGTTCTCGTCGAACTGGGCGTGCGGCGTCAGATCCGCTCGCAGCTCATTTCCCACCCACGGCAGGTCTTCCGCCGGATCGCCGGTCGTGACGGTGTCGATCGGCGCATACAGCAACAGGTCCGGTCCGGACCCGTCACCGCGGAGCCTTCCCCACGAGTTCGCCTGCCGATCATCGAGATCCATTGTGTGGGCCTCGATGCCCTGGGGGGCCCCCGCCCCCCGACGCTGCCAGGACCGCCGTGATGTGGCGGGCCAGCGGTGCTTCGTCACCCGTCGGACTGGGAATGTTGACCACCGAAGTGGCGAGATCCCGCAATCGCGCACGATCGACATGGGCGTAGGCTCGCTCGACCCATTCCCGGCGCTCGTCGCCTAGGCCTGCGAGAGCATCGGCCCTCGCAGTGGTCATGGATTGACCTGATGTACCTGAGTATTGCTGCGCTCGCCGGCCAGCTGCCACAGCTTGGGAACTGCCACTGCAACAGCGGCACCGATAGCGACAGCCGTCAGAATCTTGAACATGTATCTCTCCTATTCGCTGGTGCCGGTGGGAATCTGAGCGTCGGCGACAGGGGCCGAGCGGGGCGTTGGCGTCCGGCGCTCTCGGGTGGGCCTGACCGGCGCCTTGGGGGTGTGCTTGGCCGCGTCGGCGATCTTCTCGGCGTACTCTTCCTCTGCCAGATTTCGCCACGTCGTCAGCGACACGTCCGGTCGGTACAGCTTCTCCGGCGGTGCGTCGGTGACCTCGACCATCCACGCATCCTGACCCGAGAACTGACCGTGGAACAGCCAGCGGATCGCGCCGAGGTACTTGGCGTAGAAGCCCAATTTTGCTGCGCCGGAGACGAAGTTGACCATGAGGCCGACGTACTTGTGGTTGTCTTCGTCCACCGGGACGTAGAACTCGTAGTGAATGAACTTGGGGTACGCGATGCGCAGGACACCCGGCATGGACAGTGAAGCAAAACCGGGGAAGTTCTGAGCTGCGATCACAGGATTGACGTCCAGACCGGCGCCGACGTTTCCGATCTGCGAAATCTGGGTCTCGTCCGGCTTCTTCTTCCACCACCGCTTGTTCGTCCAGGTTCCCACGCCCGGGAATTCCGCCTCCCAGTACACCTCTTCCTGCACGCGGTAGATCCAGCGTCCCTCCGGAACGATGCTCGTGATGTTCCACGTCGGCATCGGCTTGAACAGACGCCACAATGCGGTGCGGTGCAGGTACTTCGCATGTCCCTCGTCGAAACCGTTCTCACATGCGAAGCGCCAGTTGCCTTCTCGGGGCTGAATCCGACCACCGACGATACCCTTGTTCTCCACCAGCTCACGCGGCAACTGGTCGTCGATGGACGGCGCCGGCTCGTTGGCGATCGGGATGTACACCCACACCAGACCGAGTCGCTCCTCGATCGCATAGGTCTGGACGTTCAGCTTGCCGCAGATCTTGGAATCCGGACCGTCGGTGATGACCGCGGCCAGCTTGCCGTCAGTGAGCCGGTACGTCCAGCCGTGGTACGGGCAGCTGACAGTTCCCGGGAACTGCTGATCGCCCTCGGACAACGGAACGCCGCGGTGCGGGCACCGATCGTGCAGGGCATATGCCTTGCCTGCGTCGCGGATGATCGCCAGCTTTTCACCACAGATGGTGAAGCTCTTGGGGTCTTTGGTGATGTGGTTCGACCACGTGACCGGGTACCAGTAACCGCGGTATCCGCTGCCGGCTGCGTTGTAACCCGGCCATGCCGTCCAATCCTGCCGACCGGCCGCTCGTGGCCGCTCGGGCAGCGCGAACGTGGCTTCCGACGCCTCGACACCAGTCATGTGAAGTCCTCTCGACACTGAACGTTTGAATGAAACAGATCTTGGGTGAGATTGCGGTCTACGCCAATGGATTCGGTTCGCTCAGCAGACCCGGACCACCACAGCGGTTCCGACGGCACACAGCACGCCATTGTCCGAATGCTCCCGCAATGCCAAAGTTATTTGGTCACTGTTGATCTGGGACACTTCACCCGACACCTCGAGTGTGGTTCCGACGGGCGCGGGCGCACGATTCTGCCAGGAGACGGACACAACTCCTTCGTATCCACCGGCAAAGTGTGACGCGGCACGAAAGAACAGCGTGCCCTGCAACTGGGCCATGACCACCGGTGCGGACAACCCCTCCGTCTGCGCATAGGAGGCGTCGTAGTGAATACGGTGCGAATTGTGCGTCGACGCCCCGAATCGAAGGATCCGAACCGGATCGCAGACCAAGGTCACCGATTCGATCGGCGTGCCCACGACTACTGTTTCGGTCATCGGACGATGAACTTCTCGACGACCTCGGCGAATGCGCCGGACTGCGCACCCCGGTAAGTCTTGGTGACCGAGAGCAGCAGAAACTCGTCCGGAGCCCGGCCCTTGGTCGTCACGGTATCGAGTACTCGCCCTACGACGACAGCCTCACCCAGCGGGGCCGGTCGCAAGAAAGTCACACTCTGCCCGCCGGCCATCAAGCGCACGTCGATACCGTCTGTGCCCGGCACTTCGTCACGGAACATGCCGTCTGCTCGGTACTCTCGATCGGAGCCACCTTGCGGTCCTCGCAAAAGCGAAGGCAGATACATCGGATGGACGGCAAATGCCGGGTGCTCCGGGTCGAGAAACCGGGGGTCCGTCTCGGCGGTGGCAACCGCAAACGCAACCGACTCCGCCGGACGCACCGTTCCCAACTCTCGCGTTTCCCGCGTACCGATCATCGCCTCTGCGCGATCACGCGCGTGCTCGAGTTCTGTTCTCATGCCAGCACGCTAGGCATTCGGAAGTCTCACAGCCACGAACCGGGTTCGCCTGCCGGACCGCGATACTTCCCATACCGCTCACCTCGAGGTCAGGTATAGCCATGGCTGATCAACCGAAGAGCTTGTACGCCAAAGCAGATGGCGTCACATTCCATTACTACGACCTCGGCGAGGGCGACCCCACGATTTTCCTGCACGGAGGCGGCCCCGGCTGCACTGCGTGGTCCGACTTCGGGCCGGTGGCACCGCTCTTCGCCTCGGATCGACGAGCGATTCTCGTTGATCTGCTGCAATACGGTCGGTCCGACAAGTGCACCATCGCCGGCCCAATGTGGGACTTCCACGCCGCCAAGGTGGTTGCCCTGCTCGACGAACTCGGAATCGAACGCGCAGACTTCGTCTGCAACTCGTGGGGCGGCACCATAGCGCTCAATCTTGCGGCAAAGTACCCGGAACGCGTTCGCTCCCTGGTGATCACGGGCAGCATGCCCGTCTTCTACGGTCCACTCGCGCCGCTCCCCGAGGATGGCCGTCGTGGCCGCAACGCCCGCGACGTCTACTACGGCGGCACCGGCCCCACCCTCGAAAAACTCCGCACCTTGATCACCAGTCTCGAATGGTTCGACGGATCGAAGTTGCCCGCCGAAACCCTCCAGATGCGATACGAGCAAAGTCTCGACCCCGAAGAAATGGCCCTGGCTGCCTCGGCGGACTCACCTCGTGGCGATTGGCAGGATCTCACAGCTGAACTCGGCCAGATCCAGGCGCCGACGCTCTTCGCCTGGGGCATGCACGACGCATTTCTCACCCCGGACTACCCGCTCATGCTTGCGCGGATGATTCCCCATGGCCATCTCTACATCATGGACAAGGCGTCGCATCATCTTCAGGAAGAACGACCATACGACTACTACAGTGTAGTTTCGGGTTTCCTTGACCAACAGCACAACTGAACGAACGGTGATCGCCCCGAGGGGCGGTGCACGGATCCGATTGGTACTGCTTCTCGGAATTCTCACCGCCCTCGGGCCGTTCACCGTCGACATGTATCTTCCTGCGCTGCCACAGATCACGCAGGAATTCGGTACGTCGGACACGATGGTTCAGCTGACCCTGACGGGCACACTGCTGGGTCTGGCTTTCGGCCAGTTGCTCATCGGCCCACTGTCCGACATCTACGGACGTCGACGTCCCCTGCTCGTGGGCACAGTAATTCACGTCGGCGCGTCGTTGGCCTGCTTCTTTGCTCCGTCCATCGAAGTCCTCACTGCGCTGCGAACCCTTCAAGGTTTCGGCGCCGCCGCGACAGGCGTGATCGCGATGGCAATCGTTCGTGATCTATTCACCGGACACGATGCGGCAGTTGTACTTTCGCGGCTGATGTTGGTCATGGGCGTAGCGCCCATCCTGGCCCCCTCCATCGGCGGGGCACTGATGTCCGTAACACAGTGGCGCGGAGTCTTTCTCGCTCTCTTCATCCTGGGCATCGCGATGATCGCACTCGCGGCAGTATCGCTGCCGGAAACACTTCCACCCGAGAATCGGTCGGGCAAGGGCATCGGCGCCATCGCGCGAAACTACATTGCGCTCGGCAAGGATGCCCACTTCATGGTGTTGGTGCTCGTGTGCGGTCTCGGCCGCGGCGTTTTGTGGTCGTACATCGCCGCGTCGTCCTACGTGATGCAGGAACAGTTCGGACTGAGCGCCACCGCATACGGATTTGCCTTTGCCGGCGGCGCCGTCGTTCTGATCGGTTCGTCCCAGCTCAACGTCGTGCTTCTCGGCCGGTGGTCGCCGAATTCCATCACGATCTGGGCAATGTGGGGCAGTAGTGCCGTCGGCGCTGCATTTGTTGTTGTTGCCGCCACCGACTCGTGGGGATTCGTCGGGTTTGCCGTCCCCATCCTGCTGATGCTCTGCGCAACGGGTTTTGTCATGCCCAACGCACCGGCGGTTGCACTGTCCCGTCACGGAGAAGCCGCAGGCTCAGCAGCCGCGCTGATCGGATTTGCGCAGTTCGGCGCTGCCGCTGTGGTTGCGCCCATCGTCGGCCTTCTCGGCAACACCAGTCTTGCCGTGGCCATCTCCATGACCGGGGCTTCGGTTCTCGGCGTGATCGCGCTGCTCTGCGTGCGTCGATAAAACGGTTATGCCGAGCGTTCGAGAACCGATACCTTCCGGCTGATCCCTTCGGCCGCCGCGCGCAACGGTTCGGCAAAACGCTCGGTGTCCATTCGATACCGCGGACTCGACACACCGATCGCGGCAACTGCTTCACCAAGTCCACCGAAGATCGGGGCAGCGATACTCGATGTTCCCAGGCGAACCTCTTCGGTCTCGACCGCCAACTGCTGCGAACGAACAGCGTCGAGTTGCCTACGTAACCCGTCTTCCGAGTTCACCGTCCGATCGGTGAACTCGACAAATCCGTTGCCTGTCACCGCTCGAAAAACGGAATCCGGTGAGTACGCGAGTATCGCTTTGCCGGTTGCCGTGGCATACATCGGCAGCCGGCCAGCCACCCGCGACGGCAGGTCCACCCCGTGATGACCGGAGATCTTGTCGATGTACAGAACATCGAGGCCGTCGCGAATCGCGAGGTGAACCGTCTCCCGGGTCGCCGCGTGAAGATCCTGCACATACGTCAAGGACACCTCGCGCAGAATACGTTGACGAGGAACCAACTGCCCCAGTTCGAAGAGCCGTAACCCCAACCTGTACTTGGTTCCGACCCGTTCCAGTAGACCAAGAGACACCAGTTCACCGGCTATTCGATGCACCGTCGCCTTCGCAACACCACTCCGATTCGCAAGTTCGGTCAGCGACAGCGCACCCGAATCCGCATCGAAGGAATCGAGTATCAGGCGCGCTTTCCCCAGCAACGAATGCATCGCCGAGCGCCTCCAGTACACAGAATGTGGTCCACCCAGCGGACCAAGTCTGCTCCAGTCTACTGAGGCATCAGATCTCCGCGCCCACGAATTGGCTGTTGTACAGACGGAAGTACGCGCCGCGGGATTCGAGCAGAGCCTCATGGCTCCCCTGCTCCACGATCCGGCCTTCCTCCATCACCACGATCAGGTTCGCATCACGAATTGTCGAAAGACGGTGCGCGATGACAAAGCTGGTGCGGTCGTTGCGCAGAACCGCGGTGGCGCTCTGGACCAGCAGTTCGGTGCGTGTGTCCACCGAACTGGTCGCCTCGTCGAGGATCAGGATGGACGGCTGCGAGATGAAGGCGCGGGCGATAGTGATGAGCTGCTTCTCGCCCGCACTGACGTTGCTGCCTTCCTCGTCGATGACCGTGTCGTAACCCTCAGGCAGAGAGTGCACGAACTTGTCGACGTAGCTCATCTCGGCCGCACGACGAATCTCCTCGTCGGTGGCACCAGGCTTGCCGTAGGCGATGTTCTCGCGGATGGTTCCACCGAACAGCCATGCGTCCTGCAGAACCATGCCGATGCGCGAGCGCAGATCGTCTCGCGTCATGTCGGCGATGTCGATGCCGTCCAAAGTGATACGGCCCGAATTGAGTTCGTAGAACCGCAGGATGAGGTTGACCAGGGTGGTCTTGCCGGCGCCGGTGGGTCCGACGATCGCAACCATCTGACCCGGCTCGGCAGTCAGGGACAGGTCCTCGATCAGCGGCTGTTCCGGCTTGTAACTGAAGGTGACGTTCTCGAACTTGACGCGCCCCTTGTCGACCGTGGGCGACTTCGCACTCTTCGGGTCCTCCGACTGCTCCTCTTGGTCGAGCAGCGCGAAGACCCGCTCGGCCGAAGCGACACCGGACTGCAGCAGATTGGTCATCGACGCGATCTGCGTGAGCGGCTGGGTGAACTGCCGCGAGTACTGGATGAACGCTTGCACATCGCCGAGCGTCATCGTTCCGGATGCGACGCGCATGCCACCCACCACTGCGATGGCGACGTAGTTGAGGTTGCCCAGGAACATCACGGCCGGCATGACCAGACCGGAGATGAACTGCGCCTTGAAGCTGGACTCGTACAGATCCTCGTTCTGCTTGCGGAAGCGCTCCTCGACCTCCTGCTGGCGGCCGAACACCTTGACCAACTCGTGGCCGCTGAACGCTTCCTCGACCTGTGCGTTGATTCCGCCGGTGCTCTTCCACTGCGCCACGAAGTGCTTCTGTGAACGCTTCGCGATGAACGCTGTGACCATGATCGACAGCGGAACAGTTGCCACCGCGATCAAGGCGAGCAACGGTGAGATCCACAGCATCATCACCAGAATGCCCAGGACGGTCATCACCGACATGACCAACTGGCTGAGCGTCTGCTGCAAGCTCTGCGCGACGTTGTCGATGTCATTGGTCACGCGTGAGAGAACATCACCGCGGGCATGGGTATCGAAGTACCGCAAGGGAAGTCGGTGAATCTTCTGCTCGACATCCTCACGCAACCGGCGAACGGTTCGCTGGACCACGATGTTGAGCAGATACGCCTGCAACCAACTGAACAGCGACGCACAGACGAACAGCAGCAGCACGATCATCAAGACCTTGCCGACTGCGTCGAAATCGATTCCGGTTCCAGGCACAACTGCCATGCCGGAAACCATGTCCGCGAGCTGACCCTGCCCCGAAGCGCGCAATCCTTCGACAGCCTGTTCCTTGGTCGTCCCCGGCTGGAGTTGCTTGCTGACGATGCCGTCGAAGATCAGGTTGGTGGCGTTTCCCAGGATCTTCGGCGCGATCGAGGAAAGTACGACGCTTGCGGTCACCAAAGCGAAGATCAGGACGACGATCGGCTTGTCGGGGCTCAAGCGACCGAGGAGACGTTTGAGCGAAGGGCCGAAGTTCATGGCCTTCTTTGTGGGATCGCCGCCGCCGGGCGGGCCGATGGGAGGCGAGGAAGTCGGTCGATTGCTCATGATGCGTCCTGTACGGCTAGCTGAGAGGCGACGATTTCGCCGTAGGTGGGACAACTGACCACGAGTTCGTCGTGCGTGCCGATCCCCACGATGGCGCCGTCGTCGAGCACGATGATCTGATCGGCTTCCACGATGGTGGAAATGCGCTGCGCGACAACGACGATGCAGGCGTCTTGCGTGACCGGCCGGAGCGCCGCACGCAGCCTCGCATCAGTAGTGAGGTCGAGTGCCGAGAAGGAATCGTCGAACAGATAGATCTGTGGCTTACGCACCAACGCTCTGGCGATGGCGAGTCTCTGACGCTGACCGCCCGATACCGTCGTACCGCCTTGTGCCACCGGTGTGTCCAGGCCTTCGGGCATGGCGCGGACGAAGTCGGCGGCTTGGGCGATCTCGAGGCACTCCCACAGCCATTCGTCGGTAGCTTCGGGGTTTCCGTAGCGGAGATTGGTGGCGACAGTGCCCGAGAACAGATACGGCTTCTGCGGGACCAGACCGATCACCGAGCAGAGCAACTCCGTGTCGATGTCGCGGACGTCGACTCCTCCCACCGATACCGATCCGGAGGTGGAGTCGATCAATCGCGGAATCAGGTTGAGCAGAGTGGTCTTTCCCGATCCGGTGCCGCCGATGATCGCCGTCGTCTTGCCGGGTTCGGCACGGAACGTGATGTCGCGCAATACAGGTTCCTCGGCTCCGGGGAACTGGAACTGAGCGCCACGAAGTTCGACGACTCCCGGGTCCTTCAGTTCTCGGACCGGATTCTCGGGCGGAATCACCGACGAATCCGTGTCGAGCACCTCGGAGATACGTTCGGCGCACACCGACGCACGCGGCAGCATCACCGCCATGAAAGTGGCCATCATGACGGCCATCAGGATCTGCATGATGTAGCTGAGCATCGCGGTGAGCGAGCCGATCTGCATCGAGCCCTCGTTGATCTGATGGCCACCGAACCAGATGACCGCGACGCTGGTGACATTGCTGATCAGCATCACGAGCGGGAACATCAGTGCCATGAGGCGGCCGACGCCGAGTGCAGTCTCCGTCAGCTCACGGTTGGCATCGCCGAAACGCTCTACCTCGTACGGTTCCCGTACAAACGCTCGGACGACACGGATGCCCGTGATCTGTTCGCGAAGAACACGGTTGACGGCGTCGAGGCGGCCCTGCATGACCCTGAATCCGGGGACCATCCGGGCAATCACGAAACCCATCGAGACTACGAGAAGCGGGACGCTGATCCCCAGGATCCAGGACAGATTCAGGTCCTGGCGCAGAGCCATGATGATGCCGCCGACGCACATGATCGGCGCCATGACGAGGATGGTGCAACTCATCACGACCATCATCTGCACTTGCTGGACGTCGTTGGTGTTGCGGGTGATCAGCGAAGGCGCACCGAAGTGCCCGACCTCTCGGGCCGAGAACGTCCCGACCTGATGCAGCACCGACGCTCGGAGATCGCGTCCGACGCCCATGGCGACTCGCGCACCGAAGAAGACGGCCCCCACCGAGCACAGGATCTGCGTGAGCGTGACCATCAGCATCATCCCGCCGGTGGAGAGGATGTAGCCGGTGTCGCCTTTCGTCACGCCGTTGTCGATGATGTCGGCATTGAGACTCGGAAGGTAAAGGGCCGCCATAGTCGAAATAAACTGCAGGACGACAACGCCCGTGAGTTCACCCCGGTACGGCGTCAGATAAGTGCGCAGCAGCCTGATCAGCATAGTGAGCGAAGGTTACCAATCCTGGCCGACATGTGCCGCTGGATATTTCGATACACAAAAACTGCTGTGCGCCTTTATTAACCGCGGGGGGTTAATAAAGGCGCACAGCAGAGATCAAGCAGATGCGGGCTGAAGCTCCGCTTCCTCTTCTTCACGGAGGGCCTTGCTGAGCTTCTCGCCCTCGATGTCGACGTTCGGCAGAATCTTGTCCAGCCACTTCGGCAACCACCACGCCTTGTCGCCGAGCAGTGCCATGACGGACGGGATGATCACCATGCGCACGATGAAGGCGTCGAAGAACACCGCCGCGGCAAGCGCGAAGCCGATCGACTTGATGAACGAGTTCGGTTCCGCGATGAAGGCACCGAACACGGAGATCATGATGACCGCGGCCGCACTGACGACCCGGGCGCCATGGTTGAAGCCGATGGTCACGGCCTCCTTCGCGCTCGCGCCGTGGACGTACTCCTCACGCATACGCGTCACGAGGAACACCTGATAGTCCATCGCGAGTCCGAACACCACACCGATCAGGAAGATCGGCATGAAACTCACGAGTGGTTGCGGGTTCGAGATGATGCCCAACCAACCGTGCTGGAAGATCGCCACCGTCGCACCGAATGTCGCGAGCACGCTGAGCAGGAAGCCGAGCGTCGCCGTCAGCGGAACCAGGATCGAACGGAACACCAAGAGCAACAAGATGAATGCAAGGCCGACGACGACGGCCAGGTAGGGCACCAATGCATCCTTCAGCGTGTCCGAGACGTCGCCTTCGAGTGCGGTCTGACCGGTGATGCCGTAGCTGACGCCGATCGAATCGTTGAGTCCGCCTTCGGCTCCACGAAGGCTGGACACCAGATCCATCGTGGCGGGGTCGGTCGGACCACTCTTCGGAGTGATCAGTACCTGCGCGGTGTCGCCGGCCTCGTTGACCCCGACGACCTGTGCGTTCTGGACGTCATCGAAGCCCGAGATGGTCGAGACGACCTCCGCAAAGGCCTCCCCGGCGGGAACGCTGGCCCCCTTCGCGTCGACAACGGCGATAAGCGGTCCGTTGCGACCGTCACCGAAGCCCTCGTCGATCAGGTCGTATGCCTGACGCGCACTGGTCGCCGGGTCACCGGTGGCCTCCGACGGCAGTGCCAGGCTCAATCCCGTTGCGGGCAGAGCCAATGCGCCCAGAAGCACTACTCCACCGATCAGCGGCACGAGCGGACGACGGACGACGGCACTGATGAAGCGCAGAGCCAACTTCGGCTTGCCCGAATCTTCGTCTTCGGACTCCTCAGCGCGCTTGCTGAGGAAGGGAATCTTGCCGGCAAAAGCCTTGCGTCCGAACATACCCAGGATCGCAGGCAGCAAGGTCAAGGCGATCAGAACCGCGATCAGCACGGTAAAGGCCGCTGCCGCACCCATATCGGAGAGGAACGGGATGCCGACGACGCGCAATGCAACCAGCGCGATGATGACCGTCAAACCAGCGAATACCACTGCGGAACCGGCGGTTCCGACGGCGCGACCTGCTGCTTCGGCACGGTTGTCGGTAAGGGTGAGCTCATGCCTGAACCTGGACATGATGAACAGCGAGTAGTCGATCGCCACGGCCAGACCGATCATGATCGCCAACGTCGGAGTCATCGAACTGAGATCCATGAATCCGGTGGCAACCGTGATTCCGAGGCTGCCGATAGCGATACCGATGATCGCGGTGAGGAGCGGAAGCCCCGCGGCCACAAGCGAACCGAACGTGATGGCCAGAACGACTGCGGCAACGGCGATACCGATCAGCTCGGTGACACCACCGGGCATCTCCGCTTCCTGAGCAGCAGAACCACTGACCTGGACGTTGAGTCCCTCGGCCCGACCGACATCGGCTGCGGAGTTGATCGAATCACGCAACGCCTGATCGAGATCGGCGAAGTCACCGCTGAACGGAACCTCGACGTACCCGACTGTGCCGTCGGCACTGAGCGGCGACAACGCACGCGCGTCGTCCACGGCCTGTGTCTCGGAAGTTCCAGCCGCAGCAGCCTTTTCCTTGAACATCGCAACCATGGAGTCGTTGCCGGTAACCGGATTGACCAACGCCTTCGCGGCCTGTTCCGGAGTGGCAGTCGCCGGGTCCACCTTGGCAGAGTCGGCGACCTTGTCGATGCCACGAATACTCGCGAGCATGTCGTCCATGGCCTTGACGTTCGCCGGATCGGCCAGCGTCGTGCCTGCCGGAGCTTGCACTACGTATCGCGCGCTCAGCGAATCCATAGGATTGGGCGCGTCGGGAAAACGCTCCGCCATCAGGTCTTGCGCCTGCTGCGCCGGGGTTCCCGGAATGGAGAACGAGTCCTTGGTGGGGCCGGACAGAGTCGCTGCCCCGACGCCCATCAGGACCAGGATTATCAGCCAAACGCTGAGGACCGCGCCTTTTCGCCGGTAGGCGAACTTGCCGATCCGATAAAGATAGGTGGCCACGACGGGCTCCTTGCTGTTTCGGTGCGTGTACGTGGACAGGTATTACGTGTGGGGCTCAGAGACGAGACATCTCAGGGACGCGACATCTCAGGGGCAGGCGGCGGCGCGGGCAACCCGGCACGAATCTGCCGAAAAGCGTCGTGAACCAACTCTTCCGGACTGGAAGCCTCCGACTTTCCGCCAGTCCAGACGTCGATCACCGATTTAGCGGCTCCGCCCACCGCTCCCAGGAGGAGCGTCGGGTACAGGTCCTTCTCGGCGTCGGTACCGGTGCGCTCCGCCAATGCCTGAACGACTGCACGGTTGATCCGCTGATGCATGTCTGCGGCATCCCGGTAGAGCGCGGGACTCGAATCCGACAGCAGCCAGATACTTGCCTTCTCACTCCCACTCGGACCTGAGTCGTTCACGATTTCGACCACAAGTTCTTCGAGGACGTCGAGAATTGGTTCGTCCGCGGGCCGTGACGCAAGCGCCTCGATCCACAGGTTCACCGATTCCTCGAAACTGGCGAGCACTGCCTCCTCCTTGCTGGAGAAGTAGTTGTGGAACGTCCTCGTCGACACTCCGGCCTCGGAGGCGATTGCGTCAGCGGTGACGCATTCGATCCCCAGCGCACGAGCGAGCCGTGCTGCCGCGCCGCTGAGTGCGGCACGGGTTGCTGCCTTCTTGCGGTCACGAAGGCCTTGTTCGATGATCACCCCAACACGGTACCCAACTTGCAGAGCTCTGCAACTTTGCAGAGGTCTGCAATATTGTGCGATCGAACACACGGCACGGAAACTCGAGGCGTACCTCACACTCACGCACGGCAAATGCCTGAACAGCGCAACAGAGAGAGTTGCGAGCAACTTCACCGCGTGACGCCCCCTGCCAAGTTGACGCGTGAATCAACATGGCCTGACATACTTTGCGGTGAATTAACCGCAATGTGCTCGGCGAAGGAATCTGATGGACCCGCTCCTGCATACCTGGCCGGTTTCGTCCACGGTGATGCTGTGGGGATCGAAGTCCGGACGAGGCTCCGTACTACGTCTCGTCCGTCTCACCATCGGGTTCTGCTCACTCAATTTCTCGATCGTGGCGTTCCTGTTTCTCCTCAGCGGAGAGGGCCCGGACGGACCGTTTGCGCGCAGTTGGCTCGTCGGCATTGCGGCCGTCAACCTGATCCCTACGATTCTCTGGTTTGTCGGCCGAATCAGAGGTTCACGCATGCTCAAGCTCTACGGACTGTGGGCGGATCTCGGAACTGCCTCGGTTCTCATCACCTTCACCAGCCATAACGCCGCCCTCTTCGGCGCGGCACTCTTTGTCGCCACCGGCGCCTACTTCACCTATTTTCTCGATTACCGCTGGTTGGCCTTCCATCTCGCCTTTGCCACGACATTTGTCATCGCCCTGACGGTGCTCGGCCTGACGAACGGCGACTACTCGACAACCAGCGTGATCGCACGCACGGACGTCGTCCTGTGTGCCGTGATCTTCATTCCGGCCACAATTCAGTTCACTTGGCGGCAATTACTCGCGCGCGCAACGGGATCCAAAGTGGATGCGCTTACCGGCCTGTTGAACCGACGAGGACTGTGGGACATGTCGGAGCGCATCTGGTCGGTCGCGTCGGCAAATCGTGCCGACATTGCTGTTGCCGTCGTCGACATCGACAAGTTCAAGGCGGTGAACGACACGTTCGGCCACGAAGTCGGTGACGCCGTCATCATCCGGACCGGAACGCGCCTGCAGGCGCATGTGAACGGTTTCGGTTACGCCGCGCGCACCGGCGGCGAGGAGTTCACCGTTGTGATGATCGGTACTCCGTACGGACTTCGCAAACGAATCGCGACGCTCCCCAAAGCCGTGGTGAACGCCTCCGACGACCCCCTGGCCACGGTCAGCGTCGGCGCAGCGACGCTACCTTTCATCCCACATCAGGAAGAGTTCGACTACAACGAGTTCTCCCGAGCAATCGTTGCGGCCGATCATCTGATGTACGACGCAAAATCCGCGGGAGGCAACACCGCGAACACTGCTCCTATGGCAGTTCCGCGTCGACGGGCACACTGAAACCGGGCTGTATCAGCGCCGATTCCACGCCTCGGGATCTGCCGTCAGTTCGTGAATGAACTCGGGCAACTCTCCACCTGCGACATCGGTGAGTGTGACATTTTCGAGCACAGCACGGAGGTTGACTCGCACTGCAATCCACACCTCCTTGAGGGGCGTTGCCGGTCCCCCGTAGTCGACGTCTTCCGGTCGCTGACCCCGAATCGAAGCCAGCGGTCCCTCGACAGCTCGTATGACGTCGGCAATCGTGATCTCGTCCGCGGACCGAGCGAGCCAGTATCCCCCGTCCGGGCCTCGACGGCTGTTGACCAAGCCGCCGCGCCGCAGGTCCGAGAGCACCGCTTCCAGGAACTTGTGGGGTATTACCTGGGATTTGGCGAGAAACTCGGCCTTGGCCGGGTCAGGACCGACTGCCGCGAGCTCGACCAGAGTCCGCACGGCGTAGTCCACCTTCGCGGTGATATGCACCGGCAATTCCTACCATCGTTCTATGAATAGTCGCAACAAACCTGCGAGTTCTTCGCCGCAAAGGGTTCCCTGACGTTACATTTTAATGCATGATGTAACGATCAGAGCTAGAGAACAGGACAAATCGCGTGTGGGAAACCCTTCTCGAATCATGGAAGTCACTGCTCGAACCGCTCCATGATCCCGTTACGCTCGCAATCCCCGCGTTTGTCATCTTCCTCGCAATCGAATGGTTCGCGGCCCGTGCGCTCGAAGATCATCCCGACGACGCCGACGGACGCGCACGGCCGGCACAGGGCGGCTACCGAAGCGTCGACGCCAGAACCAGCGTTCTACTCGGACTCGTGTCGATCGCAACGAGCACCTTCTGGAAAGTGCTGGCGCTGATCGGCTATTCCGCAATCTGGGTGTATCTCGCTCCGTGGCACCTCTCGCCGACTGCCTGGTACACCTGGGTGATCCTGCTGCTCGGAATCGACGTCCTCTATTACGCGTATCACCGCATCGCACACCGAGTTCGAGTCATCTGGGCCACACACCAGGCTCACCATTCGAGCGAGTACTTCAATTTCAGCACCGCACTGCGGCAGAAGTGGAACAACAGCGGTGAGGTCATCATGTGGTTGCCGTTGCCGTTCCTCGGGATCCCGCCGTGGATGGTGTTCGTCGGCTTCTCCGTCAGCCTCGTCTACCAGTTCTTCGTCCACACCGAACGTGTCGGAAAACTCTGGCGGCCCATCGAATTCATCTTCAACACGCCGTCACACCATCGCGTCCACCACGGCTCCGACGCCGAGTACCTCGACCGCAACTACGCCGGAATCCTCATCATCTGGGACCGGATGTTCGGAACCTTCGCAGCCGAAACCCACCGGCCCACCTACGGACTCACGACGCCGGTCGGAACGTACAACATCTGGAAGCTCCAAACGCGCGAATATGCTGCCATTGCTCGTGATTGGAAGGCGTCGACATCGTGGCGGCAGCGAGCCGGCTACGTGTTCGGCCCGCCCGGCTGGGCGCCGAAAGCCGAGGTCACTTCAGCAGAATCCAAAGCCCCGTCGCACTGAGCAGGAGCAGAGCGACCGCGAGAGTTGCTCCCATACCCAAAGCGGGCGTTGCCTTTTCGGCCGAAAACTGGGCCAACCGCCTGGGCCGCGACCGACGTTCGTAGACCGTCACCGCGACGACGAGCACGGCAGCGACGGACGGGCCGATCAGGGCCACCGACCCGAACTGCGGCAACCATCTCAGACAGGCGGCAGACAAGCCGAGGATCGACAGACTCGTACGCACGAACGAGAGCGATGTGCGCTCGGACTGCAAGCCCTTGTCCGGAGGCTTGACACCTTCCGACGGTTCCAGCGCGGTCAATCAGTTCACGACCTCGACCACCAGGACGGTCGCGCAGATCACCAGCACGATGCCGACGACCGGCGCCATGAGCGGCACCGGCAACGAGCGCTCAGTTCGCAGTGCACGCTCGGCGCTGATCCAGTGGACAAAGGAAGTGATGGCGATCAGAGCACCGCCGACGAGCAACAACGCGGCCAAGCCGGAACGAACCGTCGGGTTGAGAATGTCGCCGCCGAACGCTTCGAGTCCGACGCCCGACGCGACGAAGGCCGTTGCAGTGCGGATCCAAGCCAGATATGTCCGCTCATTGGCGAGCGTGAACCGTGGATCGGGGTCTTCGCCCGTTCGGAACGGTCTCCACCGGGGCATCACCTGTTCATTCCGTCCGGGCAGAGATCGCACACTGCCTTCGGAACGGACAAGAAGAAAGGAAGGTCATGTCCTTAATCTTCCCTGCCCGCCCCGAAGCAGTGCGAATCGGGTGGACGTAATTCAGCTCGCGGCGAGTGAGACCAGGAAGTCCACCGAGCCGCTGCCGTCGACGGTGACGAAACCGAGGGACGGAGGCTCGACTCCGAAATCGGTCCAGGTGACCGGAATCGAGCCCGATGCGATCAGCGAATCACCCGAATGCAGCACGGTCATGTCGACCGACACCGGCTTGGACTGACCCTTGAGCGTCAGCGTTCCTGACACCGTGACCGTCGCCGTTGTTCCGTCCGTCGGTACAGCAGACAAGTCCACCGGCGAGTCGATCGTGAACGTCGCCGTCGGATACGTGCTGGTATCCATCACATTGCCCGTGAACTGGCCGTCGCGCCGATCCGAGTCGGTCTTGATGCTTGCCACCTGCACCGTTACTTCGCCGGAAGTGAGCTTTTCACCCTCGACAACCGCGTTTCCGCTCACCTCGCCAGTGGTTCCGACGACGGTCACACTCGATCCGTTGAGAATCTCGTGCACGGTGTACCCAGCTGCCGTCTGGTTGTCCCCCTGCCCGGCGACGACGGTCCATTGCCCGTCGATCGATCCGGACGCCGCCTCCGCGCCCTCAGTGGACACCACGGCCGCCGGTGCATCGTCTTCAGCGATGAACTTCCCGTACGCCCACGGCCCCACGAGCAGGGCGAGTACGACCACAACTACTGCTCCGCCGATCCACCAGATCTTTTTCATGGGCTCGACGATAGTTGCAGCTTCAACAGTTGTCAGGACTTACGACCTGGGAGAACCCTGTGAAAGTGCTCCACGAACACCGAAGGGTGAGCCGCGCCTACAGCCATTAGTAATCATTTGGTAAAGTCGACTGTGCATTCCGGCCCCCAGCCTGGAATGCCTGGGCCGTGCGCATCGAATCATGCATCGATCCCGATGCGCACGGTCTGCCCGAAACACGAATCACACCGATCGAGGGAGCTCGCGATGGCGGACCTGACGCTCCTGACCGACGACGAGTTACGCGAGCGTCGGATCGCCCTCAGTCGATCCCTCACTACCGCAGCAGATTTGATCCCCACCCCGCCACCCTCGTTCTTCGAGAAGCTGAAGCAGGACATCGATGCCGCCGCTGCAGAGTGGATCGCCCGCCGCTCCTGAACGTTCGAATTGCGCACGCAGAACCGGTTTTCGATTTCCTCACCGGTTCACCCCGCAAGGGTGATGATGCAGCGGACGGTCACCGGCACCATGACTTCATGGACTCCCCGACCGACTCAATCGCACAAGGTTTCACGCCGGCACACGCTCAACTGGCGAGATCGGCCGGAGTTCCAGCAACGCTCGCCGCTGAGAGTTACGTGGAAGCCCTCGCCCGGATCGTCTATTACTGGGGCTATCCAGCTGTGGACACCTTCGGCCGAACAAACATGTGGGAGATCATGGATGGCAAGACCGGACTCCAACTCGGTCTTCTGCCAGGCGCCGCCAAGAATTACACAGGTGCCCTCACCGACTACATGAGCCCGGCGCAGCGGTGGGTCGTCTCACCCAACAACGACACGATCTACGGCGCAGGATTCGCCGATCTCACCGACGAAACCGCAGTGATACAGACCCCGACCGAGGTACCCGACGGCCATTACTGGACTATCCAGATCGTCGACGTGCTGACCAATGTGACTCACCAACTTGGTTCGGCGACAGGCACTCCCGGCGGAAAGTTCCTTCTGGTCGGACCTGATTGGGATGGCGAGTTGCCGGAAGACTTCCTCGATGTGCTTCGATCACCGACGAACGTGGCTGGTGTCTTCCCTCGCAGTTTCGCAGCACGTTCCGAGGCGTCCAAGCAGCAGGCGCGGTCGGTGCTCGACCAGATCGGCATGTACCCGTTCAGCGAGGATCGACCCGGCCCGCGGTCCTTCGGCTACGAGGCCCACGCCGCGAACTCGATCTACCCTCAGGGCGTCACCGCCGAAATGTTGGCGGTCGATCCCGACGCCAGTCGACCTCAATGGGTGAAGCCGGAATCTTTCTGGACTGATCTTGCAGCAATGCTCGACTTCAACCCGACCATGGGCGCAGCAGACACCCCGATGGCTGATCAAGCCAAGACGCTTGTCGCACTGTATCGTTCGGACAAGTCGTACCGAGCGCTGCTCGACCGCGCCGCACTCCGCGCCGACGTCGCCCTCCATCAATCGGCGAGCTACGTCCAAACCGGGGTCGACGCAGGCAACGGATGGCAACGGCAACGCAACAGTGGCCTGTGGGGCACCGACTGGTTCGGACGGGCGCTCGCGGCCGTCATCTACATTTACGTCAACGACTTTCACGAGGCTGTCTACCTCATCCGGGGTACCGACCACGACGGAGCGTTACTCCACGGCCGCGAGCGGTACACCATGACCTTCACAGAAGACGCGCTCCCACCCGTCGACCGCAGTCGCGGCGGCTTCTGGTCTCTGACCATGTACGACAAGGACGCATTTATGCTCGCCGACGCACCGGGTAACCGCGTCAACCTCGGCACCGTCAATCTCGACGCGGGCGATCTCGTCTTTCGTGACGGGAAGCTCACCTTGCACCTGTCTCACGACGAGCCGACCGATCCGGATGCTCGTGCCAACTGGCTACCCGCTCCGCACGACAAATTTCGACTGATCATTCGCAGCTATGTCCCCGACAAATCAGTCCTCGATGAAACCTACCGATTCCCCGACGTCGTCCGAGCAACGGGACTATAGGCGCCACCAAGCACAAAAAAGCTCCCCACCTGCGTGAACAGGTGGGGAGCTTTGGCGGTGGCGGAGGGATTTGAACCCTCGGACGGGGGTTACCCGTCACACGCTTTCGAGGCGTGCTCCTTAGGCCGCTCGGACACGCCACCGTTGGTGACTTTACCGGATGGAGTGCCCGTGGCTGAAATCGCCAGGTGGAGCGGTATTACGTGAGCTTGTCCTTGATGCTGGAAGCGGCGTCCTTGACCTTCTCGCCTGCATCCTTGACGGCCGATTTCACCTGGTCGCCCTTGCCTTCGTTTTCGAGGTCCCGGTCACCGGTAGCGCTGCCAGCAGCTTCCTTGGCCTTGCCCCCGAGGTCTTCGGCCTTGTTCTGAGCCTTGTCTGCGATTCCCATGAGTACTCCTCTGTGAACGCGAACGAATCGCCTTCCGACGATCCGCCGATGCCCTGACGGCATCTGCCTCCACCATGCCCTCGATTGATGGATCCGGCTACCCGAGTGTGCGATCACTCTCGATGGGGAATACCGAATTCAGGCCCGCTGCTCGCGGAAGAAATCTTCCAAAAGCCCAGCGCATTCGTCCTCGAGGACCCCGCCGCGCACCTGCGGCCGATAGGTCAATCTTTTATCTCGAACTACGTCCCATAATGATCCGACGGCTCCGGTTTTCGGCTCCCACGCCCCGAAAACGACCCGAGAAACCCGGGCGAGGACCAGAGCGCCCGCACACATCGTGCATGGCTCGAGGGTCACGGCAAGCGTCGCACCTTCCAGGCGCCAGCCGTCACCGTAGGTTTTTGCGGCAGCACGCAACGCGAGGATTTCGGCGTGCGCGGTCGGATCGGACGACGCTTCCCTGGCATTGGAGGCCCGAGCAACTTCAACGCCGTCTGCGTCGAACACCACTGCCCCGACCGGGACGTCTGCGTCGGAGGCGGAACGTGCGGCCACGATGGCCGCACGGATCATGCGCTGGTCGTCAGCGAGAGTCATCTAGCGCGGGAGCTTGTCGAGCGCTGCGCCGAACTCGGATGCGAACCCGAGTCGCTGCGCGATCATCCCCAACTGCTCGTCCGGATAGAGATCGGTCTCGGCCGCAATGACGGCGAGCACGGGTTCCGGCAGGCCCAGATCGGCCAGCACGGACAGATCGCCCTCTTCCCAGGGTTCGACATCGTCGAGGTCGTCCGGGTCGATGTCGGGGATCTCGATGTGCAAGGCGTCGAGGACGTCGGCTGCGATGTCGTAGTCGATGGCGGCGGTCGCGTCGGAAATCAGCAACTGCGTGCCCGACGGCGCCGGACGCAACACGATGAAGAACTCGTCGTCGACGTCGAGAAGACCGAAGACGGCACCCGAACTTCGCAGCTCACGCAGCTGCGTTTCGGCGGCCGAGAGCGAGGTCAACGCGTCGGGCGTCAGTGCCTTGACCGTCCAACGCCCCTCTTCACGGACCACCGCGACACCGAAGCCTTCAAGCTCCTCCGACTGGTTCGAAGAGGCGCTCTTGTTACCCGCGCGCTGTGCACCCATGGCGCAACGGTAGCCCGCCTGGTGCCAGTGAGTGAAGTCCGAGCATCGATGTGCCAACCTGAACTCGTGTCTGCGATCGATTCCGCCCCACCAGTCTGCGTTCTCGGCCTCGGATTGATCGGCGGTTCGCTACTTCGCGCCGCCGTCCGATCCGGCCGCCGGGCGTGGGGTTACAACCGTTCCAGCGAGTCCGCCGACGCGGCCCGAGCCGACGGTTTCGACGCCGACACCGATCTGGTTTCAGTGCTGCAGAGAGCAAACGAAAGCGGCGCGATCATTGTGATCGCCGTGCCGATGCCTGCCGTCGACGCCACCTTGGAGGCAATCGCCGCGCATGCGCCCGACAATCCGATCACGGACGTCGTCAGCGTCAAGGGTGAAGTGAAGGCCGCGGTCGAACGAGCGGGCTTGAGCGCCAAGTTCGTGGGCGGTCATCCGATGGCGGGGACGTCAGCTTCGGGTTGGGCGGTCGGGGATGCCGATCTGTTCGTCGACGCGGTATGGGTCGTTGCCACCGACGAGGGCGTCGACGCAGACGTGTGGTCGCAGGTCGCCGACCTCGCGCTCGACTGCGGCTCGGTCGTCGTGCCGGCCGAATCTCTGGAACACGATCGAGCAGTCGCGCGAATCTCGCATCTGCCTCACCTGCTCGCGGAAACGCTTGCGATCACCGGAGCTGCCGGAGGCGAACTGGCTCTCGGGCTGGCTGCCGGATCATTTCGCGACGGCACTCGCGTGGCCGGGAGCGCTCCTGGCCTGGTGCGGGCGATGTGCGAGGGCAACCGCGACGCCCTGCTGGTCGCGCTGGACGAGGCGCTCGACCTTTTGCAGGGCGCACGTACCGATCTGCTCGACAACGGCTCGACGGCACGATTGGTGGACGCAGGGTTCGCGGCGCGCGGCGCCTACGAGTCGCACGAGCGGTGGGACATCGAAGACGTTCAGGCCGGAGAACCCGACTGGATCAACCGGATGCGAGACGCCGGTCGACGCGGCGGCGTCATCCGGCGATCCGCAACCTAGAACTACGCAACCTGGAGATACGAAACCTAGATACGAGTTGCCAGACCCGGGTAGTCGAGGACAAAACCTTCGGTGTCGACGGACAGCGTCGAGCTGGACACCGGGGACAGCACACTGATTCCGTCGGCGCCGGAGCTGTAGGTGATGGTCGCACCCTCGACGCGCAGGTCGAGGAGATTGACGTAGACGACCGGGACCTCGGCGTCTTCGATGTCGTTCTGCAAGCCGACGCGGCGGATGGGCAGCGTGTTGAAGAACGGGCTGAGGATCACGTCGACATCGAGTGCGCCATCGAACGCAGAGCGCTGGTGACTGGCGCCGTTCTCGACCATCCAGGTGCCTTCTTCGTCCCGGCTGATCGACATCTGACGCTCACCGGCGGCCAGGGCGGTCCGCACGGACAACCGGCGGGTGATGCCGGCCTCGTCGGTGACCAGGTCGTACGACGCGCTGAATGCCGGGTGCTCACTGCAGGCTCCACCGATGATCCGGCCGGAAGCCTTGATGCGATTTCCGTTCAGCTGCACACGAACAGACTCCATACGAGGAGCGTTGTGGGCCTGCCAGGTCAATACCGCGGGCCAGGACGCGTCACCGGAAGGTTGGATGCTCACCCGACCACGGTAATGGACGAACGGGCACGGAGCACCGCTGGTTCGGGTTATTGCTTCGATCAGGGACCTTTTAGGGACTTCGATCGGCCCCGAAGATCTCGATGTAAGGCGTTTCACAACGGTTCTTCCGTAAGGAGCACGCCGCGGACCGAATAGTTGGCAAACGGTGTCGGAGTTCTCGAGTACCGTGCTTCTAGGTCGGTTCGTGAGGAAGGGTGCTGTGACGTCGTCGCGGAGCATGGTGGGTTTGTTTGCCGGTATCGGTGGTCTCGAGTTGGGGCTCTCGGAACATGGGTGGAACACCGAACTGCTGTGTGAAATCGATCCGGGCGCGCAGGCAGTTCTCCGTTCGCGTTTCGCCGACGTGCCGTTGCACGGTGACGTCACCAAACTTCGCGCGCTGCCCAGTGACATCGAATTGGTGGCCGCCGGTTTCCCCTGCCAGGACCTCTCTCAGGCCGGCAAAACGGCAGGCATCACCGGCGCACGCTCAGGCCTGGTGGACGAGGTGTTCCGTCTGGTCAAGCGTAAGAAGGGCCCGCGCTGGCTGTTGATCGAGAACGTTCCGTTCATGCTCCAGCTCGGCAAGGGCGCCGCCATGCGGCACATCACCGACGCCCTCGAAGACCTCGGATACACCTGGGCGTACCGGGTGGTCGACGCCCGCGCCTTCGGACTCCCCCAGCGTCGCCAGCGAGTCATCATGCTTGCCTCGCGCACAGACGATCCCCGCGAAATCCTGTTCGGCCAGGACGCCGGCGAGCGCCTGGGTGGCGATCCCGCGGACTACCCCTGCGGCTTCTACTGGACCGAAGGCACTCGCGGTCTCGGATGGGCCGTCAATGCCGTGCCGACGCTCAAGGGCGGCTCGTCCGTCGGCATCCCCAGTCAGCCGGCAGTCCGGTTGCCGTCAGGTGAGATCGTCACTCCCGGTCTAGTCGATGCCGAGCGACTGCAGGGTTTCGATCCCGACTGGACGCTGCCGTCCGTCGAGGTTCCCGGCCTACGCCACAGCCATCGCTGGAAGCTCGTCGGCAATGCCGTGAGCGTGCGGATGGCGTCGTGGGTCGGTGGCCGGTTGAGCGATCCCATCGAATACGACGCCGCGGGCGAGACGCCACTCGAACCGGGCGACGCCTGGCCGAGTGCGGCCTGGGGCCGTAACCGCCAGGCCTTCCGCGTCCATACCTCGACCTGGCCGGTCCAGTACGACTACGAGGATCTGAGCGGCTTCCTCGAAGACACGCGGTTGCTGTCGGCTCGGGCCACCGCCGGCTTCCTCAAGCGCGCACGCATGGGTAATCTTCGGTTCATCCCCGGTTTCATCGAGGACGTCGAAAGCCATCTCGAGCGGATGGGCGGATATCCCGAGGCCGCGGCATGACGGACTCACTGTTTCCCGAACCCCTGTTTCCGGAGACACTGTTTTCCGAGCCGGAACACGAACCACTCTGGAGCGCACTGCAACTCGCGGGTGACAAACCCCCGGCCGACGCCGATCGCGGCGAGAAGAAGAACTACGCGCAGCGACTGTCCAATCAACTGGCACAGACGGTGGCCGATGCTCTGCGTCCGCTGTATCCCAACATCACCCCGACGGCATCCGGCGAAGGCCAGGAGGCAACGGTCGATGTCGCCAAGGGACGAAAGCGCTTGGACGTCAAGGCACTCGACCCCACCCTCGGCCTGATCCTCTGCGTCTCCATCAAGACGTACAACTTCCAGGACTACAGTCCCCGCAGCGGCAAGCTGGGCCGCTGGACCAAGAACATCGTCCGCAACGACCACGAATTGCGCGGCGAGGCAATGGTTCTGCATCAGCGGCAGCCGTACAGCGTGTTGGTGGCCGTCATGTTCGAGCCGTACGCCACGTGCGACGACGGCGACCCGACCAAGACCAGCGACACCGGCAAATCCTCTTTTGCACACCACGTCACGACGCTCTCGAAGCGCTCGGGCCGAGGCAAGCGCGCGGTGGTCGGCGTTCCGGGAAAGGCCTGGGTGGATCTCGGCGCCGAGGACACGCGCTACGACCTCTTCGAGAAGGTCTACATCGGACTCTACGAACCCGATGGCGCAGTTCGGTTCTTCGACGTCGACGAGCCGCCGCCGCGCAACGGACGCCCCACCGAAGCTCAGACGCTCTCGTTCACCGACTTCGTGACCGTCGTGCACGGTGAAGTGGAGCGTCGCAACAGGTTTGCGCCCACCTGGTCCGATCCCGAAGACAGCGAAGATTCCGACGGCTGAGGGAACCACGGTGCCTGCGACGGATCCTGCCACCAGCGCTCGGATGAGCGCTCAGCGTCGGCGCGACACCAAACCCGAAATCGCACTTCGACGCGAGCTGCATCGACGCGGACTCCGGTACTTCGTGGATCGGGCGCCTGTCAAAGGTGTTCGCCGACGGGCCGATCTGGTATTTCCACGCCGCAAAGTCGCGGTGTTCGTGGACGGATGCTTCTGGCACAGCTGCCCGCAGCATGCGACGTTTCCCAAGAACAACGCGCAGTGGTGGACGGACAAGTTGGCCGCCAACGTGGTTCGAGACCGCGACACCGATGCACGTCTGGCAGAGCAGGGTTGGACCGTCATCCGCATCTGGGAGCACGAAGATCCGCTGGTAGCGGCCGAATGCGTCCAGAAAGCCCTGCTAGGTCCGTAAGCTCGATTTCGTGAAGGAACGCAACGTTGCGCGGTGGGGTTTGGTGGCTGCGCTGGCTCTGGGCGGAATCGTCTACTCGTCGTGGATTCTCGAATTCTTCCTGGACACCGGCCTCGACCCGGTGACATCGTTCCTCAGCGAACTCGATGCCGAGAACCAGAAATACCGCGATGTCTTCGGTAACGCCGATGTCCTGTCCGCAATCTTGATGTTGATCTCCGGAGCGCTGGGTCTGCTGATCACGCCCCGGCGAAGGCTCTACGTCACGGGCTGGATTGCGCTGGCAGTGTTCGGCATCGCGACCATCGCCGACGCGTCGTTCCCCCTCGAATGCTCGGGCGAGGGTTGCCCGTCGAGCGCACCCGACGGTCTACTTCCGCAGCTCCACCATGTTCACGCGTTGACGAGCAGCGTGGCGGTCTTCGCGATCTTCACCGCGATGATCGCATTCACCGTGGGAGCGTTCAGGTATCGCGAGCACCCTTCTTTGCGGACGACGGGTCTGACCATTCTGATCCTGACTTCCCTTGCGACGGTGTGGATGTTGACGACCAACAGCATCGAAGTCTCCGGCGGCGGTAATCTCGGACTGGGTATCGCTCAACGTGCGCAGGTGCTGGGAATGTCGTTGTGGTTGTGCACCCTGGCATTTGCGATGTCGAGGCCGCCATCCACCGGGCTCCCGGCGTCGCCGCGCTGACAGGTTTTCCGGCAAGCGATTCGGGCGATCCTGGAACTACAACTGAAAATGGCTGCCCCGAACTAGCGAAGGTGTGCCCATGTCTCTCGCGTCGTCGTTCTTCGCCCATCCGCACCAGGCGTTCACTGCTGGTTTCTATCGCAACGAGTCCTTCGACTTCGAGCTACGAGTCGTTCTCGGGCAAGCCACCTTCGGCGCGGCAGATACCGGCGAAGTGCTCTCGGCCATCGCTCACGTCGGCGAGAAGGACCTCGAAGGCTGGTACGAGGCCTGGTTCGACCTCGGCACACGGGTATTCGGGCAGGCCGATGAGGCAGCCGAGGCCGGGCATTCGCGAAGCGCGTCCAACGCGTACCTGCGGGCGGCGTCGTACTTCGGTGTGGCGATCAACGCCGTCGACGGTCTCAGCGACGATTCGGTTCTGGTCCCCACTTTCAAACGTCACCGACAGGCGTGGGACCGCTTCGTCGACACCACCGCCCAGCCCGTCGAACGCGTCCGGATCCCTTACGAGGACACCTACCTGCCCGGGTACTTCTTCCGGCCGCCCGGGGACGTGCGACGGCCGACTTTGATCATGGTGAACGGTAGCGACGGCCCGATCAGCGGGCTGTGGGGCAGCGGCGGTGCCGGGGCGCTCGAGCGGGGCTACAACGTGTTGATGTTCGACGGTCCCGGTCAGCAGTCGATGCTCTTCGAGCGCAACATCCCGTTCCGTCACGACTGGGAAGCCGTCATCACGCCCGTTGTCGACTATCTCGTGGACCGGCCGGACGTCGATGCGTCGAAGCTGGCGATGTACGGGATCAGTCAGGGCGGGTACTGGGTGCCCCAGTCGTTGGCGTTCGAGCATCGGATCGCGGCAGCGATCGCCGATCCGGGGGTCGTGGACGTGGCCGCGTCGTGGCTCGCCCATATCCCCAAGAACATGCAGAAGCTACTCGACGAGGGAAAGTCGGAGGCCTTCGACCGCGACATGGCGATAGGGCTGGGAATGAAATTCTCCAAGGACAGCGCCCGAATCTGGCGTTTCCGAGCGCGTCCGTACCTCGCCGACGGCTACTACAACACTCTCGCCGAGGTTCGGAAGTACCACCTCGAACACGTCGCCGGCTCGATCTCCACTCCCCTGCTCATCACCGATCCGGAAGACGAGCAATTCTGGCCCGGTCAATCCAAGCGGCTTGCCGCCCTATCCGGCGGACCGACGACGGTGGTTCCCTTCACCGCTGCCGAGGGCGCGAACTTCCACTGCCAGCCCATGGCGAGGCGTCTGACTGATCAGCGGATGTTCGACTGGCTCGACGAGCAGTTGGATCTCTGAATCAGGCCCTCGAATCAACGATCGAATGATGGCGTATTTGCTGTGCGCTCGATGGAGTTCGGCATTCGTCGGGTATCAATCTGTGGAAGCGTGCGAGTGTGCCTACCTATCACGACTATGTGTGGATTCAGCAGTACCTCAACACGAGCCTGTCTCTCGGGTACTGCGCTGCACTCATCCCTCGGTCCACTCACGCACAGGTGTTGAGTGCCCTCGGCGCCGACGAGAACACACAATCGGAGGCAATCGGGATCGCCGAACTCGGCGAGGTGATGTCCGATCTCACTGAACAGCCCGAGACAGCCGGGGCTGGGCAGGTAGTCGCAGTCGCGGCGGTGGGCGACGACAGCACACTGTTGATGCAGATCAACGGCGGTTCCTTCGCTATCTCCGAAGAATTGATGCGGCCCCTTCTATCCGATCGCGAGGTGGCTTCGCACTATCTCAGCGTCAATGCCGACAGCCAGTTCATCTGGTGGTCGAACGGCACACGCGTGGCTGAATTCGAACTCTTCGGATCCAGCCCGGTCGTCGGGGACGATCGGATGGTGGATTTGATTCTCGATGTCGGCGGAATCGGAATCGACGATGACGCCCAAGGCTATGCAGGTGAGCATGCGTTGGAGGGCGCCTTTGCTCTCGCCGAGCAGATCACCGGCGTCGCAGTCCCCGCCTCGCTATTCGTGGAAGGCCAATTTATGGTGGCCGTTGTCACCAAGTCAGGACAGT
Source organism: Rhodococcus sp. YH3-3 (assembly GCF_001653035.1). Classification (NCBI taxonomy): domain Bacteria; kingdom Bacillati; phylum Actinomycetota; class Actinomycetes; order Mycobacteriales; family Nocardiaceae; genus Rhodococcus; species Rhodococcus sp. YH3-3. The sequence continues at coordinate 733,362 of NZ_BCWH01000001.1, read as the reverse complement.
CCCCCTCGGCAGATGTGCCATCTGAGGCTTCTCCGCGAAAGTCGCCCGCTGCGTGGAGCGAGGTAGCGCGACGTTACAAAGCGGCGGAACGGATTCCGCTACACGGGGTGATGTTCCGCGGGCGCCCCCCGGGCGGTGTTCCCTCCGCGCGTCTCGAATTCTGGTTCAAGCCCCGCACGTGCATCCGTCTCGCAGATGAGCAGGGCGTGCTGTTTCTGCAGAACCGGCAAAAGCAGACGTGGTTCCGCACCGACGGGGTTCTCGAACGACGAAGCGCCGGATACAGTCTCGACATCCATATCGAACAACTTTTCCAGATACACAGAACCTGGCCGTACACACCTTTCGCCGACCTACTCCCACCCGACACGACAGGGCGGGAAGTAGAGGTCGACGGGCGGAGAGCGTGGGAATTCGCGATGCCACCGGATTGGGCCGGTCGTGATGCCACGGTGGCGTTCGACGCGGAAACCGGGATCCCTTTGCGGTGGGCCGACCGAACGGGCAGCCATGAGATATCGGCGCTGGAAACCGGTATCGACGTCGACGACGGCTTTTTCTCCGGCCCCTGATAATCGAAGCAAGCGAGGCGTCTGACGGATCATCGGATGTTCGACTGGCTCGACGAGCAGTTGGATCTCTGAATCAGGACACTTTCTCTTTCTTCGTCAACAGAGTGGCAATCATCGGCAACAGCAGAACCGTGATCGCCCCGGCCGCGACAAGAATCGACGCGTTGTCCGAGGACATCTGATGCGCGTCGACGGCCGCGCCCGTGACCGCCACGATCATGGGCAGGCCGGTAGCCCCGTACAACGCGACTTGCGCACTTTCGCGCGTGGTGAAGGGCGGTTCGACCTTCTCGAACTTGGTCACGAAGAACACCGGCACGCCCCGGACGACAACGATCAGGATCAAAAACGCAATCAGTATGCCGGGACTGGCGGCGACCGCCGAGACGTCGATCGCCATGCCTGAAGTGATGAAGAAAATCGGGATGAGGAACCCGAAGGCGATCCCGTCGAGCTTGATCTCGAGGCGCTCGTCGCCCTCTGGCATCAGTCGCCGCAGGATGAAGCCGGCGGCAAACGCACCGAGAATGACGTCGAGTGAGAACACGGCCGACAGCACTCCGAGGCTGACCAACAACAGAATTGTGAGGCGGACCGTCGTCTGCGCCGTGGTGTCCGCTCCTGCCCGCACCAGGCGATGTGTCCACGAGCCTTCGTGAATCAGCTTGCCGGGCAGCACCGCCACGATGATGGCGATCACGGCGAAGACGGCAAGAACGATCAGCGACAGGATGGCGCCGCGGGCACTCAGCAGCACCGCCATCGCGACGACCGGCCCGAGCTCGCCGACGGCCCCGTGGTTGAGGACGGTCCTACCCAAGCGTGTGTCGAGGAGTTTGTTGTCCTTGAGGATCGGCAGCAGCGTGCCCAGAGCGGTCGACGTCATCGCGATGGCAACTGCGGCTTCGGCGGAGATCACGTTCCTCATGCCAAGCAGCGCGACCACCGTGAACGCCAGCGCGAGGCAGAACAGCCACGTGTAGAGGGCTCGACGTCCGCCGCGCCCACTGAGTTCCTGTCGGTCGATCTCGTAGCCGGCGAGCAGGAACAGCATGCCGAGGCCGAGTTCGCGGAGGATTCCGATCGCTTCGCTGTCAGCTGCGATGTTGAGGGCGAACGGCCCGACCACTGCGCCCGCGACCAGTAGCAACACCACTTCGGGAACCAGTCGACGCGGGATCAGGCCCGCGACTATCGGCGCGATGGCCGCGATCAGCGCGATCCAGAACAGCGATGAGGCAATTGAAGGCACGGATCATTATCGGACATAGGTGACGGATCTGCGCTCAGTACAGGTACTTGCGGTACGCCTCCTGCCGAGCCGGCTCCAGATCCTCGACCAGCAGGCTGTGCTGCTCGGCCATCATGTCGCGCAGACTCGGTACGTCATCGGATGCGGGCCACGTCGACGGATCCCACAGCTTCGCCCGCAGAATTGCTCTCGCGCAATGCAGATACGCCTCGTCGATCTGCACGATCACCGCAAGCTGTGCAGGCTTGCCGTTCATCGCCATCGAATCCAACAGATCAGGATCGGTGGACAGAGTCGCCGTGCCGTTGACGCGCACGATCTCGTCGTGCCCGGGCGCGAGAAAGAGGATCCCCACGTGAGGATTCTCGATCATGTTCCGGTACGAGTCGGCGCGCCGGTTGCCCGGACGATCCGGGAGCACCAGTGTCTTCTCGTCGGGGAAGAGAACCTGACTGACCAAGTCTCCGCGCGGCGAGCAATCGCAATTTCCGGCCGCATCGGATGTCGCGAGCACAAAAAACCGTGCCTGCTCGATGAATTCACGGATCAACGGAGTCGTGTAAGCGGTCTGCTTCTCCATGATCGTCGGATGGGGCTGTCCGAGAATCGCATTGAGTTGTTCCACGGATTCGATCCGCCCGCCCGGGGCGTTCGACGCCGTCACGTCGACACGTCGTCGAGCACGTGGTGGCGCCCGAGCGGCAACACCAACGGCTTACCCGACATGGGGTCCGGGATGATTCGGCTCTCGAGACCGAACACGGTGCGGACGTTGTCGCTCGTGAGCACCTCGGCAGGATCACCCGCCGCGTAGACCCGGCGATCGGCCATGGCGACGAGGTAGTCGGCGTAGCGGGCGGCGAGATTGAGATCGTGCAGAACCATGACAATCGTTGTACCCCGAGTCCGGTTCAGGTCGGTGAGCAGGTCCAAGACCTCAACCTGGTGGCTCACGTCCAAGAAGGTGGTCGGCTCGTCGAGTAGAAGCAGATCGGTTTGTTGGGCGAGCGCCATCGCAATCCACACACGTTGGCGCTGACCACCGGAAAGCTCGTCCACCGATCGTTCGGCCAATTCGGTTGTGTCCGTGGCCGCAAGCGCCTCGGCGACAGCTGCGTCATCCTCGCGGCTCCACCTCGACAGCACCCGCTGATGTGGATGACGACCACGGCCGACGAGATCGGCGACAACTATCCCTTCCGGTGCGATCGGTGACTGCGGCAGCAGACCGAGCGTGCGAGCGAGCTTCTTCGCAGGCAGGCGATGCACATCCTTGCCGTCCAACAGAACATGACCGCTTCGGGGACTGAGTAGCCGCGACATCGACCGCAGCAGTGTCGATTTGCCGCACGCGTTGGCGCCCACGATGGTCGTGATCTTTCCCGGCGGCACCGCGAGGTCGAGCGATTCGACGACGGTCCGTCCTCCGTAACCGAGTTCGAGGTTTTCGACAGTCAGAGAGTGGGATTCGGTCACAGCGAACCTCCCGTTCGGTTGGAGCGAATGATGAGGTAGACAAGATACGGCGCTCCCAGCGCGCCGGTCACCACGCCAACGGGGTAGCGGGTGCCGAAGGCGTACTGTCCGCAGAAATCGGCAACGAGCACCAGCAGAGCTCCGACCAGCGCCGACGGAATCAAAAGTGATGTTCCCGGACCGACGATGCGGGCGGCAATGGGGCCGGACAGAAATGCGACGAAGGCGATGGGCCCCGCAGCGGCAGTGGCAAAGGCGATGAGTCCGACGGCCGCAATGATCGTCAGAATGCGCGTTCGTTCCACTCTGACGCCGAGCGCTTGTGCTGCGTCGTCACCGAGCTGGCTGGTCGAAAGGTTGCGCGATTGGCTCAGCAGCACCGGTCCGAGGACAACCAGCGCCAGGAGCACGGGAACCGTCGAACCCCAGTTGGCACCGTTGAGACTGCCGGTGAGCCAACGCATCGTCTCCTGCAGATCCCACGCGGCGGCGGTACTGAGAAGGTAGGCGGTGACGCTGTCGAGCATCGCAGCGATGCCGATACCGATCAGTATGAGCCGAGTGCCCGCCACACCGTCCCGGAAAGACAGAACGTAGATCAAGACTGCGACGCCCAGACCGACGGCGATAGCAAAAACCGATACCTGTGAACCGCCGAGTGAAAGCGAGATGATCGCGAAAGCCGCTGCAGCGCTTGCGCCGGAGCTGATTCCGATGATGTCGGGGCTCGCGAGCGGGTTGCGCAGCATCGTCTGGAACGTGATGCCGCCCAAGCCGAAACAGATTCCGGCGACCACAGCGAGGACAGCGCGAGGCAGACGGAGGCGACCGACGGTGAACGAGGCACCAGGCACGTTCTCCCCCAGCACGACGCGAAGCACATCTGACGGCGGGTAGAAGGTTTTTCCCACCATCAGAGTAACCGCGAAAGAGGCGACGGCGAGGACGGTCAGCACGGCAATCACGATGCGGCGGCGTCTACCTCGTCGGATACGGCTTGCTCCGACTGCGTCGACCTCGACCTCGGGAGTAACGAATGTAGTGGTCACAGCTCACGTATTTTCTGACGGCGGACTATGTAAATGAAGAAGGGCGCTCCGATGAGCGCGGTGATGATGCCGACGTCGATTTCGCTCGGCCGGGCGACAATTCGTCCGAGAATGTCGGCGGCGACGAGAAGGCCGGCACCTGTCAGCGCAGAAAACGGTAGTAGCCAACGGTTGTCAATCCCGATCAGCAACCGGCACAGATGCGGGACAACCAAACCGACGAAGCCGATCGGTCCGGCAATGGCAGTGGCTGCACCGCAGAGCAGCACTGCACCGAGCGCTGCCACTGCACGAACCACCGCGACGCGTTCGCCGAGACCTGATGCAACCTCGTCGCCGAGCGCAAGAGAGTTGAGGCTGCGCGCTGACAGCAGACAGATCACGAAGCCGACAATGAGGAAAGGCAGACCGTGCCGGATCACCTCGAAACTCGCGCCACCGACGCCGCCGATCTGCCACGAACGAATGTTGCCCGCAATATCGTTTCGCGGCAGCATGATCGCAGTGATGAACGAAGCAAACGCAGCCGATGTTGCGGCCCCGGCGAGAGCCAACTTGAGTGGGGTGGCTCCACCTCGCCCGAGTGACCCGACCACGTAGACGAACAACGCCGCCCCGGCTGCACCGAGTACGGCCACCCAGATCATGCTGGTCTGGGTCCACAGTCCGAACCACGCCATTCCGATCACCACGGCGAGCGAAGCGCCCATGTTGACGCCCAGGATTCCGGGATCCGCCAAAGGGTTTCGGGTAATCCCCTGCATCACAGCGCCGGCAAGACCGAGCGCAGCTCCCACGATTATCGCGAGCACCATCCGCGGAATGCGCTTGGCAATCGCACCCTGACCGATGTTGTCCGTTGAACCGCCTAGTGCGGCAACGATATCGGACCAGTCGACCTCACGAGAGCCGATGACGATCGAAGCGCACATGAGCACCGCGAGGACAACGAGAAGGGCGATCAACCACAGCGAATTGCCGAACGTCGGGCGCCGCGTATCGCGAGCGCCCGACGTCGAATCCTGCGAGGTTACAGTCACTCCGACTTTCCAGCGGCCCCGGCGAGCAGATCGACGTAGTCGCCGAGTACCCACGAAATCGCGAGTGGAGTCGGGTTGGCCGCCGTTCCCATCGGCCCGGTTCCATTGAGGAACACGATCGCGTTGTTGGCGACGGCAGGCATCTGCGAGAGCAGCGGGTCAGCCTTGAGTGCGTCGACAAGTGCCTGGTCACCGTAGGTGACGATCAGTTCGACGTCGTCGAAGACGTCCACACGCTCGGCACTGACCTTCTTCGAGAACTCACCACCCGTCGAGGCGTCGGCAACGCTCTTCGGCGTCGAAAGTCCGAGGTCCTCGAAGAACGCGGCGCGCGTGTCGTTCGCCGTGTAGAAGCTGACCTGGCTCAGATCAGCGGTGTCGACGTGCGTCAGGAACATGGTTGCCTTGCCGGCAAGCTGCGGATGCGAGGCAACCTCGTCGGCGATCTCCTTTTCGATGGTGGAGATCAGTTCCTGCCCTTCGGATTCCATACCCAAGCCCATGCTGTTGAACTTGATGACGTCGCGCCACGACGTCGCCCACGGCCCCTCGGGGTATGCCACGACCGGAGCAATCTCGCTGAGGGTGTCGTAATCCTCCTGCGTCAACCCGGAGTACGCGGCAAGAATGACGTCAGGGTTCGTATCGGAGACGGCTTCGAAGTCGATGCCGTCGGTCTCGTCGAAGAGCACCGGCGGCTTCGCGCCGAGTTCGTCGAGCTTTTCCTCGACCCACGGCAGCATTCCGTTGCCGTTGTCGTCACCGAAAGTCGCCGCTGCCATTCCGACGGGAACCACGCCGAGAGCAAGGGGCACTTCGTGATTGGCCCAGGCAACGGTGGCAACTCGCTCCGGCTTGGCGTCGATCGTCGTAGTTCCGAAAGCGTGCTCGATCGTGACAGGGAAGGAGCTGGATCCGCTTCCGGCGCTGCCGCCGTCGGCGGTCTCCGAGGAGTCGGAACTGCAAGCTGTCATGCCGAGGGCGACTGCGACCGCTGCTGCGGCCACCGCCAAGAAGCGTTTTGAACGCATGAAAACAGAACTCTCTCGAGAAGGGGTACGGCCCTCAACCCGGCTCAATCAGGCACTTAGGTGAGGTTTGCCTAAACCGTATACGGGAGGGCAATGTGGCGCAATCGCGTGTTTGGGACACCCCGTGTAGCGATCGAGTCAGAGCGAGATGACCGATTAGCTAGCCCGAAACATCCCTGGCGTAGCGCCTGTAGTGCGTCGGAATGCCGCCCCGAATGCGCTGGTCGAGTGGTAGCCCACACGCTCGGCAACCTCTTGTAGATCCAAGCCGTGGGCAAGAAGGGTCACCGCTCGTTGGGCGCGCACAGCCGAGACCCACTGCCCGAAACTCATCCCGGTCTCCGACCGAAATACCCGGGTGATGGTTCGCGGGCTGACACCGAGGAGCCTTGCCCAGTCGGACAGCGTTCGCATGTCACTCGGATCGTCACCGATCGCATCGACGATGGGTTGCAGAAGTGGCGAGTCCGGCACCAGCACCAGCAACTCGTTCGGCGACGGTGCCAGCACGTCGATCACCATCTGCTCCGTGAGCGAGCGTGAAGAGGTTCCGAGTGAATCGTCTGCCAGTCGCTCGAGGAGATTCCGCAGCAGCGGAGTCACCTCGATCGCCACCGGCACCTCGGACAGAGAAGGAACTGACGCGATGTCGAGCTGAGCGGCCCGATACCAGGTGCCGGCCGGCGCGATCGCCGAGTGCAGGACGCCGGCGGGCATCCACAGACCGACGGTCGGCGTAATGGTCCACGTGCGCGATCCCACCGTGGCGCTCGACGCTCCCCGCTCGTTCCACAACAATTCGTGAGTCGGGTGCGAGTGCGCATCCCACCGGGTCTCGCGGGAGACAAGTTCGTCCATGCCCGCAATGACAAAGGGCACCTCGACCGCCCCGGCCGAGTAGACCGGGAGCGTCCGACTGTCGACGGTCTCCAACGGGTTCTCCTCGGTTCGCGTGGCTGCTCCGCAGAAAGCATAGGTCGCGTGGATCGATTGTCGGTTCCCACGATCGCGAGGATCACTGCCCGAATCGCCGAGGTGACCTCACACACATTCAAGAATTGCGTATGCACCAAAACAAAAAGAAGGTCACAGACCTGAAGTCTGTGACCTTCTTTCTTGTGCGCCCGAAGGGATTCGAACCCCTAACCTCTTGATCCGTAGTCAAGTGCTCTATCCGTTGAGCTACGGGCGCATGTTCTGTTGTCTTGCTGGTCTTGCGTGTCTTACCGTCGTAATTTCTATCATTTCTAACCCGCCGGTCAAAATCACCGGCTTGGCGGAGGCGAGAGGATTTGAACCTCCGGTCCCTCGTAAAAGGGACAACTCATTAGCAGTGAGTCCCATTCGGCCGCTCTGGCACGCCTCCCTGGGGGTTCCGATCCTTTCGGACCGCCGGATCGAAAGATTACACACCCTTCGCCACCAAAGGCAAAACGTGTGGTCAGCGGACTGTTTTGTGGACTTACCGCAGGTGGCTGTCGAACCAGTCGAAGATCCGGGTCTGAGCTTCGATGATCGAGGCCGAATCAGGGTCGTCGAGGTCAGCGTCCTCGGACAGCTGTGGCGGCTCGTCCGCCCGGTGAGCCAGTCCGGCGTAGCTGACCACCAGTGTCGCGACGTCGGCCTTCGCGGTCGCTTCCCGGAGCAGAGTCACGTGTTCGCGAGGCGTGCTGGGATCGTCCTCGCCGTACAGCGCCAGCCACGGCGCCTGCAGGGAAGTGGCCGCGTCGACAAGCGCCTGAGCATCCACCGACAAGGCTTCGACGATTCCCCGGGCGGCGACGCTCACCGCGGCGCCGACCGGACGGCTGGTGGCCACGAGCATCGCGGCGGTACCGGCGTCGTCGAATCCGAGCACCCCGATGGTGTCTGCGAGAACTTCGCGTCCGACGAGCCAATCGAGGGTCGCGTCGAAGTCGGCGAAGAGGTTGTCACCGAACACCTCACCCTGCATGTGTTCGGGTTCGCGGTGAAACAGGTGAGGTGCGACGCTCACCCACCCTTCGCCGGCAAGCGCGCACATCAGATTCAGCAGAGCCGGGCTGAACTTCCGGGCTTCATGCAGGACGACGATCCCGCCCCGCGTCGGGCCGTCCGGCTCCACCACGGTCAGCGGAACAGCCGTGGCGACCTCCCCTTCGGCTCCGCGCAGATACGCGGTGGCTCGGAAGATTTCCGACATCTTCTAACTCTGACACGCAGACGGCCGCTACGCACCAAATCAGTGCGCGCATAATCGACTCGTGACCGCACACATTCGCCCTGACCTCGCCTCCATCCCCGCCTACGTTCCCGGACGCAATTTTCCGGGTGCGATCAAGCTGGCGAGCAACGAAACGACAGTAGGGCCGTTGCCCGGTGTGCGTGACGCCGTCGCCGACGCGGTCGCCAATGCCAACCGCTACCCGGACAATGCCGCGGTCGCACTCATCGAGGCGCTGGCCGCCTTCCTGAAAGTCGAGCCGGCCAACGTCGCCGTTGGTTGCGGTTCCGTGACGCTGTGCCAGGAACTCGTGCAGATCACGTGCGATCAGGGTGACGAGGTCATCTACGCGTGGCGTTCGTTCGAGGCCTACCCCGTGGTCACTCAGGTCGGCCACGCCGTCTCGGTCAAGGTTCCGCTCACCGAGGACTTCGGCCACGACCTCGATGCGATGCTGGCCGCGATCACCGACCGCACGCGGTTGATCTTCGTGTGCAACCCCAACAACCCGACCGGCAATGCACTGTCGAAGGCAGAGCTCGAGAGCTTCCTCGACGCTGTGCCGGCTCACGTCGTCGTCGCACTCGACGAGGCGTACTTCGAATACTCACGCTCGGACGCCGACGGCATCGAGCTGTTCCGCAGCCGCCCCAACGTGGTTGTTCTGCGCACCTTCTCGAAGGCGTACGGCCTCGCGGGAATCCGCGTGGGTTACGCGGTCGCGGATCCGGAGATCATCGTGGCCCTCGGCAAGGTGCACACCCCGTTCACCGTGAGCGCTGTCGCGCAGGCCGCCGCAATCGCTTCCCTGGCTGCAGCAGACGAACTGCTTGCCCGCACCGAAGGTGTCATCGCCGAGCGGACGCGAGTTCGAACCGCTCTGATCGAAGCCGGGTACACCGTCCCCGAGTCGTCGGCGAACTTCGTCTATCTCCCCCTCGGAGAACTCTCTCCCGCTTTTGCTGAGGCGAGTACCGAAGCGGGCATTCTGATCCGCCAGTACGGCGTCGAGGGCGTCCGGATGACCATCGGCGATCCACACGAGAACGACGCATTCCTCGCTTTCGCGAACACCGACGTCGCGAAGCAGGCCGCGGGCATCGGCGTCACCGCGTGACACTCGATACATAACTGTTACGCCGAGGACTGGAATTCGTTTCGGCAGACGGGCACACTCAGGGAGGTTCGAGGCCGGTCCGAGTGAGGGAGCACGACGCATGACGCGACGCATGACACGAACGTGTGCCGTGCTCGCAACGACCCTTCTCGCCACCACCGCGACCTCCCTGAGTGGCGTCGCCAACGCAGAGTCCCAGGACACGGTGTCGGTACGTCTGTTGGCGTTCAACGATCTGCACGGCAGTCTCCGCCCGCCGGAAGGTGTTCGCAGCGAGATCAGGCAGGCCGACGGCTCGCTCACTCCCGCAGGTGGCGCGGCGTATCTCGCTGCTTACGTGACGCAACTTCGCAGCCAAGCCACCAACTCGCTGCTGTATTCGGTCGGTGACAACTGGGGATCGTCGGCGCTCGAGTCGGCGATGTTCAACGACGAACCGACGGTCGAACTCCTGAACCGGATGAAGATCGACGCTTCCGCGATCGGCAACCACGAACTGGACAAAGGGCTCGCCGAGTTCCGTCGCATGCAGTCCGGCGGTTGCTCCGCCGTCGATGCGTGCACGTTCAGTCCGTCCTTCGGCGGCGCCAACTTCCCTCTGATGGCCGCGAACATGACGTACACCAACGGCGCTCCGGCCACGCTGCCGTTCACCGTGAACATGGTCGACGGCATTCCGCTCGGAGTCATAGCGATTTCCCCCGCCAACACGTCGCAGATCGTGACACCGGGCGGGATCGCCGATCTGCAGTTCGGCGACGAGGTCGAAGCGATCAACCGCACCGCCGACGTCCTCGACTTCTTCGGCGTCAAAGCCATCACCGTCCTCCTGCACCGTGGGGACGAACCGGCCGTCGAAGGTGGGCCCAACGACTGCAACGTCGAGTCCGGCCCGGCCCGCGACATCGCCCTCCGCGCCTCACCGAAGGTGGACGTCATCTTCACCGCCGACAGCCACCAGCAGTACAACTGCGAATTCCCTGATCCCGCAGGCAATCCCAGAGTCGTGATGCAGGGCGCTTCGCACGGCCGGATCGTGTCCGTCGCAGACGTCACCATCGACCGCAACACACGCGAGGTCGTTCGCGATCAGACGTCCGCGTTCAATCAGATAGTGACACACGATATTTCGCCGGATCCCGATATTCAGGCTCTCGCCGACCGGGCCTGGTCGGAGGCGTCGGACAGCGCTCAGCGGCCGGTGGGGACCATTACCGCCGATCTGACACGCGACCGCGTCCCCAGCGGCGAATCGACACTCGGCAACCTGGTCGCCGACGCTCAACTCGCCGCCGGATCGACACGAGGCGCCCAACTAGCGTTGACGAACCCCGGCGGCATGCGCGAGGACTTGGACTTCGGCACTTCCGGCCAGGTCACCTACCGCCAGGCCTACGGTGTTCAACCCTTCGGTAACAGCCTCGAGGTGCTCTCCGTCACAGGAGCGGTGTTGAAGGACGCTCTCGAACAGCAATTCCAGATCGACCTCGACGGCACCGCTACCGAGCGCATCCTCTCCCCGTCCGCGGGCTTCACCTACGCCATGGACCGGCGAGCAGCGCCGGGCTCGCGAATCTCGGAAATGCGTCTGAACGGGCAGGACATCGCGCCCGACGCCGTCTACAGCGTCGTGGTGAACAAGTTCCTCGCCGAGGGCGGGGACGGCTTCACCGCACTGAAGAACTCCACCCAGATGACCGGTGCTGGCAACGACCTCGACGCCTTGACCGCCCTGTTCGCAGCCGGGTCGCCGGTCTCGCCACCTGCCACCGACCGCATCCGCACCATCGGCTGACTAGGCATCCCCGCGCTCGATTGCCTAGTCTCGACGGGTGATCATCGCGACCCATAACGGCAAGTTCCATGCAGACGACGTCTTCGGCGTATCGCTGCTCAAGCAGCTGTACCCCGACGCCACCGTCGTTCGCAGCCGTGACGAGTCCGTCCTCGACAGCGCGGACATCGTGCTCGACGTCGGCGGTCGCTACAACCCGGCCGAGGGACGCTTCGACCATCACCAGCGTGATGCCGGCGAGCGCAGCAACGGCATCCTGTACTCCGCCTTCGGTCTGCTCTGGCAGGAATACGGCCTGCAGTTCTGTGAAGGCGACGCCTCCGTGTTCCGCCGTATCGACAGCCGACTGGTCGAGGGCATCGACGCCGTCGACAACGGCCAAGAGATCTACACCCTCAACGACTACGGCACCAAGCCTTTTGATCTGTCGTCCGTGCTGGACCTTTTCAATCCGATCTCGTCCACCGACGAGGAGTTCGACACCCAGTTCGAGCTGGCCGTCGTTCTCGCAACCCAGGTCTTGATTCGCCTGCGCGCCAAGTATGCCGGCGACGCGGCGGCCGAGCGCGAGTTCACCGAGACCTACGAAAAAGCAACGGATCCGCGCTTCGTCGTGCTGGAACGCTTCGTTCCCCACGGCCGCGCCGCGTCGGCCCAGCCAGAGCTGCTGTTCACCATCTTCCCGAACACCAACGGCGGCTGGTCGATTCAGACGGTCAAGCCTGCTGACTCCAAGTTCGGTTCACGAAAGCTGTTGCCGGAGCCGTGGCGCGGCCTGAACGGCTCGGATCTTGCCGCCCAGACGGGCGTCGACAGTTCGGTCTTCTGCCACAAGGCCGGGTTCATCGCGGCTGCGCAGACCCGTGACGGCGCCCTCCAATTGCTCGAACTGGCACTGGCCGAGTAGTTCTCAGCTCACATTCCCAGCGCCGTCTTCACCGTCGGCCAGGAATCGTGAAGCGCGTCTTGCCAGTACGGCCACGAATGGGTGCCGTCGTTCCGATACGCGAACACTGCGGGAATCGACAACTCCCCCAACCTCGCTTCGAACAGTTGTGTGCACGTATTAGCGAGCGCCTCGAGCGGTCCGCCTTCGATGGCGGTCTGCAGTCCACTCGGGGTGAAGACGTTGTCGTATTCTCCGGGCGCACCTGTACCGGAGGACACGTAGATCGTCTTCCCACGCAGCGTTTCCGCGTTGGTGGACGGGTCGTGCTTTTGCCAGTCGGGGTCCGACGCCGGGCCCCACATGTTGGTGGCGTCGCCCGCCTTGCTGGCCACGGTGAGCCGCACGGAATCCTGCGAGGACGATTCGGAGTTGTCGAGACAGCCACTGTACGAGGCCAATCCGGTATAGAGCTTCGGGTGATGTGTGATGAGGTTGGCCGCGCCGAGCGCACCCATGGACACCCCGCCGACCACATTCGTCCCATTTCCGGAAAACGCAGAATCGATCAACGCCGGAAGCTCTTCAGCGAGAAACGATTCCCACTTGTTCACACCGAGGTTCGGATCGTCGTTCTTCCAGTTGGTGTAGAAACTGCCGGTACCGCCAACAGGGAGAACGACGTTGACGTTCTTGTCGGCGAAAAACGCTTCGATGTCGGTCTTTTGAGTCCAGGTGCTTTCGGAGTATCCGGATTCCGAACCGGCACTGACGCCGTCGAGTAGGTAGAAGGACGGACGCGAACCGGCACTCGACGCTGGATGCAGAACCTGCACTTGCACCTCGCGCCGCATGGCCGGCGACTCGACGAAGACGGCACTGCGTGTGGGCGACAACTGCTCTATGCGATTGATATGAGCCCCGGCCTGACCGGCCGAATCTCCTGGTGGGTTTTCAGGTGCCGGTTCGGCATACGCCACTCCGCCCACGACAAGCGCGAGCACGACCAACACAATCCCGACAAACCCAAATCTCCGCATCCGTCAAGCGCCCCCTGAGCATCGCACGACTACCGCTGACCCTCGATTGGACAGGACGAACGTCCCGGGGTCAACCCACTGGTTGGGATTTATTACTCGCGGGTATCCAATGGAGTTGGACAGTTCTCCACCGATGCACACACAGGTGTGGATAACTTCATTCACATCCACTTCCCAGTTGTGCATAACCTGTGGACAAAAGGATGAATTACAACAGAGTTATTCCTCCTACCTGCAACGATTCGTTTCCCCACAGTGTGCATAACTCTGTCGAACAGGGCTCGCGAGACGCCGGTTTCCGGGCGTGTCCATGCAGTTCACACCGCCGCGCCACTCTTTGTTCACAGGCCCGACACCACCGGCCGACAATGCTCCCCACCCCGACTTCATACTTGTTGCATGCTGACCGCTCTGCTCGCCGCCACAGCTGTGCTCGCCCTACTGACTCTGGTCCCCGGGCCCGACATGGCCGTCGTGACGCAGGCTGCTCTCGGCGCGGGCAGATCCGCCGGTTTCCGGGTAGCGGCCGGCATCGTCTCGGGCCTTCTGGTGTGGGGTCTGTTGACCGTCCTCGGGCTTTCGGCGATCCTCGCCGCGTCGGCCGAGGCGTACACGGTGGTCAAGCTCGCCGGCGCGGCTTACCTGATCTATCTCGGTGTGCGAGCACTGTGGGAGAGCCGGACGTCGCGGATGCAACACAATGCCGACGCTCCACGATCGCAGAAGGCCGGGACATGGAAGACGGGCTTCACCACCAACCTGCTCAACCCCAAGATCGCCGTCTTCTACACCGGACTGTTGCCGCAGTTGGTTCCGGCCGGGTGGCCGACGGGACCGTCGCTTGCATTGCTGGTGCTCATCCACGCAGCCATCACCATCGTGTGGCTCAGTGGCTACGTGGTCCTTCTCTCGCGAGCGCGTAGCACCTTCGAAAAGCCCCGAGTGCGACAGGCACTCGAGCGCATAACCGGAACAGTTCTTCTAGGATTCGGAGCGAAGATCGCGCTCGAAGCGCGCTGAGACGGCAATCGGAAAAGAGTAGACAGTGGGCGCGTGGGGATCGGGACCGTTCGAGAACGACGGTGCAGGGGATTTGATCGCGTCCATCGGGCACGGTGACTTCACCTTCGAATCGGTGGAGTGGGCATTCGAGGACGACTACCTCGAGGTGGACGGCGGCCAAATCGCCATCGCCTTGCTCGAATTGGTGCTGATCGTGCGCGCCGATCACAAGCGCGACCCCGCCACCGAAGACCTCGATCTCGATTCCTTCACCGCGGCCCTGACCAGCGAACGGCTCACCTGGTTGATCGAAATGGTGGAGCGCACCATCGCATCGACCGATTCGGAACTGTTCGAATTGTGGGACGAGCAGGGACCGGAAGAGCTTGCGTCGTGGCGAGTTCCCGTCGTGGACGGTCTCGAGGATCTGCGCGTTCTGTCGGTCTGATTCCGTCACCGCTCCATCACGTTTACTTATCGGGCCACAACGGTTCGGTCTTGGTCAGATTCCCTGGTAGGACCCTATGGTCGAACGGATCACCGAGTGAGAACTGTGGCTCGTCGACGACGGGAATCCACGCTCACCCCGGACCCAGGAGCAGACCATCATGGCGACTTTCGTTCCGGCTGCGCGCGTCGACAGAATCAGGGAGTCGCCGAGTGTGGCTGCCGCACAACGAGTGCGCGAGCTGAAGGCCCAGGGCCGTGAAATACTCGACCTGACCGTCGGGGAGCCCGATTTCGACACACCCGACAACATCAAGTCTGCGGCGATCACTGCGATCAACACGGGTCAGACCAAGTACACCGCAGTCAACGGCATCCCGGCTCTACGCGAGGCAATCGCAGCACGCGCGGCTTCGCGAACCGGAATCCAGTACGCGGACAACCAGATCACCGTCGGCGGCGGCGCGAAACAGGTCATCTTCCTCGCTCTCATGGCGACGGTCGAAGCCGGCGTCGAGGTTATCGTTCCCGCCCCTTACTGGGTTTCGTACCCGGATATGGTCCTCGCTCACGACGGAACTCCGGTGATCGTTCAGTGCGAGGAGTCCGACAGCTTTCTTCTCACAGCCGAAGCACTATCCGCTGCAATCACTTCGAACACCAAGTGGGTCATCCTCAATGCCCCGGGCAACCCCACCGGATCTGTGTACACCCGCGAGCAGCTGCAGGCCCTCGCCGAAGTGATCGAGGCCAATCCCCATGTCAGTGTGTTGGTCGACGAGATCTACGACGAGATCAACTTCGGCGACGCTCCGATCCCGAGTCTGCTGCAGGTCGCTCCGCACCTCCGTGATCAGGTACTGGTCACCAACGGAGTCTCCAAGTCTCATGCCATGACCGGGTGGCGACTCGGATACGGACTCGGAAATTCCGGATTGATCGGCGCCGTCAACAAACTGCAGGGTCAGAGTTCTTCCTGCCCGTCCTCGATCAGCCAGGCCGCAGCCGTGGAAGCCCTTACCGGCGACCAGAGTTTCCTCACCGAATCCGTACGAAGTTACCGACGACGACGCGACCTCTCGGCTCACCTCCTCAGTGTTGTCCCCGGGCTCGAGCCCGTCGTGCCGCAGGGTGCGTTCTACCTGTTCGTCAACTGTGCCGGCTTGATCGGCAAGCAGACCCCGGATGGCACCGTGATCGAGTCCGACCAGGATCTCGTCCTCTATCTCCTCGACGAGGCGTCGGTTGCCACCATTCAGGGTTCGGCTTACGGCGCATCGCCGTACTTCCGTATCTCCTTCGCCACCTCCGAGGCCGTCCTCGAAAAGGCCGCGGCACAGATCGCCGCGGCAGTCGAACGCCTTTCCTGATCTTTCATACTTTCTGGAGTACAAGATGATTCACGTCAAGACGAAAATTGATCGCGCGGACAAGGACCTGATTGCCGAACTGGGGACGTTCTCCGCGGCCACGATTCACGAGGCACAGGGACGTAAGGGGTCGCTGCATCCGGCGATCAAACCGATCGACCGCGACATGAAGTTCTGCGGCTCCGCCTTCACAGTCAAGTGCCATCCCCGTGACAACCTCATGCTGCAGGTTGCGATCAGCTACGCACAGCCGGGTGACGTCCTGATCGTCTCTTCAGGTGATCAAGCCGCCGGCCAGTTCGGCGATGTCCTCGCCAATGCCTGTGTTGCGCGCGGCATTACCGCACTGGTCACCGACGGCGGAGTGCGCGATACCCGGGAGATCCGCGAACTCGGATTCCCCGTCTTCTCCAAGCACGTGTACATCGAGGGAACCGTCAAGGAATCTCTCGGCCCGATCAACCATCCCCTGGTCTTCGGAGAACAGGTCATTTATCCCGGTGACGTCGTCAAGGGTGACTGCGACGGCGTTGTCGTGGTCCGCCGCGAGGAGGTTGCCGAGGCAATCGAACTCTCGCGTGCCCGTGACGAAGCCGAAGCCGGGTATATCGAGCGTTACAAGCGGGGAGAGACCCCACTCGAGGTGAGCAATCTGACTGCTCTGCTGGAAGCCAAGGGCCTGGTGGTCGAATAACCTGCTGTGCGCCTTTATTAACCGCCCGCGGTTAATAAAGGCGCACAGGGTCGAAGGACTCAGAACCGCAACAGCACCTTCCCCGACACCGAAGCATCCTTGGCGACTGCGAAGGCTTCCAGAGCTTCCTCGACCGGATATTCGTGTGTGAGAACAGCATCGACAGCAAGCGAACCGTCGGCGAGGGCGAGCAGCACCTCGTCGATTTCGTCGTTGAAGCGGAATGAGCCCACCAACTCCAACTCTCGCGTGATCGCCAGCGAAATGTGTACCGGTTGAGGTCCGGACGGAAGAAGCCCGAGCATGACCACCCGTCCACCGCGCGTCGCCCCGCGAATAGCGGATTCGAGCCCGCGATGATTGCCGGTGCACTCGACGACCACGTCGGCATCGGATGCGGCGACTGCCTCGGCGTCGGTGGCCTTGAGAACCCGATCCGCACCGAGCGTCGACGCGATCTGCAGCGGAACGTCGTGCACGTCGACCGCGGTGATCGACTGCGCGCCTGCTCGTTTGAGCACAGCCACGACCAGTGCGCCGATGGGTCCGCAGCCGACGACCAGCGCCTTCTTCCCGCGTACGTCTCCCGCTCGCGAAACAGCGTGCCAGGCAACGCTTGCCGGTTCGGCTACCGACGCAGTCCGCAGGTCCAACCCCTCGGGCAGTTCCCGGAGCATGCGCGTCGGGAGCACTGCGTATTTCACGAAGGCGCCCTCGGTGTGTGGGTACTGCGCTGCACTTCCCAGGTATGTGCAGCAGGGCGAGAGGTTGGGCCGATCGCTCGGGAACCGAGGCGCGGTCCCACCGGGCGTTGCGGGGTGTACGGCCACGGAAGTTCCAACTGCCGGCCCCGTTCCGTCCGCCGCGGCCGTCACGACCGTGCCGACCACCTCGTGACCGAGCAGCATCGGTGCCTTCAGAATCGACTCCCCCGCCGCGCCGTGCGTCCAGTAGTGCAGATCTGATCCACACACACCGCCGTAAGCGATCTCGATCACTGCCTGCTCGGCGGTCGGCGCAGTCAACGCAACATGCTCGACCCGCAGGTCACCTGCCGCATGGGCCACCACTCCGAGCGTCGTTTCCGGTAGTACAAAACTCATGATGCGCTCTCTCAGTCGTTGCGACGGATGAAGTCGAGGCCACCGGGCACCTGGAAGGTGGGGAGCACCTCGATGAGACCAAGATTGACGTGACCAGGGGCGTCGATCGCGAACTCGATGGTATCCGCGATGTCCTTGGTAGTGATGGATTCGTAGCCTTCGTAGAAGGTCTCCCACGCTTCCTTCATGGCTTCGGGCGTGCCGCCGAGGTTGCGACCGAAGATCTCGGTCTCGACCCGGCCGGGGCAGATCTCGGTCACTCGAATCCGCTTGCCGATGCAGTCGTTTCGCAGCTGGCGCGAAATCTGGTGCACCGCAGCCTTGGTCGCGTGGTAGGCAGTGTGGCCGTAGAAGTTGTACAGGCCGGCGATGGAGCTGATGTTGACGACATGACCTAGATCGCGCTCCACCATTCCCGGCAGCAGAATGCGGCACAGGTGCAGCACCGCACGAAGATTCACGTCCACCATCGCGTCGACCGATGCTTCTTCGGCGTCGAGAATGTTTCCGGTTGCGGACACCCCCGCGTTGTTGACGAGGATGTCGATCTCCAGTCCGCCGACAGCTTCGGCGAGCGCGGCGGTGTCGGTGATGTCCACGGGCAGAGGGATCATTCCGGTGCGATCGGCAACCTCACCGAGCTTGTCGGCATTGCGGGCGACGCCGTAGACCGTCAGTCCGCGCTTGGTGAACATCTCGGTGACGGCGGCACCCATTCCGGTGTTGGCGCCGGTGACGAGAGCTGTGCGGTAATCGGAGAAAGGCATTGTGTGCTCCTACAGGAAGAAATTGGTATGACCCGGCGGCCGCCGCGGACTGCAGGCGGCCACCGGGCCGGATCAGGAGTGACTCACGCGAGAAGTCACAGAGTGTCGCGTAGCGGAACGTGGGCGCGATCGGTGATGGTGCTGACCGCGATCAGCGTGCCGATTGCAGTGATGACCGCGTAGAAGGCGGGAACGTAGATACCGAATTCGGGGATCAACCAGGTCATCAACAACGGTGCGGTACCACCGAAGAGTGCGGACGAGATGTTGTAACCCAAACCGTAGGCGGAGTAGCGAACCCGCGTGGGGAACAGTTCGACGATCAGGATGTGGATGACGGCTGTGTGCCCGGCGAAGATCACTGCCATGAGGCAGGCACCGAGAACGGCGAGGCCGACGTTGCCGGTCACGATCATGGCATAGCAGGGGATCGCTCCGATCGCCATTGCCGCAGCTGCACCGGCGATGACCTTCTTGCGACCGATCCGGTCGGAGAGAGCACCCATGAACGGAATCGCGAAGCAGATCGCGACCAGGCTGGATGCGGTGACGAGAAGCGCTGTCCCGGTCGAGAATCCGATCTGATCGCCTTTGAGGAACGTGGGCATGTACGAGAACAGAACGTAGTAGCCGGAACCATTCATCAAGGGGATGAACAGGGCGAGGATCATGGCGCGACGGTGTTCGGGAGTGGAGAATGCTTCCTTGAGCGGATTGCGCGACAAACCGCCGGATTCCTTGAGCCGCTCGAAGTTCGGGGTATCGGAGATCGCGCGGCGGATGTACCAGCCGATGATTCCCATCGGAATGGCCATGAGGAACGGGATGCGCCACGCCCACGATGCGAGTCCGCCGCCGTTGATCGCGTCGGCGTTGAGCCACGGCGACATGGCAAACGCGATCATCGTTCCGGTCAGCAGTGCGAGGAACGACGCGATCTGCGCGTAGCTCGTGATCAAGCCGCGCTTGCCTTCCGGGGCGTGTTCGGCGAGGAACGTCATGGCGCCGGCAGCTTCACCACCGACGGAGAATCCCTGCACGATCCGCAGAAAGATCAGCAGTGCCGGTGCCGCGATACCGATGGCCGCGTAGGTGGGCAGCAAGCCGATACCGGCGGTCGCCACGCTGATCAGCATGATGACGAACACCAACATCTTCTGTCGACCGATCCGGTCGCCGAGGATGCCGCAGACCACCGCGCCGAGGGGCCGAACGAAGAACGAGACCGCGTAGCCGGCGAACACCAGCATCAGCGCGTCGCTCGACTTCGATACGTCGAAGAACACGATGGCCAGTGCCGTCGCCATGAACGCGAAGACACCGTTGTCGTAGAGCTCGACGAAGATGCCGACGCAGCCCGCTGCGACGACTTTCCGGACCTTGCGCGGGTCGGCTATCTGGCCGTCTACCGCTTCGATGGTGTTGGTCATGCTGTCTCCAAAATAGACGCGCGGCGCGGAGCGCTCGCGGGGCGTGTGGTGCCGACGTGGCTCGGTACTCGGGCTTCCGAGGTGTGAAGAGGTATCCGGAGGGTGGTGAATACGTTCTCCACACGCCGCCTCAGCAAGGCGATGCGGTGCTGCTGTTCGCGGTGCTCTGCAACCGCCGTTGCGACGCTGCAGTTCCGGAATCGGACGCGGTGCCCGGGTCGGGCCTGTCCCAGCTGTGAGAGTGAAACGGTGGTGACGACTGCCAGCACCGGATAACCGGCGGTGACGCCTCTACCTCGATGCAGGACCAGAAGTTCGTTGCCAGCGGGTACTTCGACGGCACCGATGGGGACGCCGCGCGAGAGGACCTCGCCGGTGCCGGTGCGCTGTGGGAGCGGCTGCTCATCGGTAGATGCCAGCCGAAGCCCGATGTGATTGCTCTGATCGCCCACCACGAATTCGGTGCCGAACAGCGCGGCTGCACTCTCCCCGAAGTCGTCGATGTCGGGGCCGTCGGTCACCTCGAGCGTCCACACGTTGCCGAAGGACGGTCGGTCGGGCAACAACCGGAACAGCGGTAGCCGGAAGACCGGGTGGTCGATCGGCGGGCAGTCGGTGTCGACGACCAGCGTCTCCCCCGCGGTCAAGTGACGGCCGAATCCGAGGACCTGGTCGGGAGCGCAGCTGCCCAGGAGGTAGTCGGCCGTCAGCTCTCCGTGGACGGCGACGTAGACGCGCAATCCGTCGTGGATTCCGGTGACGGCAAGCCGCTGACCGGCTCGCCAGACGATCGGTTCCCACTGCGGTTGCCGATGTCCGTCCACCGTCACCGTTGCGGGTGCACCCGTGACGGCGATCAGCAGATCCGTGGACGCCGACGCTGAAAAGTCGAGGGCCGTCAACTCCAGTAGCGGGGCCTCGCGCCTACTACCCACCAACGCGTTGGCGATCTCCGCGCTGATCTGGTCGGCTGCGCCGCCCGTCGCCTGACCGAACTGTGACGCCGATCCACGCCCCAAATCCTGGACGGAGCTGATTCCGGGAGTCAGGACGGTGACGGTCTCAGCCATGGGGATCACCCCCTACGGGCAGGAGCGAGCGTCCGTCGAAGTCGTCCCAGCGATCGGCGTCGATCGCACGGAAGACGAACAGATCGCCCGGGCGGTAGGCAGAAATCTGCTCCGACGCCGGATCGACCAAGATGAGCGGGGTCCGGCCGATCACTGCCCAACCGCCGGGCGCAGGCCTGGCCGAAACGACTGCCTGACGTCCGGCCACCGCAACGGAACCGGCCGCGACGTGCGGTCGCGGGCTCGATCGGCGCGGGATGGGAAGGCCGAACGCCGGGCCGTCGAGCATCGGGGCGCCGCCGGGTGAGCCGTAGCAACGCATGACCAACGGGGCTGCGGAGTGAAGGCGCACCACTTCGGCTTCGGTGACGCCGAGAAACCGCGCTGTATCACCCAGGTCCGGGCCGTG
>NZ_BCWH01000001.1:652887-711504 GCF_001653035.1 Rhodococcus sp. YH3-3 | reverse complement strand
CGATCGAACGGTGTTCCAGTTCTGCTCGGCGGTCCCGCCGCTGACACTGACGCGAACGGCGGCGTCACCGCAGTCGGCGACGTAGGTCTTCACGCGGACCCCCCGACATCACGGGCCCGCCGTGACGCCACGACCCGGGTCAGCGGCGCAATGGTGACACCGGCGGCCTCGAGCGCGGCGCGAATCGCCTTCGCGTTCGCGACGGCACCGGGGTTGTCACCGTGCACGAGGACCGTATCGGCGACAACCGGGATCAACGTGCCGTCCACAGCTTCGACGACTTCCTCGACCACCATCCGAACGGTCCGCTCGACCAGAACGTCGACGTCGTGAATCACCGCTCCCGGCTCGCTGCGGGGCACGAGAGTTCCGTCGGAGTTGTATGCGCGATCCGCGATTCCGACGATGCCGACGCTCAATCCGCGGGCAGTCGCCTCGTCGGCCAACGCCCCGTCCTGGGCGAGCACGATCAACGACGGATCGAAGGCCGCGACCGCATCGACGACGGCGCGCGCGTAATCCTGACGTACGGCAACAAGATTCCCGAGCTTGCCGTGGGGAGCGATGTGCGACAACGACGTTCCGCTCGCGACCGCAAAGGCGTGAAGGGCGCCGAGTTGGAACAGCACGTCGGTTCGGACCTCGTTCTCACTGAGATCCATCGCGCGACGTCCGAATCCGGCGAGGTCCGGAAAACTCGGATGCGCGCCGATGCCGATACCGCGCGATACGCACCCCCGCACGGTCGCATCCATGGTTCGTGGATCGCCTGCATGGAATCCGCAAGCGATGTTGGCCGAAGTCAGCGTGTCGAGCAGAGCATCGTCGGCGCCCATGGTCCACGTGCCGAAACCTTCGCCGAGATCGGCGACAAGATCGATGCTGGTTGCCATTTCGGTCCTTCCGGTTCGTTTACTTGTTCGTACGGGCGCCGTTGCCCGTGGTTGGTCCGACTGTCGAAGTTCTGTGTGTCGACTTCGGTGTTTCTGGGACGCTACTCAGGAACGCCAAAGGGTTGTTAATACCGTTTCGCGTTGGGGTGATCGGAATTCGATATGTCCGTTGAGCTGGTAGTTTGCACAGCATGGACACGAGAAGGCTCTACTCGTTCGTACGAATTGTCGATGCCGGCAGCATCACCCGAGCCGCCGACATCCTGCACATCGCACAACCCGCCCTGAGCCAACAGATGACGTCGCTGGAAACGCAGTTCGGTCAGCAACTTCTGATCCGCAGCAAACAGGGTGTCGAGCCGACCGATGCGGGGCACGCACTCTATCGGCATGCTCAGGTGATTCTGCGTCAGGTGGAGAGTGCCCAGGCCGAGGTGTCCGTGGTCGGACGGGCGCTGGCGGGTGGCGTCTCGGTCGGCCTCGCCCCGTACAGCACCGCGACGGCAATCGCCTTGCCGCTCTTGGCCCGTGTGCGCGAGCAGCACCCGAATATCTTGTTGCACATCAACGAGAACTTCGGTGGCGTGCTCAGCGAAGCGATGATGACCGGTCGCATGGATCTGGCGTTGTTGTACGACGCCGGCCCGATCAAGGGTGTGACGTTCGAACGCTTGCTCACCGAGGAGCTGGTGGTGGTTGCGCCGTTCGGTACCGGACTGGCAGGCGAATCGGGATCCGACATCTCCCTGCCCGAGATCGCCGAACTGCCACTATTGCTTCCGGGTCGGATGCACACCATCCGCAAGGTGGTGGAGCAGGCTTTCGACCGTGCAGAGCAGCAACCGAACGTCGTGGCCGAAGTGGAATCGGTGATGACGCTGTCCGAGGCCGTACGCACCGGATTGGGCGCGACGGTTCTGCCGTGGTCGGTGGCCCGCAGGGTCATGGACGTCGAAGCGCTCGAGCTACGACGCATCGAGCCGGGCATCGAAGTGCATGTCTCCCTTGGCACCCCGGCCAATCAGCCCCTCTCCAAACCGGCCGAGGCGGTGCGCGATGTTCTGCGCACCGTCGTTGCCGATTACGTGAAGGGAACCAACGCGAGCGGTCAGTAGCCCGCCGACGGATCGATCACGGCGGCGAGGTCCTCACCTGCGGCGAATCGGGCGACGTTGGCTGCAACGTGATCTGCCAGGACGCGGGTGAGCGTCGTAGCCGGGTTGGCGACGTGTGGAGTGATGATCGCGTTGGGCAGCTTCCACAACCGATGCCCGTCCGGCAACGGCTCGGGATCGGTGACGTCCAGTGCCGCCCCGCCGATCGAACCGGCTTCCAGTGCGTCGACCAATGCGTCCGTGTCGACGAGGGTGCCACGCGCGATGTTCACGATCCAGCTCGACTCCGACATCTGGTCCAGTTCGGCCTTGCCGACCAGATGCCGCGTCGCGGATGTCGACGGTGCTGCGATCACGAAGTGATCTGCCTTGGACCAGATTTCGCCGGTGCGGTCGGCCGAGAGCGTTTCGGAAGCACCCTCGACAGGGGTCCCGGAGCGGGTGATCGCGATGACCTTGACTTTGGACGCGGCGAGGTACGGGATCAACGCACGGCCGATTCCGCCGCAACCGATGATCGCCACTGTCGAGCCCTGCAAAGTGCCCACCCGCGGGTCGAACTCTTCCTTGCGCCACGACTGCGCCGCCAATTGTTCGGGGAGAGAACGAACTCCGGCGAGGAGAAGCATCATCGTATGTTCGGCAACATTGCCCGCGTACGCTCCGGCAGCAGACGTCCAGACCCGCTTGTCGTCGATCACCTTGGCGTCGAACCAGGGCTCGATGCCGGCGAACGGCAACTGCACCCAGCGAACCGAATCGGGTAGCGACGACGGGAACGTCTCCGGCCCGTGTACCCACACGACGCCCTCGGCGTCTGCCAGTGGAACGAGAACTCCACCGGCTCGGCGTATTCCGTCGGCGACGTGAGGATCCTCGACGGGACCGAGGTGGATGCGAGGGGCGCTGGCGTCTGTCATGTGGGTGCTTTCTGTTCGAGTAGCGGACGATCTAACAGCGGACAATCAGACGACGGCCGTCATTCCGCCGTCGACGTAGAGGATCTGACCGTTGACGAAATCCGAAGCCGGGGAGGCCAAGAACAGTAGCGACCCGATCAGCTCCTCCGTACGGCCCCAACGTCCGGCGGGTGTCCGCTTGGCGAGCCACGCGGTGAACTCCGGATCGTTGACCAGCGCAGAGGTCAGTTCGGTGTCGAAGTATCCCGGTGCGATCGCGTTGATCTGCAAACCGAAGGGTGCCCAGTCGGCGCACATCCCGCGGGTGAGCATCTTGAGCCCGCCCTTGCTGGCTGCGTACGGTGCGATTCCCGCTCGGCCGAGTTCGCTCTGCACCGAGCAGATGTTGACGATCTTCCCGTGTCCGCGCTCGACCATGCCGCGGGCGAATTCACGTCCGACGTAGAACGCACTGGTCAGGTTGGTGTCCATGACACGCCGGAAGTCGTCGTCGCCGAACTCGAGAAGCGGGGCGCGGTGCTGCACGCCGGTGTTGTTGACAACGATCTCGACCGGGCCGACCTCCGCCTCGATGCGTGTCGCCGCATCCCGGACGGCGGCCGAATCGGTGACGTCGAACGCGTATGCGTGCACCGTTGCGCCGGTCGCGTCGGCGATGCGTCGACGCTCGGCTTCGAGCACGTCGGAATTTCGGCTGTTGAGCACCACCACCGCACCCGCCTCGGCGAGACCAGTCGCGAGGGCCGAGCCGATGCCTCGGCTCGAACCCGTCACCAGCGCGACCTTCCCGGAAATGTCGAACGGGCCGGGGCTTGCGGTGCTACTCACGCTGTGACGCTCCTCTGAGATGTATGGATGTAGTCGACTGCCTCGCCCACCAGTGTGCTCGGTTCGGAGACGACATTCAGCGTGATGCCGCGCTCGTCGTCTGTAAGCGGTTCGAGAGCCTCGAACTGGGAGATGAGCAGACTCTCCGGCATGAAGTGCCCGGCGCGGGAACGCATACGTGCGGAGATAGTCTCGAAATCACCGGCCAGGTGGACGAACTGCACGTCGAGACCGTCCGGGCGCAACCGGCCCCGATAGTCCTTTCGCAGAGCCGAACAGGCAACGACGCCTGTTCGTCCCGCATCGGCACGCTCGGAAAGCCAGGCCGCGATCGCGTCGAGCCACGGCACACGGTCTTCGTCGGTCAACGGTGTCCCCGAACGCATTTTGGCGACATTGGACTCGGGGTGCAGATCGTCACCGTCGACGAAGTCTGCCCCGAGAGACGTGGCGAGACCCACTGCCACGGTGCTTTTTCCAGCACCGGCCACACCCATCACAACTACCTGCACGGTCATGCTTCGACCATGCCCGACTACCGAAGGCCAGACAATACTCGAGTGATACCGGTTCGCGAGGGTGCCATAGCGGAACGATCTAGGAACTTCTGCCCGTCCGAGCCCTATCCGTTCGCCTTTGCGATCGAATCCTTGCCCTCGGCCGCTCCACCCTCGATGGTGTCGTGCTGGATGGGAACGAACTTCTTCTTCGGCAGCAGGAACAGCCACGTCGCGAAGACGAACGGGCCCGTTCCGGCCGGCAGGCTGATCGGAGCAAAGGCAGACACCAGCGTGCCGTGGATGACAACAGTCACCAGTACTCCGAAGACGGTGTAGACGAACACACGCCACGACGGGTTGTAGAACACCGATCCGAGAGCAATTGCCGTCAGCACCGAACTGAGCCCGTAGAGACCATTGCCGATGTCGACGGTGTTTGCGCCCAGCGCCAGTACCGAACCCATCGCTATCGCGGAACCGATGAGCGCGAACAACGCCGCCCAACGCGACGCGACCAGCAGCGCGATCACGAAGATAATGCCGGTGACGGTGTTGTTGATCAGAAAGATCTGGGAGACGTTGCGGAACAGCGTGTCCCACAGGAAGCTGAAAGTGATGTCGGCATGAACTGACGCCTCCCCGATGTGCTGGGGAAACTGGCCCGCGCTGAGGTCTGACGTTTCGATCCGCAGGAACTGGAACGCCGCAAGAAGGAAGAACCAGTTGACGAGGTTGAACGGAAAGGTCAGCGCCGGTACGCCCCACGTCTTGAAGACATTGGCAACGGCCAGGAACGCGATCGTCGACGCGGCAGCTCCCACCACGAGGTAGATCCACAGCATCACGCCGCCGGCAAGGAACGTCGGAAAGGCAGCTCCCACAAGAACTCCGTTGTATCCGTACAGGCCGATACGCATCGAATCGTCGTCGGAGTGCAGCATCATGCCGGTGACGGTGGATACCACCAGACCCACCACGGCACCAATTGCGACGGTGATCGTGTCCGCGGCTATCGCTCCCCAGAAGATACCGACCAGAAACAGCAGGCCCGTCAGCGCATTGCCCTGGAACATCACCTGCCCGGAGCCTTTGAGATTGGTGTCGATGAATCTGAGCACGACGTTCTTGTCCGCGACGTCGTCCCAGGGTTTGGTGATGGTGGTCATCGCACGTCCCTCGATCCTTCTCCGACGATCCGCGTCATCCCCACAGCGGGACGGGCGGAATGGTGGTGTCCAGAACTGCCTTTCGCACCAGAGCCCAGAAATCACGAACCTTCGCCTTGACGGGTTCGCTCTCCGGACCGAGGACTTTGAAGATGAGACCGGCGTCGTTCGGTAGCCGACTCGCTCCGGAAACGACCTTGCCGTCACGGCCCGGAACTACCTCTTCGAGAATCGCGTCGGCGTGCTCCTTCGGTGTCAGCAGGATGACATTGCCGAACACGTCGTGGTCGCCCATGATTCCGCCGTATCGCACGGGGAAGCGTGCCGGTTCGATCACCAATTTCTCGGTGAAGAGGTTCTTCCCGTCCGGACGCTCCGCCTTGATCATTGTGGAGTACAGGTCGTAGACGAACATCTCTCCGCCGTCGTGGTACTTGCGACCCGACATCACGATCTCCGAGAACAACAGCGTTGCAGTCGGATCCACCGTGATGTCGGTGCGCGCGTAGTACCTCGCGTTGCGGTGTGGGATCGTCACCCCGGGCATCAGTTCGAGATACGAATTCTCCGCGAGCACCACTTTCTGGAGTTGCGACGCGTGATTGGCATCCATCCGGTGAACCTTGGTGGCCGACTGAGTGGTCACGTGCGCGAGGGAACCCGGTTCCATCTCGATGGTCAGGAACAGTCGATCGCCTTGCAACACACTGCCGGACGTCGAGATCATGTAGACGCACGGCATGGTCGGCAACGCTTCGTCCCAGTACAGCGCCTGCTGAACGAGCAGCGGTGTCTTGCGGTACATGTCCCGCAGAATCGTCTTGTCGCCACGGTCGACAAATCGCATCTCGAGAACGCCGGTCTTCCCGACCTTGCCGGCCGGGGCCTGCTTCGGCTGGTCCTGGTACTGGTCGAGTTCCGGGATGGTCGGGATCGGCCCCGGGAGCGACCGCGATGCTCCCGGGACGGACGTTGCGCTCACGGTGCGCTCGCTCCCACTTCCTCTTCGTCGAAGAGGACTCCGTGCACGATGAGGTCCACCACTTCCTTGATGCCTTCCCCGGTCATGCAATTGGTGAAGACGAACGGCTTGTCGCCGCGCATCCCCTTGGAGTCGCGATCCATGACTCCGAGATCGGCGTTGACGTACGGTGCGAGATCGGTCTTGTTGATGACCAGGATGTCGGACTGCGAGATTCCCGGACCGTTCTTGCGCGGAATCTTGTCGCCTGCGGCTACGTCGATGACGTAGATGAAGAAGTCGACCAGAGCTGGACTGAACGTCAGTGTGAGGTTGTCGCCACCACTTTCGATGAACACCACGTCGGTGTCCGGGAACGTTTTCTCCATGTCCTCGACCGCCGCGAGATTCATACTCGGGTCTTCGCGGACGGCGGTGTGTGGGCAGGCTCCCGTCTCCACGCCGACGATACGTTCCTCCACGAGAACACCTTTGAGAGCCTTGCGCACATGCTTGGCATCTTCGGTGGTGACCACGTCGTTGGTGATGATCAGAACGCTGGTGCCCCGCTTGATGAACTCCGGCGTGATCGCCTCGATGAGTGCGGTCTTACCCGAACCCACGGGTCCGCCGATTCCGATGCGCGTTGTCTTCTTCATCGTTCTCCTTCTAGTTCATGAACATTCGGACGTGCGCCTTGACGTGAACCGCAGCCAGAATGTCGATCATCGGGGCGAAATTGGACATGTCGTCGAGTCCGTAGTCACGCACTGCGGCGTACTCACGGCCGGCGCTCTGATTGACCTCGAACAGAATCTCTTGCGTCGTGAGGTGATCGACTCGGACGATACGAAGGGCAGCGCCGAGCAACGTCATCGCGACACCGTACTGATTGACCGTGAAAGCGTCCTCTTCCGGAGAACCCATCTCCGCGAAAGCAATTCCGAGGCCGACGGGGTAGGTACCCGGCGTCTCCCCCGATGCGATCGCGGCCAACCACTTGTTGAACAGGGTCTCACCGGCCAAGCGCCCGCCGAGTTCGGCCAACTTCTTACCCATGCGGGTACTCATCGTGCGTGCTTCTTCGTTGAGTTTGCGTTCGATCACTGCATGATCAGCGGCGAGGATCGCCGAGAAATCACCGGCTGCCGCACCCCGGTGCGCCGCGAGTACGGCGATACCGTCGCACGTCGCGCCCTGATGGGCGGCCGAGAGCACAAACTCCCGCAGCGACGGACCACCCGTGACAATTCCCTGCGCCACGGCCGATTCCAAACCGTTGGAGAACGAGAAGGAACCGACCGGGAACATGGAATCGGAAAACTGCATCATCCGCATCGCGCGGTTGATGCTGAGCCCGGATCCCTCAGACGAGAGGGTCATGGGTATGCCCCTCGCCCTCACGCGCGGCCGCACCGAACAAACGGCGTGCCTCGTGTGGAGCGATGTAGGGAATTACCTCGGCGCCCGGGATGAAGGTGTACTCGATGCCCTCGAAAGCATGTGTCCGCATCACCGAGCCCATGACCGCCTTGTCGACCGTCAACGGAACGTAGACCTTCATTCCCTTCACCACCGCAGGCCAGTGCTGGTTACCCACGGCATGTCCCAACTCCAAGCACGTCTGAATCATCTTCTCGGGCGTCACCTCGACCAGTGCGCTCAGGTCGATCTCCAACACGTCCTTGAGGTTGATCCTCGCCACGACGACGGTGTTCGCCTGCTCGTCCCACAGCAGAATGTCGCCGTCCTGCAACTGAATACCCCGATCGAGCGAGACGGCCAATTCACGGCCACCGATCGTGGTGCGTCGTAACCGACTCTTCTGCGCTTCCCACTGATCGAGCGACAAGACGTCGACTACCGCATTGTCGAGTCGACCGGCCCACTCCTCGTCGGTCTCCTTCCCGAGCAGCGCGTCGACTCGCGTCGGCTTTCCGCTCGGCGCGGTCATCTCGCCGTGCGTGTGTGGCGTCGCATCGGCGCCGTGCGTGTGTGTGATTGTTCCCGACACTGGAGACCCCTAACTGAAGAAGTAAAGTTGGTTCAAGCGAATGGATTCGGCAGGTTCGACGTATGCGTGGACGCCGTCCGCAGTCACCGCGAAGGTCTCCGGGTCCACCTTGATTTCCGGAGTGGCCGAGTTGCGAACCAGATCACGCTTGGTGACTGTTCTGGTCCCCTCGACAGCAACAACCTGACGTTCGAGACCGAGCCGGTCCTTGATGCCGTCGTCGAGTGCCGCTCGCGAGACGAACGAGACCGAACTCTGCGGCAACGCCTTGCCGAATCCACCGAACATCGGCCGGTAGATCACCGGTTGTGGTGTCGGGAGTGAAGCATTCGGATCTCCCATGGCATGCCAACTGATCAGACCGTTCTTGATGATCGTCTTCGGCTTCGCACCGAAAAATGCGGGCTCCCAGAGAACAAGATCCGCCATCTTCCCGACACCGATCGACCCGACCACATGCGAAAGACCAAACGTCAACGCGGGATTGATCGTGACCTTCGCGACGTAGCGCAACACGCGGAAGTTGTCGTGCGTCGGTGAATCCTCGGGCAGCTTTCCGCGGGACCGCTTCATGCAGTCCGCTGTTTGGATCGCGCGTAGCCAGTTTTCTCCAACCCGGCCCATCGCCTGTGAGTCACTCGAGAACATCGAGATGACGCCCATGTCCTGCAGTACGTTCTCGGCACCGATCGTCTCGGCGCGAACGCGGGACTCGGCAAACGAAACATCCGAGGGCACTTTGGGATTGAGGTTGTGACAGACCATGATCATGTCGAAGAGCTCGGCCTGAGTGTTGATGCCGTACGGCAACGTCGGATTGGTCGACGCCGGAAGTACGTTGTCCTCGCCCGTCACTCGCAGGATGTCGGGTGCGTGACCGCCGCCCGCACCCTCGCTGTGATAGGTGTGAATCGTACGGCCTTCGAAGGCCGCGATGGTGTCCTCGACGTATCCGGCCTCGTTGAGGGTATCCGTGTGAATGGCGACCTGAACGTCCATTTCGTCTGCCACCCGCAGAGACTCACGAATTGTGGCCGGTGTCGCGCCCCAGTCCTCGTGGACCTTCAGACCGGCCGCACCGGCCTTGATCTGTTCGACCAGCGACTGATGCCCGGACGAGTTCCCCTTGCCCAACATGCAGACGTTGACCGGCAAACCCTCGTTGGCCTTGAGCATCATCTCCATGTTCCAGATACCGGAAGTGATGGTGGTGCCGTTGGTTCCGTCGGTCGGGCCGATACCACCACCGATCAGCGTCGTCACTCCCCCACTGAGTGCGTGGTACGCCTGCTGTGGTGACACGAGGTGAACGTGTGGATCGATGCCGGCGGCAGTGAGGATCATCTGCTCACCGGAAATCGCGTCGGTCGCCGGACCGGTGGTCAGCCCCGGGGTGACACCTTCCATCGTGCTGGAGTTTCCCGCCTTGCCCCAGCCGACGATCTTGCCGTCCTTGATTCCCACGTCTGCCTTGACGACGCCGATGGTTGCATCGACGATGACCACGTTGGTGATCACGAGGTCGAGGGCACCGTCGATGCTGCATGACTCCGGATCCTGGCCCATGCCGTCGCGCAGCGTCTTGCCGCCGCCGTAGATCGACTCGTCGCCGATCGTTCGAAGATCTTCCTCGACCTCGATGTACAGGTCGGTATTGCCCAGTCTGATCTGGTCACCCGTGGTGACCCCGAACAGACCCGAATACTCTTGTCTCGAAATGCTTGTCATGGGTGTTGCTCTCCTTCGTCCGCCGTGAACGAGAATCAGTCGGTTTGAGGTTCGGACAGAAAGCCGAGTTCTTCGGCACGCTGGACGGCTCCGGGAAGCCGAGGCCGGTAGGCGGCGTGGGTCGGCGCCCAACCGTCGACAAGTCCGTTGAAGCCTTGCACTCGTTGCTTGCCGCCGAACGGCACCAACGTCACTTCCTTCTCGTCGCCCGGCTCGAACCTGACCGCCGTGCCCGCGGGAATGTCGAGGCGCCAGCCGAAGGACTGTTCACGATCGAAGGACAACGCGCGATTGACTTCCATGAAGTGGTAGTGCGAACCCACCTGGATGGGACGGTCACCGGTGTTTCGGACTCGCAACTTCAAACGTGGACGGCCCTCGTTGAGTTCGATCGGCTCGTCCCGCAACACGTATCCGCCGACCGGCACTTTCTTCTCGCCGCCGGAATCCTTCTTCGTCGATTTGCTTGCCATCTTGGAGTGCTCCTGACATCTCGGTCGGGCTACTGGATCGGAGAGTGCACGGTGACGAGCCGGCTACCGTCGAGGAACACCGCCTCGACCTGCACACGTGGAATCATCTCCGCGACACCGTCCATCACGTCGTCGACCGTCAAGGCGTGCGATGCGTCGGCCATGACCTCCTCGAGAGTCTTGCCCTCCCGAGCTCCCTCCAGGGCGGCTGCAGTGATAACTGCGACGGACTCCGGGTGATTGAGTTTGAGCCCCTTTGCCTTTCGCCTCAGTGCGACATCCGCCAACATGAGGATTGTCAGCTTGTCGAGTTCTCGCGGTGTCAGATGCATTCTGAACGCTCCTTGTCGATCATGCGGTAACTCCCTGTCGTCGAATACATGTCAGCTCCCCTGTTCCGTCGCTTCGGTGAGAGGTTCGGCCGCTTGCTGGACGAAACCGCTCCTCCTGCCGCCCGAGTACTCGTTGATCGCGTCCAGAACCGCCTGTGCATGTTCCGAGGCGACCAGCACCTCGACACGCAACCGCTCGGTGAACACGACGTCGTTGCGTTGTCCGCGGAACTTGAGCGAGGCCGAGTCACTCGCGGAGACATGCGCTTCCGATACGACTATCGACTCCGCTCCGGCGGCCAGCAGCGCCTCCCGTAGCTTCTCAGACTCGATGGTCTGCAATACCGCGGTGATGAGTTCGTGCTTCGGGGCGCCGAGGTTCGGAACAAGTTTTGCCCCCTCGACCAGGACCCCCGAGTCGAACCCGCTGGTCTGCGGCGCACCACCTGCGTCGACGAATGCGGCGTTGTAGCGGTATGCGTCCATGCCTTGCTGACGACGGTCGATGTCCACCTGGTCTTTTGGGGCCAGCTTGAGACCGATGGTCTTCTCGATGCCCGTGGCGATCAGCCAGGTCACCACGAACGAGAAAGCGATGACGACGATCAACGCCAGCGCCTGCTCGCCGAGTAGTCCTGCCCCGCCGCCGAAGAAGAGTCCGTCGCGGCCGATCGAATTGATGGCTTTTTCGCCGAACAAACCGAGAAGGAGTGAACCGAGGATGCCGCCGATGAAGTGGACCGCGATGACGTCGAGCGCGTCGTCGAACTTGAAGAT
Source organism: Rhodococcus sp. YH3-3 (assembly GCF_001653035.1). Lineage (NCBI taxonomy): Bacteria > Bacillati > Actinomycetota > Actinomycetes > Mycobacteriales > Nocardiaceae > Rhodococcus > Rhodococcus sp. YH3-3. The sequence continues at coordinate 699,797 of NZ_BCWH01000001.1, read as the reverse complement.
CGACTTGAGCGCGAGCGCGAAGTGGCAGACCAGTCCGGCAAGCGCGCCGATCGCCAACGCGGAGAAGGTGCTGACGAAGCCGGCGCAAGGGGTGACGGTCGCGAGACCGGCTACCGCGCCGGTGATTCCGCCGATCGCCGTGGCCTTGCCCTCGGTGTACCTTTCGATGACGAGCCAGACGACCATACCGCCCGCTGCGGCGATGTGAGTGTTCATCAAGGCCTGTGCCGCAACACCATCGGCAGCCAATCCGTCGCCCGCGTTGAATCCGAACCAGCCGAACCACAGGATGCCTGCGCCGATCAACGCCAGAGGCACCGAGTGCGGGACTGCCTCGGCGTTGGGCCATCCCGGACGTTTACCTACCACCAGCAAGATTGCCAGGGCGGCGGCGCCGGCGGATGCGTGGACGACAATTCCGCCGGCCCAGTCCTGAGCTCCGCGGAGCGCCAACCAGCCTTCGGGATTGAAGAGCCAGTGCGCAATCGGGGGGTAGACGATGATCGACCACAGCACGAGCAGAACGGCCCAGCCCAAGGGCTTGAGCCGGTTTGCGGTCGCACCGGTGATCAGCGCGGGCGTGATGATCGCGAACATCATCTGATAGACCACGAACGCCAGAGTCGGTACCGCGACTGCACCTTCGATCAGGTGGAAGCCCGGGGCGGCGGCTGTGTGTATGTCCTGCAAGCCGAACAATTTGAGGTCACCGAGGAAGCCGGAACCCCAGTCTCCACTGAACGCGAAGCTGTATCCGAACACGACCCAGGTAATCGAGACGAGTCCGAGTGGGACGAGGTTCTGCTGCAACATGACGAGCGCACTGCTACCACGCACCAGACCGGCGTAGAAGAAGGCGAGTCCGGGAACCATGAAGAGAACCAGACCCGCGGAGATCAGCACCCACGCCGTGTCCCCACTGTCTATCACTGCTTCGGCTAACACCATTTCCATCGACATCGACGACCTCCGAGCATTATTCGGACCTGAACAAAGTCATTGGTTAGAGCAGCAATTCGCGATGTTCCGGTTCGCTGCGACAGTTACGCTACGCCCCATAGTTGCACCTTCTCAGCAAAATCGGGGGAACATCCGGTTTTCACGTTTAGTAGAGCATTGTTCTGGGAAAAGATGGGACTTTGCCTAAACATTGCGGACGCTCCACAACCTGCAATTGCGAGACTAAATCTCGCCGAAAGTGGTTTAAGTCCTGCAAAATGGGGAACGTAGCCGCAGGTGAGCGCCACTTTCGGAGCAGAAATGCCGTTTCCAGCTCGGGACTTAGCTCCCTAACCAAGACAATCGCGAGCACCTTATGCGATTACCAACGTCGGTGACCCGCCTATCCAATCGGGTAGGTAATTTCACCGAACATCTTCTCACCTGTTCAGATGATTAACCTTCACCGCACTGAGGGCAATCCTGTCGTTAATATGTTCTTAATCCGTACTGGATATTTCGACTGGAAGATCAAAGATCACCTTTCGATAACCTTTGAAGGTGAAATGACTTTCGCTGTAACTCTTTTGTTATGCAGAACCCTAGAGGGGAGGATTGATCCCACCAGGCGAGCACTCGGATGCCGGACAAAGTCAGCCACTTCGACGGCTCCCCCGCCTTTGTGTCGACCTCGAACCACACCCGCCCCGGTTGGCGACCGGCCTGGAGCCACGTCCCATCCGAGGCTCGAGCGGCCCGGATCATCTCGATCGCGTCCGCCATTCGCGGATCAGGCTCATTTCCATCCGACAACGACGCTTCGCGGAAGTAGTCGGCTGCGTTGAGCACGTTGTAACGCCACCGGAACGGGTACGCGAACCGGCCGATCCAGTCCCCCACCGGTTCCCCGGTCGAGAGTCTCCGGAACAGACCGCGCTGCAGCAAGAATTCCTCACCGGATCGTCGAGCCGCGCGCGTCTCATCTGTTCCCCCGGTCGCGATCTCGTACGCGAGAAGCCCTTTGAGTGAATTGAGCGTCGAATGGAACGACGATCGGGTCGAACCTTCGATCCACTCACAGTTCCACCCACCATCCGGAAGTTGATGCCGCACAAACCAATCAGCCAGTTCATCAACGGGCATGCCGAGCCAAACACCGTTTGCCACCGTCCAGGCGTTGATGCAGCAATCGACCTCACCGTCCCAGTACGGCCGGCCCTCGTACTCCCAGCGACAGTTCTCCGCGAGCAGTTCTGCAGTACGACGCTCCCGCAGAACACTGGCGTCGAGGCCCCACTCACGCAAGGAGTTGAGCGTCCAAGTAGTTGCCGTCCAGGGTTGCGAACCTTCTTCTGCTGCTTCGGGTCCCACGAAGTCGAATTCTGCCGGGAAGAACGCCCCACCCGCCCATTGGCCGTCTCGATCCTGCAATGAAAGCAGGCGTGCACCAAATCCTTTGGTAGCGATCGACGCGCGCGTCGCCGCCCACACAGTGGGCGCTTCGTTCAGCAGGTCGCGCTCCACCTGCCACCGAATCGCCGGATCCGAATCGAGGAGCCACGCGAGCAAGTCGGCTCGGGGTGCCATCTGGCAATACTATCGAAAGGCGAAGCAGGCCATCCGGTTAACACATTTCTCGACGTCTGATGCAATGGTGAACTCCGGACCCGTTGCGTGGCCTACACCGGATAACCCAACGCCGCCCGCACCGCCACGATGTCGGCGGCAGCGACCTGCATAGGCTTGTCCCCCAACCGAATCAACGTGCCAGTGGGCAGTTCCTCTACCACCGCAGATTGGGGCAGCGCGCTGCGATCGAACGTAACTCCTGAATGGAAGTATGTTTCCCATCCCACCTCGACCTCAGCTTTCGACCGCTTCTGAAGATCTATGTAGTCGCCGATGCTCCACCGAGCTCGATCCGGTTTCCAATGCTTGACGATAACTTTCATGATCGCGTCTCCGATGTCAGGGCCGAGCAGCTGCCGGGTGCTGTCGGTGAGCTGCGTCTCCGTCGGCAACGACACCCGGACACTGTTGGGGGCGCTGGTTTCTAAGCCGCCGACCCCGGCGATAATCCGCCGCGCGGTCCCGTCCTCGGGCGACAAACCGATGCTGTACCCCGGTCCGGGGGTGTCCGAATACCCCATCTCCTTCGAGCGGGAATGCTCGAAGATTTTCACCAACCCGTCCACACTGAGATCCGCGGGGCCTTTGTCCAGTTTTTTGGTGTACACCCACGGCAACGCCAACTCCGGGTCGATCTCTTCCAGATCGTCGAGGAAGGCCCGCATCGTCTGCGCCACTTCCTGACTCGACTGCACCCGCGTGCCCCAATATCCGATCACGGTCGGCCATCGCCCGACTATGCTCATCGCCCCGTCCTTTCCAACCACTGCGTAATAGTCTCCGTCCGACTACGTGTCGCGACATGAGCAAGGGTCGGCGGTCACGCGGCGTCTTAGACCGGGTAACCCAGTGCTTCCCGCACGGCCAGGATGTCGTCGAAGTTGACGTCTAACGGTTTCTCGCCCAACCGAATCAGCGTTCCGTTGGGGAGTTCCTCCAGTACGGCGACGACGGGCAGTTTGCTGTGATCAAGATCGATCCCGGACTGGATGTATGTCTCCCAACCGACTTCGATTTCGCTGACCTCATTTCCCTGCGCATTGCGGTACTCCCGCGTCCCCCACCGCGCAGACTCCGGCGACCAATGCTCGATGATCGCTTTCATGATCGCGTCCCCGACGCGTGCAGTCAGCAACTGCGACGCCTCCCCGATTGCTTGTTTCTCCGGGGGGGAGGGTGACGTTGACGAGATTCGGAACCCTCGGAACATTCCGGCCGAGAGAGAATTGGATTCTCAAGAACTGATATCTGTCCGGGTGCAACAAACTCACGATGTAGCCAAGGTCGAAGGCAGCAACGGATTGCCCTTCGACATCCTTCGCTGCCCGGAAGATTTTCGCTAGGCCTTCCACGCTTAGATCGGTCGACTCGAAGGCAGTCTCGGGCGAAAACACCCAAGCTTGTCCAAGTGCTGGATCAATGTTCCTCAGACTATGAAGAAACGAGAACACCTCCGCTGCAATGCCTTCTACCGGTTGCGTCCGAGGGCCCCAATACCCGATCACTGTCGCGCCACGATCCGAATTCATCGACCTTTCCTTTCCAGCAACTCTGCGATCGTCATAGTCGTTCTCGGCAAATCATTGTCATTGAACAGTTGTGGTCCGGGTTGCTGCGGAGCGCCGGGGGCATCCGGATTCACCGGCACCTGACCGACATCAGGCAGAGTCGGCACACTCGGTTCCTCGGCACGACCTGGCGAGGGAGCCTCCGGGGTGGAGTTCTCGGGTCTCGGGTTCGACCCCGGATCGCCAATCCCACCGGGCGAGAATGATTCCCACTCGCCACGATCGGGAACGCCGGGAAAGTGGGTTGCGAGGGTTCCGGAATCGCGGGATCCGGGCGTGCAGGTTTCATTCACGGACGGAACAGAGGGTTGATCATGCTCGGCAGGTTGAACTGTGCCGTCGATGGCGGGTATGCCGCGCGGTGGCACTCCACCCGGAGCGTCGATCAGCTGGTGCGTAGCCGGATCGGGATCGCGGCGCGGTAATTGCGGGCAGGCTGGTCGGTCCGCGCCATCCCTACCTGCAGGCAGCCCCGAGTGCGCCCAATGTAGGGCTCACAGCCGTCTGAAACCTTTGGGTAGAGGAATCTCCGGTCGTTCGGTCGGCAGTCCTGCTGCTGCGCGGATGCTTCGGATGTCCTCGACGGTTAACGGCGTGGACAGATTCTTCTGGATGACGATTGTGCCGTCCTGGTAGGGAAACGCCTCCACGCTGGGCGGGAGCTGCGTTTCCTTGATCGGCAACTCAGGACCGAAGTAGGTGCAACTGCCCACGATCGCGTCACCCGGTACGTTGAACTGAGGCGATGATTCGGTTCGGCGGTAGAGCACGGTGACACGCGAGTCCCAGATGTCGGCTAGTCCCTGTACGAGCTTCAATGCCAGCGAAATCAGTGATTCGTCGGCAAAGGCACATGCGAATGCGCCGGACCCTGAGGTGCCCCCGAAACTGACAACGACTTTGACGTCTCCAGCGGGTGAATACAGGGTCATATGTCGTCCCAATGAGAGGGGATACATACCGCCGGTGGCATCGGGGGATCGTCTGCGCTCGATCAATGCGGCTTCGATCGATTTTTCCGTCGGAGGTACAAGGATCTGACGGAGATTCGACGCCAAGGCCTGCTCGACTCCGGCGCCGTCGGGGAGTGCATCGCCTACTGTTTGGTACAAGTCGACGTCGAAGACAGGATCGATGTCGCGAAGCAATCGTAGCGAACGTGCAACGAGCGCGGCCGTGACGGCCTCGCTTTCAGGCGAACCCTTTCGTGGAATGACCTTCACTGTCAAGCCCGCCGTAGGATTGCGGCGCAGTGATGACGTAGGCACTTTCACTCCCCTCCAAATACGATGATGTTGATGTTCTCCATCCCGATGACCTCGTCGAACGCATCCTCCATTATCTGAGCAGCTTGTTCTTAAGAACACCATCACCTGCGGACGTGAGCTTGGCCGTAACTTCTGGTGTCACAGCCGGCGCGAGCCTTTCGGTAGGCGAACCTCCGGTCGTTCGGTCAGCAGGCCGACTGCTGCACGGATGCTTCGGCTTCCGTCGGCAACCAACGGGGCGCGTGGATCACGCTGGATGACGATCGTTCCTTTCTTGTACGGAAAAGCTTCGACAGTGGGTGGGATCTGCGTTTCGTTGATCGGCATCTCAGGGCCGAAGTAGGTGCAACGTGCCCACCGTTGCGTCGCCGGGCACGTTGTACTGAGGTGTGAGCTCCGCATCCCGGTAGAGCACGGCCGTGGGAGCGTCCCAGATATCGGCCATGCCCTGGACGAGTTTCAATGACAGTGAGATCAGAGATTCATCGGCGAAGCCCCCTGGGTACGGCCAGATGAAGGTGCAAAGTAAGGAACCTGCTCCTGCCGTACCCCCGAATCCGATGAGAATTTCGATGTTTCCGTTGTCGGTGAACAACCTGAGTTGATGCCCGAATGAGAGTGGGTAAATCCCGCCTGCGGCATCAGGAGACTTTCTGCTCTCGATCATTGCGGCCTCGAGGGAGTCCTCTGCCTGAAGCGTGAGGATCCGTCCACCATTCGATGCCAGAGCCTGCTCGACCGTAACGCCGTCGGGAAGGTCATTCCTCACGGCGCGGTACATGTCGACGTCAAAGACTGGGTCAAGCTCTCGAAGGAACTGCAGTGACCGCGCTGCCAGCGCCGCGGTGACCGATTCGGCTTCCGGCGGTCCCTTTCGCGCCATGACTTTCAAGGTCAACCCGGAGGTCGGATCACGACGTAAAGATAAGGCAGACAACGTCACTCCTGTTCGAAGACGATCGACCAATTGGAACAGGCTCTGGCGCTACACCGGGTAACCCATCGCCGCCCGCACCGCCACGATGTCGGCGGCAGCGACCTCCATTGGCTTGTCCCCCAACCGAACCAACGTGCCAATGGGCAGTTCCTCCACCACCGCAGATTGGGGGAGTTTGCTGCGATCGAACGTAACTCCTGAATGGAAGTATGTTTCCCATCCCACCTCCACCTCACCTTTCGACCGATTCTGAAGGTGCCGGTAGTCGCCGATGCTCCACCGAGCCCGAACTGCCCACGATCGCGTCGCCGGGTACGTTGCGCTGAGGCGATGATTCGGTCCGGTGGTAGAGCACGGTGACACGAGAGGCCCAGATATCGGCCTGCCCCCGTACGACCCTTAACGCCAGCGCAATCAGCGATTCGTCGGCAATGGTGCAGGAAAACGAGTCGATGCGTGAGGTACCCCCGAAACCGATCATGACCTCGAGATCCCTTTTGGTCAGACAAATTGATCATCTGCTCTTTGGAGACTGGATCCGAGGCACGTGCCACGTGGGGCAAGACCGCACACAAATTGCTTAGACTGTCTCCAGTCTGGCTATCCAAGGCGCAGGCTCTAGGCACCGAGTCCGACGTTGGTCCAGATATCAAGGTAAGTGGAGTAATCGACCAGTTCAGGGGGTTCCGTCAATGACCACACAACACCCCTTGTCGATTCCTCACCAAAGTACAAGCAAAGATAACCGCCGCCGCCCGATCTGAATGTCGCGATGCAACGAGCCGGATCTGGGTACTCTTCAGGGGACAGCCCGTCCAGAATAGACCATTCAAAGCTGTCAATTCGAAACATATCTTCAAGAGGCAGTGGCCCGACAGTCTTACCGGCAATATAGTACCAACCGTTGTGCAAATTTGAATAGAAATTCTTTAGACTGGAGGGGAATTTACTCCAATACCCTGAAAGTTCATCACCATCCACTACCGGTGGCGTACCCAAATAGTAGAGATCGGTCCCGTCTGCCATTTTAATTTTATATAGAAGAAAGAACCTATTTTCAGACCTGAGCAACCGCACATCAGATAGATTATCTTTAATGTTTCTGTAAGTGTCGCCCAATATCGGTCGCCCAAATACGTCCCATTGGTCCAATATCCCAGAAATTCGAGCTGCAACGTCACCATTTAGTGCATCCAACCAATAATTCGGAAGCGCCATACGTTCAAGTGGTGTCAAGTCGTCAATCTCCGCAAGCACGGGCGAGTCGACACACCGCGAAATCTTGACCAGATCCACTACTGAACTCCATTCAATATATTAGATATCATTAACTATCCAGACGAGGCGGATGCTCGAAAAATGGGATGAGCTGCAGGGACTAGGGGAAGAGGACTACCGCTCGCGATGGCGCTGACAGCTACTGAATTGGGCTGCGCGAAGAGCAGCTTCGAGCCATCGATCATCCTGGTTACTGTACAGCTTGCGCAAACCGGGCAGGTGTACGCCGCCATGTGGAAAGTACTGTTTCCCACGGCATCTCACTACAAGCTGTTCGGGTACGCGCGAGGGTGGTATCAAGGACAAAGCGCTCTACGCGCCGGCTCAGGTGTTGACCTGATTTCCGTCAGAATCGGTATCTCGTGCTTGGCGGTCAGTGTCTTTGTAGTGCAATTTGTCGTACCTGTTTACCGGAGGTGCATCCTTCTGCTCGCGGTAGAGCGCCCGTGTCAGCCAAGCACCGAAAACATCGTTGAATCCGGTGGGATGCCTTCGCGTGAGGAAGGGGGTCCACCACCACGCCACGAACACAGCAGCGAAACCGCACAAGAGGACAGGTCCGAGAATCGACCGCTGTGGAGCGGTGAGCCAAGCGAAAACGATGGTAAGGATCGACGAACTCCAGTAAATCGTTCTCGCATGACTGCGGTACATCACGTAGGGCGTAGATACGATCAACGCCACAGCCCCTGCAGCAATCGCACAAATCGCATAAAAGGTGGTCATGGTGCCGGTTCCGCTTGAGGAACGGTGTGTCGTCGGTATATGGAACTCTTCGGGAGAAAACGCAAAACGAGGACCGCCGCAGTGCCCGCGACAGCGCCGATCCGGGTGGTCGAATTGTCAGTCACGAGGAACACCATCCCACTCGCAGCCGTCAACGAAACGGCCAAGGTTATCGCGCCCCGCATCGGATTGCCTGCTGCGGCATCAAGCGCCGACAGCACCCCCGAGGCTAGGCAGAATGCAATGGCAGCGATCAGCAGGTAATGCACGGTCTCAGTCCCTTCTCTTGGAGCGATCGATCATTGTCTAAGGCTTCAATCAAATGATCGGCCTGCCCGGGTACCCAAGTATGCCCCGAGTAGCGATCCTCCGATTGCACCGATTCCGCCCCCGACTGCGGCACCTATCGGGCCGCCGAGAAACCCGCCGAGTGCGGCGCCACCTTTGCCGCCTGCCCATCCCAATGCGATTGCGCCACCGGAATTTCCCACAGTTTCGCCACGTGGCGCGCCTTCGCGCCACTTGATGACACCCGAGGCAACCTCAACTGCCACCGATAATCTGCTTAAAACAGTACCCACTGCCGCCGACCGAGCGGCCTGCGCAGCGCTCGGGAGCGAACCAGCATGATGCACACCGGTGTTCGCAAGGGCGCCCGCAGATTGCAAGCCCGAGGCGGGGCCACCGAGCGCGGTGCTGCCTTTACTCAAGACAGTTGCGATCTCGGAATCTGTATAGCCGCGGTCTCGCATCTGATCCACCTGCCATTGCAGGTCGTCAAGTTGTTGCTGTGCGGTCAGAGGGACGTTGCCAGTGAAGTCAGCAGGTACGTCGCCATGGGCGAGCGCCCGTTGGTTCGCGGCCCTCTGCGCGGGGCCGATCAAACCGTTGTTGGGATCAGAGTCAAAGATCCCGAATGGTAATTCCATTGGAGGATCTGGCTGCGTCTGCGTTTCCATGTCGAGGTTGTCGAGTGGGTTCCACGGAGGCTCGCTCGCTGTACCCCCGGGTGTATCGGTGCCCGAGTCGGTCGGCGATCCGATATCGAACGGCAGTGGTGTTGTCGGTGCCGGCTGCGTCGGGGCGTCCATGTCGAGGTTGTCGAGTGGGTTCCACGGAGGCTCGCTCGTATCGGTGCCCGAGTCGGTCGGCGATCCGATATCGAACGGCAGAGGCGTTGTCGGTGCCGGCTGCGTCGGCGGATCCATGTCGAGATTGCCCAGTGGGTCGATCCCGCCGACGTCGTTGTAGGGGGAGTCTGTCGGGACGTTGACCATGACCGGTCCGCCGGACTGGTTGACGACCTCACCGCCGCCTTGAAGGGGTGTAGCGGTGACGTCTCGTCCGGTGACCGGGTCGCTGCCGCCGTAGGGGCCGTCAGCAGTGACCGGGTAGATGACGCCCGGGGTCGGGATAACGACTTGGTAGAGCTTGCCGTCACGGATCTCGTAGTAGGTGGGAACCGGATCGCCGTTGACGTCGTACGCCCACGCAGCGGCAACGGTGCCCTGCAAGTCTCCGTTCGCGTCGTAGACACCGACGGACCCGTCGTCGTTGATGCTCATGTGTCCGCCGGGTGGTAGGTCGACCACCATTTCAGCTTCATGCGAGGAGGTTTCGTCGTGAATGAGGAAGATGGTGCGTTGTCCGCCACCTGGGTCGGGGATGACCACGACGTCCTGACCGCCGACGAAATACGGCATGAACGGTTTCGCGACCGTACCGACTACCTGGGAGAGAACCGACTCCCACGGACGCGCGCTCACACGCGCACTGAACGGTCCCGGCCGCCCCCTCACTCTCATACCCGCAGCGGTGAACGCCGCGGCCCCGACGAGGACCAGTTCGAGATACCGGTCACGGCCCGAGTCCTCCCCGGCGGTGGAAACATCTGCTGCCGGGTCCGGAACCGTTTGGGCCGGTGCGATATTCGAATCCGAATCCGCGGGGATCGGTCCGGGACCACGATCGGTGGTGGTTCCCTCACCCGGGGTGGGTGTGGGTGAGGGAACCGCTGATGCCGATGCATTGGGGAATGCACCGACACCAGTTTCCGAGGCCGGGGACTCGGAAGTAATGGGCGGAACCTCGATCGTCGGCACAGGGACGATGGGGGTGCCGTTGTAGGTGGGAAAGTTCGTCGGAGCATTCGCGCCGACATTCGGGCCACCGCCTGGAGCCTGCGCACCGGGGAGCCCGACCGTGGTCGTCGGCGCAACTGTCGCCGTCGTGGACGGCGCACTCAGGCACGGGTTGATGATCTCTGGCGGGATGGGTGCACCAGGTGGCAGCGACGCAATGAGATTCAGGTAGATCTGATGATCACGTGCCCGCACCGCCGCGCAGTCTTCTTCCGGCGTCGCGTTCGCCGGAGCGGCGGAGAGTGCAATTCCCGCACCGATCGCTCCGGCCGCTCCGGTCAACAGCGCCCCAGCGGCAAGCACTCCCGCGAGAGTCCGGCGAAGTCGTCTACCGGACTTCACCGGTGCGCACCACGATTGTCACTCTTCTTCGTTCGGAGTAGCGCGATGAGTTTGTCTGCGCCCCACCAGAACAACCGTCCGGAGATCGACATCCACAAGAAGAACGCCAGGTAAACCAGGATCGTCCCGTAGTCGTTCGCCCAGCCGGCGAGCTTCCCGATCACCGCGAATGCCGCGATCAGCAACCCCAGTCCAACTGCCGTAGCGATCACAGCCTTGGAGAGTGGACTGAGTTCACTGTCCGGATCCCAGTCATCAACGTCTGCAACGCCTTTGCTGACGAGGGCAGCGGGTTCCGTTTGGACACTGCGACGTTCGGCGTTGTTGACGGTCATGGCTGGAACTCCAAACAGGAAGGGAGAGCGGGGACAACGGGTCGCCGACGTTCGGCCTGGTATCAGTTCCAGTACTGCTCCGTCAGCACTATGTGCCCCTCACTGGCGGGGTGATTCGGGTCGGAGACAAAGACATTGGCATGCCCACCACGCGCGGCTGCTTCACCGAGCACAGTTCCTTCGAGGGCGTCGACCTTGCCATCGGTAACAGTTATCGCGGAACCAGGCGCCAACCAGACCCCCCTCAGCGAACCTGGAACGATGTTCGCAATCGCATCAGGAATCGGGCTCGCCGCCAGCGCCGCCGTTTCGGCGTTCGAAAGCGAAAGTCCGATCCGGCCATGTTCCGGTTGCACGATCGGAGTTGCAGCAGATGCCATGCCGGCGCCGAGAACACCGAACAGGGCGATACCTGCGGTGAGAGTTCCGGCAGTGGCCAAGGTACGAATCTTCATGATTTCTCCTTTGTGGGCGTGATGAGTAACCACCCCTGGACGGGACGGATCGGGAATAGTCGCCAGCAGCGCTGACGACGGCTGCGTGGGTTAGAGCCAGGTGGGATCGGAGTACACGAACAATGTGTTGTCGGACGTCGCCGTCGACACCGAGAGTTGTGCGTACGAGCGGATCGTCACCGGCCCCATGCACGCATCAACCTTCACGTGCACGTTCTCTGCCGTGATCGACGCCTTCGACGACTCGAGATCCTTCTTCCCCAACGGAATCGTCGTGATCGTGCCCGGCGCAATCGTCGACTGAATACTCGGATTCACCGACGCATTCACACCCACGTTCGCCGACGGGACACCCGAAATACTCACACCGACAGACGGGCCGAGCGAAAAGCCAAGCCCCAAGCCAAGTCCGGAGGAGACATCGATCTGGCAGCCGATCTGCAATCCCTGCTCGACATAACCGGTCTTCACTGCCGAATCGCCCTGACCACCGATCGTGCCGGTCACCTTCGCCGACACGAACCCCTCACGAGTGAACGCCGTCGTCGCCAAATTCGGCACCGGATTCGCCGACAGTTTGGTGGCGGCAAGATCCAACGTCCAGCCGTCATCGGTGACCGTGCTCGCGAATTTGTCCGCCAACGCCGTCGGCGTTGCCGATGCGCTCCCTGCGAAGACCACCCCAGACGACAGTGTGGCAACCGCACACGCCGCGAGCCCCACTGCGGCCCTCGATCGACGATGGGATATGCCGTTTTGCGATTCGATCGACATGAACTGCTCCTCCACGTGACACAGCAACCAGAGCGGTAGCCGACAACTAACTGAATTAGTTACCGGACGGTACCAATCGTCCTGTTTGCCCGCCAGCGCGCCGATTCCGCCATCTTGGATTTAGGGTGAACTTTCGGTAACAGGTATATATCGACAGGCTTATCAGCAGCAAAAAGGACCTAGGTCCCGCTATGAGCAAGGTCACCGTTTACGGACGAGAAGATCCCTCAGGAACAGTGCGGCAAATCGAATTCAACCCGCATTTCGCGGGCCTCAGAGCAGCTGAAGGCAGAAAGTGCGGGCATCAGCCAGTGCGCGTACTTGAATATGTAACTAACAGGCATTACTTGGCAATCGATCGCAAATCAAGGCCGAGCGGGGCCTGGGAGCGCAACTCTGCACAGCTCACGCGGAGATACTCACTTCGTGGTCGGCGCGAACTCGTCGGACCCACCGGCATCGCATCGTTAGCTTGTCAATCACTGATTCGCGCAGGCGACGCACACAAGTAGTACGCAAGTACGAGAAAAGGCTCTGACCAAGACCGGAGTCCTTGATCAGAGCCTTACCAACTCGGGGTCGAAAGTTATGCCGGTTCTCTCATGATGCCGAGATGCCGTGCAGTCCCGGACACCCCAGGAACCTCTTGCACCGGAGACCAGGTGTTCAGCCCGTCCGTGCTGTCGGAGTAGAGATACTTTCCTTCGGTATAGGCGTCGAGATAGATCCGCCAGTCGCCGCTCGGCAACTGAACCACGGCCGGACCTTCGACAAGCGAACCCCAATTTCCGGGCGGGACAAACGAATAAGGTCCCGTCACCGAAGGAGCGACCGCATGCTCGACGACCTTCTTCGTCTCGTTCTTGGTGAACGCATGATAGGTCGATCCGACTTTGACCACGGTGGTGTCGATGTGGTCCGCACCGATCCCGGCGAGCGGAACAGGCGGGCTCCACAACCGGAGCGACGGTTCCAACGCCGTCATCAGATACGGCACAAATCCTCCACCGGTCGACATCGACAGGATGACGTTGACGCGATCGCCGTCCACAAACCATTCAGGCGCCCAGGCCTTGGTGACGAATGGTGACAGCGACGGTCCGTCGCTGAAACCGGCCGAACCCGAGAAGCCAGGGGGGCTCGCAGAACCGGTGCCATCTCCCGTACCAGGCATCAAGGCGCAGCAAAACGGAACCGGATAGTTCCCCAGCGGCGTCCAGTTGATGCGGTCGCTGCTGCGTGCAAACCCGATGTTCGCCCCACCACCCGTCGTGTAGGTGAGGTAGTACAACCCGTCCGTGTTCCGGAAGATGCTCGGATCACGCACGAGCCCAGATGGCGGCCTGTACGCCGACTGCTGGACGAGTTGAAAGCCGGTGCCGTCAGCCGACTCGTAGACATCCATGTCACGGTCGCTGGCATTGCTGAACGCCACCATTGTGTATTTCCAGTCAGGCGGCGGCGCGGCGCTGCTGGCAGGGGCTGCGACCAGCAACCCCGCGACGACGAGGATCACCAGCGATACAACCGAAAGGCCGGTCCGTTTTGTCGGAATCACCGATGAAGTATGTACGACAGCCGGCCCACCATGGGTAACTTCGGTCGGAGGCAGAGCAGGATCGTTACCTAAGTCGATTCGTCTTGTAGTGACGGCGGGACGGCGGCAGGTCGGCCGTTAGCATCACGCCATGGAACTTGGGGTGCATTTCGCGCTGTCAGACAGCGTGGCAGCGGAACTTCTGGACGCGCGCGGCGACGACGACAAACTCGGCGCTGTGGTCGAGGACATCGAGGAGACGGGCCGATCCGAATTCTCGTGCGACACGGACAAGGCGTGGGATCCGATCCTGTGCGCCCTCTCCAGCACGGGGTACGAGCGCGTGTCCGAGAACTGGCCGGCCTACGGCGTGATCTTGGGGGACGAAGACCTCAACACCGACACCGACGACCAACTCGTCACCTACCTGGCACCCGATCGGGTCGCCGAAGTCTCCTCGTACCTGGCGGAAATCACCGAATCCGAGTTCGGCGCGCGCTACGACGCGATGCCTCTCGACGACCGCAACCCGGAGTACGGTCCCGACGAGCGCCGGTACGCCTGGGGCTGGCTTCAGGAAGTGGCGGACTTTTTCCAGCGCGCGGCCCGAGAGAATCACCACGTGGTGTTCACGGTGCGGTTCTGACGCCCACCACCCAAGCAGTGTGACTTCCGAAACCGGTAAAGGGTCTGACCTGGAGAAGTCCTAGGTCAGAGCCTTTGCTTTTGACGGAAGCGGAGGGATTTGAACTCTTGCGCGTCCGCAGGCCGGGGATCGATTTTTGCCCTACCTGCGGTAATGGGTCAGGTGCGGTCACGCCGAATCACCCCCATTTTGTAGTAGGTGTGCTCATTTGTGCTCAGGGAACGCTCGACTACGGCTCGTTCCTTCCTCACCGTTCGATGTGGGATCCGACGTAGAACGTGACGACACCCGAGACATCCCTTCGGGCTAACGTGTGCCCTCATGATCGATTTTCTGAACTCGTCTGCTGGGATCTACCTGCTGTACTCACTGGCGGGCGTGTTCCAACTCTTCGGCATCGTGATCGTGGTGCGCGAGTTCCTGCGTGCGCGGCGTAACGACCAGTTGTTGCAGGGCAATCTTCAGGTGATTTGGAAGGTCTGGAATGAGATCGACGAGGATTCAGGCCCGCTTTCTGTCGAATACGCAGGCGGTGATGAAAGTTTCGCGGCGATGATCCGCCCCTCGGTCGAAACGGATATGCGAGTACGAAACGTCCGCCTGGCGCTCGAGCAAGTAATCGGACACAGAGAAGCGATGAAGGAGCCAAACAAATGGCTTGAGCGAGCGGGGCTACTGGGCCTCGTGCTCGGCATCATTCTCGGTCTGGCTGCGAGTCTCTTCTCAGTGACGTAGGTGAAACGGTCAAGGGTACGCGCTGAGTGAGTACCCTTTTCGCGCCACTGCGAAGAAGGGCGTGCGGTGAACGCACACCCTTTGTGAGATCCCGCAACGTTTCCCGGCGCCGGGAAGCGTTGGTGGGAGTCTTCGCCGATCGGCGAAGACTCAATGGGTGTCAGTACTACCGACACCCTTTTAGCTGATGTCGGCACAGCCGACATCAGGGTCTTGGGATCTGATCGCCAATCAGGCGTTGTTCACCTCAGCTTCTTTGACGACCTCGGCGCCCGTCCATTCATTGCGCCGGCGGATTTCGACTCCTCCGTCGAGGCTCACACCGATAGTGGTGAGACCGCGGTTCCCAGCGTTGGTGGCGATTGCATTGGTCAGAGGTTCGATGAGAGCTGTGAGTTGTGCGATTTTCGCAGCGTTGCGCGCGTCTGCCTCCGCGTCAAATTCGGTGAAGCCCGGTCCGCCGGCGAATTCACTGGGCAGCTCCAAGAGATGGAGGGCTTCGGTCGTTGCTGCATTGTCCCTGCTTCGAGGGCCATTGACGTGGACTCGTAGAACGATGAGGCTGCCACGGCGTCCCAAATCGTAGAAATCCGGCTGGACGTCGAACCTGACGGCCAGTGACGGCCGAACTACGGTGCCATCCAGAGTTTTGAGCCAGCAATTTTCGGTCATCGCGAGCCTCTCGTCTCAGCGTGGAGCTGACGAGCTCCACCTGACAGAGATTACTGTTCGCTATCGACATCCACTGCGGCGTGAGGCCCAGGTTCGACTGGGTCTGTTTTGCCGCACTCACTACTGATGAGGGCAGACCTGGCGATGAGGCATGCCAGACATACCCCATCCGCGACCTGACCGTGTTTCAAACACGGTCAGGTCTGCGAGGGTGTCCACGTCGACGGACGCCCTTTCCGATGACCGGTTACTGGTTCTCTCCCTCCTACGCGCTGAGCGGGCTCGCGCACGCGTTGCACACGACGCTGGGAGGCGTCAACGCCCAGGGATTTCGCAGTCTCGGCTCGGAAGTGGTCCGTACGGCCAGGCCCCAGCGATGCCAACGCCCCTTGGCTTGGGAACCTTCCGAACAAGGTGACCGTTCAGTTTGCACGGACCGATCCGCGTCCGCTGTCTCAACCGTTTCTAGGGGCTGTTAGTGAATCTCATCCCGATCCCACAATCCACCAATGTCCGAGCCGCTGGCTACGATCCGGCAACGAGCACTCTGGTTGTCGAATTCCGTCAGAATCGCCGCTACTCGTACGCTGACGTGCCCATTGCGCTGTTCCACGAGCTCACCGATGGGCATCCCCATCCTTGGACGCGAACCGGTCGGCGGATCAAGGCTCATGTCCCAACGCGAATCAATTAACTACCTCGGTAGTAGTGAAGCACCCCGACTCGTTTCTGAGGCGGGGTGCTTCCGTTGTGCGGCCTGAGTCAGGCTGCGGTGGCGATCTTCACGACGCCGAGCGGCTGATACACCGCCAGGTGGTAGCGGGACTCGACGCGGGCACGCATCAAGTTCTTCTCGAAGTTGTCGCCCGAGCTGTCCCACTTGAGTTCCACGTTCGCGTCAGTGTCGACGGCGAGTGCGGTCGGGTCGAGCAGCACTGCAGTCTTGGCCGGCAGTGCCGTGCAGATCGCAATGTTCACGCCCCAGAGGGTGCGCTTGGCACGATCAACCGGACCACCGAGTTCGAGACTGCCGGCTGAGTCGGTGCGGGCAAGCTCGAGCTTCTCCCAATCGGCAGGGCTGAGAACGAACGTGCCAGCGGTGTGGCCGATGCTCTCGACTGCGGTCACGGCCTTGCGACAGCGCATGCTCGGACACGCGTCGGCCGCGATGACCCTCGACACCTACGCGGACCTCTTCGACGACGATCTCGACGCCATTGGAATCTCACTGAATCAGGCACGTTCAGAGACGGGTGTGCTCAAAACGTGCTCAAAGAATGCGAACTAGTGGCTGACTTTGATCGAAAAAAGTCCCTCACCTGCATGAACAAGTGAGGGACTTTGGCGGAAGCGGAGGGATTTGAACCCCCGGTGGGTTTAACGCCACGCTCGCTTTCAAGGCGAGTGCATTCGGCCGCTCTGCCACGCTTCCGTGGGCGATCCTATCGGGTGTTCCCACGGACCGCGAAAACGGCTCCGACGTCAGCGCTCGCCGATGGCTTTGTCGACCTTCTCGAAGACGTCTGCCAGCACGTCCAGTTCCTGAGGAGTCAGCAGATCGACCAGATTGTTCCGCACGCCGGCCACGTGAGTAGGCGCTGCCTCGGCGAGGCGACGCCTACCCTCTTCCGTGATCCGCGCGAGCACGCCGCGACCATCTTCGACGCAAGTGTCGCGCACGACGATGCCCTGAGATTCCATCCGCCTGATCTGGTGCGTCAGGCGGCTGCGCGAAGACAGCACGCCGTCTGCCAGGTCACTCATCCGCAACGACCCGTCAGCTGACTCCGAGAGCATGACCAAAATGCGGTAATCGGCCAACGACAGGTCGTGTGAATCCTGCAGTTCGCGGTTGAGAACCTCCATGAGGCGCTGATTACCGTCCATGTAGCCGCGCCATGCACGCATCTCGCACGGCGTCAGCCACGGTGTCTCACCGTGCGCCGCCTGCGATGTCTCCTCGGTTGTCGCTTCAGCTGTCACAGGTTCCAAGTTTAGACCTGTGTCCGCCCGTCACAGTAAGACTCACCCTAAAGTCACGAATTGGACATGAGGATCGAGGAATCGATTTCGGCGACCGATGCCAGCCCCGCCAGCCCCATGGTGAGATCCAGGTCGGCCAGGAGACTGCGCAATGCATGACGCACTCCGTCCGCTCCGGCCAATCCCAACCCGTACACCCACGGCCGCCCGTACAGCACTGCGTCGGCACCCAAGGCCAGAGCCTTGATTACGTCTGCGCCACAACGAATTCCGGAGTCCATCAGGATGTTCACCTCATGCCCCACCGCATCAGCGACGGGACCGAGAGCATCGAGTGCCGAAATCGACCCGTCAACTTGACGCCCACCATGGTTGCTCACGACAATGCCGTTGGCGCCGGCTGCGACGGCCTCACGTGCGTCGTCGGGATGGACAATTCCCTTCACTGCGATCGGAAGTGTCGTCCACTGGCGAAGTTTCGCGATATCGGCAATCCGCACCGCATGATTGCCGAACAACGACACCCACGTGAGAACCGCGATCTGCAGCGCTTCTGCGCTCTCCTCGGGCGGCGTGGCCAGTTTGGCGCGGAACACCGGATCCGACAGGTAGTTGGCAATACCCTTCGCCTGCAGGAACGGAAGGTGACCGAGTTCGAGATCCCTTGGACGCCAACCCATACCGGGAGTGTCGGCAGTCAGGACGATAGCCTTCGCGCCCGCCGTCTCCGCTCGGCGGACAAACGACTCGGCAAGCTCGTCGTCGGCCGGCCAGTACAGCTGGTACCACCAGTTCTCGCCGGAGGCCGCCGCTACGTCTTCGATGGTCGAGGATGCCGCCGTCGAGAGAATCGATCCGATCCCCAACTCGGCAGTGACCGAACCGACCGCAACCTCGGCGTCGTCGTGGACCAAGCCGAGCACGCCCACCGGAGCCGTCAGGATCGGTGCAGCCAACCGCGTCCCCAACACCTCGACGCTCAGATCGCGTGCGTCCGGCGCCGCAGTCCCCCGCAACATCCGCGGCACGATCGCATGCTTGTCGAACGCACGCAGATTCGACTCCGCGGTTCGTTCGGTCGACGCGCTACCGGCGATGTACCCGAAGGCCTCCGGTGAGAGTTGCTCGCGCGCGGCATCTTCCAAGCCTGCCGCAGTCATCGGCAAAGCCGGCTTCGCGCCGCTCAGTCCCGTCAGATAAATCTCGTTCTGCATGTTCCCGAAGTAAGTCACGTCCGCGACGGTAGCGGCAAAACACCCGTCAGCGGGGAGATTCGCTAGCGTCGTATCCATGTACGCCATAACGATCGATCAGCCCGGCGGTCCCGAGGTCATGAAATGGGCGCAGCAGCCCGATCCTGAACTACCTCGCGGGCACGTACTCGTCGAGGTCGCCGCGACCGCAGTCAACCGCGCCGACCTGCTCCAACGTCAAGGCTTCTACCCGCCGCCGCCCGGCGCGAGTGACATTCTCGGCCTCGAATGCTCGGGTGTGATCACCGAACTCGGCGAAGACGTCACGGGTTGGTCCGTCGGCGACGAAGTCTGCGCACTGCTGGCCGGCGGCGGTTACGCCGAGAAGGTCGCGGTCCCGGCAACACAACTTCTCCCGGTTCCCGCGGGCGTCGATCTCCGTGTCGCAGCGTCTCTGCCGGAAGTTGCGTGCACGGTGTGGTCGAACGTCGTGATGCGCGGCGGCCTACGACGCGGACAGGTACTACTCGTCCATGGCGGTGGCGGCGGAATCGGCACCCACGCCATCCAGGTCGGCAAAGCCCTCGGCGCCCGCGTCGCAGTTACCGCGGGTTCGGAGGACAAATTGAACCGCTGCCGCGAATTGGGCGCGGATATTCTCATCAACTATCGCGACAGCGACTTCGTAGCATCACTCGCCGAAGCCACCGACAACCATGGCGCCGACGTGGTTCTGGACAACATGGGAGCGTCGTACCTCGGGCGCAACGTCGACGCACTCGCCATGGACGGCCACGTCGTGATCATCGGAATGCAGGGTGGCCGCAAGGGCGAAGTCGACATCGCCAAGCTGATGGGAAAGCGCGGAAACATCACGTCGACGGGCCTGCGCGGGCGTCCGCTCACCGGCCCAGGCGGTAAAGCGGACATCGTCGCCGACGTCCGTGCGAAGTTGTGGCCGTTGATCGCAGACGGATCGGTTCAACCGATCGTGTCGACCGAACTTCCGATCACCGAGGCGCCATTAGCCCATCAGTTGCTGGATTCGCCGGAAACCGTAGGCAAGGTCATCCTCACCGTGAAGTGAGCCGAGCGGGATCGATCAGCCCAGGGCGCCGAGTTCGGCGACCAGCTGATTGATCTCGTACCGCGTCGTGTACGGCGCAAGGCCGACGGTGACCGCGCCGCCCTCGTCGTTGACACCGAGGGCGTCGAGCAGCCTGGAACCACCATGCGTACCGCTGACCGTTGCGATGCGCTTGTCGGCCAGGTGCGCGGCGACCTTGTCTGCCGCCATGCCCTCGAGCGTGAAGCTGAGCGTCGGCACCCGCGTGGGTGCGCCGCCGATCACCATCACGTTGGGCAGGGCTGCGAGAGAACGCATGAGGTGATCGAACAGACCGTCCTGATAGTCCTGTAGCGAGCTGATCGAGGTTTCGAGGCGCTCACGCCTGGTTCCCGTTGCCGATTCGTCCAACCCGGCCAGGAAATCGATCGACGACGTGAGACCGGACAGCAGCGCGAACTGATGACCGCCCACCTCGAGTCGCTCGGCGCCACGCGCGTACGGGTTGAGCGACACGGCCGGAATTCGGTCGAGCAGTCCGGGATCGCGGAAGACGAGTGCGCCCACCTGCGGACCGCCCCACGACGGCGCGCTGACGGCAACGATGTCCGCCCCGAGATCAGCCATGTCCACATGCGCATATGGCGCTGCACCGACGGCGTCGACCACCATCAGTCCGCCGAATTCGTGCAGACGATCAGCTGCGGCGCGGACGTTCGGAGCCGAACCGACGACCGGTGATGCTGCCGTCAAGGCCACCAATCGAGTGGTCGAGGTGATGAGATCGTTGAACTGCCAACTCGGGAGCTCACACGTTTCGATTTCGACCTCTGCCCATCGCACCTGAGCGCCGTAGCGACTGGCCACACGAAGCCAGGGCGCGACGTTCGCCTCTTCGTCGAGGCGCGAGAGTACGAGACCGGTTCCGAGGCCCAACCGCGAACTGAGCGACTCAGCGAGCCAAGCCAACAACACCGCTCGGTCTGATCCGAGAACGACTCCCGCAGGATCTCCGCCGACCAGATCCGCGACCGCGGTGCGCGCACTCTCGAGAATGGCAGCACTACGACGGTTCGAGACGTGGCGACCGGAGGAAGAAGATGCAGAGGCACGGAACGCGGTGGAGACCGTCCGCGAGACGGCGTCCGGGATCTGCATTCCGGCCTGCGGATCGAGGTGGATCCAGCCGTCACCGAGTGAGGGAATCAACCCCCGTACGCGGGCAACGTCGTAAGCCATGCTCGACACTCTAGGTGCAGACGCCCGCTTAGTCGAAGGCAGTCACCCAATTACCCGTCAGTACAGTTATTCGATAGCTAACTTTTTGGGGGTTACGCGGCGTTTGTCGCCCACACACGACAAGATGGAAGCATGACGAACCCCGACAAAGAGCAGGTACTCGTTATCGGACCCGACGGTCGACCCGTCGCAATGCCGGCGGCCGAGGCAGAGGCCTCCACATCCGGCACCACCGAAGGCGCGGAATCCGAAGCCGAGTCCGTCGCCGAGATGGTCGAGCAGCCGGCCAAGGTCATGCGAATCGGCACGATGATCAAACAACTCTTGGAAGAAGTGCGCGCCGCGCCGCTCGACGACGCCAGCCGCAAGCGCCTCAAGGACATCCACACCTCGTCCATCCGAGAACTGGAACAAGGCCTGGCACCCGAACTCCGTGAAGAACTCGAGCGACTGAGCCTCCCGTTCACCGACGACTCCATTCCCTCCGACGCCGAACTGCGAATCGCGCAGGCCCAACTCGTCGGCTGGCTCGAAGGACTGTTCCACGGAATTCAAACCGCACTGTTCGCGCAGCAGATGGCAGCGCGCGCCCAGCTCGAACAAATGCGGCAGGGCGCACTGCCTCCCGGCATGAGCATCGGGGCTCCGCATTCGCCTGCCCATCCGGACCAACAGAGCCCGGGAACCGGCCAGTATCTGTAACCCGGACCACCACGAAGTCCGCGGGAAAACCGGCTCCGACGCCAGGCCGGTAGGCTCGACCTCCGTGTCAGCATCCGCAATCGAATCCGAGACGCCGGACGCACCCGCGCCCGTGTCCGACTCCCAGACGTTCCGTCGTGCGTTCAAAGACCTTCGCGACGGTCTGAATCAGCGTGAGTTGTGGCTCAGCCTCGGCTGGCAGGACATCAAACAGCGCTACCGCCGGTCGGTGATCGGACCGTTCTGGATCACGATCGCCACCGGCGTTCAGGCCGCCGCGATGGGTCTTCTGTACTCCGCGTTGCTGAACATTCCGCTCAAGGAGTTCCTGCCGTACGTCACGGTCGGGCTGATCGTGTGGAACCTGATCAGTGCAAGCATTCTCGAAGGTTCCGAGGTCTTCATCGCCAACGAGGGCCTGATCAAGCAGTTGCCGTCGGCGTTGAGTGTGCACGTATATCGCCTGGTTTGGCGTCAGGTGCTGTTCTTCGCGCACAACTTCGCGATCTACATAGTTCTTCTGTTCGCGTTCAGTATCTGGCAGAACATGAGCTGGACGGCGCTCGCGGCAATACCGGCATTCGTGCTGATCGTCGCGAACACGCTGTGGGTCTCGATCGTCTTCGGTATCTTCTCCACCCGGTACCGCGACATCGCCCCCATCCTCGGCAGCCTCACCCTGCTGCTGTTCGTGCTGACGCCGATCATGTGGACAACTCAGGCCCTCAAGGACCAGGGTGGGCAAGCCATGGAACGGGTCCGGCTCGCCGAACTCAATCCGCTGTACCACTACCTCGAGATCATCCGAGCACCACTCATCGGGGCCGACCAGCAGGCATACCACTGGTACATCGTCATCGCCTTCACCGTCGTCGGCTGGGCCGTCGCGATTCTGGCACTCCGCAAGTACCGGGCACGCGTGCCCTACTGGGTCTAGAGGAAACACATGAGTCAGCCAGTCAGCATCCACACGCAGAACGCGTGCGTCGACTTCCCGATCTTCGACGCGAAATCCCGCTCGCTCAAGAAGGCCTTCCTCGGCAAGGCCGGAGGATCCATCGGCCGCAACGACTCCGATGTCGTCGTCGTCGAAGCGCTCCGCGACATCACGATGACGCTCAAGGAAGGCGACCGCATCGGGCTCGTCGGCCACAACGGCGCCGGCAAATCCACCCTGCTGCGCCTGCTCTCCGGAATCTACGAACCGACCCGGGGATCCGCCAGCATTCGCGGACGCGTCGCACCCGTCTTCGACCTCGGTGTCGGCATGGACCCGGAAATCTCCGGGTACGAGAACATCATCATCCGCGGCCTGTTCCTTGGTCAGACCCGCAAGCAGATGCTCGCGAAGATGGACGAGATCGCCGAATTCACCGAACTCGGTGAATACCTCTCCATGCCGCTGCGTACCTACTCCACCGGTATGCGCGTTCGCGTTGCCATGGGCGTCGTGACCAGTATCGATCCTGAGATCTTGCTTCTCGACGAGGGCATCGGTGCCGTCGACGCGGAATTCATGAAGAAGGCCCGCATCCGGCTGCAGAAGCTGGTGGAACGCTCCGGCATCCTGGTATTCGCCAGCCACTCCAACGAATTCCTCGCTCAGCTGTGCAACAGTGCGATGTGGATCGACCACGGCCAGATCCGCATGCAAGGCGACATCGAAGACGTCGTGCGCGCCTACGAAGGTGACGACGCCGCCGAACATGTGCGCCACGTGATCAAGGAAATGGAACGGGAGAACACCCCGTGAGCGCACCCGAGAAAATCATCGGGGTCGTCGTCACTCACAAGCGTCGTGAACTGCTGGCTGAATCCTTGAAGGTTCTCAGCACCCAGTCGCGTCCGCTCGATCATCTGGTTGTCGTCGACAATGCCGACGAAGCCGATGTGAAAGAGCTCGTCGACAACGCTCCACTGCCGACCAGTTACATCGGTTCTCAGCACAACCTCGGAGGTGCCGGAGGATTTGCTCTTGGCATTCTCTACGCGCTTTCACTCGGCGCCGACCGCGTCTGGCTCGCCGACGACGACGGCCGCCCGGACGGCCCCGAAGTCCTGGAAACACTGCTCGACTGTGCAATTCGGAACGACCTGGCCGAGGTCTCCCCCGTCGTCTGCGACATCGACGACCCCGACCGCCTTGCTTTCCCACTGCGGCGCGGCACGTCGTGGCGCCGGTTGCGTTCCGAGCTCGGCGACGAGGATCTCCTGCCAGGCATCGCGTCTCTCTTCAACGGCGCACTGTTCACAGCCGACGCGATCGATGCCGTCGGAGTTCCGGATCTACGCCTGTTCGTCCGCGGCGACGAGGTCGAGGTACACCGTCGCCTCGTGCGCTCCGGCCTGAAGTTCGGTACCTGCCTGCAAACTGCCTACGTCCACCCCAACGGCGCGGACGAGTTCAAGCCGATCCTCGGCGGACGCATGCACACGCAGTACCCCGACAACGACACGAAGCGCTACTTCACGTACCGCAACCGTGGATACATCCTCTCCCAACCGGGAATGCGGAAACTGCTTCCGCAGGAATGGGTTCGGTTCGGCTGGTACTTCCTGATCACACGCCGCGATCCGGCCGGACTGCGCGAGTGGATGCGATTGCGCAAGCTCGGCCGGGAAGAGAAGTTCGAACGTCCGAGTTAAGTCGGCCGCCCCGAGTTAAATCAGTTGCACAGTCGCGACCGCGGCTGAGACGATTCTGATCCGACGCATGGTGCGTCCTGAGATTTTCGAGGAGTGAGTATTGATGACTGTCGTGTTCCGCAGTTTCAGCGCCGTCAAAATTCACACTTCTTCGCACTCGAGGACACACTCACCATGTCGGAAAACAGCACGCCCCTGACCGAATACGGTTGGAACGCAACACTCTCGAACACATTCACTGACCTGGCCCCACCGGACTCCGCACCCGGGCGCATTCTTCGCGTCGACCGCGGCCGATGCGACGTGGCCGTCGCCGAAGGCACAGTTCGCGCACTCAGCGGCAGCGATCCACTCTGTACGGGTGACTGGGTCGCCGTGGCCGAGTTACGGGACTCACGCGAACCCGAGATGCACACGGTCACTTCGATACTCCCTCGATCAAGCAGCATCGTTCGATCCTCGGCATCCGGAAAATCGGAAGGCCAGATTCTGGCGGCCAATGTCGACACCGTCGTCATCGCCACGGCTTCGGACGGCGACGTCGATCTCGGGCGCATCGAGCGACTACTCGCACTCGCCTGGGAAAGTGGTGCAACCCCTGTCGTCGCACTCACCAAATCGGATGCAGCTCACTATATCTCCGACACTCTCGCCGAGGTCACTGCCATTGCGCCCGGCGCAACAGTGCTGGCCGTCAGTGCCGAGACCAACGAAGGAATGGATGTACTCGATGCAGTTCTGGACGGCACCGTGGCGATACTCGGTCCATCAGGCGCCGGTAAGTCGACGCTCGCGAACGTCCTCCTCGCGGACACCACAGACGCCGATCGACTCGAGACCGGTCGCGTTCGGACCGGTGACGGAAAGGGACGCCACACCACCGTCACCAGAGAGTTGATCTCATTCTCCGGCGGCCGGACACTGATCGACACACCCGGCCTGCGAGGGGTCGGCATGTGGAACGCGGCGGAGGGGATCGAGAAGACGTTCCCCGAGATCGAGGAGCTGATTGCAGAGTGCCGGTTCTCCGATTGCGCACACAACTCCGAGCCGGGATGCGCAGTCCTGAGCGCACTCGGGCGTGGCGATATCGATGAGCGGAGGCTCGCGAGCTACCGGAAACTACAGCGAGAGAATGCATGGAACGCCGCGCGAAGCGATGCTCGTCTGCAGGCAGAGAGGACGCGGGAGATCAAGGTGATCTCCCGCCAACTCAAGAGTCACTACCGCGGTCGGGACCGGTAGCGAACAAAGCCTGGCAGCATGGGGGTGATCCCGACGAGAGGTTGCCATGTTCGAGCAGTTCCGTTCCAGCGCCAGAACCAAGCTTCAGCGTGCGGTATCCGAGGTGGTCGAGGCCGCCGACCGGCGCAACGCAGATCGCACGCAACAGATCCTCGACGCGCTGGCACTCTCACGTGACGAACTGGCCGAGGCCCGCGGTGACATCGCGGGCCTCCGGTCCAGGATCGACGAGCTGGAATTTCGCCAGCGTCGGGATCTGGCCTACGCCGTGGATCTGGAAGCGACAGCGTCGACTGCCGAGTTCATCCTCGAACACCTTCGCGTCGCGGAGACATTCGGCCACCCGCACGACACGCTGCGCCACGCATTGGGCTTGATCGAAATACCCGGCATGGCACTCGAATTCGGCGTCGCCAGCGGAACCACACTCAGGATCGTCGCGGAGGCTTTCACCGAACGCGAGGGGACCGTCGCAGGTTTCGACGTGTTCTCCGGCCTTCCGGAGACCTGGCGCACCGGGTTCCCGGTCGGCGAGTTCGCTCAGGAATCCATCCCCGAAGTGCCTGGAGCGCAACTTGTTCCGGGCCTCTTCGAGGACACCTTGCCCTCGTTCCTGAACGACGAATCCGGCCCCGTTGCGTTCCTGCACCTCGACGCCGACCTTTACTCGTCCACCAAGACCGTGCTCGATCTGCTCGGCGACCGACTGGTACCCGGGTCGATCGTCGTCTTCGACGAGTTCTTCAACTATCCCGGGTGGCAGCAGCACGAGTACCGGGCGTGGACGGAGTTCGTCACACGCACCGGCATCTCGTTCGAATATCTCGGGTACACCGTCGACAACGAGCAGGTCATCGCCAAGATAGTGCGTTGAGGCTCACTTTTCGTACAGACGGGCCCAGTTCTCGCGGCTGGTGAGCTGCGGGAACTCACGAGCGAATGCTTCAGCCACACTTGGCGCTTCGGCGAGGAACCGCTTCATGACGCCGGCGAGGCGACCGCTCATCTCGGCGGCCTTCTCGCTGTCGAAGCGGCGTTCACGCACGCCTCCCTGCGAAGCATCGGTGACGAAGACGTGATCGAAACGTCCGACGTGCCACCACTGCGCATCTTCGTACGAGATCGCCACCGGACCCCGCTCCAGATGATTGCGCGCCTGCATCACAGCGCGTTTCGCCAAAACGAGGTCTGTCCACAAACCGGGTTTCGGGCTGGGCGCAACGCGACGGATCGGCAGCCTCCCCGGCAACTCCGACGCCGGGCGAGTTACCGTCTCGGGGAAGCGCTTACGTTCCTGGTTGATCGCGGCAAGCGCCTCCTGCCCACCGTCCGCCAAACCTTCCGGCCCCTCGAGGAATCCCTCGATCGCCCGGAGTTGCGTGTGTGCAAGGCCGTACTGCAACCCGACGATCGAATGCGAAATGTCGCGAGAGAGTTGCTTCGCGAGCGTTTTGGGCGCGAACCCCGGGTCGAGCGAAGCGGTGATGAGTCCGTTGCGCGTACTGAAGTAGTGCGCAAAACCGTCGACGTCCTTCCAATAGAAGTCCGCATGCCAGACAGCAGCCGACGGCAACGTGATGGTGGGAATCCCGGCCCGCCCAGCCCGCAAGCTGTACTCGACGTCGTCCCACTGGAAGAAGACCGGCAGTGGCAAGCCGATCCGCTCGATGGCTTCAGCAGGGATCAGGCAAGACCACCAGCCGTTGTATTCGGCGTCCACGCGACGTTCCGGCAGCTTCTCGAGCACACTCCGGTTGCGAACACCGTGTTCGTCGGTCGGCACACCACGCTGCAGGGTGCCCAGATCGACGCGTTCACCCGAAGCCAACAGGAAGTCGGGGTTGAACAGAAAGAGCATCTGGGCGCCGATCAAAGCCGGCTCCGTCGTCATGTTCGCGAACGCACTCAGTCGAAGAACCGATTCGGGCTCGCACAGAATGTCATCGTCCATCAAGATCACGTCGGCGTGCGGTCCGGCCGCCGAAGCCTCGTACAGGCCCCGGGTGAACCCGCCGGCACCACCCAGATTCGCCTGCCGCAGATATTGCAACCGCGAACCGAACTTCTTCGACACTTCCTGGAACAGCTCACGGCTCTCTACCGGATCCGTTCCCTGATCGACGACGTACAGAGCGTCGAGCAACGCGAGTACACGCTCGTCGGACGCGAGGGCCTCGACCGTGCGCGCACAGTCGTCCGCACGATTGAACGTGCAGATCGCCACGGCTACCGGGCGAATCGACTCCGGCGAGACGACAGTCCATTCCACATCGTCGACCACTGCGCCGCCACCCTGCGCTTCGAACTGCAGCCACAGTGCCCCGCCGTCGACGAAAGTATCGAGCGGGGCGGTCATGGACACTCGCTCGTCGCCGGTCACGACGACGTTCGTCACGATACGACGGTGGCCACCGATGTCCGAGGCCTGGATCTGGATGCGGCAAGCGGTATCGGCCACGACATGTGCAGTGACGGTGACCTCGGTGACATTGGTCCAGCGCTGCCAGTAGCTGGCCGGAAAACGACCGAAGAAGGTATTGGTGTGCGCGACCGCGCCCGGCTGAAGCCGCAACTCGAACCGCGATCGCGTCGACATACCGACCTTGGTCACCGCATACAGTTCGTCACTGGCGACGGGCGAAGTTCCGGTGAACAACGTCCGCTGCGCCAGCAGTCGATCCGACGTCGCGCTGCGTTCGATCAACTCGACTCCGGAATCGGACTGGTCATCGGTCGTGTTCACGGTATCCACGCCCCGCAGGGTATCGCGAATCCGCACCTCGGCGCCCCGGGCACCGAGTCACACCAGGTCTACCCGTGATTACTCACTGCAGCGGCGGAGCGCAGCTCGGTCTTTCGCCGACGAAGCGACAACAGCCCCTTCGCCATCTGGACCACGTCCTTGGGCGAGATACGGCTCGCGTGCGCCAGATGATCGTCGCTGAGTCGGATCGGGACCTCGACCGGGCGCACCCCAGCCAATTCGAGCGCGTAGTCCAATTCGGTGGTGAAAAGGAATCCACGCTCGGTCAGCGAGGGTGCGATTCGACGCAGCAAAACGCCGTCGACGATGAATGTCCCCTGGGGGTCGCCCGTGCGGGTGCCCAGCACCACCCGTCGTAGCGTCGCGAATCCACCCGTCATCACCGAACGCAGCAAGCCACGTTCCACCTCTGATTCCGAATGAGCCTTTGAACCGATGACCACCGGCGGGACGGACCCTAGATCCGCCATCACGCGGTCGGCGCCTTCGATGTCACCGAAACCGAACGGAAGGTCGTCCGCGGTGAGCAACACGCGTCGTCCACGAGAAGCAAGCGTCCCGGCGCGAAGCGCTGCGCCCATCCCTTTGTCGCTGCTCATCGGCAGGAAGGTCACTCCAGGCCAAGACCAGGAAGCTGCCAGAGCAGCACACACGTCGGCAGTGTTGTCCGTCGAACCGTTCTCCACGACGATGATCTCGACCTGACCGGCGCTCTCGGCCGGGCGGCTGGTGAAGTACTCGGCGAATTGACGCACCGTCGACTCCAGCACCTCGCCTGAGTTGTATGCGGGGATGATCACCGAGAGTTCCGGCGTAGCTGATTCCCCACGAACGGGTTCCGTTCGCGATGTCGCCACGTCCCGATCTCCTTACTTCCCCGACTGCAGTTCGAACTCGTCGGAATACTACGCTCCGAGAAACAAGGCGCAGCCCAGGCTCCGAGAAAAAGAGCACGACCCAGGCTCCGAACAACAGCCATCGACTCGAAGACGAAAGCACATCGTGAAATCTGACTTACCGCTCGCACAACGCGTGGTGCCGCCAATTCTTCTCGCCGCTCTGGTGTCGATCGTCGCCGCCATCCCACTGATCTCCAATCGGTGGTTCTACTACTGGGACGACAGCGCAGCAGCTTTCACGCCTGGTTGGCACACGATCGGCCAGCGAATCCTGTCCGGGTCATGGCCGACGCTCATTCCCGAATTGTGGGCCGGCGGCAATGTCACAGCCGAAGCCCTTTACGGGACATACAATCCCGTGATCCTTCTGGATTCGGTTGCCATTGCACTCATTCCGAACCTGGGAATCGGAATCACCCTGGTCAAGATGCAATTCATGGCGATTCTCGCGGTAGGCGTTTATCTGGTGGCCCGCCAGTACGGCGCCAATCGGTCGATGGCTTTCATCGCCGGATTTGCCATGCCGTTCGCCGGATACACGCTCTATTTCGACGCCTCCAGTTGGGCGTCCGGGCTGATCGCCTTCGCCTGGATCCCCCACGTCTGGTGGTCTACCCGCGCCAGCGCCCTCGGCCGAGTGAACCCCCTGGTACCGATCGTTTTCGGCTATCTTGCGATGACCACCGGAAACCCGTACGGCGCTGTCGGTGTCGCGGTCGTCTACCTCGCTGTCATAGCGGAATGCATCGCAATCAAACGCGCAGGCAGCATCAAATCACTGATGATCAGCGCGGCAGCGATCATCATGATGTCGCTGATCGTGTATCTACCGTTGCTCTTCACCACCGGTGTGTCGGTGCGTACTCAGTCCGGAATCGCGAACGACGGTTCGCTTCGACCCGATCTCGGTGACCTGCTCAACCTCTCCGGCCCGTCGAACCAGCCGTACGTCACCGCTTTCGCTTCGCCTGCCATGACGATTCCGCTGGTGTACCTGGCTTGGTTCCTCATACCGCTCGCACCGTGGATTCAGTGGAAGTCACTGAAGAAGTTGGGCCGCCACAGCGTCTCGCTGTTCGTCTTCGGCGGAATTTACGTCGTACTACTTCTCGGACCGTCGAATCTGTGGCTTTTCCGTTGGCCCGCGCGACTGCTCGAGTACGGTCAACTGCCCGCCATCGTGGTCACGGCGGTCGCCCTCTCTGCCGGACTGCATCGTGATCGAATCCGGACAAGATCAATCATCACCGCGGGATTGTTGGCACTTCAGTTCTATCTTGCCTGGTCGAATGTCCCGGAAGACATCGGTATTCACTCGGCATCACTGATAATCACCGTGGTTCTCACCGTCTTCGCGTTGGTCGTGGCCTACCGAAAGCCCCGCTACCTCGCCGGTGCACTCGCTGTCGGCATCGTCGTCGTGCTCAGTGCTCAGACCAATTTCTGGTTCACCGGAAACTACAACGTGACACCGTGGAAGTTCCCCCGGCAGGTGGCATTCCTGGAGTCCAAGTTCGAGGACCGTTACCAGGGAACCACTTTCGCGATTGCCGACCCCGTCAACATCCCGCCGGACAACGAAACCGGGCAGTGGGGTGACCTCCTGTTCGGCAACGCCTGGCAGCCTGCCGGAGTCAATGCCGTCAACAGCTACGCCGGAATCAGCTACAACGATTTCGTTCAAGCACTGTGCTTGAACTACTACGGCGGTGTCCAGTGTCCGGACGGCGTCGACCGACTGCTCGCTGAATCGCCGGGAACGGGTGTGTCCTGGCTCGACGCGATGCGAGTCGACACGGTCGTCGTTCAGAATTCCGGACCGTACGGCGGAAAACGCGCCCTCGACGCCCTACCGGAGGGCGAGTGGACCGTATCGCCGGATCGGGTGGTCACGGTCGGCCATCGCACCACCGAGCATCAGTGGCCCGACGGTCGCGTATCGGCAACGACGCCTGGTCTCGACGTGCGTGGCGATGCCGCCGCTACGGACACCAGGGAAACCGTCGAATACACCGGATCAGGCACGGTCACATTCGCCCTGCTGGCCTGGCCGGGTTGGAGCGCGACCGTAGATGGTCAGACGGTCGAGACGAAGGCCAGCCCCGGCGGGTTGTTGCAGGTCGATCTACCGCCGAGTGCCACGTCCGGATCTGCCCTCACCATCGAATTCAGTCCACCCGGAAGCACTTTCGGCTGGACTGTCGCCGGCGTCGGATTGCTCCTGGCACTGTCTCAAGGAGCGTGGGCCTTCCGACGCCGACGCAGCGGTCAGGACGACAACGCTGCAGCCAACGCAGATTCCGTCACCTCGTGAACCGCGCGGTGAGCGGGCAGAATCGACGCTCGCTCACCGTCTGCGTCACCGGTGCCCTGCACCAATCCGAGGAAATGCGTCAGCTGCGCGGCAAGCGGTTCCTCGCTGTAGCGGATCGTCGGAATTTCGATGACCGTCTGCTGCTGGTAGCCGTCCCGATCGGTGGGCATGTTGTCGTCGATGTGCCGGTAGATCGTGATGTCGCGACGCAGGAGATCGATCTCGATGAGTCGATCGGCCTCGAGCAACGACAGCTGGCGAATCTTGCGCTGACTGATCCGGCTCGCGGAAATCGTTGCAACAGCACCTGATCCGAAGCGCAATACGGCGTCGGCGCAATCTTCCGACCGGTTCTGCACGGACGTCGGGTGGAAGTAGCCGAACTCCCCTTTTGCCAAACTGGGTTCCGAGCCGGCAAATCCGATGGCAAGGTCGATATCGTGAATCAGCAGGTCCGTCGCGACACCCGTCGGAATGCGGGAAACGAACGGCGAGTGGCGGATACCGTTCACCTGCCACACATCGCCGGAGAACTCACGGGCGGTGCGGACAGCGGGATTGAACCGTTCGAGCAGTCCACACATCAGGGGAACACCGGACGCGCGTGAACGATCGACCAGGTCGACGCTCTGCTCGTACGTCGCTGCCAACGGCTTCTCCACCAGGACGGGCTTCCCCAGATCGAGAACCCGCCCGGCCAACTCGTAGTGCGCCGGCGTAGCAGCAGCGATCACGACAGCATCGATCTCGTCGAGGGAGTCGAAATCGGCGGCCCAACGCGTATCGAACCGCGCAGCAACAGCTTTGCCCTGCTCCTCGCGCGGCTCGATCAGCAGATCCAACTCGCACAGCGCCGACTGCGCGATGACCCGCGCATGCAGCGAGCCCATCTGACCGGATCCGACAAGAGCGATACGTGGCTTGCTAGCAGTCATTTTTCAGGCCTCCATGGCGCCGCGTACCGCGGCAACGATCTGATCGACGTCGCCGGCGGACAACGCAGCGTGGACGGGGATGCTCAGGCACCGCGACGCGACCGAAGTGGCCACCGGCGTCTCGTCGATGACGACGCGCGGATGTTCGCGGTAGCACTCGTAGTCGTAGACGGCCTTCGGGTAATAGATGCCGCTACCGATGTCCTTCGCGGCCAGACGCTCACTCAACTGGTCGCGAGTGATCGGTGCGTCTTCGGCCAGCAGCAAGGTGAACTGATGCCAGACATGTCCACGACCGGACAGTTCGCTCGGCAGGATCAGTCCTTCGACGTCCTTCAGGCCGACACGCAAGGCCTCCGATTCCGGCGGCGCGCCTCGACCTGCTGCATGTACGTCGCCATCTGGGGCAGAGCCAAGCTCGCCTGGAGGTCAGTCATCCGGTAGTTCTGGCCGACCATCTCGTACTGGTAGCGCGCCCGCATGCCCTGGTTGCGCAGGACCCGAAGTCGATCGGCGATCGCGTCGTCGTCGGTCGTGATCATTCCGCCCTCGGCGGTCGTGAGGTTCTTCGTTGCATAGAACGAGAAGCAACCCACACCGAAACTGCCGGCGCCTCGCCCGTCGTACGTCGCTCCGTGGGCCTGAGCGGCGTCCTCGACGACAGTCAGACCGTTTTTCGATGCCAGCGGCATCAATGCGCCCATGTCCGCCGACTGTCCGTACAGATGAACCGGCATCAGCACCTTCGTGCGGTCACCGATTCGATCGGCAGCGACTGCCGGGTCGATGTTGAAATCGGACTCGGAGATATCGGCAAACCTCGCGGTCGCGCCTGCCTCGAGAATTGCATTGAGGGTGGCCACGAACGTGAACGGCGTGGTCAGAACCTCGTCACCTGGCTGAAGATCCTGGACCTGAAGAGCCGCGATCAATGCGGTCGTGCCGTTGTTCACCGCCACCGCGTGTCGCGTTCCGACCAGCGCCGCGAACTCGTCCTCGAGCCGCTTCACCTTGGGTCCCTGCGCGACGATTCCCGATCGCAGAGTGTCCAGCACCTCGCGCTCGACTTCTTCCCCGAACGAGATACTGGATATCGCGATCACTGAGTTACCTCCGATAGATTCATCCGACCGTCGTCGGAACGAAATACCCCGACAACCCAGGAAGCGTATCGAAACACGATTCGATACTTCGAGAGGATTCCGGAACCTGCATGTCTGAACGAGCCGACTGCCACATCCATCCGACCGCCGTGATCGGCGCCGACGTACTGATCGGGGCGGGAGTCACGATCGGACCGAACGCGGTACTCACGGGCCCACTCGAGATCGGCGACGACTGCTGGATCGGCTCGGGAGCGGTCTTGGGAGCTCCCCCCGAGATCCTCGGCGCGTTACATCCGACGTCCTGGTCCGTCAGCGCCGGTCTGGGAATTCGAATCGGTGCTCGAACGACGATTCGCGAATTGAGCACAGTCCATCAGGGAAGCGAACGCCGCACCGAAATCGGCGAAGACTGCTTCGTGATGAACAGAGTGGGAATCGAGCACGACGTGCAGATCGGTGACCGCTGCGTCGTGTCCTCCGGTACGACGCTTGCCGGGCACGTCAGCGTCGGAGACGGCGTCAACCTGGGCATGCACACTGTCGCGCACCAACGAC
The DNA here is from genome assembly GCF_001653035.1 of Rhodococcus sp. YH3-3. Classification (NCBI taxonomy): domain Bacteria; kingdom Bacillati; phylum Actinomycetota; class Actinomycetes; order Mycobacteriales; family Nocardiaceae; genus Rhodococcus; species Rhodococcus sp. YH3-3. The sequence continues at coordinate 665,168 of NZ_BCWH01000001.1, read as the reverse complement.
GCGTCGTCGGCTCCGGATCCATGATCGGCATGGGAACCGTCGTGGTCAAGGACGTCCCGCCCTTCTCCAAGGCCTTCGGCAACCCGGTGTCGTTGCACGGTGTCAACCGGGTCGGAATGAGTCGGTCGGGAATCGCGGAGGAGGACATCGCCGCGATCGAAGCCGTGTACGCCGCGGGAAGCTTCGGCACGTCACCGGCCATTCCGGACTCGCTGTCGGAGGCCTTCACCTGGTGGCGGGAACGCGCCGACAAACCGCTCGTGGTTTAGCGAGACAAATCCTGGTTGGTATCGTCTGCGAAATGACGAACGGGCGGGATGCAGGCGCGTGAGTACCTCTCCCGAATCTGAACAACCGGTCGAAGACGTCGAACCGGCCGCAGAGCCGAACGCTCTACGCGGCCTTCTCGTCAACGGATTCAAGGTCCTCGTCACCCTCGCGATCGTCGTCGCGATCATCTTCGCGGTGAAGTCCCAATGGTCCGAGGTCAAGAACACGATCACCGAGCTGAACTGGTGGACGCTTGCCGCCTCGTCGGTGTTCATCTTCCTCGGTATGGGTGCCGCAGTGCGGGCCTGGCAACACGCACTCGGCGCCCTCGAACAACCGATTCCGGCCTTCGACGCCGCTCGCGCTTATCTGGTCGGCCAACTCGGCAAGTACCTTCCCGGCAGTGTCTGGGCCTTCGTTCTGCAAACGGAACTCGTGAGGCGCGCCGGTGTGTCCCGTGCCGCAGGCTTTGTCGCAGTGCTGGTCACGGTGGGGTTGAGCACAACTTCGGCGCTGGTCGTCGGCCTCTTCGGTCTACCTGCCCTGTTCGAGGTCAGCACGGCGGCAGCGGTCGGCGTGATCATCCTCGTACCGATCGCATTGGTCTGCGCCTACCCGCCGGTGCTCACACGCCTGGTGAACCTCGCGCTGAAACTGCTCCGCCGCACGCCGCTGCACAAGCCGCTCACGATGCACAAGATTGCGCTCGCGTTGGGCTGGTGCGCAGCAAGCTGGGTGCTCTACGGCATCCAGTTGTGGCTGCTCGCGTCCAGTTCGGCCGGCTTCGAAATCCGTGGGCTCGTCCAGTGCATCGGCGCTCTCGCCCTCGGTATGTGCGCGGGGGTCCTCGTCTTTGTCGTCCCGTCCGGAATCGGTGTCCGCGAAGCCGTCATCGTCGCAGCGCTTTCACCGTTCATGGATGCCGGCGTCGCGCTCGGCCTCGCACTGGCGTCGAGGCTGCTGTTCACCCTCTGTGAGGTCTTTGCCGGCGTCGTGGCTGCACTGTCGGGATCACGAGGCCTGCGCAATGCACTCGTGCACGAGCGCTCGCGGGTGCCGGACCCCACCAAAGCCTGACGTTCGGTCAGACCACTTTCTCGGACGCGGAATACTGCGTCTCGACGCCGGCCTTCTGCGGACGCCACCACTGCTCGTTGTCGCGATACCACTCGACGGTGGCTTCCAGTCCGCTTCGAAAATCGCGGTACTGCGGCTTCCACCCGAGCTCCTGCTGCAGTCGCGTCGAATCGATCGCATACCGCAGATCGTGACCAGGGCGGTCGGTGACGAAGTCGAAATCGTCCGGCTTGCGTCCGAAAATTTCGAGCAGAGCCGCAATCACCGTCCGGTTGGCGGTTTCACCGTCGGCGCCGATCAGATAAGTCTCGCCGGACTTTCCGCGGTCCAGAATGTCCCAGACGGCGCGGTTGTGGTCCTCGACGTGAATCCAGTCGCGGACGTTGCGGCCTTCCCCGTACAACCGTGGACGCACTCCGTCGAGCAGATTGGTGATCTGGCGTGGGATGAACTTCTCCACATGCTGGTACGGGCCGTAATTGTTGGAGCAGTTCGAGATGGTCGCCGCGATCCCGAACGAGCGCACCCAGGCGCGCACGAACAGATCACTCGACGCCTTGGACGCGGAATACGGGCTCGACGGGTTGTACGGTGTCGTCTCCGTGAACTTCGCCGGATCATCCAGTTCGAGGTCGCCGTACACCTCGTCGGTCGAAATGTGGTGATAACGGACCCCGTGCGAACGCACAGCCTGCAGGAGCGAGAAGGTTCCCATGACGTTGGTGCGCAAAAACGGTTCGGGGTCGGCGAGGGAATTGTCGTTGTGGCTTTCGGCCGCGAAGTGCACGACTGCGTCGGAGCGCGAGACAAGATCGTCGACCAGCGGCTCGTCGGCCACGTCGCCGTGGACAAACGTGATCCGGTCCTCGACGGACGCCAGGGACTGGCGATTTCCGGCGTAGGTCAGAGCGTCGAGAACCGTGACTTCCACGTCGGGACGCGTCGCCACCGTCTGATGAACGAAATTGGCACCGATGAAGCCGGCACCCCCGGTGACCAGTAGTCGCACGTCATCTCCTCAGGCTCATCGGACGAACCCCACTTTAGCGGCCGGGCGTGTCATGTCCGTTTGCGTCGGCAGGCAGGAGTGCAGGACACTGCACGCATGCGCGGAATCATTCTGGCCGGTGGCACCGGGTCGCGGTTGCACCCGATCACCCTCGGAGTGAGCAAGCAACTCTTGCCTGTCTACGACAAGCCGATGATCTACTACCCGCTCTCCACTCTCATGCTCGCCGACATTCGCGACATCTTGATCATCACGACCCCACACGACGCCGAACAATTCCGCCGGGTTCTCGGCGACGGCTCACAATTCGGCGTCAACCTCACCTATGCAGTGCAACACGAACCGAACGGCCTCGCAACGGCATTCACCCTCGGCGCAGAGCACATCGGATCCGACTCCGTGGCGCTCGTCCTCGGCGACAACATCTTCTACGGCCCCGGCCTCGGAACCCAACTCAGGCGTTTCTCCGACATCGACGGCGGAGCCGTATTCGCTTACTGGGTCTCGAATCCGACCGCCTACGGCGTCGTCGAATTCGACGACTCGGGTCGCGCCGTGTCCATCGAGGAAAAGCCGACGTCGCCGAAATCCAATTACGCAGTCCCCGGCCTCTATTTCTACGACAGCGACGTCGTGGACATCGCACGCACTCTGAAGCCCTCTGCGCGTGGCGAATACGAAATCAGCGACATCAATCAGCACTATCTCGAAGCTGGCAAACTTTCTGTCGATGTCCTCCCCCGCGGAACCGCGTGGCTCGACACCGGCACACCCGATTCCCTGCTCGAGGCAGCGAACTACGTGCGGACCATCGAACACCGCCAAGGCCTCAAGATCGGTTCCCCTGAAGAGGTTGCGTGGCGTCAAGGATTCATCAGCTCCGACCAATTACGCACTCAGGCAGAAGCATTGGGAAAATCCGGGTACGGCAACTACCTACTCGAGCTGCTCGAGCACGGCAAGGAATGGTGACGTGGAAATCCGTCCACTGAAGATCGCCGGAGCTTGGGAAATTACACCGAAGCAGTTCGGCGACAACCGCGGTGTCTTTCTCGAATGGTTCAAAAGCTCCGCCTTCACCGCCGCGACCGGCCGCACTCTCGACCTCGCGCAGGCCAACTGCTCGGTTTCCGAAGCCGGTAGCCTCCGCGGGATCCACTTCACCGACAATCCGCCCGGACAGGCGAAGTACATCACCTGCGTGAAAGGTGCCTTCCTCGACGTTGTCGTAGACCTGCGCGTCGGATCACCGACCTTCGGCGAGTGGGATGCGGTGGTGATCGACGACGTCGATCGACGAGCGGTGTTCCTGGAGGAAGGCCTCGGCCACGCGATCCTTTCACTCGAAGACGGATCGACAGTGATGTACCTGTGCAGCATCGAATACTCGCCCCACCTGGACCGCGACCTCGATCCCTTCGATCCGGAACTCGCGATCGAATGGCCGAGAACAGACCGTAAGGGCAACCCTCTGACCTACGAGCTCTCCGCAAAGGACGCTGCCGCGCCGTCCCTGGCAACGCTCCGCGCGGACGGCATGTTGCCCGGTTTTGTGGCCGAAGATTCGCCGAATCGGTAATCTTCACCTTTCACGACTCGATGGCATGACACCGGCGGGACGGACGGCTGGATGACCAAACGTGCGAGCAGACGCGGCCTGTGGACGGCCGTCGTTCTCGCAGCCGGCCTCGGTGGTCTCGCGCTGGTCGCGCCGCCCCTGACTCCGGGAACGATCGAGTCCGCACCGGTCACCGTCATCACGACCACCCCACCCGCGCCGGTTGTTCCACTCACGCCGGAGGAGCTCTCGGCCCGGGTGGTCCCCACCATCGTCACCATCACGGCGCCGGCCGGATTCACCACCACTGCTGGGACCGGGATCGTGCTCTCCCCTGACGGAGTGGTGCTCACGAATCACCACGTCATCAGCGGAGCTTCGGACGTCACTGCCGTCAGCATGTCCAACGGGCTGATCTACGACGCCGAGATCCTCGGGTACGACAGCGTCAGCGATCTTGCCGTCCTTCGACTCGCGGGCGCTGACGATCTGCCGGTGGCTGTGGTCGGCAAATCAGCAGAAGCCGCTCGCGGGGACTCCGTCACCGCAATCGGAAATGCGGAAGGCGGCGGAGTACCCGTCCCTGCTCCCGGCGTCATCACCAACCTCGGTGTCACCGTCAACACCCGCAACGTGTCCGACGGATCGCGAAACCAGTTGAAGGGCCTCATCGAGGTCGACGCGGACATCCGGCCTGGCGATTCCGGTGGCCCCCTGGTCAACGCCGTTGGCGAGCTGATCGGCGTCAGCAGCGCGGGCAACGCCGTCACCGACCGCACCGAAACCTCACCGGCGCCTCAGTCCTACGCGATACCGATCGACACCGCACTACCGATCGTCGAGCAGGTACTCGGTGGCCGCTCCTCCGAGACCGTGCGTGTGGGACCGACACCCGTACTCGGTGTCGCGGTGAAGGATCACGCGGACATGCCGGCCGGCGCCGAAGTTGTTGCCGTGAGCTTCGATTCGCCGGCCGAGCGGGTGGGGCTGACCAAAGGTGCGGTCATCACCGAGTTCGGTGGCAGCCGGATCGCGTCGTCCGCTGATCTCAACGCGGCGATGAGCTCGCGCCGCCCCGGCGACACCGTCGCGGTGACGTGGGTGGACGCAACCGGGCAACCCGGGACCGGTTCGCTGGTCCTCGACGAGGGGCCACCTCGCTAGTCGTACAGGGCGCCAGCCGTGAAAGCATCGTGGCATGACCACGGTTCTCCTGCTCACCTGTGACGGCGCCGCCCGCGAGGCGGATGTCGAAAGCAAACTCGTCATGGAAGCTCTCACCTCCTACGGCATCGCGTCGACGATGGCGCCGTGGTCGAGCCCGTCCCTCCTCGATATCGACGCCGACCTGGTTCTGATCCGCTCGACCTGGGACTACACCCAGCGCCTCGACGAATTTCTTGCCGTTCTCGATCAGCTGACCGCTCCGATCGCCAATCCACTCTCGATCGTGAAGTGGAACGCACACAAGGGATACCTCACCGAACTTGCCGCGGCCGGCGTACCTATCGTCCCAACCGCTGTGATCGCTGCCGGACAGAGCGAAACACTCACCCTCCCTTCGTTCGAGGGTGCCGACGTCATCGTCAAGCCGGCAGTGTCCGCCGGCGCTGTCGGAGTGGGAAAGTTTGCCTCGGGGTCCGCGCAGGCCCACGCTCACCTCAGCTCGATCCTCGAGAGTGGCAACGACGCGTTGGTCCAGCCATTCGTCTCGGACGTCGTCGACGGCGAGCGCTCGATCATCCACATCGGCGGACGCTACTCGCACGCTGTCCGGAAGATCCCGGCCGCCAACGACTTCCGCGTGCAGGAATTTCACGGCGGAACCAACCACCTCCACGAACCGTCCGCCGCCGAACTCGCGGTGGCCAACGCGGCACTGGCCGCGACCCCATGCGGCCCCGGCGAATTGCTTTATGCACGTGTGGACGTCGTGGGCCCGGTGGATCAACCACTGCTCATGGAAGTGGAATTGATCGAGCCAGAACTCTTTCTGCCATTCGCCCCTGGATCTGCCGACGCCCTCGCACGGGCAGTTGTCGCGTCACTAGGTCGGTGACGCGCCACGGAGTGCCTTCTTGTCGATCTTCCCCAAAGCAGTGAGCGGCAGCGCTTCCAGAATCGAAATCTCCTTGGGCGCCCAGATCGGACCCTTGTGCGATCTCACGTGCGCGATGAGTTGATCGGGTGTGACCGACCATCCCGTCTTCAGTACGACTGCGGCGGTAACAGCTTCTCCCCATTGAGAATCGGGGACCGAATACCGCACATGCTGCCACCGCGGGATGATGTCCGAGTGAGTCCTCGACTTCGCGCGGGTAGACGTTGAATCCACCACTGATGATCGTGTCTTTGATGCGGTCGACGATCGAGATGAGCCCACTTTCGTCGATTCGAGCAACGTCGCCGGTGTGCAACCACCCATTCGCGAGCGCTGCAGCGGTTTGTTCAGGTTTGTTCCAATAGCCGTCCATCACGAGCGGACCTCGCACACAAAGCTCGCCGGGTACGCCCGTCGCCGTCTCGTTTCCCTGCTCGTCAAGCAACACCACTTCGACACCTGGCATCGCGCGCCCACAACTCCCCAAAACTGCGGGATCGTCCGTGTGCTCACGTGTATCGAGTACCGTCAACGCATTCGGGGCTTCGGCCTGACCGTAATGCTGGCTCAGGATCGGCCCGAACACCGCCCCTGCCTGCTCGAGCCTGGTGGGGTCGATGGGTGCAGCACCGTAAAGCATCCAGTTCAGCCCAGACAGATTCGCATCCGACAGGCGTGGATGGTCGAGTAAGGCATAGAGCATCGTGGGAACCACGAATGTAGCTGTGACTCCGCCATTTTCGATGGCGTCGACAACTCTGTCCGGGTCGAACGACCTGTGCAACTCGAAGCTTGCACCTCGCAGCAGACCGGGTGCGACGAGCAGACCGGCAGCATGAGACATCGGCGTAGTGAGCAGCATGGTGGTTTCAGCCGGCCACTCCCACGTGGTGCAGGCCCAGGCATTGGCGACCAAGGATCGGTCCCTGAGCATGACGCCTTTCGGCTCACCGGTGGTTCCACCGGTGTAGAAGAGATACAAAGCTCGACCCTGACCGCCTAAGCCTGAACCTATTCCCGCCGTACCCAATTCACACGCTGATTCGAGGGCTGACAGTGACATCACTCGAGTCTGTGCCGCTTCGGCGCGTACCTGGAACTGTCCGTCGGCAACCAACAGGAGATCGGTACCACTGTCTTTCAGCACCATCCTGTCGTTCTCTTCGGTCGCGAGCGGATGGAGTGCCGTGTAGCGCACGCCCGCCAGACACGCCGCGGCCATGACCGTGAATGCTTCAGGACACGGCCCCGCAAGCAGGGCGACCCCGGCTCCGTCCGGCAGAGCGAAGCTACTGAGGACACCTGCAATCCGCTCGATCTGTTCCGCAGTCTGCCAATATGTCAGCTCGGCCCGATCACCGTTCCGATCCGTGAATCGAAACGCGATGTGGTCTGGTCGGCGTCGCAGCGCCGACAGAATCAGATCCGCATATCCCGCTTGCACCTGCAAGCCTGGCGCCATCGGTTCATCGTTCATGATGTCCGCGTTCATCGTGGCCCTCCCAAGATCGTGACCGCGGCGACGGCTTCCTCGATGCCGTAGAGACCTCCGCCGTTCTCTGCGACCGCGATTCGAGCACCCGGAACTTGTCGCCGCCCTGCTTGTCCACGCAACTGCGTGACAAGTTCGAAGACCTGCGCCAGTCCCGTTGCCGAGACCGGATGACCACGGGACTCGAGCCCACCTGACGGATTGACCGGACGCACGCCTCCCAACGAACTCGCACCGGACGCCGACCACGCGCCGCCCTCACCGATCGGGCAGAACCCCAGATTCTCGACCTGCTGCACTTCACCGAAGGCCGTGGCGTCGTGGACCTCTGCCACATCCACATCGCCTGGCCCGACTCCGGCTTCCTCGTATGCGCTCATTGCTGCACGGCGACCGATGTGACTCTCCACGTCATCTGCGGTCCGATCCGTGCCTGACACCAAGCTGCAACCGAGTACCTGCGCCGCCCGCCGAGAGGAATCGTGCCTTCGAGCAAAGTCCGCACTGGTCACAATGACCGCCGCTGCACCGTCACTGACGGGCGAGCACATCGGAACTGTCAGAGGCCACGCGACTCGCCTTGCGGCAAGCACCTCTTCGACGCTGAAGAGTTTGCGAAAGTGCGACCGCGGATTGTGCACGGAATGCGCATGATTTTTGGCTGCTACGGACGCGAGCTCGAACTCGGTGGTTCCGAATCTCTCCATGTGCGCCCGGGCAAGAGAAGCGTAGATCTCCATGAACACCGACCGCTCACCCTGCGATCCGAGTGCATCCGGCAGCGGAGCGGACAGCGAAGCAAGGCCCGCGAGCGTCTCGTCGCGATGCGCAACGTCGAGTGCACCGTCGAACACCTCCAGACTTCGAGCCGGATCCGAGCACACCAGCTTGTCCACCCCGACCGCCAACGCGACCTCGGACAGACCGGCGCGAACGTGGGCGATCGCCAGCCAGAGTGCAGTCGCGCCGCCGGCGCAGGCATTTTCGACATTGACGACCGGGACTCCCCCGAAACCGTATGGCCTCAAGGCAATCTGGCCTGGGATCATGTGCTGCCGGTCGATCGCCTTCTGGCTGACTGTCGCGTAGAAGACCGCACCGACGTCACCGCGGGTCAGGCCCGCGTCTTCGACGGCATCGATCGCCGCACGCCCCGCCAATTCCGAGGCCGCGGTATCCGCGTGCCGCCCGAAGAGAGTCGCGCCGACACCGAGAACCATGACTTCGCCGCTCACGCCACCACTCGATTCCTCAATACACCGAGGCCGGTGACCTCGAGTTCGACTACGTCTCCCGGTTCCAGGAACCGCCCGTGCTCCAAGCCGCATCCACTCGGCACGGTGCCGGAACAGAAGACTTCACCCGGGTACAGCCGCGTGGAAGTCGAAGCGAACGAAATCACGTCCTCGAAACGATGGTCCATGTCGGCGCTGGTTCCTCGGCTCACCTCGTCTCCGTTGATTCTCGCGGTCATCTCGAGTTGGTAGGGGTCACCGACTTCGTCGGCCGTCACGATCCAGGGCCCGAGGACATTCGCGTTCGAAAAGTCCTTGCTCTTACTGAGACCGAGTCCGGTGGAGATCTCCTCGAGCTGAGTATCGCGGGCGCTGAAATCGTTGAAGATGGTGTAACCGAAGATATGCGCAGGGGCATCCGCGCGTGAGATGTCGGTTCCACCGCGCCCCAGCACACAGGCGAATTCGAGTTCGTAATCGCGCAGGCTCGAGTACTCGGGCCACACGACGTCAGATTTGTGTCCGGTCACCGCCAATCGGTTCGCTATGTAATACAGCGGGCGCTCCAACTGGATCTTCGGCAGTTCGACGTCCTCGAGTGCGACCCCTTGAATTCGGGCGCGAGCGTTGCGGAAGTGATCCATGAAGCAGCCGAAGTCTCGGATCTGGACCGGCTGAGGAAGCGGCGACATCCAGCGCACATCACCTGCGTCGACGATTGCACTTGCCGGCGGCTCGTCTGCGAGCCGATCCAGGGTCTCCCGTGCCGCCGGACCACCTTCGATGATGGTTTGCATGGTTTCCAGTTCTGGAGCCGGTTTTCCCGTCACATCATGATGAGCTCGCTCGAGTAACAACAGTTGCTCGCCGCTGCCCGTCACCAGAGCCGTCTGCTGAGTCTTTTCGTATTCGACGGTCGCAAGTTTCACTGTGAGTCAATACCTTTCACTGAATTGTTCGTTAGGTGAGGCAGGAATTTTGCTCAGACGAACGCGACCACACGAGCCGGGGCAGCGCTGGCTCGCGCAAGCTTGATCGGGAAAAACGCCACGTGAAATCCCGAGGGCGGAAGCGCGGCGAGGTTCGCCAGTTGCTGAACGATGAATACTTCACGTTCGCGTCCGGCCCGGTGCCCGTCCCAGAGAACCGAGTTGTCCACGGTGTCACGAAATTTCTGCGCCATGACTGCAAAGCTCAAGTCCCAGCCGGCAGCGTCGGTGCCCAGCACCTTCGCGCCTTGCTCGGCGAGAAACAGCGTGCCTTCGCGACTCATCCCTGGATACTGAAAGAACCCTGGATCAGCCAAGGTGAAGCTCTCTTGTCCGGTACGGAGCAACACGGCACCACCCTGGGGAACGGACGCACCGTTTTCCGCCAGGGCAGCTTTCAGCGCGTCCACCGAGATCGGCTGATTCGCCTCGCACCGGCCGCGCAGGTCGAGCACCACTGTCTCGCAGAACAATTCATCCAACGCGATGTCTGTGATCGTGCGAGAAGGCTTACCCTCCGAGGTTGATCCGTAGTGCAACGGCGCGTCGACGTGTGTGCCCAGATGGCTGTTGAACTCACTCAACATCTCCGATCCCCACCCCTCACCGTCCGGAAGATCATGAACTCCGCACTGCAGTGCTGCCGCGAACTCGTCGCGTCCGGCACCTGCGGGGTGCGAGTAGGTCACCGAGGGGGCAACGACGGAAGCCAGTGCCTTCAAACCCTCGGGGAGCAATTCCCGATCGGCCGGATCGAGAGTTCTAGTCAGATCGATGAGTTCCATGTCCGCCCATTCCGTTAAGTTATTGGACGCTCAGCATAGAACTGGACGATGAACATAGGCAAGAGGGTGTCGCGAGAGGAATACGGCCGGCCGATGGCCGGCCTCGTAGCATGAGTGCGGTGCGCAGGTCTCGGCCCCGACGGGCGCGTCGACGTCACCGCGTGCCGGAATTGGCTGCACTCGAGAACGAAAGAAGGCAGGAACACCGAATGGCGTCGACACGCAAGCAGGAGATTTCCGAGGAAACCAGACGGCGACTGGTGAAAGCCGCGGCCGAACTGGCTGCCGAAGGCGGGTCGACCGCGATGTCCGTACAAGCCGTGGCAGAAAGATCCGGTATCAGCAGAGGGTCCGTGGCCTGGCACTTCGGATCGAAGGACGGGCTTCTACGAGCCGTCGTCGAGGACGCATTCCGGTGGGGCATGGAAAAGCTACGCGCAGAGTTGGCATCATCCTCGGCGACTGGAATCGAAGCATTGATCGAAGCCAACTTCGTACTGATGTCATACCCCGAGGCACGAATTTTCTCGACCATCTTGATCGAAGCCGTGATTCCCGGGTCCACCATCCGCGAGACCTACGCAGAGCAGTACGTCGCAATGCGAACGCTGTACGCGGACTACCTGCGTTCGATCGACACCCCGGTCACCAATCCGGAGTTGGTTGCCGTCACCCTTCTGGCCGGCACTCTCGGGATCAACCTCCAACATCGCCTCGATCCCGACAACGTCGATCGACGTTCAGCAGTAACCGAGCTCGAATCGATCTATGCCCGCGCGATGGCACCTACCACAACGTCAGGACACGAGAATCCCTAACCGGACCGGAAGTTCAACTTCCCGAACAACTTTCGCCCGCGACCTGGGGCGGGACCGCATCCAGCCTGGTGCGAATGAACCTGGCAACGTCACGTAGCGCTGCCCGGCTCTCCGGCAGGCCAGGCCAGACGGCGGGAAACGCGTGAACCTGGCCGTTCCAGATCTGCAGCGAGCACGGCACCCCCGCGGCGGCGAGCCGTTGCGCCATCACCTCCGAATCGACTCTGAGCACCTCGGATTCGGCGGCGATCAGCAACGACGGCGGCAGAGCGGCCAGATCGCCGTCGACGGGTGAGTTCGTCTGTCCGCCAAGCTTTCCGATCGCCATCAATGCCGACACCGGGGCGATGACGTCGCGTCGAGCGTTGGCGTGGACTGATTTGGTGGTGCAATCGAGATCGAGGAGCGGTGAGAGCCCGACCAGGCCGGCCGGAACCTCGAGCCCCGCGGAAACTGCTGCAAGCGCCGTCGCGAAGACCAGGAAACCTCCGGCCGAATCACCAACGAAGACAACCTTTTCCGGCAAGGCTCCCTGTTCGAGGAGCCACCGGTATGCATCGAGACAGTCGTCGACGGACCCGCTGATGCTCGTGCTCGGCAACTGTCGATATGCGATGTGCAGGACCGGAAGGCCGGTTCGCTTGGCGATGCTTGCAACGACCGGCCGATGCGTGTTGAGCCCGCAGCACATGAACCCGCCGCCGTGCAGGTAGAGAACAACACCGTCGCGCAGATCAGCCGTCGAGCCTGCCGTCCGCACGAGTTCACCGTCGAAACCTGGAAAGCGAATCGCTTCCCGATCGATCCCGGACGGAATGCGTACACCCGCGGCCGAGTCCAGCACTGCGGCGCGGCGCATGGCGCCAGGCGTCAGCGGCGCGATCCCGACCACGGGCCGAAGCATCCATCGGCACGCGTTGTAGAGGACCTGCGATTCGATACTCGGC
>NZ_BCWH01000001.1:574769-652813 GCF_001653035.1 Rhodococcus sp. YH3-3 | reverse complement strand
CCCCCCCGCCGATGACCTTGCCCAGACCGCGCAGTCCACCGGACTGAGCTTTCGGGGCGGGTTCGATGCGCTGCGGCGCAACTCTCGTCCGCGCTGCGCGCTGAACAGGCTTGGGGGCGGGGGCTGCTGCAGGTGCCGCGGGTTCGGGAACCTCGGCTGGAACCACCGCTTCCGGCTCCACGAAGCCCTGAGCAACCGGGGCCTCGGGCGCGACCTCAGCGGCTTCCTCGACCTCCGCCACTTGCTCCACCTGCACCGGTCCGTCGATCACCGGGATGTCCGACGCCCAGCGGACCCGATACTCCAGACCGCGCGACGCCAGCTCACGCGCGAGATCGCCGTGCCAGACCCCGTCTTCGCCGTCGCCGTATGCCCGTGCGTCGGAGCTCACCCAGATGACGTCGACGCCCGGGTTGCGGTCGGCGAGATCGAGCACGGTCAGCCAGTTCAGCGTCGCCGGATATCCGTCTCGCTTCTTCTTGTCGGTATAGGGCCGACGCAGCGAGATCGCCCTCTCGGCCACCTCGAGATGCGAAACGTCGACTGGATCGACCACTTCGACGCCGATCGCCACGAGGTCTTCGATCACGTCGTCGACGTAGCCGTCGGCCTTGTCGTGAGCCGCGTCGACGAACCTCGTAAGGTCGCGCCGCAACCCCAGTCGGTCGTACATGCGCGCCTGGACGCTCAGGGCCGCGATCATCTCCGCCGATTCCTCGCGGTAGCGACTCGCAACCTCGAGGACGACCAATCGCGGCACGACGACGCGGTGTCCGAGTGCGCGAGCGTCGGCGATGGCAGTGTCGAACCGTGCGCCCCTGGTCAGGGCCGAAGAATCGAGAACGATGATCATGGGCTCGATTCTCTCTCGAGAAACCGGACGAATGCGCTAATCCACCCCGAACCGTTACTTGATCTTGAAGATCACTGCCCGCTGAACGATGAAGTTGATGACCGTCGCGGTGCCCTGCGCGATGACGAAGGCCAGCGGTGTCCGCCACCAATGCTCGTCGAAGACATGGACCATCAGTTCGTTGAGTCCGACCTGAACCGCAAAAGTGACCGCGTACAGCGCGACTACAGCGATGAAGCGGGCGCGAGAAGGCTCGGCCTTGAACGTCCACCGACGATTGATGAGGTACGCCGTCGTGGTGCCCGCAACGAAGCTCAGCGATTTTGCGGCGACGCGCGGCAACCCCAACGCGAGGAGCAGCACATACAGCCCGTAGTCCACGACCGCCGACAGCCCACCCGTCGCGACGAACCGGACGATCTGCGTTTTCAGGTCCAACGCGTCGTCGGCGATGTCCGTCGTGACAGGAATCTCGACGGGCAGCGGGACGTGGGGTTCGTGCTGGTGACTTGCAGGTGTTTCGGGCACGACGACGAGAGTAACCACTCGAGTCGGAGCCGTCGGCACTACTCCCAGGTAACCTCTACCTTGATGTCCACGACAGCAGAAGAGACGCCGCAGCCGGCTCTCCACACCCAAGCCCGCACCCTCACCGGTTGGGGACGCACCGCCGCCACCACCGCACAGGTGCTGTCCACCCCCGACGTGGAAGTGATCGCCAACGCGGTCGCCCAGGTTGCGGAACAGAACGATTCCAAGCCATCGCATCTGCGACGCGGCGTCATCGCGCGCGGCCTCGGCCGCTCGTACGGTGACCCGGCGCAGAACGCCGGCGGGCTGGTCATCGACATGAATGCACTCGACCGCATTCATCGCATCGATCGCGACACCGCTCTGGTGGACGTCGACGCCGGCGTGAATCTGGATCAGCTGATGAAGGCTGCTCTGCCGTTCGGCCTGTGGGTTCCGGTCCTGCCGGGTACTCGTCAGGTCACGATCGGCGGCGCCATCGGCTCGGATATCCACGGCAAGAACCACCACAGCGCGGGCAGCTTCGGCAACCACGTCGTGTCGTTGGATCTGCTGACGGCCGACGGCAAGGTTCGCACGCTCACCCCCAAGGGCGGGCGCAACGACCCGAAGGCCGCACTGTTCTGGGCCACGATCGGCGGCATGGGCCTGACGGGCATCATCTTGCGGGCAACCATCAAGATGACACCGACCGAGACGGCGTACTTCATCGCCGACGGCGACGTCACCAACAGCCTCGACGAGACCATCGCGCTGCACAGCGACGGCAGTGAGGCCAACTACGAGTATTCGAGCGCGTGGTTCGACGCGATTTCCGCGCCCCCGAAGCTCGGTCGTGCGGCAGTCTCGCGCGGATCTCTGGCGAAGCTCGACCAGCTTCCGGCCAAGCTGCAGAAGAACCCGCTCGCCTTCGACGCACCGCAGTTGCTGACGTTCCCCGACGTCTTCCCCAACGGGCTGGCCAACAAGTTCAACTTCACCGCGATCGGCGAGGTCTGGTTCCGCAAGTCCGGCAAGTACCGCGGCAAGGTCCAGAATCTGACGCAGTTCTACCACCCGCTCGACATGTTCGGTGAGTGGAACCGGGCGTACGGATCCAACGGATTCCTCCAGTACCAGTTCGTGGTTCCGCCGGAGGCCGTCGACGAGTTCAAGAAGATCATCGTCGACATCCAGCGCAGCGGGCACTACTCGTTCCTCAACGTGTTCAAGCTCTTCGGCGAGGGCAACCAGGCGCCGCTGAGCTTCCCGATCCCGGGCTGGAACATCTGCGTCGACTTCCGCATCAAGCCGGGCCTGAACGAGTTCGTCACCGAACTCGACAAGCGTGTCCTCGAATTCGGCGGACGCCTGTACACGGCCAAGGACTCGCGGACGTCCGCGGAAACCTTCCACGCCATGTACCCGCGTATCGACGAGTGGATCGCGACGCGCCGCAAGTACGACCCCACAGGCGTTTTCGCCTCCGATATGTCCAGAAGGCTGGAACTGTGATCAACGCTGTAGGTAACCCGCAAACCGTTTTGCTTCTCGGTGGAACCTCCGAGATCGGCCTCGCCATCTGTGAGGAGTACCTGAAGAAGGCGCCGCTCCGCGTCGTTCTGGCGGCACTCCCCGGCGATCCGGGACGCGAAGCTGCGGTCAAGCAGCTCGAAGCGAAGGGTGCCACCTCGGTGGAGCTCATCGACTTCGACGCCGTTGATTTCGAGTCGCATCCGAAGGTGATCGACCAGGCGTTCTCGAACGGTGACGTCGATGTCGCCATCGTCGCCTTCGCACTGGACGGTGACTCCGAAGAGCTGTGGCAGAACCAGCGCAAGGCCGTTCTGGTGGCAAACGTCAACTACACCGCTTCCGTCTCGGTCGGTGTTCTTCTCGGCGAGAAGATGAAGGCTCAGGGCTTCGGCAAGATCATCGCGATGTCGTCGGTTGCCGGCGAGCGCGTCAAGCGTGCCAACTTCGTCTACGGCTCCACCAAGGCGGGCCTCGACGGTTTCTACCTCGGACTCGGCGAGGCTCTCGCGGAATTCGGACCGCAGGTCACCGTCGTTCGCCCCGGCATGGTGCGCACGCAGTTCAGTGCCCACGTCAAGGAAGCTCCGCTGACGGTCAACAAGGACATCGTCGCGAAGCTCGCTGTTGCCGCCTCGGACAAGGGCAAGGAAATCGTCTGGACTCCCGGCCCGTGGCGCTTCGTCATGATGGGTCTTCGCCACGTGCCGCGCCCGATCTTCCGGAAGTTGCCGGTTTAAGCTCCTCCCGTGCCAGAAACAACAACTGCTCCGAGTACAGACCTTTCGACCCCGTCGCCGTGGCGTAATGCCGCGGCGACGGTGGTGGAAATGGCCCTCGGAGCGCTGGTCGCCGCTGTTGTAGCCGCTGTCGGGCTCTTTGCTTTCGGCCGAGTGCAGTGGCCGGCGTTCACCTCTTCCAATGTCACGCAGGCAGTCACGACGGTGCTGCAGGTGCTCTGCATCGCAGTGGTCGGTGTTGCGGTTCTGATGTTCCGCGCCCGCAAGGCCGAGCGGGTCGCAAAACTCCTCTCGTGGGCCGGGCTCTCCGGCTTCGTCACCACGACGCTCGGACTTCCCCTCGCCGCGACGAGTCTGTATCTGCACGGCGTCTCGGTCGATCAGCAGTTCCGGACCGAGTACCTGACCCGGCTGACGGATTCTGCTGCGCTGCAGGACATGACGTACGTGGATCTGCCGCCGTTCTACCCGGCCGGCTGGTTCTGGATCGGTGGACGCGTCGCGAACCTGCTGGGAATGGACGGCTGGGAAGCCTTCAAGCCCTACGCGATCGGCTCGTTGGCTGTCGTCGCCGTCGTTGCACTCGTGTTGTGGACCAAGCTGATTCGACGCGATTGGGCCGTCGTCGCGGCATTGGCCGTCACTGCCGTCGTGTTGGCGTACAACTCCCCCGAGGCGTACGGCGCCGTCATCAACCTCCTGATCCCGCCGGTGCTGATCCTCGCGTGGGGTGCATTGGACCGGCCGGGGGCATCTCGATTTGCCGGAGCCGGCGCAATACTCGGGACGGGCCTGTTCCTCGGTTTCGCCGCAACGGTCTACACGCTCTATCTCGGATTCGCCGCGTTCGCAGTGACTCTGATGGCAGTGGTGGCCGCAGTACTTGCCGCACGCGCCCAGAACACGTGGAAAGCCGCACTGGGCCCCCTCGTCAGGCTCGCCGTGATCGCGGTGATCTCCGGCCTGGTGGCTCTGACCGTCTGGACGCCCTACCTACTGAAGGCACTCTCCGGTGCCACCGCAGAGTCCGGCACCGCAATGCACTACCTCCCCGATTCCGGTGCGGTACTGCCCTTCCCGATGCTGAGCTTCACCCTCGTCGGTGGACTGTGCCTACTCGGCACGATCTGGCTGATTTCACGGTTCCTGTTCTCCCGCCGCGCCCGAGCACTCGGTATCGGTGTCATTGCCGTGTACCTGTGGGCACTGCTGTCCATGACGTTCACCGTCGCCGGCAGTACGCTCCTCGGCTTCCGACTGGAGCCGGTCGTGATCGGACTCCTTGCCGCCGCCGGTGTGTTCGGTTTCTTCGAGTTCGCCGGTTGGATCGTGCTGGCCACCAGCGAAAATCCTCGCGTCAAAGCGGTACTGGTTGCACTCGGTGTCATCGGAGCCATCGCTTTCGCGCAGAACATCCCGCAGGTGCTGGCGCCGGATATCGCTGTGGCATACAGCGATACCGACGGTAACGGCGAGCGCGGCGACAAGCGGCCCCCGGGTGCCGAAGCCAATTACGCCGACATCGACCGGATCATTCGCGAGCAGTTGGGACGCGAACCCCATGACACGGTGGTCCTCACTGCCGACATCGGCTTCCTGAGCTTCTACCCGTACTTCGGCTTTCAAGGACTGACGTCGCACTACGCGAACCCGCTCGCCGATTTCCGTGCGCGCGCTGCGCTGATCGAGCAGTGGTCGGAACTGAAGACGCCTGACGAACTGATAGCTGCGCTGGACTCGGCGCCGTGGCGCAGCCCCGACGCCTTCGTCTTCCGCCAGGGCGCCGACGGGTACACGCTGCGGTTGGCAGAGGACGTCTACCCCAACGACCCGAACGTCCGCCGCTACACGGTCACGTTCCCCAAGGAACTGTTCGACGATCCTCGTTTCACCGTGACCGAGCAGGGGCCGTTTGTGGTCGTTACCCGCTCTGACGCAATCTAACCAGGAGATACGTCACAAAAGGCTTACCGTCGGGGTCGTTGACGCGACCCCGACGCACCCCTAGCTTCATACCGTGCCCCGAACCGATGCCCGAGCGGCGATGATCGATGCAGCCGAGCGTCTGGTTGCCGAGCGAGGTCTGGCCGCTCTGACTCTTCGTGATGTTCAGACCGAAGCCGGGCAGGCCAACAAATCGGCTGCGCAGTATCACTTCGGGTCACGTGAAGGTTTGCTGGCGGCCGTCGTCGAGTCCAGAATGCGACCTGCCGGTGAGCGTCGTCGTGAGTTGCTCGACACGATCGATCTCGACGCGAATCCACCGACGATGCGTGCCCTCGTCGAGGCTCTCGTCCTGCCGTTGGCGGAACAGACCATCTACCGCGAGGGCACGTTGTACGCGCGGTTCCTGGTGCAGTCGATCTTCGACCCGGCGATGTCGTCGACTATCCGTGACCACATGCAGGCCGAGAGTTTCCGCGAAGTTCAGCGGCGGATAGTCGCTGCGTCCTCGTTACCGGCAGAGATCGCCGAACTTCGGGCAGGAACTCTGACCGTGCTCACCGTCGTCACTTTTGCCACGTGGGAAGGCCGCGTCGACAGCCGCGAACGTGCTCACGTGATCGTTGCCGACCTGATCGAAAGTTGCCTCGGAGCACTCTCGGCCCCGGCTGCGCAAATCTGACACGCTGTCCGGCGAGTTTGTTTCCGAAACTGCCGGGGTACTCAGCCCCTCCAAGCGCAGTCGAGCAAACGGCCGCATCAACCACCGGCGGGGTAGGTGATGACAGTGAGCGAACTCGTTGCGCAAAGCCGCGAGCTTGTACCGCATCGTGCAGTTCTCGATTCCGCAGAGCATGTTCTGGTCATTGCGCGCGGCAAACCGTTCGGGCGCGAACAGGCTTTCCATGAAGTGTTGAGCGTCGCGATTCGCAATCGCATCGAAGTACTCACTCTGGCAAGGGCTCTCATCGACGTGTCCGAGTCCCGCGACTACCGCGCGATCCCGACCGACACCGCGCACACTGTTGCGGTGCTCGAATGGGGCGAGCTACTCGAGATCCCCACCGAACACCACGAGAAGTCCAGGGCCGAGTCATCCGAGGACGTCGATGAATCGAGTGAACCCGACGATCCGATCGAACCCGAGTATCTGGTCGAGACCGACGTGGGCGGACGGGTCGTCTTCGTCGCCCTCGCGTTCACGATCGGCGGGATAGTCGGATTCTTCGCGCACGACTGGGCACTTCTGCTTCTGATCACCGCCGTGTACCTCGTGTGGATCGCGGCACGGTTGGTCGCGAAACTCGTCAGTGTTTCCCGTAGTGCCCACTGGGCAGACGCTTCGCCGATTCGTGGCGCCGATTCGACCACACGGAACGCGGAAAACTCCCACCATCACGCTGTTGCAGCGTGACGGCGGGAGCATCCGCTTTCGCTAAAGCCTCTGCGGTACACCGTAAGTGACGACGGTATCGCCATTCGACGTGACAGCCTTCGCGTACGGCCTGATGGTCACCGGACCGATTGCTCCCTGTACATAACCGTGAACTCCGGACAGACGGACAGCGGCTTCGGGACCGTCGAACTCCTGATCTTCGAGCAGTGCGACGTCGGTGATACCGCCCGGCGCCAGATCGACGTCAAGTTCCTGCGAAGGAATGATGTCACCACCGATGACGAACCCGTTCGATATGTCCAGTCCCAGTTCGAAGTCCGGAACCAGGCCGATCCCGAGGTTGGTTCCACTCTCGACAGCCCAGTCGAGACCAGGACTGTTGAGAACGACCGTCGCGCCGGTTAACGCGATCGGGTAACCGATCTGATAACCGATCGTCAGCTTCGTTCCGGTGAAGCTTGCCGCGTCCGGCCCGTCGATCTTCACGCCGGCAACCCCGTCGTGGAAGAACTCGACACTCAGCGGTGAGCTGTCGAGAGGCGGAAAGACATGGATAGCGGTATCAGCCTGGAAGACTTCTATCCGATTCCCTTTGACGTCGGTGATCGAACTGGTGTTGTCAACGCCTGCCGACGCCGTCCCACCCCCCAGGACAACGGCCAACAGGGCCACTGCTCCTACTGCGCTACTACGAACTGCTGTCTTCGACATGCACAAGCACCATCCCATCCGGTATAGGCCCCGGACGTAGGTTCCAACTCTTCGTCGAGGATGGGATTCGTCGGGGCTGCCTGAACAAACGCGAGCAAGATCCTTGTTGCGATACCCCGGTCACGAACCCGTCAAACGGTGCACGAAAACATTACTTTCCGGACAAGTCGGGCGGACCGATTTGTCCCGCTGACTGCGCCCGCTCGCGGACGCGAACCGTTTTGTTCGTTACTCTGACAGTGGAAGTTATCGAATCGAGACCTAAGTAGGCCACCCCGAACTTCTGAGATCGCCACTTCAGGGATGGGCGCCAGAACCGAAAGGCACCGACTGCATGACCGAGACCTTGCCCGACGTCCAACTGCTCGAAGAAGCACGTCCAGGGCGAGTCCGTTCAGCAGTGCGGCGCTCGGTCGTCCAGCGCGGTCGTCTGGTCGACCTCGCGATCATGGCGACGTTCACCGTTGCGGCGATCTACGTGATGTCCAACCTGTGGAGCGATCTGCAGTCCGGCTATCTGTTCAACGCGGGCCGCGACCAGGCCATGTGGGAATGGTTCTTCGCCGATACCGCTCACGCCCTCGCCCAGTTCCGCAGCCCACTGTTCAGTGACCTGCAGAATTACCCGCTCGGCGTGAACCTGATGGCCAATACCGCCATGTTCGGGATCAGCATCCCGCTGGCCCCGATCACGTTGATCTTCGGACCGACAGCCACGTATGCGATCGGACTGACTGCCGGCCTCGGCGGCACCGCTATCGCCTGGTACTGGGCATTCTCGCGGCACGTGCTGACCGGCGTCTCGGTCCGCTCCAAGATCGCCGCCGCCGTCGGAGCGGGGTTCTGCGGATTTGCGCCCGCCATGATCTCGCATGCCAACGGCCACCCGAACTTCGTCGCGTTCTTCGTACTTCCGTTCATATTCTTGCAGGTAGTGCGCATTTCGAACGGCAAGCGTCCGGTTCGCGACGGTGTCGTCCTCGGCCTACTCGTCGCCTGGCAGATCTTCCTCGGCGAAGAACCGCTCCTCATCTTCACGATGTCAGCCATGGTGTTCGGCGCCGCCTATGCACTGCCCGGCCTGGCCAAGTCGCGCCAGGCGATCAAGCGCGCGATGCCCGGCCTCGTGATCGGCGGCGCGGTCACACTCCTGATCACCGCGGTGCCGCTGTGGTCGCAGTTCTTCGGCCCAGCGAGCTACGACGGCGTCTCACACGGTCAGGCCGGCAACGACACCGCTGCACTCACCACGTTCCCGACCGAATCGGTTGCGGGCGACCCCGAGGGCGCGGAGTTCCGAATGAACCCGACCGAGGAGAACGCGTACTTCGGATGGCCGCTGGTGCTCCTGCTTCTCGGTGCAACGGTGTGGCTGTGGCGCATCCGCCTGACCCGCGCGGCTGCCGCCGTGATCGTGGTCATGGGTGTGCTCTCACTCGGTTCCGAACTGACCATCGACGGTGACAAGACCGGCATCACTCTGCCGTGGAAACTCCTCGCCGACCTGCCGTTGTTCGAATCGGTGCTCGAATCCCGATTCGCGATGGGCGCGATTCCGGCGATCGGGCTGCTGCTCACCCTCGGCACCTACCGCGCTTTTGTCGAACTTCGTGGACCGCGCCGCACGGCAGCCGGTGTCTGGCTGGTGGCTCTCGCCGTCGCGATGATTCCCCTGATCCCGACCCCCATCGACGCCGATCAGCGATCTGCGACGCCCGAATTCATCACCAGCGGCTCGTGGGAGAACTACGTCAGCGACGGCACCCTGGTGACGGTTCCCGTCGCGAGCGCCGAAGACGCCCGCGCACTGAGCTGGCAGGTCGACGCCGACTTCGGCTTCCCCATCGCCGGCGGGTACTTCGTCGGCCCGGATTCGAAGACCCGCGCCGGAATCTACGGCGCCGAGTCCCGGCCCACCTCGACCCTGCTGGTCAATGCCAAACAAACCGGCAAGGTCCCGTTGATCGACGTGGGCACCAGAGCGAACGCACTGACCGACCTGCGGTACTGGCACGCCGACGTACTGGTGCTTCCCCGATTCTCCGGCGACGACGCCCTGCGCCACACGGTCGACGAGCTGGTCGGCTTCGACGCCAAGCGCGTCGACGACGTGTGGGTGTGGGACGTACGAGACCTCGTGAGCGGCAAGACCTCCAACCAGAGCTGAGCGGGTTGATCAGCGGGTCATGATCACCGGACCGTCTTCGGTGATCGCGACCGTGTGCTCACTGTGCGCAGCCCGGGCGCCCGAAACGGTGCGAAGGGTCCACCCGTCGGCGTCGTGCCGGTAGTCGTCGGTTCCGTCGGCGATGAGCATCGGTTCGATGGCGATGACCAGGCCGGGACGCAGCCGGAAGCCTTTGCCTGCTCGACCTTCGTTGGGCACGTCCGGGCCTTCGTGCATCTCGCGGCCGATGCCGTGCCCACCGTGATCGGCCAGCATGCCGTACCCGCGGCCACGCGCGTACTGTCCGATCGCGGCACCGATGTCGCCCAATCGGTTTCCGGGCTGGGCAGCGGCAATGCCACGGGCAAGTGCCTCATCGGTCGCGTCGATCAGTGCCTGATCCTCACTACTCCCCCGCCCGACAGTGAAGCTGATGGCGGAGTCGCCGCACCAGCCGTCGAGTCTCGCGCCGCAGTCGATGCTGACCAGGTCACCGTCGCGAAGCCGGTACTCATTCGGGATACCGTGCACCACAGCATCGTTCACACTCGCACAGATGGCGCCTGGGAACGGCGTCGATGCCGTTGCCGGCCGGTAGTTCAAGAACAGCGCCGAGGCGCCGGCCGCCGAAATAACCTCCGCGGCAACGGCGTCCAATTCGAGCAACGTCACCCCGACGCTTGCCGCCTCACGCGCCGCAGCCAGAGCCTGCGCCGTGATTCTCCCAGCCGCCGCCATCGCGTCGATTTCCCCTGCGGTCTTGATTTCGACCATTTCGAACACCTTCCTTGTCGAATAACTATACCGGTATTACTATAAGCACATGGTGCGCGTGCCGCTGACGGCGGAAGAACTCGAACGAGGACTACGACTGGGTGAACTCCTGCGATCGGCGCGGGGGGACCGAAGCATGGTTCAGGTAGCGCTCGACGCCGGCATCTCGGTCGAAACTCTGCGCAAGATCGAAACCGGCCGCATCGCGACACCCGCCTTCTTCACCATCAGCGCGGTCGCGGAAGTGTTGGGTATTTCACTCGACACCATCGCCCGAACACTTGAAACACCACAATCCGAACAGGAAGTTGCATCCTGAGTAGTTCTCTCAGGATGTGCGGGCCCGCACTCGCCTAACATCGTTCCTTGTGCCGTCTGAAGTAGTAGTGCCCCCGAAACCCGTGCCCACTGGCCCCGAAGCTCCCCGAGAATCGGATTCCCAGAGAGTCCGGACGGCACGACTCATCGCGATAGTCACCGGCCTTCTTGGCCTGCTTCTTGCACTCGCTACGCCCTTCCTGCCCGTCAAGCAGGAAGCCGCGAGCATCGACTGGCCGCAGGGTGGGACCGTCAACAGCGTTTCGTCGCCGCTTATCTCCTACTCGCCCACATCGCTCGACATCAGCATCCCCTGTTCCACTCTCGGCCAGTTGGGCGGCAGCGGCGGCACACTGCTCTCGACCATGCCGAACGGGGCGCCGGACCGAAACGCCCGCGGCCTCACCGTCCGCACCACTGCCGACCGCCTCGAAGCACTCACCCGCGATTCGGTATTGATCTCGACCCCGCTCGATCAACTGAGCGGGTGCACGGCGATCACCATCACGACCAACTCCGAGCAGACCGTCGCGGCGGTCACCGGAATCGACGGCGTCGGCACCACCCTGACCGGTGACTACCGCCCACAGGTTGTCGGCATCTTCACCGACCTGCAGGGCGCAGCGCCCGCCGGACTGTCCGCCCACATGGACGTCGACTCGCGGTTCTCGTCCAGCCCCACACTTCTCAAACTGTTCGCGATGATCGTGGCGGCACTCTCGACCATCGTCTCGCTGTACGCACTGCACCGGATCGACGGCGTCGACGGCCGTCGTGCGCGGCGGTTCCTGCCGGCGCGATGGTGGAAGTTCACCGGCATCGACGCCCTGGTTATCGGCACGCTGGCGCTGTGGCATGTGTTCGGCGCCAACACTTCCGACGACGGTTACCTGCTCGGCATGGCCCGAGTCTCGGAGCACTCCGGGTACATGGCCAATTACTTCCGTTGGTTCGGCGTCCCCGAAGCGCCGTTCGGTTGGTACTACGACGTGCTGGCGCTGTTCGCGAAGGTCAGCACCGCGAGCATGTGGATGCGCCTGCCCGCGCTGATCGCCGGCATTCTGAGTTGGATGGTGATCAGCCGCGAGGTGATCCCGCGACTCGGTGTTGCGGTGCGCCGCAACAAGGTTGCCATCTGGACCGGCGGGCTCGTGTTCCTCGCCTTCTGGTTGCCGTACAACAACGGCCTGCGCCCCGAGCCCATCATCGCCCTCGGCGCTCTGCTCACGTGGTGCTCCATCGAACGCGCCATCGCTACCGGACGTCTGTTGCCCGCCGCGATGGCCGTGCTGATCGCCGCATTCTCGTTGGCCGCCGGGCCTTCCGGGCTGATCGCGATCGGCGCGTTGATCGCCGGCGCCCGGCCGATCCTGCAGATCCTGATCGCCCGCGGCAAGCGCGTCGGCTTCCTGTCCCAGATCATGCCGATTCTCGCCGCCGGAACCGTGGTGCTCGTCGCGGTCTTCGCAGATCAAACCCTCGCGACAGTTCTCGAATCGACCAGAGTGCGAACGGCCGTCGGGCCGAACGTTCCGTGGTTCGAGGAACGGTTGCGTTGGGACGCACTGATGACCATCTCCCCCGACGGCTCACTCGCACGCCGCTTCGGCATGTTCGTCATGCTCGTCGGACTCGTCTTCTGCGTCATGATGATCCTGCGCAAGGGCCGGATCCCGGGCACCGCTATCGGGCCCTCCCGCCGAATCCTCGGCATCGTGTTCGCGTCGCTGCTCCTGATGCAGTTCACCCCCACCAAGTGGACTCACCACTTCGGTGTGTACGCCGGTCTGGCCGCCACGGTGGCCGTCCTCGCCGCCGTCGGTGTGAGTGCGTCGAGCATGCGTTCCAAACGAAACCGCGCGCTGTTCGCCGCGGGCATCCTGTTCATCCTCGCTGTGGCGTTCACGAGCTCCAACGGCTGGTGGTACGTCTCGAGTTACGGCGTCCCGTGGTGGGACAAGCCGCCGTCAATCGCCGGCAAGGGATTCTCGACGGCCTTCCTCGGCCTCACGATTCTCGCGCTGCTGCTGGCCGCGTGGTACCACGTCATGGAGCCGCGCCGGCGAAACGACACAGAGGACAGCGTCAAGAAGACCAGGCGACTCCGCCTTCTCGCCCCGTCACCGTTGACCATCGCGGCCGGAGCGGTCGTGCTGTTCGAGGTGCTGTCCCTGCTCAAGGGCGCGGTCGCGCAGTACCCCGCGTATTCGATCGGCAAGTCCAACATCGAATCCGTCTTCGGCGGAAGCTGCGGTCTCGCGGGTGAGGTACTCGTCGAGTCCGATCCGAACGCCGGCGTTCTGCAATTGACGGATCGGCCCACCGATCTCGCCGGCGCGGGTGCATTCGGTGCGAGCGAATCAACCGGGTTCTCGCCGGACGGGGTTGCAGGCGACCTCACGGCCGACGCAGAAGACTCGACGGCAGGCAGTGCAAACAGCCTCGACACCTCGACCTCGCAGTCCGGCACCACCACGCCGGGAACCGGATCCGGCACCGCCGGTGGCTCGCAGTCGACGGCCGGCGTCAACGGCAGCAACGTCGCGCTCCCGTTCGGGCTCGACCCCGCAAAAACCCCGGTGCTCGGTAGTTACGGAGCACCTCAGAACGCGTCACTGACCACCGGTTGGTATTCACTCCCCGAGCGCAACGACGCCGCACCGCTCCTGACCGTCGCGGCCGCCGGACGCATCCGCTACGTCAACTCCGACGGCATCGTCACCCCCGGCGCAGTGCTGCAGGTCGAGTACGGCAAGAAGCAGGCCGACGGGAGCGTCGACGCACTGGGACGTGTCGATCCGATCGACATCGGCCCGTCGCCGTCGTGGCGCAACCTGCGCGTTCCGATGGATCAGCTGCCCGCAGACGCCGACACCGTGCGTCTGGTGGCCAGTGACACCGACATCAGCGCCGACCAGTGGCTGGCGGTCACACCGCCACGAGTGCCGACCATGCGCACGCTGCAGGACGTCGTCGGATCCACCGATCCCGTGCTGATGGACTGGGCTGTCGGTCTGGCCTTCCCGTGCCAACGTCCGGTGGATCACCTGTACGGCGTCGCCGAGATCCCGGACTGGCGCATCCTGCCCGACCGCATCGGCGCGGAGTCCACCAACGCCTGGCAGGACCACTACGGCGGCGGACCGCTCGGCTGGACTACCGAACTGCTCTCGGCCAGGGCATTGCCGACCTATCTGGACAACGACTGGGATCGTGACTGGGGATCGCTCGAGCAGTACACACCGCTCGATTCGGACGCGGTTCCCGCGCAAATGAACGTCACCACCGAGACCCGATCGGGCACCTGGACACCGGGCCCGATTCGTTACCAGTCGTAACTGTTACGCGTGGACCTACCAACCACCTGGGCACGGTAGGTCCACGCTCAGCCCTGACATACCATCGGTAGCCGTGCCCGACGCCGTGACAGCTTCACCTCAGACTTCGAGTTCGCCGCCTCCTGCTAGTCAGGATGCCCGCGAGCGTTTCCATCGCACGCGATGGGTCGCGATCATCGCCGGCTTGCTCGGCTTCGTGCTCGCACTGGCAACTCCGCTGCTTCCCGTCGTGCAGACGACGGCTTCGGTCAACTGGCCGCAGAACGGCGTGATCGGCGACGTCGAGGCACCGCTGATGGCGCAGGTTCCCATCGACGTCAACGCATCGATCCCCTGTACCGCGGTCAGCTCGTTGCCGGAGGGCGGCGGCATCCTGCTGTCGACGGCACCTGCACAGGGCGACGGCGCGGCACTGTCGTCGATGTTCGTCCGGGTGTCCGCGACGAGCGTCGACGTGCTCGATCGCAACGTCGTCGTCGCTTCGGCGGCACGCGAGGACGTCGAGTCCAGTCGCTGTGGCGCCATCGCGTTCAGCTCTGACGTCAACCGAACCACGGCAGAGTTCGTCGGACTGACCTATCCCGACGGCAACCCGATTCGTGGCCAACTCGACGGTGACTTCCGCCCGCAGGTGGTCGGCGTCTTCAGCGACCTGCCCGACGGCGCTGCCCCCGAGGGCCTCGGCTTCTCGATGACGATCGACTCACGTTTCTCGTCGAGCCCGAGCGTCTTGAAGCTGGTCGCGATGATCGTGGCCGTCCTCTCGACCATCGTCGCGCTGGTCGCCCTGGCTCGCCTCGACGGCACCGACGGCCGCAAGCACCGACGCTTCCTGCCCGCACGCTGGTGGAAGTTCTCCGGTATCGACGGAGTGGTGGTCGGCACGCTCGTCGTGTGGCACTTCATCGGCGCGAACACCGCCGACGACGGCTACCTCCTCACCATGGCCCGAGTCTCACCGGACGCGGGATACATGGCCAACTACTTCCGTTGGTTCGGCGTTCCCGAGGCGCCGTTCGGTTGGTATTACGAAGTGCTGGCCGTGATGGCGAAGATCTCGACCGCGAGCCCGTTCATGCGTCTGCCCGCTCTGCTCGCCGGAATCCTGTGCTGGATGGTCATCAGCCGCGAGGTCGTCCCGCGTCTCGGCCGGGCGGTTCGCCGGAGCAACGTCGCCCTCTGGACCGGCGGGCTGGTGTTCCTGTCCTTCTGGCTGGCGTACAACAACGGTCTTCGCCCCGAACCCATCGTGGCTCTCGGCGCACTGCTCACCTGGTGCTCCATCGAGCGCGCCATCGCGACCGGACGTCTGCTGCCCGCGGCCACGGCAATCTTGATCGGCGCCTTCACTCTTGCCGCCGCACCCACCGGATTGATGTGTATCGCAGCCCTTCTCGCCGGTGTGCGCCCGTTGGTACGCATCGTCGTCAAACGTCACCGACTGGTCGGCACACTGCCGCTTCTCGCTCCGATCGCCGCTGCCGGAACCATCGTGCTGGTGGTCATCTTCGCCGACCAGACCTTTGCCGGTGTCATGGAAGCCACGCGCGTCCGAACGATCATCGGCCCCAATCTCGAGTGGTACCAGGACTTCCTGCGCTACTACTACCTCTTCGTCCAGACAGTCGACGGCTCGGTTGCCCGACGCTTCGCGTTCTTGACGATGATCCTGTGCCTCTTCACGACGCTCTTCGTGTTGTTGCGCCGCGGCCGCGTCCCCGGTGCGGCAACCGGTCCGTCGTGGCGCCTGGTCGGCGTCGTCTTCGGCACGATGTTCCTGATGATGTTCAACCCCACCAAGTGGACTCACCACTTCGGTGCGTACGCGGGCATCGCCGGTTCTCTCGCCGCGCTGACCGCCGTGGCCGTGTCCGCGTCCGCCCTGCGCTCGCGTCGTAACCGATCGGTGTTCGTGGCCGGACTGCTCCTGATGCTCGCGTTGACGTTCGCCGGCATCAACGGCTACTGGTACGTCTCGAGTTACGGCGTGCCGTGGTTCGACAAGACCATCTCCTACGACGGCCGTGAATCCAACACCCTGTTCCTCGCGCTCTTTGCTCTCGCCTTGGCCTTTGCCGCCTGGCAGTACCTGCGTGAGGGATTTGCCGCCCCGCCCGAGAAGCCGAACACGGCCAAGGGCAGACGAATTCGCAAATTCGCGGCCGCTCCCCTCACCGTGATTGCCGGTCTGATGGTCCTGTTCGAGGTGCTCTCGCTACTCAAGGGCGCAGTGTCGCAGTACCCGGCGTACTCGCTGGGCCGAAGCAACATCGAGGCACTCGCGGGCAAGACCTGCGGCATGGCCGAGGACGTTCTGGTCGAGACCGACGTCAATTCCGGGAATCTGCGGCCTCTGACCGCTCCCGGATTCAACGCCGAGGATCCGTTGTCCGGAGTTGATTCGAAGGGCTTCTCCCCCAATGGGGTTCCCAGCGATCTGACTGCGGATTACATCGAAGTCAAGCAGGGCATGGGCAATACCGACAGCCAGAGTGTCGGTCCCACCTTCGCCACCGGTTCCGGCGCCGGAACCAGCGGCGGCACCGGCAACGTCGGCGTCAACGGCAGCACGGCCAAGCTCCCCTTCGGCCTCGATCCGTCGAAGACACCGGTCATGGGCAGCTATCAGCCCGGTGTGCAGGAACCTGCTTCCCTCATCTCGAGTTGGTACGGATTGCCCACTCGCAGTGAAGAATCACCGCTGGTGGTCATGTCCGTCGCCGGGCGTGTGTGGTCCGTCGACAACACCGGTGCGATCACGTACGGCCAGTCACTTCTGGTCGAGTACGGCAAGACTCAGCCCGACGGGACCGTGCAGGTTCAGGGTTCGTACATGCCGCGAGACATCGGACCCGCGCCGTCGTGGCGCAACGTCCGTATCCCGATCCACGAACTCGCGCCGGACGCCGACGCCGTTCGGGTGGTCGCGTTCGATCCCAACCTCACGGGCGATCAGTGGATGGCATTCACGCCGCCGCGCGTGCCCAAGCTCGAGTCCCTGAACTCGTACATCGGCAACGAGCAGCCGGTCCTCCTGGACTGGGCTGTCGGCCTTCAGTTCCCGTGCCAACGTCCGTTCACACATCAGAACGGCGTGGCCGAGATGCCGAACTTCCGCATCCTCCCGGACCGTCCTCTTGCGGTCAGTTCCACCGACACCTGGCAGTCCGCGGACAACGGTGGCCCGCTCGGATTCACCGAGGTTCTTGCCGGTGCGACGACGGTTCCTACATATCTGAAGGACGACTGGGCGCGGGACTGGGGATCACTCGAGCGGTACGACCGGTACTTCCCCAATGCGGTTCCGGCAGAGGTGGAGACGGGCACCGCAACCCGCTCGGGCATGTGGATGCCCGGCGAGATGCGAGTGCACTAGCCTGCGCTACCTACTCGGGTGACTGCTCGGGTGCGACGTACGGAGACGGCCGAGACCGCTCCGACAACGACGACGCACCCGAGTAGTTGCCCGATACCGGGCCGTTCGCCGAGCAGCACAACCGCCAGCAGTACGGCGAGTACCGGTTGCATGAGCAGGAGCGTCGCGCCCACCTCGGCGGGAAGCCGAGGGAGCGAGTGCCCCATCAGCATCCAGCCGAACACCTGGCCGACCAGCGCCATTGCCGCGAGCCAGCCGAAGGCTTCCCAGCCCGGGACGAAATCGATCCGGCCCCACAGTGATCCGATGACGGACCCGGCGATGCCCGCGGACGTCGTCGAGATCAACACCTGGCTCGCTGCCCGATCCGCCTCGCCCGTCCGGCCGACCACGAAGATGTAGCCGCCGTAGGCGATTCCGGAGACGAGCGAGAGCGCCGTTCCCCACAGCAAGTCGTCGCCGGTTCCCCCACCCCCGAACACGCCGCCCGCCAAGGCGATTCCCGTGAACATGAACGGCAGGGCGAAGACGAACCGCATCGGCACCCGATGGCCGAACACCAACCAGGACAGTGCGGGCACCACGACCACCTGCACGTTCACGACGACGCTCGCCATCCCCGCGCCGATCATCAGAATCGACTGCGACCACAACGCGAAATCCAGTCCGAGCAGCAGACCGCCGAGCACCTGCAGACCCCCCCCGGGCGGCCCCCCCGCCACGCCAACCACAACAGCGGCGGCAGGGCCAGGAAGCAACGGAAGAAGACGGCCGTCGAGGGCCCGACATCAGCCAACTTGATGAGGAGCGAACTGATCGAGATCGCGGCTGCGCCTCCGACGACGAGCAATCGAGGGTCGATGCGCCCCCGAGGAGTTCGGGTGGGTGTCGGTGTCTGCGCGGTCGCGGAGGTCAGAGTGGTCACTCGACAATGTTCCTGCCGCTAACTATTCAGCACAAGCAAATGTTCAGACCGTATATTCGGTAGCATTGCTACTGTGTTGAATCTCGAAAGACTCCGCGCCCTGCACGCCGTCGCCGAGAACGGATCAGTGGCGGCTGCCGCCCGCACCTTGCATGTCACACCGTCCGGGATTTCGCAGCAGTTGAACAAACTCGAGCGCGAGGTCGGTGTTCCGCTCCTCGAACCGCAGGGCCGCGGTGTGCGACTCACAGAAGCGGGCCGAATCCTCGCGCGCCGAACCGCAGAGGTTCTCTCGACGCTCGCTCAGGCCGAGGCGGAAATCGCGTCGCTGCAGAGCGAGGTGACGGGCCGCGTACGTATCGGCGCCCTGGTCTCCCCCAGCAGGACGGTGCTGCCGCGAGCCATCGCCGAAATCAGGCATGCGCACCCGCAGCTCGAAATCACCTTCAACGAAGGCGAATCCGAAGAACTGCTCCCAGCACTGATTCGCCGCGACCTCGACGTCGTGGTGGTCGACAGTTGGAGCACTCTGCCCGTCGAACTTCCCGACGGACTCTCCTTCACGCCCGTGTACGACGACGTGGCGCTGCTCGCTCTCCCGGCGTCACATCCGCTGGCGGAGAACAAGGTCGTCGCGCTCAGCGAGCTGTCCGAGCATGCCTGGGCGACGTGGACCCGGGGAACGGACTTTCACACCTTCACCGTCCGGACCCTGCGCGCGCAGGGGTTCGACCCACGAATCGAGTACGAGGTCGCCGAGTTTCCCACCCAGGTCGAATTCGTCGCTCAGGGCCTCGCCGTCGCATTGATTCCACGTCTGGCGAGAGTTGTACCGCCGGAAGGTGTTCGAATGCTCGACACGGTTCCGCCGCTCGGCCGAGACATCTACCTCGCCTGGCGGACAGACAGCGAAAGGCCGGCCGTCCTGGCGGCGATAGAAGCGCTACGCCGCCAGTTCGACGCCCTCGGTGACAAAAAGAACTAGAGCGGCATCAAGTTGTGCTTGCGCGGGTTCTTGAAGATCGTCTTGTCCGCGAGCAACTTCAGAGCCTTGCGGATCTCGAGACGCGTCTGCGAAGGCTCGATCACCGCGTCGATGTATCCGCGCTCGGCCGCGATGTACGGCGTCGCGACGAACTCGTTGTAGAAGTTGATCAGCTGAGCACGCACCGCGGGTGCATTCTCACCGGCCTCGGCGAGCTGACGCCGCCCCATGATGTTGACGGCACCCTCGGCGCCCATCACGGCGATACGAGCGGTCGGCCACGCGAGGTTGATGTCGGCACCGAGCTGCTTGCAGCCCATGACGGCATAACCGCCGCCGTACGCCTTACGAACCACCACAGTCACCTTCGGCACAGTGGCTTCGATGTACGAGAACAGGAAACGCCCGCCGCGCTTGATGACGCCGACCTTTTCCTGATCGACGCCGGGAAGGAAGCCCGGTGTGTCGACGACGAAGACGAGCGGGATGTTGAAAGCGTCGCACAGACGCACGAAATGGGCGGCCTTGTCGGAGCTGTCCGCGTCGAGGGCGCCGCTGAGGTACGTGGGCTGGTTGGCCACGACACCGACGGGCAGGCCGTCGACGCGGGAGAATCCGGTGATCACGTTGTGCGCGACCTGGGCTCCGATTTCGTGGAAAGTGCCGTCGTCGAAGATCCGCAGAATGATGTCGTGCATGTCGTAGCCGGCGTTGTCGGCATCCGGCATGAACGCATTGAGTTCGAGATCCGACTCGGTGATCTCGGGTTCGAGGCCCGGGTTGATCAGCGGCGCCTTCTCCTGGCACGACGACGGCATGAAGCTCAGGTACTCACGCACCCAGTCGAAGGCAGCCTTCTCGTCGGGAGCGACGTGATGGATGTTTCCGTACTCCGCCTGCTTGCGGGCTCCACCCAAGTCCTCGAGGCTGACCTCTTCGCCGGTGACCGACTTGATGACGTCGGGTCCGGTGACGAACATGTACGACTCTTCGGTCGCGACCACGACGTCCGTGTTGATCGGGGCGTACACGGCACCGCCGGCGCATTTACCGAGGATGACCGAGATCTGCGGGCACAGGCCGGACAACGGCTCCTGACGTGAACCCATGTTGGCGTACCAGGCCAACGAGGAAACGGCGTCCTGGATGCGAGCTCCACCGGAATCGTTGATACCGACGACCGGGCAGCCCACCTTCAGCGCAAAATCGTTGACAGCTGCGACCTTACGGCCGAACATCTCTCCGGCGGCACCGCCGAACACCGTCTGATCGTGCGCGAACACGGCTACCGGACGCCCGTCGACGGTTCCGTGACCGGTCATGACGCCGTCGCTGTACGGGTTGCCCTCGCCCGCCATCTTCACCAGGGCACCGATCTCGATGAAGCTACCGGGGTCGAGCAACATGTCGATGCGCTGGCGCGGCGTGCTGTGCCCTGCTGCATCGCGCTTGGCAATGGCCCGAGCCGAGCCGGGTTCCTTTGCCTTCTCCAACTTTTCGCGGAGTTCAGCGAGCTTCTCCGCGGTGGTTGTCGTCACTTCTGAACTCCGGTTTCCGCTGCTTTGGTCTGAGCTGTCTCGATCTGGGCCAGCTTGGTGGTGAGGTCTGCCGCAACCTTCGCGATGTACGGCTCGTCGACGATCTGCAGGTGGTCCCCGCCGATGTAGACGACCTCGAGGTTCTTCACGTAGTCACCCCAGCCACCATCCGCCTTGCGGGTCTTGAATGCAGGCTCGAGCGTCATCAGCTCGTCGTGGTACTTGTCAGCCATGTAGAGCACGACGTCGCCGTCGTAACTGCTGAACTCGGCCGTCTGGATGGCGCGATTGTCCAACCACGACGTCCGCTGATGCTCGATGATGCCGCCGGGAATCTTGGCGCCGCTCATCTTGATCATGTCCATCAAGATCTGGATCTGATCCTCGTCGGCTTCGGTGGAAGCCAGAACGTCAAGCGGCAGCGGCACATCCAGGTTGTAGGTGCGCTTGGCGAACTTGCCGTAGCGCTCCCAACGCTTGCGTCGTTCCGCCTCGGTGTCCGGCACGACCTCGCCGGCCATGACGGTGTCGAGCAGCCCGACCACACGCACGTCGGCGCCCTGCTCGCGCAGCAACTTCGCGACCGCATACGACATCACGCCACCGAACGACCAGCCACACAGCACGTACGGCCCGTCGCCCTGGATCTCACGCAGCAGCGGAACGTAAGCAGCAGCGCGGGTTTCGATCGAGCCCTCGACCCGCTCGAATCCGTACATCGGCGTGCCGGCGGGCAGGCGCTTGAGCAGAGGCTCGTACGTCACCGTCGAACCACCGGCAGCATGGAAGACGAATACCGGTACGGCAGTGGAACCTTCGGGGCGGGCACGCAGAGTACGTACGAGTCCGTCGATCTTGCCGTCGTCCTCGAGGTACTGGCGAACGACGTCCGCAAGCTCTTCGATGGTGGTGGAGTCGAGAACGTCGTCGAGAGTGATCTCGCCACCGGCACGCTCGGAAAGCCGAGCAGCAAGCTTCTCGGCGACCTCGTCACCGACGATCGGCAGATCGTTGAAGATGCCCTTGGCCGACTTCCCGGTGACAACCGCCCACGTCGCAAACGTCAAGCGCTCGGCCGCATCTCGCGGCGGAACGTCCGAGCCTGCGTCGTCGGCAGTTCCGGCTCGAGAAGGATCGGAAGGCGCAGCAGCAACCGGAGCAGTGGTAGGTAGTTCCACTGCCACCTCGGCGGGAGCAACGTCCTCGTCAGCAGCGTCGGCCGCCAACTTCTCCGCGGCCTGCTTGTCGGCCATCGCCTGAACCTCTTCGCGATTGTCGATCGCGTAGCGCAGGTACTTGTTGACCTCGTTGAGGCTCGCGTCCTTGACTGCCTGGAGCTGGAGCTGCGGAATGTCGAACTCGTACTCGACGCGGTTCTTGATACGCATCGCCATGAGCGAGTCGAGACCCAGTTCGATGAGCGGAACCTCGGCCGGCAGATCCTCCGGCGAGTACCCCATCGACTCGGCAACCACGATCTTGAGGCGGTCGTCGAGGCTCTGCGAACCGTTCGGATCCCACTTGTCTCCGGCGTCTTCGACGACCTCGGCCAAGGATTCCATCGGCGCACTGGTCTTGACCGGCGCGCTGACGACCAGCTCGGGCAGCGGCTCACCCGACGTGACGACGGCGTCGAAGAGCAGACGGAACGTAGCGCCCTCACGAGCGTGCACCTGCACCGACGCCCCACCCGGATGCGGGTTGAGTGTCGTGGTCAGGGTCGAAGCACCGGCCAGTTCACCGTGCGGAACAGCAGCGGTCAGAGAGACATCCGAAAGCACCTGTCCGGCAGCGGCGCTCACCAGCACCGCCAGGTCGGTGACGGCGGATGCGTCGACCTCCCACACGTGGCGGCCGTCGGGCAGAGCGACGTGCGAACCGGGTACGCGAGCCGAACCGCCGGCACTGACGCGAATGTCGAGCCAATACGGCTTACGCAGGAATGCGGTACGCGGAACCGAAGCGAAATCGCCTGCGGGAAGCAGAGACTCGAGGTTCACGGCATGGCCGTGCACGTACAGCTGCGCGAGAGCGGCAAGAACACCCGCGGACTCGTCTTCCTTACGCTTGAGCGTCTGGATGAGCTCCATGTCGTGCAGGCCCGAATCGAAAGCGGTAGCCGCCACCGACATCAACGTCACCGGGTTGGGTGCAAGCTCGACAAAAGTGGTGTGGCCGTGGGCAACTGCACCGCGTACCGCATTGGTGAAGTACACGCTGTGGCGAAGACCCTTGACCCAGTACGCCTCTTGATGGATCGGCTCGTGACCGGGACGGTAGAAAGTGTCCTTGTCGACGGACGAGTAGACGCCGAGCTTCAACGTGGTCGGCTCGATACCGGCCAACTCCGCGGCAAGCTCGCCGAGCAACGGATCGACCTGTGAGGTGTGGCTGGCACCCTTGGTCTGCAGGACACGCGCCATCTTGCCGTCGGCCTCGGCGGCCGCGACGATCGCCTCGATGTCCGGCTGCGGTCCACCGATCACCGTGTGCGTCGGAGCTGCGTAAACGCAGACCTCGAGCTTGGGGTACGTGGGCAGTAGCGCCTCGATCTCGGATGCGCTGTACTCGAGCAGTGCCATCAGACGGATGTCGTCGCCGACAAGTGCGCCCTCGGCCTCACCCATCAGCCGTGAACGTGAACAGATCACGCGGACAGCGTCTTCCAGGTTCAGGCCGCCGGAAACGTACGCGGCAGCGGCCTCACCCATCGAGTGCGGAACCACGGCTTCGGCCTCGGCGCCGTGGTGACGCAGCAATGCGGCCAGACCGACCTGGATGGTGAAGATTCCCACCTGGGCTGTCTCGACGTTGTACTCGATCGAATCGTCGAGGAACATCTCGACCATCGAGTAACCGGCCTCGTCCTGGATCAGCGCGTCGACCTCGTCGACGGCCGCCTTGAAGGCCGAGTTCTCCGTGTAGAGCTGCTTGGCCATCTTGCGGTGCTGCGAGCCGAAGCCCGAGAACACCCACACCGCGCCCTTGGGCGACGGCGAGTCGGCGGAGAAGACTCCTTGAGCAGGCTTGCCCGCGGCGACGGCACGCAGCGAGCTGATGGCCTCGGAGCGCGTCTTCGCCAGAACAGCGGCGCGCGAGCGTCCGTGGTTGCGACGCGCGAGTGTGCGGGCGACGTCGGCGAGGGGCGTCTTGCTTCCCTCTTCGGTTTCGAGCCAGTCGGCCAGGTCAGCGGCTGCGCGGCGACGACGCGACGGCAGCGCACCGGAAACGGCCAGCACAACGGTGCTCTCGTTCTCTGCTGCCGGTTCGTCGACCACCGGGGCATCCACAACCGGTTCATCGACTACTGCGTCGGCGGGCACGTATTCCTTGACCACGACGTGCGCGTTGGTTCCACCGAAACCGAAACCGGAGACACCGGCGACAGCCTTGCCGGTGTAACGCGGCCAGTCGGTGGCCTCGGGCGTCACCTGCAGGTGCGACTTCTCGAAGTCGATGTGCGGGTTCGGGCCCAGGTAGTTGATCGTCGCGGGAATCTTGTTTTCCTGCATCGCCAGAACGACCTTGATCAGGCCGGCGGCACCTGCAGCTGCTTCCAGGTGCCCGAAGTTGGTCTTCGCGCTACCGAGCAGTGCCGGCTTGTCTTCGTCACGACCACGACCGACGACACGACTGAGCGCGTCGGCCTCGATGGGATCACCGAGATCGGTACCCGTTCCGTGCGCCTCGATGTAGTCGACGGTGGTCGGCAAGATTCCGGCGTCGCGGTACGCGAAACGCAACACGTCGGCCTGGGCATCGGGATTGGGGGCGAGCAGACCGTTGGAACGGCCGTCCTGGTTGACCGCGGATCCGGCGATCACCGCGAGGATGGAATCTCCGTCACGCTCGGCGTCTTCGAGGCGCTTGAGCACGACGAGTCCGCCGCCCTCACTGCGAACGATTCCCTGAGCCTGAGCGGAGAAGGCACGCAGTTTTCCGTCGGGAGCGAGCATCCCGGTCTGATCGAAACCGAGGGTTCCGGGAGGGGCCAGCAGCATGTTGACGCCACCGGCCAGCGCGATGTTGGAGTCACCGCTGCGCAGCGAGCGCACAGCCTCGTGAACGGCAACCAGCGAAGACGAACACGCGGTGTCCAGAGCGATGGACGGTCCACGGAAGTCGAAGAAGTACGAGACCCGGTTCGCGACGATCGCCGTCGACGTTCCGGTCAACGCGTACGGATGCGCCGTCGTCGGATCACTGACCGCGAGCAACTGGTAGTCGTTGGCGGAACTGCCGATGAAAACACCGACCTGCTTGCCCTTGAGCCCACTCGCCGGAATGCGAGCGTGCTCGAGTGCTTCCCACGCGAGTTCGAGTGCGAGGCGCTGCTGCGGATCGACGTTGACGACCTCGAGCGGAGACATCGCGAAGAACTCGGCGTCGAAACCCTTGACGTCGTCGAGGTACCCGCCTTTGGTGTTCGCGTTCTCGACCGCGGCCTTGATGGCGGGATCCGACATGAACTCGGCCCAGCGGTCCTCGGGGAGGTCGCTGATGCCGTCGCGTCCGGCCGCCAGCATTTCCCACATGTCCGAAGGCGTGTGCCCGGCACCGGGGAATCGTGTGGACAGTCCGACGATGGCGATGTCGTGAGCGTCCGTCGTGCCGCCTGAGACGTAATACGAGGCGTCGACGGTCTCCTCCGGCGCCTCGGGCTCACCTTCGATGATCCGAGTAGCCAGCGAAGCGATGGTGGGGTGTTGATAGGCAACCGTGGCGGTCAGCGTGACGCCGAGCAGATCCTCGATGTCTCCGCTCAGAGCAACTGCGTCCCGCGAGGCGAGCCCGAACTCTTCCATCGGGCGATCGTCCGTGATCGACCCCGCCGGCTGACCGGTCGCGTTGGCGATCCAATTGCGAAGCCACTCACGCAGCTGCGCGACACTCATTTCGCTCACAACGTCTTTGCTCTGCGCACCATCTTGTTCAACCATCAACTCACCAAGCCACCGATCATGAAGGGACTGCTCCTCAAACGCTATCGGGGAATGCGGTCTGCTGATAGCCGCCTCGCAACGTTCCCTCGATATAGCTCGCCTTACACGCGCGGCGAGCGATCTTGCCGCTCGACGTACGCGGAATCGAACCCGCGGGGACAAGCAGGATGTCTCGGGCCGTGACGCCGTGACGGGAAGAAATCGCCGCACGCACAGTGTCCGCGATCGGCTGCGGATCGGCCTTGCCTGCGCCGGGAGCACGCTCGGCCACGATGACCAACTGCTCCGAGGAATCGTCGTCGTCGAACTTCAGACCCGAGTGCGTGTTGGAGAACACGACGGACGGCAGCTGGTTGGCCGGTACGGCAAACGCAGCGATGAAGCCGGGGCGCAGAGCCGGGCTGGCTTCCTGAGCCGAAGCCTCGAGGTCCTGCGGGTAATGATTGCGACCGTCGACGATCACGAGGTCCTTGACGCGCCCGGTGATGTACAGCTCGCCGTCGACGTAGACGCCGAAGTCGCCGGTACGCATCCAGTTGGCATCCGCCGGCGTGCCCTCGGTGTGGCTGTCTTCGCTCAACCGATTGTCCAGCTTGTTGTGGAAGGTCTCCGCCGTCTCGTCAGGGCGACCCCAGTAGCCGATACCGATGTTCTCGCCGTGCAACCAGATCTCGCCGACGTGATTGTCGGGGACCTCGGTCAGCGTCTCGGGATCGACGATCGCCGCCCACTGACTGCGCGAGACGTACCCACAGGAGACCTGCGCGATTGCGTTCTCGGAGTACTGGTCGACGATGACCATGCGTCCCTTGTTGAGTTCCGTGCGGTCGACGTAGATGACCTTGGCCTCGTCGGAATGCTTGGTCGAGGAGACGAAGAGCGTCGCCTCGGCCATGCCGTACGACGGCTTGATCGCAGTCTTGGGCAGACCGTACTGAGCAAAAGCGTCGTTGAACTTGCGCATCGACGACGTCGTGACCGGCTCACTGCCGTTGATCAGACCGATGACGTTGCTCAGGTCCAGGGTCTCGCCGTCCTTCGGCAGGCCACGCGCGGCAGCGTGCTCGAAAGCGAAGTTGGGAGCGGCAGCAAAGGTGCCGGCGCCGTCGGAAACCGCAGCAAGTTCCTTGATCCACCGGTACGGCCGCTGCACGAAAGCACGCGGGCTCATGATGGTGATGTACTTGCCGCCCAGAGCAGGCAGGATGACCGTCAGCAGGCCCATGTCGTGGAACAGCGGCAGCCACGTGACGCCGCGTGAGTCCTCGTTGAGTTCGATGGAGTCGACCATCTGGAGCGCGTTCGTTCCGACAGCACGATGGGTGATCTCCACGCCGGCGGGAACTCGGGTCGAACCCGAGGTGTACTGCAGGTACGCGATGTCGTCGAGTTCGATGTCGGGGCGAACCCACGTTTCACCGACGGTGTCGGGAATCGCGTCGACGGCGATGATGCGCGGACGCTCGGCAGCGGGAAGCGAGCGGAACAACTGTCGAACACCGGCCGCCGACGATGCGGCAGTCAGAATCGCAGTCGGCTTGCAGTCACCGAGAACAGCGTGAAGACGGTCGGTGTGACCGGGCTCGTCCGGATCGAAGAGCGGCACCGCGATGGAACCGGCCTGAATGGCCGCGAAGAACGAAATGACGTAGTCGAGTCCCTGCGGAGCAAGAATCGCGACACGGTCGCCACGCTTGGTGACCTGCTGCAGACGGGCTGCAACAGCGCGCAGACGCACACCGAACTGCTCCCAGGTCAGCTCCAGGGCTTCACCGTCACGCTCGCGTGAGTAGTCGATGTACCGATACGCGAGCTCGTCCGCGTTGACACGCGAGTGTTGCTCGACGTAGTCGACCAGCGTGAAGCCTGGTTGCAGGCGGATCTGGCCCTTCTCGTCGAGAAAGCCATCGAACAGCGCGTTCATTCCATCTCCTCCGAAGCGATCACACAAGCACTGTCTTTCATGCCTGCGCCCCAGACTTCCTTCGCTCTCTCGGGTCCATCTTCGATCAATCGAATCGCACTTTGTGCGCAACTCACCTGAATCACTTCATCGATCCCAAACCATCGATATGTTACAGATTCGCATCGTCCGTATTCTCCGGCCTACTCGCCCGCCAGTAACGGGATGATCGGGGCGAACGCTTCCATCTGCGTCGGGAAGACCCCGACGTACGACATCGACGTCTTCTCGCGGACCAGTCGAATCTGGTCTGCGATTTCCTCGAAAGTGCCCACAGCCAGGTATGGAGAGTTCAACAGCTCCTCCACGCTCAGCTTACGATCCACTTCGATGTTCGGCGGAAAACCTTGGTCCAGAGCGGCGATTGCCATTTCGGCAGCCTGCTCTCGATCGTCGGTGATCATGATCATGGTGATGGTCCAGTTGAGTTCGATCTCATCGAAACGCTCGCCGGCAGCTTCGCGGATCCGCTCGACACGTTCGATGGTCTTTTCCATCGTGATTCCGGAGAGCAGAAGCCGCCCGTCACGGTTGGTCGGTGTGGCGACCGAGATGATGTCCGCGTACTTCGCCGCGAGAGCAAGCATCTTCGGGCCTCCGCCGCCCACGATGATCGGTGGCCGCGGGCCCTGCCGCGGTCGCGGGCTGCCCTTGAGGCCGCGCACCTGATAGTGCTTGCCTTCGAAAGTGCATTCCTGCCCGCGCAGAAGAACGTCGAGAATCTGCAGAGACTCCTCGAGCTTCTCGATGCGAACGCCCGGACTTTCGTAGGCGATGCCGCCCTTGTCGAACTCTTCCTTCATCCAGCCCGCACCGATACCGAGTTCGAGTCGACCACCGGACAGCACGTCGATAGTCGCCGCGTCCTTCGCGAGCACAGCAGGATGACG
The DNA here is from genome assembly GCF_001653035.1 of Rhodococcus sp. YH3-3. Classification (NCBI taxonomy): domain Bacteria; kingdom Bacillati; phylum Actinomycetota; class Actinomycetes; order Mycobacteriales; family Nocardiaceae; genus Rhodococcus; species Rhodococcus sp. YH3-3. The sequence continues at coordinate 623,909 of NZ_BCWH01000001.1, read as the reverse complement.
GAAGCCGTTGGCCAACACGGCGGTGCCGAGACGAATCTTGTCGGTGGCCACCGCGAGCGCTCCGAGAGCGGCGATCGGGCCGACCTGATTACCCAGGTGATCCGGAATCATGAACGAGTCGTAGCCGAGTTCCTCGGCCTTCTGCGCGAGCTTGACGAAGCGTCGCGCACCACCCTCTTCGGCGTTGCCCTCGCCACCGGCCGCAAACCGAAATTTGCGTAGGGCATCGCTGCCGTGGGTGGAACTCATATATCGATCTCCTGTGATGGACACGTACGTCGTACTCGAACTACAAACTCGGACAAATCGAACCTACTCGCCAGTCACTTACGTGACAGCACTGTAGAGGAAGCCCCCGGACCGTGCAGCACTCTACCGGGACCAAACGAGCAGATTACCCGCGAGCGAACTCCCGAGACGCCCGATTGTGACGAATCAACAGTGCGGCGGTGACTCAACTGTGGGGCGGCGTCGGTGCAGCGTCGATCTTCTCCGCAGCCCACTGTGCCATCCATTGGGTGGCCGTCGTGCCGTTCGGATCGACTTGGAAGGAGTTGTACATCGCATGCACAGGGTTGTTGTAGTACTCGAGCAGTCGCGGCGCCGAACTCAGCCAGTTGGTCGGGTTGAGAGCGGCTGCCGGCGCGTCGCAGATACCGTCGCTCGGCGCGCAGATCTGATAGGTCCGATCGTTGAGGTCACCGAACCCGCCGGGCCTCGGGCCGGTCATCGTGAGACCGGGCAGCTTCAGCCCGTTCAGCGACAGCTCGGCGCCGACACCGGCAACGCTCGGGCCAACGGTGTTCCCGAACGCCGGATCGCGCCGACCGTCGGCGATCAAGCCGACGCCCAGAACCAGATCGGCAGGCACCGCGCCGGTACCGTCGCCGATACTCGCGGCGACGTCACCCGCGATCACCGCGCCCTGGGAAAATCCGGTCAGGACGTAACTCGTGAGCGGGCACTCGGCGTGCCGCTTCATCAGAAAGTCGTTAGTGGCAGCAGTTCCCGCGGCCCGACTGTTGTTGTAGGACTGCTGTCCGTCCGGCGGGATCGCCACCGGATTCGAAAACTGTGCGACATACGGAACGGTGTAGACGTCGGCCCGTGAAGTATCGAACTTCTCCTGCAGAGGACGGGTCACGTTCAGCATCAACGACGCCGGATTGGCCGTCGGGTTGTACGGGTCGTCGGTAGCGCTCGACTCCCACGTACCCGGTATGGCTACTACCTGGACATCGGGGCAACTGGCCGGCTGAGACACCGGAGGCTCCGGGCTCGGCGGGATCGGAGTCGGCGAAGGCACCCGCCCGGCCAGGATGTACCAACCGCCGATCACGACCGCTGCGACCACAAGAATGATCAGCAGCGGGATCAGGCACCCACGACGCTTTCCAGACCTCGCCATGACCCGCGCCTACTTGCAGTAGGTGGCGTTGGCGACGTCGATGTAGATCTGAGCGTTCGCACCTGCCTGCTCGGGAGTGATCTGCTTGCCTTCCGCCGACGCTTCCTGGCCGACGAAGGCGGTCACGAAGGTCAGGACCTCGTCGTCGGTCTGAGGACCGGCAGCGCAGATGTAATTGGCCGTGTTGACGGCGATGCTTCCGTCACCGGCTGGGGTGATGCCCTTCGCCTTCAGTCCGTCGAGGAACTTCTGTGCCTCGGGACTGACCTCGACGACTGTGGGACCCGGGAAGCCCTCGATGCTCTGCGGCTGCTCCGGCGGCGCGGTGGCCGCGGCTCCCGGACTGGTGGGCGCAGCCGACGCCGTCGTGGTCGCAGAGGCGGACGCAGATGCCGAACCGCTCGAGGACGAAGCCGCCGCGGACGTCGTGGTGACCGGATTGGAGGTTGCAGTGGAGTCGTCACTACCGCACGCGACAAGCGCGCCACCGGTGGCGAGCGCCAGGGCGCCGACCGCGATCGCGCGTGCACAAGTGTTTCGGTTACCCGAGAAAAGCGACATCAATGTCCGTCCTTGCCTTCAGTCGAAAGTCCATCAACAGGTTACGCAACGCACGCGGGCGGGCACCGATCCGTGATCGGGCCCGCCCGTCGTGCACCACTGTGAGTTAGTGAACTTCTGTCTTGTCACCGATCACCGTGATGTAGCCGAACTGGAAGTTCTGCTGGACACCACCGGGAATGTCGAACTTGTCACTGATCGGGAATCCGAGTCGTCCACCTTCGTATCCGACGCTCTTCCAACCGTCGAACAGCGGACCGTTCTCGACGGACCATGCACCGGTGCCGGGGCTCCAGTAGATGTTGCCGCCCTCGAACTCGGTGAAGCGTCCGTTGTCCTTGATCGGAACCTCGTTCGACTTCGGGAATCCGAGCCAGCCGTTTTCCCAGCCGAGTTCGCCGTACTTGCCCATGATCATTCCGAGAACCGCGTGAGTTCCGTTGGCGCTGCTGTACATTGCGCCGATCTCGAATCCCTGGACCTTGCCCGGCTTGCCGGGGGTCGCGATCTCGTCGGCAGTCGGGTAGCCGAGCGGGCCACCTTCCCAACCCTGTGCGGACCACTCGGCGAGGATGTCGCCGCTGACGGGGTGAGCGCCGGTCTGCGGGGTCCAGTAGATGGAGCCGTTCTGGAAGTGGTTGAAGCGTCCGCGTCCGTCGGGGGTACCGAGTTCGGGGGTACGCGGGAAGCCGAGCGGGCCGGCCGCTGCTCCGGTGTTCATGTACGCGCCGGCGATACGACCGGCGACGGGCTGGGCGCCCGTTCCACTGGTGAAGTAGATGCGACCGTTGCGGAAGTCCTGTGCCAGGCCACCCGCGACGCTGTACTCGGGGGTGATGCAGTCACCGATCCAGCCGTTGGCTGCGGCCGTCGCACCGATCTCACCCGAAGTGCCGCAAGCCGGCTTCTCGACCTCGACGCCGATGGCGTTGGCCAACTGCGGCCACAGCTGATGAAGCTCGAACTGCCAGTACGGCCACGAGTGGGTTCCGGACGGGCGGTAGTTGACCTGCGCGGGGATTCCGAGCTGGTTGAGCTTGGTCGCGAAGGTCTGCGAGGTCAGGCGAGCGAGGATCTCGAGGCCCATGCCTGCGTAGTTGGTGCTCACGCCGGGAATTCCCGACGGCTGGTCGTACGGGCCGGTCGTACCGCTACCACTCGAGACGTACAGGCTGACGCCCTTGAGCTTCTCGGCGAGCGCGTACGGATCGTGTGCAGCCCACTGCGGGTTGGACGGCGGTCCCCACATCGCGGCGGAGTTGTATCCACCGGCGTCGGTCATCGCGAACTGGATTGCCTGAGGCATGCCGAGCGAGGTGGTGGTGAGGATGCCGGAGAGCGAAGCGGCGAACTTGAAGAAGCCGGGGTTGCGCGCCGTGAGGAACATGGCGGACGTGCCGCCCATCGACAGTCCGACGACACCGCGTGTCTGCGTGGTCCGCCAGTCCTTTTCGAGGATGGGGGGCAGTTCCTTGGTCAGGAACGTCTCCCACTGGTAGTTCTTGCCGTTGTCGGGCTGGAGCCAGTCGGAGTAGAAGCTGGACTGACCGCCGACCGGGAGGATGACGTTGACGTTCTTGTCCGCGTAGAAGGACTCGGCGTCGGTCTCGTAGGTCCAGGCGTTCTCGTTGTCGGTCGCGCGAAGACCGTCGAGCATCCAGACCGAGGGGAAGCTGGCCGACGGATTGACGTTCCAATCGCGGGCCAAGAGGATCTGCACCTGGATCGGGGTGCCCATCGCGGGAGAGTTCACCCACAGCGCGACGCGACGCTCGCTGAGCCAGTCGACCTTCGTGACCGCTGCTCCGGTGGGGTTCTGGGTGGCGGCCGGTGCGGCCTGAGCAGGTGCCGGCGCGGCTGCCGCGGTTCCGGCCGTCGTCAAGCCCGCGGCGATCGGCAGAACCAGCATCGCTGCCAGTGCGCCGACGACCTTTGTCCGGAAGGTTGCCCGGGACCGGCGACGGTCCTCCGTGGCAAGGCCTACTCGCATGAGCTCACTCTCTTTCCTTACGTTCGGTCCGCGCGTCGATCGTGTGGCCGCCTGAACAGCCAGACCCCCGTTGAAACTATTTCTACACGCAAACGATCCCCGCTTGGGGTAGCCGCGCTGTTACTGGTGGTGCAATTGTTACTGACATCGGGCGCTTGTGCAGCACCTGAATACACAAGTGCCGTCCCGGTTCTCCTTCGAGGAGTCCGGAACGGCACTGGTGAAGTGACTAGGTCACGGGATCGCGCACGATCACCAAGCGTTCATGGTGTCGAGGATCTGGCCGCGAGCCTTCCACAGCTCTGCCGACCAGTACGGCCACGAGTGCGTGCCGTTGGACGGGAAGCTGTAGGTGGCCGGGATACCCAGCGAGTTCATGCGGATCTGGAATGCACGAGTGTTGACCAGGGCGAGAGCCTCGAGGCCCATGCCGTTAGCCGTGTTGTAGTAGTCGATCGGTGCGCGCGGGTGGTCGTATTCACCGGGCAGGCCGCTTGCCGACGAGATGTACATCGACAGGCCCTGCAGACGCGGTGCGAAGACGAACGGGTCGTTGCGCAGCCAGGACGGGCTCCACGGCGGTCCCCACATGGAGTCGACGTTGAAGCGACCGGCATCGAGCATTGCGACGCGGATTGCCTCGCGCATACCCGGAGCCGAGATGTTCAGGTAGCCCGACAGCGAGCCGGCGAACTTGAACTGGTCACGGTGGTAAGCAGCCAGCGTCAGAGCAGCGCTGCCACCCATCGAGAGGCCGAGGACCGCGTTGTTGGTGGGCGAGACGCCGTAGTTCGCGAGGAAGTTGGGGAGTTCTTCGGTGAGGAAGGTTTCCCACTTGTACGTGATCTGCTGGCCGTTGAAGTTCGACGGTGCATACCAGTCGCTGTAGAAGCTGGACTCGCCGCCGACGGGCATCACGAGGGTGATGTTGTCGTTGCGGTACTGGTCCATCGCATTGGTCTCGAAGCTCCACGCGTTGGCGTCGTTACGCGCACGCAGGCCGTCGAGGAGGTAAAGGGCAGCGTTTCCGCCGCGAGCGGCCCACTGGACCTGGACCTTGATGTTGCCCATCGAGGAGGGCACCCACAGCTCGTCGTATCCGCCGGAGGGGGCGGTGTGGCTGGGAGCAGTGTGCGCAGGCGCAGCAGAGGCGACAGCACTACCGGCAACTCCTGCAGCAAGGGGGAGCACAAGTGCTGCGGCACCGATGGCCAACGCTCGGTGCTTGAGGCGCTGGGTCAGCCTCTTTCTGGCAAAACGCATGGATACTGCTCTCTCTCTTCGTCTGCGGAACCCACTCGGTGGAGTGGTTCCGGCGGATTCCGTCGGGGAACAGGCTTTTCTGCCAGCCCGAACGAGTTCGGGTCGGCAGCGGACCTCTTCCAAGTCACACTGCGCTCGCTGGACTTTATGTCACAGGTTCAGCTGTGACAAATAGGTGGACCGTTACGTCCCAATCCGCGAGCAACACCGTCATCACCCCTCGGGGGTGATTCAGGTTAGGTGAATCGTCTTCGAGTACATCGTGGCCAATCAATTCGGTGTTACTGAATCGAAATATTCAAACCCTCAACAGTCGGTGATGCTGATCACATCACCTGGGTGACTCCGGTGGAACGAGACCGCAGCGTTCCAATTCGTAGGCCGGAACCCGGTCGAATCGGTACTTCGCGAAGTCGAATGCCTGCTGGAAGTTCTGTTTGAATCTGGCCCAGGTCAGCTCGGAGCGGTACGACGTGAGCAACTCCTGCGTTTCCGGGCAGGTGATGGCCAGCTTTGCGTCCGCAACCCAGTCTTCGTCGAGGAAGAACGGCAGCCACGGTCGAACGTCGATCATTCCCGTGTCCGCGACCACCCAGTCCGGATAGAGATTCTTGTCGTGCCCGATCCGGCCGTCCTCGAGTCGCTCGGTGTGAGCTGCCAGGGGGTACGCCAGCCCCATCTGATCGAGCACCCGAACGTCGAGGCCGACGTTCATGCTCGTCATTCCGAGGTTGAGGAAGAAGACGACGTGCTCGGCCGGCTCGTCGATCGGTCCGGGTGGTGGGACGACGAACCAGGAGTCGTAGCTCGCGGACGGCAGCAGCAGCCCACCCTCCGGAGTCCGCGCGATGGTCTCGACCATGGCACGCATTCGCGGATAGTCGAGGTAGTCCTCGGCCAGGATCGGATGCTTGTGACCGGTGTTGAGTGCGTAGAACGCTCGCTCGTCGACGATTCCCGAGCGACCCACCACGGATCCTTCGGGCATACCCGTCGTGTTCGCGGCGAAGAAGGCCCAGATGATCGTGCCGATCCACAGCACCGCCGAGACTCCGAAGATCGCGGTGTCGCGATTACTTCCGAACGCTGCCCGCGCCGGCACCCGCAACGGAATGACCGCCACCGGGATGAGCAGGCAGAACAGCACCGGCAACAGGACGCGGCCGTGCATGAAGTCGCCGCCGACGCGCAGAGAGTAGATCCCGAGGATCAGCCCACTGCCGAGAATGAAGGTGACAATCGCCCGCGGCGTGCGCAGAAACTGCTGAAAGCGCTGCCACAGCGGGCGTGCGGGTTGATCTGCGATAGCGGTAGGTGTGTCCGCTCGGCTTCGCCACACGAGCAGCAGCGCACCGATGAGCAGGAACAGCAACGGTAACCAGAGCAGGTACGGCCCGACCAGGTTCCACAGGTAAGCAAAACCCTGCGCCCACTTCGCGCCACCGGCGTCCTTCGACACCGCGGTGTTCGGGTATGGCAAGGCGTAATAGCCCATTCGCCAGATCTGATAGCCCACCGGGACAAGTCCGGCGACGACGACGATCAGTGTGCGAATCTTCCAGGTCAGGCCTGCGGAGAGAACGATCATCATCAACGCGGCAGCACCGGGAATCGCCATCTCGGGTCGAACCAGTGGTCCGAGTCCGGCCACGAACGAGAGAGTCAGGATCGACGCCGTGGACGGCGTCGACGCCTGCGCCCACCGAACGAGCAGTACCCACAGGAGCGCGATCCAGAAGATCACCAAGCATGTCTCGAGCCCGGAAGTGGCGAAATCTCGCGCAGGCGGAACCGCGATGTAGACGAGAACACCCGCCGGTACCAGCAGGATCGTTCCGCCCGCCGACGGCCGAACGCCGCGGTACAGACGACCGGTGCCGAGCATCGCCAACACGACGGCAGCAGTCGATAGTACTAGCGCGATCGTCAGAACAACGTATTCGAGACGGATCTGCGTGAGCCAACTGAACGCGTAGACGATGTACGTCCACGCGGTACTCGTGTTCGCCTCGACACGCTCACCCGCGTTGAAGACCGGGCCGTTCCCCGCGAGCAGGTTGCGGACGGTTCGCAAGACGATGAGTCCGTCGTCGGCGATCCAGCGACGCTCCCACGCACCCCAGAACATGAGGGCAGCAGCAAGCACCACCCCGCCGAGAAAAACTCCTCGACTGAGGGTGGTGCGATTCGCCGCAGTGTCGACGTGCGGGTCGGCCTCGGTGCGTGGCTCAGACGAGGTAGACAGCGACACCCACTACTCCGATCCACGCAATCGCGAGGAGTTGCAGCACCCGGTCACCGAGCGCGATCTCCTCAGGCTCTCCGGCTTCGCCGCCGTCGACGTCCACCGCGTATCGCAGCACCGCGATGGTGAACGGCACCATCGAGATGGCGTACCAGTTGGTGCCCTTGATGGCGTCCTGTTGGAACGCCCACAGTCCGTAGCAGAGGACCAGCGTCGTCGCTGCCATCGTCCACACGAAACGCAGGTACGTCATCGTGTAGCTCTCGAGGGACTTACGGATCTTGGCGCCGGTCTTCTCGGCCAACTGCAGTTCGGCGTAGCGCTTGCCTGCCGCCATGAAGAGTGAGCCGAACGCCATCATCAGCAGGAACCACTGCGAGAGATCGATCTCGGCGGCAACGCCACCGGCGATCGCTCGAAGCAGGAAGCCGGACGAGACGATGCAGATGTCGATGACGGCCTGATGCTTGAGACCGAAGCAGTAGGCGAGCTGGATGACGATGTACACGCCCATGACCACGGCGAGTTGCCAGTTGGCCAGGAAGGACAGCCCGATCGCACCGGCAAGCAGCACGACTGCCATGCCGTAGGCGATGTTGACGGGTAGAACGCCGGCCGCGATGGGACGGAATCGCTTCGTGGGGTGAGCACGGTCGGCTTCGACATCCATCGCGTCGTTGACGAGATAGATGCCTGATGCCGCCATACAGAACACGACGAACGCCAGCGCGACGGGCAACAGCACGTCGGCTTCGGTGGCGGTTCCGGCCGCGATGGGCGCTGCCAGCACAAGGACGTTCTTGACCCACTGACGTGGGCGAAGCGCCTTGACGATGCCGGCGGGCAGGGACTTCGGGGGTCCGCTGACCGTAGCCGGTTCCTCGCTCATTTATCTCCACATTTCTGTTCGGCTCTGGCTTCTTCGACCCGGCGAACTACCGCCGCGGATGCGGCTCCCAGTGCCGCTCCGGCGAGTACGTCGGTCGGGTAGTGAACTCCCAGGACCAGACGCGAGAGCATCATCGGGGGCACCAGCAACGCCGGTAAGGGTAGCCCGGTGAGCCGACCGATCAGCACAGCCGCCGCCGTCGTCGACGTCGCGTGTGATGACGGGAAGCTGAGCTTGCTCGGTGTCGAGACGTTGACCTGCACCGAAGGATCGGAAGGTCGCTTGCGCCTGACCACTCGTTTGATCACCACGGAGGCGGCGTGTGCACCGAATGCTCCGACGGCTGCTCCGGCCCATTCACGTCGACGCGGCTTGTCCACAGCAGCACCGACGGCAGCGATCGCGATCCACCCGAGGGAGTGCTCACCGAAGTGAGACATACCGCGGGCGACCTTGACGGCTCCCGGCAGCTGCCCGACGGTCGACTGAATCCCGGCCAGAATCTGTACTTCAGGAGATGCCGAAGACACGTTCCCACCTTTCCGTGCTGGTCAGTGAAGGAACGGCGTCCTGGTACTGCTTCTTGAGCTCGGGGAAACGGGCGGCGAGTTCGCGGCGCAACCGTGTTGCTTCCTTGAGCAGTTCGAGCGCGAGTTTCGGGTTTCGCTTGCGGTAGACGACGCCGCGACCGTCGGCCGTGGTGACGGTGACGCCGTCGACCTGCGAGAGCAGGAACCAACGGGCGTCGATGGTCGGAACATTGAGCTGAGGGCGCTCGAGGTGTTCCGGCTTGGCCGGCTTCACGTTGTGCACTCCGGCCCTGAGGACCCGGGTGATCTTCGCGACGGTCGACAGCGGCAGGCTCACGTCTCCGACATCCGCACCGGAGGGCAGCGGCAACGCAGTCGACGACGGCAGTACGACGGCGTCGGAGAATTCCTTGCGCTGGGCGTGGACCTCACCGAGTGCCGTCGGCAGCATGTTCGCGACGTGCTCGGGTCCGGCGAGGAAGTCCGCGATGGCCTTGTTCTGGATCGCGACGGTGGAGTACTCGAGGCACAGCAGGTGCTTGAGCGTTGCCTTCACCGTGTTGACCACGAGGCCACGGCCGTTGCCCGGCATGTGGAGCGCGGCCACCACCAGACGGTTACGGAGGTGGAAGTACGCCTGCCAGTCGATGGCGTCGTCCTTGTCGCTCCACGCCATGTGCCAGATCGCGGCACCGGGCAGAGTGACGGTCGGGTATCCGGCTTCCTTTGCGCGCAAACCGTATTCGACATCGTCCCACTTGATGAAGAGCGGCAGCGGCTGCTTGAGTTCTTCGGCGACCTGGCGCGGGATCATGCACATCCACCAGCCGTTGAAGTCGACGTCGATGCGGCGGTGCAGGAGCTTCGACTCGCGCAGCGGTTTCTTCGAGAAATCGTGGTCGTATTCGACGTTCGGCGCCGCGGACCACATGAAGGTGCCGCGGTTGACCACTTCACCCATCACGTGGAGGTGGCTTCGTTCCTGCAGGTTGAGCATCTGCCCACCCACCAGCATCGGCGACTTCGCGAAACGCGAGAACGAAAGCGCACGCAGAATCGAGTCCGGTTCGATCTCGATGTCGTCGTCCATGAACAGGATGTGCTGGCACTGCGTCGTCTTGAGTGCCTCGTACATGATTCGGCTGTATCCGCCCGAGCCGCCGAGGTTGCCCTGATCGTGAATGGCGAGCCGATCACCGAGCGCTGCAGCAGCTTCGGCGAATCCGGGTTCGTCACGCACCTTGCGGGTGCCCTGATCCGGCATGATGACGGCCTTGATCACGTCCGACACCAGCGGATCCGAAGCCAGTGCAGCAAGCGCCTTGACCGCGTCGGTCGGACGGTTGAACGTCGGAATACCAACGGCGACAGTCGCTTCGCCGGGAGCCTCGACGGGCGCGTACCAGCCGCCGCTCTCGACGACCACTGCCGTATCGGTGGTGATGTCGAACCAGATCCAGCCACCGTCCTCGAACGGCGCCAGTTCCACCTCGAACTCGACCGCGGCATCGCCGTCGGCAAATTCCTTGCCTTCCACGTGAATTCGCGAGGAATCCGCCTTGGAACGGTAGATGTCGACGCGGCCGTGGCCGGACAGCTCGAGACGAAGGACCACCGATTTCAGGATGGACCATCGACGCCAGTAGCTGGCAGGGAACGCGTTGAAGTACGTGGCGAACGAGACCTCGGTCTCGGCGCCGAGCGCTACCGACGTGCGCGAGGTCGAGTGCGCCCGCCGACTGTTGGACCAGGACTCTTCCAAGTACAACGTGCGGACGTCGAGCGGCTCACCGGCGCGGGGCAGGATGATCCGCTGAAGCAGGGACTTGCCGAGGTAGGTCACCTCGTCGCCGCTGACGGCATCTTCGCCTTCGAGTAGATGACGTGCGTTCATTCGCTCTCCCCTGCCAATTCCGCACCCGTTTCGAGATGCGGGCGCAGGGTGTTCTCGAACATCGTCAGCGCGCTGGCGATCGCCATGTGCATGTCCAGGTACTGGTAGGTGCCGAGACGCCCACCGAAGAGGACCTTGTTCTCCGCGGTCTCCTTCTTGGCGCGTGAGCGGTACGCGGAGAGCTTCTCGCGATCCTCTGGAGTGTTGATCGGGTAGTACGGCTCGTCCTTCGCCTCCGCGGCACGTGAGAACTCACGCATGATGACGGTCTTGTCGGTCGGGTACTCGCGCTCCGGATGGAAGTGACGGAACTCGTGGATACGGGTGAACGGCACGTCGGCGTCGTTGTAGTTCATGACCGGGGTGCCCTGGAAGTCTCCGGTGGGCAGAACCTCGGTCTCGAAATCGAGGGTGCGCCATCCCAGTGCACCTTCGGAGTAGTCGAAGTAGCGGTCGAGCGGGCCCGTGTAGATGACAGGGGCGTCGGGGCTGGCGGTACGCAGTTCGTCGCGGACGTCGAAGTAATCGGTGTCGAGGCGGACCTCGATCTTCGGATCCTTCGCCATGTTCTCGAGCCACGCCGTGTAGCCGTCGACAGGCAGGCCCTCGTACGTGTCGTTGAAGTAGCGGTTGTCGAAGTTGTAGCGGACCGGCAGGCGGCTGATGTTCGCCGCGGGCAACTCGGTGGGGTCGGTCTGCCACTGCTTAGCCGTGTAGTCACGCACGAATGCTTCGTAGAGCGGGCGCCCGATCAGGGAGATCGCCTTCTCTTCGAGATTGGAGGCGTCCTTCGAATCGATCTCGCTGGACTGTTCGGCGATGAGGGCGCGTGCTTCTTCGGGAGTGAAGTACCGACCGAAGAACTGCGACACGAGGCCGAGTCCCATCGGGAACTGGTACGCCTGTCCCTTGTGCAGCGCGAAGACGCGGTGCTGGTAGTTCGTGAACTCCGTGAACTGGGTGACGTAGTCCCAGACCTTCTTGTTGGAGGTGTGGAACAGGTGGGCACCGTACTTGTGGACCTCGATGCCGGTCTCCGGCTCTGCCTCCGAGTATGCGTTTCCCCCCAGGTGGTGACGGCGATCCAGCACCAGCACGCGCTTACCCAGCTGGGTAGCGGCACGCTCGGCGATGGTCAGCCCGAAGAATCCCGAACCGACGACGATCAGGTCGTACTGGGCACGGGCGGTCTCTGAATTTGCAGCGGTCACGATGAACCAGGGTATCGGACCTGTTCGGAAGCCGAGGGTTGGATGCGTCACCAGGGCCGATGCGGCAAGTCAGGACGCTGCGAGACCGATCAGACCGGAAGCACTCGGTGCACCGCTCGAATCGAATTCGATCACGATCGGTTCGTCGACGGGAAAGTGCGCGGGAAGTAGAAGCAGTCCCTCCGACGCGCAGCGTTCGAGAAGTTCGCGGCGGGTGACCCTGGCGATCTCGGGATCCGCGTCGCCGCCCTGGCTGAGGTCCGGGTACAGAAACTGGATCGGATGGTGGATCACATCGCCGGAGATGACGGCGCCGCCGTCGGCAGTGCGAATCTCGATCACGATATGGCCCGGCGTGTGGCCGGGCGCGCTGCGCACGACGACGCGAGTGCCTTCGGACTCGGCCAGGACATGACCGTCGTCGACCGCCTCCCACTTCGCCCCGTCCAGAACGGGACGGACGCTGTCCTCGAAGGTCTGCGCCAGATCCGAGACCACTCCTTCGTGTGGACCGTCGGCGGCGAGTTGTTGGAGCGCGGCCAGTTCGGTGCGATCGAAAATGTAGGTCGCGCGGGGGAAGGTAGGCCGCCAGGTTTCGGCGTCGAGGGCGGTGTTCCAGCCACAGTGGTCAGGGTGCAGATGTGTGCTGACCACCAGATCGACGTCGTCGACGGACACACCGGTGGCTGCGAAGCGTGAGAGGTAGTCGGTGCCGAACATGTGATGCGGCAAGAGGTTCGGCCGGTGCTTGCTGTTTCCGTTGCCGGTGTCGACGACGACGGCCTTGCCGCCGATCTCCACCAGGTAGGTGTGGATGGCAAGTACGAGGTCACCGCTATCCGCGTCGAAGAACGCCGGTGCCAGCCGCGCCGACGCGTCCTCTATCTCCGCCTCACCCGCGTGCGGAAAAAGCTCTCGCGGCGGAAACGGCCAGTGCGCCAGCTCTGTCAGTTGGGTGACGCGCGCCGACCCGACGTCGATGGTGAAGCTCATCAGTGTTTGCCTTCCGAACAGCTCGATACCGCTTGTGGGCACACACAAAGGCACCCACCGAAATGCTCGGTGGGTGCCTGGTCGGTGTCAATGGTTTTCGACGCCGGTGATCAAAGACTCTTCGCGATGATGCCCTTCATCACTTCGTTGGCGCCGGCGTAGATCTTCTGGACGCGGGAGTCCTCGTACATGCGCGCGATCGGGTATTCACGCATGTAGCCGTATCCGCCGTAGAGCTGCACGCACCGGTCGACGACGGCGCATTGCTGCTCGGTGAGCCAGTACTTGACCATCGCGGCGTCTGCGCCGTCCAGCTCGCCGTTGAGGTGATCCTCGATGCAGTTGTCGAGGAAGACACGGCAGGTGCGTGCGATCGTCTGGCACTCAGCCAGCTCGAAGGCGGTGTTCTGGAACTCGAAGAGGCTGTGCCCGAACGCTTGACGCGCCTTGGTGTATGCAACGGTCTCCTCGACTGCACGCTCGATGGTGCCGATGGCCTGCGCGCCGATGATGAGGCGTTCCTGCACCAGCTGCGCCATCAACTGACCGAAGCCGAGCCCCTCGGACTCACCGAGGAGGTTCGAGACGGGAACGCGAACGTCGGTGAAGGACAGCTCCGACGTATCGGCGCCGTGCTGCCCGACCTTGTCGAGCACGCGGCCGACCGCAAAGCCTTCGCAGTCACGAAGATCCACGATCAGGAGCGAGACACCCTTGGCGCCCGCCTTGGGGTCGGTCTTGACGGCGAGCACGATCATGTCGGCGCTGCCGCCGTTGGTGATGAAGGTCTTCGACCCGTTCACGACGTAGTGGTCACCGTCACGGATCGCGGAGGTGGTGATTGCCTTGAGGTCGGAACCTGTTCCGGGCTCGGTCATTCCGATGGCGCCGAGGATTTCGCCCGTCGCCATACCTGGCAGCCAGGCCTTCTTCTGCTCTTCGCTTCCGTATTCGAGCACGTAGTGGGCGACGATGCCACTGTGCACGGAGTTACCGAGCGCATAGTCACCGCAGTAGCCCTGCGCCTCGAAGACAGCGAGATCATGCGCGAAAGTTCCACCGCCCCCGCCGTATTCCTCGGGAATCGAGCAGCACAGCAGGCCGAGCTTGCCGGCTTCGAGCCACACGGACCGGTCGACGCGATGCTGAGCGTCCCACTGCTCACGCTTGGCGATCAGTTCACGATCGAAGAAACCACGGGCCAGTTCGGCTACTGCGGTGATCTCGTCGTCGTGCCACGACGGCTTGCGCTTGGTCGCCATGATCAGACCCGCTTCAGCAGGGCAGCGAGTGCCTGACCGCCGCCGATGCACATGGTGACGATGCCGAATTCGAGGTCGCGGCGGACCATGTCGCGGGCCGCACGCAGGGTCAGGATGGCTCCGGTGGCGCCGACCGGGTGTCCGAGGGCGATCGCTCCGCCGTACGGGTTGGTCTTCTCCGGATCCAGGCCACTGTCACGGATGACGGCGATGGCCTGCGAAGCGAACGCCTCGTTGACCTCGGCGGTGCCGATGTCGGAAGGCTTCAATCCTGTTTGTGCAAAGAGCTTTTCGAGAGCGAGCACGGGAGCGTAGCCCATCAGGCCGGGCTCCATGGCTGCTGTCGTGACGGTTTCGAGCGTGACCAGTCCGGTGAGACCGCGCTTGGCTGCCTCGGTGCCCGTCGCGAGGACGAGTGCGCCGGCGCCGTCGTTGATGCCCGACGCGTTACCGGCGGTGACGGATCCGCCCTCTTCGAATGCGGGGCGCAGCTTGGCGAGGGTTTCGACGGTGGTTCCGGGCTTGGGATGCTCGTCCTCGGTGACGGTGACGGAGCGCCGACCACCGGTCTCGACGGGAGTGATTTCCTCGGCGAATGCCGCCTTCGCTGCGTCGGTAGCGGCACGGCGCTGAGATTCGACGGCGAACTCGTCCTGCTGCTCGCGACTGACGCCGTACTTACGGGCGACGGCTTCGGCAGTGCGGCCCATGTGAGCCTTGCTGAACGGGTCGGTGAGCATCGCGACGGTGCCGTCGACGAGGCTGCGATCGCCGAGCTTGTAGCCCGAGCGGGCGGCGAAGTCGTAGAAGGGCATGCGAGACATGCTCTCGTCACCGCCGGCGAGCGTGATGGCAGCTGCGCCCCATCGCATCTGCATCGCCGCAGACCACACAGCCTGCAGGCCGCTGCCACAGAGACGGTTGACGGTGTAGGCGGGGACGTTCTCGGGCAGTCCGGCGGCGATGCCGACGCGGCGTGCGTTGTAGGCGTCCGGGCCGACCTGGCCGATGCAGCCCATGAGGACCTCGTCGATGTCTTCGGGCGCAACGCCGGCGCGGCTCAGCGCGGCCTTGGCTGCTGCGGCGCCCAGCTCGTGTGCGGGTACGTCCTTGAAGACGCCGCCGAAGCTACCGACGGGGGTCCTGGCCCCGTCGACGATGACGATCGGTTCGGGTGTGGTCATGATTGTCCCCATCTGCTGTGCTCACGTCGATTTCTCTGTCCGTGGCCGATACTAGGACATCGAAGTATCTCGCAGATGGGGACGTTGGTGTCAGGGTGTGGGAGCGCTCTCGGCGACGGGCACGACCTCGGCGTCGGCGTCGGTGTCTTTGTGGTTCCGGTAGCGGTAGAGCCCGATACCCACGAGGATCGCTGCAAGTCCCAGGGACACGATCATCTGGCTGCGCGTCGAGTCCAGGGTGAGCATGCCGATGCAGAGCGCGATGATGGCGGCGATCGTGGCGTAGGTCAGGTACGGGAAGAACCACATCTTGAGTTCCAGCTCCTGGCCCGAAGCTTCGAGCTTGCGGCGGGTGCGCAGCTGGGACACCGAGATGACCAGCCAGACGAACAGCGCGATCGCACCGGAGGAGTTGACCAGGAACAGGAAGACCTTGTCCGGGGAGAGGTAGTTCATGCCGACGGTCAGGAAGCCGACGATCGTCGAGACCAGGACAGCGCGCATCGGGACGCCGGTCTTCTCGATACGTGAGAGCGACTTGGGGGCGTCGCCGCGGCCGGCGAGGGAGAAGATCATGCGGCTCGCGGTGTAGAGACCGGAGTTGAGGCAGGACAGAACCGACGTGAGGACGACGACGTCCATGATGTTGCCCGCGGCCGGAATGCCGTAGGAGTCCATGACGGCGACGTACGGGCTGAGTGCAACCGACGCGCTGTCCCAGGGAAGCAGAGTGACGACCACTGCGATCGAGCCGATGTAGAAGATGAGAATTCGCCAGACGACGGATTTGACGGCTGCGCGAACAGCTTCGAGCGGGTTGGCCGATTCACCGGCGGCGATGGTGGCGATTTCGGCCCCGAAGAACGAGAACACGACCACAAGGACTGCGGCGAGCATCGCTCCTGTTCCGTTCGGCAGGAAGCCGCCGTGACCGGTCAGGTTTGTCATTCCGGGTGCTTCGACGCCGGGCATCCATCCGCAGATCGCCACGATGCCCATGCCGAGGAACGCGATGATGGCGACGACCTTGATGGAGGCGAACCAGAACTCGAACTCGCCGAACGACTTGACCGAGATGATGTTGGTCAGCGTCAGCACGATCATCAGAATCAATGCCCAGGTCCACTGGGGAACGCCGGGGACCCAGCGATTCATGATGAGGGCACCGGCGGTGGCCTCGATCCCGAGCACGATGATCCAGAACCAGGCGTACAGCCAGCCGATCGAGAAGCCCGCCCAGCGGCCGATGGCCTTGTCGGCGTACGAGGAGAACGAGCCGGTTTCCGGCGACGCTGCCGACATCTCACCGAGCATGCGCATCACGAGGATGACGACTACGCCGGCAAGCGCGTAGGAAATCAGGACACCGGGTCCCGTCTCCTGGATCGCCACACCGGAGCCGACGAACAGTCCGGCGCCGATGACGCCTGCGATCGCAATCATCGACAGATGCCGCTTCTTCAGCGTGTGCTGAAGTGCCGGCTGGTCTGTACTGGACATCAGTACTCCTTGTGGGCTGTTCGGGACGTGGATCTCGGTGGCGCTCTATCCGGAGCGCATTTTCGATAGCGCCAGTGTCGGACCTTCGGCAAGCTCGCGTCAGGCTCCACTTTGTACAAACGTGACCGCAGGCACTACAAAGTGGCGAGTTCGAGGTGTCAGACTGGACTCATGCCCATCACGCTCCGCCAGCTTTGTGCGACCGAACAGTTCGGCCTTCGCGTCCTGGCTGGGCACGACCAGCTCGATCGCACCCTGACCTGGGCACATGTCTCCGAACTTCCCGACCCGACGCCCTTCCTCGACGGCGGTGAACTACTACTCATCACCGGGGTGTCACTACCGACGACGGCCGCGGAAACGACCCGATTCGTACGGACCCTGGTGGCGGCCGGAATTGCCGGAATCGGTTTCGGAACCGGCCTCGGATACGAGCAGGCGCCACAGACTCTGGTGGATGCGGCCACCCGTTTCAGTGTGCCCCTTCTCGACGTCCCATTGCGAACACCTTTCATCGCCCTGACCAAAGCGGTGTCGAAGGCGCAATCCGACGACGACATGAAAGCGCTGCGCAGCAATTACCAGAGCCTGCGGCGACTGCTTCAAGCTGCGGTGACGGTCAACGGCACCCGGGCAGTCGTACGACGGGTGGCGGAATTGATCGGCGGATGGGCGGCTCTGCTGGACTCGGCCGGACATACCGTCGAGATCTCACACACCGCCGCGGCCGCCGGAATCGAGCGAACTGCCCCCGAGCGCGACGCCCGCCCGATGGAAGTCAGTTTCCTCACGAGTGAGAACGAGGACGTCATCTCCCATCCGCTGCTGACGTCGAGGGGAAAGCTGATGGGGTACCTCGTCGCCGGCTGCCCCGGCGCCGTCGGTTCACTGAATCAGGGCATCGTCATCGCAGCCGCGTCTCTGCTCACGTTGATGACGGCTCGAACCCGAGACGCACAGCTGACGATGAACCACCTTCGTACCGTTGCGATGCATCAGCTGTTCGAGGGACAGAATGCGCTCGCCCGCAACATCTCCGGGGAACTGTGGGGAGGATTTCCGGTCGAGCCTTTCCAGGTCTTCCACGTAGCGGGCCCGAGTGGCCTGCTCGAGAGCGTGTCCGTCTCACTGCTCGATGGTCTCAGCCGCGATCTGGCGTTCGGCATCACCGACGGTGCACTGATTGCCGTCGTCTCGGCTACCGACAGCGGGCGAATCCTCGCCCGTGTCAACGAAATCGACGTCACCGTCGGCGTGTCGGACATGCTGTGGTGGGACGATCTCTCGCGCGCCAGACGCCAAGCCGCGCAAGCAGCAGCCGAGGCGGGTGCCCGCAACCTGCCTTCGATGCGGTTCGCCGAACTCTCGGAGAGCGGATTGTCCGCATTTCTCGACCAGGATCGCTCGACGGCATTCGCGGCGGCACACTTGCGCCCGCTTCTGGAAGCGAAGGGCGGTAGCGATCTCTACCGGACCTTGGCCATGTGGTTGGCACACAACGGGGTGGGCGACGCCGCAGCCACAGCGCTGAATATTCATCGGCATACGTTGCGCAGCAGACTCGCTCGGATCGAGAGCCTTCTCCAGCTCGACCTCGGCTCCCCCACGGAACGTGCGGAGTTGTGGCTCGAGTACCGCCTGCTCGGCGACGCCCCGACCATCTGACCGACAACCAACGAACCCTGAACGACCTGAAGGGCCTCCGCCGGGTTACGGCAGAGACCCTTCAGAGTCGATACGTGCGAGTCGGTACCGACCGACCTTCCCCTAGCTTCCGCCCGTCGGTATCCACTCGCGGAGCACGTTGGCATCAACTACCTGCGCGCCCAAAACCTTTGTCCAGATGATGGTTCCGTTTTCGTAGACACGGAAAGTGCCTGCTTCGGAGGGCAACTGCATCTCCGGGCCGGCAGGAGCACCGAGAGAGCCGCTTTCACCGCCGAGCTCCCGATACTTCTTCTCGATCTGCGTCTCCGTAACCGTACCCGATGGATCGTCGGATGGCGAATTGGATTCCGGCACTGTCGATTCCGAATCCGGTGCCACTACCACACCCGCACCGTCACCGATGGTGAACCAGTCGGATTTCAGGCCGAGTTTCTGGCGGAACTGAATTCCGGTGGCGCCAACAGTTGCATTTGTTCCGACTACCTCGACTGCCGTCACTCGCCCGCCGTCGGTACCGAATCCGTTGCGCGAGAGAATCTTGAGCGATTGCAGCTCACCCACATCGAAGGCGTCCGCAATCTGCCCTGCGGTCAGATTCACTGTCCAGTCATGATTCGGAGAAAGGGCGTCACCGAGATCCTCGACGGCCGGGAATTCACCGCCGGAGCTGTAACCTCCTGTGGACGAGGAGAATTCGGTGGCAACGATCTTGCCGTCACGCGACAGAACGGCGCCGGCGGTGGACCGGACGGCTTCGGTGGTGCGGGGATCTTCCTTGCCCGCTCCGCCGTAGACCTGGCAGTCCTGAGTGTCGCAGGTGTCGGCGTACGAGCTGCGATGCTCGGTCGCAGCGTACGAGCGTGCTGCCACGGCTTGCGCCCGTAGCGCTTCGGCCCCACCGGAATCGGCCCATTCGGCCTTCGCTTCGACCGGCACCACGCCGAGCAGGTAGTCCTCCATGTCGAGGAGATTGACTGTCCGAGCCGAGCCGTTGTCGAGCACTACGCCGAGGGCGCCTCGATAGGGCGCGTCGTTGTTGCACAGCTTCAGGAACTGGTCGGCGGGTCGATCAGGACCGAGGTCCACCGGGTCCACCCACGGATGGTCGGTGACCGCTTCCCAGACAACCCCGCCACCACACCCGCTGGTGACCACTACCTGCGCACCGCCACCGGGCAGTGCAGTGAGATGGGCAGCCTCGCCGGGCGCGGTGCGCTGACCGTTGACCACGAGGCCGGCGTCGGAGTAGACGTCGAGCGTCGAGTTGTCCTGGGCCGTGAGCCGCACACTCATCTGGGCAGGCGGCATCGAGTCCAGGACGGTTCCCCCGTAGTAGTGACTGAGGATTCGCTCGCCGGACCAGCCGTCGTTCTTGGCGTAGCCGTAAGCGCCCCACTGGCCCATTCCACGGCCATGTCCGTTGCCGTGCCCGGAGAGCGTGAATTGCGTGTCGGCAGCGACGGCGTGCAGGATCGACGGCTCGTCAGCGCGGATTTGCGTGAAACCTCCGATCGCGACGCCGAGCGCAAGAGCCGGAACGAGACCGAGGACCGAGATCCGCATCAGCGAGGTTCGCCTCCCGGGTCCGCCCACCAGAAAGCGACCTGCGCGACCGGACACAGGCTTCTTACCTGCAGTTCCGCTTCTTCCGCTTCTCGCCATCAATGCTCTCCTCATCGCTACCGGCCTCACGAGTCCGCGAAGTCGGTACTTCGCGCGCAGGCCAGTCCACAACGATTTAACTAAAGTCTCACCCTAAGGTTGAGCGTTATGGACTTTTGTGACTAGTGTGGCAAGAGTGTTTGGAGTTAGCAACACCAGTCACACGAGTCACATCAGCATCACGAGTTGCAGACGTACGCGTCCGAAAACTGGAGTTCAACCCCAGAACATGGCATCCGACCTGCTCGGATCCGGTTTTGAAGGATTCCGTTCACGGCCGTCATCGGCCCTGAAGTTCGCTCGCAAGTAACTACAACCGAGGAGTAATCCCTTGCCACACCGTCGACCGAAGCCCTCGCTCGTACTCGGGGCTGTAGCCGCAGTGGCTGTCGCAAGTCCTTTTGCGGTCTACGGCTTCACGAGCACTACGTCCGATGTACGTTCCGCGAACGAGACGACGTCAGTAGCAGTGCCGACCCAGATCGCAGAGGTGCTCCTCGCGTCGGTGCCCGACATCATCATTCCGGTCAAGGAGCTGACCGGTCTCGATCTCCCCGACATCAACCTCGGTGATCTGAGAAACCTCAAGCTCCCGACCGAAATCCCGCTACCTCCCGGGATCACGCTGCCGACCGAGCTGTTCCCGGCACCCGCTGCTCCCGGCGCCCCGACCGAAACCGCTCCGGTTCCTTCCGAGGAAGAGCCAGGTGCCGTGGTCAAGGAAGTCACCCGCGACACTCCGTTCAGCATGGTCGCGTTGACCTCCGACACCATCGCCTCGGCGCAGTCCAAGGTCCGCGCCCTGGCCGAAGACGGCACCTGGGGCCCGTGGTTCACCCCTGACGCCATCGACTCCGCCAGCTCGGATCAGGCCACCAACTCCGGTACCGCCACCGAACCGGTCTTCGTCGGCGCCACCAAGTCCATCCAGATCCTCACGCCGCAGGGTGCCGCTGCTCCCGCAGCCGAGGTTGTGCCGGCCCCGACTCCGGAAGCTGCCCCCGCGCCCGCTCCGGAAGCTGCCCCCGCTGAAGCACCCGCAGCCACCGGCGAACTCGGGTACACACCCGCTTCGGTGTCCAAGCCGCTTCGCCAGGTGACGACGGCAGCAGATGCCGTCACCGCCGTGTTGATCGACCCGGGTGCCAGCGAGGCAGACAGCAATCTGCAGGCCGTCGCAGCGCCGCTCGGCGGCAGCGGACCGTCCGTCATCACCCGTGCTCAGTGGGGAGCAGACGAGTCACTTCGCTGCGACTCCCCCACGTACGACGACTTCATCGGTGGCGCGACCGTTCACCACACCGCAGGTAGCAACAACTACACGAAGGCCGAATCGGCCGGCATCGTCCGCTCGATCTACGCCTACCACGCACAAACGCTCGGCTGGTGCGACGTCGGATACAACGTCCTCGTCGACAAGTACGGTCAGACCTTCGAAGGCCGCGCAGGCGGACTCGACAAGGCAGTTCAGGGTGCACACGCGGGTGGATTCAACGAGAACACCACCGGTATCGCGATGATGGGCGACTACTCCACCGTCGAGCCTTCGCAGGCGACGCTCAACGCCGTCGGCAAGTTCCTCGGTTGGAAGCTCGGCATGGCCGGACTCGATCCCAAGGGCCGAACGACGATGTACTCCGAGGGCACCGAGTTCACGCCGTACCCGCAGGGCGCAGCAGTCGATCTGCCGATCATCTTCGCCCACCGCGACGTCGGAAACACCGCGTGCCCGGGTGATGCCGCATACGCACACATGAACGACATCCGGAACATCGCGGCCGCGAACATCGGGGGAACGTTGAACCCCTCGAACCCCTCCAATCCGTCGACACCCGCGCCCAAGCCGACCACTCCGGTCGACACGGTCACCGGTGGCACCGGTTCGTCGATCCCGGATCTGGTCACCCAGATTCTGCAGATCACCGACAATTCACCGCTCGCGCAGAAGTGGATCGCCGAAGGTGGCGAGATCGGACGCCTCGGCCAGGCACTGTCCGGAATTCTGCAGGCGAAGCTCGGCAACCAGGGTGCGCTGTTCCAGAACGGCGCTGTCTACACCTCGCCGAACGGCGGAGTGTTCACCGTGCTCGGCGAGATCTTCAAGTCGTGGCAGAGTTTCGGTTCCGACGCGGGTGAACTGGGATTGCCGATCTCGGACGAGTACTCGATCCCGGACGGCCTGCGAAGCGACTTCGAGAACGGTTCGCTGATCTTCAACCAGATCACCGGCATGGTCACGAAGGTCCTCAAGACCTACAACGAGACCTTTGCCCAGGAAATGGCCAACAGCGCGCCTGTCGGCTGACACTCGAGCAGTACACGTCCTCGGGCGCTGGTGGGTTCTACGACCACCAGCGCTCGAGGACTTTTGCGACCCCGTGTGCCGAATTGGTGTCGGTGACCTCGTCGGCTGCGGCTTTGGCTTCGGGGTGAGCGTTGCCCATGGCGACGCCGAGTCGAGCCATCCCCAGCATCGGGATGTCGTTGGGCATGTCTCCGAAGGCCACCAGACCCGACAGGTCGAAGCCGAACCTCTCCGCGGCAGCAACCAGGCCCGACGCCTTCGTGATGCCCGGCGCCGAGAGTTCGATCAGTCCGTTCTCGGTGGAGTACGTCATGTCGGCGAGCGCACCGACGTGCGGGGCGAGCGTGTCGTACATCGCCGTGCTGGTCATGCCTGGACGGCGAATCAGGAGTTTGACGGCCGGCGCCGCAAGCACTTCGTCCTCGGACATCTCGGTGTTGTCCGGGTTGAGCCAGGCGTGTTCGTAATCTGGTGAGCTGACGAACTGTGGGGTGGCGGCGTCATGTGCGCTCTCCCCCACTCGTTCCGCGGCCAAACCTGCGCCCGGGAGTGCAACCAGTGCCAGCTCGGAGAGTTCGGTGAGTGCGTCGACCGACAAGGTCGCGGCGCTGAGGACGCGGTCGGCGTAGCTGTCGTAGACAACGGCTCCATTGGCGCAGACGGCGAGTGGCGCGTATCCCAAGCCCTCGACGACGGGCGAAATCCATCGCGGAGGACGCCCGGTTGCCAGCAGGAACGGCGTGCCGGATTCGACGACGGCATGCACGGCGGCGCGGGTGCGGGCACTGACCAACTCGTCGTGATCGATGAGGGTGCCGTCGACATCGGTCGCAACCAAGGTTGGGCGGTCAGGGCTGATACGACGGTCTGGGCTCACACCGCCATTGTGCCTGCCCGGTACGACGGTCTCGCTCAGCGCGCCCGCTTCGCGCGTTCCTGTGCGTCCATGGCCGCGGCTTCCTCCGGCGTCGGTGCGCCACCGCCGAGTCGACGAGGCACCCAGTACGCCCCGGGCTCGTGCACGAACCCGTCCTGCACGTGGCGCAGGATTGCATCCATCTCGATGCGCAGAATCTCGCTCAACGCTTCGGCGGGCTCGACCGGATCGATCGGTGCACCCACCTCCACCGAGATCGGGAAATGATTGCGGCCCAGATTTTTCGGTCCGCCCTTGGTGACGATCCGCTGGGCGCCCCAGACGATCAGCGGAATTATCGGAACGCCGGCGTCGATGGCCATCCGAGCTGCTCCGGATTTCATTTCCTTGATCTCGAAGCTCCGGCTGATCGTCGCCTCCGGGTAGACGCCCACCAGTTCGCCCCGTTTCAGGGCGTCGACTCCGGCTCGATACGCCTGCGCTCCGGCAGAGCGATCGACTTCGATGACACCGCATCCACGCATGAGGAAGCCGAGGACCTTGTTGTCCGCCAACTCGGCCTTTGCCATCACCCTGAGCTTGCGTTTCGCGGTACCGACCGCCAGGGCCGCCGGTATGAAATCGAGGTAGCTCGTGTGGTTGATCGCGATGACGGCGCCACCGGACACCGGGACGTTCTCAGTCCCGGTGCGGGTGACCTTCACACCCTGGAAACCGCTCAGACCACGCGCGACTACCTCGACAGCGGTGTAAACGGGTTCGAAGGACATCGGTCAGCCTTCGGACTTCCGCGCCTCGCGAGCCTTGGCTTTCGCCTCGGCCTCATCGGCATCCATCTTGTCGGCCTGCTCGAGCGTCGGCGCGCTGCCACCGAGGCGGGCCGGCACCCAGTACTCGCCGGCGGGATGGTCGTAGTTCTTCTGCAGATCGAGCAGCAACTCCTGCATCGTCGACCGCAGCTTCGCCGTCAGCTCACTCGCCGGCTCGAAAGGTGCAATCGGCTCGCCGACGGCAATGGAGATGGGAGTGTTGGTGCGGCCCAAACGCTTCGGATAACCCTTCGTCCACACGCGCTGAGCGCCCCAGATGACGACGGGAACGATCGGGACGCCCGCCTCGATCGCCATGCGGGCGGCGCCGGACTTGAATTCCTTGATCTCGAAGCTCCGACTGATCGTGGCTTCGGGGTACACGCCCACCAATTCGCCGCGCTTCAGGAAATCTACGGCCGCCTTGTAGGAGTCGGCGCCCGCGCCGCGGTCGACCGGGATGTGCTTGAGGGCCCGCATGATCGGTCCGGAGATCTTGTTGTCGAAGACCTCTTTCTTGGCCATGAACCGGATGTAGCGCTTCGGGGTCCGTGCCGGCAGTCCCGCATACGTGAAGTCCATGTACCCGGTGTGGTTGATCGCGATCACGGCGCCACCGGACGCCGGGATGTTCTGCTCTCCCTTGACGGAGAACTTCAGGCCCTCGAAAGCGAAGACGGTACGGGCGATGCCGATGACTGTTCTGTAAACGGGATCCACAGTTCGCTAGCGTAGACGGGAATCCGTGATCTGACCCGCAGCAGTTCTGGGGTGGATGTTGGTCAGAATGTCGCAAAAGGGGCGTACGAACGAATGAAGTCGGCAGGACGAGCGGCAGTGGGGGCAGTCGCACTCGCCATGACGTTGGCGATAACCGCATGTGAGGACGACGGACGGACGGGAATCCTGACGGACGAACCGTCTCCGCCGACGACTGAAACCACGACGACAACCACTCTCGCACCCACGACGACAATTGCGCCCGCTGCGCCGGCCGCGCCACCTCCGGTTGGTGACGTGCCCGGCAATCCGGCTGCTGCGCCGGCCTTGGCAGCTTGGGCAACGGACCTGGTGTCCTTGGACGTGGACGCGCTCACGAACGCATGCTGGACGATGCCGCCCACAACGATCGCCGACCGATACTCGGATGTTCCCGCCATCTTGACGGCCATCGCCGCACCAGGCGTCGACGGCCAGTACGCGGTCACCTGGAGCGGCGGCGGACTCTCCGTCGCCGCCAAGCGCTCGGAGATCGCTTCCGGCTATGCGTGCCCGTTCGTCTTCCCTGCGGGGCAATCAAACTTCTACACCGCGGCCGACGCTTCCCACGCCGTCGTCAGGTTTCTCTCACGCGCCACGGGACGGCCGGTCAATACCCGCGACGTCGAGACGTTCTATCCACTGATCTGCCCCGGCAACAGCCCGTGGGATCCGGACGGCACCGGCGCAACCGGCCAGCCGCCTCTCAAGCTCGATCCGAATAAGCTGGCCGGTATCAAGTCTTTCGACGCCGACGCTGCAACAGTCACTCCGGTTCGCGGCGACTACGTCCGTGTCACCCTGCCCGTCAGCGACGGAACCGGTAACTCGCGCTCGATGCAGTTCACCCTGTCGATCGGCCCCGAGGGATATTGCCTCGGGGCCGCGACCTGAACTGCTTCGGTCAGGAACCGAAGGGAAGGAAATCGCTCGAGCCAGCGCTGCCTGAACCGAGGCTGCCCGTGCCACCACCGGTTGCAGCCTTGACCTGAATTGCATGGGCCGTCGAGGTGGAGCCTGTGAATCCGGCTGCGCCACTGTAGATTGCCGAAATCGAATGCGCGCCAGTTGTGGTGAAGGTGTGGTTCAGCGCCGCGATCCCGTTGACCACCGCCACAGCGTCACCGATCGGGGTGTCCCCATCCATGAACTGCACCGTTCCACCGTTCTGCACCGAACTGACAGTCGCCGACAGCGTCACCGACTTGTTCACCACAGCATCGGCAGGCGCCGTCACCACAGTCTCCGTGGTGACATCCGAAGGCGCAGGGTCCGTTACATTCACCGTCCGCGCTTGGGCCGAGGATCCGACTACACCGGCTCCTCCCGAATAGACCGCAGTGATGCTGTGCGCACCCGCAGAGGTAAACGAATGCGTCAGGCCGGCAGCGCCGGCCGTAACCGCTTCAGGACCGCCGATCGCGACCCCACCGTCGTAGAACTGCACGGTTCCGACGCCGACAGCATCATCCGACGACGTTCGGACGGTTGCCCACAAGTCGGTCGCCACACCAGTTTTGGCGTCGGTCGGAATATTCAGTTCGACGACGGATTCCTGGTCGGCAACACTGACCTGAACTGACTTCGCACTCGCAACCGAGTTCTTGAATCCGGCACCCGCGGTGAAATCCGCGGTAATGCTCTGCGCGCCAGCGGCATCGAAGGAATGCGTAAGCGTCGCGGTCCCACCGGACACCGTCACCGGTGAACCGATCGCAGTGCCATTCGACTTGAACTGCACCGAACCCACAGCATTGTTCGGAGCTACCGTCGCGGTCAGATCAACAGCCGTGCCCGTGATGGCAGTCGCGGGAACCGAGAGTGACGTCGTGGTCTGGACATCCACCGGAGCCGGATCCGACACCGTCACCGTCTGAGCAGGCGCCGACGAGCTGACAAACCCTGCACCGGCAGTGAAGTCAGCCGTAACACTTTGTGCACCAGCAGCATCGAACGCATGACTCAATGTCGCAACACCGCCAGTCACCGTGACCGGAGTGCCGATCGCAGTGCCGTTCGACTTGAACTGCACCGTACCGACAACATTGTTCGGAGCGACCGTCGCGGTCAGATCAACAGCCGTGCCCGTGATGGCAGTCGCGGGAACCGAGAGTGAGGTCGTGGTCTGGACATCCACCGGAGCCGGATCCGACACCGTCACCGTCTGAGCAGACGCCGACGAACTCACAAACCCTGCAGCAGCAGTGAAGTCAGCCGTAACACTTTGAGCCCCAGCAACATCGACCGCATGACTCAATGTCGCAACACCGCCAGTCACCGTGACCGGAGTGCCGATCGCAGTGCCGTTCGACTTGAACTGCACCGTACCGACAGCGTTGTTCGGAGCAACCGTCGCCGTCAGATCAACCGCAGTACCCGTAACCGCCGTCGCGGGAACCGAGAGTGACGTCGTGGTCACCACATCCACCGGAGCCGGATCAGACACCGTCACCGTCTGAGCAGACGCCGACGAACTCACAAACCCTGCAGCAGCAGTGAATTCAGCGGTAACACTCTGAGCACCAGCAACATCGAACGCATGCGACAGCGTCGCAACACCCGACGCAACTGCAACCGGTGAACCGATCGAAGTGCCGTTCGACTTGAACTGCACCGCGCCGACAGCGTTGTTCGGAGCGACGGTAGCGGTCAGATCTACGGCCGTACCCGTGACCGCCGTAGCCGGAACTTGAAGCGTTGTAGTCGTACTCAGCGCTGAGCTCGAGATCTCGATGGTCTGAGCTTGCGCGGTCGAACCACCAAAACCTGCAGTACCTGAGTAGACCGCAGTGATCGAGTGTGATCCCGTCGTGGTGAACGTGTGATCCAGGGTCGCCGCTCCGCCAGTCACCGCGATGGGTCCGCCGATGTCGATGCCACCGTCCTTGAACTGGACCGTTCCACCGTTAGCTGCCGGTGAGATGTTTGCGGTCAGCGCGACCGAGGTCTGCTCGACGGCACTACTCGGCACTGTCAACGACGCAGTCGTCTGTACATCGGCAGCGGCCACGCTCACTGTGCGTGCTGGTGACGTGGATGTCAGAAACTCGAGAACACCGTCGTATACAGCGGTGATGGAGTGACCGCCTGCCGCGGTGAATGTATGTGGCAGTGTGGCAACGCCATTGACGACGGCCACCGGGGCGCCGATGTCAGTTCCGCCATCCTTGAACTGAACGGTGCCGCCTGTCGGTGCCGGGGAGACCTGCGCAACCAAATCGGTCGACTGACCGACCGTTGCAGCCGCGCCGGATGTCACTGTGGTCGAGGTCGCCGCCTGCGAGACGACGTTGACGGTGGCCAATGCCTGACCACCCGCATTCAACCCACCACCACTCGAATCGCGCGGAGAGCAGTTGTAGCGCTCCCAGTACCCCGGCCAAAGGGTCTCGTACTGCAAGAACGTGAACGCATTCTTCGGCGAATTGAACGCACCCGAATCACCATCTGTGGCACGCAACTTCGGCTGCACCGTACTACCCGCGGCACCGGCAACCACCGTCACGTCGATCGCGGGCAACCGGAAGGTCTTCCCTGCCCCTACCTCGATTCCACCGTCACTGTTCTTGCTCGTGCTCGGGCCGTTACCGCCCTTGTTGTTCGAGTCAGCAGTCTGATTGTTCCCCGAAATACGCAGATGCGTACCCGCGCCATCCGGCGAACCGCCGTCGTTGATCCGAATCACCGACGGAGTTACACCGGACAAATTCGACGAAGTACCTGCCACGACCTGAGCATCCACCAACGACACCCCTGCAGCTATATCGAAGTCGTACTTGAGCCGCGTCCATTTACCGACACTGCGGCCTGCATGCCCACCCGTCGGCACCGACATCACGTTCGGCTGAACCCGATAGGTGAACGTCGACCCCGCCACCACCTTCTCCGGTGCAGACACCGTCACACCCGTCGAATGAAACACATCCGCGATATCAACAGCCAGATGTTCATAACCATCGCAACCCAGCTTGAACCCGATCGAGTTCTCCACCGCGGGAGATGACGTCGGAGCTGCCGAAGCAACGCCACCTGCCACCAGCACGCCACCGACCAACGCCGCCACCACGACCGCGGAACTTCTTCTCACCAACACGAACTCTCCTCAGCTAGCAACAGACGTGGATCGGGAACCGCACGGAAGGAGGTCACTCGAACAGAGCGGAAATCGGAATGGAGCTGGACGCTCGTACAGTACCCGTCAAAAGTAGTACTTGTATCAGTTATTTCAGACAAATATTCACGAATTGCCAATAGTTCAGCTAACGACCGATCAGCGATTCCCGAAGAGCAATGCCCCCTTGCACCTATGGGCGCAAGGGGGCATCACATCATCGGAGAATCATGAACCGAACGGCAGCGACAGCGAACCGAGCGAACCGGAGCCACCACCCCCGTTACCGACGTTCACAACCGATGCAGTCGACGTGGAACCCGTGACGCCCTGGGCTCCGCTGTAGACCGCGGTGATCGAATGGTTGCCGGTCGTGGTGAAGGTGTGGCTCAGCACGGCCTGCCCACCGACAACATCAACGGCAGTTCCGATCGGAGTCGTTCCGTCGAAGAACTGGACGGTTCCCGACGTCGCGCCGGAAGAACTGACCACAGCCTTCAGCTGCACCGCCGTGCCGACCTTTGCCGAGGACGGAGCCGTCAACGACGTAGAGCTTTCGACATCCGACGGGGTCGGAACCGTGACATTGACGTCGACAGACTCCGCAGTGGACGACGTGAACACACCGGATCCACTGAATACAGCCGAGACTGCAAAGGTGCCTTCTGCTCCGAAGACGTGCGGGAGCTTGGCAACTCCGTCAACAACCGCGACCGGGGCGCCCAGATCGACTCCACCGATCTTGAACTGGACCGTTCCGCCGGAAGGCACCAGGGCGTCCGAGGGATCTTCGGACACTGTCGCGAAGAGATCAACAGGCAGTCCGACCTTGGCTTCACCCTGAACACTCAGCACCGTCTTTGTCGCCTTGTCGACCGGAGCCGGATCCGACACCATCACCGTCTGAGCAGGCGCCGACGAACTCACAAACCCAGCACCAGCGGTGAAGTCAGCGGTAACACTTTGTGCACCAGCAACATCGAACGAATGCGAGAGCGTCGCAACACCCGACGTGACTGTCACCGGTGAACCAATGGCCGTGCCGTTCGACTTGAACTGCACCGTACCGACAGCATTGTTCGGAGCAACCGTCGCCGTCAGATCAACCGCCGCACCCGTGACGGCAGTCGCCGGAACCGAGAGTGACGTCGTCGTCTCCACATCCACCGGAGCCGGATCGGACACCGTCACCGTCTGAGCAGGCGCCGACGAACTCACAAACCCAGCTCCAGCGGTGAAGTCAGCCGTAACACTCTGCGCACCAGCAACATCGAACGAATGCGAGAGCGTCGCAACACCCGACGTGACTGTCACCGGGGAGCCGATTGCCGTGCCGTTCGACTTGAACTGCACCGTACCGACAGCAGTATTCGGAGCAACCGTCGCCGTCAGATCAACCGCCGCACCCGTGACGGCAGTCGCCGGAACCGAGAGCGACGTCGTCGTCTCCACATCCACCGGAGCCGGATCAGACACGGTCACCGTCTGAGCCGACGCCGACGAACTCACAAAGCCAGCACCAGCAGTGAAATCAGCCGTAACACTCTGAGCACCAGCAGCATCGAACGCGTGCGACAGAGTCGCAACACCGCCAGTCACCGTGACCGGGGAGCCGATTGCCGTGCCGTTCGACTTGAACTGCACCGTGCCGACAGCATTGTTCGGAGCAACCGTCGCCGTCAGATCAACCGCCGCACCCGTGATGGCAGTCGCGGGAACCGACAACGACGTCGTGGTCTCCACATCCACTGGAGCCGGATCCGACACGGTCACCGTCTGAGCAGGCGCCGACGAGCTGACGAACCCTGCACCAGCGGTGAAGTCAGCCGTAACGCTTTGAGCGCCAGCAGCATCGAACGCGTGCGACAGAGTCGCAACACCGCCAGTCACCGTGACCGGGGAGCCGATTGCCGTGCCGTTCGACTTGAACTGCACCGTACCGACAGCAGTATTCGGAGCCACGGTAGCGGTCAGATCAACAGCCGTACCCGTGATCGCCGTCGCCGGAACCGAGAGTGACGTCGTGGTCTCCACATCCACCGGAGCCGGATCAGAAACGGTCACCGTCTGAGCCGGCGCCGACGAACTCACAAACCCTGCACCAGCGGTGAAATCAGCCGTAACACTCTGCGCACCAGCAGCATCGAACGCGTGCGACAGAGTCGCAACACCGCCACTCACCGTGACCGGGGAACCGATTGCAGTGCCGTTCGACTTGAACTGCACCGTACCGACAGCAGTATTCGGAGCAACCGTCGCCGTCAGATCAACCGCCGTACCCGTGACGGCAGTCGCCGGAACCGAGAGCGACGTCGTCGTCTCCACATCCACCGGAGCCGGATCAGAAACGGTCACCGTCTGAGCCGACGCCGACGAACTCACAAAGCCAGCACCAGCAGTGAAATCAGCCGTAACACTCTGAGCACCAGCAGCATCGAACGCATGGCTCAATGTCGCAACACCGCCAGTCACCGTCACCGGTGAACCGATCGCCGTGCCGTTCGACTTGAACTGCACCGTGCCGACAGCATTGTTCGGAGCAACCGTCGCCGTCAGATCAACCGCCGTACCTGTGATGGCAGTAGCCGGAACCGAGAGTGACGTCGTGGTCTCGACATCCACCGGAGCCGAAGCAATGCTGATCGTCGCGAGTGGACCTGCACCAGCGTTGAGAGGCGTGGTGTCCTTGTTCTCGCGAGGCGAGCACCGGGTCGGAGCCCACTGTGTACCAAGGAAACTCGCCTTTGCGAGCTGAGTGCTGAAGTTTTCGCTGGCACCGAGGTTGCCGGCCGCACCCGCGGTCCTCACCTTCGGCTGGATCACTCCCGTCGCACCAGCGACCATTGTTACGTCGACTGCGGGAAGTCGGAACCACGTGTCTCCGTTGCCGTTTGTCGAGCCATCGAGGTTCTTCTTGGACTTCGGTACTCGAATTCCACCCTCCGAGTTCGTGCTCGTCGTCGGACTGTTGCCGATCACCTGGTTGTTTCCTGACAACCGCAGGATCCCGCCGCTGCCGTCGACATTGCCAGAATCGTTGACTCTGAGAACATTCGGTGCGACATTGTCGAGTCCGATGGAGGTACCTGCGACGACGGTAGCGGAAACGTACGTCGCATTGCTCGGGATGGCATAGTCGATTTTCAGACGTGACAAGTTCGTAGTAGTCGCTCCGGAGTCCTTGTCCGGATATGACGTTCCGCTCGGCTGAATTCGGTAGGTGAAAGTCTCGCCGGGCTGGACAGAAGCCGGGGCGTCGACCGTGATGAGGTTGTCGGTGACCTTGTGGACGTCTCCGATAATCGATCCGGCAACGCACGCTGTTTTGAAACCGGTGGTCGAGATAGCAGCTGACGCGGGCGTGCCGACCAGCAGCATTCCGGCGACCATGGCGGTTCCGGTTATGGGCACGGCGAATCGCCGCAACTGAGAGATTTGGGGCATGGGCACTTCCTTCGGAAGGGCAAACATGAGCAGTGGATTCGGACAAAACGTGTGCGCGCCGTCACAACATAACGAAAAAACTAGTACGTGTACTACTTTTGGCAAGACACTTGTCCAATTCACCCCGGACTCACCCTCGTATCACCAGACGCGGGATGGAAAAGCAGGGTATGGAAACTCGATTGAACGCAAAACTATCGCCAAAGCGGCCCATCGACAACGCTTTTGGTGGTCACCGCGCCAATCGGCGGGAAAAAGTTGATATTTCGTCAGTTCAGAAAAAGTTCCAAACCTACCAGTACGAAAGTACGAAAAGGGCCGCGACGGAGTCCGTCGCGGCCCTGATTGTGTTGGTTCAGCGTGTCAGCGAAGCACATCCGTGCCGACAAACGGCACCAATGCCTCGGGCACTCGCACCGAGCCGTCGGCCTGCTGATGGTTCTCGAGAATCGACACGATCCAGCGCGTCGTAGCCAAGGTGCCGTTGAGAGTGGCGGCCGTCTGCGGCTTGCCGTTCTCGTCGCGGTACCGAACTCCGAGGCGGCGGGCCTGGAACGTCGTGCAGTTGGACGTCGATGTCAGCTCGCGGTAGGTGCCCTGCGTCGGGACCCATGCCTCGCAGTCGAACTTACGCGCAGCCGAAGAACCGAGGTCTCCGCCGGCGACGTCGATCACGCGGTACGGAACGTCGATGGCTGCCAACATGTCTCGCTCCCACCCTAGGAGACGCTGGTGTTCGGCGTCGGCGTCCTCGGGACGGCAGTACGTGAACATCTCGACCTTGTCGAACTGATGGACACGGATGATGCCGCGGGTGTCCTTGCCGTAGCTTCCGGCCTCGCGGCGGAAGCACGAGGACCAACCGGCGTAGCGCTTCGGGCCTTCGTTCAGTTCGAGGATCTCGCCCGAGTGGTAGCCGGCCATGGGTACCTCGGAAGTTCCGACGAGGTACAGGTCGTCATCTTGCAAGTGGTAGATCTCGTCCGAGTGAGCACCGAGGAAGCCGGTGCCCGCCATGATTTCCGGGCGTACGAGCACCGGCGGAATCATCATCGTGAATCCGTTGGCGATCGCCTTCTGCGCCGCCAACTGCAGCAGTCCGAGCTGGAGCATGGCTCCGTAGCCGGTCATGAAGTAGAAGCGTGAACCCGAAACCTTGGCGCCGCGTTCCATGTCGATCAGGCCGAGCGACTCGCCCAGCTCGAGGTGATCCTTCGGCTCGAAGTCGAACTTCGGAATCTCACCGACGTGTTCGAGAACGATGTAGTCGTCCTCGCCGCCGGCCGGCGCACCTTCTTGTACGACGTTGGAAATCGCGCGGTGTGCGGCGTCGAGCGCGGCCTGCGCCTCGTGCTGCGCGGCCTCGGCTTCCTTGACCTTTGCCGCCAGTTCCTTGGAACCTTCGAGCAGTGCGGGACGCTCCTCCGGAGATGCCTGTCCGACCTTCTTGCCGAAGGCCTTCTGCTCTGCGCGGAGGTTGTCTCCGGTCAGAACGGCAGCGCGTCGGGACGCGTCGGCTTCGAGCAGAGCGTCGACCAGTCCTGGATCTTCTCCACGGGTGCGCTGCGACTCGCGGACGATTTCGGGGTTCTCACGGAGAAACTTGAGGTCAATCACGACTTCGAACTTTACCCACTCACTGCAGCTCTCCGACGGTCACGTCCACGTCGGAGAGGGGGAGATCACGATTCGAGCAGACTCAGGTAGTCCTCGCGTCCGAACATCCGAGCCGCGTCGACCGCCGTCGGGTGTCCACCTTTCGGGTCGGCTCCCCCGCTCACCAGCGCTTTCACCACCGCATCCTCGCCCTTGAAGACCGCTCCGGCAAGGGGCGTCTGGTTCTTGTCGTTGGGCCGGTTGACGTCGGCGCCGCGCTCGATCAGGGCAACGACGGCGTCAGCGTGACCGTGGTACGCCGCCAACATGACGAGCGTGTCGCCACTCTCGTTGGTCAGATTGACGGGAACTCCGGCATCGACGTACGACGCCAGCCCGGCTGCATCACCGGTTCGTGCCATGTCGAAGAGCCGGCCCGCCAGCTCGACAGCCTCGGGATCGAGTGGGGTGTTTTCGCTCATGACTACAAAATACTCACAGACGCGATTGTGAGTTTTGTAGTGAAGGTTCGATATCGCCACGGCAACAGGCATGATGGAATCGATGTCCGAAGACAAGATCGAGAAGTCGCCAGATCCGGCAGATCCCCAGGGGACGCCGGCGAAGAAAACTGTCTCCGCGAGTCGCACCCGTCGGGTCCTGGCTGCCGTGGCGGTAGGTGCGGTGGTCGCCGCGATCGCAACGATCGCGATTTCCGGTGGATTGAACAAGGACGACTCGTCCTCGGTCAGTGTCAGTGGTGGCGGTCCCGCAGCGACGGGATCTACTCGCGACGACGCCTTCACCGCGGCTGCGGCCGGCGACTGCCTCAACTGGACGCCTGCGACCGAGTCGGGCGGGGACCGCACGGACATGTCAAAGGTTCAGTGCGGAACTGAACACCGCTTCGAGGTTGCCGGACCACTCGACCTCTCGGTGTTCCCCGGCGCCGAGTTCGGCCCCGGTTCCCGGTACCCGGGCGCCCTTCGGTTCGCCGAACTACGCGACGAGCACTGCACACCCATCGTCATGTCCTACCTCGATTCGAAGTTCGATCCCAAGGGCAAGTTCAGCGTCGGCCTGATGTTCCCGAGCGAATCGGGTTGGGCTTCGGGCGAGCGCGCACTGCGTTGCGGGTTGCAGTTCTCGACCACGACCGGCGAGCTACAACCGTTCGTTGGCCGCGTGGCGGACCAGGACCAGTCGAACGTGTGGGACGTCGGCACTTGCATCGGCATCAACCAGAACCTCCCGACCGATCCGGTCGATTGCGCGAAACCGCATGCATACGAAGTTATTTCGGTGATAGACCTCGGCACTCAATTCCCGGGCGCAATGCCGTCGGTCGAAGATCAGGACCGCTATCTCGAGGGCGTCTGCACTCAGGCGTCCAACGAGTACCTTGGTTCCGCAGACGCGCTTCGCGACAAGACGCTGACACTGTTCTGGGACAACATTTCACTGGAAAGCTGGTTGGCCGGCAGCCGCCGAGTCAATTGTTCGATCGGGAAAGAGGTCGAAACCGGCGGGTTTGCCGCGATCACCGGAAGCGCCAAGGGCGACATCCTGATCAACGGCGCCGCTCCGGTCCCGCCACCCGCTGCACCGGAAGGTCGGTCGTTGCCGACGCCGTTGCCCGGCGCAGCTCCGCCGTCGTAAGCCATGACGGTAACTATGA
This sequence comes from Rhodococcus sp. YH3-3, assembly GCF_001653035.1. NCBI lineage: Bacteria > Bacillati > Actinomycetota > Actinomycetes > Mycobacteriales > Nocardiaceae > Rhodococcus > Rhodococcus sp. YH3-3. The sequence continues at coordinate 588,070 of NZ_BCWH01000001.1, read as the reverse complement.
CGCCCGACCGGTTCGAGGAACTGGTCGGCGAGGCGCTCGATCTGATTCCGCCCGAACTTGCCAAGGCAATCGACAATGTCGTGGTGCTTGTCGAAGCACGTGACGAGGAAGAGCCGGGGCTGCTCGGTTTGTATCAGGGCGTCGCTCTGACCGAGCGGGATTCTCATTACGGTGGGTACCTGCCGGACACGGTCACTATTTTCCGCGATTCGATACTCGACATCTGCGCATCCGAGGACGAGGTTGTTCACGAGGTTGCCGTGACCGTCATCCACGAGATCGCGCACTATTTCGGCATCGAAGAAGACAGATTGCACGAACTCGGCTGGGGCTGAGGGCAAAGTCGTCCGATTTCGGGGGGAACCAAAAGCGGGCGGTAGGCATCAAAGTATGTGCGGGGGGATATCGACGGCTGTGCGCACGGCCTCCCGACCACTTATCCGCCCTGGTCAGGAAGGAGTTCGGCACTATGCACGTCGACCCTCAAGCCCTAGTTGCCGCCGCAATGGAACTCGAGTCTGCGGCGACGCGATTGCGCGGAATCGTCTCTACTGCGCAGCCGACGCTACGCGTTCTCCCAGCGGGATCCGAAGAAGTGTCCGGTAGCGCGGCAAATTACTTCAACACCATTTCGGGCAGCCTTGCCTCGTCCACCGATCGGGCAATCGAGGAGCTCACCGCGGCTGCGGCAGCTCTGCGCAAGAATGCAGCTGCCTACGAGCTCGAAGACCAGCTCACCAAGTCCAGCCTGGCAGCCGCACCGATCTGATCGACAGAAATCGAACTCGGTAACTCGGCAACACAGTCACACTTCCTGGGGGGAAGAACAATGGTCGGCATCACCGGCGTCATCTGGTATCCACGGGGCGCAGCACCCAACTCCGCAGCACTGGTCGCCGGAGCCGGGCCGGTCCCTCTCGGCGTGGCGGCCGGAGCCTGGTCCACCGTGTCGTCCGGACTCACCGACACCGCTGCGTCCATCTCTCGCGTGATGGCGGATCTTCGCACCGGGTGGTCCGGAGAAGCAGCGGATGCCGCATTGAGCAAATTCGCACCGTTCCAGGAATGGGCTGCAGCGGCCGCGTTGCTCGCGGGAGAAACTGCAGGTAAGGCCCAAGTACAGTCCGGTTCCTACACCTTCGCCACCCTGGCCATGCCGTCGCTGGCGGAGATCGCGGCAGTTCAAGCGGCAAAGGTCGCCGCGTACTCCATCGGCGGTGCCCTGGTCGGCGGTGCCGCCGCCGCCGAGGCTGCCGAAGAAGCTCTCAAAATTCGAGCGGCGGTGACAATGGAAACGTACGACGCCGCAACGGCCCATCTGGCCGTGCAGCAGAACTTCGACTCACCACCGTCCATCGCGGAACCCACAGCTGGGGCATCCGCTTCGGCCGAAAGCCCAGGCAGCGCCGCACGACAGTCCGTCGTGCAAGCGGCATCCACGCTCGCTGACGCAATCGCGGATCCCGTGCGCGCCGCCACCGCTGCTGTCGCATCCGTAGTTTCCAACCCGGTATTTGCCGCCGCTGCCTCACAGGCCGGTGCCATCTCCGGTGGAGTTGCCACCGCAGCCAGCGCCACCACCACCGCAGTCACAGGCGCCACCACTGCCGCATCAGCTCTCGCGACGGCAGGAGCACGACTCACCGGACTCGGCGGCGCAAGACTCGGCGCTTCCACACCATCACTGTTCGGCACCCCGTCGGCAAGCCGGGCACCGGCACAGGTCAGCGCAGCTTCCGCGACTACCGGAGCCGGAGCAATCGCGGGCTCGTCGTCGAGCAGCAGCACCGGTCGGCACGCTCTTCCTGATCCCTCCACCGGCCAGAGCGCCACACGCCAGAACCCCGTGACCTCGCCGGTTCAGGGCACCGCGGATACCGTCAAGGTGGATCCGGCCCGAACCGCAGGCGGATCTGCGCCGATCGCCGGCGGCCGTCATGCGGCCCAATCTGAAGACGAGACCGAGCACGACACACCCGATTACCTGAAGCACTTCGAGCACTTCGCCGACGGCCGAACAGTCATCCCGTCCGTGATCGGTGGCGCACTCGAAACTGCAGAGCATTGATGGTGGATCTCGGCACCTCACCTGAGGGGTGGAATTTACCTGTCGTCGCCCTGTCACAGGACGAAATCGACTATGTACGTGAGCGACTCGGACTCGATGGGCTTCCCGTGGTTCTCGGTGGCGCGACGGTTCACGGCAGTGCGAGCGCTCACCGTACGGCGATGCAGTCCGCGGCAGATTCACTCTCCGAGCGCGATCTCCTCCCCGGTGGGGAGATCCATCACGACCTCAGTGCCCGCCTGCGCGTCCTGACCCACCCCAAGTGGGAGTTGGCGCTGCGTCGGCATGTCGGCGGAAGCATTTCACGCCTCTGCGTCGCGCAGGGCGAATTCCTTTGTGTCGAAGCAACTTCAACCGATTCTTCGTTCGCATTACGCAGTGTCACAACCGAACCAGCTGCACCCGTTGTCACCGCGCTCGGCAGCGCCGAAGCAATGCCGATTGCCGTGATCAACGCACCGACCGAGATGCTCAGCCTGGCATTCGGCGCCGGCCCGGATGCAGGCAGCGTAACCTCGGCCTTGATCAACGCCGGAATACCCGAAGACGACGCGCGCCAACTGGGTAGCGCAATCGTCTCATGCACCGCCTTCGCCGAATTGGTTGGAATACCACACAGTTTGGGAGCGACGACGCTCATGACCGGCGCAGTGACTGTGTACGACACCTTGGCCGGCCGGCTCGTGGGTTCGACTACTCGGGCTGCCGACGGCACCGAGTGGACGTCCATCAGTTCCGGAACACCCCATCGCCTCCGACAAGCCGTGAACGCTCTGGTAACGGAACTCGAGGAATCGGCGCCGGAGACTTCCGGGTAACCTCGGGGCGTCCCTTCAACGCCCGGAGCCTTACTTCAGCATGCAGTTCTCGCGTCAACCGTCGTCACCGGGCGAACAAGGCTCGGTCGCCACGATCGACCGGCCGAACGAAGAACGGGCAACAACACCGCACCGACAAGACCTGAACGGACTGCGTGGCCTCGCCATCGGTTTGGTGGTCGTATTCCACGTCTGGTTCGGACGGGTATCGGGCGGGGTGGACGTCTTCCTGGTTCTGTCCGGATACTTCTTCGTCGGCTCACTGGTTCGACGCGCCGAAGCCGGGGGTTCACTCAACCCGGTCCCGGCACTGCGGCGGGTGTTTCTGCGGCTGTTCCCCCTGATCGCGGTGGTCAGCATTTTGACCGCACTGGGGACCGCGTTGCTGCTGCCACGCACACGCTGGGCCGATCTGGGCGATCAACTGATCGCGGTGCTCGGGTTCTTCCAGAACTGGCAGCTCGCCAGCACCGCAAGCGACTACCTGGCCGCCGACGGCTCGGTCACTCCCCTGCAGCACCTGTGGTCGATGGCCGTACAAGGTCAGTTCTATCTCCTGGCCATCGCACTGGTCTCCGTGATCGCTTATGTCGCTTCACGCGTGAATCCCAACTATTTCCGCCCGTCACTCGCGGTCACCCTTCTGGTTCTGACCGCAGGATCTTTTCTCTACGCACTCGCCAAATCTTCGCGTCACCAAGCCTGGGCGTACTACGACTCCGGCGCCAGGTTGTGGGAATTGGCCCTCGGTGGTCTGCTGGCCGTTCTGATGACCAGCACACGCAGTCGGCAGATCGCATCCCTGCCGTTCTCGGTCAGAGCAACGATCGGCTGGGCGGGGCTTTCGTCGATCCTGTTGTGCGGCATAGTGCTCGACGGCGCCCAGCAGTTCCCCGGCCCGTGGGCGCTGGTGCCGGTGCTGGCCACTCTTGCGCTGATCCTGTCCGGAGTCGGCGACGACACGCCTTGGACGTCGAAGACTCTTGCCCATCCGGCACTGACGTGGCTCGGCTCGTTCGCATTCGCGCTGTACCTGATTCACTGGCCGATTCTGGTGTTTGCACTCGTCATCACCGGACGCCCCGAAGCCGGCCTGCTCGGCGGGGCACTGATCATCGCCCTCTCCGTCGCGGGGGCGCTTGCACTCCGGCGCCTGATCGAGGTTCCGGTGGAACGTGGAGGCCGCTCGCGCCGGTACACCGTCCTGGCATGCGTCGTCACCGCTGCCGTGGTCCTCGCCGCTTCGGTCGCCTGGCAGTCGTACGCGAGCAGCCAGACGACGGGCCAGCGGGCAGTCGACACCCTCGACCTCCCGACCCATCCCGGCGCACTCGCGCTCACCGACGGTGCCGAAGTACCCAAGGCGTCGATGGTTCCCTCGATCTTCGATGCGCCACTGGACCTTCCGGCCAGTACGCTCGACGGCTGTATCGCCGATTTTCTCGAGCGGGACGTCGTCCACTGCACCTACGGCGACGCCGACGCCGACAGAACCATCGCGCTCGCGGGTGGTTCGCACTCCGAGCACTGGCTCACTGCGCTCGACGAACTCGGCAAGAGTCACGGGTTCCGCGTCGACACGTATCTGAAGATGGGCTGCCCGCTCACCATCGACTCCATGCAGACGTTGTCGGACAACGACTATCCGGATTGCGTCGACTGGTCGCGTGGAGTGCTGACCGAGTTGGCCGACGCCTCACCCGATTTCGTGTTCACGACGGCAACCAGGCCGAGTTCCGACGGCCCTGGCGACGTGACGCCCGAGTCTTACGTACACGTGTGGGAGGAACTGGGGCGCGACGGTATCGACGTGCTCGCCATCCGCGATACCCCGTGGTTGCACCACGACGGCGTCGCCTACCGCGCGATCGACTGTCTGGCGACAACCACGTCACCCGATCACTGCGCGATGCCACGGTCCGAAATGCTCAGCGACGTCAATCCGGCGCCGTCGGCGATCGGCGATCTGACCAACGTCCGTCTACTCGACCTCAGCGACGGCGTCTGCGGACCGGAGTTGTGCCGCGTCGTGGAGGGAAATGTGTTGGTGTATCACGATTCCCACCACCTGACAGCCAGCTACGTGAGCACGCTGTCCGCTGAACTCGGGCGCCAACTGAGCGTCCAGACCGGTTGGTGGTGAAGCCGGCCGTCAGCCCATCACGTCGTCGGCACCGGGGATGAGTCGGTGCTCGAACGGCGGGTTGACGGTTCCCCAGCGCAGGCACTCCCAACCGCCGTCGACCGAAGGCAACAGTTCGACGGTCTCGGTGTTGGCCAAGTGGTTGTTGGCTGCGAACAGACCGGGGACACCGGCAAGCTGGGCTGCGACAAGACGGATCGCCGCACCATGACTGACCACGACGATGTCGCCGCCGTCTCGTGAGCCTTCGAGAAATTCTTCGCGCAACGAATTGACGACGGGGACGTACCGCTCCAGGACGTCGTATCCCGTTTCACCACCGGGGATGCGAGCGCCGAGGTTGCCGGTGTGCCAGTGATGGAACGTCTCCATGAACAGTCGGTGCGCGGCCTCGTCGGTACGATCTTCGAGGTCACCGGCCTGCACCTCGTGCAATCCGTCCCGCACGTCCAGAGAGACACCGGCGGCCTGCTCCACGAAACCTGCTGTCTGCCGGGCACGCAAAGCCAACGACGATACGAGTGCCAGCGGCGGCGCCGAAGCCAGGCCGATGCCCAAAGTCTCGGCCTGTGCCAACCCTTCCGGCGTGAGCTTTGCTCCGGGTAGTGCGGTGTCGAGACGTTTGGCGACATTCGCCTCCGTCTGACCGTGCCGAACGAGGATGAGCCTTCCGGTCATCGTTCTCCCCCTCCATGCTTGAGTTCGTCGATCCACCGAATCGCTTCTTCGTCCGAAGGAGGTTGTGGCCCGGTCGAATTCGCTGTCGCCCACGACCCCAGGAAGCGGACTCCGGATTTACGATGCAGCGCACGCATCGCCTCGGCCACCAGCGAGTCCTCGACGTGTCCGACGCAGTCCACGAAGAACCGGTACGTGCCCAATTCCGTTCGCATCGGCCGTGATTCGATCCGAGTCAGATCGATACCGCGAGCGGCGAATTCGGAGAGTGCACGCACCAGGGAGCCGGGAGCGTTGTCGAGGTGAAGCACCAGCGCGGTGCGATCGGCACCGGTCCGCGCCGGAACCGGGGCCGGCTTGGTGACCAACACGAAACGTGTGCGGGCGCCGCCTACATCGGCGACGTTGTCCGCCAGGCTCTCGAGTCCGAGCATCTGACCGGCCAAAGCCGTGGACACACCGGCGTCGACGGTTCCGGCCTGCACATCCAGGGCCGCACCGGCGTTGGACGAGGCCAACACCACCTCGGCCTGGGGCAGGTTCTCGGCGATCCATCCGCGGACCTGCGCGCCCGCATGCGGGTACGCGCCGATCGTTCGGACCTGATCGGCGGTGGTCCCGGCCCGAACCAGGATGGAGAAACTCACGTCCAGATCGGTTTCGGCGACGATCTGCAGCGGCGAACCGAGAGCGAGTGAATCGAGCGTCGGAGCTACGCCGCCTTCCACCGAGTTCTCGAAGGGAACCACGGCTCCGTCCACGGAACCGTCGCGAACCATGTCGAGAGTCGCCGGCGGACTGCCGGCCGGTACTCGCTCGACGGTTTCGCCGAACGCGCCCTCAGCCTCCAACTGGGCGAGAGCTATCTCCGTGAAGGTTCCCGACGGACCGAAATACGCGATTCTTGGCACGCCTAAAAGATTACGCACCGACCCACGCCGGTCACTGCAAACCCGCGGCACGCAAAGCCGTTTCCACTGCAGGCAGATCCGCGACCTCGATCGTGAGCAGCACCTCACGCATGGCCGACGCGGCTTCGGGGATCAGCGCGGCAAGTTTTTCCGGCTTCGGATCGACCATCGCGGCGCGCACGTCGTCGCCGCGCAGTGCAGCGACGGTGCCACACAGCAGGGCGACCACCTCGTCGCCGTCGGCCGCGCGGGCTACGAAACCGACGGACTCGTGCGCGAGTACCGCCAGGAAATCAGCCACTTCGGTGGGCGTAAGACCGGCGGCGAGTCCGGGGATCCGGCCACCTTCGCACAGACGCAGCGCCGCTTCAGCGGGTGTCAGATCCTCTTCGCCGCCGTCGACGTACACAGCGAGCGGAGCGGGCAGGCGCAGCGCGATCGCGTCGTCGATCTGGTCGGTGGTGACGTCGACGTCGAAACGGACGGCCTCGTACGACGCTTCCGTGTCCGCACGCAGTTCTTCCGGATCGATATCGAGACGGACGACAACCCGGCCTGCTGCTTCGCCACCGATCAGAGCCGACGCCGGAACAACCGGGAGAAAGAGTGCTTCGAGGAGTCCGCGCGAGTTTCTCGGGGCGGGCAGCCCGAGTGAGAGAGGAATGGCCACAGACAAACCGTAACCCCGGCGCAGGCGGCGGATTCCACGCGAGTTGCGCAAAAGTCTTGCGATTCACACTGAAGCACCTTAGGTTAGGGTTACCTCATCATCCGATGGAGTTCGAGAGAACACCCGCCAAGGGGGCAGCATGGCAACGAAGACCAGCACCGGCCCGTCCACCGCCGAACGCGTCCGCAGCGCCTGTGTGCGCGCACAAGACGCAGTTCTCGCCATCGAAGGCAGCGATCCCACCGCCACGTCGGTGCATCACCTGCGTTCGAACGGTGACGTCGTCGTTGCAGTCCCACATGCCTCCGCAGCTGCGGCCCTGGCCTGGAACTCCGGCGGCGGCGGCCTGCCTGCCGTCCTCGAGATCACCGATCACGCACCACTGCGTCTGCGTGAGCCCGTGCGCTCCCTCGTGTGGCTTCGCGGCTCGTTGCACGCTGTGCCCGACTACGAGGCACGCGTTCTCGCCGACGACGTCGCATCCGAACATCCACACCCGGGACTCCTCGACATCGGCCACACCTCGGTCCTCCTTCGCTTGAGCCTGGCCTCGGCTGTAGTCGCTGATTCAACGGGGGCAGAACCCGTTGCCGTGGACGAACTGCTGAACGCCAGCCCCGATCCGTTCTGGGAAATGGAGACCGCATGGCTGCAGCATCTCGACGAAGACCACCGCGACCTCGTGGACCTGCTCGTACGCAAGCTTCCCCCGTACATGCGCACCGGACGCGTTCGCCCACTCGGCATCGACCGCTACGGACTTCGCCTGCGGGTCGAGGATCACACCGGTGACCGCGACGTGTGGATGCCGTTCGCCAACCCCGTCGACGACGCTCCCGCGCTGAGCCGCGCCATCCGCATGCTGGTCGGGTGCCCTTTCCTCAACGGCCTCCGATCGGGCGGCGCATCAAACGGCTAGCGTTGCGCGGGTGAATGCCCGCGAAACCGTCCGCACCTGGTTACGGCCGCCGACTCCCGTCCCGGCCGGCCCGGCCCTCGATCCGGCCGCCAGACGCGGAGTCTGGATCGAGATCACGATCGTCCTGCTGGTCACCTTCGGACTCAGCGGATTGTCCGGGATCCTCTCGCTCGCCGAATCCTTGGCGACGCCGGTTGCGCTCTCGGATCAGACGGTTGCACTCAACCCGTCGCGGGCCGCCATCGACTGGATCGACCTGGCGCGCCAATTGCTGGGCGTCGCAAAGCTTCTCGCGTGGGCAGCGCTGGGACTCTATCTACTGTGGCGTTCGGGGATCGGTCCACGTGCTGCGGGACTGACCCCCAAGCCTCGATTCGGGCGCGACATCGCTCCGGGATTCGGCCTCGCCGCTGTGATCGGTCTCCCCGGTCTGCTGTTCTATCTCGTGGCTCAGGCCCTGAGCATCAACCTCACCGTCCAGGCCAGTGCGCTCGACGATCACTGGTGGCGGGTGCCGATCCTCGTACTGTCCGCGATCGCGAACTCCGGTGCCGAAGAGGTGCTGGTCGTCGCCTACCTGATCACTCGCCTCCGAACGCTGGGTTGGAGCGAGAACAAATCACTGCTCGCGTCGTCACTCCTGCGCGGCAGTTACCACCTCTATCAGGGGTTCGGTGGCGGCGTCGGAAACGTGATCATGGGGCTCGTGTTCGGCCGGTACTGGCAGCGCACCGGGAAACTCTGGCCGCTGGTCATCGCCCACGCTCTCATCGACATGGTGGCGTTCATCGGTTACGCCCTCCTGCGCGATCACGTCTCCTGGCTGCCGTGACCGGTACCGTGAACTGGTGACCGGCGACTCCGAATATCCTCAGCGCCCTCCGCGGCGCCAGCCGCCAGGGCCACCTCCGCGTGGACCGATGCCTCCGAGGCAGAACCCTCCACGCCAGAATCCACCCCGTCAGGGCCCACCCCCGCAGCGGCGTCCACCGATGCCGCCGGAAGGGCCGACGGTCATTCGCCGCGACGGACGCCCGCAGCAGCAGAATCCGGCCAATCAGGCCTGGTCACAGGGAAGTACGCGCCCGCACCGCCGCGCCGAACCCCGCCGAACGCCCCGCCGCGCCCTCCAGAACCTCCGAAGCAGCGACGCCCCCGCAAGCGTCGTAGCTGGGGTAAACGTATCGGCATCACGTTGTTGGTCTTGCTGCTCGCGCTGGCCGGCGCGCTCTATTACGTCGACAGTTCGCTCAATCGAATCGACGCGCTGCCCGACTACGCGGGACGCGTCGCCGATACTCCGGGCACGAACTGGCTGATCGTCGGCTCCGACAGTCGTGAGGGGCTCACCCCAGAGCAGGAGCAAGCCCTTGCGACGGGCGGTGACACCGGTCCCAAGCGCACTGACACGGTCATCTTGGTCCACGTCCCCAAAAGTGGGAAGACGACCATGGTCAGCATCCCTCGCGATTCGTACGTTCCCATCCCCGGCTACGGCTCCGACAAGATCAACGCCGCCTTCGCCTTCGGTGGCGCTCCATTGCTGGTGCAGACCGTCGAAGAGGCAACGGGGCTTCGCATCGACCACTACGCCGAGATCGGATTCAGCGGGTTCGCCGGCATCGTCGACGCCGTCGGTGGCGTCAACGTGTGCCTGGCACAGCCGATCGACGATCCGCTGGCCGGGATCAACCTCCCCGCCGGATGCCAGGACTTGAAGGGTTCGGATGCACTCGGGTTCGTGCGAACTCGCGCGACGGCGCTCGCCGACCTCGACCGCATGAACAACCAGCGCCAGTTCATGTCGGCGTTGCTGTCGAAGGCGACGAGTCCGACCACGTTCCTCAATCCGTTCCGGTTGTGGCCACTCGTCTCCGATACCGCCAAATCTCTACAGGTCGACGAAGGCGATCACATCTGGAATCTGGCCTCACTCGCCTGGGCGCTTCGCGGCGGAATGACCACCACGACGGTTCCGGTCGCCGGTTTCGAGGACGTGGACGGGTCGGGCAACGTGTTGTTGTGGGACAAGGCGCGCGCTTCGCAGTTCTTCGACGCCCTGGCCAACGATCGGCAGATTCCACAGGATCTGATCACCACGGGGTAATCGCCCTGAGTTCCGGTAGTACCGCGGGAGGACAAGCCCGGCGAACAAATCGCTTTCCGGCAGGACGCGGAATCGGCGGCCGAAAAATACCGTGAAGGTATGAACACAACACACCGCCGATTCCGCACTCTCGCCGTCGTTGCCGCCGCCGTCGGAGCTGCTGCACTCGTGACGTCCTGCTCCGGAACCTTCGAGAAGTTCGACGACTCCAAGGCGTACAAGAAAACCGAAACCTTCTCTTTTGCACAAGCATCCAACGGAATCGACACACTGCCGAGTTGGGTTCCCGCCGGCGCGACGGGTATCGACGAGGTCATCCGCACCACCGGCAACGAACGCATCCTGCGAATGACTGCGAACATCGCGGAGATAGATCACAACAGCTGCATCGCACGACCCACCGTCGAAACTCGTCCCGCATCGTTGTCCGCACAGTGGTGGCCGACGGGGGTCGAGAAGGGCAGTTCTTTGCAGTGCGGCGATTGGTACGTCGGCGAAAAGGACTCGTTCGTCTACGGGTACCGACCGGAAACTGTGGGCTTCGTCATCGATCAGCTCGACAAGAAGTAGCTCCCTCTCAGCGGCGACGACCCAGTAACCTGTTGGGATGACACAGGCGAAGAACTCGAGCGAATTCACCACTCTGCTGCGTCAGCAGATCCGTAACGAGTTCACTGCATCGCAGCAGTACATCGCGGTAGCGGTGTACTTCGATGCACACGATCTTCCGCAGATGGCCGCGCGCTTCTACAGCCAGGCCACCGAGGAACGCGGTCACGCGATGATGATGATCCAGTACCTGCTCGACAACGACCTCGACGTGGACGTTCCGGGCATCGACGACGTCGTGACGAAGTTCGACAGTGTCCGGGCTCCGGTCGAGTTGGCACTCGAGCAGGAGAAGACGGTCACGGAGCAGATCACGCAGCTGGCACGCACCGCGCGCGATACCGGCGACTACCTGGGCGAGCAGTTCATGCAGTGGTTCCTCAAGGAACAGGTCGAGGAAGTGGCAAGCATGACAACACTTCTCACCATCGTCGACCGCGCCGGCGACAACCTGTTCCACCTCGAAACGTTTGTCGCACGCGAGATGAACCCCCCGGCCGCTGCCGATGCAATGGCGCCGACGCCCGCCGGCGGCGGCGTCTGAGGGCCACCGGCCTACCGAGTCTCAGGCCGCTCGGCGGCGTTCAGTGATCTGAGGAAATTGTTGTACGCCTCAAGATCACTGTCGCCGTCGATCTCGGCGCGGCGGTCCAGGTCGGCATTCATCCGTTTGTCGTCGCGGTTCCAGCGCATCGCGAAGATCACGACCACCACCAGCGCGACGGGCTCTCCGTACGACCACGCGAGGGCGCCCGCCAGCTGCTGATCCTGCATCACGTCCACGCCCCACTCGGGAGGCGGATCCACGAACGTGGTCAGCAGCGGCTTTGTCGCCATCATGAGTACGACGCCGATGAACACGTGCAGCGGCATCTCCACGAACAGGTCGAAACACCGGCCGAGGTAGCTCTGTCGCACCGGCAGTGGGCCGGTGGCGAGCACCGGCATGATGAAGAGCAGACCGCTGGCGAGAAAGAAGATTTCGAGAAAGACGTGTCCAGCCGGTGACGCCGAGACGGTGTCGAAGATCGGCGACAGGTAGATCCCGTAGTAGCTGAACAGAAATACCGGGATCGTGAACCCGGGGTGCAGCATCCACCGCGCCGGTGGGCTACGCAATGCCGAGAGGGCAAGCGCGAGAATGCCTTTTCCTATTCCTCGGTGCGGCGTCGAACGTAGTAGCAGCAGTCCCGGCGAGCCCAGTACCCAGAGCGGCGGGATCGCCATCGAGAGCGTCAGGTGTTGGAACATCCAGACGCTGAAGAGTTCGTAGCCGTAGCTCTCGACCTTCAGTCCGGTCACCGCGATCAGCAGCAGGCACCCACCGAGGAAACACGCTGTCCGATGCCACGGCCATGGTCGCCCACTCGCGCGAACTCGCTGAGCGCCAGTCCAATACCAGAGTGCAAGAACAACTCCCAGGGCAGGAAGAAGCGGGAGGGATGAGGCATCCCACTCCAGCATCTGCCCGATCGACGGCGGCGGCGTGTCATTCACGAACGCTTCACCGGCGGGTCCTCCTTCGTCTCCATGCGGGTACCGTCGACTCTACACCTAACTACTATGTTGGATAGTATTTAGGAATTCGACGGAAGGTACAGGTGCACAGCAGTGTCCAGAAGCATGAAGATATCCGCCGCCCTGATCGCGGTGTTCGCGGTAGCACTGATCACGTTCATCACCGTCGATCCGATTCGGGCAGACAACGAGAACGCCGATCGGGCAGCACAATCCACCGCCGTCCTCACCGACGACGCGTACCGATTGACCTCGGCCGCCGACGGCAAGGTGAACCTGGTCGAGTTCCTCGACTTCGAATGCGAAGCCTGCCTCGCGCTGTACCCGACGATGGAGCGGATCAGAGCGGAGTACGAGGGTCGAATCACGTTCGGCATCAGATACTTTCCGATTCCGAGTCACACCAACAGCACTCTCGCGGCGCAGGTCGTCGAATCCGCATCTCGCCAGTGCAAATTCGTCGAGATGTACAAGCGAATGTACGAGACGCAGTCGCAATGGGGTGAATCCGCCGAATCACAGGAGGCGCTGTTCCGTTCCTACGCACAAGATCTCGGACTTGACATGGCCCGATTCGAATCCGACCTCGGCAGCCGCGGCGTCCGCGAGCGGGTCGAGCGCGACTTCGAAGAAGGCCGACGCCTCGGCGTCCAAGGTACTCCGACGCTGTTCCTCAACGACGTGAAGCTGGACCAGATGCCGAGCTACGAGCAGTTGAAAGCCCAGATCGATTCGGCCTTGGGAGAATGATCAGGTCAGAACAGCGCAGATCCCCGCGGAGACGGCCACCGTCACGGCTGCGGCAACGGCCGTCGTGACAGCGGCCGGCGCACAGGCCGCCACCGCGCAGGTCAGTCGCC
>NZ_BCWH01000001.1:517328-574758 GCF_001653035.1 Rhodococcus sp. YH3-3 | reverse complement strand
GACACCACGGCAAGGGCGGAACGCACCGCAGCCGGGCTGGTGACGCGAGCGGCGTGTCTGTCCGCCGACAGTTCGACGATCGCGCCGACGGCAGCGGGTGCCGCCGCGAACAACGGCACTCGCGGAAGAACAGCGGCCAAGACTTCGCACGCACCGACAATTCGGTGATGACCGCCGCTCAGGTGTGCACGCTCGTGCGCGAGGACAGCATCACGCTCGCCTCCACTGAGAGCGGATGACAAGCCTTGCGTCGCAACAACAAATCCAGGCTTTCCGGCGACGCTGTACGCCATAGGCAGCGGATGATCCAACCACAACACGTCGGACTCCGAGTTGTCGCGGCGCGCGACGATCGAGAGAACATCACGATGGAAATCTCGGACCCTCGCGTGCTCACGTGCCTGCTTGCGGCCGGCCAGCACGATCCGAACGGCGATCACACCCACCACAGCAACGGCTGTGCCGGTGATCAGTTCACCCACCCATGAACTCGTGCCGTGCGCGAAGGCGCTGAAACACCGAGCGATACCGTCGACCAGCCCCTCGACCGGCGCGTGGCTCGGCCACACCAGAACCAAGACCGCGGAGAGAGCGAGATACAAAGCCGACGCCATGCTGCCGAGCCACGCCGCGAGCAGCACCGCCGGTGACAACGCCGAGGAAACGGCTCGCAACACTCTCGGAACCAGGAATCCCACGAGCATCGCACCGAGAAACATCGGCAACGCCAATGTCATTGCACACCTTCCCCGGAAAGACCCCGGCGCAGGGCCTCGTTCTCGGCATCTGTCATGGTCTTGGCGAAGTGCAACAGCACGGCAGCGGAATCGGAACTGCTGTCCAACAATTCGCGCAGTGCTCTGGATGTGGCCTCTTCACGGCTGCGACTCGGCCGATAGAAGTAGGCGCGACTCTTCTTCTCACGACTCACCCAGCCCTTGTCGTAGAGATGCGTCACGACGGTCAGGATGGTGGTGTACGCAAGTTGTCGACGCTCACCCAGGGTCTCGACCAGATCCTTGACCGAGAGCGCGTCGTCGGACTGCCAGAGCACATCCATGACCTCGGCTTCGAGTCCGCCAAGCCCCTGCATTGCTCCTCCATCGCGTCGTGACAGAACTTCAGTCGCCCGTGGTCTTCTCCCCGAACGACACGCCCCGGGAATTCAGGTACGCGAGCGGATCGGTCTTCTGTCCGTCAGATTGCCACACCTCGTAGTGCAGGTGTGGTCCTGTCGATTGTCCACGATTGCCCACGGTCGCGATCAACTCACCCGCCCGCACCTTCTGACCCGCAACCACGAGCGCCTCGTTGATGTGTCCGTAGACGCCGACGGTCCCGTCGTCCTGCTGGATGCGGACCCAGAGCCCGAATCCCGCGGCGGGACCGGATTCGAGCACAACACCGTCGGTCGCCGACACGATGGGCGTTCCGATCGCGTTCGCGATGTCGAGACCGTAGTGGGTGGTTCCCCACCGTGGACCGAAGTTGGACGTCATCGTCCCGCTGACGGGGGCCATCACCTGTGGCTTTTCGGCCTCGTACGCCAGCGCCGCTCGCTCGGATTCGAGTTGTCGCGTCTTGCCGAGTTGTTCGGCTATTCCGGCAAGATCCGTCGACCGGACAAGGTCGAGGATCTCCGGCGCCGACACCGCAGATGCATCCTCGACTACAACCGACGGCGGCGACGCGTGCCCGATGGAAGTGCCGGACGCGAGGATTGCACCCGTCGCCACGGAAACCGCGGCCATGCGCCCGCCGGGTCTGATCGGCTCGGATTTTCGATGTCTTCCCACTTCTCGGTCCTCGCGTCGATGACAAATGAAGGTCTACGCCGCCACCTTACAACTATGTTGCATAGTTTTTAATACATGCACTATTGCGCATATATGCATATGTGTCTAGGCTGGCGTCGACGAAAGGACCTTCGATGTCACACGGACACGGGCACGGAATCTCCCCCGCCGAGGCTGCGACCAGCAACAGCGGCAAGCATGTCAACAAACTGTGGATCGCCGCCGGCCTCGGGTTGGTGACCTTCGTGCTGCAGGTGACGGTCGGCCTCTTCACCTCGTCACTGGCCCTGCTCTCGGACTCGGCGCACGTGTTCACAGACATCTTCGGCATCTTCATGGCGCTCGCCGCGATCCTCGTCGCACAGCGTGCCGCCCGGCGCCCCGACCGTACTTTCGGCATGTACCGCACGGAAGTGTTTGCGGCACTGGCCAATGCGATCCTGCTCTTCGCAGTCGCCGGGTGGGTGCTTTACGAGGCCGCCAGCCGCTTCACGGATCCGCCCGAGGTTCCCGGCCTTCCCGTCGCGACAGTCGCCGTCGTCGGTCTGGCGATGAACGTCATCGCCTTCCTCATGCTGCGCAGCGGCGCGAAGGAAAGCATCAACATCCGCGGCGCCTACCTCGAAGTCATGGCGGACATGGTCGGGTCCATCGGCGTCCTGGTCAGCGGCTTGGTCACGCTCGCGTTCGGTTGGCGCTACGCCGACCCCGTCATCGGCGTCGCGATCGGCCTCTTCGTCTTGCCACGTGCCTTCAACCTGGGCCGCCACGCCGTTCGCATCCTCCTCCAGCAGGCTCCCGACCGCATCGACGTCACCTCGATCATCGAGAAGATCAACGCTCTGCCGGGAGTCGTCGACGCGCACGATCTGCACGTCTGGACACTCACCTCGGGGATGGAAGTTGCTTCCGTTCACGTCACCGCGGTCAGTGACGCCGATCCCACAACGGTGCTCGCAGCAACCCGAACCTTGCTTGCCGAGGTATTCGAACTGGGGCACGCCACCGTACAGGTGGAACTACAGGGAAGCGACGGTAAATGCGCGGAACTCGCCTGGTGAAATGGACATTCCTAAATGAAACATTCGAATTCACCGGGCTCGATAACCTCACCGAATTCGAAGAAAAATTAGGTCTTCTTTAGTTTGGGAACGCTTACCACAATAAGGTCATACTGGGATGACAGGGCCTCTGACCTGCACTATCTTGGAATTCATGACTTCTGGGGAGACTCACATGACCAAATTCCACGCACTACTCCGAGACCAGATTCGCAACGAGTTCAACGCTTCGCATCAGTACATCGCGACAGCGGTTTACTTCGACAATGCGGATCTGCCACAGCTGGCAAAGCACTTCTACAAGCAGGCTGTGGAAGAGCGTAACCACGCCATGATGATCGTTCAGTATTTCCTCGATCGCGACATCAATGTCGAACTCACCGGCGTCGACGCCGCGAAGGCCGACTTCAAGGATGCCCGCGAGCCCATCGCTCTCGCGCTGACGCAGGAGAAGACGGTCACCGAGCAAATCGTCCAGCTCGCGAGCACTGCCCGCGAAGAAGGCGACTACCTCGGCGAGCAGTTCATGCAGTGGTTCCTCAAGGAGCAGGTCGAGGAAGTTGCAAGCATGACAACACTTCTCACCATCGCGGACCGCGCAGGCGCCAACCTGTTCGACCTCGAAGACTTCGTGTCCCGCGAGATGAGCACCGTCGGTGACACCACCGGTGCACCGAGCGCAGCCGGCGGAACCATCTAGCCTGCAGCACTCACGGATTTTGCCCTCGAGCCGAACGGTTCGCTTCCTGCCAGCAGGATCGAACTGATCAGCTCGGGGGCATCTGTCATCGGTACGTGCCCCAGGCCGGGCAGAACCATCAACTTTGCCTGCGGGAACGGCTTTTTCACGCGCTGCGCCTGATACACGGGCAGGATGAGATCGCGTCGACCCCACGCAACCGTCACCGGCACAGTGGGATCCACGATGGGCGGCAGCACGAAGTCCATCTCGAGACCGAGATCGACGAGTTCGTTCGACACGAGCGAACGGCAGTCGGCCAACGCCGCTGCATAACCGACATGACTCGGATGAGCGAAGAACGCGGCGAGCGCCGGATAGCGAATCAGCTTGTACCGCAATGCGCGTGGCAATCCGTCACCCATGAGCTTGGCCGTGCCGCGCAGTGCACGGAACGTGTTGATCGCTCGCACCTGATCGAGGTGATTGACAAAGAACCCGGCCGGCGAAAGAGCTGTCGCCGACGCGACATCTCCGCGCGCTGCCAGCGAGAGGGCAATCCAGCCGCCGAGGGAGTTTCCCGCGACGTGGGCACGCTCCCCCGCCGGCGTCACTTCCTTGACGAACTCACTGACATCGTCGATCAGCTGTCCCATGACGTCCGGACCGAGTTCGGGCAGCAGCGACTCTCCGTGACCCGGCAGGTCGACGGTGACGACGCGGCGGTACGGCGTCAGCTGGTCCAAAAGCGAATCCCACGCCTGCCGTCGATGGACGATGCCATGGACGAGCACAAGCGTGGGACCACTACCGGAGATGTCATGCGACAAGGTCATGTCACCAACATTAACCGTAACTTCGCGTAACGCCTATAGTTCGGGCGAAAAAATCAGCGCAGCGTGACCTGACGACCACGAAGTCCGTCGCGCGAGCGAAGCTCGGCCGAGGTCAGCGGAGCATCGACGGCCAGAGCCTCGGCAAGACGCTCACCGAGCTCGACGGTTGCCGCTACCCACTCGTTTGCATGCTTTTCGCGGTCGAGGTCGAAGACGGGAACCAACAGGCCGTGGGTGCGGAACGAGCCTGCGTAGCGCGAGCCCTCACCCAGATGCAGTCCACCGGTCGCGTGCACGCGCGCCAGCGCGAGCATCAGGTCGTCTTCGCTCTCGGGACGAACCCAACGCAGGTGCGCCTTCTCGCCGGCGTCGACCCACCACGCGGCAACGAGGCCGTCGCCTTCGAGGCGTGCAGAGGGCATGATCGCCGAGTTGGCGTGCTGCACGGTGGCGGCAACCTCGGGATCGGTTTCGACGCCCTCGGGGATCCACCAGTTGAAGTTCTGGTGCACGGTGATGTCGAGCAGTGCCGAGGGATCGACGACAGCGGTGACAGCGGGGGTCTCGGAATCGGGGTTCGCGGCAGAAAGCGCGTCGCCGGGGGCCGCGTCCTTGATCCAGTTCACCGAAGCGGCGAGGTCTGCGCCGAGGTCGGCCGAGTGCGCCTGAACCTGGACACCGACAAATCCGGTGGCCGTCTCGCCCTCGTCACGGACGAGTGCGGCAACAGCGCCGGGGAGGACCGTTGCCAACGTGACGGGACGGTCGGAGCCGATGACCGGCAACGGAGCCGTGGCGGACGGAACGAATTCACGCAGCGCGACCAGATCGCACTCGGCGGCAAGGCCCTCGAACGGGCGGCTGACTACGCCGGCAGCGGCTTCACGCTCTGCTTGGCGTGCCGCCAGCTTCTCTGCGCGTGCGCTGCCCTGCTTCGGTCCACTGTTTCTTTTGCTCTTCTTGGCCACGAGGGCAAAATCTACACGCTGCCCAGCCATTGCTTCGTGCGCCCGGGATGGTTGGTGGCAACCCAACTGACCCCGAGCTCACGACACAGGTCCACATCCGCCTTGTCGTCGACGGTCCAGCAGTACGTCGCGCGACCCGCAGCGGCGGCCCGATCGACCAGATCGGGATGTTCGCGCAGCGCCTTGATCGACGGCCCGATCGCCGTAGCGCCCACAGCCGTCGACGCACCGCCGCCGAGGTACCGCGACGCGTCACCGAGCAGGACCGTCGGCAGCAGCGGTGCCGAACGACGCACTCGCCAGACCGCACTCGCCGAGAAAGACATGACCACTGCCCGCGAGTGATCGGCCGACGGCGGCGACGCGATCCCGAAGCGGTGCAGTTCCGCCAGGAGTTTGGCTTCGACCAATCCGCCGAACCTCACGGGGTGCTTGGTCTCGATGAACAGCTTCACCGGGCGCGCAAAATCCAGAGCGAGGGTGATGAGGTCGGAGAGAGTCAGCAGTTCGGCCGGTTCGCTCGTCGACCCGTAGTCCAGAGCGTTCAGCGAATCGAGCGTCATCTCGCTGACGATCCCCGTCCCGCTGGAGGTGCGGTCGACCTTGCGGTCGTGAACACAGACCAGGTGCCCGTCACGGGTGAGCCGGACGTCGCATTCGAGCCCGTCCGCACCCTCCGCGAGGGCCAGTTCGTAGGCGGCGAGGGTGTGCTCCGGCCGCGCAGCCGACGCACCTCGGTGCGCAACGACGAGTGGACCTCGACGATCTGGGCTCACAGGGCAGCGGTCTCTTTCTGTTCCAGCACCGTCTTCTCTTCCAGCACCGTCTTCTCTTCCAGCACCGAGCGCGGCACTGGCACCCACCGGGTTTCCGATTCCGGTTCACCGCGCCAGCTCTTGCGCTCGATCCGGCGGATCACGACGAGTGTCAACGCCGCGGTGACGGCAGCGATCAGTGCGATGAAAGCGTTCAGCAGAACCCCGTCGGCCATTGCCTGAATCCCCGGGCGTGATCGCCAGTACGCGTTGACCACCAGCAGCAGAGCGCTGAATGCCCAGAAGCCCCACCAGATCTTGACCAGCAGGGTTCCGCGCGGATCGCGGCGGACCAACTCGAAGAGATAAACGGCCGGCATCACCAGGTTGAGGATCGGCACAGCGCAGCCAACGACAACTTCCGACGCTGTGCGTGGATCGGATTCCCGGGCACCTGCGAAGTGTTCACGACGCCGACGAAGCAGCCAGCACACAGCGGCGATTGCCGCGAAGACCGAGATCAGCAGTCCACCCAACTGAGTGAAGTACACGGCGGCGTCGGAGACCGTGAGCAGCGGCTGCGGGATCAGCCTGGTGCGGTTGCGGACCAGGATCGCGTATCTGCCCAGTTCGGCGAAAACCGCCAGTCCGTAGAGGATCGTTGCGAGCGTCAGCAACGGCCCGACTCGGTCGGCCATCCGGTCCGCTCGCGAGGGCGGCACCGGTGAGGTGTCGACGACGTCCTGTAGTCCCCACTGCGGGACAGCGTCGTAGCGCGGAGTGGAGAAGCTACGACGCACTGGTGCGTCCCCCACGCCGCGGGGGTCGGACGGGGAGCGCGCGATCCAGCGGAAGCCACGGCGGTTGGGCGGTTGGTAGATCTCGGTGCGGGTGGGGATCAGCAGGACGCCGCTGCAGCGCGGGCACCACTGCGTCGGGCCGCCGACGACAGGCCAGCGTGCGGCGCACCGGGCGCAGACCTGAACGACACTCACAACTTCGATTCTGTCACGCCGTATCGGTAACGGCAGCAAATGGATTCACTCCCGATTTGTGATCGAACCTCCACCGCGTTCACCTGCATTGTTCGAATAATGTGACCTCCGCCACTTAAAAACTCGAGTTATCCACAGTTTCCACAGGTTCATCCACAGTTCTGGATGAATGAATCGGGCTTTATCCACAGGTCACGGGCAAGACCCTGAGAATTTGCTGACAGGTGTTAGCGAACGATGCACAGGCTCGAGGATGAATTTGACACCGCAGGTCAGTGAACTTTCGGGCGTCGACGTCATTTATCCCGGCAAAGTTCACAATCCATTCAGAAATTGCTCCCGAAAAGACAGAAAAGACCGGTATCCCCTTTTTATGAGAAGTCGGTTTTTGACACACCTGGAAGCATGACCGTCGATGACTTCTCCACAGCCCGAGCCAACTCTGACGTTCACCCCGAGACGGGTCACGCAGCTCGCGTTCGTGTTGATCGGATGTCAGCTCGTCATTCGCATCTGGGTTGCCGCGAGCAATTACTTCTACTGGGACGACCTCATCCTGATGGGCCGCGGAGGACGCTTCCCACTCTTCTCGAGCGAACTCCTGCTCTACGACCACGACGGTCACTTCATGCCCGCGGCCTTCTTCTTCACCGGGTTGATCGCCCGTATCGCGCCGTACAACTGGGCGCTGTCGGCAACGCTGCTCGTCATCGGTCAGGCCGCCGCGTCGTTGGCGCTTCTGCGCGCTCTTCGGTTGGTCCTCGGCCGGCGACCGGCACTGTTGATTCCGCTGATCCTGTATCTGTTCGTCCCGCTGACACTTCCGGCGTTCTCGTGGTGGGCAGCCGCGCTCAATGCGTTGCCGCTCCAGATCGCACTGGCCTGGGCATGCGGCGACGCGATCAAGCTGTACCGCACCGGGCAGGTGCGCTACGTGTTCTCGGGCACCGCGGTTTTTGTCGTCTCCTTGCTGTTCTTCGAGAAAGCAGTGCTCGTTCCGTTCGTCGCACTCGCTTTTCTGGTGCTGTACTTGCGCACACAAGGTGAAGGAACCCCGATACGAAGTGCGATCACGAAGTGCCGACTCCTGTGGACGGCCTGTGCCGCCGTGCTCGCGATCTGGATTCCGGTGTATCTGACAACTGTCGAATCTCCGATCACCGGATACGGCCGTTCGATGTCCACCGAACTGCTGCATCACGGAACGTCTTTGGGGATGCTTCCCACTCTTCTCGGCGGCCCCTGGCGCTGGGAGCGGTGGATCCCCAGCCCCGCCTGGGCCGATCCGCCGACGCTCTTGGTGGCCGCAGCCTGGGCCGCGCTGCTGACGACGGTCGTGATGACAGTGCGTGCCCGACGCGGCGCTGCCTGGATCTGGGTCGCCGCGGCGCTGTACTTCCTGGCCTCTGTCGTGGCGATGACCGCTACCCGATCCGACGCCGACACCACGTACGAGTTGGCGCAGACCTTGCGTTACTTCACGGATTCGGCGACGGTGTTCGCCCTCGCCGCCGCTTTGATTCTCGCTGCGCCTCGGCGACGTCCGGCCCGTTTGCCCGTCGCAGTCGCCGCCGGCCTGTCAGTGCTCTTCGTGATCAGTTCGCTCGTCTCGACCGTCACATTCGTCGACATCTGGCGCGAGAACCCGACCCGCGACTACCTCGCGAACGCGCGAATGTCGTTGTCACAGAATCAGGACGCTCCACTGCTCGAGCAACCCGTCGCGATCCAAGTGCTCCTTCCCGTCGCCTTTCCGAACAATTTGGCAAGCAACGTTCTCGCGCCGCTGCCTGATCGCCCCGAATTCTCTTCCAGCACTCCGATTCTGCGCACCATCGACGACAGCGGTCAGATCGTCGATGCCGAAGTGACCTGGACGAGAAGGACTCCCGAAGGAACGGCACCGAACTGCGGCATCCGTGCCGAAGGCCCGACCGAACTCCCCCTCGACGGCCCCCTGGCCGGCTGGGAATGGACGGTTCAGCTCAATTACCTCGCCAGCGCCGACGGAACGATCGATGTTGCGTTGGAGTCCGGCGACGCAGTATCCGTACCCGTCACCCAAGGTTTGCACTCGGTGTTCGTGCGCCTGGTCGGCCACGGAAACAGTGTGAAGATCACGCCGACAACGCCGGGACCGACCCTGTGTTTCGGCGCCGGACAAGTCGGTGCCGTCGTCCCGACCAAGTGAAATAGTGGCAGAGTAGAACTCATGGAGCTGCGTATATTCACCGAACCCCAGCAGGGCGCTACCTACGAACAACTACTGACTGTTGCCCAGACCGCCGAAAAACTTGGCTACGGCGCATTTTTCCGCTCGGACCACTATCTCGCCATGAATTCCGACGGCCTTCCCGGGCCCACCGACGCGTGGATCACGCTCGCCGGAATCGCCCGCGAAACATCCACCATCCGCCTCGGCACTCTGGTGACGTCGGCTACGTTCCGTCACGCCGGACCGCTGGCCATTTCGGTCGCACAGGTCGATCAGATGAGTGGTGGCCGCGTAGACCTCGGCATCGGCGCCGGCTGGTACGAGGAAGAGCACCAGGCGTACGGCATCCCGTTTCCGGCGCTCAAGGATCGCTTCGAATTGCTCGAGGAAACTCTCGACGTCGTGACCGGTCTGTGGCGTACGACGGTCGGCGACACGTTCGACTACGACGGTAAGCACGTGCAGATCAAGAACTCTCCCGCGCTTCCCAAACCGCACCAGGTCGACGGTCCGCCGATCCTGATCGGTGGCACGGGCAAGAAGAAGACTCCAGCGCTCGCCGCTCGGTTCGCAAACGAGTTCAACATCCCGTTCAAGTCCCTCGAGGAAACGAAGGACATCTTTGCGCGGGTTCGTCAGGCTTGCGTCGAGCACGAGCGCGATCCGAACGAATTGGTGTACTCCAACGCTCTCGTCCTGTGCTGCGGCCGCGACGAGGCGGAGATCAAGAAGCGCGCCGAGGCTATCGGACGCGACGTCGACGAGCTACGTGAGAACGGTCTGGCCGGAACACCTTCGGAGCTGGTCGACAAGATCGGCACTTTCGCCGACGCCGGTTCACAGCGCGTGTATCTGCAGACTCTCGATCTCGCCGATCTGGATCATCTCGAACTCGTCGCAAGCGAGGTCATGCCCCAACTGCAGTAAGGAATGGGCCGGGATCTACAGCGCGTTCGCGTCGAGGAACGCGCGTAGGTCTCGGTCCCACTGGGCCGAGCGGGAACGGTCGAGAAAGACGCGCACCAGCATGAAAGCGATGACCAGCAGCGACATCACGCTGAACCAGGTGAAAACCCCGGTCACCACGGCTGCGACGTCGGCAGCGCTCTGAGTGATCGGAGCTACGGTCTTGTCGCCCTGATCATTGACGTAGATGGGGACCTCGGTGCCGGCGGGCGTCGCCGAGTCGACAGTGACATCACCCGTGTGAACCTGGCCGTTCCAGTTCCACTGCGCGCTGGCCATTTCGGTGGTAGGCGCAATGTAATCGGCTGTCGAGGCGGTGGTCTGCGTCGAATCTGCAGTCGTCGTCGCCGAAATACTGTGTAATTCGGCGGATTGTTTGGCGATCAGTGCGTTCTGGCTCGAAGCAGTCGCAGCCCCTGCCCATACCGCGAGAGGCAGCAGAAGAATCGCGAAAATGATCAGACCGAAGGACATGAACCCTTCGATCCGATCACTGCGGCGAACCATCGGATCGTGGCCTACATGAATGGTGCGTCGGAGCAGCGACGCAGTTCCTCGCGTACTACCTGACATTGTGAGCTCAGTTCTCTCGACGACACACTCTTACATCGAGATTCCCTTTGTTTCGATCTAGTTGCAAGTGTTAACGAGCTGAATCACATGTGTCCTCCAACACCTGTCCAGTTATTCGCTCGGCGGAAGGATGTCCGTCTGCGCCGGAACCTGATCCTGACGGAGCAATCCGACCGGGCAACTGACGCCCGTGGCATGCACCGGGCAGTAACCGCCGGGATTCTTCGCCAGATACTGCTGGTGGTAATCCTCCGCGTAGAAGAAGTCGCGCAGCGGGCCGATTTCGGTGGTGATCGCTCCATATCCGGCTTCGGCAAGCCGTTCACCGAAAGCGACGGCCGACGCATGAGCGATTTCTTCCTGCTCCGCGGACGTCGTGAAGATCGCCGAACGGTACTGCGAGCCCTGGTCGTTACCCTGACGCATCCCCTGCGTCGGATCGTGGTTCTCCCAGAAGTGCGCCAGGATCTGCTCGTAGGAGATCACTGCGGGATCGAAGACCACCAGCACGACTTCGGTGTGACCCGTACGTCCGGAGCACGTCTCTTCGTACGTCGGGTTGGGCGTGAAGCCGCCCGCATAACCCGCAGCGGTCGTGTACACGCCGGGAAGCTGCCAGAACTCCTTCTCGGCGCCCCAGAAACAACCCATCCCTACGACGACCGTCTGCAGTTCGGCCGGAAACGGCGGCGTCAGCGGATGCCCGTTGACGTAGTGCGCGGTCGGAACCGGCATTTTCTGCTCTCGGCCCGGGAGTGCGTCCTCAGGCGCGATCAGCGTGGATTTTGCGGACGCTCGTCCCAGAATGTCGTCGTACCAGCTCATGCTTCGATGCTACGCGCGAGCGACTGTTTCGCCACGCCGTGATCGCCCGGGCGCCGGGCAGCTCCACCCACCGGTAGCCGATTTCTGCTACCGCGGCCGTGGCCAGAAGGAAGAGCGCAAACGCCAGGGTCGGTCCGACGTACAAAACAGTGTTCTCGACGACGCGGTACAGGATCAGGGTGTGCACGAGATAGATGACGTAACTACGCGTCGAGAGCCACTTCACGACCGGCCAGCGCGTCGGGACGCCGTCGTAGCGGCCGATGAGAACTACCGCTGCGGCGACTACCGAAATGGTCCACAGATAGTGCTCACCGGCCCAGTAGACGCGGAACTGGGTCGCCACGATGATGACGTGCATCTGGACGAGGACGGCCGCGATCAGCCAGCGGCCGGGAGCGAGCTTCGCCCACGCGAGGTACATGATCTGGCCGAGGAAGACGGCCGGCAGCGTCGCGGCGATCTTGGACAGCATCGGCACGGTGTACGGCAGCGGCGCGTAGACGTTGTAGAGCAGCACCAGCGAGCACAGCGCACCACCGGCGAGCGGCATGACGATCGGTCGCAGCCGCAGTATCGGGCGAGCCGCGACACATGCGAGATAAAAGAGGAATTGAACGGTGAGTGTCCAGGTCACTCCCAGAACTGCTACCTCGGGCTTGAGAAAGAATCCGCCGAGAAAAAAGCTCATCAACGCTTCGGTATCGGAAATACCTTCCTGACCGCTGAACATTCCGTTGATTCCGAGGCGGACCAGAAGAATGGCAATCGCGGTCGCCACCCAGAATGCGGGCAGCAGTCGACTGAATCGGTTGGTCAAGAACTTTCCGGGTCCGTCGCGAATCGCGGATCGCGTCACCAGAGCGCCGGTAAGCATCATGAATACTGCGACGCCGACAAAAGAGAGGTGCTGGTTGAGTTCGGCAGGCTCGATCAAAACGCCGTAGACGACGTCGATCACCCACCAACCCGAGCCGAGATCGTCGATGACGTAGAAAGAGATGTGGGAGTAGATCACGGCGGCAACCGCCAGGGCTCGCAGCAGGTCAGCGCCCGGAAGATTCACCCGAGGCGCGGCCGCCTCTGGTGATTCCGGGAGGAAAACTGGTGCGGGCATCGCGCAAGTTTAAGGTTCCGTTCACCTTTACGACGAATTTGCGCATATTAGCTTACCCTTAGATCGGGGCAAGTTCGGTTTCCCAAACTTTATTCTTTGGTGATTACTACCTGAGCCGGACTGTTGCGGACGGTGTACGAATGTTATTGGGTGGAAACCCGAAGAATGATTTGCACATACGCGAGTGACGTCACGCCGTGACCGGTGATCGACGCACTCTAAAGCACCAGGGCTCACCAGCCCGCAAAGAAGGGACCCTCGTGTCTGTTTACACGCTGCCGGAACTCCCCTACGACTACGCAGCCCTCGAGCCGCACATCTCGGGCAAGATCATGGAGCTGCATCACGACAAGCACCACGCGGCTTACGTTGCCGGTGCCAACGCTGCACTCGAGAAGCTGGCCGAGGCTCGTGAGAACGACACCATCGCAGCGCAGGCCAACCTGCTCGAGAAGAACCTGGCGTTCCACCTCGGTGGCCACACCAACCACACCGTTTTCTGGAACAACCTCAGCGCTGACGGTGGCGACAAGCCCGAAGGTGAACTCGCCGCAGCGATCGACGACAACTTCGGTTCGTTCGATCTCTTCCGCGCTCACTTCTCCGCGAACGCCAACGCCATCCAGGGCTCCGGCTGGTCCATCCTCGCGTGGGACTCGATCGGACAGCGTCTGATCATCGTCCAGCTCTACGATCAGCAGGGCAACATCTCCATCGGCCTCACGCCGCTGCTGCTCCTCGACATGTGGGAGCACGCTTTCTACCTCGACTACCAGAACGTCAAGGGCGACTACGTCAAGGCATTCTGGAACATCGTCAACTGGAACGACGTTTCGGCTCGCTTCGACCGTGCACGTACCCAGACCGCAGGTCTGATCGTCTAGTCACGCTCTTCTTGCGAACGGCGGCGCCTCACCAGGGGCGCCGCCGTTCGTGTCAGCAGAGCACCACCGAGCAGGACCGTCGTGGCTCCGAAGACCAATGCCAGTGTGCGAGTTCCGGAGTCACCGCTGCTCGCGGTGGTCTGATTCACGGCCACCGGATCCGACAGCACCGAGGTCAGCTGAACCTGCTGCGGGGTGGTCATCGCGGGAATACCGGATTTTGCGCCGTCGAGGCCCGTGACCAGTGACTTGGCGATTCCTTGCAGCGTCGTGAATCCCTGGGTGATCTGATCGGTCACGTCACCGAGCATCTGCGGCGCCTGATCAGCGATGGGAATGAGGCCGTCGTTCAATTGTCCGGCAGCACTGCTCAGTTGATCGCTCGCGCCTTGCAGCTGCCCGACAGCGGTGCGGACTAGATCACCGAGCTCCGTATCGGGCCCGACCGAGCCACCCAACAGCGCCGGAACGGTGCCCAATTGCGCATTCAGCGCACCGAGATCCGAACTCACACCGGCCAGTTGCGCTGTCACGTCAGGCGGGATCGGAAGGCCGTTCAGCGCAGTCTGCAGCGTGTCGATTCGTGTCTTCAGTTCCGTGGTCGAGGAAGACGCCTCCCCCAGCGTCAGGCCCAGTGAGTCCGCGCGCGTGGCCAGCTCTTCCGCCGGCCCCGACGCCTGATCGACAACACCGGACACCTGATCCGCGACGCTCATCAGCTCCAACGCCCCGGACCGTGCGGTCTCGAGGTACGGCAACAGAGTGCCTGCGCCTGCTTTCACCTGATCGATGGACTTTCCGGCCTCGTTGGTTCCGGCGACCAGAATCTGTGCGGTGGTGAGGTTTTGATCGATCGAGCGTCTGGCGGCCGACGTCTGAGCCAGCAGGCCCTTGATGCCGTCCGCGCCGACCTGCGCCGACACGGCCCGAGTCAACTCGGCCGACTTCTCCGAATCCGAGCCCTTCACCTCGAGGTCGACGCTCGCCTGCCGTGGATCCATGCCGAACATCGACGCGACGGTTTCGCTGAAGTCCTCCGGCACGGTCAACGTCGCGAAGTAGTTCCCGCCGGGGTTGTCGACCACCTGGAAGTCGAAGTCTTCGTTCTTGCCCAACGTGTCCACCAGCGTGTCGCCGGCCCGAAGTTCCTTGCCGTCGAGCGTGGTTCCCGCGTCGGCGTTCACGATCGCGACGGTGTTCGAGGTGTCGGCACCGCCCGCGAAGATCACGAACCCGATCCCCGCCACCGCAGCCGCGACGATCGCGGCCACACCACCGACTGCCAGCCGTCGACCGAGTCGTGACGGCCGGCGATGGGAGTTTTCTGTGGTGTTCTCGGCGCTCATGGGCGAGACGATAAAGCAACAACTTGTAGAAACACTGAGAGCCCTAGCCTGCGGACGTGGCCGGCTTCTCAGACTCCTCGGGTTCCTCCTTCGGCATGTCCCGAGGGCCACTGATCAGGATGTCGGCCCAGCGCGTGGCTGGGTCGATGTCGAGCAGGACGGCCTTCACCAACAACGAGAGCGGGATCGCCAGCAGCGCTCCGAGCGCCCCGAGAACCCACGACCAGAAGACAAGTGAGAGGAACGTCATCGTCACCGACAGTCCGACGGCGTCGCCGACGAACTTGGGTTGGATGATGGACTGGATCACGAAGTTGATGACGGAGTAGACGACGATCACCCACAGCATCAGCCACGGCCCGCCCTGCAACAGTCCCAGGAGCGCCGGTGGAATCACGCCGATGACGAACCCGATGTTGGGGATGTAGTTGGTGATGAAGGACAGCAACGCCCACAGGACGGGCAGCTGAATGCCCATGAGCCACAGCGCGCCACCGTCGAGTACCGCCACGATGAGGCCGAAGACCGTCGAGACCACCAGGTATTTGCGAGTTCCGGCGGCAAAGGTGGAGAGCGCGTAGGAGATTTCTGGACGTTGCTCGGACAACACATGCAACCGCGAGCGGATGCTCATGCCGTCGAAGGCCATGAACAACAACAACGCGAGAATGAACACCAGATCCGACAGGATGCCGAGCAGGCCCTCCAGTCCGCTTTCGAGGACGCCCACAACCTTCGTGAGATCGACACTGCTGAGCGTGCTTTGGATCTGTTCGGTGCTCACGCCGAAGTCGGCCAACTTGTCGCGGCCCTCGTTGAGGAGGTTGGTCATCTCCTCGGAGTACTGCGGCAGGATCGTCGCCAACTGAGCCGTCGACACGATCAACGACGCCGCCAACCCGAGCAGGATCAAGTACACGGTGACCAGTGAGCCCAACATCCCGACCCACTTGGGCCACCCTCGGCGCTGTGACCAATCCTGAATGGGCTGAACGGCAATCGTCAGCACCAGGGCCAGGAATACCGGTCCGAGGATGCCGCCGAACACCTTCATTCCGCCGACGGCGACCACGGTGGCGGCAATACCGAGCAGGACGATCAAACCGCGCGGGATCGACCAGTTCTCACTACCGGACAGCGTGGGGATCGGAGTGGGAGCCTCGACGGCCGGCTTTCCCTTCTTAGAGAACACCGGCTTAGAGAACACCGGCTTCCTTTGCCCGGCTCCTGATCTGGAATGCTCCCACGATCATGAAGAGGCCGAACAGGATTGCGTACCAACCCAACAACCAGATGAGGCTGATGATGCCTTCGCCGGGCGCGATGAGAAGAATGATGCCGAAGATGACAGCAAGCACCGATGCGGCGAGCAACCATCCCCAACTGGATCCGGGCAGCGCCTTCATCTTGAAGGCGCCGACAATTCCGAAGATTCCGAACATGATGGCGTAGAAGGCAATTATGTACAGCAGCACCAGCGCAGTGATGCCCGGCCAGACCAGCGCGACGATGCCGGCTCCGACCGAGACGACGCCCGTGAACACCCACCAACCCCACGAGCTCAGATGCTCGCGGTCCCGGATGGCGCGAACTATCGTGATCAAACCGTCGGCGATGGAGTAGATACCGAACAGGAAAACCAAGGCCACCACGGTAATTCCCGGCCACACGAGCGCGATTATTCCGAAGATCACGCCGAAGATTCCGCGGATCAGGATCATCCACCAGATCTCTTTGCCGTACTGCACGAACGGATTCTGCGTGACCATCAGTAGCCTCCGAAACAAGCGGGTGTCTCTGACCGATTCAACAGCTCTTCAAACAGGGCAGTACCGACAGATCGTATGACTCTTGTGACCTTTCCGCCCATCGAAACGCGCGGCTGATACCGAGTTGTGCTCTTCGGGTACGAAGCGAGGGGACTTTCAGCCTGCTTCTCGAATACTTGCTTCTCGAATACCGGGCGCAGTCCACGATCCCGACAGCACTGCAGCCTTCGGCCAGTACAGGCGCAGAAAGACGTTGAAGTCGCCGGACGGAGCCGGCAGCCAGTTCCGCTCCTTCTCACCACCAGGGGATTCGTGCTGAAGATAGATGTCGAGGGAACCGTCGTCGGCAAACACCAGATCGCTTCGATCGCCAATCGCGTATCGGTCGATCGGGTTGTCCACGAAGAACTGCCGCTCGTTCATCATCGTGAGCGACCAGAAGCCCTCGACCGGTGGCAGCTCGTCCTTCTCGAAGTGCAGGACGTACTTCTTCGCCCCGGTCAGCGGCTTCCCGTCGACGTCCGTCGTGGCATGCGGGTACACGGCATCAGCGTCGAGATTGGCCCCGAAACCGAGCCAGACGATCAGAGCCCGCTGAGCGTAATGGGTTCCGTAGTGCCCCAAGCCGCGGTGCATCGTCCAGCCGTTCTTCGGACTGCCCTCGGCCTCTTCGGCGATCTCGCTCAGCACGTCCATACCGGTTCGCGCAGCTCTATCGAGGGCATCACGTACCTCCTGCGGACGCGACCTCCAGGGCAAGGAGGAGCCGATTCCTATGTCGGACAGTTGTTTCATCATCTCGGTGTCCTCCGGACGCGGAGGATTGTCGTCGAGAAGTGCGTCGAGTCTGGTGAAGAATGCCTCGCCGTCCATGGCGGCCACCTGGTCCACCGGCGGCGTCCGCGTGTCGACGGCAGGGTTCACCGGCATTTCACCAGGCGTGTAGTCCTGCGGGTCACCCGTCCACTCCGACAGAGGAGTGAGTCGCGTCCGGTCCTGCAGGCTGTGCACTTCTGCCAGGTCTGTTCCCCCCGACGTCGCGTAGCGGGCGACTATCCAGTTCATCGCCGTCGGAGACCGCAGCAGCGTCAAACCCTTGGGCACGTTGCCTTTCCAATTCGGCCCGGCCACCAGGTACGGTCCCCCGGTCCGCCCGACTGTCCGAGATCCCGGAACCGTGAACACGTCGCTCCACGCGTCGAGGATGGGGACCAGCCAGTACCGCGTGCCGAAGTCCGGCAGTGAGAGCACCTGCGGTTCCGTCGAGACGTCCAGCCACCCCGACGAGTAGAGAGTGTCCGCGTTGGGTGAGACGACATCGGTGAAGGTCGCATCCGGCGTCGTACGCGCGTATGCGAACTGGTTGAGCGGGGCTTTCATCGCCACCGGCGAAGGCACCGCCGTCATGACATCCCGCGATACCGCAGCAATCAACAGGGGATATCCGAAGATCCACGCCTGCGTTGCCAGGTCTTCCAGCCGAGAACGGTTCTTCGACAGAGTCATGTCTGCGCATACCACCGCCCTCACCAGCGCAAACCTGGCTGGCACTCTCCCTGTCTTGTGTGCCAGTACCGAATGGGTGCATATTTCGATTACCCAACGAGGTGTGCCGGACCGACGCATGCGCGTCTGCCCGAGATTTGCCCCAGCACCGAGGGAGGAACAGAAATGAACAGAAACGAAGCAATAGGCATTTCTCCGTTCCAAGCCGCTGGGTCTTTGCAGGGGTTCGTCATTTCCGGTCGTTGGCCGGACACCACCCAGGAGTGGGCGCAGCTTCTCGCATTGGCTGTCCGCGTGGCCTCGATGCCAGGTTTGTTGCCGACCACGACGGTCTTCGGGGTCCGTGAAGACGTTCCCGAAGATCCGCAGCCGGGCACCGTCGGTCTGGTGGTCGCCGAAGGTCCGGTACTCGGCGATTTCGCCTTGACACCCGGCCGTTTCTCCGACCATCAGCCACCGGCGCTGATCATGCTGCACCCACCGTCGGAAACCACGCCCAGCCTGCCGGAATGCGAGGGCAGCGCGTCGGGGTGCGTACTGCTGCCAGGCCTTCCCTATCTGGGTTTGGAGCATCGTGCGGCGTGGGTCGAGGCTGAGCCGGACGGCACAGTCGTCTCCATGATCAGTCGTGTCGGCATCGATCCGATCAGCGATCCCGACACCGCTGTTTTGGCCATGCTCCTCGCCTCGTGACGGCCCCGGTAAGCGATAAGTTCGGACTCCCAAACTTGCTGTGCGCTTTGCCAATTCGTTTCAGGCGCGCTAACGTGGGCAGCAACGAAGGGGAGTAGCCCCCAATCGCCCGTGTCGACATACTGGTTCGACGCGCTCCGCCTGGTGCGGATCGCGAAGCACCCGGCCTGGCGAACCGAAGGTCCTGTGGCCTCGGTGGGCGAGACCTTCGGCCGGACAAGCGCACCCACTGCGCCTGCCCAGGCCGGAGGCTCGCATTTTTCCTCCGACCTACACCGACCGGAGGAGTAAATCTTGCTTGCCGCAATACTTTTGAGTTTCGGCGTCATTTTCGTCGCAGAACTCGGTGACAAGTCGCAACTGATGGCAATGACGTTTGCCTTGCGCTATCGCTGGTGGGTCGTCCTCGGCGGAATCACCGTCGCCACCACCCTTGTTCACCTCGTCTCGGTCGCCGTCGGCCACTACCTGGGCGTCGCCCTCCCCACCGCGGCGATTTCCATCGTCGGCGGTATCGCTTTCCTGATCTTCGGCCTCTGGACCTTGCGCGGTGACGATCTCACCGACGACGAGCAGAACAAGGCCGGTCGCGTCACGCGATCCGCCTTCATCGCCGTCGCCTCGGCCTTCTTCCTGGCAGAACTCGGCGACAAGACCATGCTCGCCACCATCACCCTTGCCACCGACAACGACTGGATCGGCGTCTGGATCGGGTCGACGGTAGGCATGGTGGCGGCCGACGCTCTCGCCATCATCGTCGGCTCGGTGCTGGGCAAGCACCTTCCGGACGGATTCATCAAGATCGGCGCCGCGGTGCTGTTCTTCGTCTTCGGTATCTGGCTGCTGCTCGAGGGCATCTTCCCGGACTCGTCGGCCGGCATCATCGGCGGTGGCGTTGTCCTGGCCGTGTCCGTGCTGGGCGCACTGGCTCGGATGATCTGGAAGCGCTCCCGTGCGACCGACTCCGCTACGCATCTCGTCGACGACAATCGGACGCCGATCGACTGACGCTCAGCGAAGAAGGTCGCCGGCACCCCAAATCGCGACCGGCACATGACCTTCTGCCACTCCGCTTGGTCCGAGCAGCTGTCCGAATCGCTTCATCGGGTACAACGAGACACGTCGATCGAGGATCCGCACACTACCGATTCGGCGGAGGCGATCCTCCACGACAAGACTCTGCGCGAGGCTGCTCAGCCACACGCTGATCAACATGTTCGCTGTTCCGGTAGTCGCCACCAACAATCTGATCTCCGGCCAACTCGACACAAGATTGCCGAGTTCGTCGGTGGAACCGTCCACAGCGACATCGAAGATCACTTCGAACGGTGAACCGACAGCCTGTTGCGAGACATCGCAGCGGAAAATCAACTGTCGCGATGCAGTCAGCTGGGCCAAGCGCCGTCGAATCGCAGTCTCGTTCGTTCCACAAATCGCGGCGAGACGCGCATAGCTGGCACGTCCGTCACGGCCGAGCGCCTCCAACAGGGCACCGTCGGACTCGCGGAACTCTGTCGGATCTGCCGGCACCGCAGCGCCCTTTGTCGATGCCGTTGCCAGCTGAGCCCGACCCGCTTGCCCCAGAGCGCCCGGCTCCCAGCTGAACCCGTCCCGGTACACCTTCACCCCGACCCGGCTTCTGATCGACAGAATTCCAGGATCGGCGGCAAGGTGCTCACACACCAAGGCGTCCAGACTCTTGTGGTCGGCGGCCACGACTCCGACGAAATATTCGTACTCGCCTTCCGTCCTGGCCAACAGATAGGCACAGGAGAGTTGACGTAACAGCTCCCCCACGTCGGCAACGGAATCCTGTGTGGTCCTGATCAGGAGATAGCCGAATATGTGGGTTCGACCGATTGCGACCGCGTTGACCCACGAATGACCGTTCGAGACGAGGCGACGCCACCGGCGGGCGATCGTCGTCGAATCCATGTCGAGCACTGACGACAACTGCGTCCACGACGCGCGGGGGTTGAGCTGAAGTGCATTGATGATCTCCAGATCAGATTCCGCGATCACGAATGTGTCGGATTCCGGCTTCATCAGGCCAGTATTGCCGGATTACTGCATTCTGGTCGGTGATCCCTGCCTGTTTGCCAAAGATGTGTGAATCACTTCACAGGTTCACCACTTGGAGGCCCAGTGCTTCGCTCCACCAAAGTCACGGTCGCGTTGCTGTTCGTCGCGTACGCGATCGACTACATAGATCGGCTGGCGATCAACCTCGCTCTCCCCTTGCTCGGTGAGGAGTTCGATCTCGACTACTCCCAGCGTGGATTGATCATCTCCACGTTCTTCATTGCATACACGCTGGCCCAACTGCCTGGTGGACTGCTCGCCGATCGATACGGCGCAGTCCGGATGGCTCTGATCGGGTTGGTGGCGTGGAGTGTCTTCACCGGCCTCACTGCCCTTGCCTGGTCGTTCGGGACGCTTCTGGTTGTTCGCTTTCTCTTCGGTCTCGCGCAGGGCGTGTTTCCGGCAGCTGCAGTAAAGCTCGTTGCCGAGCGGAGCATCCCGGAGCAACGTGCCACTGCCACAGGATGGATGAACAGTTCCAACGCCGTCGGTACGCTTCTCGCCATCGTTGTTGCGGCAGCTCTTCTCCCGTTGATCGGCTGGCGTGGGATGTTTCTGGCCGTCGCGGCGCTCGGCGTACTCTCGCTCGTCAGCATCAAGTTGTGGCTCCCGCCGGCACTTCCGGCGGAGATCGACCACGGTCCGGATTCTTCCTGGGACAACATGCGCACCGTACTTCGCTCCCGCGCGATGTGGCTCTTCGCCTTGATGTTCTTCGGATACGACTTCGTGATCTGGGGGATGTCGTCGTGGGTTCCGTCCTACCTCCATGACGAACGTGGAATCGCCCTCTCGAGTGCAAGCCTCCTTCTGATTCCGGCTACCGTGGTGGCCGCCGTGACCACCGTCATCGGCGGGCGAATCTCCGATCGACTGGCAGGCAACAGTCGTGTCGTCGTGGTGCCGTCCATGCTCGCGTGCATCGTGATGCTCGTTTCGATTCCTTTCGTCTCCAACACGGCCTTGTTCGTCGTTCTCGTCACCCTCGGATCTGCCGCTGCCTCTTTCGCTTTCATGCCGTGTTTTGCACTTCCGCTTCGTAGCCTGCCTTCGTCGGTGGTCGGAGCAGCCTCGTCGATGATCATTTTCGGCGGCATGGTCGCCGGAATAGTCGCACCGCTTGTATTCGGCTTCATCGTGGACCATCTCTCCTGGTCAGCGGCGTTCGTATCGCTCGCACTCGGGCCCGTCGTGGCGATCGTCGCGGTCATGGCAGCACCACAAACCCGAGAAAAGATGCTGAACCTGGTGCAACTGAAAACCGCCAACTGAAAGAAGATCAACCATGAATCAACTGCTTTCGAATCTCGAGTTCGGAGACCCGTCGCGGTTGCGAACCGTCGAGCCGCACTGGTTCGAGCTCTACCGGGACCTACACGCACACCCCGAGTTGTCCGGCGACGAAACTCGCACCGCCGCAATTGTTGCCGAGGAACTTCGGCGAATCGGCGGCTGGGACGTCACGGTCGGGGTCGGCGGTACGGGTGTCGTCGGTGTTCTCGAAGGGAGCAGCGGTCCGGTGATCCTGCTACGCGCCGACATGGACGCGTTGCCGGTGGCAGAAGACACCGGTCTGTCCTACGCCTCCAGAACTGATGGAGTCATGCATGCGTGTGGCCACGATGTCCACGTAACCGCGCTGCTTGCCACGTGCGCAGCACTTTCCGCGGATCCGACATCGATCACCGGGACTGTTGTCGCGGTCTTCCAGCCTGCCGAGGAGACCGGCTCCGGCGCTCGTGCGATGGTCGACGACGGAATCTTCGACCGCTTCCCACGACCGGACCTCTGCCTGGGACAGCACGTGGGCCCGACTCCGGCGGGGATGTTGGTCAGCAAACCCGACATCTTGATGGCAGCATCCGACACGATACGAGTGGTCTTTCACGGCCGTGGTGGACACGCGTCCTCACCGTACGCATGCATCGACCCTTTGTTGATGGCAGCGTCTTTCGCGCTGCGCATTCAAAGTCTGGTCGCTCATGAAGCGGCAACCCCGACAGCACCTGTGCTCACGGTGGGAGCCTTGCACGCCGGCACAGCTGCGAACATCATTGCCGACGACGCCGAACTGCTACTCAGCCTGCGAACTTTCAGTGCATCGTCGCGAGATCACATGCTCGAATCGGTGGGCAGGATCGCTCGCGCAGAAGCTGACGGGGCAGGCGCCGTCGAACAGCCGGACGTTCATGCGTACAACGGCTTTCCGGCCACGGTCAACACTCCGGACGCCACGTCCACGGTGATGTCCGACCTGCGACAGGCCGGCTTGGGAATGCATACTCTGTCACAACCACTTTCGGGTAGCGAGGACTTCGGCATCTTCGGCACCGCCGCCCAATGCCCCTCCGTATTCTGGCATTTCGGCGGAACGGCACTTCAAAGTTTCGACGGAACCGCCCTTGCCGCGCTCGCCGAGGGACGGATACCACCCGGCACGCCGTCGAATCATTCACCGCGCTTCGCCCCAGATCCCGCCGCGGCCCTACCCGAAGGTGTTACAGCCATGACCGCGGCCGCGCTGGGAGCCCTTGCGCGGAGCGCGTGATTCCCACGCATACTGTCCCAGGGAGATAACGTCATGTCAGACGAACTGCACTACCTCAGCGCCACCGAAGCCATTGCTCACTTTCGCGCGCGGGAATTGTCTCCGGTCGAACTGCTACAGGCAATCATCGACCGAACTCAGAAGTTCGAACCTCACATCAATGCCTTCACCGAAGAGATGTTCGACGAGGCACTCGCAGGCGCCCGGGATGCCGAGAGCCGGTATCGCGGCCAAGGACCCGACCCGCGGCCACTGGAGGGAATTCCGGTAGCTGCCAAGGAAAAACATGCCATTGCCGGAAAGTCGCTGACCGAAGGCTCTCTGGCGGGGCGCGGCAACATCGCCCGCGAGAACGCACCGGTGATCGACCGAGTTCTGGCAGCAGGCGGTCTGATTCACGCACGCACGACGACACCGGAATTCTGCGTCGCGGCATTCACACACTCTCCTTTGTGGGGCGTGACCCGCAATCCCTGGAACCTCGATTACAGCCCCGGAGGTTCATCCGGAGGAGCCGGCGCCGCACTGGCCGCCGGAACTACTACTCTGGCAACAGCATCCGACATCGGCGGGTCGACGCGAGGCCCGGCAGGCTTTACCGGCACCGTCGGTCTCAAGGCCTCGTACGGGCGTATCGCCGGGGTCGCCCCGCTGTCCATGGATTCCTACCGTGGCGACGGTCCGATGGCCCGAACTGTCGACGACGCAATTCTTTTGGCCAACGTTCTGATCGGGCCGGATCCGCGTGACCATTCTTCCCTGAGGCCGGCGATCACGCTGCCACACGAGTACCCGTCGGTCGAGGGAATGCGAATTGCCCTGTGCCTGCGGCTCGGTGACTTCCCCATCGAGCCTGACATCGAGGCGAACACCCGGGCTCTCGCACAGTCGTTGGTCGATGCCGGCGCGATCGTCGAGGAGATCGAGTTGCCGTGGACTCGTGATTCGATGGCAGCAGCGGTGAAAGTCCATTTCGGAACGATCATGGGTGCATCCGTCGCGGAAGTTGCTCGCGTCCACGGTGATCTTCTTGCCGACTACACGCTCGACAACGTCGCGATCACGTCGAAGGGCGCTGCGGAAATGTCATTTCTGGACGGCCTTCGCAAGGAAACCCAAATGCAACGAGAGCTCGCCGAGGCGATGGCTCCCTTCGATGCGCTGATCTGCCCGACTTCGGGCACCATCGCCTTCCCGGCAGGCGAGTCTTTGCTCGACGGCCTCACTGTGGCGGGTCAGCACGTGAATAACACCGCCGAAGCACTTCTCACATTGCCGTTCAACGTCGCCAATCGGTGCCCCGTATTGGCGGTGCCGAGTGGACACGCACACAACGGCGTTCCCACGGGCGTCCAGATCGTCGGCCATACGTACGACGAACCGACCGTGTTCCGGATCGGCAAAGCACTGGAGAAGATCCGCCCGTGGGCATACACCGACCAGCATCAACCGAAGCTGAATGTGGTGACGCCGGCGTCCTCTTGATTGCTGAGGAGATCAGAGCTTGGCTCTGATCTCCTCAGCGATCGGCTGGAACTGCTCGAGGAATGTCAGGGCCCAACCGAAGGACGCGACGCCCTCGTAGTCGAACGAGTACACCTGATCATTCTTGACGGCGCGCAGACGCTGGAAGATGGTGTCGTTCGCCAACTTCTCGTTGATGGGGCCCTTGCCACTGTTCGTGATGATGACGTCGGCCTCGTCGAGTAGCTCCAACTGCTCCCTCGGGAACCACTCGTTGCTGCCGGCGGGAATTGCGAGTGAACGGTCGTTGAACTGGAACCCGGCCTCGCTGATGACCGTCGTCTGATACTTGGTCGGCGAGTACAGCGAGAAACCACTCTCCTCGAAGTACGTGGTGTAGACGACCTTCACCTTGCTCAGCACATCAGCGTTGTCGCTGCGGAACTTGGCGATCCGCGCCTCGTACCGATCTGCCAACTCTTGAACCTTCGCGCTCTGGTTCAGCGCGTCCGCGACTCCGAAGGCGCGCTCCTTCCATGCGTACTGCCCGTCCTCGGCAAAAACCGCGGTCGGTGCGATCGACCGGATCTGCTCGTAAAGATCCGGGTTGTTCTCCGACAGCAGGTTGGTCATCACGATCAGGTCGGGAGACAAAGCCGCTATCGCCTCGGCGTTGGGCTCGTACCAGCGTCCCACCTTCGGGAGAGACCGCAGAGCGGACGCATAGGGTTCCGGGACGCCGTCGGCGTTCTCGTAGTCGACCGGCAATCCGACCGGTGTGAACCCGGCGTCGAACATCGCGGGGCCCGTGTAGTAATCGGCGCTGACCACCCGTTGCGGGTTGGTGGGCACTTCCACCTGCCCCAGAGCCGTGTTGATGGTGCGCATCGAACCCTCGGCCGATTCACCGGAGCTGGTTCCGCAGGCCGTGAGCAATCCGATCCCCGCCAAGGCACCGGCTCCGAGGAAACCGCGTCGGGTAAGTGCTGCGGTGATGCGAGCGAATTCGGCATCGGTGTCAGCGGTGGGCAATAGAAGTGATGTCATGAAAGTGCCTCCAAAGCGCCGGTTTCGAGTTCGTTGAGCCAGTTGATTGCAGTGCCGTAGTCGGTGACCTGAGTGCTGATTCCGAATACCCGGCCCGAAGCTGCTGCCGGAATGCGGCTCCACAGCGGGCTGGTGAAGACGGATTTCATTCCTGCAGAATCAGTTCCGTTCGGCTGCTTCGGGTAGATGACGACGGTGACGTCCCGCAGCATTTCGAGTTGTTCGAGCGGGAAGGCTTCGAAGCCGGTGGCTGGGCGCAGGTCCGGGATGAATTCGCCGCGGGTCACGTTCAGGTCGGCGAGCATCGCGCCGGTCACTCCGGTTGGATACAAGATGGAGAAGTGCCCTTCCGAACCACCGATAGCAACCTGGGCCCACCGATTCTCGCCAAGCTGCGCGGCGTATTCGGTGCGGATTCGCTCTTGCATCGCCTGATACTTCTCGCGATTCGACGTCAATGCCGAACCCTTGTTGACCGCGTCTGCGACACCCTCGGCGACAGCGCGCCAATCCGATCGGTTCGTGCCCGAATACACCGCTGTCGGAGCAATTTTCGAGAGCTCGCGGAACATGTCCTCGTCGATCTCGTACGCATCGCCGACAATGAGATCAGGCGCGGCAGCCACGACGGCTTCGCGGTTGACCTCGAGGAAAACCCCCACCGTGGACAAGCCGTCGATGAACTTCTGCTGTGTCGGGGTGAACTGGTCGATGTACGCGCTGTAGTCGAGCGTCGCGACGGGTCGGGCGCCGACGGCTTGCAACTGCCACGGGGTGTTGTAGGAGACGGCGACGATGCGCTGCGGATCAACGGGAACATCCACGGGTCCGTAATGCGTCTGCACCGTCCGAGTTTCGCCTTCCGCACCGCCACCGCCGTCCTCACTGCTGCATCCGGCAAGGGCGAGCATGGACAGTGCGGCGGCACTTCCACCCAGAAAGCCGCGTCGGGTCAAGGCCGCGGCGACGCGAGCGAACTCTGCATCGGTATCTGGAGTCGGTAACAGGAGTGATGTCATGGGTTTCCTGACGGTTATCCGAATTAGGGCTACCTAAAATTACTCTCACCTGCACCGTTACGGTGAAGCCTCTTGGCCAAGACGTATCTCTTTCGCGCCAAGACGCCAATCGTTGAACTGGTATTACCACTTGACCTCTTACCGATAAGCGGGTTACGGTCGGTACATGTTTCAACCCGTTGCACGTACCTCGGCCTCCGGCGCAGTCTTCGACCAGATTTCGGTGAAAGTGCTGGCCGGAGAGCTGGCTGCGGGCGAGGCGCTACCCAGCGAGCGCAAGCTCGCCGAGGCATTCGGCGTCTCGCGACCCGCAGTCCGCGAGGCAATTCAGAAGCTCGCCCAGGCCGGGCTCGTCGAGGTCCGCCAGGGCGAGTCCACGTCGGTGCGCGATTTTCGACGCCAGGCCGGACCCGAACTTCTCCCCCAGCTGCTGGTGCGCGACGGCGTCCCCGACCTGAGCGTGGTGCGCAGCGTCCTGGAAACTCGCGAGTTGATGGGACCGCAGATCGCTGTGCTGGCCGCCCGTCGCATCTCCGCGGAATCCGCCCGAGAACTCGACGCGGCCGTTGATCAACTAGGCGCCACCGAAGATCCAGTGGAGTTGCAAGACCGCGCTCTGGCGTTCTGGGACGTCGTCGTCGACAGCGCAGATTCCATTGCCTTCCGTTTGATCTTCAACAGCCTTCGGGCTGCATACGAGCCGGCTATGACTGCACTTGCATCCGTCATGGTCGCCGAAGTCGGCCAGACCGACCTGTATCGAAAACTGGCCTCCGCCATCACTTCACACGACGAGCCAACTGCCGAGACGTCAGCCGCACAGCTCCTTCACACCGGCACGACGGCAATCGGCGACGCTCTCACCTTCCTGGAAGGACTGAAACCATGAGCAAGCCTCTCACTCTCGCCGATGCCGCACGGACGTTCCGCAAGTCACCGACGCCGTGGATGATCGGCACCATGCTGCTGGCCGCCGCGGCGGCGCGCATCGCAGTGGGCAACTGGCAGATCACCGACGCCCTCGTTCCGCTCGTGATGCTTGCCGCATTCCCCTTCGTGGAGTGGATCATTCACGTCTTCGTTCTCCATTGGAAGCCGCGAACCATTGCCGGCGTCACACTCGATTCACGGCTGGCGCGCAGCCATCGGGAACACCACTTTGCGCCGCGAACCGTCTCACTCATCTTCATCCCGTGGCAGACGCTCCTGATCGTGATTCCCGTTCTGACAGCCGTCGCCCTCCTGACATTTCCCCGCGTCGAACTCGGTCTGACGTTCCTGACCTTCATTTCCGTGCTCGGCCTCGGTTACGAGTGGACACATTTCCTCATCCACAGTGACTACAAGCCGAAAACTGCTCTCTACCGGTCGGTTTGGCGCAATCACCGCAGCCACCACTTCAAGAACGAGCACTACTGGTTCACCGTCACCACCGCGGGAACTGCCGATCGCGTACTGGGCACGTACCCCGATCCCAAATCCGTCGAGACCTCCCCGACAGCCAAGAACCTGCACGGCGCAGCGTCCAAGCTGTGAAGGAAGACCGATTCCTGGCCCCCAGCTGGCAATGAACTTGAACTTGCCTGTGTATCAGCAATTTTCGTTGAAACTCGTCAGAACCGTGCTTAGTGTCGATGGAGTCAGAAGTTCGAAAACGCTGTAACCGAAGGACACAACACATGTTCAACGATGTATTCAACAACGTCATCCACCCGATGGTCACGAACTTCCAGCAGTTAGGCCCCCAGCAGTTCATTCCGCAGCAGTTCATCCCACAGGGAGTGTTCCAGCAGGCGCCGCAGGCAGCAGAGCAGGCAGTGACGATCTTCGGTAGCTGATACCGCAATCCACAGATAGCGCCACTCAGGGGTCGTCCGTCCAATATGCTGGACGGACGACCTGAGTGCCTCCGCCTGACAAGGATCCCCATGACCGCGAACACCCCCATCCACGCTTTCACCGACGACGCCCTGGGCGACCTCGACGCCACCGGCGTCGCCGCCCGGATCGAATCAGGCGAGGTGACCGCACGGGAAGTCATGGAGGCATCGATCGCCCGCGCCGAGGCAGTGCAGGGGCAATTGAACGGTCTGGCCTGCACTGATTTCGATCGTGCCCTCGCCAGGAGCAACCGGCCCGCCAAGGGCGTCTTTGCCGGTGTCCCCACCGCGATCAAGGACAACACCGACAGCGCCGGCCTTCCCACCCAGCAGGGCAGTACCGCCTTCACCGCGATCCCCGCCAAAGCCGACAGCGATTTCGCGAAGCAGTTCCTCTCCACCGGGGCCATTTCGATCGGCAAGACCCGACTGCCCGAGTTCGGATTCAGTGCGTCCACCGAATACATGACGGAAGAACCCGTGCACAACCCGTGGAATCCGGCGTACTCGTCGGGCGCTTCCTCGGGAGGCGCAGCCGCGCTTGTTGCTGCCGGCGTACTCCCGATCGCGCACGCCAACGACGGCGGTGGATCGATTCGCATTCCCGCCGCTGCCTGCGGACTCGTCGGACTCAAACCCACTCGCGGACGCACCATCGCCGATCCGGCCGACAAGTCGATGCCGATCCGGTTGATCGCCCAGGGCGCCGTTACTCGCACTGTTCGCGACACTGCACGATGGATGTCTGCGGCTGAGAACTACTACCGCAATCCGCGACTCGCACCGGTTCGCTTGATCGAAGGACCCAGCTCAACCCGCCTGCGCGTCGGCGTGATCGCCGATTCCGTCACCGTCACCAAGACGGACGACGAGACGCGCAAGTCCGTCGAAGCTACGGCCGAACTCCTTGCAAGCCTTGGCCATCATGTCGAGGACGCAGCACTGCCCGTCGGCCCCGAATTCATCGACGACTTCAGCATTTACTGGGGCTTTCTGTCGTTTGCCATCTCCACCGGTGGCAAACAAATGCTCGGACCCGACTTCGACAAGTCCGGCACCGACAATCTCACCAAGGGCCTCTACACGCTGTACCGGAAGAACCTGGTGAAGACGCCGCGCGTGCTCTACCGTCTGCGACGGCTCCAGCAGCAGTACAGCGCCATGTTCTTGAAGTACGACGTCGTGCTCTCGCCGGCTCTGGGGCACACCACCCCCGAGCTCGGATACCTCTCTCCCGCTCAGCCTTTCGAGGAGCTTTTCGACAAGTTGATCGCGTACACGTCGTTCACACCGCTCAACAACATTTCCGGTGGTCCCGCGATTTCGCTACCGATGCATCAGACCAGCAACGGTTTGCCGTTGGCTTCGCATTTCTCCGCCGATCTCGGCGACGAGCGCACACTCCTCGAATTGGCCTTCGAACTGGAAGAGGCTCAGCCCTGGAGAAGAATCCAGGACTGAGCCTCGCCGGTAAATACCCTCAGTCTCGCGGCAATCCGAGCATGCGCTCACCGATCACGTTGAGCTGCACCTCGGTTGTGCCGCCGTAAATGGTGGTGGCGCGGCCCGAAATGAGTTGCTCCATCGCCTTGTCGCTTGGCTGCCCTGGGATGCTGACCGCTCCGGCAGCACCCAGTTCGGCGACGACGAACTCGGCAATCGACTGGCTGATCTTCATCGCCAACAGCTTGCCGACGCTCGACGTCGTACTCACGTCGATTCCCGAAAGTTGCTTGAGCACAACGCGGGAACCGATGAGATCGATCGCCTGACTCTCCGCAACCAGCTCGCCGACACGGTAGCGTCCGATCGGGCTCAGGTCTGCCGACTTCGCGAACTTCAGCAGATCGGAGTCCGAGGCGTACGCCTCCATCTTCTGGCTGAGCGCGACGCGCTCGCCGGCCAGCGTCGTCCGGGCGACGTTCCACCCGTCGTTGACCTCACCGACCACGTTCTCGTCGGGGATGAACACGTCGTCGAGGAACACCTCGTTGAACAACGCCGAGCCCGTCATCTCACGCAGCGGGCGGACGGTGATGCCCGGTGTCGACATATCGAGCACGAAGTAGGTGATGCCCTGATGCTTCGGCTTGGTGGCGTCCGTGCGGGCGATCAGCATTGCCCAGTCGGAGAACTGCGCAACCGTGGTCCAGATCTTCTGACCGGTGATCTTCCAACCGCCGTCGACCTTTTCGGCCTTCGTGGACAATGACGCAAGGTCGGAACCAGCACCGGGCTCGCTGAAGAGCTGGCACCACACCAGCTCACCCTGCAGGGTAGGCACGGCCAGCTCTTGCTTCTGCTTGTCCGAACCATGTGCCACGACGGCCTGCACTGCCCACGTTCCCATCAGAAGCTGCGGCATCGAGATACCGGCAGCCTTGATTTCCTGGGAGATGAC
Source organism: Rhodococcus sp. YH3-3 (assembly GCF_001653035.1). Lineage (NCBI taxonomy): Bacteria > Bacillati > Actinomycetota > Actinomycetes > Mycobacteriales > Nocardiaceae > Rhodococcus > Rhodococcus sp. YH3-3. The sequence goes on along the minus strand of NZ_BCWH01000001.1, from coordinate 543,333 downwards.
GATCTGCTCGAGCGGAGCGGCGCCGCGCCCGTACGGCTTCGGCAGGTGAGGCTGAACCCAGCCGCCGTCGCCGAGCGCGATCAGCTGGTCGTCCTCGTCGAACTCGACCAACTTGGCAAGCTCGGCCGCGATGCCGCCGCGGATCTCCTCTGCCTCCGGCGGCAGTTCGAGAACCGAAGCCCGGCTGACACCGTCAAGTGCCTGCTGCGCAACACGGTTGGCACGATCCTCGCGGGTACCGAGAATGCCGCGGATCGAGAGCGCGCGCCGGTAGTACAGGTGGGCGTCGTGCTCCCACGTGAAGCCGATGCCGCCGTGGACCTGCACACAATCCTGCGCTACCTGCACTGCGGCGTCCGGCACGATGACTGCTGCGATATCGGCGGCAAAATCTGCCGTGTCGTCGCCCTTGTCCAATGCGCTTGCCGCATCCCACACAACGGCGCGTGCCTGCTCGAGCGCAATGCCCATCTGCGCACACTTGTGCTTGACGCCCTGGAACTGGCCGATGGGTCGCCCGAACTGCACGCGTGTCTTGGCGTACTCCGACGCAGTGGAAACGCACCAGGACATGACGCCGACGTCTTCGGCGCCGAGAACGACTGCGGCAATGGACCGTACCCGCGCCTCGGTGAGACCGTCGAGTATCCGTTCGGCGCTGATCTGAGCATTGTCAGCTTCGATCCGCGCACTACCGCGCAGCACGTCGATGCTGTCCTGAACGGTGATCGCGACTGCGCTGCTCTCGAGCACCGCGTAGCGAACGCCCTCGGGCAACTGGATCGGAACCAGCAGTACGTCGGCGTGCTCACCACCGAGCACACCGTCGAGTGCGCCCGTGATCTTGTACCCACCGTCCGACGACTCGGCCGCAAACGGTGCACCCAAGGCGACTGCTGCCGTACGACTTCCGTCGATCAGACCGGGCAGGAACTCGGGTCCCGCCTTGGAATCGGCGACACCGAGAACGGCACTTGCCAATACCGTCGGAACGAACGGGCCGGGAGAGACTGTGCGGCCCAATGCTTCCAGTGCCACCGCCAAGGTCAGCAGGCCGGCGCCGTGACCACCTTGCTCTTCCGGAACCGCGAGCCCGAGAAGGTCCTGCCCGACGAGTGCCGTCCAGAACTGGGGGAACTTGTCCTCGGTCCGCGACTCCACGGCCGCGCGTACCTGCTCGGTGGTGATGGTGCGCTCGGCGAAGGAGCGCACCGAATCTGCAAGCGCGGTGTGCTCCTCACTCAGCCCGAGGCCGAGTTCGTATGCGTTGCGTGCCATGCGCTTACAGTCGTTCTGCGAGGTCAGCGGTGGTCCAGGGACCCTCGCTCTCGATGGTGTTCACACCGTGCCAGCCGGCGAGTTCCGTGATGGCCCCACCCTGAACGGCATACACCTTGCCGGTGAGCTTGCAGTCCGCCGCCGCGAGATAGGCCACGAGCGGCGAGATGTTGGACGGCGCAAACGCGTCGAACTCACCCTCGGGGACCTCGGCCGCGAAGAGCGCACCCATACCGGGTGTCGCCAGCGTCAGTCGAGTACGCGCGATCGGCGCAATTGCGTTGACGCGCACGCCGTATCGATCGAGCTCGTCAGCGGCCACCAACGTCAGGGCTGCGATGCCCGCCTTGGCTGCACCGTAGTTGCCCTGGCCCGCATTGGGCATGAAGGTACCCGAAGCCGAAGCAGTGTTGATGACCGAAGCGTTGACGGTCTCGCCTGCCTTGCTCTGGTCCTTCCAGTATGCGGCAGCGTGGTGCAGTGTCGCTGCGTGCCCTTTGAGGTGCACGGCAATGACTGCGTCCCACTGGCTCTCGTCCATACCCGCGATGAAGGCGTCACGAAGAATGCCAGCGTTGTTGACCAGGACGTCGAGTCGGCCGAACTCACTGACGGCCTGCTTGACGAGGCCCTCGGCACCGTCCCAGGTGGCGATGTTGTCGGTGTTGGCAACGGCCTTGCCGCCTGCGGCAACGATCTCGTCGACTACCTGCTGCGCGGGGCCGGCATCTGCACCGGAACCGTCGTTTGCGCCGCCGAGGTCGTTGACCACGACGCTCGCACCCTCACGAGCGAAGAGCAGCGCATGCTCACGGCCGATGCCGCGTCCTGCTCCGGTGATGATCGCTACGCGACCGTCGAGACTTCCCATCAGTTCAAATTCCCATCAGTTCAGTTGTCGGACATGAAGACTCATTTGTCGGCGATGACCGCGAGGCCGTCCTTGATCACGAGGTCGCCGACCGCACTGGTTTCGTACGAGTACGACGTGGCTCCGTCTGCCGAACTCGACTTGTAGAACACCGTCTCGATGTCCTGTGTCGGGAGTACGGGTTTCGCGAATCGCACTGCGAGACGGCGCAACCGCTCGGTCTCGCCGCCTGCCAGTTCGGTCAGGGCTCCCCACGACGTGAACGCCATCGTGCACAGTCCGTGGTTGATGATTCCGGGGAGCCCGGACATCCGAGCGATCTCCTCGTCAAGGTGGATCGGCATCGGATCGCCGGAAGCCGGTGAGTACCGGAACGTCTGGTCCTCGTCGATATGCTGGTTCACCACCGCTGCGGGTCTACCAGCGCGAAGAGCGTCGTCGAATCGGTGTTCGGGAGCCTTCTCGCCCAGTCCGGGGCCCGCGTCGACCTTGCGGAAGAACGCTGTCATCCATTGCTCGTTGACCAATTCACCCTTGTCGGTTTTGGTTTCGACGTAGATGACGACGGTGGACCCGTTGTCCCGGCCCTCGAATCCGATGGGCTTGGCGCGAGCGACCAGATGGTCGCCAGGGTAGATCGGACGGTGGAACAGGAAGTCCTGCTCACCGTGAACGAGCTTCATCAGCAGTTCGACCGGCGCCACCGACAGCGCAGCGGGTGCCATCGACATGAAGACGGGTACCACCGCGAAGACCGGCGGAGCGATCTCGCCTTTCAGGTGTCGCTCGATGGGGTCGTTGGTGGCAGCGGCATATTCGGCGATGCGCTCGGCTGTCACCTCGAAGTGCTCCGGATCGGTCCATACGTCCAGCCCGGACGTATCGAATTCGACCGCGTTGGTCTTCGGTGTCGTCATCGAGCCGTTACCCGACCAGCTCGGCGAACTTGGCCAGCGAGGCCTCGAGATCAGCCTTGGCGTTCTTGGCAACTGCCTTGCCGATCGGCCCGACGATCATGGTGCCCTTGAAGCTGGCGTCGACGGTTGCCTTCGAACCCGCACCGTCGGCCTCGACCGAGAGAACGAATTCGACGGTGACGCCGGCCATTCCGGTACCGGCAATCTTGACCATCTTCGGAACCTCGACCTCTTCGACGGTCCACTCGATCTTGTTGGCCATACCCATCACGGAGACGACCTCGGTGAACTTGGCGCCCAAAGCCACCTCGGTGGGGAGTTCACTCTTCCAGCCCTGGTGAATGGTGAGCCACTCCTCCCAGCGCGACAGGTCGGAGAGCGCATCCCAGGTCTTCTCGGGGGATGCGGGCAGTACAGCGGAGACGGAAACGGAAGCCATGATGAAACTCCTAGTGGGTAGCTAGCGGGTTGAGGGTGTGATTCAGCGTGCGTAGGGCTTGTATGCGGTCACGACAACTGCACCGCCGAGTCCGATGTTGTGCTGGAGGGCGACCTTCGCGCCGTCGACCTGACGCTTGTCCGCGGTTCCGCGGAGCTGCCAGGTGAGTTCGGCGCACTGCGCGAGGCCTGTTGCTCCGAGAGGGTGGCCCTTCGAGATAAGGCCGCCGGACGGGTTGACCACCCAGCGTCCGCCGTAGGTGGTGTCGTCGGCGTCGACGAGCTTGCCGCCGTCACCTTCGGCGCACAGTCCAAGTGCCTCGTAGGTCAGCAACTCGTTGGTGGAGAAGCAGTCGTGGAGTTCGATGACGTCGACGTCGTCGGCGGTGATCCCGGCCTGGGCGTATACCTTCTCGGCGGCCTTGCGGGTCATGTCCGCGCCGACGAGGCTGATGGCGCTCTTGTCCTCGAAAGTGCTGTTCATGTCGGTGACCATGGCCTGTCCGACGATCTCGATCGCCTGAGCAGCGAGCCCGTGCTTTTCGACGAATGCTTCGCTGGCGATGATCGCCGCGCCGGATCCGTCCGAGGTGGGCGAGCACTGGAGCTTGGTGAGCGGCCCGTGAATCTGGCGTGCTTCGAGGATCTGCTCGAGGGTGTACTCGTCCTGGAACTGCGCGTACGGGTTGTTCAGTGAGTGCTTGTGGTTCTTGACGGCGATCTTCGCGAACTGCTCGGCAGTGGTTCCGAAGCGTTCCATGTGCTCGACGCCCGCGGCGCCGAACATGTACGGAGCCGGCGGCATCGCGAACTCCTGCAGCTCGGCGAGAGCGAGGAGGTGCCGCATGAGGGGCTGTTCACGGTCGTCGTAGGTGGATCCGAGGGACCCGGACTGCATCTTCTCGAAGCCCAGCGCGAGTGCGCAGTCGGCCTGACCACTCTTGACCGCCTGCGTGGCGAGGTAGAGCGCGGTCGATCCCGTCGAACAGTTGTTGTTCACGTTGACGATGGGGATACCCGTCAGACCGAGCTCGTAGACAGCGCGCTGACCTGCGGTGGACTCGCCGTAGACGTAGCCGACGTATGCCTGCTCGACCTCGGTGTAGTCGATACCCGCGTCTTCGAGCGCCTTGGTACCCGACTCGCGTGCCATGTCGGGGTAGTCCCACTCGCGGGCTCCCGGCTTCTCGAACTTCGTCATGCCGACGCCGACGACAAAAACCCTGTTACTCATTGCCACTCCTGAAGAGAACGGTATCTGTGTGTGACACGCTGTCCCACCAAAGTATGTGAGACATCTTGTCCAGTCAATGGCGGGGTGAGTATCGTTCGATTTATGACAAAAACAGCCGAGTCGGCGCAGCCCGACGGGCGCAGCACTCGCTGGAACGATCACAAGGAGCAGCGCAAAGCGCGGATCCTCGACGCAGCACTCGATGCAGTCAACGAAGGTGGCGCCGACGTCGGCGTCCAGCAGATCGCCGAGCGCGCCGACGTCCCCCGCTCCGTTGTCTACCGGATCTTCAAGGATCGAGCCGACCTCGACGAGCAGCTGCGAGTCCGCATCCTCGAGATGATGATGACCGACCTGACCCCCACCCTCACGCCACAAGGCACCGTCGGCGAGGCCATCTCACGGGCCGTCGAGACCTACCTCCAGTGGATTGTGAAATATCCACGACTGCACCACTTTTTAGGCAAGGGTTCGCCGAGTACGCGGGCCACCGGTTCGAAAGTGGTGACCGGAACCAAGACGGCCATCGCCGTCCAATTGGGAAATTTGTTGGGCACGATCCTCACCAGCCGTGGCAAACCGTCGAAGATGGCGGAGCCCTTGGCTTTCGGCGTCATCGGATTGGTCGACGTCAGCGTCAACCGTTGGCTCAGCCAGCCGGGTTCCGATGTGACCAGTGCGGAATTGGCCGAATTCCTCGAACGCTCCATCTGGCAAGTCCTCGACGGCAATCTCCGGAGCATCGGTGTCGACATAACGCTGTCGACCCCCATCGCCGACCTGTGACAGTCACCGAACTACCCTGGACACTCGGCGGACGTGGACTTCAACTGGTCCAGGTTCCATCACTCGCCCTGCACGCACTGGGTGAAGACAACGCCACTCTTGCAATGGAACTCGCACCCGACCTCCTGACCCCGTATCTCCTCGGCGAAGAATGCCAGGGCTTGTGGCGCTACCGTAGCAAGCAGATAGCAGAGAATCCCCTCGACAGCTCGTGGATCACCCGCATCGCAGTCGATGCCCGCACCTCGACGCCGGTGGGGTTGGCCGGATTCCACGGTCGCCCCGATGCGCGCGGGATGGTGGAGGTCGGATATCGCATCGACCCGGCGTTCCGGCGCCAGGGCTACGCACGGGCCGCCCTCGAGATACTTCTCGACGTCGCGAGTCGCGAATCCGAAGTACACACCGTTCGAGCGACCATCAGTCCGGACAACATCGCATCACGAAATCTGATCAGCCAGTACAATTTTTGCGAAGTCGGTGAGCAGTGGGACGAAGAAGACGGTCTGGAAACCATCTTCGAAGTCAGTGCCTCTCGATCGGCTTCGGCCGCCAACGGTTGATCACACCGAATACCGACAAGGCAAGGATGTCGGGAGTCAACCGCACAACGACGTCACGCACCGCCGCTAACGATCGATTGTCCGGCATCACGACGGTCGACATCTGTCGCGAAATCCATTGAACAGTTCGAACTCTATGACGTCGAGCCTTTGTGTAGCCGGCGAGATCGTCCGCATAGGCAGCAAGAGTAACGGCGTCCTCGATCGCCAAAGCCGCACCTAGCCCGAGGTGAGGGCGCATGGCATGAGCGGCGTCGCCAATCAACGCAACTTTGCCGCGTGTCAACAACTTCGGGGTCCGAATCTCGAGCAGTTCGTTCTCGATGATGCGGGCCGGGTCAGCGTTCGCGACGAGCTGCGACACAGGTTCGGGCCAGTCCGCAAAATGCGCAAGACTCTCGCCGCGTTGCGCACCCGCGAAAGCGTAGGTGCGGTTGCCCGCCAACGGGAGAATCCCGAACTCCCCTCGAATCCCCCATACCTGTCCGACAAAATCCGGCGGTGGACCATCGACGATCCAGCGCCAAGCGGACACGCCAGTCCGTTCCACGGTTCCCTCGCCGGCCCAGATCTGCTGTCGCACAGCACTGTGCACACCGTCCGCGGCAACGACAAGGTCGTATCGAGCGGTATCACCATCGGTGACGATCTCGCCGCGGCCATGATCTCCGCAGCCCACACCGGTCACCCTGGTTCCGGTGCGTAGGCACTCGGCGGGGATTGCGCGAACCAACACGTCGATCAGATCGGCGCGGTGGATTGTCACCAGATCGCGACCGCCGGCGAGGTCACCAATTTTGCGCGTCACCAGATTTTGCCCGCGCAGATTCCTGATCGCGCCGGAGCTGTACGGAAAGGAATTCGCCCTGACCTGTTCGCCTACACCGATTTCGTCCAACGCTGCCAGAGCGTTGGGAAACAACACGACGGCGGCGCCTACCTCCGTGAACTCGGACGCACGCTCGTACACGGTGACATCCCAGCCTGCTTTGCGGAGCGCGATGGCAGCCGTCAGCCCGCCAATTCCCCCGCCGACGATTCCCGCGCACTGTCCTTCCGGCACAGGTCAGATCCTCTCCGGAACCGTGACAGCCGTCAACCCGCTGGTTTTATCGGTCCAGTGAATGGCACGGTCCTCCAGCATCACCGGCGTCCACAACCTGTATGTCTTCACCTGATGGTGATGACGACACAGGCATTGGAGGTTGCTCGCAATGGTCCACCCACCACGTCTCGGATCGGAAGGATCGAACTCGGTGATGTGGTCGAGTTGGCACCTGTTCGCGGGCACCGAACAACCAGGGAACCGGCAGTGACCGTCGACGGCCCGCACCAATGCGGCCAGAGCCGCTCCCGGAGCATAGGTCAGCGCGCCGGGAGGTGGATCGTGCTGGGCGCCGTGCCCATCCGATCTTCGAACGATGTCCGGGGATCGCGCGACCAACCGTTGCATTGCCCGAATCCGATCCCCGCAGCCGTTCGGTTCGCGACTTGGGCGATCACGTCGGGTGACAAGCGGCAGGACAGTGGGAGCATGCTGCCGACGCGGTCGATTCCCCGCGACCTGGGCGCGGAAATCGACGAACAAGGCCTGCCAGGTGGAATCAGCGGAGAGCTCGCGAGCAAAATCAGGATCGATCGGCCCGTATCCGTCGATGCTCGCGGGATCTGACGTCAATCCGAGGAGCGTCGCCAGATCACACACGATGTGCAACAACGGCTTCCGACGTGAGGATGCAGTCGATCGAGCTGCTGGGGATACTGCCTCGCACGTTTCGCTGCCACACTGGCAAGTCAGCCCCTGTTCGCCGTGCAGGAGAGCTACCAGTGCGTCGGCCCTACGGGTCGAGACATTTCGTGGATCGTGGTTGCAGACGCTTCCGGCGGCCTCGTTGATCAGGCCAAGCGCTTCGACGGCCTCGGTCGCACTGAGTGTTGCCTGCAACTGGGCGAGTCCGTGACGGTCTGCACGCGTGCGAACATCGCGGTGTTCCAGCATCTTCCGGCGACGTTCGGCGGCAGCGTCCGGATCGTAGGCAAAGAGCTGGCGCTCGATGTCGCGCTCCAGTTGCCCGGGCGGAAGACGGTGCGCCGAGGCAAGTACCCGGCGCTCGAGTGCTGCGATCGCCTCCGGATCGGCCCCGGTGAGTCCGTCGACAATCTTGCGCACACGCGCATAGTCCAACTCGCCGGCAGCGAAGGCGGCCTTGGTGAGCGGAAGGAACTCCCGTAGGGCATCACCGATCTCGATGTGGACTTCGGCAGTACGACGCGAGCACGTGAGCATGACCGCGATCTCGTTGCATGCGATCCGCCACGCCTTGTCGACATCACCGGACACGTCGAGTTCGGCGTTGAATCGCGACTCCGACAACATGGATGCACCGAGCACCTTTTGCGCGGCTAGCATGTTCTCGCTCTGCGCCGTCGCAAAGAGCATGTCCGGCAACACGAGTGGGTCGACGACAGGACGGCCGTCATCGACGGATGTCCCCACACCGCTCGTCAATCCCTTATCGAACATACATTCGACAATAAACCCACCCACCGACAAGAAAGCTAGAGTGCCGGTTTGTATCCCTTACCCTGCATCCACGCCAGCACGTCCAACACCCTGATGACCGGAACGGATTCGTCGAGACCTGCTCGTGCACGTAGATCGAGGAGTCGACTCTGCAACTCGTCTTCCCGCATGGCTACGCGAACAGGTTCCAGGTGGGCCGACTTCGTTCCCAACTCCCGCCCGATGACGTCGTCGTAGATCGGGAAGAGTCGCGGACGCTTGCGCGCGATCAGTTTGGACGCCATGGTTCGCCCGACGCCGTGAATCTCTCGAAGCGCCGTCTCCAACCGCCACACCGGAGATTCCGGAGTGAAGGGATCGGGTTCGTTCGATAGATCGCGATCCGGGCCCACGTCCGCCAGGAGTCGGTTCAGTTCGGCATTGTTCTCCCCGAGCAGGAAGAAGGCTCCTTGCGCCGGAACCTGAACCGACAGAAGCGTCACCGCAACAAGATCTTCCGCGGTGAAGATGTTCGCATCACGATCGCGATTGCCACTGGGATCCCAGGAATCCCACAACGCACCGGTTCGGAGATAACCGGTCTTTCGGAGCGGCCTCGTGAAATATTCCTGCAGCACGTCGACCGCGCCGTCATCGTCCCCGTCTCGCAGCACACGCGGGAGTCGGATGGGCAACTGATCAAGCATGGTCGAGCGACCTTTCCAGTACATATTTGGCGAACCCGGCGTTGTGATACTGCCGAAATGGGCCCTTGCCCTTGGCAACAAGATGCTCCGCGAGCGGACGAACCGTCGTCATGTCGACGGGCAGTTGAGCAAACTGTTCCAACGCATCCGAGTCCTCGAGACTGCAGTCGATCACGGTCCCGTCGCCGTCGGCGGACGCCAACTCGGTGCGTCTGATGGCGACCAGATCGTGCTTGGCGTCGAGTTCTTCGATGCTGCATCCGGTTCGCGATTCCAGTGCCGAACTGGATACGTACACGGACATGACGTGCTCGATCGCCTTACCGCCGACCAGATGGCACTCGACGCTCAGAATCTCCATCGGACCGATATTGAGCGTGAACAAGCGATGGCGCTCCGCCGATCGGTTGGTCGACGGCAGGCAACTGATCGTCCACTGTTCGATCTCGACGGCGGCCGGAGCGTCGAACGCGTAGGAGAGAACCTCGGCAATCAGCTCGGCAAGATCTTCGAAGAGCGGGTCGCGCTGCAACCGCTCGAAATTCTCGACAGAAGCGGCGGGACGCACAGGCGCCTTGCTCACGCAGGTCCCCTCTCGTCCGGTGCTTTGCTCTCAGACCTCGCGTCCAAGGTACCCAGCCCTACGCGGGTCTCGCGCGTTCGCCCTCACATACACCCTCGCGTTATGGTTCTCGACACGTACCACCGCCTTACCGATCGCTAACTCGAGGAGCACACGAAGTGGAAATCAAGGGAACCGCAGCACTGGTCACCGGAGCGGCATCAGGCCTCGGCGCCGCAACAGCCAAGCGCCTCGCCGACGCCGGCGCTACCGTCTTCGGCCTGGATCTGCCCGCGTCGATCGAGCGCGCAGGCGACAACGTCCCCGCCGGCGTCACCCTCATCCCCACCGACGTGACCAGCGGCGAAGAGGTCGAAGCAGCGATCAACCAGATCGTCGAGTCGGGCTCCCCGCTGCGCATCGTCGTCAACTGTGCCGGTGTCGGCTGGGCCGGACGCATCCTGTCCAAGAAGGGTCCGCACGACCTCGAGCTGTTCCGCACGGTCATCACCGTCAACCTGCTCGGCACCTTCAACGTCATGCGCCTGGCCGCCGACGCCATCGCCAAGACCGAGGCCGTCGACGAGTCGGGCCAGCGCGGCGTCGTCATCAACACCGCTTCCGTTGCTGCCTTCGAAGGCCAGATCGGCCAGATCGCGTACTCCGCCTCCAAGGGCGGCGTGCACGGCATGACGGTTCCGGCTGCCCGTGACCTTGCGCAGTTCGGCATCCGCGTCAACACGATCGCTCCCGGCATCATCGACACCCCGATGCTCGCAGGCGTCACCGACGAGTACCGCAAGGGCCTCGAGGCCGGCGTTCCGTTCCCGTCGCGCCTGGGCCAGCCGTCCGAGTACGCGCAGCTCGCGCAGATGATCGTCGAGCACGACTACCTCAACGGCGAGACCATCCGCATGGACGGCGCACTGCGCATGGCGCCGCGCTAACCTCCCTGCTGTGCGCCTTTATTAACCGCCCGCGGTTAATAAAGGCGCACAGTTGTCAGAACGAATGAAAATACCCACCGTTGGAGTGGGCAGTTGCGCTGAGGTACTCGGCTACTTCCTTCGCCGGCATCGGTCGGCTGATGTAGTAACCCTGAACCAATTCGCAACCGGCGGTAAGCAAGAGCCTCAGCTGGTCGGCCGTCTCCACGCCTTCCGCCAATGACTGCATACCGAGCGCCTTCGCCACCTCGACCACCGAAGTGACAACTGCCGAATCACCCTCGCTCAGTTCGGTGATGAACGACCGGTCGATCTTGAGGATGTCCAACGGCAGTTTCTTCAAACTCTCGAAAGACGAATAGCCGGTTCCGAAGTCGTCCAGGGCAATCGCAATTCCGGTGGCACGCAGGCGATCCAACTCGGCGACGGCAAGCTCCTCCACTGCTCCCGTCTCTGTGATTTCCAGCTGAAGCCGTTTGCCGGACAGACCGCTTGCCTCCAGCGCATCGTTCACGGCCGATCCGAACCCGGACGACATCAGTTGCACCGGAGAGACGTTCACCGTCACGTAAGTGTCGTCGGGCCACGTCGCGGCTTCGGCGCACGCCATGTTCAGTACCTGAAGCCCCAGAGGGACTATCAAGCCGGTCTCCTCCGCGACATCGATGAAAATGTGCGGTGCAAGCACGCCCCGTACCGGGTGATTCCAGCGAAGCAGTGCCTCGAAACCCTCGACGCGGCCGGTGTCCGCACGAACCTGCGGTTGGTAGTACAGCTCGAACTGCCGAGACTCGATCGCAAGCCCAAGTTCTTGCAGGGCCGATGCTCGCTCCCTGGCCCGCGCCCGCAGCACCGGTGAGTATCTTCCTACCCGGTTCTTGCCGGCGGATTTTGCCGCATACAGCGCCAGGTCGGCGGACATGACAAGCGTGTCCGCGTCTTCGGAATCTGCGGGTGCTCCGGCATAGCCGATCGATGCACGAACCTCGATGCGATTCCCCCGCACGTAAAACGGCTCACGCAATGCATCCAGATAGCGAGCGAACACCTCTCCGCCGTCCCCTGTTCCCCGCAAGACGACGCCGAATTCGTCACCACCGATTCGCGCACACATGGCGCCGTCGACCACCCGATTGAGCCGTGCAGCAACGGAAATCAACAATTTGTCACCGACAGGGTGCCCTAACGTGTCGTTCACCGACTTGAAATTGTCCAGGTCGAGGATTCCGACAAGAACTTCCTCGCCGGTTCGGACGGTGCCGAGCGCGTCGGACAGCTCCGAGCCGAACGTCCGGCGATTCGGGAGCCCGGTCAGTCCGTCGGTTGCAGCAAGCCACAGAATTCGCCGCTCGTAGTTGTACTTCTCGGTGATGTCCGAGCCCACGCCTCGCCAACCCACGAACTCCGTGGCCTCGGATAGCCTGGGATGACCCGACAGAGACCACCATCGGTCGACGCCGTCGACACGAACGGGAATGACGACCTCTCGAAACGGCATGAGGCGGTCGAGGTGATCTCCGATGACCTGGACCGCGGCTCGGCCACTCTTCGTCGAACCCACGTCGAGCCGATCCAACAATCCGCGCAGCGACAGGGTTCGCAAGTCGGAGACGGGAACTCCCGAGATCTGCGACAGCCGAGCGGAGGTGTGCGACAACGTCCCGGTGGTGTCGACTTCCCACAGCCAGTCGCGTGACCCACCCTCGAAATCGTCGAGAAGCAAACTGACCGTCTGGCGCTCGGCAGCAGCCTCGAACTCGGCAAGACAACGACTTCGGAACGACGCCCAGAGGTACACGACGCCGATAATCAGTGTCACCGAGTACACGACCAACTGGAACGAGAGGACAGCGTATTCCGTGGTTCTCTTGGGCAGGATAACGACGAGCAATCCGATGCTGTGCACCAGAATCCACGCTACCGCTATCGACCGAACCGTCGACAATGCTACGGCGCCGGCGCCCATGACTCCGGCGAATGTCGCTAGAAGCACAAGCTTTCGCGAGTTGTCCGTCACGGGAAGCATCGCGGCGGCGAGAACGACAAGCAGAAGCCCGAGCAGGATCACCTCGAGCATGAGCGCCCAGTAGTCGTACTTCGTCGTATGTTTGGGCGTGTACCGGCCCTTCAGGACGACTCGCGGTATCCAGACGCGCACCGAATTGAGGACGACCAAGAAGGCCGCAGAACCCCAGATCACCCGAAACTCGTTGTGACCGGGGGGTACGACATACACAAGCAAAGCGCACACGCTGAGTACATTGACCATGTTGGCCAGTGGCGCGACCGTCGTCACCTGCAGTATCTGGCGTGCGAAGAGGTCGCGCCGCTCGACGTCAGACAGTTCGGCGTCGCTCGCACTCGAAGTCAGCCTGCTCAGCATGCAACACCCTCCATCGTGGAGCCGACCAGATGAAGGTAGCGCGGATGCGGGTTCCGGACACACGATGACGAGAAACTACGAGTTGAAACATATTGTTAAATAGGATGTTTCAGACAATCGCGACAGAACGGATCAGCGCTACAACTCGGAAGCCAGCGGAATTTCCTTCTCCGCGCGGTCCGTCATCCACTCACGGAGGACCTTGGTGGCAATGACGTCGTCCTCGTTGTACTGCAGGATGCGTGTCCGCTGCGTCTCGTCCGGCTCACCGTCGTAGCCGACCGCCTCGCGGTACCACGCCATCGACGCTTCACCCCCGGCCTCGGCGTCACGCCAGTTGAAGCCGGCGACGGGCGCAATCTTCTTGAGCCCCTTTCCGTTCGGGCAGATGAACTGATCACTCACTGCTTGATAGATGTCGACCCACTGCGGACTGTCGATGAACTCGCGGATCTCGTCCTTACTCGGAATCCCGGGTTCACCGGCAAACCTGCGCGCCGAGTCCAACAACCACTTGTCCTCGGCCGAACGCGAATAGCAGTACGCGGCAAAGGTTTTACCCGAAGCGGCGGCCGCGTCACGTTCCGCCATCAGCCAGCCCCAGAACTCTGCGAACGACCGCGCCTCGTCACGTGTCGGCAACGGATCCCACGTCGCAAATCCTCGATACATCGAGAAGCCGCCGACATTGAGCAACGTCCCCCACAGGTAGGCGCCGTGCTCCTGATAGCTCTCCATGTCGACGTCGATCTCGATGTCCGCCCGAGTCACCGAGATCTTCTCGAACCGCCGCACCAACGGAGCATCTGCCAACCACGCCTTGGCGATCACGACTGCGTCGTCGAAATTTCCGTGCGGCCAATCCTCGAGCGGCTCACCGTCCCAGGCGGCCAGCTGATCGATCGTGTTGCAGCCCACGTCGCGCAGAAGCTCGGCCCGCGATCCGACAGCGACGAGGCTGACGTCGCGGTTGCGAACCAACTCCTGCTTGCATTCGGTCCACCACGGGCACGACTTGCACTCGCTCACCTGTGACGGAGACGTCAGCACCTCACCGCGGGCCACAGCGATACGGTCGGCGAAACGCTCGTCGTAATCGTCGAGAATCGCGCTGAGGTCGTGGACGAGGATGCAGTCTCCGTTGTATCCGATCGCGCCTGCCGTCAGCGACGGGCTCGCCAGCCCACGACGCTCGAGCATCCGATAGACCTGCGCGACGCGCATCTGATCGCGGACCTGACTGCGGACCTTGCGTTTGGGATCGGCCGCGGGCTCCCATTCGAAGAGCCCCGAGGTGATCGCGCCCTGGCCGGGATCGGTCACCTTGTGATTGACGACAATGACGGGGATGTACCCGCCACCCTCGTCGTCACGGATGAGCATTTCGCAGCGACCCTTGCGTCCGGTGTCGCGCTCGACCGGCAAGACCGCGCCCCAGATCCGGTCCGCGCCGGCCTCACAGGCAGCCAAGGTGTCGCGAGCCTGAGCCGACGCCGATTGATCAGGGTTGATCTTCACCCAACGCTCGGGAGCAGCGCCGATCACGAGTTCGGCGATCTCCGCGCGCTTCGCGATCGCGGCGTCCTGGCGCTGCTTGACGCCGGTGTCGACGGGTTCCGAAGCCGATTTCCCGGGAAACAACCCGTCCAGACGCACCCGATGACGGCATCGGGTCAACGCCCCCGAATCGATGATCGGGAGCTGGGGCGCGGGGTTGTTAACGGAACACACGATGACGAAGATTATGTGCTCCCCTAGGCTGAAGCCGAAGCGCAGGTACCTGGCAACACACAAACACCTGGAAACGGGGTCCTTTTCGATGGGGTTGTTCAAGAAGCGAAAGTCTCGTGCCACCCGCAAGGCGGAGGCAAAGGCTCTCAAGCACAAGGCTGAGGTCGAGGCGAAGCTCAACGCCAAGAGCCAGCGTAAGCGCGACAAGGTCGAGACCAAGTCGCTCAAGAAGCTGGAGAAAGCCGAGATCGAGTCACAGCACAAGATCGAAAAGGCGCAGATCGCGACCCTGAAGGCGCAGGAGAAGGCCGCTGCGAATCAGGGCCTGACCGTCGCCAAGGTGCGTAAGTACCTGGGAGTGGCACGTCTGCTTGCCCCCGTTCTCCTGCCGATCGCCTACCGCGCAGCCACGGAGGTGCGCGCCCAGCTCGACACCACGCGTGCACAGAAGATGGGCATCGCCGTCGACCAGCTCGGTGACTACACCGGTCACGGCGCGAAGTTGAGCGCTCGTATCGCCGGCGCCGAGAGCTCGGTCACCGAGATCCTCAGCCGCAAGCCCGACGACGCGGAGACGCAGCGTTTCGCCGCCGCCATCCGTGAGTCGACGGCGTCGAAGCAGATCTGCTCGCACGTCTCGGCGTGCGCTAGACCTGAGAACGCCAGTGAGAGCAGCCGAGCAGACCTCGACCCTCCGGGGGACAGCTGTCGGTTCCGCTTCGGCTGCTCTCGCTGTCGCCGCGCACGGGATCGGCGGAGGCGAGCTGCCACAGTCGTCGTCGCTGACCCTGTTGCTCGCCGTCTGCGCAACCGTCGGCGCCGTGACGGCCACCCTTCCCGCCCTCTCACGGGGGCCCGCTGCCTTGATCGTTGCTCTGGGTCTGGGTCAGTTGGCCGCGCACACCACCATGACGCTCTCCGAGCACGCTCATTCGCCCGCTCCGGGATTGGTGATGCTCGGTGCTCACGCCAGTGCCACCGTCGCTTGTGCGGTGGCGGTCCTGGCCGCCGAGCGCCTCTACCGAGTTGTCACCCACGCTCTCCACATCGTCCTGGCGTCTCTGGCTCCCGCCGCTGTCACTTCCCGCGGCCACACCGTCTCGACCGGAATCCATCACGGACCTGTCGACGCTCTACTTCGCGCCAGCATCTCGCGGCGCGGTCCTCCTGCCCTGGTCTGAAGATTCGTAGAACGCCCCACCCCTTCACCAGACCAAGAGGACACTTCCCGACATGAAGAACACCCTGATTTCGCGCGCGGTTGTCACGACCGTCGCTACCGGCAGCGCCGTGCTGCTGGCCGCCGGAATTGCTTCAGCACACGTCAGCGTCGTCGCACCAGGAGCTGCGCAGGGCGGATACTCCGTTCTCACGTTCCGCGTGCCCACCGAATCCGACACCGCTTCGACCACCAAGCTGACGGTCGCACTCCCCGACCTCAAGTCGGCACGCACCGAACCGATGCCCGGCTGGACCGCAGTCGTGGAGAAGGACCCCACCTCGTTGGTCGCCAAGTCCGTGACGTGGACCGCCGACCCCGGCGTCGGAATCGCCCCCGGCCAGTTCCAGCAGTTCGTCCTTTCTGCCGGCCCGCTGCCGGAGCAGGACGAGGTCGAGTTCAAGGCCGTCCAGACGTACAGCGACGGCAACGTCGTCAACTGGGATCAGGAAGAGCTTGCCGACGGCAGCGAGCCGGACAAGCCCGCCCCGACGCTGACTCTCGCCGCGTCCACCGGCGATGCCCACGGAGCGCCTGCTGCCGAGACGTCCGCCGCATCCGAAGCCGCTGACTCTTCGTCGGACAACACCGCCCGCTGGCTCGGCGGCGTCGGCCTGGTGCTCGGCGCGTTGGGCGCTGCACTCGGCCTCGGCGCACTGGTCAGGAGCAAGCGCTGATGAGTACCCGGATCAAGGTCATCGCCGTCGGCATGCTCGCGATGCTGGCCACGATGCTCGGAATGGGCACGGCCAGTGCACACTCCGCGGTCGTCGGCTCCAACCCGGAAAACGGTGCGTCCATTCAGGTTGCGCCTGACACGGTTTCGGTCACGTTCAACGAGGCTCTGCAGGCACAGTTCGCGGCGCTGACGGTCACCGGCCCGGACGGCAACCTCTGGACCAAGAGCGATCCGTCCGTCGAAGGACCCACTGTCAGTGCAGACCTCGGCGATCTCGGGCCGACCGGCGTCTACACCATCGCGTACCGCGTCACCTCCGCTGACGGTCACCCCGTCAACGGAACCCTGACGTTCACCCTCACCGAGGCGGGGTCGGGCACTCCCGGCGCTGCCGCCGCGTCGAGTACGGGTGAGTCGGAGTCCGGCAGCATGCCGGTGTGGATCTTCATCGTCGCCGGCGTCGTCGTGTTCGGCGGTGCGCTGTTCTTCGTGCTCCGTAAGCCGAAGTCGAGCTGATCGCGTGACGGGTACGGCAAACAGGTGGTGGTTGCTGTTTGCCGTACCCACAGCTCTGCTGGGAGTCCTGATCGCCTGGGGCCTCGCCAGCCCGTCGGGACCCGAATCGTCGAGCACGGTCCGCGTTCTCGCGATCGGATGTGGTTCGTTGACCCTCGGCATCGCGACGCTCGCCTGGATGGGCCGCAGTGAACGCCGCCCGGCGACAACCCCCGCCGTCATGTGGACTCAGCTCACCGCGGTGGCAGCAGTGTGGCTCGTCGCCGAGATCACGCTCCTCGTGCTCAATGCCGCAGCGGCCGACGGCGCCCCGGTCACCTCGCTGACCATCGGGCACTTCGGCGCATTCGTCTCCGAGGTCAACGTCGGCCGCGTCGGCGTCGCGATCATCGCGTGCGCGCTTGCCGTCGTCTGTTACGGCATCTACGGATTCACCAATCCCGAGACGGTGCCCGTCGCACCGGCATTGGTCGTCTCCGCGTTGGCGCTCGCTGCCCGCCCGATCACCGGGCACATGGCGCAGCAGAGCTTCGGATCGATCCTCGACGCCGTTCACGTCCTCGCTGCGGCCTTGTGGTTCGGCGTGCTCGCCGCACTCGCGCTTGCCGTACCGTCGCGCGGTGCCTGGGCGATCTGGTTGCCCAAGTACTCCGCTCTCGCCTGGCGATGCGTCCTCGCGCTGGTCGTCACCGGTATCGTCAACGCCGTCGTGCGACTCGACTCACTCTCCGCCTTCTACGACACCGCATACGGTCGGGTGATCCTCGCCAAGATCGTGGCGATCGGACTGCTCGTCGCCCTGGGATGGTGGTGGCGCCGGACATGGGTGGTCGCGAGCGCTGCACACCGCATGAGTTCGGACGGATCTCTGCGTCGCGCCATCGGTGAAGTTGTCTTCATGGCCATCGCATTCGGGCTTGCCGCGGCCCTTGCGACAACTGCGTAAGACGTGCCTCAGCGCGACATTTCGTGACCCGCACATTTAACGTTTCACGTCGAGATTTAACCTCTACGTGAGTTTATTTTCCCAGCTTGCGGCGGTTTCCGGCCCCCCTTAGCGTTGCTCGCATGACGGAGGCCCAACGCTCGTTTCTCGTCTGCGCTTCGCAGCGCAGCGGCAGTACTTTGCTGGTCGAATCCCTGCGAGCAACCGGGGTCGCGGGTGAGCCGGAAGAGTTCTTCCAGTACCTCCCCGAGACCTCGCGATCGCCGCAACCGAGGCAGTGGTTCGAAGACGTCACGGACGAGTCCGTCCTGGGTCTGCTCGCCCCGTTCCACCCGGGCACGCCGGACACTCGCACCTCCGAACAGTGGCGCACACAACTTCTCGAACTCGGCCGAACCCCCAACGGAGTCTGGGGTGGCAAGCTGATGTGGAACCAGACGCCGCTCCTACTCGATCGCGCGGCCGGATTGCCCTGGCGCAGTGGGACGGACCTACGTTCCGCACTCCACGACACCCTCGATCACGACCTGCAGTTCATCCACGTCTATCGAGAAGATGTCGTCGCTCAAGCTGTGTCGATGTGGCGCGCCGTGCAGACACAGGTTTGGCGCGACGACGCGACTCCACCGAATCTCTCGGACGGTGCGCAGTACAACGCAGTCGGAATCGCGCACCTGGTGACGATTCTCGGTGAGCAGGAACGCCAATGGAAGCGCTGGTTCGAGGAAGAGGACATCTCTCCCATCGAAGTCGGGTTCCGCGATCTCACCGAAGACCCGCAGTCCGTGGTCGCAAAAACCCTCATCTCCCTCGGCCTCGACGGACAACTGGCCCCGCCACCGCCGCTGCGTCGTCAGAGCGACGGACGATCCCGCGAATGGGTGCAGCGTTATCGCATCGACGCCGAACAGAACGGATATCCCGTCACATGAGCACCGTCACCGATGTCGTCGACGAACTCCGAGTTCTCGAATCCGAAGCGGTTCACATCATTCGAGAGGTGGTGGCAGAACTCGAGAGACCGGTACTGCTCTTCTCGGCCGGCAAGGACTCGATAGTCCTGCTTCGTCTGGCCGAGAAGGCGTTCCGGCCCTCCCCACTCCCTTTCCCGGTCCTGCACGTCGACACCGGTCACAATTTCGAGGAGGTCATCGAATTTCGCGACCGTCGAATCAAGGAGGGCGGGCACACACTTCTGGTTGCTTCCGTTCAGGATTCGATCGACCAGGGCAGAGTGCAGGAGTCGACCGAGACCAGCGGATCGCGAAACCGCCTGCAGACCAGAACCCTGCTCGACGCTCTCGAAGCTGGAAGGTTCGACGCCGCGTTCGGCGGCGCCCGCCGGGACGAGGAACGTGCGCGCGCCAAGGAAAGAGTCCTCAGCTTCCGTGACGAGTTCGGCCAGTGGGACCCGCGAGCGCAACGGGCCGAACCGTGGTCGCTCTACAACGGTCGGATCAGACGCGGCGAGTCCGTTCGTGTCTTTCCGCTGAGCAACTGGACCGAGCTCGACATCTGGCGCTACATAGCCCAGGAGGAACTGGAACTGCCGTCCATCTATTTCGCGCACCAGCGGAGGGTATTCGAGCGCGACGGAATGCTCCTCGCTGCTTCCGAATTCAGCACCGACGCCGAGAACGCCGCGGCAACGACCGAGTGGGTGCGATATCGAACCGTCGGCGATCTGACCATCACCGGCGCCGTTCGATCGCACGCCACCACTATCGACGACGTCGTCACCGAAATCTCGGCCGCGACGGTTTCCGAACGAGGCGAGACTCGCGCAGACGACCGAACGTCGGTCGCCGCGATGGAAGACCGAAAGCGTGAGGGCTACTTCTGATGACGACCACCATCACTCGCCAACTCCTGCGACTGGCCACGGCGGGTAGCGTCGACGACGGCAAGAGCACGCTGATCGGCCGACTGTTGCATGACACCGACAGTCTGCCAACCGATCACCTCGATTCCGTGACCGACGAGCACGGTGTCGCCGACCTGGCTGCACTCTCCGACGGACTACGTGCCGAGCGTGAACAGGGCATCACGATCGACGTCGCGTACCGATTCTTCTCCACCCCGACAAGAAGTTACGTACTCGCCGACACCCCGGGGCACGAACGCTACACGCGCAACATGTTCACCGGAGCATCCAACGCTCACGTAGCGGTCCTGCTGGTCGACGCGAGGACCGGCGTGCTGCGTCAGACCCGTCGGCACGCCAGAATCGCCGCACTGCTCGGTGTTCCGAACCTTGTAGCCGTGGTGAACAAGATCGATCTGGTGGACTTCGACGAAGCGAGATTCGCTCAGGTGCAGGAAGAATTGCGGGCCTTGGCACGGCAAGTCGGACGCGAGGACGTACTCGCCATACCGGTCTCCGCGAAAGCCGGCGACAATGTCGTGACGCGGTCCGAGAACACCGCGTGGTACGAGGGGCCGACGCTCCTCGAGTACCTCGAAGGCGTCGAACTCCATGCGCCCGCGACGCACATCGAGGAGCTTCGGCTTCCCGTGCAATGGGTTTCGCGCCCCGATCCGCAGAATCGTCGCCGGTACACCGGCCGGATCTCGGCAGGCACACTGAGCGTCGGAGACGAGGTAGTGGTCCTGCCGTCCGGATCGAAGAGCACCGTGATCAGTCTGGACACTCTCGACGACAACCGCAGTACTGCCGTTGCACCACTGTCGGTTTCGGTGGAACTGGCCGACGACATCGACGTCGGACGTGGCGACGTTCTGGTCAGTGGCGGTGCGCAGGCTCATTTGCCGGTTCTGGCCCGAGAACTCGAAGCCACCATCTGCTGGTTGTCCAACACACCGTTGCGCGCGGGCGATCGGATAGCGCTCAAACACACGTCCCGGACCGTGCGAGCGACCGTCCAAGAACTGCACACCCGTCTCGATCCTGAAACGCTCGACGAGCAGGACAGCCCAGTCGAATTGGGACTCAACGACATCGGAACGGTCACGCTCCGAACCAGTTCCGTGGTGGTCGCCGACACCTACGACCACAATCGGGACTCTGGCGCCTTCATCCTGATCGACGAGCAGAGCAACGACACCGTCGGCGCCGGCACCATTCTCGAACCACGCGTCGTCGTTCCCGGCGAGCAGACCCGCAACGACATCAAGTGGCATCCGTCCTCACTCGAACGTCAACGGCGATGGGCGTCTACCACCCAGAGGGGCGCGACGATCTGGTTGACCGGCCTACCTGCATCCGGAAAATCTACCGTCGCAGTCGCTGTCGAACGTGCGCTCGTCGACGCGGGACGCACCGCGTATCTGCTGGACGGTGACAACGTCCGCCACGGTATCTCCGACGATCTCGGGTTCTCGCCGGGAGACCGAGCCGAGAACATCCGACGCGTCGGGCATCTCACTCGACTGTTCGCCGACGCCGGCGTGGTGGCGATCGCGTCGATGGTCTCGCCACTACGTTCGGATCGAGCAATTGCGCGCGCGCTCAACGAAGCTGCCGGGCTCACCTTCCTCGAAATTGCCGTCACCACCCCCGTCGAAGAATGCGAACGCCGTGATCCCAAGGGCCTGTACGCACGTGCGCGGGCGGGTGAACTGAAGGGGCTCACCGGAATCGACGCGCCTTACGAGACGCCGGAGGACCCGGACCTGGCATTCGACACAACCGGCGCTGACATCAACGAGCTGGTCGAGCGGGTCATCGCATTGTTGGAAGAGCGCGAAGCCGCAAGGCCCTAGGGATTTTCGGTGTCCGACTCGAGGTAACCGCGGTCCGCACTGTAGGCGGACCGCACGTTGGGTCGGACACCGATCTTCTCGAGGTACGCCGCCATGCGGTGCACCGCCATCGCGCTTCCCAATGCCTCGTCCGGGAGACGATCGTCGGTTTCGGCGCGCCACGTGTGAAGCTGCGAGGACAATTCCGCCTGTATTGCCGAGACTTCCGGTCGATCGATCAGATTGATCTTCTCGTCCGGGTCGGCACGGAGGTCGTACAGCTCCCGGGGTGCGCGTACCGCAAGATGCTCGGTGCCGAGCGCTTTTCCGGAAAGACTGTCCTCGATGTCGAGCGGTAGATCCAGAGCCGGGCGGACGGCGTAGTTCTCGATGTAGCTGTAGTCCTTGGTGCGCACCGCACGAATGGGATCGAAGCTGTCGTGAAAGGTCTTCTCCGTGAACAGGGAAGTACGAACGGGTTCGGACGGCTCGGTTCCGCGGTCGACGAGGGCATCGGCGTGCGAGCGCCCTTCCACCTCGGTGGGGACGTCGATTCCGAGCAGATCGAGAATGGTCGGAACAAGATCCACACCACTGAACAGTGTCTCGTATTCCTTTCCGCCACTGCGATACCGCGCGGGAGGCCGAGCGATCAAGGCAATACCGGTACCCGGGGCGTAGAGCGTCGACTTGGCACGCGGGAACGCCGCGCCGTGATCAGTGAGGAAGAAGACCCAGGTGTTCTCGTCGAGCCCCTCTTCCTCGAGGGTCGCGAGCAGTTCCCCCACCGCGGCGTCGGCCACCTCTACGCTGCCGTGGAATTCGGCCAGATCCTCGCGCACCTGTGGCACGTCCGGAAGGTATCCGGGGACCTCCAGGGCTGCGGTGTCCGCCGGGGTATAGCGATCGGCGGGGTACGGGCGATGCGTTTCGAAGAATCCCGTGGTGAGCAGGAACGGCTCGGGCGGGAAGCGTCGTAGCCAGTTCTGGGCACGCGGAACCACGTAGTCGCAGAACGAGTTGGTGACGTCGTACTCGTGGTAGCCCAGTCGCTTCGGATACGCAGTCTCGTGCTGCATGCCGAAGAGCGAGGTGTACCAACCGTTGTCGGAGAGGATCTGCGGGAGCGTCTGCACCTCAGCGTGGTACTCCCAGCCGTGGTGCGCCAACCCGATCAGACCGTTGTTGTGCGGATACCTGCCCGAGAAGAGCGATCCGCGCGAAGGCGAGCACAGCGGCGCCGTCGCGTGTGCGTCGGTGAACCGGATGCCTTCTGCCGCCAGCCGGTCGAGATGGGGGCTGTTGACCCCGGCGACACCGTAACTCGCGAGGTGCCGCCCCAGGTCGTGCCAATGAATGATCAGGACGTTATCTCGCGCAGCCGACACGTGGGCAAGGCTAGTTGCCCCGCCCACGTGCGGCAACAGCTCGAATCAGCAGGATCTCAACTGTTTCTGCAGAGTTGTCTGATCCATCCGCGGGTATCGGCCGGATCGATGACGTCGTCCAGTTCGAACGTGGTCGCCGCCATCAGCGCCTTGCCCTGTGCGTAGGCCAGTTCCACGAACTGACCGAACAGCGTTTCCCGAGCCACCGGATCTTCGACGGACTCGAGTTCCTTGCGGAAACCGAGACGCACAGCACCTTCCAGACCCATCGGCCCGATCTCGCCCGTCGGCCACGCGACCGTGAACTCGGGGGCGTGGAAGGAACCACCGGCCATTGCCATGGCGCCCAACCCGTAACCCTTGCGCAGGATGATCGTTCCGAACGGCACGGTGAGGCGAGCACCGGCAACGAAGAACCTGCCGAACCTTCGAACCGTCGCCTCCTCCTCCGAATCCGGGCCCACCATGAATCCCGGTGTGTCGCACAGCGTCACCAGAGGGATGCGGTGCGCTTCGAGCAGTTCCAGGAAATCCGAGGCCTTGTCCGAGGCTTCCGCGTCGATCGCGCCGCCGAGATGCTCGCTGCTGTTCGCCAGCACACCGTACGGAACTCCTTCGACACGAACGAGTGCGGTTACTACACCGCGTCCGTAGTCTCGACGCAGTTCCAGGACGCTGTCGACGTCCGCGATTGCGTCGATCGCTCCACGAACGTCGTACGAGCGCAGGCGATTCTCCGGCACCACATGCCGCGAGAGCCGCGGATCCGGAGCGGTCCACTCTCCGCTCGCACCCTGGAAGTAGCCGAGGTACTGCTTGGCCAGCGCCACCGCATGAGCGTCGTCGTCAGCGACCAGGTGTACGACGCCGTTGCGGCGCTGCACGTCGATGGGGCCGATGTCCTCGGGGCGAAAGTTTCCGAGCCCGCCGCCCTCGACCATGGCAGGACCACCCATCCCGATGTTGGCGTCCGGTGTCGCGATCAGGACGTCGCACGCGCCGGCCAGGGCCGCGTTGCCTGCGAAACAGCGCCCGGACACGACGGCGACCATGGGCACCCGCCCGCTCAGCGCCGCCATGGCGCGGAAGGTTCCCAGCTCGAGGCCCGCCCCGGCGCCGGCGTCGGTGTCACCGGGGCGACCGCCGCCACCTTCCGCGAACAGCACCACCGGAACTCGCTTGCGATCGGCGATCTCGAGCAGGCGGTCGGTCTTGGCGTGATTGCGCATGCCCTGGGTACCGGCGAGCACCGAGTAGTCGTACGAGATCACGACGCTCTCGCCGCCGCTGATGGTCGCCACTCCGCCGATCAACCCGTCGGCAGGAGTGTTGGCGATCAGGTCTTCCTCGCTTCGCCGACTCCGCTGCGCCGCCAGCGCGAGAGCGCCGTACTCGACCAGGCTGTCGTCGTCGACCAGGTCGTAGACGTTCTCGCGAGCAGTCCGGCGTCCCAGCTTGTGACGCTTCGCCACGGCTGCGGGCCGGGCCGGGTCCAGGGTCACCTCGTGGCGAGCGATGATCTCCGCGAGATCGGGACGCACGTCGTCGAGGTCCACCTCGTCGACCTCGGCGAGCTTCGATCCCGCGCTTGCACTACGGACGACGAGCAACGGTTCGCCCGCACCCACCGACCTCCCCGGTGACGACAGGACCCGGACCACTTCGAGATCACCGGGCGCCGAGAGAACATGCTGCATCTTCATCGCCTCGAGGACGGCAACCTGGCCACCCGCATGGACGCCGTCACCGACTGCCGCGAGTTCGACGACGATGCCCGCCATCTGTGCACGGACCACATCCTCGTCCGGTGCCACGTCCACAGACGAGGAGGGCGTTTGTGGGCCAACGTCGGGGACGAGGTCCGCCAATCGAGAACCCAACCAGTCGACGTCGACCAGGCCGTCGCGGAAGTCCTTGTCCGACAGTATTGCCTGCAGGAACTCGATGTTGGTCGCTACGCCGCCGATGGCGAACTCACTCAAAGCAGCAATCGACTTGCGCACCGCGGCAGGAAAATCCGATCGACGCGTGTGGGTGACGACCTTCGCCAGCAGCGAATCGTAACGCGCACTCGGCGAGAGTCCGACCGTACCGAAGGTGTCCACTCGCACGCCGGGTCCGCCCGGAGGAGTGAAGTTGTCGAGCGTGCCCGACGAGGGCAACGCATTGCCGTCCGGCGTCATGGTTTCCATGTTGACGCGGGTCTGGATCGCGATTCCCGAAGCGTTTGCCACGGATCCGACTGTCTCCGAGCCCTTCTCGACAGCGATGATCCCTGTTGGCAGGTCCAGGTTCTCGAACGGAACTCCGTCCGCGATCGCGAGCTGCACGGCGACGAGGTCGACTCCGGTGACCTCCTCGGTCACCGTGTGCTCCACCTGAATTCGGGGATTGACCTCGAGGAAGACGAAGCCGCGTTCCTCGACGAGGAACTCGACCGTCGCGATGCCGCGGTAGCCGACCTCGGCGCACAGCCTCGCCGCCGCAGCGTGAAGACGCTCGCGCAGGGCGCCCGACAGCCCCTGCGCGGGCGCAACCTCGATCAACTTCTGATGGCGACGTTGGACGCTGCAATCGCGGTCACCCAGAGCGAGCGCGTGGGTTCCACCTTGCCCCGGTGCCGCCACGATCTGCA
>NZ_BCWH01000001.1:464969-517294 GCF_001653035.1 Rhodococcus sp. YH3-3 | reverse complement strand
ATGCCGCGGCCACCGCCGCCGCTGAGCGCCTTGATCATGATGCCGCGGGAGTTGCGCTCGAAGAATTCACGCACCTCGTCGAGATCGGCGTTCGCCGATGTCGACGGCAGGACCGGTACGCCGGAGTCGACCGCCGCAGTGCGGGCGCTGGCCTTGTCGCCGAAAGTCCGGAGAACCTGGGCGTCCGGGCCGACGAAGACGATGCCCGCCTCGGTACACGCCTGCGCGAATTCGGCGTTCTCACTGAGGAACCCGTAACCCGGGTGCACGTGCGTGGCGCCTGTTTCGGCCGCGATCTTCAGCAAAGCCCCCTGATCGAGATACGCGGATGCGCCCGACGCTCCGAGCGGCACCGACTCCGTGGCCGCCGCGACGTGCGGACTGGACGCGTCGTCCTCGGCGTACACCGACACCGTCTCGATCCCGAGTTCACGGGCAGTTCGAATGATCCGCAGCGCAATTTCGCCGCGGTTCGCAATCAGCAGTCTCACTTGTCCCCCTGAGTGCGCTCGAACAGATCGCCCTTGCGCACCTTTCCTGTCGCTGTCATCGGAAGCGCCTCGAGCACTTCCACTTCGGGCACCTTGTACGTGGCCATGTTCTCCTTCGCCCACGAGACGATCTCGTCGGCCACAGTGTCGGAACCCTCGACCATTTGGACAAACGCAAAAGCCACCTGCCCCTTGTCCGGGTCCGGTTTCGGCACCACCGCAGCCTTTTCGATCGCCGGGTGCAGCATGAGCAGCGCTTCCACCTCGGAGGGAAAGACACTCATGCCGTTGGTCTTGATCATTTCCTTGTTCCGCGCCAAATAGTGCAAACCGCCACGCTCACTGAACTTTCCGACGTCACCGGTCTGCAGCCAGCCGTCACGGATGGCGTCGGCGGTGGCCGCCTCGTTGCGGTAGTACGCGGAAAGGATGGATGGGCTGCGCACGATGATCTGCCCGTGCTCGCCGACGGGAACCGGCCTGCCGTCGTGATCGACGATCAGAACGTCGGTGCCGGGCACCGGAATTCCGCAGAACACCGGCTCGCTTTTCAGGTCGTAGTCGCCGTCCTGGAAGCCGAGGGTGATCGTGTCCGCGGTGTGGGTTTCGGTCATGCCGTAGCTCGCTTCGCGCAGAACGCCGCCTGTAGCCTCGCGCCACCGCTGGCGCGTGGCCGGATCGAGTTTGAGAACGAACGAAACTGCCATGACGTTCTGGAGTGTCGAGAGATTTCGCTCCGCGAATCCGGGCGTGTCCATCAGTTCGACGTAATTGTCGACAGTTCCGACCAGCGAGGTCACGCCGTACGCCTCGACAGCGTCGAGCGTGGTCTCCGCATCCCAACGATTCAGCAGGACCACGGTTCCGCCGTTGACGAGCGGAACCAGGATGCCGAAGTCCTCACCTGCGATCCAGAAGATCGGCAGAAACACCAGGGACACCGGCGGATTGGCACCCACCTGGGCACCGCCCGCAAGCGTCGCGGTGGCCGCGGTGTAAACCATGTGGCGCTGAGTGTGCTCACAGCCCTTGGGCATTCCCGTCGTTCCGCCCGTGTAGTTCAGGGCGGCGAGGGAATCGAGTTCGGTGGCGACAGGAGTCGCCCGCTCACTGGTGATGATCGACTGCCAGTCGCTCAGGCGCGGATCGTCGACCTCGAAGGGCAGTTCGACGGTCGGGATCGCCGTCAGCATGTCCGACACTGCAGTCTTCGCGACGTGTTCGAGTGGAGTCTGTGAGCGAACCTTCTTCACCAACTTCGAGAAGGTGTTCTGCGTCAGTAGGACCTTGACGCCGGCATCGTTGAGTTCGTGAATCAATTCATGTTCACGGAAGAGTGGATTGATCGGCACGTGAACCGCACCGACCTTGAGAATGCCGAGCATCGCGATATGGAACTGAGGGCAATTGACCAGGTGAACGCCGACGCGATCGCCGCGTTCGACTCCGAGTGAAAGCAGCCATCCGGCAAAACGATCCGAAAGCTCGTCGTATTCGGAATACGTGATGACCCGGCCGTAGAAGACGATGGCAGGAGTATCCGGCCGCTCGACCGCCCAATGCCGCAAGTAATCGACAAGTCCCCCACCTTCGAGCGGATACTCGACGGCGCGGGGAATGCCGGCGGGCCAATGCGCTTGTTGCAGCGCAGAGATCTCCGCCAGAGCCGCTTCGAGCATGTCTTGTTCTGCCACCGATCACTCCATTCGTAAAAGAAATCTATTTCGACTCTTCGAACCCGATCAACCGCTCGGACATCGTCGTCATATCTGCAATGAACTGGTTCTGCTCTTCGACACTCGCCTTACTCAGACGTGCTCCACCGGCCATCTGTGCGTCCGAGATCATCTGAACGAGCACCGGGGGCGAAACACAGGGATCTACGTCGTGAACCTGTCGAATCCGTTCGACAAAGCGGACGTAGCGGCTCACGAGCTTTTCGCGAACCGCCGACCAACTGCGCTCGACCTCGGAATCCACCCGCGCCCGATGCTCGATCACCGCGAGCAGGTCACCGTAGGTGTACACGGCCGTGATGAACGCCGACGTGGTCGTTCGGAGAACTTCGCGTAGGTCCTCGGCCGCCGGGCCCTCCATGTGCTGAGCGTCGAGGAAGCGTCGGCACATCATCTCGGCGACGGCGCGGAAGACCTCGTCCTTCGACGAGAAGTACGCGTAGAAGGTCGCCCGGGACACATCAGCCCTGGTCGTGATCGTCTCGACCGTCACGGCGTCGTATCCGAGTTCGCCGAAGCAGAGGGCAGCGGTGCTGAGCAGTCCGGCACGGCGTGGACCGTCGCCGAGTTTGCGGGCTGTCCGCGCTCGCTCCTGCGTTTCGCTGGTGGTCACCGTCACAGTGTGTGTTGACGTTGACGTCAATGTCAAGAATCGCGGGCCCGACGCCCCACTTCGGCTTTTTGTTCGGGTCACCCTTTCACACCCCGCATATCGGGTGTAAGACTCTGCCTCTAATGTTTTTCGCCTTTCCCAGAAGGAGTCAATTCCGTGCCGGAAGAATCCGCCTCGCCCTCCTATTCCACAATCAAGGAAACAGTTGCAGCTTTGATGCCGGCACTGGAGTCGGAACTCGTCGAACTTGTTCGTATTCCGTCGATAGCAACAGAAGGTTTCCCCAGCGAGCCCCTGTTCGAGGCTCACGACCTGATCGTTTCTCTATTGGAGAAGTCCGGAGTCACGAAGATAGAGAAACTCGAAATAACAGGTAAAACTGCGCCGGTCATCATTGCAACAGTTCCCGGTCCAGAGGGAGCCCCGACCGTATTGATGTATTCGCATTACGACGTCGTTCCCGCCGACGACGTCGAACTCTGGGATTCACCGCCTTTCGAACCGAGCAAGCGTGACGGCGCGATTTACGGCCGCGGTACGGCAGATTCGAAGGCAAACGTCATCGGCATGATCGGCGCGCTTCGCGTCTTCGACGGAAAGCCGCCGGTGACGGTCAAGCTCGTCATCGAAGGCCAGGAAGAATTCGGCAGCCCCTTCGACAACTATCCGCCGGAAGCCCCCGAATTGTTTGCGGCCGACGCAATGGTCATCGCCGACGTCGGGAGCGTTCGACCCGGATCACCGACCCTGACCGTCGCACTGCGCGGATCGGCCCAGGTGATCGTCGAACTCACCACTCTCGGAGCCGACAAGCACAACGGCCTCTACGGCGGCGCCGCACCGGACGCCCGCCTCGCGCTCATCCGCGCACTGGCGTCGCTGCACGACGACAACGGTGACGTGGCGATCGACGGCCTCCTGCGCGAACCGTGGACCGGCAGTTCATACACCGAGGACGAGTTCCGCACCCTCGCCGAGATCCAAGACGGGCTTCCGCTGCTCGGAACCGGCGGCATCGGCGAACGCATCTGGTCGGGCCCGGCCATCACCGTGACGGGAATCGACGCTCCCCCTGTGGACGGTGCGGTCAACGCCGTCGCAAGCACTGCCCGCGCCGTGATCAATCTGCGCGTACACCCGCGCCAACCTGCCATCGAGGCGCAGGCTGCTCTGGTCCGACACCTGGAAGCCCTGCGCCCCTTCGGTTTACAACTGACTGTCACCGCGGGAGAAACCGGCGACGGGTTTGCGGCAGCCGAAGGTGGACCGGCCTTCGACGCGGCATTGTCTGCATTATCGCAGTCGTGGGGTGAGCCGGCCGGGCTGATGGCAGGCGGCGGCTCGATCCCCCTCGTGATGGCCTTGGATACAGCAGTGCCCACCGCCGAGAAGCTGTTGTTCGGCGCCACCGACGGTTACGCGAACATCCACGGCCCCAACGAACGCGTCCTGCTCGACGAGCTCGAGAAGGCCGTCGTCGCCAAAGCACTGTTCTTCCAGGAGTACGCACACACCTTCGAGGGGAAGAAATGAGCACCGAGACCGACACGGGGTCCGCACCTACTCCGGCCAAGAAGAAGTTCGAGTTCCCCGGCGCGGTCACGATGCTCGCGATCGTCACCATTCTGGTCTGGGTTGCGGCACTGTTCATTCCGGCCGGACGCTTCGGCGTCGACGTGGACGGCTCACCCGTTCCCGGCAGCTTCGAGACCGTCACGTCTCCGCTCTCGTTCTGGGAACGAATCCAGCAACTGATCCTCTCCCCCGTGAACGGCCTCTACGGCGTCCAGGATTCGATCACCGGGTTCGTCGACACCGACAACATCGGACGGCTCTTCGGTTCGGTCGGCGTAGTCCTCTTCATCATGGCGCTCGGTGCGTTCATCTCGGTCAGCTTTGCCACCCGCAGCCTGGAAACCGCTGTCTCCCAACTCGCTACCAAGCTCAGCGACAAGGGCTGGTTGCTCATCACCGTCATCATGGTGCTGTTCTCGCTGCTCGGTTCGACAATGGGCTTCTCGGTCGAGACGTTCGGCTTCTACGCCCTGCTCATACCGCTGATGACGGCACTGGGTTACGACCGCATGGTCGCGGCCACCATGATCATCCTCGGCGCTCTGGTCGGAAACATGGCGTCGACCGTCAATCCGTTCTCGATCGGCGTCGCCTCCGGTGAGGCAGGCGTCTCCATCGGTGACGGCATCGTGCTGCGCGTGATCCTGTGGATCGTATTGACCGCTGTGGCAGTGGCATTCGTTCTCCGCTACGCCGCAAAGGTGAAGAAGGATCCGTCCAAGTCGCTTGTCGGTTTCGACATCGCGGACGACGAAGACGAAGAGCCGGCCGAGCCGGTGGACATCGACGGCAAGCTCACCGGAACTCAGAAGCTGGTACTGCTCATCACCGGACTCACCTTCGGACTGATGATCTTCTCCGTCATCCCGTGGTCGAGCATCTTCGGCGCCACCACCGGTCCGGCCGAGTACGACGCGTACCACGTCACGGCAACCGAGCCCTACTGGTTCGAGTTGAACTGGTGGTTCCCGCAATTGGCGATGCTGTTCATCCTCGCCGCCGTTCTCGTCGGCATAGTCGCGAAGATGGGTGAGAAGAAGATCGTCTCCCTGATCACGCGTGGAGCCGGCGACATGGTCGGACCGGCGATCGTCATCCTGCTCGCTCGCGGCGTCTCGGTGATCATGACCAACACCGAAACCCTCGACACCATCCTCAACGCGATGGAGCAATTGGTCAGCGGCGCTTCGGCGGGGGTCTTCGCGATCCTGGTGATGCTCGTCAACATCCCGCTGGCGTTCCTGATCCCGTCCAGTTCCGGTCACGCCACCCTGGCGATGCCGCTGCTCGCGCCGCTGGGCGACTTTGCCGGAGTCAGCCGAGCACTCGTCATCACCGCCTTCCAGATGGGCCACGGCCTGATGCTGATGGTTGCCCCGACCAACGTCGTCGTTGTCGGCGGGTTGGCCATGGCGAAGGTCGGCTACGACAAGTTCCTGCGCTTCGTCTGGCCACTGCTACTGATCAACTTCGTGATCGTTGTCGTGGTGATCGGCGCAGCAGCGGTATTCGAGTAGTTCAGGCGTGGTGGGCCTCGCGTGCCGCCGTCTCCAGACGGTCGGTGTACTCGGCCCACCACGCCTCATCACCGGGAGCCAGATTGTTGTCGCCCGCCTTCATCCCAGCGGCGCCGTCGATCAGCTCCCGCACGATGTCCGCGTGGCCGGCGTGCCGATGGATCTCGGTGACAACGTGAACGAGTATCCGGTGCAGTGTGACGTCGCGACGATCCTCCGGCCAGTGCTTCACGAAGCCGGGGGCGTCCAGATCGTGCTCCTCTATCGTGGCGTCGGCGAAAGCCCAGGTGCGGCGATAGGTTTCGACGATGTCGGCAGTGGACTCGTCGGCGCGGGCCCACATGTCGACGTTGAGTTCCTCCGAACGCAACCACGCGGGGAGATCGGGAACCCTACGGCCGAACGTCGGACCGAAATACCCGAGCTCGACGCCGATCATGTGTTTGACCAGTCCCAACAAGTTGGTCCCTGTCCGGGTCATCGGACGCCGAATGTCATACTCCGACAGCCCGTCGAGCTTCCAGACGAGCGCATCACGTGCTGCCTGCAGGTACCGCTGGAGATCTTCCTTTTCCGAGTTGGTGGTCATGAAACCAACCTAAACCGAGTGGAGCAGACATTGACAGCGGTCGAGGATCTGACCGAGGTTGCCTCCCGGGCCGTCGCCGCCGAGCGTGACGCCCGGTCGGTGCGCTGGCACAACCCGGCAGCCGTCCGCACGACGCCGTCGCCGCGGTGACCACCGCACGGATAGCCTTGCGCGCCGCCCACCTTGCGGTTCTCGAAGCACGCGTCGCCGCGCTCGATGCCGGTGACACCGATACCGTCGCCGCCGCGATCCGTGGTTACGTCCCGCTGAACTCGGGCAACCCCGTCGTCCGGCACGTGCAGGATCTCGGCTCCCGGATCCGTGAGGAAGCCCGGCACGTGGTGAGTGGTAAGCCTCGGTCGATCGCTTTTCGGCTGGGGCTGAGCCTCGGAATGGGCTTGGCGTACCTGGCATTCATTCGCCTCTTCCAGTGGGACACCAAGGAAGATCGACTGCCTTACCTTGCGCTGTATGCACTCTCGGGTGTGGTCGGAAGCGTCGTGTGCACCAATGCGCTCAGCTTCGACGCCGGCCGCGTGCGCGCTGCGTTGTCCGGTGGAACGAGGCTCTGGCACGTGCTCGTCGCGAAAAACGCGGTGATGCTGCTCCTCGTCGGCAGCGCCGGGTTCCTGCTCAGCGCCGTCCTCGCGTGGCGCTCCGGAAGCAGTGCTGACCTGGTGAAGGCGTGCGGCCAGGTGCTGACCATGATCCTGCTCTGGTTGGGGGTCGCGAACGTGATGTCGGTGAGCTTGCCGCTGCGGGCAGAACCGATGACGGCGCGGCGCCACGACGGCACGTGGAAGCAGTTCCTGCTGTCCTTCGTCATCTCGTACGGTGTCGGACTGATCGTCAATCTGATGCTCTACTGGCGCGTCTGGGCAAAGACGACGCTGCTCGAGCAGATGGGCGGTCCGTGGATTCCGGTCCTGCTGCTCCTCGCGAGCGCGGCCGCGACGTGGCTGTTGCTGACCGTGCTGGCCGTACTCCTGGCCGAGCAACCGCGCTTCCGTCGCGCCTTGCACCGGGAGATGGTGGTCTACCGCGAAGAAACCAACCACTTGCAGGCGACCATTCAGCACAATTCCGGCTAATGTAGCCGTGCGTGGCTGATCCGGGCACGTCGCGAGTACACGCAGTGTCGAGGAAGGCGTGACCCATCATGTCCGTAAAGCCTGGCGCGGCCGCCACAACGGCCGCCGTGAGCACCGCCTCCTGGCTACCACTCATCGTGGTGGTCCTCACCCAGATTCAGGCGTCGTTCGCCGTCAACGCCCTGACCGTCTCGATGGCCGGCATCACCACCGATCTCGACACGCCCGCAACAAGTGTCGGCACCGCGATCACCGCGGGCACCTTCGCCATGGCTGCCTTCATTCTGTTGGGGGCCAAGATCGGCGCCCGTTACGGAACGCGTCTGGTCTTCCAGATTGCCGTCGCGATTCACGGCCTAGCAATGGCCGCGGTCGCCCTGAGTCAGAGCCCGGCAATGCTGTTCGTGGCGCAAGCTGCATCCGGCGCCGTGATCGCCCTCATCGCTCCCGCATTGACGGTCTTCATCGCCACGAACTTCAGTGGCGATCAGCAGGCAAAGGCCATCGGTTACCTGGCAGCAGCAATCCCGGCGGCCGGTGTGCTGGCGCTGCTCATCGCCGGTTCCTTCGCGACGACGATCGGGTGGCGATACTCGTTCGCCCTCGTCGTGGCTCTCGCGGTGGTCAACCTGATCCTGAGCTTCCGGGTCAAACCTGTTCCCCCGCAGAAGGACATCACCATCGACTGGGCCGGCGCCGCCATTGCTGCCGTTGCCGTCATCCTGCTCAGCTTCGGTTTCAGCGGCCTGAACTCGTGGGGCGTCATCCTGGCCACCGACGCTGCGCCGTTCTCGGTCATCGGTGTTTCACCCGCGGCCATCCTGATCGTCCTCGGCACCATCTGCGCGCAGGGATTCTTCCAGTGGACGCGAAGCCGCAAGGCGCAGAACAAGCCTCAGCTCTTCAACCTCGACGTCCTCAAGACCGGCGCCGAGCGCGCCACCACGATTTGCATGGCGACGATGATGTTCGTGGGAACCGCGGCCAACTTCCTCATTCCGCTGTACATGCAGATCATCCAGGGCCGCAGCAGCTTGCAGACGTCGTTCTCGATCATCCCGTACACACTTTCGATCTTCATCGCGAGCACCGTCGTCGCGCGTCTGTACAAGACGTACTCCCCGCGTCTGATCGCACGAGCCGGGTTCGTCGTCGTTGCCGCTGGACTCATCTTGTTGGCCTTCACCATTCGTGGCGACTGGCATCAGATCTTTGTCGTCATCGGACTGATCACCCTCGGCCTCGGGCAGGGCGCCATCGTTGCGCTGGTGTTCAACACCCTCCTCACCGCAGCCCCCAAGGAACTGGCCGGCGACGTCGGTGCCTGGCGGGGACTGGTACACAACATGTCCGGCAGCGTCGGCATCGCGGTGGCCAGCGTCTTCGCCGTCGGAATCCTCGGTTCCCTCGTCAGCTCGCAGCTGATCGACAACCCCACCATCCCGGCATCACTCAAGGTCGAGTCCGGGATCAATCTCGACCAGGTCAACTTCGTCCCCAACGATCAACTCGTCGTGACGCTCGAAAACACCTCGGCGACACAAGCACAGATCGACGAAGCCATCCGGATCAACACCGAAGCGCGCTTGCGCGCCCTGCGAACCTCGCTACTCGTCCTCGCCGGACTCTCCCTGCTCGCCATCATTCCGGCCGGCCGCATGCCCAACGAAGTACCTGCTCTGGAAGAACCGCAACCCACGAAGGGCAAGAAGTAACCGATGTCCAACCAAGACCAATTCGGTCCGATCGAATACGTAGCCGTCGAGTTTCCCGGCGGTGCACCGACCTCCGCGGGATTCGAGCAGCTGCTCGCTCTCGTCGACTCCGGAGTGATCCGCATCCTCGACCTCGAGTTCGTCACCAAAGCCGCCGACGGAACGGTATCCGTCGTACCCGCGTCCACCTTCGAACTCGCAGATTTCGATTTGGCGCAGTTCGACGGCGCTGCCTCCGGACTGCTCGACGCCGGCGACATCGCCGCCGTTGGTGACGAGTTGGCCACCGGTAGTGTTGCCGCCGTGCTCGTTTACGAGGAACTGGCCATACTGCCGGTGATCGACGCGTGGACCCGCAGCGGCGCAAAGATTGTCACCGAAGGCCACCTGAGCTTGGACGAACTTGCCACCGCACTCGACAACACCGCACCAGGCAATACGGAGAAGGACGCATGAGTTTCTTGAGGCGAGCCGGCCGAGTAGCCGTCGCAAGCTCCATTCACGGCAATGTTCAGCGCCGTCAGCGGACCCGTTGGGCCGCCGAAGATCAGGCTCGCGCAGCGCAGTCCCAGCCGGTGCCGCCGATTCCCGATCTACCACCCCTGCCACCGCAGGCAGCTCCGGCAGCATCGATGGACTTGAAGCTCGAACAGCTCACCAAGCTGGGCGAACTCAAGAATGCGGGAGTATTGACCGAGGCCGAGTTCGAGACCCAGAAGGCACGTATTCTCGCCTGACCTAGCTGCGCCTCCCGAGTGCAAAAGCCATGACGGGAAGCTGCGTAGTCGCGAGATTCAACAAAGATGCCA
Source organism: Rhodococcus sp. YH3-3 (assembly GCF_001653035.1). Lineage (NCBI taxonomy): Bacteria > Bacillati > Actinomycetota > Actinomycetes > Mycobacteriales > Nocardiaceae > Rhodococcus > Rhodococcus sp. YH3-3. The sequence continues at coordinate 507,158 of NZ_BCWH01000001.1, read as the reverse complement.
CTCGCGCATCCGTGAATCCTGCGATGGCGCAGCCCGCAAGTCCCATCGCCTCGGTCACGAGGTACAGATTCTGAACCAGCACACCGGCATCCACGTGCATCGTGCGGTAGTGCCGCATCGCGTACTTCTCGAGCGGCGCTTCCACGTCGGCGACCACAAACAAAAGAACCGGGAACACGTCGACGAACTCGGGTTGGAGCAGGCTCGCTCGAAGGTGCTCTCGCACGTCGCCTGGCCGGACAGCTTCGGCACGGCCTCGGGCATATCGGTATACCCCGGCTCCGAGCTCGTCTCCGGGTCGGCTGAGAACAAACGACAGCGTCAGTTCGCGCATCCCGCCCGCCGTCGGGCTGCTGACAAGGCTGTGGTGCAACACGTTTGACAGCTCGCCTGCTCGGAGTGCCGTCTGTGCGGGGTCGTAGCGGCTCCGTCGTGCCTGCAAGACGTCCGCGAACCCGCAGGCCGGCAGTGGCGTCGCGGCCGGCAGTTCCACGGATTCACACGTCACCGGCGGCAGTGCGTGCTCGTCGAACGGTAGCTCCGACGGACTCACCGTCCGGTCCAACACTGCATGCAGCGATACGACGGCCTCGATTCGCTCGAGTGCGGTCACGAACCCGGGTGCAGCAGGCGAGACACCTCGCCGGCCCCGTCGATCGAGACCAACTCGCCGGCGAACCACGCCTCCGGAACGGCAAAGATCGCATTCGATGTCGCGGCGGGGGTTCCGGCAAATGCCGTCCGCGCAGCATCCAGGGTGGATTCCCGAGCCGACTCGGTGGAGTAGACGACGAGGACAGCCTTCGGCGACTTCGCGAGCACCGATTCCGTGGCTACCTGGCCGAAGTACTTTCCGTCGGGAAGGTCGTTCTCGAAAAGATTGCTTCCCCCGGCGGCCTCGAGCACACTGCTGTAGAGGCCCCTGGCCAGAGCATAGGACTGTCCCTCCGAAACCTGAACCATCACAGTGGGAACCGGCTCCTGCCCGGCGACAGATGCCTCGGTTGCTGCGAGGGACTTCTTGCCGTCGGCCAGGAGGGTTGCTGCCGCGTCACTAGTTCCGGTCAAGGCGCCGAGACCGTCGAGGTCGGACCAGACGTCGTCGATCCGCCCCTCGGTGACAGCCTTGTGGCAGTAGCCGCTGTTCACGAAGATCGGGATGCCGAGGTCACGCAATTCGTCCATGGTCTGCAATCGGTCACCGTCGAACCAGTATTCCCCGTCGGAGACGATCAGATCCGGACGGGCGTCGAGCAATGCTTCTTTCGCGGGAACTCCGGTGCTCAGTACCGGCACGGCCGCGAACTGATCAGCGAGTTCGGGGCTGGGAGGAGAGAGGTCGGTATTCGATTGTCCGACAATGCGGTCGGCGGCGCCGAGCTGAATGAGAAGTTCCGTCATCGACGGATACAGCGAGACAATCCGCTCCGCCGTCTTGGGCACCGTGACCTCGCGATCACAATTGGTGACGGTGATCTTCTCGGACGACGACGCCGCCGAATCCGCCGTGGAGTTTCCGCATGCGGTCAGTACTGCGGTGGCGGTAACGGCCGAGCACAACAGCGCGGCAGTACGTATCGAGGATTTCAAGACACTGCTTCTTTCGTGTGTAGGAGCGGAGGGGCGAACGAGAGCAGGGGGCGCCCGGTCAACGGATGAGTGCCGAGATGCACCTGAACCCCGAATACTTCGGACAGCAGGTCCTCAGTGAGGACCTCGGCCGTTGGTCCTGTCGCGACAACTACCCCGCCGGAGAGCAGACAGACGTAGTCGCAATACGCTGCGGCCAAGGCGAGTTCATGGATCGCGACAATCGTCGTGGTACCGAGTTCGGCGACCAATTCCATCAATTCGAGTTGAGCGCGGATGTCGAGGTGGTTGGTGGGCTCGTCCAGGACCAGCACCGACGGTTGTTGAGCGATCGCCCGGGCCAACATCACACGCTGCTTTTCTCCGCCGGACAGTTCGGCGAAGAGACGTGATCCAAAGCCCTGCATGCCGGTTCGCACCAGTGCTGCGCTGACGATGTCTCGGTCGATCTCACCGAGTCGAGAGAACGCGCTGTGATGCGGCGTCCGACCCGTTGCAACCACCTCGCGGACGCTGAACGAGAAATCGGATGAATGCTCTTGCCCCACAACACTGATGATGCGTGCTGCCGATCGAGGCGAGAGATCGTCCCAAACATTCACCTCGTCCACCTTCACGATTCCGCTTCGCGGCTTCATCGAGCGATACAACGCGCGAAGGAGGGAGGACTTTCCACTGCCGTTCGGTCCGACGAGTCCGACCACGCTTCCCTCGGGCGCTTCGAGGTCTACACCCGAAACCACGAGGCGTCCGCCCCGAACGACGTGAATTCCGCTGGCCGACAATCTCATGACTGCGCACCGCCGTCCCGTCGAAGCAACCAGAGAAAGAACGGGGCACCCAATCCGGCGGTGATGATCCCGAGTGGTAATTCGTTGGGCGCATCCAACATCCGAGCCGCAAGATCGACGATCACCAGGAAGGTGGCACCAACCAACGCGGTCGCGGGGAGCAGCTTGCCGTGATCGGAACCGACCAGAAGTCGTACGGCGTGCGGCACGAGCAGCCCCACGAAACCGATTCCCCCGGCAACGGATACAACAACCGCGGTCAGCAACGACGCGATCACCAGTAGTAGCAACCTGGTACGGTGCACGTCCACGCCGACCGATTGCGCGCTCTCGTCTCCCATGGCCAACGCGTTGAGTTGGCGCGATTGTGTCAACAGAATTGCCGCACAGACGGTGATCACCGCGGCGGGCACACCGAGATCCGACCAACTGGCCCCGCTCACCGAGCCCAGCAACCAGAAGAGCACTCCCGAAAGCTGACTCGGATCGGCGCGCAACTGCACAAAACTTGTTGCAGCCGAGAGCAGATAGCCGATGGCAACTCCGGCCAGGACCATGCGCAGCGGGACGAGCATTCCCTCTCGCCGACCCAGTACGAGAACCGCGATCAGGGAGACCATGGCCCCCAGGAAGGCTGCCACCGGAACACCGATCGACAGGCTGGTTCCGATGCCGGTCGTCATGATCAGTACTGCACCGAAGGATGCTCCGGAACCCACGCCCAGAATGTACGGATCGGCAATCGGGTTGCGCACCAACGCTTGCAGCACGGCGCCGGCCAACGACAATCCGGCGCCCGCCAATGCCGCAATCAGAATGCGCGGTACCCGCAATCCCCACACGATCCGATCGAGCAACGGGTCGACCGGCGGACCGCCGACGTGTGCGTACAACACCGCGAACACGTCGGCAAAGGACACCGACGCGGCACCCGACCACACCGCGACGGTGGAGACCGCGACAAGCACAACCGCCGTGGCCAACAGAAACGGGACGTACCCGCGCTCGCCGACGGGATGTGGACGCGACGGCACTCGTGGTGCTGCCTCGCTGGTCAGCGTCATCGCACTCCTGAGTCGGTGGGGTTCGCAGTCATGAACAGGTGGATCTAACCATAACGACAGTCGTTTTCATTAATAGTCACATGCTCATTTGTGCGGATAAGGGTCGGTCCGCAGCGCGCTCGCCCACGCGAAGAGCGCCCCGACCAGCGCAAAGATGCACGCAACGAGGTAGGCGGTGCCGATGTCCCAGCGTCCTGCGATTGCCCCGGCAATCAAGGCGCCGACCGGCGAACCACCCCAGGCGACCATCCTCGCCGTGGTGTTCACGCGCCCCTGCAGACGATCCGGAGTCAGGCGCTGACGTGCACCGATGCCATTGAGGATGGTGACGGTCGCACAGCCGGAGTAGACGACGAGCGCCGTGATCGCGGCGCCGGCGTTGCCGGTTGTCGCAACGACGAACAGCACCACCGGGGCGATGGTCAGCGCCCCGACAGTGATCGCCCCGACCGGCCACTGCGCCGGTAGGCGTGGAAGCACGAGCGCCCCGACCACTCCACCCACGGAGACGGCCGTCCACACGGCGCCGATCATCGCACTCGACGTCGAAATCCCAAGCCTCTCGGATGCGTACACCACCAGGAGCGCCGTAACCGCACCCTGCGTCAGGGAATTGACGAATCCGACGCCGGTCAAGGCTCGCAGAAGCGGCGACCGCCAGAGGAAGCTGAGGCCCTCGCGTATGTCACGCGCAATTCCGGTTCCCGACTTCTTCGGCGCCGCAGGAGTAATCGAAAACGAGGCTCCGATCGAGGCCATGGCCAGCCCGGCCAGTACGTAAGCCAGTGCATCAGCACCCAATGCGTAGGCCGGGCCGATCGAGGCCACAAGCACGCCGGCTATCGCTGGAAAGACAACATCGATCAGCGTGCTGGACGTCCACAGCGCGCTGTTGGCCGCCGGTATCCTCTGCCGACCGACCAGAGCAGGCAGCGCTCCGAAAGCAGCGGCGTCGAACCACACGAAACACGTTCCGATGCACATCGATACGCCGACCGCATGCCACGCCGTCAATACGCCTAGTGCCTGCGCTGCCGGAATACTCGCCAAAGCAAGTGCAGCAACGGCCTGCGCACACAGGATGACCGTCCGCCGGTTGACTCGGTCTGCCACGGCGCCGGCGAACAAGCCGAACACGAGATACGGCAGAACCGTCCCCGCAGCCGCGAGCGAGGTGAGAAACGGAGACCGGCTGATGTCGAACACCAGGATCGGCATGGCCACTCCGGTGACCGCCGCACCGGCTACGGCAATCGTACGAGCCGTGAAGAACAATCGAAACGATCTGTCCCGAAAGACATGTGGTTGCGCTTCGACGGATCCCGTCGTCGGGGTCTCGCTCATGTATGCACTCTCTTGTACCTGTTGCTCTCCGTGGCGATCTTTCGTACGGTGGCATCGTAATGGAAATGGTTTCCATTACGGAAGGGATGACAATGAGCAACATTTCGTTCGACAGCGTCTCCAACTCGGCTCCGGCCAATGCACTCCAGGGCGTCGGCACCAACGCTCTCGTCGACAACCCGTTCACCTTCGAGCCGGTTGCCGAGGCAACGTCCGCACACGCCCTGCAGGGTGTGGGCACCAACGCCCTCGTCGACAACCCGTTCAGCTTCCAGAGCTGAAACCTCCCCTGATCCAGACTGTTTCGACAGTCTGATCTGCCGATGACCCCGCCCGCATCCGACTCGTCGGGTGCGGGCACCGACAAGGAGATCCGTGTACGCCCTCGCCGACGGACACCAGCTGTATCCGACCCCGGACGGCACTTGGCATTACCTGACACCGGACGAGAACGCGGTCACGATCGGCGCGCCGGCCGAAGACCTCGCGGAACTCGACAACTTTCTCAGGCGCTCTGGTTCGGTGCTCGGCCCGGGAGCTATCGAGATCGCCGACGCCCTCGTCTCTCGCGGCGTGCTGGTTGTTCCGGGTCAAGCGCCGGAGATTCCGCGCCCACAGCGTGTGCTGATGGACGGGATCGGGCCCGTTGCCGATGCTTGCATCGCCCTGCTCTCCAAGGCTCTTCCGCATCTCGAGGTCGTATCCACTACTGCGCCAATCGAAGACGACGTTGCGTCGTCGGACCTCGTACTGTCGGTTGCCGGGGCTCCTCCTCACGACGAGTGGTCGGAACTCGATACCTGGTGCCCACGAAACCAAACACCGTGGCAAACCGTCCACGCGGAGCTGGGTGAGATCTGCATCGGACCCTTCTTCGACGGTATCGGCAGCGCAAGCTACCGGGACGTCTGCGGTCGACGGCTTGCCGCGTCGCGCGTCCCGGATCATCTGCAGGCACTGTGGAATCACCTCGCCGGCAGCGAACCTCGCCCGCTCGAACTTGAACCCACCGCAGCCGCAATGGCCAGTGCGCTTGCATGTTCGGACGTCGTGGCTGGTGTACATGGCGCACCGCCATCACACCTTCACCACCAGATCCGGATGAATCCGCGAACCCTCATGATGACTCGCCATCCCGTGCTACCACTGCCCGGCGGCGTTCTCGAACCCGCGCCGACGCTCCGGTGATCTCACTCGGCGTGAAGATCCCGGCAGCAGACGGTTCTTCGTTGGCTACGGATGTGCTTCTCCCACCGGATTCTTCACCGCGGGGACTGATCGTGATCCGCACCCCGTACGGGCGTGGATGGCATCTGGCGGAGGGGATCGAATGGCGATTGCGAGGAATTGCATTCATCTCGCAGGACGTACGCGGACGGCACGATTCCACCGGATCTTGGGAACCCTACGTCCACGAGCGCGAGGACAGCGCCGCCCTGGCCGAGTGGCTGCAGGATCAGCCGTGGACACCGGAGTGCGTCATCGCAAGCGGGGCTTCGTATGCGGCCGGAACCGCCTGGGCATTTGCTGCCGAGACCAACAGCGCCGATCGGTCATTTCGTGTGGACGGCGTCGTCTCCAAGGTGCCGACCATCGGAAGCGACCGCGTCAAACGTGATCCCTCGGGGATACTTCTCCTCGCCGAGCATCTGGCGTGGTGGGGCGAGCACGGAGATTCGTCTTCCTCTCGTGAGGGTTTCATCCCTGCCCTGATGCGCTCGGATTCGTCTTTGCTGGAACATCTCCCGGTGCAGTCGATGATCGAGGAGGTTGGTCTGACCTCCGATTCACCGGGCTGGTTGACGGCGATCCTTCGCGCTCGTAAACGCGAAGACTTCGGTGGCGATGATCTGGTGTCCGCGGACGAACTCTCCGAACTCGACATCGCCGGGCTGCACATCGGCGGTTGGGACGATGCGATGATTCGGGAGACACTGCGGCACTTCACGTCCGTTGGGCGCGGGCCGCAGAGTTTGATCGTGGGCCCCTGGGCGCACGACCTCCGCCCTGGAATGGTCGGCGAGACAAGTTTCGGCCGCCTTCAGGTCGAGTGGATGGAATCGATATTCTCGGCGCGGCCCGTGACCATCAATCGGGTATTCGACCGGGGTGCAGGCGATTGGTCGAGCGAACCGTATGTCACGGGTGCGAATCGCGTTCGTCTCGAACCAGATCGGAAGGATGCGGCCTACACCTTCCTGTATGACGCCTCAAGGGCCCGAAACGACTGTGTTTTCTGGACTTTCGATATCAAGCACGACTCCGTACTCTCCGGAACACCATCGGTGGAGCTGAAAGTGCACTCGCCCGAGGGCGAAGCCGATTGGATCGTCGAGCTGAGCGTCGTAGATGCCGCTGGAGTCACCAGGTCGATCGCACGGGGCGCGGGCGTCAGCGTGCAGCCGACGATGGTGACAATCGATCTGGATCCCGTGTTGCACACTGTGCGCGCGGGTGATGTCTTGACGCTGCGGATCGCCGGCTCGGACTTCCCACGACTCGCACGCAATCTCGGAGACGGTGATCGCTATCGAGGAACACGCAGTACCGCACTGCACCAATCATTTTCCGGGTCGTTGACCCTGCCGATACTCGGAGGAACTGACGGTGGATGACTTGCTGGTCGACGCCCGGAGCGGCGTGCTGACCTCACTGGAACCACACATTCGCTCGGACATGCCGACAGGCTGGGTCGGTTGGGCCGCGAGGGTGGCCGACACCAGAAACTTCGGCGGCAGCGGTTCACTGTTTCGCGCGGACCCTTACGGATTCGGGGCTTCGATACGCGACGATGCAGCAGCTCGCGGGGCGGCGACCGGTGAGGCCGTCGAAAGATATTGCGGCAACGTGGTCCCCGAAGATCTGGTCCGCAGCAGTGCATCAGCGCTGGAACTGGCCGGCTCACGGGTCGTCGATCCCGCTGAATTTGCGTTGTACAGCGAGGATCAGTACCGCCTTCCCGGATTCCCCTTTGTTCCCTTCACCTCTGATCTGAACATTCGCTGGGCATTGGGTCACACCATGGACGAAAAGGTGCCCACCTACGTGCCTGCGGCCCTGACTTATCTCGGGTACTACACAGGCACCCGTCGCTGCGAGCCACCGATCGCGTCGTTGCAGTACGCCGGAATCGCAGCGGGACGCTCACGCGACGAGGCCGAGATGTCAGCTCTGCTGGAACTTCTCGAACGCGATGCCACCGCGCTGTGGTGGTGCGGGGACCGGTCACAGCCGGCGATCGAGCTTTCCGACTGGGAGCGGTTGCCTGCGCACCGCCAACTCGGGGATCTGGAGAGCCAGACCCGGAGCGTTCGAGTGCTGCTGCTTCCCTCCCCCTTCGGCATTCCCGTCGCCGCAGCGTGGATCCGCGATGACCGACGTGGACTGGTCGCGCTGGGCACAGCTTGTCGACCGACGGTGGAGGCGGCAGTCTCGAAGGCGCTTGTCGAGGCGTATGCCGTACTTGCCATCACGATCGACCTCGCCGACCCCGACGGGCCGACCTGGCGCAGCGTGGCGGACGGAACGCTGCCGGCGCACCTGTACAAACCCTTTCGGGCCGACCGTCGTTACCGGGACGAGTTCGATCCGCAATGGAAAGACATCGTCGATCTGCCGACCGTCGCCCAACTTTATCTCGATCCCGTGATGGCCCTGGCCGCAGAGGAACATCTCTTCGACTACACCGAAACACTCTCGGTATCAGAGATTCCCGACGAAGCGCCGTTGGATCTGGCTTCTCTCGTAGCGCTTCTGATGTCACGGGGACACCAGCCGATTTCCGTCGATCTCACCACCGGCGACATCTCGATTGCCGGGTTGCACGTCGTCCGCATCCTGACTCCGGGCCTGTACAACAACGCCCCGGCAGCCTTTCCCCTTCTTGGAGGTAGCAGATTGACCAGCGCATCGACCACCCATCTGCATCTGCCGGTCCCCCTCGCATGACATCTTCGCTCGTCGACCGCCGAACTGGGATCATTCGAGAGCTGGTCGACGCCGTTGTTCCCCAGCACTTTCCGCCCGAGTTCAAGCTGATTCACTCGTATGTCAGTGATTCAGCACGCTTTTCACCCTGGTCCAGTGACTCGGCCGGCGCCGGATATTGCTTCGATCTGGGTGACCGTGCGCGGCCTACCGCAGCTGCGATAGGCGAAGCGGTGGAACGATATTGCGGCAACATCGTCGCCAAACCGATCGTCCGCGGGTCGGCCGATGCCTTGATCGGAGCAAGCATCGACCTGTCACAACTCGCGCGTTTCGACGCCGCCCAGTGCGCGCGGCCACAGTTCCCGTTCGTCGAACCAACCGACGATCTGGAGATGGACTGGACTCGCGGAGCCGACCTGATCATGGGTTCGGATATCTGGGTACCGGCCGAACTCGTCTGGGGTTCGTATCCTCATTTCGTCGCCCGGACGGGTCCGGCGATCTCTCCGGTAGCTCAGGCGGGTCTCGCCGCCGGACCCTCGGTGAAGTTCGCAATCGACAATGCCTTGCGCGAGATAGTCGAACGAGACGCGATGACGCTGTCCTGGACCGGGCGGCGTGGTGTTCGGGTCGTCACCGGCATTCCCGAGGTGCTTCGGCGACTGGGGAATCACGGCACCCTCTCGACCAGGTGGTTGTCATTCGACAGCGATTTCGGGATCCCGGTGCTCGGCGCCCTCATCCACGACGGACTCACCGGATACTCGACCATCGGTACCGCCTGCCACGAAGACGCCCAGACCGCTGCGTTCAAGTCACTCGGCGAAGCGCTTCAGCTGCAGCTGCTTTCCGCCGACTACGACAACCCGCAGAGCGGCATCGGTCGAGCCGCGGCCTCCCCGACCAGTCCGCTTGCGCCTTGGCGAGCTGACCGAAGCTATGCAGGCGCCTACCGATCGGATTTTGCCGACGTCATGGACTACGGATGCCACTTGCAACTTCACCTGGACCCGGAGATCCAAGCACGATTCGAGAGTGAGCTGGTCGGTGCCGTCGTCGGCGAGGTGGGACTCGACTCTCTGACATCAGCCGCCGGCACCGAAAGCGCTCTGACGGCAGCCGGTTTCCGGCCGGCATGGGTCGATCTCACCACAACTGATGTTCTCCACGCCGGCCTGCACGTCGTCCGCGTCGTCGTACCCGGTTGTCTCACCAATGCGGCCGCCGGATTGCCGTTTCTCGGCTCGCCCCGACTAGTGGACAGTCTTGCCGGACGATCGGCTCGCACCATCCCATTGCCGCACTGACAGTTCGGGAACCGCCGCTTGCAACGACTCGGTGGTTTCCACCGCGTGGAACCACGTCGGCTTCGAGATTGCGGCATCCCGAATCACCTGCACGGCGCGCGCGGCGATAGCTGCCGTCGCGACCGACTGGCTACGCCCCGAAACCCACAGCGCCGGGCCGGTATCCGCTCGGGCCATCGCTACCCAACGATCCGAGCCCCACAGCTTCTTCGGCACGACCTTCTGTAGCGCGGGTGCCCACGTCATGGCCGCAAGTCCGAGCGTCGCGGTGGACGTGTCCAATCGCAGGTACGTCCTGACCGGAACACCGAGGTCTCGCGTCAACGCATGCTGGTCCGAAAAGTCGGCCCGCACAGCAGGACCGGTGCGGTAGCCGGTCACATCGGCCGGTATTCGAAACGTCTTCATCCCGGTGTAGTTGCGGACCGATCGTCCGTCGGGATCAGGAAACCTCGTGCCCAACATCCCGTACGTCCACGCCGTTGCGGCCGGCCCGTGTAGTTCTCCACCGCCGAGGCCGATCAGGATGTCGACGGGTCCGTCGCCGAGTCGATGCGCCTCGGTTGCAAGGACACTGGTCAATCCCGGCGCTAACCCGACGCCCATCAGAACGGGTCCGTCGACCGCTTCCAATTCTTCGCAGTAGTTCGAGGTTGCCGTGACGTCGACGAATGCCGCCCCACCGCGTACCGCTTCGTCGGCCAGGCGAACATCCTCGAAACCCGACGCATTCACCACGACATCGAAGTCTCGAACCACAGTCGAATACGCGCCTGGTTCTTTAAGATCAACGACGACGTCCGCGCGGGCAGGGTCACGGCCGGCGGAGTACGCGGAGATTTCGGGGACCTTCGCGAGTTGTTTCATCAGGGGAATCCCGACGGCACCGTAGCCACCGAGTACAAGAACCTTCGTCATTACTTCGCCTCCCGAGTCGCTAGAGTTCGACTCTAGAGTTAGACTCTAATCATGACTGAGGTTCTTCGGGAAGACACGTCGGCGCGGCGCAAGATCATCGAGGCAGCGCGTGAGGTTTTTGTCGATCCCGGCTACGCGGCCGCCACGATCAAGCAGCTTGCCGCGGCGGCGGGCGTGTCGGTGCAGAGTGTCTATTTCGTGTTCGGCAACAAGCCGAGCGTGCTGTCAGCACTACTCGACGTGGCCGTTGCGGGCGACGAGGAAAGGACGGCAACTCTCGACCGTCCGTGGGTGGCGGCAGCACTCGGCGCCCCACATCCACTCGGGCAACTCCGGATTCAGGTTCACCACGGACGGCTCATTCTGGAACGCACCGCAGACATCCTGCTGGCACTGCGGGCCGCCGCTTCCGCCGACGAGGACGCCGCCCGTCTGTGGCAAATCAACCGCACTCAGAGACGCACGGTGCAGGAACATCTGATGGTCGGCATCGTCGAAAAAGCGCCAACCGTCGACCTCGAAACAGCCGTGAACGTCGCACTCACGCTGCTCAGTCCCGAGACCTACACAGACCTCGTGGTCGGCGCGGGTTGGACCGGCCAACAGTACGAAGAATGGGTGGTCAACACCCTTGCCGCCACCCTCGGCCTGGACCGAACCGTCAAATCCCGGAAGTAGCTGGGATTACTTGGTGGGCTTGTCGTCGATGTGCCGTGGGTTGTTCCACAGACGCTCCGTCAGATCGTGGAGGACGGCAAGGGTGATCGTGTCGTCGTCCCGTCGGAGCAGAGACTGGCTGACCGTCGCGCGCACCAACGTGGAGTCGGAGTGCACGAACTCCTTGACCGAGCCCGGCTCGGAACTCAGTTCACGATGGGCCTGCTCTGCACTGACGTCGTCGGCATCCTTGTCGTAGAGGATGTCCTGCAAACGCAACGCCGAGACGGCCTTCTTGGGATATCCCAGCATGTCAGCGAAAGACGGGTTGGCAAAAACGATGCTGCCATCGCGGTGAACGGCCATGACCGGCACCGGAAGCCTGTCGAGGAGAATCAGGGCAGGCATCTGCTCCAGATCCGCAATCGGCGATTGTGGCGGCTGCGCAACGTTGCGGCGGCGTTCCATAACACGTCCTCTCAAGTTGCCCGAGTCGACAACAGTCTAACTGCCCAGCAAATCGCGGGTTGACTTCCCGCCCGGATGCAGTGACGAATGCCCGAATCGTGCCCGCCTGAGTCACGCCGCGAGCGCCTCCTGATCCTCCGCCAAGGAACCGTCAACAACACGATAGACAGTATCCATCCGAGACAGGTGACTTCGGTCGTGTGTCACGAGAAGGGTTGCCGCCTCGCGTTCCCGCACCACCCCGATGATCAGATCCATGACAGCGGCACCGCGCTCCTGATCGAGCGCACTCGTGGGCTCGTCGACCACGAGAAGCTGCGGATCGTTCATCAATGCTCGCGCGAGATTGACGCGCTGTCGCTGCCCGCCCGACAGCTGGGACGGCCGTTTTCCGCTCTGATCCGCGAGCCCGACAGCGTCCAGCAAATCCATCGCTTTTGATTTCACGGCCTTGCGACGGGCCCGTGACGTGAACACGGACTGCCCCAGATGCGCCATCACCTCGAGCTGCTCCAGTGCAGTCAGCGAAGACACCAGGTTCGACTGTTGGAAGACGATGCCGATCGACGAGCGTCGCAGCTCCGACGCCGCCCGCCGACTCAGCGCAGCGATGTCGGTGCTGCCTTCCGGCGTCCGGAGATAGACGTGCCCGGAATCCGGACGGATCAGCGTCGACGCCACCGCCAACAGGCTGGACTTGCCCGAACCCGAGGGCCCGGTGATCGCGGCGATCTCGCCGCGGTGCAGTCGCAGAGACACGTCGTCCAGCGCCGTCACCCGCGATTGCCCATCGGGAAACGTCAGATCGACGTTCTGGATGTCGAGAACTGTGGTGCCGGTTGTCATGGTCATCGTGCGCTCCCCAATGCTGTGAGTGGATCGGTGGTCGAGAGGAATCGAAGTGCAAAGGCCGCGCCGAGCAGACCGAGCCCGATCAATGCCACGGCAGGTACGACGGTGGTGGATGCGTCCAGGACAAACGGCATGGCGTCACCGATCAGCGATCCGGCCACGGCCGTCAGCCCGATTCCGACGGTGACACCGGCAATCAGAACGATGAGCGCCTGACCCAGTGCGTCGCGCACCAGCGAACCGGTAGTCGCACCGAGCGCTTTCAGCGTCGCGATGTCCGGAGTTCGCTGGATCGTCCACACCGTGAAGAACGCACCGATCACCAAGGCTGAGATCGCGAACAACATGAGCGTCATCAACGTCAACGACCCGTTCTCCGACTTGTACGAACCGATCGCGTCGAGCGAACCGCTGACCGTCGTCGACGTCGTCGCAGCCGCCTTGTCCGTTGCGGAAGCGTCGGAGGCTCCGGTGACAGCCAGTACTGTCGCAACTCCGCCGCGTGGATTGGCCGCCTGCCAGTCGTCGAGCGTCATCCAGACGACGGGCGAATGGCTGTACCAGTCGTCACCGCGAACGGCGCTGACGGTGAACTGCTTCGTACCGACACTCACCTGATCGCCGGCGCCCGCCCCCAGATCGCGGGCGGCACCTTCGCTCAACACCACCGTGCCTGACGCCGACGGCGTCACGTCACCGAAACCGCCATCAGCGCCGAACAGGGCCACCGACTTCTGATTTCCGTCGGCCAATCCCGCTTTCCCGCGACCGATTCCGATGGGATCGACGTCCTTTGACGTGGAGGTCCAAGCGTTGACCTGGTCCTGCGTGAGCGCCGACTCGTCGAACGACGCCCCGGCTCCGGTGTCGGCGAACACCACCGTGTCGGCATTCATGGCCTCGATGGCCGACACGTTCTGATGGCGAAGTCCTGCAGTCAACCCGCTGAGAAAACTGACCAGAAGTGCAACCAACAGAACCACGACGGAGATCAGCGCGAAACGACCTCGCGCTGCCCGTAAGTCCCTCATTGCGACAAACACTGTGAATTCCTTTCCTGTGCTTGCCTCTACGCTCTCGCGGATGCAGACTCTTTCCATCGCACCTCGGATCGACATTCCAGCGCTCGAAAGAACCATCCCGGTTTACAACTTTTGATGGATGAACCAGGCCCGAACCTCGCTAAGCTGGGCGAGATGCACCGATCTCCGCTCACGCCTGTCTTCGCCGGCCTACAACTGGGCCTGCATGTCCTTGTCATGGCGCTGGCCGGTGTGGTGTTTCTTCGAGCGCTGATCGACGAATCCGACCTGACCGCAACAATCATCGCGTTGGCCGTGATCTTTGTTGCCGTCTATCTTTTCGGGGTCGCCAAAAGGCTGCGCGGCAACGCTGCCCGCTGGTGGCTGGCCGTGCTGACCCTCGTCTGGATCGCGACGATGGCGGTATCCGCCGACGCCGCCTACCTCGCGTTCGGACTCTTCTTCCTCTATCTCCATATTCTGCGACGCCCCTGGAGTCTTCTCGCCGTCACCGCGGCAACGGCTGTCGCCGTGGTCGGCACCGGCCTGCATCGTGGATGGACGATTGCCGGCGCCGTCGGCCCGATCATCGGCGCTGCCGTAGCGGTTGCAATCGGCCTCGGATATCAAGCGCTGTACCGCGAGGCAGCCGAGCGCGGTCGTCTCATCGACGAGTTGATGAATACTCGTGAAGAATTGGCGTCGACGTCTCGCGATGCCGGAAAATTCGCGGAACGTGAAAGACTCGCCGCCGAGATTCACGACACCGTGGCCCAGGGACTTTCGAGCATCCAGATGCTCCTTCACGCTGCCGAACGCGCCGATCCGGACAGCCCGGCCATCCGTCAGATCAGCCTCGCACGGGAAACTGCCGCGGACAGTCTTGCCGAAACCCGCCAACTCATAGCCGAATTGACGCCCGCGGCCTTGGACGGTCAGTCGCTCGCCGACGCGCTTCGTCGAATCTGCGAACGCGCGAGCAGTCCTGAACTGGAAGCGCGCTCCGTCGTCGAAGGCGAGGCAGTGCGGCTGCCGATGCCCCTCGAAGCAACATTGGTGCGCATCGCTCAGGGCGCGGTGTCCAATGTTCTCCGCCATGCCGATGCAACCAGAATGGCTGTGACACTGACCTATTCCGACGACACCGTCAGCCTCGACGTGGTCGACAACGGTCGCGGCTTCGACGTGGCAGTTCTCGAACGTGGCCCGGCGGAATCTTTCGGCCTCAATGCAATTCGCCGGCGCGTCGAACTGCAGGGCGGGATCTTCTCCATCGAGTCCGAGCCGGGACACACGGCCGTCGCAGTGACGTTTCCTCTCGAAGTCGGCGAACCGTGATCCGCCTGCTGCTCGCCGACGATCACGCGATCGTGCGCGCCGGGCTACGAGCGCTGCTCGAAAGCGAAGCCGACATCGAGGTAGTCGGCGAAGCGGGCACCGCCGAGGAAGCCATAGCCTTCTGCGCCACCACGCCGGTCGACCTCGTGCTCATGGACCTGCGATTCGGCCCCGGGAAGACGGGCGTCGACGCCACCCGCGCGGTGTGCGCGCTTCCGAATCCGCCGCACGTACTCGTCGTGACCAACTACGACACGGATGCAGACATCTTGAGCGCTGTCGAGGCCGGGGCCAGCGGGTACCTACTCAAGGACACACCACCGGTCGAGTTGCTGTCAGCCGTCCGCGCCGCTGCGAGCGGGGACAGCGTTCTCTCCCCCGCCATCGCGTCGAAGCTCATGACTCGGGTACGCAAACCCGAAACCAGCCTCAGCCCAAGGGAAATCGAAGTTCTGAAGTTGGTGGCGGCGGGTCGCTCCAACCGAGAGATCGGCAAAGAACTGTTCCTGAGCGAGACCACGGTCAAATCGCACCTGGTCCACATCTTCGGCAAGTTGGGAGTGAAGTCGCGGACGTCGGCGGTAGCTCGTGCGCGTGAGTTGGGTTCAATCTGACATTTGCCCGAATTGTCGAAAGTAGCTGGACAGCAGCAATTTTCGCCTGCGATTCTCTTGTGTTCGAAATTTTGTTCGATTAAACTTTGAGCATGGACAGTCGGGATGCGTGGCAGTTGGATGGTGAGGGCCTCAAGGGGGAGGTTCTGGATCTGGTGCGTGTCCGGCACGAGTTGCAGTCGCGGATGGTGTTGTTGATCGTGGAGATGTTTTCCCGTGAGGTTTTCGGGGGGAAGGGTTTTCGGGTGATCGCGCAGTGGTTGCATGGTTCGACGAATCTGGAGATCGGTGAGTGCAGTCTGCTGGTCGGGTTGGCGCGGTTGCTTCTGCTCGAGCCTGTTGTGGGCGATGCGTTTCACCGCGGGGATGTTGATGCGTTGAAAGCCCGTCAGGTGGCGTCGTTTTGTCAGCATCCGCCGAAGAACATGACGCCGGCGGATGTGGACAAGGCCCGCGGGATTCTGCTTGGCCTGGCGTCGAAGAACATTGCCGATTGTGATGCGGTGCGGGCGGCGATCCGGCGGATCGAGAAGCAGTACGGCAAACGCGAGGACGGCGTTCCGGTCGGCGAGGATTCCGAGCGTAACGAGTTCTACGCGTCGAAAGGTTTGTACGGGCGGGTCACTGTGAAGGGTGACTTGGATGCTGTGAATGGGGCCCGTCTGATCACGTTGCTGTCGAGCCTGTCGGCGCCGACGCCGGAGAAGGACGGCGTGAAGGACACCCGTACTCCGGCGCTACGGCGGGCGGATGGGTTCTGCGAGTTGTTGCGACGGTATGAGCGGGCGGGGTTGGGTCCGATCGAGGGCGGAGTGAAACCGCACATCACGGTGACTGCGTCGGCGAAAGACATGACGGACCTCAAAGCCTTGAAGGATCTACTGCCGTCGACTCAGGAACTGGGGTTCGCGTGGGCGGATTGGGTAGGTCCGATCAGTATCGATACTGCCCGGATGTTGGCGTGCGACTGCACGGTCACGCGAATTTTGTTGGATGAGAATGGTGTTCCGCTCGACTGCGGTAAGGAAGCGAGAACGGCGACGGTGCCGCAGCGGCGGGCGTTGGCGGTTCGTGATGGTGGGGGTGCGTTTCCGGGGTGCGGGACACCGTCGGGGTGGTGCGATGCCCATCATATTGTTCACTGGAACGATGGTGGCCCAACGGATCTCGACAATCTGATCTTGTTGTGCGGTCATCACCACCGGACGATGCACCACACGGAGTGGCGGGTGGAGATCGGTCCCGACCGAAAAACAGTGTTCTACCCACCCATGTCGATCGATCCGTATCAACAGCCGATCGGCGGGAACAGCCCACCGACAGCGGCGTGAACCGACATAACTGAAAAGGCCAGCGTGTGCACCGGGGAAGAATCATGCCCCGGGGCATACGCTGGCCTTTTCGGCTGCGCTCGATGTCCGTCTTGCGACAGCATCTGTCTCCACTTCGACACGCCGGACCCATAGGGTCGAGGCATGTCTTTCTGCGAACCCGCCCGCGTTGTCACCGTCACGTCCCTGACCCCGCACATGCGGCGAATCAGCATCGAGGCAGAAGGCGACTGGCACTGGCCGACCGGCGGACAAGGCGACGAGCGCATCGACCTCGCGTTCCCGAAACCCGGTGAAAAAGAAGCAGAATACGACTACTTCAACAATCCCGACTACGGCAAGGCCGATCTCGGAACCGAGCCACCGTGGCGGCACTACACCGTGCGCAAGGTGCACGACGGCGGCCGACGTCTGGACATCGACTTCGTCGTGCACCCTGGCGGTATTGCAGCGGATTGGGCCCTGCGGGCCGAACCAGGTCACCTACTAGGCGTCTTCTGGTCGGACAGTTCGCGGTCCCACTACCAAGCACCGGCGGGTCCTCGCTGGCAGCTGCTGGTCGCAGACGCCACGGGTCTCCCCGGACTGGGCAGGATTGTCGAAGAACTTCGTGAAGGCGATGTCGCACAGGCGATCATCGAGGTCGAAACCGAAGAGGATCGACAGGAATTTGTCACTCGCGGCGACGTCACGTACACGTGGCTCGTGGGGAGTGGCCTCGGAAAGGCGCCGAGCGCGCTGTTCGAAGCTGTGGAGAAGGTCGAGTTTCCCGAATCCGAAACGGCCGACGTCTACGCGTGGGTGGCGTGCGAAAGCGCAACCAGCCGTCGTATTCGCAAGCACCTGAGGGAAGTTCGAGGAATTGCTCGCGACAAGCACAATGTTGTCGGGTACTGGCGAGAGGGCGCCGACGGCCACGTTTCCGGCATGAACAGCGAGGAAGTCACCGTCGGCGCCTGAGCGCCGTGATCACTCTGCCGGCAGCGTGTCGGTAGATTCTGTGTGAGCCTGCTGCGCGTCAGCCGACTTTTCCGCCAGCATCTCGAACAGTGCTCGCCGTGCCTCGGCGAGAATTGCCTCGGCCTTGGCTACCTGCTCAGCGGTCCCACCTGCGGCTACCGCGACAGCGGCACCTCGGAGTAGGCCCATCGCGGGACGGAGCGCTGCGCCGGCTTCACCGAAACCCGGCCGACCGTGTCCGCGCTGGTCAAGTCGACCGCGCCGGCCTTCGGGGCGTCCTTCTGCTCGGTCTTCGAAGCGACCCTCGGGTCGCTCGCCCTCGAATCCTCGACGGAAACCGTGTCCACGATGCGGGCCTCGGCGGCCATGCTCGCGACGTTCTTGCATTTCTGGGTTGTTGTGTGGGGCGTACATGTTGTCCTCCTGGACTGTCTGTGTTTGTTTGACGTATCGACGATATATCGACAATAGATCGAACGCAAGGGTTCGTAGAATAATTCCCGCACCCTCGTCCGGATACGCTGAAGCCGTGAACACGGATCTACAAGCCCAGGCCGCGGACGTCCTACGCCGCCTCGCACTCGACGAATCCCTGAAAGAACGCACCATGGCGGACGCCGCGACGGCAGCACTCGCACGGAAAGTCGCCGCTCGCTACATCGGCGGCGAAACCATCGACGACGCTTTCGACCGACTCCCCTCGATCTTCGCGCGAGGACACAAGGCGAGCATCGAATACACCGGGGAAAGCGTCCGGGATCCCGAACTCGCGAACGCCGAAACCGATGTGTTCGTGGAATTGGCGGAACGGATCGGAACGTCGGGCGTCGACAGCACCGTGTCGTTCGACCTCTCGCACATCGGCTTGGTCATCGATCCGGAGCAGTGCTTTCGCAATGTCGTGCGCCTGGCCGAGACCACGGAACGCGCAGGTGCCGAGCTGATCATCTCTGCCGAGGCGTCCGACCGCACCGACCTGGTCCTCGACATGCACGCGCGACTGGCCGAGCGGTTCACTCACGTGGGGATCACCATTCAGGCCCGACTGCACCGCACGGCAAAGGATCTCGCCGCTCTGCTGAACCGACCCGGTCGCATCCGTCTCGTGAAGGGCGCCTTCCTCGAAGCCGAGTCCGTCGCCTACCCACGCGGTAGTGCCGAACTGCGCAGCGCGTATCTCGACTACGCAGCCCGGATCGTCAACTCGGGTCACCAGGTCTCCATCGCGACACATGACCGCGACATCCTCGAAGCACTACGCGCCGAGCATGATTCGAAGCTCAGAGGCGAGCACGTCGAGTTCGAGATGCTGCTCGGCCTCGGCACCGAGCAACTGGACGCACTCCGAGGAGCAGGCTTCACCACACGCGAATACGTCATCTTCGGAACACAGTGGTGGCTGTACGTACTCAATCGCATCGCCGAAGAACCGGAGCGTGTCTACACCGCGCTCATCGACGCTGCGCTCATCAGCACTGCAAACTAGATCTCCAACAACAGAAGTGGGGCCGCACTCGAATCGAGTGCAGCCCCACTTGTGTCAGTTTCTAGCTCTCCAGAAACGCCTTGATGCGCGCCAGGGTGGTTTCCATTCCGGTCTGCATCAGCTGATCTCGACCCCGACCGAGTAGGCCGCTACCCGACATCATGCGCACGTAAAGCGCTGGCGTCGCATAGATCTCACGAGTCTCGGTAAGCACGGTGCCCGTTCCCGAAGGCTCGAGCACAAAGGTCCACCGCGCTTTCGGCTCGTCCGATTCGAAGGAGAACCTCCGGCAGTCGACCACGTCGACCACCGTGCAGTGCGTGCTCCACCGAATCAGACCATGCTTGTTGGTGCCCTTGAACTTTGCACCCACAGTGCCCGGAGTTCCGGAAGTCCATGTTCCACCGGTGTTTTCAGGACTGAAGCGACCCATACCTTCGATGTCGCTGACAACCTTCCACACCGATACCGGCGTTGCCTCGATGTACGCGCTGGCGGTTTCCACCCGTTACCGGCCCGGAACCCAGGACATGATCTTGATGGCGTGAGGCATGAGCTTTGCCCACACCTTGGCCGGAAGTCCGCGCGGTCCACCGAGATTCATGACGCGAGTGGTGGCAACGGTCTGCGGTTCGGTGTACTTGATCAGCCCCTCGGCGCCGTGACGACGACCGACGCCCGAGACACCCATGCCACCCATCGGTGCTGCGGTGCTGCCCCAGGTGGGTGCGTAACCCTCGTCGACGTTGACAGTGCCGGCGTGGATGCGCGCTGCGATGGCTTCGCCGGCAGCCTTGCTTCCCGCCCACACACTGGCGTTGAGGCCGTACTCGGTGTCGTTGGCCGCAGCGATGGCCTCTTCGACGTCCTTGACGGGGTAAATCGAGACGAGCGGCCCGAAGGTCTCGTCGCGGTAGCACTCGGCGTCTTCGGGAACCCCGGTGAGCAGGGTGGGCTCGTAGAACAGCGGTCCGATGTCCGGCCGAGCCTTGCCACCGGCAATGACGGTGGCGCCCTTGACCACTGCGTCGTCGACATGAGCGGAGATTGCCTTGACCTGCGCCTCGGAGACGAGGCTGCCCATCTCGATTCCGAATTCGTATCCGGCGGCGAGGTTCATCTTCTTGACGCGGTCACCGAACATACGGATGAACTCGGGTGCGATGGACTCTTCGACGTAGATGCGCTCGATGGAGATGCACAGCTGACCGGAGTTGGAGAAGCACGCACGCACAGCGGCGTCGGTGACCTCGCGCAGGTCTGCGCCGGCGGCGACGATCATCGGGTTCTTGCCACCGAGTTCGGCGGAGAAGCCGATCAGTCGACGGCCTGCCTGCTCGGCGAGGAGCTGACCGGTCGCGGTGGAACCGGTGAACATGAGGTAGTCGGTGTTCTCGACCAGGGCGGTGCCGACGACGGAGCCCGGCCCGGGAACCACGGCGAAGAGGTCGCGAGGCAGACCCGCCTTGTAGAGCAGTTCGACGCAGGCGAGCGCGCAGTACGGCGTCTGGCTGTCCGGCTTGAGGACAACGGCGTTACCGGCGAGCAGCGCGGCGATGGCGTCGGACACGGCCAGCGTCATCGGGTAGTTCCACGGCGAGATGACGCCGACGACACCCTTGGGCTGGTAGCGGACGACGGTCTTCGTCAGGCCCGGGAGCATGCCGGAGACGCGACGCGGACGCAGCAGCTTCGGAGCCACACGTGCGTAGTGCCGCGACGTCATCGAGATGTCGAGGACTTCTTCCTGAGCTGCGGTACGCGACTTTCCGGTCTCGGCCTGAGCCATGTCCATGAGGGCGTCGCGGTTCTCGAGGATGAGATCGCGGTAGCGGTGGAAGACGGCAGCGCGGTCGAGGACGGAACGCTTGGCCCATTCCTTCTGGGCGACGCGGGCACGGGCGATGGCCGCAAGTGCGTCGTCGGCGGTGCCGACGGGGATGGTCGCCAGCTCCTTGCCGGTGAACACCTCGGTGATGGACTTCGTCGGGCGATCGGCAACATTGTCGATGGCGATCAGATCGGCGAGCCGCGAGAAGGTCGCAGCGGACGGAGCAGGCATTTCAGTACCCCTACTGGTGAGTAGTTCTTGGAGTTACACACAACTTACCCCGTCGGTGGTACCGATCACAGTGCCGAATCAGACAGAGTCAACCAATACTGCCTCTTTCGGACGTTTTGCGATCAACAACGACATGACTGCAGCGATCGCGCAGAGCGCGCCGGCCACCAAGAAGGCAGCGTCGTACGAGCCGATCTGATCACGAACGAGGCCGGCCAAGAAGGCCACCAGACCCGCACCGATCTGGTGCGATGCCAGCACCCAACCGAACACGATGGGAGCGTCGGCGCCGAAGTGTTGACGGCACAGCGCGACGGTCGGCGGAACCGTCGCCACCCAATCGAGCCCGTAGAAGATGACAAACGCGATCATCGGCGGATTCACGGTGTTGGCGAGCAACAACGGCAGGAAGAGCAGCGAGATTCCGCGGAACAGGTAGTAGATGCCGAGAAGTTTTCGCGAGTCCATGCGGTCGGTGAACCAACCCGAAGCGATGGTGCCGACCATGTCGAGGATTCCGATCAACGCCAACAGTGACGCGGCCGTGGTGATCGGCATTCCGTGATCGTGCGACGCCGGGACGAAGTGCGTGCCGATCAGGCCGTTGGTGCTCGCGCCACAGATCGCGAAGGTACCGGCGAGAAGCCAGAACACCTTGGTCTTCGACGCCATCACCAGCACCGAGATCGCCCGGCCTCCGGCGCCGCCGCGCTGGTAGACAGGCTTGGCGGGTGGGGCGTAATCGGCGGGCGCGCCGTACGGCGTCGTACCCACGTCTGACGGATAGTTACGCAGGAACAGCAGAACGAACGGCACAACGGCCAGTGCGGCAAACGAAACTGTGAAGGCGACGCTCTTCCAGTCGTACGTTTCGGCGATCTTCGCCAGGACCGGGAGGAACACCAGCTGACCGGCAGCACCACCGGCCGTCAGGATGCCGGTCACGAGACCACGCTTCTCGACGAACCAGCGATCGACGACGGTGGCGACAAACGCCAGCGCCATCGAACCGGTACCGAGACCGACGAAGACACCCCACAGCAGAATGAGCTGCCAACTCGAGGTCATGAAGATGGTGAGACCACTGCCGAGCGAGATGAGCGCCAACGCCGAGGTGACGACCGCCCGGATACCGAACCTCTCCATCAGGGCAGCAGCGAACGGCGAGGTCAACCCGTACAGAATCAGGTTGACCGAGACGGCCGCCGAGATGCTGGCGCGCGACCACCCGAAATCTTCGTGCAGCGGATCGATCAGCACCGATGGGGCAGCGCGGAAGCTCGCCGCACCGACCAACGCCAGGAATGCCACGATCGCGACGGACCAGGCGCGGTGAAAGCGCGGCGGGCTCACCTGCTGTTGGCCTGATTCGGGGAGAGCGGTCTCAGAAGTCACAGAGAGAATTCTGCAGTTCGGATTCGATCGAGAACAGTGGCCAGATTGCCAATATATGAAAGAATCAAGCCATGTCTGGTCCGCATCGCGTCGTCGTACTGGCTCTGAATGGAGTCATCCCCTTCGAACTCGGCATCCCGGCGCGCATCTTCGGACGTGCCCTCGACGTCGAGGATCGGCCGCTGTACGAGATCCTGACGTGCACCGTCGACGGCAATCCCGTGCAGACCGACGCAGACTTCAGCATCTCGGTCGACCACGGGAGCGAGTTGCTCGCCACCG
This sequence comes from Rhodococcus sp. YH3-3, assembly GCF_001653035.1. Lineage (NCBI taxonomy): Bacteria > Bacillati > Actinomycetota > Actinomycetes > Mycobacteriales > Nocardiaceae > Rhodococcus > Rhodococcus sp. YH3-3. The sequence goes on along the minus strand of NZ_BCWH01000001.1, from coordinate 483,747 downwards.
CCGACACCGTCGTCATCCCCGCGTCGTACGAGTTGGGTCCGGCCTACGAAGACGGCTACCTCTCCCCCGAGTTGGCCGCAGCTTTCCAACACATCCGGCCGGGCACTCGGCTGGTCTCGATCTGCACCGGGTCGTACATCCTCGCCGCGGCGGGTCTGCTCGACGGACTCCGCGCCACGACGCACTGGCGCAACACCGACCATTTCCAGCGTGTCTATCCCAAGGTGAACGTGGATCCGGACGTGCTGTTCGTCGACGAAGGCCACATCCTGACCTCGGCCGGGGTGGCGTCGGGAGTCGACCTCTGCCTGCATATCGTCAGGCGTGACCACGGCATGGAAGTGGCGAACACCGTCGCGAGGCGTTGCGTCGTACCGCCGTGGCGCGACGGTGGCCAAGCTCAGTACATCCGACGCCCCCTGGCCGACAAGCCTTCGGAATCGACTGCCGACGCTCGGCACTGGGCCCTCGAACATCTCGACGACCCGATCACCCTGGCGGACCTGGCGACGCGCGCCAACATGAGCGTCCGCACGTTCAGCCGTCGATTCCGCGACGAAGTCGGAACCACACCGAACCGCTGGTTGACCAGCAGACGCGTCGATCGGGCGCGGGAACTATTGGAGGAATCCGATCTGTCGATCGATGCGATTGCCGCTCGAACCGGCTTCGGGACTGCGACATCCATGCGTCAACACATGAACGAGGCCCTCGGCGTTTCACCGAGCGCCTACCGACGCACGTTCAAGGCACCGGTGTAAGCGGCAGTACCAGGCACTATCCTGGATGCCATGGCCGAACAGACTCGCCCGAACTTTCCTCAGTACTGCGGATACCTCCTGGGGAAGACGCTCCCCGACCGGTATCAAGACTGGGTTCGGAACGATCTGGTCGGCCCGGGCGCCCAGGCCCGCTACATCATCCGCTTCACCGTGCCGGCGACGCTGATTCTTCTGCTGTTCCTCTTGATCCCGGGACCGATCTGGATTCCCTTGGCCATGATGGCCTTGTTGCTCATCCCGCTCGCGTACTTCGTCGTGGCGCTCGGGACCATCTACCGCCGTCACCGCCTGCTGAGCCACGGACTCGATCCCGAACTGCTCGACGAGAAGGCCCAGCGCCGTGCCGATCGCACTCGCGAGGACTACGAGAAGCGGCACGGTCGCTGAGCACCCCTCAGCGGAACATCGTCACTGCGGCCTTGGCGAGGACCTTCGGATCCTTCTCGTAGTGATGCATCTTGGTGAGCTTGTCTTCCGGAATCCCCAGGAACTTGTAGACGGCTACCTGAGCGCAGCGCACCGAGTACTGCTCGGTGAACACCATGTCGAACGGCAGCTCCGCGAACTGACTGATGAACGCCAGGTTCTTGGAGTGCTTCGGCACCACCAGCGGCCGGTCGCCGACGGCGCGCCGATTGAACAGCGCACTGGCGTAAGGCATATGGCTGGGTATCGAATTCACGACGCTGTCCATAATCTCTTGTCGACGCGCGGCGAGCGCACCGCTCTCGTCGAGCGCCTCGAGGTGTCCGAGCGTCTCTTCCAGCATTTCCCGCCCGGTCATCTCGATGAACGGCTTCTTCACGTAGTCGCCGTCCTTGCGCGGGAACAGACAGTAACCCCAGAAGACTCCTTCGTTCTCCTTCTGCGCGTGGTAGTGCGGCTGATGGTGGACCACGATCGACAGAAGCACGTTCGAGTCCACAAATGTGTTGAGCGCATTTCCGGGGAGCTGCTTGGTGATTCGGGAAATCTCGTTGATGAGCTCGTGTGACGAAGTGGTGACGGTGAAGCTGGTCCACTCACTCTGCGCCCGGTCCCCGAAGAACTTGTCGGGATTCCCGAGATCGTAGAAATGCTCGGTGGCCTGCTTCCACAGCAGCGCACTCGGTGCGTATCTCATGTCTTCGACGATCGGCGTGTCGAGATCGCCGATCGAAGAACTGTCGGTGATGCTGCCGTTGGTGTCGAAGACGAAATCGCCCTCCGCCACGTCGATTCGGCCCTTCTCACCGGTGCGGACGTTTTCGTAATCGAGTCCCGTCACGATGATCTCGTCTCGTAGCGGGGTGTCCTTGAACACGAACTCCGTGATCTTCAGTTCGTTGACGAACTTCACGCCCTTGCCTTCGAGGAAGGCCCGCATCGGCAAGATGATGCTCTCGTACTGGTTGTACGGGGATCTGGTGACACCGGCAAGAGTTTGAATCCGACTGAACTCGAGAATCATTCGGTTCATGTACCGGCGCAGCTCCATCGCCGAACTCACCCGCTTGAAAGCAAATGTGGTCTCCCACATGTACCAGAAGTTGGTGGTGAAGAAGTGCGGAGTGTCCTCGAACCACTGCTCGATACTGATGTCGTCGAGTTTTGCCTCGTCCGACTCCGGCATCGTCATCAGCTTCGTCAACAAGTACCGATCCTTGTTGTCGAATTGCATGTGCTTGTAGTCGTTTTCACCCTTGTTGCGAATGCCGTCGCGATCGATCAATCGTGCGACGTCGTGCGTTGGATGCGCGTGGTCGAAATCGAGAATGTCATCCGTCACCGATTTTCCCGGGTTGTCCAGCGACGGAACCACACTCAGCACGTCCCAGAGGTTCTCATAGGTCTCCTCGTTGAGCATGCGACCGCCACGATTGATGAAGCCCGCGTCGTTGCCCAGCTCGCGATGACCGTACTGGTGCTGGAAGGTAGCGGCAGATTCGCCGTCGTTCGCTCCATGCATGTCCAGCCCCATGATGGTGATGTCCTCACCGCTCCACTCACCGTCTCGAATCAAATAGACGGCAGCCGAGAGGTTTCCGATGCCGGCACCGATCATGTAGGCCTTGTGAGACAGCTTGGAAGACATTGGGTTTCGTTCCTTACTCGAGTCGCGGTACGGATACCTTCCAAGCATGGACCCCTTTGCCCGCTGGCGCATCACCCGAACCGGATGACGTCCGTCACGGTCGCTGAAGGCGCACCAGATCCAGTGCAAAACGCGCGTAGTCGCGTGCAATTTCCTCGGGCGTTTGTGGTCCGCTCGGCCGATACCATTGCGCGACAGAGACACACATCACGACGATTGCACGCGCGGCCTGTCGCGGCCGATCCGTCCCGAACACACCGGCAGCGATTCCGTCGTCGACCTGCTTCGTCATCAACCATTGCTGGTAGTTGCGTGATTCCGTGATGCGCAACCTGTTCTCGGCTGTGAGACTGCGCATTTCGCTGGCACCGAGAAATCCTTGATCACGCCGATAGATATGGAACAAGGTCACACATTCGACGAGGAAAGCCAGCCTTTCGGAGGGACTTTCGCCCTCGTCGATTGCCGCCAACGATCTCGTGTTGAGTTCATCCATGGTGAGGTCGAGAATTTCGGCCAACATCTGCTGCTTGCTGGAATAGTGGTGGTACAGACCTGGAACACTCATCTGCGCACGTTTGGCGATCTCACGCATCGCAGCGCCGTGATATCCGGTCTTCACCATCTCCGCGAGCGCGGCCGCCAACACCGGATCGAACGGACTCGGGCCGAACCTTCGCCACTCGTTCGGCCGAGAATGTGCGTCCTGGTCGGCGTCGTCGCCTCCCCATCGCGGCTGTTCCGGCGGACGCACTATCGCAGCCGGGAGCAGAGCGTCGAAACGCACTCCGAGAATCCCGCCGATTGCCGCCAACCGGTCGACGCTGACTCTGGTCTTTCCGGTCTCGACAGCGCTGAGGGTAGCCGGGCTGACATCGAGACGCCTGGCCAATTCACGCAGCGAGAGCCCGCTGTGACGCCGCGCTTGCCGGATCGACGCTCCGATCAGGGCGGCATTCTCGAATTCGGTCACAGTGTTCAGTATTCCCGAACATTGGATTTCCAACAATGCGATGACCACGGCAATCGGTGAACCTGTTGACTACTGATTATCGGCCTGAACATGATGTGGATCACAAAGACCCAGGTCCGCCCGAGCGATCGTTCGGTGTCGGTAGCGAGAGGATCGAATCACCATGACCGAGGCGCCATATCTTGGAGAACTCCTGCGCGACGCACCCAGCAACTGGGGCAAGTGGGGAGAGTCCGACGAGGTCGGTTCACTGAACTACCTCGACGCCGGACAGGTGCTTCGTGGCGTCGGAACCATCAAGCAGGGTTCCGTGTTCACACTCCAACGTCTAATCGGCGATCCCAAGGGTGATCCGGTCTGGCCGGGCCGGAGCCCCGCCGAGCGCACACAGATCTTCGACGAGAGCAGCTGGGACGGCGACGACGCACCCAACTTCCCCGGCGGCCTGCATTACGCGGACGACAAGATCGACGCGTTCCTGCAGGGCTCGACGCAGTACGACGCACTCGGCCATGTCTGGTACGACGGCGCCCTGTGGAACGGATACTCGGCTGATACCACTGTCGGCGGCCTGGAGAAGGCCAGCGTCGAACCGATTGCCGACCGTGGCGTCGTCGGACGCGCAGTACTTCTCGACATGGCGAAGTTCCGCGGCAAGGAAAACCTCGACAAGGCCGAAACATTCACGCACCATGATCTTTTGGCCTGTGCCGAAGCGCAGGGCGTCACCATCGAGAAGCGTGACATCCTCGTCATCCGCACCAACTTCCTCAAGCTGTTCTTCGACCAGGGCGAAGCCTTCTACGAGGGCTTCTGCGAGCCCGGCTTGATCTACAGCCCCGAACTCGTGCAGTGGTTCCAGGACATGGAGATCCCCAACCTTGTCACTGACACCATTGCCAACGAGGTCACCACCGACCCCGAAAACGGTGTGGCACTGGTTCTCCACAACGCATTGATGCGCAACCTCGGAGTGGTGTTCACCGAGATCTGCGATCTGGAGAAGTTGGCCGCGGACTGCGCGGCCGACGGCCAGTACACGTTCCTGTACGTCGCCGCGCCACTCAAGGTCGCAAAGGCCAGCGGCTCTCCCGTGAATCCGGTTGCCATCAAATGACATACGAAGATCGCCCTTGGTTGGCGTTGTACCGCAACGACGTTCCCCCCGACATCGACGTCGAGCACCCCACGATGCTCGAAATGTTGGCAGCGGCGGTCCGCTCTGATCCGGACGCCACGGCTGTGAAGTACTTCGACGGTCAACTCAGTTTCGCCGAACTGGATCAGCAGAGTGACGCCCTGGCCCGAGCACTCCGAGCCGGTGGACTGGTGAAGGGTGACCGCGTCGCTCTGTTCCTCCAGAACGTTCCGCAGTTCGTGCTTGCGCTCGCCGGAATCTGGAAAGCCGGCGGCGTCGCAGTCTCGATCAATCCCATGAGCCGTGAACGAGAACTGGGATACCAACTCGAAGATTCCGGAGCAGCGGTTCTGATCGCTCTCGAGGGGCTCTACGAGTCCGTCGGCCGCAATGTCGTCTCCGACTCGCCGGTCAGGCGAGTTATCACCACCTCGGAACTCGAGTACCAAAGTCGCAACGATCCGAGGATTTTCGACGGAATTGTCAAGAAGGATCTCGGTACCGACGATCTCGCGACGCTGATCGACGAACATCGTCTCGGCGATCCGATCACCACTGACGCTGCACCGGAAGACATTGCGGTACTGACGTATACGTCGGGAACCACAGGTCCGCCGAAGGGAGCGATGACCTCTCACGCGAATATGACCTTCAACGCCCAGGTGTACCGGGACTGGTTGGGGCTCACCCCGAAAGACACGGTTCTCGGAGTTGCACCGCTCTTCCACATCACGGGGTTGATCGGTCACATCGCGGTGTCCGTCCTGGCGAGAATGCCGCTGGTGCTTGCCTATCGCTTCCAGCCCGAGGTGATGCTCGACGCGATTCGTGAGCACCAACCGACATTCACAGTCGGCGCCATCACTGCGTTCACCGCACTGCTCAACACTCCGGGTTGCGCGCCGGAAGACTTCTCCTCCATGCGGTTGCTGTATTCCGGCGGCGCACCCATCTCGCCGACTGCCGCCGAGGCCGTCCGCGCCATGACCGGTGCTGCGCTGCACAACATCTACGGGCTGACCGAGACCACGTCGCCGACCCATGCCGTTCCCGTTGGTGCGGATACGCCGGTCGACCCCACATCCGGAGCACTGTCTGTCGGCGTTCCCGTACCCAACACCGTGGTCCGCATCGAAGACGAGGGCGGTGCGGTCCTGCCGATCGGAGAGATCGGCGAACTGGTCGTCCGAGGTCCACAGGTGGTGCGCGGTTACTGGAACAAGCCGGAGGAGAGTGCGTCGGCCATTCGCGACGGGTGGTTCCACACCGGCGACGTCGGTTTCATGGACGAAGCCGGCTGGTTCTACGTCGTCGACCGTAAGAAGGACATGATCATCGCGTCCGGCTACAAGGTGTGGCCACGCGAAGTCGAGGACGTTCTTGCCGAGCACCCCGCAGTCCGTGAGGCGGCAGTCGTCGGGATCGCCGACGAATACCGCGGTGAGACGGTGAAGGCGTTTGTCAGCCTCGTCGCGGGGGCGTCCGTCACCCCGGAAGATCTGATCGATCACTGCAAGCAGCGGATGGCGGCGTACAAGTACCCACGCTCCGTGGTGCTGGTGGAGGAACTGCCCAAGACCGTCACCGGCAAGATACTGCGACGGGAACTGCGCACGATCTCTTGATCGCGGGGCAGCGGGCGGACTTCGCGGTCCGCCTGCTGTCTGATCGCGCACAGTTTCCGGTCGACCGCGCCATTGGGGTAATGGAACAGTAATATGTGCTGAGTACCCACGGACAAACGGGAGACATCAGTGAGCAAGTTCGGACGTAAGAAGCAGCCCACGCCCAAGAGCTACCAGTGGCTGGCCATGACCCTCATCGCTTTGTCGCTCTCCGTGTCGATCGGGATTGCCGCCAAACCCTCCTGAGCTCTGCGAATCCGAAACTTGTAACCCCGCGTCCATCTGCACATGGGCAAATAGGTGCAATTCGGACGCTTAGCTGTTCTAACTTTCCTTCCGTCGTGTCACCTCGGCACCGACGGAGAGGATCAACTCACCATGCGAAGCTCACGCTTCGGCGTGCTGGCCGCTGCCGGCGCTGTCGGACTAGTGCTTGTCACCAGCAGCGTCCAGTCCATCGCCACGGCGTCACCGTTCGGTTCGCTCGACGCCGGTTCGAGCTCCGGTTCGACAGAGATACCAACCGTCAGCGACGGCGGCTTCACGTCCAAGACGCCCTACACTCCCGGCCAGCGCATCGCCGACTATCAGGCGCCGCCGACGGGATACTCCCCCGTGTACACGGAAAGTGTTGCGCGCCATGGTTCCAGAGCACTGTCGAGCCTGAAGTACGACGACCTGAGCCTGCAGCTGTGGGAAATCGCCGAAGCCGAGAACGCATTGACTCCCGTCGGCAAGGAATTCGGCCCGGCCCTCCGTGATCTCATGGCCGCCAACAAGAAGCTGGGGTACGGCAACCTCAGCGGACGCGGGATCACCGAACACAGACAGCTCGGCGCGCGGGTCACTGAACGCCTCCCCCAACTGTTCGACGCCATCGCAGCGCAACAGGGCACCATCACCTTGACCTCGTCGGGTGTGGACCGTGCCGTGGACAGCGCCGAGAACTTCGCGCAAGGGCTGACCGGTGCGTTTCCAGCCGTCGCCGGCGATGTTGCACCGGTGACCACGGATGCCGACCTTCTCTACTTCCACGACTCGGATGCAAACGCCGACTACAAGGACTACGAAGAGTCCGATCCTCGACTGAAAGCCGTCGACGACCAGATCGCCGATCTTCCCCGCACCCGCGAGGTCTCGCGGCACATGATGCTCAGGCTCTACTCGGAGGACTTCGTGAACCGGCTGAGTGCGGGCGAGTTCTCACTCGTCGACCGTGGCAAGGGTTCCAGCACGATCGACAACGAAGTCGACGCCGCGTACATGCTGTACAACACGTACATCATCACTCCGGGCATGGCCGAAGAAGGCAAGTGGAATTTCGAGCGGTTCATCGAACCTGCTGACGCGCAGTGGCTCGCATACACGAACGATGCCGAGGACTTCTACGCCAAGGGCCCGGGCTTCACCGGTGAAGACGTCACCTACCGGATGGCAACTGTCCTGCGCGACGAGTTCCTGCGCGGCCTGCAGAAACATACCGGCGACGACGCCGTCCCGGGAGCGGATTTCCGGTTTGCACACGCAGAAACGATCATCCCCTTCGCAGCACTCTTGAAACTGCCGGGAAGCACCGTCTCGCAGGCGGAGGGCGACCTCTACACCTATGCGAACAACCCCTGGCGCGGATCACAGGTCAGCCCGATGGCTGCGAACGTGCAGTGGGACGTCTACGCCGGACCGGAGGGTAAGCGTCTGGTCCGAATGCTCTACAACGAGCGCGAGACGGCCTTTGCTGCCCCGTGCGCTCCGGTGAGCGCCGGAAGTTTCTTCTACACGCCGGACGAACTGGCCCGCTGCCTGCCGGAGATTTCACCGGCAGCCTGAGGTCCGGCAACTCGGGATCCAGCCAGCGGTCGACGAGGGCGCGCCCATACCTGGTGCAATGCCAGCATGCGCGCCTTCTCGTCGTCTTCCATCAACAAGGCATCGCAGATCCTCACGATGACCGGAGCCGAAACACCAACGGACGTACCCTGTTCCAGCCGCTGATAGTGATTGAAACTGATGTCGGCAATCTGCGCGACATCGCGCCGACTGAGGCCGTGCATTCGGCGAGCACCCTCGCAGCGCATGCCGACCTTTTCGGGCGCAAGACTGTTTCGTTTTTCGACGAGCATCTGGCTCATCAACTGACGCGCGCTCGACCCGTTCACGTCGCCACCTTTTCCATCCCTGAAATATGCTTTCACCTAACATGTTTCAGAATATGGGATGGGACGGACGCGGCGGTATCTCCGAGATGACAGATAATCACGCGATACCGCCAACCCTGTGCCCGTCCAGGCTGTGACGATGAGGCTTCAAAGATCAGGCTATGAACCTGCCGATCGTCGGATTCGACTGGCAAATGGGACTACTGCCCCAGTTGATCGAACCGAACGCCGTCGCAACGACATTGCCGACGCCGGTGTTCACCGTCGCGGACAGGTACGGATAGGTACCGACCAGGTCGACGATTCCGGACTTGCCCGTGTCGGTGTTGACCCAAGCAACAGTCACCTGACCCGCCGCCGGGATGGGTGCAGCGGCCGGGAACGAATCGAAGCGAATGTCACCCTTGGCGATGGGCGGATTGGATTCTGGCCCGGACTGGCCGGTGAGCCCGGTCAACGAGGCCAGCGACCCCTGATTCGGACACCCGATAGTGACGGCGGCGCCGCCGAAAGGGTGGGGCGGATCAGCCGAGGCGACTCCGGCGAACATGACGCTCGCGGCAATCGGTAGTCCGATGGCCGCAAAAACCCCGGCCGTGCGTGTGACGCTCATAGCTGCTCCTCGGGTCGACAACACTTTCCGGATACCCCTGGTACAACGCCCGAAACGAAGGAAAGACGACTATTCACACCCCCCTAGACAACGCGTGTTGTCAGAACTACAGTCGGTGGTGCAGCTCACACCTATCTCTGCCGCGTGCAGACCAGTCCCAGGGAGTGTTCAGATGAAGCGCTACGACCTCCGCAGTCGCACGGATCAACTCGATCCCGAAACCGATTACGAAGAGATGTCGCGCATTCTCGCGGCGCAAGAGTTTCCCTGGGACATCAATCAGGCGCTCAGCTTCGCACTGTTTCGTACGTACGCTGTCCCCTCGATCGGCAAGCTCCTCTTCTCCACAGGCGAGTTCACCGACAAGGTTCAGAAGCGCTACGACGACACCAGCCTGATCCTCGACGCCATCCTCGAGCACGGCCTCAGCAGCACCGAAGGCCGCAAGAGCGTGCGTCGAATGAATCAGATGCACGGCTCGTACGACATCTCCAACGACGACATGCTCTACGTTCTGGCCACCTTCGTCGTCACGCCGGTCAGATGGCTCGACGAGTACGGCTGGCGGAAGATGACCGACAACGAGATCGTCGGGTCGACGAACTACTACCGCCACCTGGGTCGGTACATGAACATCAAAGACACTCCTGACACCTACGAGGGCTTCGTTAAACTTCTCGACGACTATGAGCGCGAACACTTTTCATTCGATCCCGGCGCCCGAGCCGTCGCTGATTCCACCCTCGACCTGATGTGCACCTTCCCGCCCAACAACCTGGCGCCGAAGGCTCTGGTCAAGGGATTCGCCTTCGCTCTCATGGACGATCACCTACTCGACGCCTTCCACTACAAGCACCCGAGCACCGCGATGCGCGTCGTCTCGCGCGGTGCGCTGAAGGTCCGCGCGCGCCTGCTGCGGTTCTTCCCCGTGCGTACGAAGCGGAAATTCGCCCGCGAGCTGCCCAACATCCGCAGCTACCCGAACGGTTACAAGGTCGAAGACCTCGGCACCTTCCCCACGGGATGCCCGGTCAAGCACCTGCAGGCAGACCAGCAGGCCCAAGCGTAAGCACCTGGGATACTTGCACGGTGGCGCAACTCTGGATGCTCGAGGATCTCGAACCGTGGCGCGACACCCCCATGCCTGGCGATACTTGCGAACCGACGACCTATTGGGCCAGTCCCGAAATGTTGGACCTTCCCGCCGAGGTCTGCTGCGAAATCGATGCACGCATCGCGACCGTGACAATCGACGGCCGCACTGAGCACATAGCCCATCTCAGAAACGGATTTACGACACTGATCGGCGACGATGTCGGAGCCGTCGGCAAGACGCGGTTGAGAGGCTGCCTGGTGTGGGATCGCTACCTCTGGACTCGATACCGCACTCAGCCCACCGGGCGCGTGCGGGTGAAAGAGCGGCCCGGCCACCTCGTTCAACACGAAACACTCTTGACGACAATTCATCCCGGTCTCTTCAACGTCGTCTTCGACGGGCCGACGGTGTACTGCGAGACGAGTTGGGTACCTACCGATTTCGGCGTCCGCTGGAACACGCTGGTAGTCGAACTCGAGACTTGGAAGTGATCGGGCGTCAGTGCCAATACGGCGGATCGATATCCGGGTCGTCGAGCACGGCGTCGATCCGCGAATCAGCCACAATTCGAATGATGGCCTCCTCGGGGGCCGCAATGGTCGCGAAATGTGGATCGACATCATTGGTTATGCACCAGGAATGATCAGCCGGCCAGATGAAGGCCGGATCAGGGGAAGAACCCCACGGCCAACGAGCTGAGTTTTCCACGCTCCAATCGGCGTAGTCGGCAAGCGTTCCACGAAAGAGCCAGTAGTCACGATTGGGGATCTCGAACCGCGGAACGTCATCACCGACTGCCGACCCCCACCCGGTCCACATGCAGAAATAGCACTCGTCGGGTGTGGTTGTGTAACTGGACAACACATCCAGGGCGAAGCCGATCAGCACTTTCTCTTCCGGCCCGGTTTGATCGAAGTCGACATCATTGGATTTCTGACCGGGAAAGCTCGGATCGGGGATGAACCGTAAGCGCGCATACTTCGGAAATCCGATCGGGCCGCGCCCCGCCAACTGATACCAAGGAAGATCCTGATCGACCAGCCAATCGGTAGCCGCCAGATCTGTGCACAATGTCAGGCCCGTGCTGGGCTGATCCGTAATTCTCATGCCTGGGAAAGGGAAGAGCCTCGACCCGCGCGACGCAGGGTGATCAATTCATGGTTCGTCTCGGCGTCGTGTCGACGCCCCTCTTCTTCGAACTCCATCAGCGCATAGAACCTGCGGGCGCGATCGTTGAGCGTGTAGACCTCCAGTGTCACCTCGCCGTGCATGGTTGTGGCGTGTTCGACCAACGCCCGCCCGACGCCCAACCCTTGTGACGCCGGCGCGACGAACAGTCCCCCGATTTCGGAGCCGATCATTCCCAACAGTCCAACGACAGCGGAGTTGTGCTCAGCGACCCAATTGTCGGCCTGAATCAGATAGACCTCTCGCATCTTCTGCTCGCGTTCGCCCGTCCCCTCACCCGCAAGGAACGGATGGGCTTCACGGGCAGCGCGCGACCACAGGTCGACGACCACATCCTCATCCGAGGATACGTAGCGGCGAATGATCAGATCCTGGTTCACAATCCGACCATACCCTCAGGCGTCAGCGCACTGACCGGGCCGAAAGTGTTCAATTTTCGGATCCACGCAGGACGACCCCGACGTAAATCAGTGGAACAATTCCATTCGTTGCCGCTCCGCAGTTACCGCGTTGTGCAAGGGTTGTCCGATGACTGACGGTGATCCGACAACTGAGCGTGGAGGTCCGGCATCCTGGTGGAAGGTGACAGCGATTGTCACCGCAGTGCTTGTCACTCTCACATGCGGCGTCATCGTGTGGTCCTTCATGCCGCCGGTTGCGTACTTTCCGTTCTTTGCGCTCGCAGCCTCAGTACTGCTCGGTTTGGGCGGAGTGTGGTTGATACTCAGCCTGATTGGCTGGATGAAGTACAAAACTCTGCGTTTGAGCACGATCGCGCCGGTGATCGTGCTCGTCACCGGTGCGCTCGTGACCTTGTCCGTCCCTTCGCATGTTGCGTTTGCATTGTCGAAAGATTCGCTCGAAGCAGTGGCCGCGGATTGCCAGAAGTCGTTGGAAAACCGAACAATTGGCGTCTACCGGGTCCTGCAGGTCTGGCCCGTCGGCAACGGGTGTCGCTTCCACATCGAGGGCGGTCTGATCGATTCGATCGGATTGGCGTACTTACCCGACGGCGCACCATATCTCGGCAAGCCCCGCCGCGACGGCGAGATCGGATACCAGGAGTTCGACGGCGACTGATACTCGTTCGTTCAAGCGTTTTAGCGGCCCGCAACTAGTCGACGAGCTTGGCCTTCAGAAGTGCGATCGTGTCCGCAGTGAGTCCGAGACCTTCGGTGAGATAACCGTCGACGGTTCCGTAATCGCTGGCTATCTGCGCGAGTCCAGCTTCCAGGTACGAAGCGTCGACACCTAGGGCCGGTTCGAGATTGGTCGCTACCTGCGGGCTCAGGGCCTGAGAGATCTGCGCAAGGATCTTCTCGTTGGTCGCCTGAAGGTAGGTGTTGCTCAACAGATAGTCGTCCATGATCGTCTGGGCGGGGACACCGGCGATGGACTGCAGCAACATCGCGGTCCAACCCGTGCGGTCCTTGCCTGAGGTGCAATGGAACAACTGCACCCCGTCACTCGCAGCGATGTCCGAGAGGACCTGCTTGAAGCCGGCACGGCGAACGGGATCGGTGACAAAACTGCGGTTGGTGTCGACCAAGAACTGCTTGGCCTCCTCCGGCGACTTGATCGTCGTCGCGAGCTGGGTGAGATCCTTGAACTCGATGGGGATGTTCGTGTACGTCACACCGTCCGGGAGTTTGTCCGCGCCACCGATGAACGGGTTGGAGATCTCGGTTGCGCCGCGCAGGTCATAGGCGTCGGCAAGCCCGAGGCCGGTGAGTGTCGTCTTGTCTGCGTCGGTGGTAGCGGTCAGCGCATTGGACCGGTAGATGACGCCGCGCTTGAGGTGTGAGCCGTCGACGGTGGCGTATCCCCTACCGTCGTTGCCGGCAACGTCGCGAAAGTTGGCCACGGAGGCCAAATTCGGTGTCGGCGCGAGGACAGGATCGAGCGAGCCGAGATCGACCGCTCCAAGCGAGCCTGTGTTGAGAGAGCCCAGGTCGAGCGGGATTGCCGTGGCGGGAGCAGCAAACATCAGACCACCTGTAACAACTAATGCGGCGGCCTTTGCAGTGCGAGCGAACAACATTCGTGTGCGTGTGGACATGTGGCAGTGCCTTTCTCTGCAGTTTGGGATTTGTGGTGTGGTGATCTGGAGTTACGGAGCGACATCACCGATGCCGGTAAATCCGTATCGCTGGTGAGGTCCGATGACTGCTACCTCGAACAGGCCTGTCCCGGTGCGGGTTACGCCGTCCTCGACGAGGGTGAACCGAGCCAGGTTGTCGACCGGGCACAGCATCTTCTTCCACGATTCGATGTCCGAAACCTTTTCCCGCAGGCCTTGAACCACCAGTTCGCCCTGCCACATCCCGTGGCGCCAATCCTGCTCGAGTCCGTAGCCCGTGCCGACACCGATGTAGTTGGGCAGTATCGGTTCGCAGGTGATCTCCAGGATGTGGTCGGATTCGCCTGGTGCACCGGGGCGCCGGAAGTACAGAGTTCCGCTCTTCACCTCGCGAGTACCGGAAATGAACGTGAGCTGGTGGTCCGGTCGACCCAACCACTCCGGCTCGCGCGAGCGGTCCGCCCAGACGCGAGTCGCATCTTCGAGGATTCGGCGTCCCTGCTGATCTTCTTGAACGATCGTGACGATGGTGAAGTCGCCGAATTGCATGATCGAGTAAATCCAGAAGAAGTTCTGACTGCCGGCTATCGCCGGATCTGCCTTGCGTCCAGGCGGTTCCGCTTCGCCGACCGGTCGCACACCCCAGGACCGATCGCGATTACCCCGCCACGTCTCCGGGGTGACCGGGATGACGTCGCCGTCGACGGTCAGGGATCCGGACCATGTTCCGGTCTGCACGAATCGTTGCGTGTCGAAGGTGACTCGTTCGAGCTGGCGATGGAAATGTCTGGCCTCGAGATTGGCGGGGCCGTCGGACTCGAAGGTGAGGTCGAAGCTCAGGTCCGGCGCTTCGGGACTCGGGTCCAACACCACACGTAGGCGGTGCAGACCCTCGATGATTTCGATTCGCAGCGGGCCTACTGACAGGTCCATACGATCGTCACCCAAGGCTCGGGATGCCCGGAAGACAATATGGTCTTCGCCGCGCCGAAGAACCGCAAAGCCGTCGCATACACCAAGATTGGGGTACTGACCGAGACCGATGATGAGAAACAGCGGCTCGGTGTCGCCGTCGACGCCGGCATGGCAGTTGAAGTAGTAGCGGTCGTAGAAGTTTCGATCCGAGGTGCCCACGTGGCGGATGGTCTCGGCGATCTGATGTACCGGGTAGTCGTCGAGCGGGGACAGTGTCATCGTGCATCTCCTGTTGTGAGCGGGGATGTTGCGAGCGACTCCCAATAGGTGCCGTCGAGCATGGCTTCGAGTGTTTTGTGGTGCAGGATCATCTCGTCCGGGTTGTCGGGGAATTCGGCCTGACCGAAAGCCACTGCGCGGCTTTGGACTCGGAACATGATCACCGCGTGCCGCAGCGCGGCGTAAAGGATGTAGAAATCTAGATCCGCAACCTGGTGGCCGGAAAGCGAGCCGTAGGCCTCTGCCACGTCCTCGCGACGAAGGAAGTCCGGCATTCCGGGGAGTCCGGCCATGGCAGCGAGATCCTCGAAGAACCTGTGCTGGAAGATCATCCAGCCGAGGTCCAGCTCACGCGGCCCCAGTGTGGCCATCTCCCAATCGAGGACCGCCGCCGGCTCGAAGTCGCGGTAGATGACATTTCCGATCCGCGAGTCACCCCAGCAGAGCACTGCGGAACCGGAATCGACGGGAAAGTTCGCTTCGATCCAGTCGAAACCGCGCTCGATCAAAGGAGATCCTGGTCCGTCGGCTGTTGCCCACTCGTAATAGCGCCGCTGGTCCTCGAGGTGCGCGCGAAGTGCTTCTGCCCCAGTCGGTTCGGCACCATCGCGGCACAACTCGGGGAGTGCGAGGTGCGGATCGGCCATAGCGTGTAGCTCGGCGAGCACCCGGACCGATGACTGCTGGAGTCGAGAACAGTCGTCGGCCGAAGCTTCCGAGAGCCAGGATCCGAACGTGTACGGCATGACATCGGGCGGGATTTCGCCCTCACGCCGTTCCATCACGAAGAACTCGCCGCCGAGCGCGTCCGGGTTGCTCTCGGACCAGTACACCCGCGGGATCGGCACCGACGTGTGAGCGGCGACGGCGCTCATGACCCGAAACTGCTGGTCCAGGTTGTAAGACGGAAAGATCGGTACCGCACTGTCCCGCGGGGCGATACGGGCGACCAAGCGATGCTCGGCTCGAATCCCGTCCTCGATCCACGTCGCATCGAAAAGCACAGTTTCGTTGGACATGCCGTTCGCGGCCGGCACCTCGACCGAGGTCACGGAAGGTTTCGAACCTCGCCACAGCACGGTCGCGAGCCAGCCTTCGAGGCTGCGCCGCATCTCCGCCGGGTCGTTGCGGGATTCGCCGGGCCTGGCAAATTCGGCGTAGTCGGGATCTTCGCCGGAGGTTTCTGTTTCGGTTCGAAGGTTCATCACCACTCCTCGTGGTTCGGTGGCGCCGATGCGCACGTGCCGATTGTCGATACAATATGTATCGACTAAAGCCGTGACAGAATGTAACGGCCATCACAGCGATACCGCAAGGGATTTGCCCAAAATGTCCAAAGATTCCGAAACTCAGCACCGCCTGGGCCCGCAGCGAAACCCTGCAATCGACGACGCAGTACTGGACGCGACCAGGCAACTGTTGGAAGAAAAGGGGTACGCGGGCACGTCCATCGACGCCATAGCCACGCGTGCGGGAGTAGGACGTCCAGCCATCTACCGCCGGTGGCCGTCGAAGGCACACATCGTCAACGACGCGATCTACCCCGTACTCGACGTCGAACAGGGCGCGGACATCGACACCGAACTCGGCACCGAGGGCACGATCACGGATCAGATCCGCGCGCTGGTGCACGGCGCGGTTGCTCTGTTCGCAGCTCCCGCCACACGAGCCGCTGCTCCCGGATTGATGAGCGAAGTGCGAACAAACGCGGAATTACGCGACGTTCTCGTGGTGCGGCAACTGGCCGGAGTCCGCGTCGAGCTGAACCGTCGACTCGAGGCGGCGAGAGAGCGCGGCGACATCCGAAGCGGCGTCGACGCCGACGCTCTTCTCGACATCATGGCGGGCGCGGCCATCTTCGCGCTGTCGGTTCGTGACGTCTCGGACCCGGGACCGTTTGCCGATTCTCTTGCCGACATAGTGCTGAACGGCATACTCCCCGACGACAACTAGGCGCCAACCCCGCCGACTATCCTGTGGGCATGACCGAGCCTGTAGCGACCGCTGACCTTGCCGACGAGATCGGACCCGACATCCGTAGCTGCGACACGCAGTTCACCCAGTTCGGTGGACGTGAAGTGTTTGCCGGCCCCATCACCACCATCAAGTGCTTCCAGGACAACCTGCTCGTGAAGCAGACCCTCAGCGAACCGGGCAACGGCGGAGTCCTCGTCGTCGACGGTGACGCGAGCATCCACACCGCCCTGGTCGGCGACATCATTGCCGGCCGCGGCGTCGACAACGGCTGGGCCGGCGTCATCGTCAACGGAGCCGTCCGCGACTCCGCGATCCTGCGCACCCTCGACATCGGCGTCAAGGCTTTGGGCACCAACCCGCGCAAGAGCACGCAAACCGGTTCGGGCGAGAAGAACGTGCCGATCGAAATCGGCGGAGTCACCTTCAACCCCGGCGAGATCGTCTACAGCGACCAGGACGGCGTCGTCGTTCGCGAGAGCTAGTCAGAAGTCGCGGGATCAGGCGGGGGCTTCCACTTTGGCGGCCATCCCGCCGATCTCGACGACA
The DNA here is from genome assembly GCF_001653035.1 of Rhodococcus sp. YH3-3. Lineage (NCBI taxonomy): Bacteria > Bacillati > Actinomycetota > Actinomycetes > Mycobacteriales > Nocardiaceae > Rhodococcus > Rhodococcus sp. YH3-3. The sequence goes on along the minus strand of NZ_BCWH01000001.1, from coordinate 466,305 downwards.
TCGCCGTCACGAAGCTGGCGGCCCCGACGATCTTCGACCTCACCGTTGACCGAAACCATGCCGTCGGCGATCACTTCCTTCGCCTCCGCGCCCGATTCGATGAGGTTCGCGAGCTTGAGAAACTGACCGAGCCGAATCATTTCGTCGCGGATGGGTACTGCTGGAATGTTGTCGGTCATGTCAATCATCTTCCTCCTCCCACAAAACTGGACACGACAGACCACACTTAGCGTGAGGATCTGATCGACCGGTAGGAGAGGAAGCTCGATGGCACCATTGACCGAGGTATCGGACACCACTGCAGAGTTGGTGGAATCGCCACCCGAAAATCCGCGCCAGGCGCGTCGATTCCGCAAAGGGCGGTTCAGCCAGGTTCCCCATATCTCGGGACTGATCCTCGGAGTCTTCTCCGTACTGGTGTTCCTGTGGAGCATCTCGCCGGTACTGCGGCACATCCTCCGCGTCCCACGCGAATACATCGACAGCTACTACTTCGACGCACCGGATACGAGCCTGTCGTGGGCGCTCGTCGTCGCCCTGCTCGCCGCCGCCCTCGCGAGCCGCAAGCGCATCGCCTGGTGGCTGTTGACGATCTACCTGTCACTGATCACCCTCACCAACATCGCCTCCGCGATCGTCGACAAGAACCCGAACAACGCCGTGGCAGTTGTCGTTTTGCTTGTCGTGATCGGAATCCTCATCGCGGCGAGGCCCGAGTTCTACACACGCGTACGCCGCGGCGCCGGCTGGAAAGCACTCGGCGTGCTGATCGGCGGCATGGCTGTCGCGACCGTGATCGGTTGGGGCCTTGTCGAACTCTTCCCAGGTGACCTGCCGCAGAACCAGCGATTCCTGTGGGCCCTGAACCGCGTCACCGCGGCGGCTTCGGTCGACAACGAGGTGTTCGACGGCCACCCGCGCGTCTTCGTCAACACGGTCCTCGGTCTGCTCGGCGCCATCGCGCTCCTCGCCGCCGTCATGACGCTCTTCCGCGCGCAACGCTCCAACAACGCGCTCACCGGAAACGACGAGTCCGCGATCCGCGGGTTGATCCAGAACTTCGGTGCCGACGACTCTCTCGCTTACTTCGCCCCCCGCCGCGACAAGGCGGTCATCTTCGCGCCGAGCGGCAAGGCCGCGATCACGTACCGCGTCGAGATCGGCGTCTGCCTCGCCAGTGGTGATCCCATCGGTGATCCCGAAGCGTGGCCGCACGCCATCGAAGCGTGGCAGGGGCTCGCATCGCAGTACGGCTGGGCGACGGCCGTCATGGGCGCCAGCGAAACCGGGGCGACGGCGTACAAGAAGGCGGGCCTGAGCGTCCTGCAGCTCGGCG
>NZ_BCWH01000001.1:453705-464959 GCF_001653035.1 Rhodococcus sp. YH3-3 | reverse complement strand
TGCGCCAGGCCGTCACTCGCGTGAGGCGTCACGGCGTCACCGTGCGGATGCGACGCCATCGCGACATCCCGCCCGAGGACATGGCAGCCGTCATCATCCGCGCCGACGACTGGCGCGACACCGACACCGAGCGCGGCTTCTCCATGGCGCTCGGCCGACTGGGCGATCACCTCGACGGCGATTGCCTCCTCGTCGAAGCCGTCATGGGTGAAGGCACCGAGGACGAAAGCGTCGTCGGCATGCTCTCGCTCGTGCCGTGGGGACCGAACGGTGTTTCGCTCGACCTGATGCGCCGTAAGCCGACGGCGCCCAACGGTGTCGTCGAATTGATGGTCTCGGAGTTGGCCACACGTTCGGACGAGATCGGCGTCGTGCGAGTCTCGCTCAACTTCGCCGTGTTCCGCTCGGTGTTCGAGGAAGGTTCGCGCATCGGCGCCGGCCCGATCCTCCGCATCTGGCGCTCGGTGCTCGTCTTCTTCTCCCGCTGGTGGCAGCTCGAAGCGCTGTACCGCTCGAACGTGAAATACCAGCCGGATTGGGCGCCGCGCTTCCTCTGCTTCGAGGACAACCGCGAACTGCCGCGCGTCGGATTCGCGTCGGCCATCGCCGAAGGCTTTGTGGTGCTGCCCAGTTTCGGGCGCAAGTCCAGCCAGGTCGTCAAGCACACGGGCACGCATGCGGCGGTGCCGGCAGCTCTGGTGACTTCCGAAGGACTGCATGCCGACGGCAGCCCGCCGGACTCGGCGCCGACGTTCACGACCAACGGTCCGCGTCGACCCGAGCAGGTCCGCGTGCGCATGAACAAGCTCGCGCAACTGGCCGACGAAGGGATCGCCGCGTACCCCGTCGCCTATCCGCCGACCCACACGATTGCCGCCGCAGCGAAGTCACCGGAGGGCACCCGCGTGCGAATCGCGGGACGCCTCCTGCGGGTCCGCGACTACGGCGGAGTGGTGTTCACGGACGTGCGCGACTGGTCCGGCGACATCCAGGTTCTGGTCGACCAGGACAACGTCGGCCGCGAGAAGTTGGCGGAGTTCGCTGCCGAGTTCGATCTCGGTGACCTGATCGAAGTCAGCGGAACCATCGGGCGCAGCCGCAAGGGCGAGCTGTCGCTCATCGCCGTCGAGTGGCGCATGAACGGCAAGTGCCTGCACCCGCTGCCGGACAAGTGGAAGGGCCTCTCGGATCCCGAGACCCGCGTCCGCCAGCGGTACCTCGACATCGCCCTCAACCCGAAGGCCCGCGAACTGCTCGAGGCCCGAAGCGCCGTCGTGAAGTCGCTGCGCGATTCACTCGGTGGTCGCGGATACCTCGAAGTCGAGACCCCGATTCTGCAGCAGGTGCACGGCGGCGCGAATGCCGCTCCGTTCCTGACACACATCAACGCGTACAACCTCGACCTCTATCTCCGCATCGCACCCGAGCTGTACCTGAAGCGGTTGTGCGTCGCCGGTATGGAGAAGGTGTTCGAGATCGGCCGCGTGTTCCGCAACGAGGGCGTCGACTTCAAACACAATCCCGAGTTCACGATCCTCGAGGCATACGAAGCCCACAGCGACTACGAGGGCATGATGCGGATGTGCCGCGAGCTGATCCAGGCGGCGGCCGTCGCAGCATTCGGTCGCGAGATCATCATGCGTCCCGGCCCGGACGGCGAACTGGTCGAGGTCGACATCTCCGGTGAGTGGCCGGTGAAGACGATGCACGGCGCCGTCGCCGAAAAACTTGGTGTCGACGTCTCCCCCGAGACAAGTCTCGAAGACCTGCAGAAGTTGTGCGACGCCAACGAGATCCCGTACCAGTCCAGCTGGGATACCGGCGCCATCGCGCAGGAAATGTACGAGCACCTGGTCGAGGACTACACGGAGTTCCCGACGTTCTACACCAACTTCCCCACCTCGATGTCGCCGCTCACCCGGCCGCACCGCAGCATCCCCGGCGTCGCCGAGAAGTGGGACCTGGTGGCGTGGGGCGTCGAACTCGGAACCGCATACAGCGAGCTGACCGACCCTGTGGATCAGCGCAACCGGCTCACCGAGCAGTCGATGCTCGCGGCCGGCGGCGACCCGGAAGCGATGGAATTGGACGAAGACTTCCTCCAAGCCCTCGAACACGCGATGCCGCCGACGGGTGGTCTCGGGATGGGCGTCGACCGAATCGTCATGCTGATCACGGGTGGCAGCATCCGCGAGACGCTGGCCTTCCCCCTCGCGAAACCGCGTCAGTAGTCCGGATTCTCGCGTGCCGGAATTGTTCCACGTGAAACCACCGGGCGAGATATTGCAAGTCGGCGAGAGCCGACTGCATGTTCTTGCAGAGGGCGACGGCCCCGTCGTCGTCCTGTGCGGCGGGCTGGCGGGCAACTGGTTCGACTGGGATGACTGCGCGCGTCATCTTCAGTCGGACCACACCGTCGTCCGCTTCGATCGCCCGGGCTTCGGGCTCAGCGAGCCGTCTTCCGAAGTTCCGACCGTCCGCGGCGAAGCTGAGCGGATCCGCGACGTGCTCGACACTCTGGGACTGAGTGGTCCGGCCGTGGTGGTCGGCCACTCCATCGCCGGCTTCTACGTCGAAGGCTTCGCGCGCCTGTTCCCCGACCGGGCGGCGGGGATGCTCCTCCTCGATTCCAGTGCCGAGAAGGAGCCGAAACGTCTTTTCCCCCGCGACCTGCTGCTGATCGCCTCCCGAGCCGCCGCGGCTTCGTTCAGCACCACCGGGCTCCAACGACTCCTCGGTACGACGACGCGCAAGATCCTCAACCAGTCCGTGCCGCCGAGCGGGTCGTCCGAAGCCACTCTCGAATGGGTGCGGAAGATCTACCGCGAGCCTCATTATCTGGAAGCGGCGATGATCGAATACGTCGCGTACACCGATATGGCGCTGGAGCTCACCGCTTTACGACGCTCGAGCAAGCATCCACTGCCCGACATCGACCTCAGCGTCGTTGCTGCACACACTGGCCACACCACTCCCTGGTCCATCGCCTGGATGGCAAAGCAGCAGAAACTCGCCACCTACCTCGGCGGGAGTTTTCACGTCCTGCGCCCGGCGCATCACCACGCGATGATCGATCAGCCCGAGGAGTTGGCGAACTTGATTCGGCGCCTCACGCAGCCGAACCGTCGGGGATGACACTTAAAGTTACAACTCGGACAGTAGCCGGATCATTGCTAGTCTCGGACAGCTTCTGCTTTCTACGACAGGCTGACCATGGACCGTTCGACACGTCGGGTGCGCTCGTGCCTGATTTTCGTGGCGATCCTCGTTGTCGCCCTGGCGGGCATCGCCGCCCGTCCGCCCGGTTTTCTGTCGACCTTCTGGCCCGCCAACGCGATCCTTCTGGGCATTCTCCTCCGTAACCCGCGCTCGTTTGCGCCGATCGGACTCGCTGTCGGCGGCGCAGCGCTGCTGACGGCGGATCTTGCGACCGGAAGCCCCGTGCAGAGGGCCTTCGAACTGAATGCGATCAATCTGGTCGGCGTCACGACAGGATTGATCGCCGCGAACTTGCTCGGCTGCTTTCCACGGCGAATCTCCGAGACGAAGTACACGGCCAGAATCTTCCTCATCTCGGTTCTGGCGTCGTTCACGGCCGGGTCCGCCAGCGCACTACGCACTCAACTCCACGAAGGAAGCGGTGCGGCAACGGAATTGGTGGGGTGGTTCTTCGCCGACCTGTGTACGTATCTGATCGTGCTGCCGATCGTTCTGTCGGCACCGACGCTCGAACACATTCGAAGAACCTGCGGGCCGTCCGTGCGGCAGAGTCTGCACTTGAGGCGGCTCGCACAGATCCTGGCACCTCTGGCCGCTCTCCTGGCCTGTCTGCCACTCGCCCTGGAGGTCCAGGGAGCCCTTGCGCTGCTGCTGCCGATGCCGGCGCTCCTGTGGTGCGCAATGCGTGTCTCACTGTTCAGCACTTCGCTCCTGGCAGCCGGATGGAGCGCGTGGGCACTGGTCATGGCGGGTAAGGGACGTCTGGCACTGGCAGATCCGGTGCACCTACTCAGTGAGGGGGTGACCACCCGGATCTCCGTCATCTTGATGGCACTCTCCCCCATCGCCGTAGCCGTCGCCACTGGCGCACAGCGGCGCGCTGAGCGAGAACTCCAACGCATCGCCGAATGCGACGCCCTCACCGGAACGCTGAGTCGCCACGCGTTCTGGACCCAATCGCAGGAACTCCTCGACGCCCAGCACGCGGCACAACGACCGATCGCCGTCATGATGCTCGATCTCGACCACTTCAAATCGATCAACGACAACCTCGGCCACCTCACCGGCGATTCGGTCCTCGAACAGTTCGGAAACACCCTCCTCGCCGCTACCGAAGGGCTGGGACTCTCCGGCCGACTGGGTGGTGAGGAATTTGCCGTCGCCGCCGCCGACTGCACCTTCGAGGAAGCCATCCAGCTCGCGGAGCGCATCAGAGAGGCGCAAGAGGACCACGCGCGATCCATTCGCGGTTTCGCGGGAACGGTCAGTATCGGCGTCGCCTGGGCCGATCGCGCGATGCCGGGCATGGAGACTCTGCTCGATATCGCCGACAACGCGATGTACCAGGCAAAACGCGACGGCCGAAACCTCGTGGTGGCGTTCGATCTCTACATGGCAAGGTGACGTAGGTGCAACTACTCCTGATCCGACACGCGCTCCCCGAACTGGCCGAGGTCACCGAAGGCCGCGCAGATCCCTCGCTGACCGACGAAGGTCGTGCCCAGGCACTACGGCTGCCCGCAGCACTGGCGCCGTACCGGATCACCGGACTCTTCAGCAGCCCGCAGAAGCGCGCACTCGAGACCGCAGCCCCGGTAGCGCAGATATTGGGCCTTCCGGTCACCCAGCGCGAGGGTCTGGCGGAATACGACTACGAGCAGCCGCACTACATCCCGATGCACGAGGTCCTGGAGCGGGCGCCGGAAACCTATGCGCGCATCAAAGCGGGCTGGCTCCCCGAGTCGGTGGACGGCGACGCCTTTCGTGCGCGAGTCCTCGGTGCGATCGACGAGATAGTCGCGGCAACGGACAACGACGCCACCGTGGCGATCTTCTGCCACGGCGGCGTCGTCAACATCGTTCTGCAGGAACTGCTCGGACTGGAGCGCCCGTTGACCTTCCCGATCGAGTACGTGTCCGTCACGCGCATTCTCGTGTCGCGAAACGGAAGCCGCAGGGTCGGGTCGATCAACGAAACCGGTCACGTACGCAACATGCTTCGCGTGTAGTCACACGTGGTGGCACGCCACCTGATGGCCGCCCTCGACGAGACGCAGCTCGGGAACTTCCTCGGCGCAGAGATCAGTAGCCAGCGGGCACCGCGTGCGGAAGCGGCAGCCACTGGGCGGATTGAGCGGCGAGGGCAGTTCGATGACCTTCTGCTCGACGTTCTGCGCCGCGGTGACGGTGGCGTCGGGATCGGGAATCGACGCCAGCAGTAGCTGCGTGTACGGGTGCAGCGCGCGGTTCTGCATGTCTTCTGCGGGAACGATTTCGCAGACGCGGCCCAAGTACATGATCATCACGCGGTCACTGATGTTCTTCACTACGGCCATGTTGTGCGCGATGAACAGCAAAGACAGCCCGTGACGCTTCTTCGCATCCTCGAGCAGGTTCAGAATCTGCGCCTGCACGGACACGTCGAGGCTCGAGACCGGCTCGTCACAGATCAGGACCTTGGGGTCGAGCATCAATGCGCGGGCGATGCACACGCGCTGGCACTGACCACCCGAGAGTTCGCGTGGGGTTCGATCCCACACCATGTCCGGGTCCAGCCCGACCTCGGCAAGAACCTCGCGCGCCCGAGCTTCGATGGCGGCCTTGTCTTTTCCACCCCAGATCGACGGACCCTCGGTGATGAGAGCCTTGACCTTGCGACGGGGATTCAGGGAGGAGATGGGATCCTGAAAGATCATCTGCAACTGAGTGCGGCTGCGACGCAATTCTTCCGCGCCCAGTGCCGTCATTTCCGTCTCTCCGAGGCGGATCGAGCCCGACGTCGGTGAGGGCAACTGCATGATCGCCCGGCCCGCCGTGGACTTGCCACAGCCGGATTCACCGACCACGCCCAAGGTTTCGCCCGGCGCGACGGTGAAGCTGATTCCGGACACGGCGTGAACGGTCTGGCCCTTGCCGACGTTGAATTCGACGACCAAGTCCTCGACCGTCAGGGCCGCGTCCACCGTCTCGGGCTTCCTGGTATCGGTTGCTGCAGTCATCAGACCATCTCCTTCACCGCGAGCGTCAGGCCCGCTGCGGTAGTGCCGGCCTTCTCGTTGGCGACCAATGCCGTTGTGCCTTCGGGGGTGTCGACCGGGTAGTGGCACGCGAACGTGTGGCTTTCGGTTGTGTTGTCCCCCGGTCCGCCGGGAGCCAGGGCCGGGTCGCCGGTCAGGCAGTCGTCCTGGGCGTAACGGCAGCGGGCGGCGAAGCGGCAGCCGGTGATCGGCTTCGTCATGTCCGGGAGACCGCCCGGAATTGTCTGCAGCACTGTGTGCGTCGGTGACTCGAGTCGCGGAATCGCGGCCATCAGCGCTTCGGTGTACGGGTGGCGAGGACGAGTGAACAACTCTTCGGTCGCCGACGTTTCCACGACGGAACCGGCGTACATGACCGCAACACGGTCCGATCGACCCGAGACCACACCGAGGTCGTGGCTGATCAGAATGACGGCCATGTTGAGCTTGTCGTTGAGTGAGGCGAGCAGATCGAGAATCTGCTTCTGCACCGTCACGTCGAGAGCGGTGGTCGGCTCGTCGGCGATCAGCAGTTTCGGCTCGCAAGCCAGCGCCATCGCGATGACCACGCGCTGTCGCATACCTCCCGAAAGTTCGTGGGGGTACTGGTCGAGCCGACGCTTGGGCTCGGGGATACCCACCATCGACAGGAGTTCCGCTGCGCGATCGCGGGCCGCGTCCTTCTTCAGACCCAGGTGGAACTTCAAGGATTCGGTGATGTGGGTACCGATGCGCTTGAACGGATTGAGCGAGGTCATCGGATCCTGGAAGACCATGGCGATCTCGGGTCCCCAGAAGTGCTTCATCTCCGACTTCTTCATCGTCGACATGTCGCGGCCGGCAAACGTCACCGTCCCGCTGATGTCGAGAGCCGGGCCCTTCTGGAGCAGTCCCATGATAGTGCGCCCGAGAACCGACTTGCCGGAACCGGATTCACCCACGATGCCGAGAGTTTCGCCGGCGGAGACGTGGATCGAGACACCGTCGACTGCTCGCAACTGGCCACGGGGAGTGGCGAATACGGTTCTGATGTTGTCCGCCTGCAGCAGCGGAACGCCGTTCTGAGCTGAAGTGGTCACAGCTTACTCCGATACTTCTCGCCGATGAGGTTGAAGGAGAACACCGTAAGGAAGAGGAAGACGCCTGGTACCAGGACGATGAACGGATGCTTCTCCACGATCCCGCCCTGACCTTCCGCAATCATGTTGCCCCAGGTCGGATCAGGTTGTGCGATACCGAGTCCGAGGAAGCTCAGTGATGCTTCCGCGACGATCAGGCCGGAAACGGCCACCAGTCCGAGCGCGGCGACGGGAACGAGGACGTTGGGAACCAGCTCGCGCCAGATGACGCGCCATTTGGTGGCGCCCATGGCTCTCGCGGCAAGCACGAACTCGCGTTGGGCTACGACGATGGTGTTTGCCCTGGCGATTCGAACCATGCTGGGAATGCAGAGAATCGACAGTGCGAGGGTGATGTTGCGCAGGTTCGACGTGAGCACCGCGGCCAGTGCGATGAGCAGCACCAGAGAAGGAATGGCCAGCAGCGAGTTGGTCAGGATTCCGACCACGGCGTCGACCTTGCCACGGAAATAGCCGGCCATGACGCCGATGGTGCCACCGATGATCATGCCGATCAGCACGGCGCAGATGGCGACAGTCAAGGAGGCGCGAGCACCGAACAGGGCGCGGGCAAGCAGGTCGAGACCGAAGTTGTTGGTACCCAACGGATGATCGGAGAGCAGGCTCGGCGAGGCGAAGCCCGGCTCGGCCAAGGTCTTGACCGTGTCCTTGTACTCACCGAGCGGCAGCAGCGGCGCGAAGATCGCGGCCAGGATCAGCGCGACCAGCCAGATGCACGCCAACCAGTACGAGAGATCGAACTGACTACCCCACTTGGACGTACCGAGTTTGCCGAGCCCCTTGAAGAGGAAAACCAGGGCAACGAGCGCGAGCACGATGCGGACGGTCATCATGATCGCTGAACCGAAGAGTGCGGTGCCGAGCAGCGCAACGCCGACCACTGTGAGAATCGATCCGATCAGGACCAGATTCTTGGGCTGTTCCAGCGTCTCGACGGGACCGGGAGCCAGCAGGACTGTCTGCTGCCGGTATGTCATCACCTCGGACGGGGCCGGCGACGGGGCCGCTCCGTCTGGCGTCACTTCAGACATGGACACGACGACTCCTCGGGTCAAGATAGGTGTACAGAACATCGATCGCACTGTTGACGAGGACGTAGATGACCGCGATCACGACCACCGCGCCGAGCAGCATCGGCGAATCACCCTGCTGCGCTGCGCGGACGATGAGCGTGCCCATTCCGGGCAGTGAGAACAGCGTCTCGACGATCACGGTGCTGCCGATCATGCCGCCGAGAGCCAGACCCATCATCGTGATGAGCGAGAACGACGACGGGCGGAGCGCGTCACTGAAAAGCACTCGCAGCGTGGGCATTCCCTTGGCCTTCGACGCGAGGATGTAATCCTCACGGAGCGTCGTCACCAGGTCGGATCGGAGAACGCGAGTGAACATCGCCATCTCGAGGAGGCTGATGGTGATCGCGGGAAGTATTGCGTGTGAAAGGTTTCCGGAGAGGCTGTCGCCGATGCGCACCCACTGTGATCGCGGGAACCAGCCGAGCCAGTTGACGGTGACCATGATCAGCAACAGACCGGCGAGGAAGCTCGGGACGGAAAGAACACCGAATGTCGCGGCGCTGATGACGCGGTCGATGACGCCGCCTTCGTGGTGCGCCGACCAGAGTGCGAGCGGAACTGCGACGACGAGTGCGATGACCAGACCCATCACTGCCAACTGAACGCTGACGGGGAGAGCGGAACTGATCGCGGTGAGGACGTCCTGCTGCGGGGGAACGAGCGAGTTGCCGAGGTCGCCCTGGAGAGCGCTGGTCAGCCAGTCCCAATAGCGAACCAGGAGTGGATCGTTGAGTCCGAGCTGCTGCCGAACTTCCTCGTACTCGGCAGGCGTTCGGCCTTCACCGAGAACGGAGACAGCGGGATCGCCGGGGATCAGTGATGCCAGCACGAAGGTTCCGAAGCTGACGATCAGGATCACAATGACGAGCTGGCCCAATTTCTTACCTATTGCGCCGATGTTCATCGATTTCGTCTCCTTCGGACAGCGAGCTCGCAATACACAGCAGTTCCTCTGATTTCATTTCTTCGTTCGCAGCCGGCCCCGATCCGCTGCAATACGGGCGCGGGGCCGGCTGTGAACTTCAGGCTCTCTAGGACTTCCAAGCTCCGTCGAAGAGCACGATTCCGTCGAGGCTCTGCTCGAGTCCGTGAACGTTCTGGTTCCACACGTCGAGTGCGGCGACGTTGCCCCATACCTGCCACGGGACGGTCTCGTTGGCGCGTTCCTGGATCTGTGCCAGGACTGCCTTCTTGTCCTCGTCGGTGGTTGCGACGCCCAACTTGTCCAAGAGAGCATCCATTTCGGCGTCGGAGTAGCCGGTCGCGTTGTTACGGCCACCGGACTTGATGCCCGTGTACAGACGCTCGTAGGGATCGGCCTCGGCGAGGCTCAGTGCTGCGGTGCTCATGTCGTAGTCGTGATCGGCGTACATCCGCTTGACCAGATCACCTGCACCGGTGACGTATTCGATCTGAGCGTCGAAGCCGACTGCGTTGAGCATCGCCTGGATGGCCAGAGCCGTTGCCTGTGCGGACGGTTCCTGGATGGAGAGGAAGGTGATCTTTCCGTCGTAGCCGTCGGCCTTGGCCTGATCGAGCAGTTCCTTCGCCTTGGCGGGATCGACGCCGATCGGTGCGACGTCGTTGTGCCAGCGCGAGGTGTCCTGGAAGATCTCCTGGCCGGGCAGTCCCTTGCCGTTGTTGACGCGGGTGTTGAGCGTCTCCGGATCGACGGCCAGCGCCATCGCCTGGCGGACACGGACATCCGAGCCCGGGCGGCCCGGGGCCATGTTCACGTTGGCGATGTAACCGAGCGACGGGATGTCGACGAAGCCGGGGTAACCCGACTCGATCAGATCCAGGATCGGGGTGAGCGTACGCATGTACGCGGCGTCGATGCCGCCCGTCTTGAGTGCTTCGGCGGTGGGCTGAGCGCCGACGATGCTGATCAGCTTGAGCTTGTCGATGTTCGGTGCGCCGTCGTAGTAGTCGGGGCGAGCAGCCAACAGCAGTTCCTCGTTGGGAGCGAACTTCTCGAGGGTGAAGGCGCCGGCGCCGATCGGGGTGAACTGGTCACCCTGCTGGGCGCTCGGGGCGACGATCATGCCGGGTCCGGTGGCGAGCATCGACTGGATGCCTGTCCACGGATCAACGAGGTTGAAGACTACGGTCGTCGCGTCGGGGGTGTCGATCGAGGCAACCTTGGAAGCCCACAGGCTCGACTGAGGTCCCTTGTTGGTGACGTAGCGGTTGATGCTGTCGGCGACGGCCTTCGAGTCGAGAGCTGTGCCATCGCTGAACTTCACACCGTCGCGGAGCTTCAGCGTCCAGGTCTTGCTGTCCGAACTCGCTTCCAGCGACTGAGCGAGCTTGGGCTCGAACCTCTGCCCGATGGGGTCGTAACGCATGAGCACGTCGTAGATGGCGCTGAGCTCGCTGCCACCGGTGGCGCCGGCAACCTGAGCCTTCGCGGGATCGAGAGTCGTGACCGCCGAGTAACCGCTGAACGTCAGCGTGCCGCCCTTGGTGGGAGTGCCGGGATCGGCCTGCTCGTTGACCATGCCGATCTTCAGTGAGGAACCGGAATCAGCGGATTCGCCGCCGCCATTGCTCGAGCCGTTGTCGGCGCACGACGCCAGGAACATACTTGCGGTGATCGCCAGCGCAGCCGCAGCCAATCTGCGACTTCCGCGGCGGGAACTACGACTCATTCGAATGCCTCCAAGGCGGGGTAAGACCGTGACGTGATGTTGAACACGAAACAGTCTGTGATGGGAGGCACAGAAAATTGGATCGAGTCTCGCTCAGTGGAATCGGTTAAGTTGCAGGCCTCAACAGTCAGGTAAACCGACCCTGGCCAGCG
>NZ_BCWH01000001.1:379263-453695 GCF_001653035.1 Rhodococcus sp. YH3-3 | reverse complement strand
GGCCAGCGGTTCCCTTCGTGGACAGCAGCCCAGCCGGTCTAGTCCCGGTCGAGCGTCGCTTCCTCGAGATCGAGCTCGCGAAGTACCTTCCGGAGGACCTCGTCGTCGATCCGGCCGGCATCGCGTTCGGCGATGAAGACGCCTCGCTCGGCATCGATCATCTCGAGGCGCAGCGAGCGGAAGGCGTTCGACGGGCTCTCCCCCAGATCCTCGTCGCTGCGTCCCAGTCGCTCCCACGCCGAGTTCGCGCGGTGGGTGTTCCAGCTTCGCAAGATGTCCGCGGCACGATTGCGGACCTGAGGGACGTCGTCGGCGTCGGCTCCGACCAATTCGTCCAGCCGCGCCGCAGCGGCCCGTGCAGCCTTATCCTGGGCTGCCGCCTCGGCGCGGGCGTCGGACTGCTCTTCGTCCCCCTGCACGCCGAGGACACGGATCACCCACGGCAACGTCAGGCCGTGCAGCAACAGCGTGCCGACCACGACGACAAACGTCAGGAAGAGGATCAGCGACCGCCCCGGGAAGTCCTCCCCACTGTTGACCGTCAGCGGAATGGCGAAGGCAGCTGCCAGCGACACGACCCCTCGCATACCGGCCCACGACACGACGAACACCGCCCGCGCCGAAATCTCCGGCTCCCTCGCTCGAATACGCGGCGACAGCCAGCGCGGTACGTACGTGAACGGGAACACCCAGGCGATTCGGACCACCACGACGGTCACGAGAACGGCAACCGACGCCCAGACGACGATCGAAGTGCTGTACCCCTGCAATCCGTTGACGACACTGGGCAATTGGAGGCCGATCAACAGGAAGACGAACGACTCCAGGATCAGGTCGACGGCCCTCCACACTGCCGTGTCCTGCAAACGCGTCGCATAACTCGCGCGGGTGGAGCGCTGGCCGAGGAACAATCCGGCTACGACGACCGCGATGACGCCCGACGCGTGGACCTCTTCCGCAGCCAGGTAGGTGAAGAACGGCACCACCAATCCGATTCCGCTCTCCATCACCGGATCCTGGAGCTTGCCGCGAACCTTCGAGATGACGAACCCCACCGCGAGGCCGATCACCGTTCCACCGACCGCCGCGACGAGGAAGGTCTCGAAGCCGCCGATCAGCGTCGCACCCGTACCGACGGCAGCCGCGAGAGCGACCTTGTACGCCGTCAGAGCGGTGGCGTCGTTGAGCAGGCTCTCCCCGCCCAGCAGGGTCATGATTCGGCGCGGCAGGCCGAGCTTGCGTCCGATTGCGCTCGCGGACACCGCGTCCGGCGGCGCCACGATGGCGCCGAGAACCAGAGCAGCCGCTATCGAGAACTCCGGCACGATCAGGTAGGCGACAAAGCCCACCGCAGCCGTCGTCGCCAGGGGAAGCCCCACCGCGAGAAATCCGATCGGACGCAGATTCGAGCGCAAAGCCAGGTATGAACTGTCCAGTGCTGCCGAGTACAGAAGTGGAGGCAACACGACGAACAGGACGAGGTCTGGATCGAGTTCCAATTCCGGAACACCCGGTATCTGACAGGCGATCAAACCGACCAGGACGAGGATCAGCGGCGAAGACAGCCCGAACCTTCGCGCGACCGCCGCCACCAGCAACGCCGCTACTACAACCCCCAGTAATATGCCGTTCACCCTGGCAGCATGCAGTATGGAAGGCGATGAAGAAAATCCTGAAGCGAGCAGCAGCTCGCACACAGCAGCCCGCACCCGCTCCCACCGGTTGCGAGGAACTAACCAATGCGCCCGAAACAGACCCGGCGGCGCTGACGCCCGGCGTCTGCCAGGAGTGCGCCGAGTTGGGTGAGGATAACTGGTCTCACCTGCGCATGTGCCTGTCCTGCGGCCACGTCGGATGCTGCGATTCCAGCCCTCATCAGCACGCCACCAACCACTACCGCGAAACCGGGCACCCGGTCATGCGCTCACACGAGCCCGGCGAATCCTGGCGCTGGTGCTACGTCCACGACCTGATGGACTGACCGCGCGCGACTGGCGGTGCACTGCGCATAGTGCCCACCTGTCACGGCGCACAGCCCTCGGTGTTGCGCACATTGCTCAATCCACCGGGTAGCTATTGCCCAATCTGTATGCCGATGATGGACTTTGACGCAGAATCTGCACAACAGATCGACAGGTGCGGCTGGACTTTGCCGCACCGAACGGTTCGGCCTCAGGAAGTCCTGCCAAACATCACAACCACATCGTCGGCCCCACGATCTGGGGTACAGGCGGTGCGGTGATCGATGTCCACTACTGAAGGCAGGACCGGCCGTGAACAGCCCCAACATCGACCAGAACGCTCCCGAGTCACTGGCGGAGATCGAGAAGCGCGTTCTGTGGTTGTCGACCGCGATGATCCATCACGCCAACCGTGTCCGTCCGAATCCCAGCGGGCTCAAGGTCGGCGGCCATCAGGCCTCGTGCGCGTCGATGGTCTCGATCATGACGTCGCTGTGGTTCGGCCAACTTCGTTCCGGCGACCGGGTTTCCGTCAAGCCGCATGCGGCGCCGGTGCTCCACGGCATCAATTATCTGCTCGGTGAACTCGACGAGTCCTACCTGACGACTCTGCGCGAATTCGGGGGCCTGCAGAGCTACCCGAGTCGATCGAAAGATCCTGATCCGGTGGATTATTCGACCGGTTCGGTGGGCATCGGCGCGACGGCTCCCATCTGGGGCGCCATCGCTCGCCGATACGTCGACGCCTCCCTCGGCGGCGCCGGAACCGGGCGTCAGTACTCCCTGGTCGGTGACGCCGAACTCGACGAGGGCGCTGTGTGGGAAGCAGTTCTCGATCATTCGGTTGCCGAACTGGGTGAGATCGTGTGGATAGTCGACCTCAACCGCCAATCACTCGACCGGGTGGTGCCGAACATCGCGGCAACCCGCCTGGAGCGCATGTTCTCGGGTGCCGGCTGGCAGGTCATCACCGTGAAGTTCGGTGCGCTGCTCGAATCACTGTTCACCCGGCCGGGCGGCACCGCGTTGCGCGAACGAATCCTGGACATGCCGAATCCGGAGTACCAGCGCCTGCTGCGATGCACGGCCGACGAGGTACGTCTGAGACTGCCCGGCGACGCGGCGGACGCCGACGCGATCACGGCGCTGATCGACGACCTCGACGACGCCACGGTGCTCGAAGCCATCCGCAATCTCGGTGGCCACGACCTCGACGCTCTGCGAGAGGCGTACGCACAGATCGACGACACCCGTCCCACCGTGATCATCGCGTACACGATCAAGGGTCGGGGTCTGCCGACGCAGGGTCATCCGCAGAACCACTCGTCGCTGCTCACCACCGAGCAGTTCGAGCACCTGGCGTCGGAACTCGGCATGGATCCGTCGAATCCCTGGGAACGGTTCGAGACCGACAGCCCGTCCGGCCGCATCTGCGCCGAAACCGCTGGGCGCCTGGCTCGCCCGAAGGTGGAGCATCTGGTGCCCCCGGCAGTTCCGAAAGACATCGGCCGTACGCCCTCCGGCACGTCCACCACTCAGGCAGCTCTGGGCCGGGTACTACTCGACCTGAGCCGCGAAGCGCCGGACGCCGCGAAACGTGTTGTCACACTGAGCCCGGACGTCAGTTCCACCACCAACCTCGCAGGCTGGCTGAACAAGGTCGGCGTGTGGTCCCCCGACGAGCGGCACAACTGGTTTGCCGACGACGCCGAAACGATCATGCACTGGCGTGAGAAGCCCACCGGTCAGCACATGGAACTCGGCATCGCCGAGACCAACCTGGTCGGACTGATGGGCGAACTCGGTGCAACCTGGAGTCGTTGGGGCCAGCCACTCTTCCCCATCGGGGTGATGTACGACCCCTTCATCGAGCGGGCTCTCGAACCGTGGTCGTACGGCATCTACGCCGGAGGGCAGTCGATCATGGTCGGCACTCCGTCGGGCGTCACCTTGGCCGCCGAAGGTGGTGCGCACCAGTCGATCAAGACCCCGTCCATCGGACTGGAACAGCCGGGTTGCACCAGTTTCGAACCGGCATTCGCCGTCGACGTCGAGTGGACGCTCCTCGACAGCATCGGACGCCTGGGCCGACCAGACGGCAGCTCGTCGTACCTGCGCCTGTCGACCCGTCCGGTCGATCAGGCCCTGGCCGCGGTACCGACCGATCCGGCTGCGCGAGAACGCCGTCGACGTCAGGTGGTGGCCGGCGCGTACACACTGCGGCACAACCCTGATCCGGCCGTCACCCTGGTCGGCATGGGTGCCACTGTCACCGAAACACTGGTCGCAGCCGAAAGACTGGGCGAGCAAGGCATTTCCGCCGACGTCGTCTGCGTGACCAGCCCCGGCTTGCTCTTCGAAGCACTCCAGTCTCGGCGCGGTCTCGCGGACGGTCCGTCGTGGATCCTGGATCAGGTCTTTCCGAGTAGCCGATCCGCGCCGATGGTGACCGTTCTCGACGGGCACCCGCACACCCTCGCGTTCCTGACGGGAATCAACAACGTTCCGGGTGCTGCGCTCGGAGTGAGCCGGTTCGGTCAGGTCGGTTCGCTCGAGGACATCTACCGATACCACGGCCTCGACTCCGACAGCATCGTCCGCGCCGCCCTCGATCTCACTTCTTGATCTATCCCACTCTCTGATGCCGAGAAGCGTCCCCGCAGGGACGCTTCTCGGGTCCATTCAGTCATTCAGGTGTCTAGTTCTTCCAGGCCTTGTCGAAGAACATGATTCCGTCCAGGCTCTGCTGAATGCCGTGGACGTTCTGTCCCCACACACCGAGCCACGGGGTGTTGCCGTAAACCTGCCACGGCACAACCTCATTGGCGCGCTCCTGGATCTTGGCGAGCACCTCGATCTTCGAGTCGGTCGACGTCGCGACACCCAATTGATCGAGCAGCGTATCCATCTCGGGGTCGGAGAAGCTCGTGGCGTTGTTCCGTCCACCCGACTTGAGATTGGAGTACAGACGCTCGAAAGGATCGGCTTCCGCGAGGCTGGCGGAACCTGTTGCCATGTCGAAGTCGCGGTCGGCGTACAAACGCTTGACGACGTCGGCAACCGAGTTGACGTACTCGATCTGGAAATCGAATCCGACGGCGTTGGCCATCGACTGCAGTGCGAGAGCCATCGCCTGCGCCGAATTCTCCTGCAGCGTCAGGTATGTGATCTTGCCGTCGTAACCGTCAGCCTTGGCCTCGTCGAGAAGCTGCTTCGCCTTGGCGGTGTCGACGCCGATCGGAGCGACGTCGTTATGCCAGCGGGAGGTGTCCTGGAAGATGACCTGTCCGGGCAGACCCTTGCCCTCGTTGAGTCGGTTGTCGAGTGCGACGGGATCGGTTGCGAGCGCCAATGCCTGACGGATGCGCACGTCGGCACCGGGACGACCGGGTGCCGTGTTGACGAGCGAGAGGTACGACAGCGACGGAATGTCGACGAAGCCCGGGTAGCCGGAGTCGATCAGATCCAGCACGTTCGGTAGCGAACGCATGTATGCGACGTCCGTGCCGCCGCTCTTGAGCGATTCGGTGGTGGACTGCGAACCGACAATGCTGATCAACCGCAGCTTGTCCACGTTCGGGGCACCGTCGAAGTAGTCCTCCCGAGCGTCGAGGATCAATTCCTCGTTGGGAGCGAACTTCTCGAGGGTGAAGGCACCCGCGCCGATCGGGGTGAACTGATCACCTTGCTGGGCGCTCGGCGCGACGATCATGCCGGGGCCCGTCGAGAGCAGTGACTCGATACCGGTCCACGGGTCGACGAGATTGAAGACGACCGTCGACGGATCCGGAGTGTCTACCGACGCGACCTTCGACGCGTACAGACTCGACTGCGGTCCCTTGTTGGTGACGTAGCGATTGAGGCTCGCCGAGACGGCCGCCGAATCCACCGGCGTCCCGTCGCTGAACTTCACACCGTCACGCAGTTCGAGGGTCCACGTCTTGAAGTCGGAACTCGGCTCCATCGACTCTGCGAGCTTCGGAACGAATTCCTTGGATGCCGGGTCGTACCGCAGGAGCGTGTCGTAGATCGCGCCCAACTCCGAACCGGCGACCGAACCGGCGATCTGAGTCTTCGCCGGATCGAGATTGGTGACGGCGGAGTACCCGCTGAACGTGAGGGTGCCGCCCTTGACCGGATCGCCCTCGCCGGACTGCTCGTTGACCGGGCCGATGGACAATCCCGAACCGGAGTCCGGTGCGTCGCCGCTCCCACCCCCGTTCCCGCTGTCAGCGCACGACGAGACGAACAGGCCGGCGGAGACTGCCAGCGCGACGGCGGCAACCTTGCGGTGACCGCGCCGAGAACTGCGACTCATTCAAAACCTCCAGGTCAGAAACTGTGATGTGAAGCATTGTCGAGACAGTTTGTGACTTAAGGCACAGGTATTAGTCGCAGGTCCCGCTCAGTGGAATGGAGCGCGAAGATTGGTCAGTTTTCGAGCGACATTCGCAGGTCAGACCCTTAGCGAAGGTCAGGAATTCATTCTGATTCAGGCGCCTTTCAACGGATGAATCGCCGGAGCGCCGTCGAGAAGTGGTCCGGCAGCGGCCAGCGCGGCCTGTAGATGCGGGGACTGCATGTGAGCGTCCAACTCCTCCTGCCCGCGCCAAGTTTCGATCGTGACGAACGTGCCGGGCGCAGCCGCTGACTCGAACAACTCGTACGACACACAGCCGTCCTCGGACCGACTCGCCTCCGCGAGAGTTGTCAGAGCCGATCGGACGTCGTCCTCGGAACCGGACTTGGCCGGGATGGTTGCAACTACACGAAGCTCGCTCATCGGATACCTTTCGCAGAGGGGAAGTCAGCTAGAGACACACGCCACAAACGTACACACGAAAAGGGCAACCAATGGGGCTACTGAAGGACGTCACCGGCTGGCGACGCGGAACGAAGTTGCAGCGTCGACTGCGCGATCTCACCGGCACGCTGGTGGTGATCACCGGTGCGGGCAGCGGCATCGGGCGTGAAACGGCCCTCGCCTTCGCCGCCCAGGGAGCTATCGTCGTGGTCTCCGACATCAATCTCGAAAGCGCGCAGGACACTGCGGCACTTGTAAACATCCCTTCGCAAGCCGGCGGCGCCGAAGCAGTGTTCGGTGGCGGTGCCCACGCCTATCAGGTGGACGTGTCCGACGAACAGGCCGTGATTCGGTTCGCGGAGACCGTCGCGGCACATCACGGCGTACCGGACATCGTCGTCAACAACGCCGGAATCGGGTTCTCGGGAACGTTCGCCGACACCGAGCAGCGCCAGTTCGAGCGCGTCATGGACATCAACTTCTGGGGAGTTGTCTACGGCTGCCGGGCATTTACCCCGATGATGATCGACCGGGGAACAGGAGGGCACGTCGTCAATCTGTCCTCGGCCGCCGCGTACACACCACAGAAGGCCCTCACCGCGTATTCGACAAGCAAAGCAGCGGTATTCATGCTCTCGGATTGCCTACGGGCAGAGCTGCTTCCACACGGCATCGGCGTCAGCACCATCTGCCCCGGCCTCGTTCACACGAACATCCTCAAGACCACCGAGTTCGCCGGGACCACCGCCGAGGAGCAGCTCGAGAACCAGACCAAGGTCGACAACTTCTACCGCAAGCGCAACTTCACGCCTGACCGAGTCGCCAGTGCCATCGTGAAAGCGGTTCGCACAAACAAGGCCGTCGTACCCGTGACCGTCGAAGCCAAGCTCGGACGCACGATCAGCCGGTTGTCTCCCGGGTCGATGCGCGTCGGAGCTCGGTTCGAGATCTAGGTCAGCTTCCGAAACTCAGGCTGCCCGTGAAACCCTGCTGCACATCGGCTTCCGAGCGGGGAAGAACCTCGTAGGTGCTGGCGTACTGGCCACTGAAACCGGTGACGGTGATCGGGCGTCCGACGGCGACGGCATCGAGGTCGATTCCGGTCTGTGTGTTGACGAAGATGACGGTGTTTCCCTCGGCGCCCGAGACCAGGATCTTGTGACCGTACGGCAGATCGTCGACGACGGGTCCGCTCACGATTCCGGACACCGTCACGAGACGACCTTCGCTACCCTCACCGATCGCATTGAGGGGCAGTCGCGCCGGGCTGATCTGGGAGGTCGTGCCGATTACCTCGACGGCAGTCGGGCGGACGACGAGCAGGCCTTCCTGATCCGCGAGGACTCCGGTGACCTGAACCTGATCGCCGAGAGCAATCCCGGAGTTGTTCGGATCGCTGATGTAGATGCCCGAATTTCCGCTCTGGAGACCAAAGCCCTTGTCGTAGAAGCTGGATTCGAAGACTCCCGACGGCGTAGTCGCGGTTCCCACGACGGTGACCGTCGTTCCGATGGCCTGTGCACGGGCTGCCGCGATGGAGTCCGCGGACACCTCACCGACGACTGCCGCCGGCTCCGCCGTTGCCGCAGTACCGACAAACATCGTGGCCGCGGCCGCAACTGCCAGTGCTGTCACACCCCGGCGCAGGACCGGACTCGCAAGAACGCTGTCTCGAAACATGTTTGAGGACTCCCCTGTGATTTCGTGGCCGCGCAGGTCCTCCTGATGGAGTCCGCCTTCGCCCACCCTGAGGCACAGGTTATTACAGGTCGGACGCCGCAGCGGTGGTGACATTCCGTCACCACCGCTGCTTCAAGGCATCCGAGTTTTCAGGAACCGGAGCTTCCGGACGAACCGCTCGAGCCACTGGAACCGCTGGATCCTGTTCCGCCACCGAGATCGTCGAGAGGATCGCTACCGGTGAGGCCGCCCGGGTACAGGTAGGCGTCGGAGATCGTGCTGAGCGAGGTTCCGGACGTGGCCGGTACCTTTGCTCGCCAGTTGACGATCGGGTTCAGCACTCCGAACGGTCCGCAACCACTGGCGGCGGGCAGCGCGAAGCCGGTTGCCTCGTTCCCGACCGGGCTCACCTTCAGCGCAGTCGACGGCAGCACCGTGTAGGTCGGTACCACCGACGGGTCAGGCGCGAGACGAAGATTCACCGGCGCCGCCGCGGAACCCAGGTAGCAGTTGTCACCGAGGAACGCGTTGTTGATCTTCATCCGCACCGGGATGCTCAGATCCATGTCGGTGATGATTCCGTTGAGGGTCGGCGCAGCCGTTGCCTCCACTTCGGCCGTTACTGCGGCCAGGCCGAAGAGATTGCCGAACGGAAGATCGATTCCCAGGACTCCACCCGGAACGGTCAACGGCTTGGAGTAGACACCGTGGTGTCCGTCGTCGCGCGGGAGAAGAACGGTGGACTCACCTTCACCGGAGCCGGCCTCGGCGGCGATGATCATGTCGCCTTTTCCGATCGGGAGGTTGAAGCCGTTGTTGTCGAAGGTTCCGCTCTGAACCACAACCGACACACAGGATTCTGCAGTAGCCGGACACACTGCGGCGCCCGGTACCGAATTGTCGACCGGGTCCTGAGCCGAGGCCATCGGCGCCGCGAACGCGAGGACCGCACCTGCGGTACCTGCAATGACGGCCACGCGCGTGCCGAGACGTCTGTTGCCGTTCTTGTGAGATTTCTGCACTGATTTCTCCCTGCCGTTTATGTGATGGGGGACGAAACTCGCAGTCATTGCTTGTGTTTCGACCGCCGCCGACAAGGTCTTTGCGGTGTGCTCCTACTCACAAGTAACAACTGAACAGATGTATATCACAGGACTTCGACTTAAAAACAGGGCAAAAG
The DNA here is from genome assembly GCF_001653035.1 of Rhodococcus sp. YH3-3. Lineage (NCBI taxonomy): Bacteria > Bacillati > Actinomycetota > Actinomycetes > Mycobacteriales > Nocardiaceae > Rhodococcus > Rhodococcus sp. YH3-3. Next base: position 444,070 of record NZ_BCWH01000001.1, on the reverse strand, counting down.
GGAGTTTCCTTAAAACGGACAAAATAAGCGGTACGGTATGTAACACTCACGGGTGATGAACACGAACAGACTGGTCCTCTGCGTCGCGGCAGCGGGCCTACTCCTCAGCGGCTGCAGCAGCCAATCCGACAGCGACGCAGCGGAATCCACATCTGCTGCCACCAGCACGTCGATCGCGGCAACGTCGGGCGCTGCCCCCCCCCCCCCCCGCCGCAACTCCGGAAGCCGCGCCGAGCGTCGTCGAATCGACGCCCCCACCGGTGTCGCTACCGGTAGCGCCAGCGGCCAATGCACCGATCGACGCCCGCTCACCGGAAGAGATCGTCGCGAACGCCGGCGAGAAGGGGCAGCGGTACATCGCCGCTCTGCGTCTGGCCGGGATCCCGCCCGCCGGAATGGATTCCGCCGAGATCCTCTACGCCGACGGCACCTGCAAGGCTCTCGCTGACGGTATGCCTCGGTCCGAAGTGCTGGCGGAGTTCAACTCCGTCGGCGAGGTGTACTCACAGATCACGCCGATGTCCTCGCAGCGCATTGCCGAGATCTACGTCGACACGGCGGAGCAGACGTACTGCTGATCAGGCCTTGCCGGCCAACCAGCCGTGCAGCCAGGATGTAGCCGAATTGCCTGCGCCGTCAACGACGTAACGCGTGTAGTCGGTGTGGACCTGCGAGCCGTAGAAGTCAACCAGCTGATCGATGCGACGCGAATTCGCGCCCGGATCGAGCTGGGCCATCAGAGCGGGGAGCCCGCCTGCGGTGATCAGATCGTTGACGATCACGGCCGCTTCGTCGCGCAGCGCGAGCGCACTGGCCGGAGTGGGATCGGACGCCTGAGCCATGAATCCGGCCAGGCGCATCACAAAATCGTCCTTCGGCGTCGAGCAGTACAGGTCACCGACCGCGCACAGCGTCACCGTTTTGCCTGACAGCCAACCGAATCCACCGATGCGCGGGCCACTGGCACCGTTACCGCCGACAGCGGGGCCGATCAGGACGTCGGACTCGGAACGACGGGGATCGGACAGCAAACCGACGCCCTCGACGCGAGTCGGGGGAACAACGCCGATGCCGGTTCCGATCTCGGCGGCGAGATCGCCTGCCGCGTCGGCACCCTGGCTGTATCCGACGATCGCGAAGCGAGTGTCTCCGCACGAGGCAGCCATGGCACCGATCATGCCGCGGGCATTGTCGACAGCCTGCTGCTTCGACTTGGCGTAGACGTTGGACTCCCACGGGAAGGCCGTCGCCGAGTAGGTGACGTAATCGGTGCGAACGGAGCCCGGAAGCCCGTTGGTCACCGGGGCGAGCATGCCGGCGCCGGGCCTGGTGCCCGAGGGCTCCCACGTTCCCGGGATGGCCACGACGTACAGGCTGGGGCAGGGATCAGCCGACGCCACGGGAGCACTGACAACCGGTACCACTACTGCCGCAGCAAGTGCCGACAACACCGCAACGAGACGCCTCGCACGCATGAAACTCCCCTGTTTTACCTTCAGCAACCCATACACCACTATCGGTGCTCCGGAATCATACTGTCTGGGCGTTGTGTCTGTCCGATGCACGATTGATGAAGGTTTGTTACAGATCGTGCGAATTGCTTGCAGAAACAAAGCCGCACCCCACCGAATGCGGTGGGGTGCGGCTTTGTGAGAGCCTCTAGCGCTGCGGAGCCGCTGTCGGGTGGATCGGTGACGGAAGGGCCGTGACACCCTCGAGGTAGGTGTCCACAGCGGCGGCTGCGGAACGTCCCTCGGCGATGGCCCAGACGATCAGGGACTGACCGCGGCCCATGTCGCCGGCCACGAACACGCCGTCGACGTTGGTGTTCCACTTCGACGTGCGGGCGACGTTGCCACGCTCGTTCAAGTCGACACCGAGATCGGTGAGCAGACCCGGCTTCTCGGGACCGACGAAGCCCATTGCCAGGAGCACGAGATCGGCTTCGAGCTCGAAGTCCGAGCCCTCGACCTTCTCGAAGCGACCCGACTTCATCTCGACCTCGTGAGCCTTGAGTCCGGTGACCTTGCCGTTTTCACCGACGAAGTTCTCGGTGTTGACGGAGAACAGACGCTCGCCGCCCTCCTCGTGAGCCGAAGCCACGCGGAACATGAGCGGGTACGTCGGCCACGGAGTCTGCTCGGCGCGAGTCTCCGGCGGACGCGGCATGATCTCGAACTGGTGGACGCTGGCCGCACCCTGACGGTGCGAGGTGCCGAGGCAGTCCGCTCCGGTGTCGCCGCCGCCGATGATGACAACCTTCTTGCCCTCAGCGGTGATGGTGGGAGCGTCGAGGTCACCCAACTGCACGCGGTTGGCGATCGGCAGGAACTCCATCGCCTGGTGGATGCCGTCCAGTTCGCGGCCCGAGATCGGAAGATCGCGAGCTGCGGTGGCGCCGCCGGCCAGAACCACTGCGTCGAACTGCTCACGCAGCTCGTCCGCGGTGATGTCCACGCCGACATTGACGTTGGTCTTGAAGACGGTGCCTTCGGCTTCCATCTGCTCGAGACGGCGGTCGATGTGCCGCTTCTCCATCTTGAACTCGGGGATTCCGTAGCGCAGCAGGCCGCCGATGCGGTCTGCCCGCTCGAAGACCGTCACTGCGTGACCGGCGCGGGTCAGCTGCTGCGCTGCAGCCAGACCGGCCGGACCACTGCCGACAACTGCGACCTTCTTGTTGGTGGCGTGCGCGGCGCGAACCGGCTTGACCCACCCTTCGTCGAAGGCCTTGTCGATGATCTCGACCTCGACCTGCTTGATGGTGACCGGATCCTGGTTGATGCCCAGGACACAGGACGCCTCACAGGGTGCGGGGCACAGACGACCGGTGAACTCCGGGAAGTTATTGGTCGCGTGCAGACGCTCGATGGCGTCGTGCCAGTGGTCCTTGTAGACCAGGTCGTTCCACTCGGGAATCAAGTTTCCGAGAGGGCAACCGTTGTGGCAGAAAGGAATTCCGCAGTCCATGCAACGGCTGGCTTGGGTCTTGAGGGTTTCCTTCGGGAACTCCTCGTAGACCTCTTTCCAGTCGAGCAGGCGCAACGGCACCGGCCGGCGAACCGGAAGTTCGCGCGACGTGTGCTTCAGGAAGCCGCTTGGATCACCCACGAGCTGCCTCCATAACTGCCTCGTCCACGTTCTTGCCATCCTTCTCTGCGGCCGCGATGGCCAAAAGAACCTTCTTGTAGTCGCGGGGCATCACCTTTGCGAAGTGACCCACCTGCTGCGACCAGTCAGCGAGGATGCGCGTGGCAACCTCGGAGCCGGTTTCGTCGCGATGACGTTCGATGGCGCCCTTCAACCAGGTGAAGTCGTCGCCCGAAAGATCCTCGAGGTCCACCAGTTCGGTGTTGAGGTTCTTCTCGAATGCCTTGTCGGGGTTGTAGATGTACGCGACGCCACCGGACATGCCGGCGCCGAAGTTACGTCCGGTGGCTCCGAGGATGACCACCTTTCCACCCGTCATGTACTCGCAACCATGATCGCCCACACCCTCGACGACGGCAGTGGCGCCGGAGTTACGGACTGCGAAGCGTTCGCCGACGACACCGCGAAGCAGAGCCTCGCCGCTGGTGGCGCCGAACAGGATGACGTTGCCACCGATGATGTTGTCCTCGGCGACAAAGCCTTCCGCTGCATCCAGCGGCGGGCGTACGACGATGCGTCCACCCGAAAGGCCCTTGCCGACGAAGTCGTTGGCGTCGCCGTGCAGGCGCAGGGTCATACCGCTGGGCACGAAAGCACCGAAGCTGTTACCGGCGGAACCGGTGAACGTGATGTCGATGGTGCCCTCGGGCAAGCCCTCTCCACCGAACGCCTTGGTGACCTCGTGGCCGAGCATGGTGCCGACCGTGCGGTTGACGTTGGTGATCGCGGACTCGAAGGAGACCGCCTCACCCTTGTCGAGTGCGTTGCGGGCCGAGACGATCAGCTGCTGATCGAGTGCCTTGTCGAGACCGTGATCCTGCGTGCCGGTGCAGTGGACGTCCTGGTCCATGAACGCGGACTCGACCTGGGTGAGGATCGGCGACAGATCGAGATTGCCTGCCTTGCTTCCCTTCCAGTGATCGAGAGCGCGCGTGGTGTCCAGCATGTCGACCTGGCCGACTGCTTCGAGCAGCGTGCGGAAGCCGAGTTCCGCGAGAAGCTCGCGAACCTCTTCGGCGATGAACATGAAGAAGTTCTCGACAAATTCCGGCTTGCCACTGAAACGCTGACGCAGCAACGGGTTCTGCGTCGCGACACCGACGGGGCAGGTGTCGAGGTGGCAGACGCGCATCATGATGCAGCCCGAGACCACCAGCGGTGCGGTGGCGAAACCGAACTCCTCGCCGCCGAGCAGGGCAGCGACGACGACGTCGCGACCCGTCTTGAGCTGGCCGTCGACCTGCACGACGATGCGGTCTCGGAGACCGTTGAGCAGCAACGTCTGCTGGGTCTCGGCGAGGCCGAGTTCCCACGGTGCGCCCGCGTGCTTGACGGAGGTCAGCGGGGTGGCACCGGTGCCACCGTCGTGACCGGAGATCAGAACGACGTCGGCATGTGCCTTCGAGACACCGGCCGCGACGGTTCCGACGCCGACCTCGGAGACCAACTTCACGTGGATGCGGGCCTGCGGGTTGGCGTTCTTCAGGTCGTGGATCAGCTGAGCGAGATCCTCGATCGAGTAGATGTCGTGGTGCGGCGGCGGCGAAATCAGCCCGACGCCAGGCGTGGAGTGCCGAACCTCGGCCACCCACGGGTACACCTTGTGAGCCGGAAGCTGGCCGCCCTCACCGGGCTTGGCTCCCTGCGCCATCTTGATCTGGATGTCGGTGCAGTTGCTCAGGTAGTGCGAGGTGACACCGAAGCGTCCCGACGCGACCTGCTTGATGGCACTGCGACGCAGATCGCCGTTCTCGTCCGGCGTGAAGCGCGACGGATGTTCGCCGCCCTCACCGGAATTGGAGCGGGCGCCCAGACGGTTCATCGCGATGGCGAGAGTCTCGTGAGCCTCGGCGGAGATGGAGCCGTAGCTCATTGCACCCGTCGAGAAACGCTTGACGATCTCGCTGGCCGGCTCGACCTCGTCGATCGAGATCGACGGCCGCTTGCCGATGTTGAAGTCGAACAGACCACGCAGAGCGGCAAGGCGCTCCGACTGGTCGTTGACCATGGTCGTGTACTCCTTGAACACCTCGTACTGACCTGTGCGAGTTGCGTGCTGGAGCTTGAAGACCGTGTCCGGGTTGAACAGGTGGTACTCGCCTTCACGACGCCACTGGTACTCGCCGCCGACCTCGAGCTCGCGGTGAGCGCGCTCTTCGGGACGATCGAGGTACGCGACGGCGTGACGTGCCTGGACGTCGGCTGCGATCTGGTCGAGGCCGATGCCACCGAGCTGCGACTGCAGACCGGTGAAGTACTCGTCCGTCAGCTCCTGCGAGAGGCCGATGACCTGGAACAGCTGAGCACCGGTGTACGACGCGAGCGTCGAGATGCCCATCTTGGACATCACCTTCAGGACACCCTTGCCGGCGGCCTTGATGTAGTTCGCGATGCCCTTCTCGAGGGTCAGACCCTCGAGCTCGCCATTCTGCAGGAACTCGTCGATGGTCTCGAAAGCCATGTACGGGTTGACCGCTGCGGCACCGAAGCCGATGAGGAGCGCCATGTGGTGCACCTCGCGGGCGTCGCCGGCCTCGACGATGAGACCGACCTTGGTGCGCGACTTCTCGCGAACCAGGTGGTGGTGCACGGCCGAGGTGAGGAGCAGCGACGGGATCGGCGCGTAATCCTCGGTGGACTCACGGTCCGAGAGCACGATGATGCGTGCGCCACCCTCGATTGCCTGCGAGACCTGGTACTTGATGCCCTCGAGCGCACGACGGATACCGTCGCCGCCTTCCTTGACGGGGTACAGGCCGCGGATCACGACGCTGCGGAAGCCCGGGAATTCGCCGTCGTCGTTGACGTGAACGAGCTTCGACAGGTCGTCGTTGTGCAGGATCGGCTGCGGGAGCGCAATCTGCTTGCAGGAGTCCGCATTCGGGTGCAGCAGGTCGCCCTCGGGTCCGATGGTCGCGCCGAGGCTGGTGACGACCTCTTCACGGATCGCGTCGAGAGGCGGGTTGGTGACCTGAGCGAAGAGCTGCGAGAAGTAGTCGAACAGCATCCGCGGACGTGACGAGAGCACGGCGATCGGAGTGTCGGTACCCATCGAGCCCAGTGCCTCGGCACCGGAGAGTGCCATCGGCTTGACCAGCAGGTTGACCTCTTCGTTGGTGAAACCGAAGAGCTGCTGACGCAGCACGACGCGCTCGTGCGACATGTACGTGTACGGACGGTCCGGCAGGTCGTCCATGTGGATCAGACCTTCGTCGATCCACTGCTGGTACGGGTGCTCGGCAGCGAGTTCGTTCTTCAGTTCCTCGTCGCTGATGACCCGACCCTGCGCGGTGTCCACGAGGAACATGCGGCCGGGCTGGAGGCGGACCTTGCGGACCACGGTGGACGGATCGATCGGCAGAACGCCGACCTCCGACGCCATGACGACGAGGCCGTCTTCGGTGATCCACAGACGCGACGGACGCAGACCGTTGCGGTCCAGCACGGCGCCGATGACGGTGCCGTCGGTGAAGCACACCGACGCCGGTCCGTCCCAGGGCTCCATGAGAGCCGAGTGGTACTCGTAGAACGCCCGACGAGCGGGGTCCATGCTCTCGTGCTTCTCCCAGGCTTCGGGGATCATCATGAGAACTGCGTGCGGCAGGCTGCGACCGGCGAGGTGCAGCATCTCGAGCACCTCGTCGAAACGAGCGGTGTCACTGGCGCCCTGGGTGCAGATCGGGAAGATCTTGTCCAGGTTCTCGCGGCCACCGAAGACGTCACTGTCGATCAGGGACTCGCGAGCGCGCATCCAGTTCTCGTTGCCGGTGACGGTGTTGATCTCACCGTTGTGAGCGACCCGGCGGAACGGGTGCGCCAGCGGCCACGACGGGAACGTGTTGGTGGAGAAGCGCGAGTGGACCAGGCCCAGTGCGCTCTCGACACGATCGTCCTGCAGGTCGAGGTAGAAACCCTTGAGCTGCGGGGTGGTGAGCATGCCCTTGTAGACGAACGTCTGGCCGGACAGGCTGGGGAAGTACACGGTCTCGCTACCCGGGCCACCCTTGCCGGCGCCTTCGGAGCCGAGTTCGTGCTCGGTGCGCTTACGCACCACGTATGCACGACGCTCGAGATCCATGCCGGTGTACTTGTCACCCTCGGAGCCGATGAAGATCTGACGGAACGTCGGCATCGCGTCGCGCGCCAGTGCGCCCAGCGAGGAGTCGTCGGTTCCGACCTCGCGCCAGCCGAGAACCTTCAGGCCCTCTTCGACGACGATCTTCTCGACTGCAGCAGCAGCCTCGTGTGCATCGGCATCGCCCTGCGGGAGGAATGCGATACCGGTTGCGTACGCGCCTTCGGCGGGCAGCGCGAAGTCCACAACAGCTCGGAAGAACTTGTCGGGAACCTGCAGCAGAATGCCCGCACCGTCACCCGTGTTGGGTTCTGATCCGGCAGCGCCGCGATGCTCGAGGTTGACCAGAGCGGTGATCGCCTTTTCGACGATGTCCCTGCTGCGGCGACCATGCATGTCGACAACAAATGCGACTCCACAGGAGTCGTGCTCATTGGACGGGTGATAGAGGCCCTGGGGGCCTGGAAGTTGCTTCATACCCAGCCTTCGTATGCCATAAAGATGCACCGACGACCAGCAGCGCTGATGGCCATCAACTTGCAATGCAAGTCCTTCAAAGCACCGACACGACGATGTGTTCGGTACCACCGAAGTAGCCGCCCTGCGCAGACGCGATGGTGTGCGTTCTGGCACCCGGCGACGTGAGTCTTCGGTCGGTTGAAACTTTTGTGAGTCAACCGTGTAACGAAAACGATAATTCAGAACCCCGGCACGGGCGCAACTAAGGTCGCCCTATAATTGCTCTGAACTGCGGCGATGCAGGGAGCCAGAAGGCCCCTCGACAGATCTCGGAGCTGCGTCTGTGCAGAGAAGTTCCGATTCACAGGATACCGAATCCGCAGGAAACAGGCGCGATGGGCGATGAATGCAACAACTGGCCGCAGCGATAAGAATCAGCTGCGGCCAGTGCGCCTCGAACTGTAACAAAAGTTGATCGATCAACCAAGGTCTAGGCCTGAATTGTTTGCTCGCAGAATGCCATCGCTGTAATTTCCGTAGGCTCACACCTGAGAAGACGGGTGGCGAAGAGCAAATGACAACAGCAGTAGTGGTGGGCAGTGGCCCCAACGGTCTCGCGGCGGCGATCGAACTCGCCCGCGCAGGAATCGACGTTCATGTCATCGAGGGTGCGGACAAGATCGGCGGTGGCACCCGCAGTAGCGAATACATAGTCGACGGACTCGTCCACGACGATTGCTCCGCCTTCCATCCCACAGCTTTGGCGTCTCCCTACTTCAAGGAACTCGACCGCGAATTCGGGCTCGCCAAGCACGGCCTGACGTGGCTGTGGCCCGAGATCCAACTGGTCCATCCACTCGACGACGGCACCGCCGGGGTTCTGTGGCGCGACATCAACCGGACCGCTGAGGGACTGGGTGTCGACGGTAAGAGGTGGCTCGACGTCTTCGGATACCTCTCCGAGAACTTCGACGAGTTGGTGCAGGACGTCTTCAAGCCGATCGTGCACGTTCCGAAGCACCCGCTGATGCTCGCGCGTTTCGGGACGGGCGCTCTGCTTCCCGCGACGGGTTTCGCGCGGATGTTCAAGACGCCACAAGCGCGGGCGCTCTTCGGTGGCGTCGCGGCGCACATGTTCGGGACGCTCACCCTTCCCCTGTCCAGCGCTGTCGGCTCGATGCTCACTGCTGGAGCCCATGCTCACGGTTGGCCTGTGGCACAAGGTGGTTCGGGGTCAATTGCAGCCGCGCTCGCCTCGATTCTGCGCAGCCTCGGTGGCACCATCGAAACCGGGAACTGGGTCACCAACTACTCCCAGATCGCCGACTACGACATCGTCATGCTCGACATCGCACCCGATGCGGCCGGGCGCCTGCTCGACGGCCGGCAGCCTGATCGCATTGCCCGGGCCTACCGCAAATTCCGCTACGGCACCGCCGCCTACAAGGTCGACTACGCCGTGCGCGGTGACTCCGACGGAAGCGTCGTGCCGTGGACGAATCCGCATGCCCGCAAGGCCGGCACCCTGCACCTGTCCGGGACGATTTCGCAAACTGCTGCTGTCGAACGTCAGACCGTTCGGGGTCAGATGCCGGACAAGCCCTTCATTCTGTTGGGCCAGCAGTTCTTGGCCGACCCTTCCCGTTCCGTCGGAGACATCCATCCCGTGTGGGCGTATGCGCATGTGCCGCATGGCTATCCGGGCGACGCGACCGATGTAGTCACGCGTCAGATCGAGCGGTTTGCGCCGGGGTTCCGGGACCGGATCGTGGGCGTCCACGTGCGCAATGTGCCGCAGATGCAGGCGTACAACCCCAACTACGTGGGCGGCGACATCTCCGCGGGTGCGAACACGGCGCGGCAGATCATCGCGCGCCCCAGGTTCGGACTGGACCCCTATGCCACCGGGGCCCCGGGCGTCTACCTCTGCTCGTCCGCAACTCCCCCGGGCGGCGGGGTCCACGGGATGGGTGGGTTCAATGCTGCGCGGGCGGCGCTGAAGGCGCGGGGTTGAGGCGTCCCCGATGGGGACGACATTTCGGACAAACGCCTTCGGAGGAGCCCCTGACCCAGCCGGCGAACACGGACGAGCCGAAGACGCCCGGCCCAGTGGCCGAAGCGAACCCACGACAGAGCAACTAAAGGCATGAGACGCAGGACATGCATTGCTGGTCAGGCACCTCGCCGTTGGTGTCGAACCACCCCGCTCCGACCTCGAGGGATTCCGCGACTAGGGTGCGGATGCTGTGGATTCCCATGTTGTCGAGCTCGCGCTGAGCTGCCTCGATCTGGTCGAGTCCGGCGGCTACCGGACCGGTGCCGACGCGCGCGACAAACGCGAGCGTGACCGGTGATCCGGTGAGAGCGATCATCACGACGGAATTGGCGGGAATGAATCCGAGCAATGCCGGGATTGCGGCCAAGACGTCGGTGGCGGCCCTCAAACAGATGTTCTACATGTCGTTCCCCTTGCTGTGAAAGTGACCGGGCCCCGTGCCCCGCCAATTTTTTCGCCTTCTGGTAAAGGAGAATCGCGTCGGTATGAGGGCCGGAGTGCCACCCCCGGGCCGAGAAAATTTTGGTGGGAGCGTGCGAGTGGCGAAAATTTCTCGGAGCCACCGGCCGGCGCTTGCGCCGCCAGGGGTTGTGTGCAGGTCACCGACGACGAGAAGCGGAAGGCCAGAAGTGAAAACAAATCAATGCTTTTCACAGGACGGAGCGCAGCGGATTTCATTTCAGGGGACACCGAAGGTGGCCGGTCGCCGGTCAGGTGGATCCAGATCGTGAGTTTGGCAGCTCTGCGTCGCTCGCCACTTCGGTGGCAGCCTCTACCGGTCGTCGTCTCTGTTAACTGCGCTGAAGCCGGGTATCCCATCCCAAAGACAGGGGTACGCGATGAGATCACACCATGGCTTACGGCGAACATCGACCGTCGCCGGCATCGGGGTCGCGCTGCTCTTCGGCGCACAACCTGCCGCTGCCGCACCGACCGACACCGTCTTCCCCGTTCCTGTCGTGGGGGCATCGGTCACTGCGACCGGCCTCCCTTCTGTGGGCGCCATGTACGTCATCGCCAGTACCGATCCGGCGGCGCCGGGCGTCACCCGATTCATCGCAGACCGCTACTGCTGCGTCTTCATTCACTGGCGAAACATCTCCACCGGAGCGGCGGGCATCGCGTACCTCGGATATCCGAGCGTCGAGGCCCAGACAGGGGCGGGCATCGTGGTCGCCGCCGTCACAGTGCCGACCGGGCCGCCGAATTATCCGGCAGTGATGATTCAGCCCGGTGGTGGTGCCTGGACGGTCCCCTGACCGAACCGGTAGAGCGCGTTCACCGGCAACTGCTGGGACAACCTTCGTGGCGTTGCCAGACTTAGTGCTTCACAAGGACGCTGCCCTTGGTCCGGAGGTCTCTAAGGCGCTTTCGAAGGGGCATGGAACCGGAGCCGTCCGGCGAAGTAGCGGCGTGTCGTCCCCGGAAGGGTCGCAATTTTCCCCTCGACGATATGTCGGCCACCCCAGATCCCAGCCGCTTCCTACCGGTCGAGCGCACCCGTCAAACACTGATGAAGGTGAGAGCATTTGCGGCACAACGCTATTGCAGTCGACAGTTCGCTGCGGACCGACGAGAGCCACAAATCCGGGTCGTAGGATCGACACGGAACCTCTGCACTGTCCATGCCGTCATCCTGACATGAACGCGGCCGTCATCCTGACATGAACAAGAAGGTTCACATCGTTGCGGAAGGACTCCTTACCCATGTCCACAGTGAGAACCTGCACAAGGCCGGACCTCATGGTTTCACTCGGCTGAGAAGCGCTCGAAGAAACCGGCACACCGCGGTCACCGCAAAGAGAGGACACTCGGAAGTGGTCCGGTTCTGTGCTGAATCGAGCCGCTAGAACCCGTCGAGTACTCTCTCATTCGTACTCGGCGGGCACAGCACGAGACCTTCTTCGGTGCTCGTCGATCTCGAATGCGCCGCTGTTCCAGCCGAAACCAGGTGGAGTGAGCGGGCGGCGACGGTGCGATGTGCCCCGACAACGACGTGCGAGGCACTCCTCACAACAAAGCACTGGCGGGTTCTCGCCACCGTGTTTCGCGGCAGATCTGCCCAGCAGTCGTCATGAGGATTAGGTCGCCACGTAGACCGATCTGCACGGTTTGTGCAGGTCAGGACTTCAGCTTTCGCTGCGGTCAGGTCAGAGTGGCGACCTGCTGCTCGTCGCGGTTCCAAGAATAGTTCAGGGTCCGACAGTGATGATGTCCCTAGTTCCTGACGGCCGAACCTCTAGGTGCGCCTGTCGCCGAGTAGGGCGGTGGTTTCGCTGTGGCGTGTTTTGGCCGGAAGACTTCCCTTGTCCAGAACCGGCACTGTAACGCACCACTATCAGGCGCGATGAACGAAGTAAGTCGGGGGGAGGAGAGATGCATGATCGGACGCCTACCTGATTTTCCCGAAGAAGTGCTGTTCTGGTACGCATTCTTGCTGCCACTGGCCGCCTGGCGGAATCCACTCTGAGGAGACCAACGATGATCGGATACTTACCTGACCTGTTTGTCATGCCTCCCGTCTGGGGGTGGGTCAGCACAGCCTGGAACGCATTTGCCACATGGTGGAGTCAGTTCTGACTTCGCTTAATCGCCACCAATCCCGCCCTCGATACAGCCGAATTGTCAGCGTGGAATATTTCAGAAATCAAACCATCAGTTGGTTTGCACTGATATCAAGAGTTGCACTGATATCACGAGACTGAGGGGCGGTACGGGTCTGGAAGTCGAATGTTTCAACGAGGTACCGCACTCTTCCTGAATTTTGGTGTGATGGGCGGTAAATGACCGGGGTTCGTCCGCGGCGGACGGTTCGCCGGTAGGTCAGTTACGGTTCTCGAGTTTGTCTGCTACTCGCTTGCCTAGGAGTTTGTCCACGGGGTGCCGATCGATCTGATTCAGTGTTAGGGACGACTCGGGGTGGGTCAATCGGGTCACGATCGCGGTCGATGGCTCCGGTACCTCCAGTGCGACCTCCCGTGCTTCGGTGGAGTCGATGTTCTCGTACACCCATTCGTTCGCGTCGTCTTCTCGTCCGAAGTCGGCGGTCAGGAACCAGTTTGCGATGAACATGCGGCTTTTCGGCAGCAGCGTCCACACTTTTTCGCGGTCGATCGCAGCGCGTGCGCCCGGTCGCGTGACGGCGAGCCATTCCAGTGCGCCGCTCGACGCATTGCTGACCCGCCAAAATTCCCAACCATCTTTAGCCACGTACGTCACTTCCTCGTTCTGATCAGTGGTCCACTGGGTTCGCCGAAAACTTACCTTGCCGCACCTTCATCATTTCTGCTGGCAAGTCAACGTCCTTCGCGATACGCCTGCGGCATTGGCGAATTGATTTGATACTTCTCGCGATGCCGGCGCAGCTATACGCAATGCAAGCTGACCCAAGGTGTCGGAGAGGTATGAGAGCATCCGATATGGGCCGACGACGGAAGAAGCAAAATTCGGTAGAGCCGCCAAGTGAAAGCAAACGCCAGAGGGTTGCACGTGCCGAGTTGAAGCAGGTGGAGCAGTTCTTACGAACGGCGACCGACGTCGCATCTGCTCGTCCACTCTCCGAGCGTGAGCGCGAACTGGTTGCCGAAGCTCGTCGACTGCGCCGGCAGTTGTACGTGCGGCTAGGTCCGAAGCCTCTTCCTGTCGCGAAGAAAGTTCCGCATTGCGGAAGGCCGGCCCCGGCCGGAGGGATCCGCTTCGTCGTTTCCGGCGGTCTGCCCGGAACGAGTAAACGCCGATAAACAAACGGCTGACAGTCCCGCAGGGCACACCTCCTACTGTGATCCCGGTCCGCCCACCGGCCGTCTGTGAGACGTACAGTGCACTCGCTCTGTATGAACGGCACTGCGCAGGTTCTGCAAGTTCGCCAGTCCACTCACCGGCGTCCCCGGCGTGCAGAATCACGCCAATGTTGCCCGAACCGCGTTCGACCGAGAAAGAGGACATCGACCAGCGCATCACTCAGCGGCGGCTACGGGACTCGACTTGGTAGCGATCGAGATCCCCGCGACAGCGTAAACCATTGCTGTGCAGCATCTCTCGCAGTTCATCTGACATAATCTATGTTATCGGCGACCCAGGGGGCTCGGTGCCGCAAGCAGAACTCGACGAATGTGCGGGCAGCGTTTTCACTCCACCGGGTAGGGATGCCAACCATGTTGACGCCATCGCCTAGTCCGCCGAGCCTTCTTCAGCTCCGCGACACTGGTTCCGACGTAGCGGGTTTCCAGTTCCGGATCCGCCGGGCCGGAGAACCGCCACGCTCCGCCCTGCCCGCTCTGTTCCCAACTAGAAGCCCTATACACCGCTCGGACGATGTCTGCGGCAACGAAGAAAATCGGAACATTCGCTGTGTTGCGAATAACCGGGCCGGCGTGCCACCAGCCTCGACCTTCTTCGTAAATCTGCTCCTTGGAGTTGTCTGGGTTCAGTGCCGCGTTGACAATGAGAACAACGAACGGCCGTTCGATCTCAGGCGCCGCGGCCGCGGCGTAACGCCTGATCAGTTCCGGTAGCGGGATCACGCCCCACTCTGTGGTGGTGTGACCGCCCGCGATGTTCGCCAACACTGCCGTACCCATAGGCGCTTCTATCAGGCGGAGCGCATCGATCAAGGTTTGCTCGATGGCGTATGCGCTCTTGTCGGCTGTCGCGTCGGGTTCGATCCGATGCCGCAGGATGACGTGTTCGACTGTTTTGCCCGACTGATAGATATCTCGAATGCGTTGGTTCTTTGCGGATTTCACTGCGCGGGCTTCGCGTTCGATTCCGTCTTCGATGAGGTCAGTGGCTCCCATTGCGGACCAGACGTGGCTGTAGACGCGATCTCCGACTCCTTTACCGACGTAGAAGATGGAGCGATCTCGTGGATCGATCAGCGCGTAGACGTAGACACCGAGTTTCTCGGTGACTCCCGGCGCCATTCTCGGCGGTAACACGTACTCGCCGACGATCTGCTGGGTATGGAGTTGGTCCAGGACCCCTGCTCGGAGAACCGATGAAATACCGAAGCCGCCGCCATCGTCGAACAGTGCCTCCGATGCCGCCTCCGCGGTGGTGAAAACGCGGCCCGCGTGATCTTCGAGATGTCGGAGCACTGAACGCAACTCGGCCCATCGCATCACTGGATCGGGATTGATTCCGTCGATCTCAAGGGTGATGAAGTCAGCGGCAAGTCGCGAATCGCGAAGCTCGCGAGCGGAGTTGTCCGTCACTGTCCATACTGTCTGCATCAGTGCACAGTACTCACGGGTCCCGACGAATTTTCAGGTGTGATCCGGGCATCGCAGCTCAGGCAGTACAGTCCATCCACTCGCGGTGATCCACTGCTGCACCGGATCCGGCAGGGCGCCACTGCGTGCGGTCTGTGCGAAATCGCCGGCGAGGATTGGTCCGTCGCCGCACACCGTGCATGCGACATCGAACGCCGGCGGCCCCGGCTCGCACTGATGGCAATGCGATCGGGCGATCACCGAACCAGGATCGGCCGGATTGTCGGTATGAGGATGCAGCCAGATCACGGCCAGATCGCCGCGTTGATGGGCTGCTTCGGCTCTGGTGCTCGGCTCGTACCCGCAGGACGGGCAGATCCGCGACGTTTGCGCCGGCGCAACAGGGACCGCAGCTACCGTGCTCACCGGATCAGTCGACGCACTCGCCGCCCGTGTGCGCTTGTTCAGGTGTCCGTAGACAGTAGTGCGGGGAACATTCAACATCGCCGCGATCTGTGCCACCGTCTTCTGCCCCACGTCGTAGAGCTGCTGGGCGAGCACGATCTGATCGCCGGACAGTTTCGACGGACGGCCGCCGGTACGGCCTCGGGCGCGCGCTGCGGCCAATCCGTCGCGGGTGTTGGCAACGATCAGCTCACGTTGGAGTTCGGCGAGTACGGAGAGCATCCCGAACATCGCTCGCCCTTCCGCGGTGGCGGTGTCGATGCCCTGCTCGAGGACCTTCAATCCGATTCCCCGCTCGCGTAAATCGGAACCGAGGGTGATCAGATGCAACACCGAACGCCCCAACCGATCCAGTCGGGTGATCACCAACGTGTCACCGCTACGTAGACGGGTCAGCACCGCGTCGAGTTGCGGTCTCGATGCTTTCGCACCACCCGCGTGGTCGGTGTGGATGTTTGCGGCGTCGATCCCCGCCCGCGTCAGGGCATCGATCTGATGGGCAGGATTCTGGTCTGCGGTCGACACCCGCACGTAACCGAACAGCATGTGTCGAAAACTACGCCTGTTTGAGGTTTTCGACAGAAGTTTCAGCGCACGCTCCCTCGAAAAACTCCCGGCTCCGAACGAACGCGGCGACACCGCCGTACGATGGCCGTGCCTGTCAAGCTGCACCGGAAGCAATCACCTCAGGCTGCAGCACTGCACCCGAATCGACCCGATCCGAGCACCGGTTCGTTCCAGCAGACCGGCGAATGCAGGTTGGCCGCGACCCGAATCCACATCGAAACCACCCGGCCAGCGGGCATTTTCATCGCCTTCCTGCTCTGTCGGACTGCAGGTCTCCACCGCACTACCTATCGATGCTCTGTAGCGAGGCTGTCGTGGCCGGGCATGCAAGGATGGGAAACGAGATCGGGACTTCGATGTGAAACCCGGATCAAGTGTGTAGGGAGTATCGGTATGGCACAGGGCATCGTGAAGTGGTTCAACGGCGAAAAGGGCTTTGGTTTCATCGCTCCCGACGACGGAACACCGGACGTGTTCGTTCATTACTCTGAAATCTCGGGCAACGGCTACAAGTCGCTCGACGAGAACCAGCGTGTGGAGTTCGAGGTTGGCCAGGGCCAGAAGGGTCCTCAGGCCACCGATGTGCGCGCTGTCTAATCAGTGACACAAGAAGAGGGCCGCACCGCAAGGGTGCGGCCCTCTTCTGCATAGCGGAGGCCCTGTCGGTACGGCCAAGCTAATCGACTGTCCGTCGTCGAAAACCTCACGATACACAGCGACCTGACATAGTTTTCCGACACGAATTTATCGACGGATCCGAACCGCACAAACTCTATTTTCAACTTCGGTGGCAGATTCAGGTTCCTTTGCACTCAGCGATCCCCGTCGTCGACAAGCGCAATCGCTGGGACAATCGGGTACGACCGGCACTGATTGAGATCGCTGTTTCCACAGTGAATTTCATCTGGATCCACCGTCGACAGTCACGTGGGGCGGGAATCGACGTGCCGGACCGTGGCAGGTTACGACCGGAAGTCCGGGCGGCGCGGCGCAGCGCCTACCCGGGATAACGACTGTCGCGCGTTGCCCGGCGGTATGCCCACGCATATTCGGATTCGATGTTCGGGTGTGCTTGGCCCAGGTCCTGGCGCCGAGTAGCGGTTCAACCGACGGAGGGGTCAGAGAGGTGATGTCGTGTCAGTGACCAGCGCAACCGAAAGTTCCAATCGGTGTCACCATTCTTTTCGAGAAACGTAATTTTGGGACCAAAAGAGGTATTTGTCGCATCGCGATGGTAGAACTAATCGAATTTTAAACCGCAAGGGAGCTGCGAGCGAACTCTGCGAACAAATAAGAAGAAGGACACATGAATCCCGACCCGAACAACCCAGCTAACAGCAGCGACCCACAAAAAGCGCCGCAGCAGCCGTACGGACAACAACCCCCTCAGTACGGGATGCCGCAGCAGCCATACGGACAACAACCCCCGCACTACAGGATGCCGCAGCAGCCATACGGACAGCCGCCGCAACCGCCAAAGAAGAAGCGATGGGGTTTGTGGATCATCCTGGCGATCGTTGCATTGTTGTTCGCAGGTTGCGTGGCCGCAGTCGCTGGTGGGGGTGACGAGCCAGCGACAGTAGTGGACAACAACGGATCAAGTTCTGCGGATTCCGACAGCGCAGCCAGCCTGGATTTCCCAGGAAAGACGAGCAAGGACACCGGCGCCGACGCGGGAGCTACCGTCGATAAAAAGGGCGTTCAAATCACTGCTGCACCTCTGGAGTCGGCAGAGCGTTCATACGGTGGTCCTCTTCTATGCACGAACGTCACCGTCGTCAACGGCACTGACAAGCAGCAACGTTTCAATGGTTACTTGGATTGGAAATTGCAGGATCCTAACGGTGTCTCAAAAGACGCGACGTTCGTCTCCGACCGCTCCACGCTGGAATCGGGTGAGTTGGCTCCCGGAGGTCGGGTCGCAGGCGACGTTTGTTTCGACGATCCGGCAGCCTCCGGACAGTACGTAGTGCTTATGGAAACACTGCTCTCCTTCGACAGCTCACGCATCGGGTGGATCAACCAGATCTGAACGCCCCGATACAACCCTGGGGCAGGCGAGCGTTCATTGACGCTCACCTGCCCCAGCCCGATAAGTATGCAAGCCACGCCGTGGCCCTGGCCGGACACCACAGCAACCGCAGCGAATACGAGCTCCGGCGACGCACCATCGCCAGCCCACTCGCCGACGTTCGAGGACCCGAGGGTCGCAGCCGCATTGGTCTCGACGAATTACCAGGTGCGGTCCGGGCACCGCAGCTCAGGCAGTACAGTCCATCCACTCGCGGTGAGCCACTGCTGCACCGGACGTGGCAGGGTGCCATTCCGTGCGGTCTGCGCGAAATCGCCCGGCGGACGGAAACGATCCGACGGTGCCATCACCGACATCGCCAGGATGCTTTCCACCGGAAACCATCACACCAGCAGAAAGCGGACATCGATGAACGAGACGCCCTCCTCGAGCAGTTCACCGTCAGAGTCCACTCGATCAGGCACTGCTGCAATGGACCTGTTCGCCAGCACCGACTCCGGCAGCGAACTCGCCGTATCCGTCGAACCAGAAGGCATCCTCGTTGCCGGGAACCCGGAGGTCGTAGCCGGATACCTCGCTCGCCTGACCGACATCGCCGGCGAAGCACTCACCGTGTCCGGAGTCAGCAAAACCTCGATGGCCAATGTCGCCGCCGCTGCCGTCGGAGCGAAATCTGTTGCCGCCCAGGCCGGTCAGTTCGTGCGGTTGTCCCCGAACAGCGTCCAGGCGTTGAACACGTACAAAGCGTTGCCCGGTGACAACGGCTTCTTCCGAATGACCGTCGTCGACCAAGCAGGGAAGTTCCGTCACCAACTGCAATGGCAGAAAGTGTCCCTCGGCCCCACCCAAGCATTGTCCTTCCAACTCATCGCAGTGCAGGTCGCACTCTCGGCGGCCATCGCATCGGTGAACGAATCGATCGCCCGCGTCGAGGGCAAGGTCGAACAAGTCCTCGTCCTCGCCCAAGCTGCCCGTGTCGGTGACGTGGTCGGGCACTTCGCAACCCTGGATCGGCTCGTCACCACACTCGACGAACACGGAGCACTCCCGACCACGGACTGGGAATCTGTAGCCGGTCTCCGCCCCACCCTGAGTATGACGATCGAACGACTCCGAGAACACGTCAAACGCACCTTGGCCGGGTTCGATGCCACTCGCCCGGTCCAGGACCGCGCCGACTACCTCCGCCGCGCAATCGAAGAGAACCGGCTCGGCGAAACCCTGCACCTGTTAGTGGTCAGTGAGCAATCGCTTTATCTGTGGCAACGACTCCGGATCGCCCGCGTGCAGGCCACCGAACCGCAACATCTGCAGATGGTGCTCGACGACGCACGCACACTATTGGCAGAGCATTTCGAACGCGACGGCGAACTGCTGCTGCACGCGCGGTCGGAACTCTCGAACTTCGCAAAAATGCACCGACTCGACGGGTTCCGGTGGGGCGCCGCCCACAACCTCAAACACGACATCGTCACCCTCAAAGACGACCTCGACAACTTCGCGCAGGCACGCGACAGTCAGGTCATGGGCTGGACCGAACACGAGAGTCCCAGCGTCGTCGACGCCCTGGCGGAAGTCGGAAGTCGGGCAGCGTCCGCAGGCAGCGCTGTCGCCGGCGCGGCTGGCAAAGCGATCGGTGCCGGCGTCTCAGGAGTCGGATCCGGACTCGGTCGATTGGGCCGCGGGATCGGAAACCTCGTGGGTTCGGGAAACCAACAAGCAGACAAAGCCGAGATACCGACACCCACAACGGAACATCATGTCGAGGGTGCAGTCACCGCAACCACACAACCTGACGAGCCGAATCCGAACTCGTGCGACGGCGACGGCGACGGCGACGGCGACGGCGACGGCGACGGCGACGATTCGACATCCGAATCCTCAATGCTCACAAACCAACCCGATCGAATCATGCCGTCTTCCGCCCCGATCGCTTACGACGATGACATCTTGCAGCTCATGCTCTTCGGCCATCTACAGGTCGGCGACCAGCTGACGTATCACGACGGCGGCCGCGGGCTCACCTACGTCGCAACGATCACGCGGGACGGGGCCCTCGAAGTCGACGGGAAACGCTACGGGCCACCCTCGGCGCCGTTGACGGACATCATGGGCCGGCAACGGCACGGATGGAGGGCCTGGCAACTGGCCGTTGGGCGGCAACTTCGACAGCTGCGGCGCCAGGCGTACGCAGAAATGCGCCGCTGACACCCGTCCTAGCTCTGCCACCACACGCCGACCCGTCCACAGAATGAAGCGATCGCAATGAAAATGAAAAAGGCCTGGCTAGCAGCGCCGATCCTCCTTCTCGCGCTCAGTGCGTGCAGCGACCAGGGCTCGTCTACCGAACCTGCCTCGTCTGAGAGAGCAACTGCGACCGCCACGGCGCCGAGCTCGTCAGGGACGCTCACACCGGTTTCCAGTGCCACGATTGTGGAACCCACGACGGAAACCATCGTCGAACCGCCCACCGCTGAGGCAACATTCATCGACACGCCAACGCCGGTGGTGACCAAGCACATCGACTACTGCACGTCGCCCGGTCCGAACACCGCGTTCACGGACGGAACATACGGTTGGACGGACGAATGCGCCGGCCCCGCAGCCATGAACCGGGTCAGCGAAATCACCGCCAACTGAGGATCCTGCGACGGAACTACGTGCACCAACTCACTCGGAATGCCCTTCCCCGACCCTCGGGCCGAAGCCGGAATGACCGATGCACCGCCAACAGCTGGCGCTCCTCGGACCACGACAAGCACGCCGACAGTAACGAATCCGCCGAACCATCCCCAGGTCCTGTGGTCGAATTGCCTACAGCAAGGCAACACCCCGGAACAATGCCGCGAAATACTCGACAACTGATGTCACGCCCAGCGAAAGCCCGACCAGTCCTGAGCACTTTGGAGCTGCAATTCCGGGGCGGTCTCGACACTCTCGCCCAACTTTGATCCACTCATTCACTGAGTAGGTCCTGTGGTTTGACTGTACGTTTTTCCGCATCAGCACTCGAGTACCGTCCGACACTGATGGACACGATATTCGACTACGTTCTGCACACGGGTTCTCGACGGCACGAAGAGAAACCCGCTGCGGAGACCAGAACTCGGATCTCACTGCATCCTCGGCCACCCCCATGATTTCACTCCTGCGCACCACCTTGCTCGGTCACGCCCAGCACGGCAGCGACATCACCGAACCCACCCTGCTCGGACTGCTCGCCATCGCCGGCGTCCTCGAAGAACGCCTCACCAGACTCGAAGCAACACTCCAGCCCGCAACCCCCGCAACCACCCCATGCCGCATCCGCCATCGTCGCCATCCTCTGGTGGGCATCCAGATATATTCCAAGCCTGTCGAAAAGCTGAATAAGATAGGTTATTCGACATAGATTGTCGACACGAGTTCTCGGCACCTCGACTTGGGAACGAGCTGGCGATACGTAATCTTCGGGAAAGTGTCGAATTCCGATCGATTTTCAACGCAGCGAGGGCACCCGTCGTGATCATCGTTAGCCGCGGAGACCTTCGACTCCGTCATCCGATGACGATGCGCCTCTCGACCATTCAGTCACGGGCGACGTCGGCGGGTTCACGTCCGTCGACGTCCCCCGTCAATTCGCTTCCCGGATATACGTCACGCCGAATGCCCGAGCCTGGCGAAACTCCTGTCGCGTACTGCCGAAGTCGAACCAGCCGCCTTCTTGCTTCTGAAAGATGTCGAGGCCCCGGCCGAGGTTGATTCGCCATCCGTTGTCCGTGCGGATCCAGCGATCATGACCGCCAGGGTCCTTAGCCACGTCAAGCTTGATGCCCTGTTGGGCAGCCCCCTGAATGATCTGGCCGATCATCTGCAACTGTCTCTTCTGATACTCAGGGTCGGTCTCGAGCAGGGTGTAGAGCTTGAATGTCACCTCGTCGGCGGGGTCTTTGGCCGAGGCGATCAAGGCCAGTAACTCGACGAGATTCCGACCCTGGTGGTTCATCCGGATGTACGGGTCGTGCAACTCGATCTCGGACGCGCCGCGCAAGTACGGCATAAGGAGTGTTTCGTAGGAGACGCCGCGTTGATTTTCGATGAAATCTCGGTGTCCTTGATACAACTCCTCCTTTATCGGGACGGAGACGACCGCATTCTCCGAGCCGGCCGCACCCACCACAGGTTGGGCCGGACCGACAAGGTCCTCGATCTCCTCGACAGCGTCTGGTCGATCGCGGTAGTAATGCCGGGGGTACTCGTCTTCCTCCAGTGCCGTGACAGCGGTCCACTCACCCGCGAGCGATTGGTACCCGAACTTCACCGTTGCCATAGTGGCGTCCATGCGCAGGATCTGGTCCTTGACGCGCTTGCGGCCCTCGATCGCGAAGCGCAAGATCTCTTCGATCTCCTGGGCGGTGGCCTGCTCGTGCGGGTAGAGCAGCTTCATCAGACCGGAGAAGGTCTTGTGGATGCCGTCTCGGTCGCGAGTGGAGATGTCGGAGCCGAGTGTGTAGTACTGCTGGTAACGATCGGAGTAGTCGAGATTTCGCATCGACTTGAGGACTTCGGCGATGTAGTCGACTACGAAACCGTAACCGCTGGAGAACATCTCGCCGCGGATCGTGTCAATTTCCCAACCAGGGATGTAGAAATGCAGGCGGTCGAGGTAGGCCGAGTCGTGGTAGCTCTCGGGGAGCTCGTCGAAGAGGTCGGAGTGTTTGAGCATGTACGGAACGGTGTGCGAGGTGTTGCCGACGAACACCATGGAGGCCTCCGCGCCGAGCGTCTCGACACCGCGGGAGAAGGACTTGTTCGCCATGTAGTTCTTCATGATGTCGACCAGCGCCTTGTCGGTGCGTTTCTTCTTGCCTGCGAACTCGTCGAACGCGACGACGTCCCAGTAGCCGACGAGGCCGATCTTCCCGTTGGCGTTGTTCACGAACAGTTTCGGCACGGTGATCTCACCGCCGGAAATCAACATGCCGTGGGGCGAGAACTCAGAGTAGATGTGCGATTTGCCGGTGCCCTTCGGGCCCAATTCGACGAGATTGTAGTTACGTTCCACAAACGGGATCAGCCGGATCAACTGAAGTAGTTTCGCGCGACGTCCGAACATCTCGGGGTTGAAGCCGATTGACTGGATCAGGAGGTCTACCCATTCATCGGTAGTGAACTCGGCCCGGGCCTTGAGATACCCGGCGTAGTCGAAACTCGACATCTGGATCGGCTGCAATCGACCCAGAATCCAGGGCACCGCACGGGTGTCGTCACTGTGCAAGTACTCGATGTCGCACAGGCACCACACGCCGCCCACCAGTAGTTTCTGGTTCGCGGTCACCGTGCTCGAATCCACGAGCACCCCGCTGATGCCGACGTTCGCGAACGACGCCTGATAGACGTCGGCCTTCTCATTCAACGTCACGCTGACCCGGTCAATGATCCGGAAGCGACCCTTCTCACGAATCTTCGACTTCACCAGCTCCGACTCGTTGCGGTGGACATAGTGCTCGGCAAGAATCCGGCGCACCTTCTCGATGCCCTCCTGGATCGTCGCCTCGTCGTCGGACGCAGCGAACTGCCCGAGCAAGTACTCCAGCACGTACGACGGCACGATCGCGTTGCCTTTGACCGCCTTGACGAGGTCCTTGCGCACGACAGCACCCGGGAACTGCGCGTTGATCTTGCGGTCCAACGCCGTCAGCTCGGCCACGGCACCGGCAGGCCCCTCCTCAGGAGCCTGCGCGAGGAGGGCCGCTTCGGTGAGGCCGATGTGATCGCTCATCAGAAATCCCATCCATCGTCACTGGCGAAGGCACGTCTGACCGTGTACGGGGCGCTCTTGTACTTCTTCCACTGATCGGTACCCTCGATCGGCTCCGAGAGGCGGAACTCGACGCTATGGTTGTTGGCCTCGTCCGCGTCCTTACCGAGAAGCAGTGTCACACTCTGGAATCGATCGCGTCCAGCATCACTGCTCGAGTCGAAGGTCATCTCCTGCTCGTTTGAGATCAGCGTGTCTCCGAAGTAGAGACCGGCACGCAGCCGCCGCGCGGGTTTGTGCGGCTCCACCTTGGCCGATTGGTACAGCTTGACGACGATCTGCCCGGTGGTGATCCGATCCGACTCGGGGTGGATGTCGACGTTCACCGGCTCGACTGTGTCGCTGCGCCTCTTGTTGATCTGGATCACCGGCACCACAATCTCCTGCAGGGAGGCGCCTCCGTGCACGAACTGGTATCCGGCTCCGGGCTGCACGATCCGCTGGATCGAATTCGGGATCTGTACTTCCAGGTCGCTAGACAGTCCCACTTGGTCGGGCGTGAACGTCGTGAACGCCGTGTCCTTCTTCAAACCTCGCCCCAGCACGTAGCGACGTGTTGATTTCACGATCTGCTCACCCTGCGGTTTCACCGTCAGGTTGAACTGCTCAGCCAGCTTGGAACGCTGATAGAGGAACCCGTGATCGGCGGTGACGATGATGTTCGTCGCGTTCGCGCTCGCGAGCTTCTTGACGATGTCGATCAGCTCACGGACCGCGTCCTCTGCCGCCGTGAACGTTCGGTGCTCGGAGACGGCTTTGTCCCCGGTCGCATCGATCGTGTCGTGGTAGACGTACAGCACCTGATTCGACGAGTACAGCTCACGACGATCGGCTGGCTTCATCTCGATGAAGTCCTTCGCCTGAATCGCCGCCCCTCCAACTGCGCTGAGGATCTTGCTGCGGTTCGCGGTACCGTCGGACCTCTGCCCATCGACCAACACCGGATCACCGTCTGAGGAATGCGCCAGCGTGGTGTGCGGGAGCAGTGCCGCCATCCCGAGTTGTGTGTACGACGGCAGGACGCCGAGCATGGCGTCGATGGAAGCGGAGAACTTGTTCTCTCCTCGGATTTTCGCACTCAACTCATCGGCAACCTCGTAGCGGAGTGCATCGGAGACGATCACGACGGCCTTCTTGCGACCCTTAAGGCTCGGGGCAACGTAGTGGTCGTAGAACGACGATTGCGAGGTCATGTTGATGGTGCGCCACTGCGCGACCGCATCGACTTGCTGCTGCCAAGCCACCCCGATCGGGGCGAGAAAATCGGTAACGTAAGCCTTCTCGACCAGATCGGCAAGAATCTCGATCGGCTGCTTGAACTCAGCAGTGAGATATGCATGGGTGAACTGGCGATAGCGCTGATCGATGCGGAACCACTCGTCGCGATACCGTGTCAGCCCCTCATCAAAGCCACTGATGGTGAACGCTGCGTTCCGGATCGTCGGAATCAGTTCGGCCGCGGCACTCAGCGCCGCGTACACGGTCGCGTAGTCGTCGAACCAGAAGCTATCGCGACGTCTGGCGTTGATCGCATCGGCGATGTCACGATACGACATCGTCTGCGCACTGATCCCCTCCACCAGGCGACGGATCACCTCACGCTCACTGGCGGCAAATATGTCCGCGTCCTTCATTGTCTCCCAACCGATCTCACCGATGTGATCGGTATAGTCGAGGTTCTCCTGGGCAGCCTGGGCCAGCGACTTCATCGCTGCACTGCTGCGCTTGGAGTCACGGAAACCGCGGAAGTCGAGCGCCAGGTTCCGTGTCTTGTTCGACTCGGCGACTGCGAACCCGTCGGTTGCGCGCTGGAACATCCACAACACGAACCCCGCCACCGTCGGCGCCTGTGAGGTGAACCCGTAAATGCCGGAGGCTCCGGCCCAGTAGAAGTCCGCGAGGCCGTGGGAGGCAAGCGCGTCAAATCCGGTGGTATCACCGTCGGCGTGCTGCATCAGCAGCGTGCGGGTGAGTTCTGAGAAGCTGTGCTCCTTCTGGTTCAGAAGCACGGCGCACATCTGCGCCCGCACTACCGTCAGATCGCCGCCGTTCAACGGCAACGATTTGAGCCTCGCCACCAGCGTCGCTTCGTTAAAGAACGACTGATACCTGGCAATCAACTCCTCAGAACCCGGCGCTGTGAGCCCGAGGTCGACCCTCATCAACGCGTCACGGTCTGCAGTGAACACCGGGCCGTAGGCCAGTTCGATGTCGAGTAACCAGTTCCCGACCCCTTCGGGCACGCCGCCGGATCGGTACAGCAAGAACTTTGTCGCCGGCTCTTTACGCAATACCCGATGCTTGACTGCGAATTCGTCACCCGAGATGCGCAGCACCGTCACGTCGCTCGGTGCGAACGCGTCGAGTCCGGCGGCGTAGCCGCCGTCGGGATCATGCCATACGACGATGCGCTTGGAGTCGAAGCGAATCGTGAGGTGGTCCGCGATCGTTGGGTTCTTACTCATTCACAGTCCTCGCCATCACGAGCCGGCCAGTGTTCGCGGAGCGCGACTCGTCACCCATCGCTGGATTCCAAGCCAACGATCTTCTTCACCGCTGGGTAGAACTTCGGGTAGTTCACCTTGACGCCGTCGTCGAGATCAATCTCGAGCTGCTGGGTGGCAAGCGGATAAAGAACATCGTGTTCATAGTCGCGCAGTTCAGCGAGCACCTTGCGTAGCCGGTCAGCTTCCTTCTGGTCCTTCGTCGATGCGCCGACGGCGGCCGCCGTCTCTGCACGTTCGAATGCCTTCTGCAGCTTGTTCTCGTACTCTCGCAGGTACTCGTTGAGCACAGTCGAGACTGTCGACGGCGTGTAGCGATGCAAGTAGATTAGTGCGTTGAACGAACCCTTAGGGCTGGAGAACATCCAGTAGATCGGGCGCTTCTTGTAGCGCTTCACGTGATCGTCGTAGAATTTCGACCTCCCAGACTTCGTAATGAAGTAGTCGCGCAGCGTCTTGACACCCAGCGACTCCTCCACGAATCGCAGATTCTCCTCGAAGTGTTCCGTACCGAACGCGGCCTTGAGGAACTCCCGGAACCTCTCGACGACATCATCTTCGAACCAACCGTCGTCGACGAGCGGGATCACGTTATCGGAGTCGGGCATGAACGTGATGTCGTCGGTTGAGAGCGCTTCTTGGCTGGGTGAGCTCGTTGAAACCACTTTCATTAGGTAGTCCTGGAGGGTCGCGCCTTGATCCGCAAGGACAAGTCCAGGTGCGTCAAGGCTGTAGCGGCCGAAAATGCAGCCGACAGCATAAGAGATGAGTTCTTCTCCTATGGAGGACAGCATCTCGGCTTCTCGGGCAGTCTCAGCACGAACCGATGAGAAACGAAAGTCGCGATTACCGGTAAGCGTTACTTCTTCAGGCGCGACACTGGTCTTCAGAGTCTGACCAAGTCCGTACACGTCCGCGAAGTAAACGTTGTTTTCTTCCTCCAACGATCGGAGCTCTTCGACCATTGCACGTTGGCGGGAGCGCAAATGGCCAATTGAATCGCGTAGCTTGTTTGTGTCCCGCCCCTGCTCCCCGATAACCGGTGAAACCTCAAATTCCCATGATTCCTCCTGAGAATTCCAGTCCTCTCGCGCAATCTCGATGCACCGGCTACTTCGCTGTAGCGCAGCAGTGTCAGGAGTCGGGTCAAAAGGTAAGCGACCTACAGGCCCTTCATGAAAGTCCAATGTCGGTGAACTTATACCGAGGAAGTAGTCAGCAACGGTGCTGTTTGCGTAGGCGATTACAGTTTGCAGGGTCGCTGGATCTTCTGTGAAGCAGATCGCACCCTTTGTCTCAGAAATAAACCCAGGAGGGCTGTAACGCATCGCAAACGAATTTGCTGAGATCGTCGACCAAGTCCCACCCTCACGGAAATAGAATTGCATATTTTTGATGGTCCGCGTTGGCGATCGATAGAGTGTCGTGGCCAGTTCCAGCATTGCCGCGCCATCATGTTGCCAGTCAATGACGATTGTGTGATTTCCGTACCACTTCCGATATGGCCCGCCCTTCTGGCAGGGAAACCAACGCTTACGGGACTCCTTCGCAGCATCTCGACTTTCCAAATCAAGACCCAAGGAGGCGAATCCTGGCTCCCACCAGTATCGCAAAAATCGATTGTTATCAGAAGTTGCAAGTCCCTGTCTCGGTTTTGCAGCCTCAGATAACTGAGGGAAATTGCGAATCGCATTCAATGCAGCATCGGCTACCCAGTAAGCAAGTGGTCGGCCAGGAATTGCGCTAAGGTCGGCGAGAGATATTGTGAAAGTACATTCCTGCGAGGTTCTGTCGATGCATGCGCGCAGTGCACGATCTTTTTCTGCTTCACTTCTTCCCTCCGTCAATCTAAGGAAGATTGATTCCTGCGACTGGATGCCGCCAGCTTTTAAGACAAATGCAGCAGTAGAGACTACTGCGCCGCCGATACTATCGAAAGCATTAGTACCTAAATGGGCAAAAATTTCGAGCGATGCCGTCGATAGAACTGCGCACCGCAGCTTTTCGTATGATGATAGGAAGGCCCAACCTTGCATCGTAATCATCGCTAGCATTCCGCCTGGGCGAATAATTCGGAGTGACCGGTCAAGAAAGATCGCATACAAATCGGATTTACTATTCGGATACCAATCCTTGACGAACTCGGCGAGATTAGCATCCATGTTCTTAGTGCCCATGTATGGCGGGTTGGCAGTGGCGATTGAATAATTGCTGCTAAGTACCCCTGCCTGCGCGACAGCCTTGCGCGCTCGGATCAGGGTATCGTAGTAGAGCGTCTCCTCTTGGTCCTTCAGCCTGTCCAAAACCGCTGCGGCCTGCTTGGTCTCATCTGCGTCCGGCTGGATCAGCGAACCTAAGGTATCTGCATTGCGGAATTGACTCCAGAATGTCATTTCTGCATCACGGTTCCCACTCTTTGTAATCAGTAGATCCAACTCATCCGGCGTGAATGAAATCGACTCGATTACACAGATCTTCGGCTGAGCCCTTACGCGGGTGAAGAAGCGACGGTCCTTTGCTCGCGCCTTCATGGTGAGCGCGAACGCCGCGAGCACCCCGGCGCGGGGGTCGATCTCGGTGCCGTAGAGATTGTGGGTGAGGATGAGACTTGGAATCTCCGATGGGGCGTAGCCCGCTTCCTCGTAGATCGCATACAGCAAATCGAAGGCGTAGGTGAGCATGTGGCCCGAGCCGCAGGCCGGGTCGATCACCGTCAACTCTTCCGGCCCCGCAACCTTAAGGAAGTCGCTCTCTTCCTCGACCGGCGCGATGTAGTAGTCCATCTGGTCGACCAATCGCGAGGACGGCCGGTTGAGCATCCAGAGCCGGCCGAGCGAGTTCTCCAGGAGGTAGCGGACGATCCAGTGCGGAGTGAAAAGCTGAGTGGCGGCAGGGATCTCGTCGGCTCCGGCCTTCTTGTTCTTCTTGAACCCGGCGAAGACCTCGGCTTTCCGCTCGGAGATGTAGAACTGGTAGAGCCAGCCGATCACCTCGACGTCGTCACAGACATCCTCGGTAAGCACTTCGCGGACCCGGGACAGTAACGCTCCATCGGCGAGCAGACCAGCGGGCACAAGCAACTCGGTGTAAGCACCCTCGGCCTCGAACATGAACGGCATCGTCTTGTGCCAATGCCGGCAATACTCGGTGAGCAACAGTGCATAGGCCTCGCTCTCAGCGTCGGTGCTGCGGCGGGTACCGTCCAGCAGACCGATGATCGCCTCGTGAGCGCTGGCATTTGTGACGACCTCGGTGTCGACGTCGCCGCGTTTCGCGTCGGCCAGGATCTCCGGCTGGCCGTGGGCCTGGCCTGGTGCTGGCGAGACGACCCCGGCATCGGTGTAGCCGCGGGCGTCCATGAAGCGCAACGCGATGAGACGGTTGAACCAGGTGTAGGCAACCTTGTCGATCACGTGCTCACGACCGTGGTCGGCGATCTCCGATTCAAGGAGGCGCACCGTCTCGGCGCGCTCGCTACGCGCGACGGATCCGGCGGCGAGCACCGTCGATACCCGTGCCTCGACGGCGACGATCAGTTCGCGCCTGGCGGTCTTCGCGAAGCTCTCCAGTGGTTTGGTGTCCATGCTGCGTCCTTAAACCGGCGTCTTTGAAGAGGCTGGGGCTAGAGAGTGATGCGCTTGTTGTCGTTGATCGTCTCGAGCAAAGTCGCGCGAAGTTGATCCAGATAGGCGTCAACCTGCGCCTCCGTTTCGAGCACCTCACCGGCTCCCGGCAGCGAGAGTTTCTTGATCGAGATGCTCTGCTTCACCAGGGACGTCGGCTTGACCGGAACCCGCGTTTCATCGTCGGAGTCCTCCCAGCCGGGGGCCGGCGCAGCTTTCGCGGCTTCGAGCGTGTCGAGGATCGCGGGATAGATCGTGTCGTCGAACTGCGCAGCAAGGTGACGGATCGTAGGGATCTGCCTCTCCTGTTGGACGCGCGCCAGCATCTGCTCAGTCTGGCGGGTCACCGACTGACGAGCCGCCTCCGTCGCGGCCGCATACGCTGCGCTGACCGGAACCTGCTTCCAGTAGTCGTCGATCTTGGCCGCCGCTGCGTCCCGCTCAGCAGCAACCACGCCATCGAGTTGCGTCCTCACAGCCGTGACCGCGCTGCCGAGCTGTGCGGTCTTATTGCCGCGGAAGATCTGGGCGTCTTCGAGCGCGGTCTCGATCCCGTCGGCGACTCCGGCGGGTAGGTAGGCGATGTTGGTGCTGTTCGCTTGGTTGAATGAGCGGGCGTCGTCGTAGACGCTGCGCTGATTGCCGTTGAGGAACGCCTTGATCGGATCAATCACGTTGTCCTTGGCATCGAGCAGATCATCGGCACCGGCGAAATGCTCAACGAACCAGGCCGCGGGATTGCTGCTCAGCTCCGCGAGTAACCCGATCGGTTCGTCGAGCTGGTCGATAAACGGGTAGGCGGCGGCGCCTGAGCGCAGTGCCTTGAGCTCGGCGAGTTTGGCTTCGAGATGTTCTTTGCCGACGCGGCCGAGTTCGGCGGCATCCTTTGTGATGGCGCCGTCGTCGGTGAAGTCGATGACGAACTTGCGGAACAGGTTCACGATCTTCTGGTCGTAGACGCGCTGCGGAGCAACGATCAGATTTGGGTAGCGCTGGGTGTTGCGCAGACTTCCGACGATCTCCGTCCGGGCGAGAGTCTTGCCGTCTACCTGGATCTCGATCTTTGTCTGCGCTGCGAGATGGGCCACCACGGCGGCGATGGACCACTGGTCCCAGCCGTACGGCTTGGTGGTGTAACGCTCGATAAGCTGTTTCATCGTGACCATCTCGTGCCGCTTTCCGCGCATCTCCAGATGTCCGAGCAGGTCGCCTGCGGGGACATCGAGGATGCTGTCGGCCTCCTCGAAGATGCCATCGGCTGGGTTCACCAGTCCGGTCAGGCTCTGCTCGCTGAATGTTTTGCCGCCGAGCATGCTGAGGTTGGTGTAGGTGGCGGCGATGACCTTGCCGAAGCCGTCGTTGATACGAGTTTGCGCATCCGTAGCGGTCATATCGAGGACCCCGGCGTTGTGGATCAGGGTCGACGCCCCGATGGCTGTCCGGAGACGTTCGACGATTTCCTTCTCCCGCTCGGCGTTCTGGGAGCCTTTCTCGCTGAGGATCCTGGTCTCGATCGCGGTGCGGCTGGACCCCTGAGCGCGCTTAACGTACTTCTCCGTCTTCAAGAGCAGGCGCAGGTCGGCGAGGATTCGGTTCGCTTCAGCCGGGAGCGCGACGCGAAGCTCGTCGAACCCGGCGCTCTGCATCTTGATCTGATCCAGACTGAAATCTGTCTCGGGGCTGATGAAGTGCAGCGACAGCTCGTACTGCTTGCCGTAGGGCACGCCGTCGAGTTTGTAGCCGAACGAGAAGTTCTGACCGTTCTTGCCGACAGCCTTCGTGGTCTTGATCACCGACTCGGCGAGCAGCTTGTTGAGTTTCGCGGAGGCCTCGGAGCTGTCGATGTCGACGTCCTTGATCTCCTGCTCGATCTTCTGCTCTTCATTGGTCAGGTAGTCGTACAGGTCGCCATTGCGCTGAATGTAGGTCTGCGCCTGCAATGTGTTCAGCGCCTCGATGACATCTTTACCGAGCTGGATCAGATCGGTGCCGAAGCGGTCGTAGACCAGCACAGTGAGGTTGCGGGGCGTGGCTTTGAAGCTGTCGACGTACTTCACCAGGAACAGCGCTTTGAGCAGCCGCACCGCGAGTGTGCTGAGTTTGCCGCTGTCGCGGGCGTTCTCGGCGCCCAAGATCGCACGCTGATTCGCGGACTTCAGCGAGGCCCGGATACCCTCAAACATCTGGTCGAAGGTTGCGAGGGCGCCGAGCGGCTGGTCGGCGAGGCCGGTGGCGACTTCCTGGACGACGCCGAGCATGGAGCGTTCACCGACCGAGCTGTTTCGGCCCTCGAAGATGTTGTGGTCGCTGATCGACTCGATCGCGGCCTGGAAAAGCGGGAACTGGTAGCCCACGAACGGGTACGTGCCGACGAAGTGCCGCTCGTCGCGGTAGTTCCGATAGTGGCGGCCCTCGACGAAGTCGAACAGGGTCTTGAAGTTCGCATGCTCCGCGTCGTAGATCGCCTCGATCTCGGTGCTCGCACCATCGACCTTGGCCAGGAGACGCTTACGGATGACCTCTTCGACGTCCTGGCTGGTGAGTTTGAGCCGGTTCTTGAAGCGCGCCTGGATCTTGGAGAAGTCGTTGGCCTGCTGTTTGGTGCGGTCGCCGCCTACCTTCTCCATATCCTCCTGGGAGGTCACGAAGATCCACGCCCGCCCCTGGCACTTGGTGGCAAGCGATTCGGCGATGGTCTGGAGGTTGAGCATGAGTTGGGTGTGGGTGCCGATGAACTGGCCGACCTCGTCGACGAAGAAGTTCAACCGGTAGCCGTCAGGCTGTTGGTCAAGCCAGGCGGCGACCTCGTCGGCGAAATCTTCGATCGAGACCGAGTAGTTCGCGCTGTACTGGCGGATGATGCCGAGGCTCTCGGAGCCGTTGACCTTGGCAAAGGCCTTGTCAATGTTGCCTGCTTCAAGGGCCGTTTGCTCGCGTCCCTGTGACCAAGGGATTCCCGCAATCTGTTCGAAGGATTCCTGGAAGGCCACGTACTGGTCACGGAAGTCGAGGTCGCGCTCAAAGCGAGCGATGTGTCCCTGGTTGCCGTAGTAGCCGCGGGACTCGTCGAAGATCTTCACGAACACCTTCAGCAGGGCGTCGTTCTGGTCCTTCGAGATCAGGGTGGCCTTCTGGTCGATGTTGAATAGCAGGCTCTTCGCTTCGATTCGTTCGGCCTTGTCGATCAACGCCGGCAGGAACGCGTCGTCAGCCTTTGTCCGAAACTGGGTGCAGGCCTCGGCGCGCGGGTAGTCGTGGCCGTCGATGTCGCCGAGCAGGTGGGCCAGCATCTTCAACAGGTGCGACTTACCGGAACCGAAGAAACCGGAAATCCACACGCCGTTGGCGTTCGTGTAGTTCGTGTACGCCTCCAGCACCTGCTCGACACCCTTGGCTGCCTCGTTGGTGAGGACATACTCCTCCACCTCAGTGGCGAGTTGGGAGGTGTCGTCGGCCTTGATGACGCCTTCGATCGAGCGGTCGATCGGCTTGGCGAAGATCTCATTGATCACGGTCATACTCATGTCTCCTGCTCGAGGATATCCTTGGCCCGGTAATAGCTGTCGCTCGCGCCAAGGTTCAATGCGCGGAGCTGGTGCCCGGTCGACCGGGTGAACTCGTACGTGCCCGGGAACCACGCCAACATCGGGCGACCCACGACCACGCTCTGCAAGTTCTCCAGCACCGTGTGTGTACGGATAAACGGAAACACCTCACCGATGCCTGTGAGGAAGACCACGGGTGTGTTCGGTTCAGCTCCTGGCTCAGCGTCGAGCCGAGCTCGGATCGCCGGGGCGAGGTGATCGTGCGGGTCCAGCATGCCCTGAAGCATGTCGCGGAAGTCAGCCTTGTCCATCGTCGGCTCCGCTTGGATAACGCGATCCCAGACGCCCCGTTCGATGAGGAGTTCGACGGCAAGGTCGTACAGATTGATCTCGATCACGCTGATGCCGTCGTCGGTCTGGAGCTTCGTGGTGACTCGGTCGCGCATACTGTCGACGTCGAGGGTCCAGGCAGGCGGAAAATGGTAGATGAAGAAAGGAACTTCCTTGGAGAGTCCCTCCATCCTCAAGAACCGATCGCTACGCAACACGTCATATACGTGTTTCTCTTCGTGAGTGAGGTTTCGCTGGGTTGTTTTCATCGCTCCACCTGGTCGCCTGAGGATGTGAATGGTGTGACCATCGGAAAGAATCGGAGGTCGCTGGGCGTGCGGCGGTCCAGGACCTCAGTGACGCGCCCAGAGATTACGGCGGGGATGATGTGGCCGGCGTCGGTGTACAGACCTGCCTCGCGGAGCATCCGAAACAACGTCTGCCGAAGCTTCTGTCGCGTCGACGACTTCAGGCATTCGAGCTCGGGGTGCCACAGGCTCTTACCGGTGATGAACCGGTCGAAGTCCTCGACGTCGAGCGTCGGCCGCATCAGGAGGAATCGCTCGCGCAGCACCTCTTCGGCAAAGTCGCCGATCAGCACGTAGCGGCGGCAAGCCGCGGCCCACATCAGGTGATGCTGCTCCGAGGGACTGCCCTCGACAAGCAGTTCGATCTCATCATCGCCGAGCGCAGCGAGCCGCTGAACGGTCTCGCGGGAGACCCTGCCGAGCGATGAGGTAGTGCGAGCCTGCAACAGGTTGCCGTCGACAACTCGGACCCGGGTCGCCTGCCAGTCGCGAGACTCAAGGTATATCGCTGCGACGGACACACCCTCGCGGGCGAGGAGGCCACCACTGGTGAACGACAATGCATAGCGTGATTGCGCTTCGTCAGTCACGTGGTGCAAGGCCTCTCTTCCTGTCTTCAGAACAGCACCAAGACTATCGGGAGCCTGCGACAATCTTGGGCAGGCTGAGATCTCCCTCTGCGTGTCCAGCCGTGGACTTCGCTGGCGCGATGCTCCCCTGGGCCTGCCTCGGACGAGGCCACGTCACGTGCAATCGGCGACCTGCGGTAGGCCCCCGTAGATCACAGCCGCGATGAAGCCGTTATGGACTTTCGCATGCTAGCCGATGGTGGTGCGGTCGGCGGCGTTCTTGCTGCTCTCGGGGTCTTTCTTCAGACCCCACTCCATCTTCGACGCCCAGACGTCTCACGGTCTTCTGCCGAGGAACCCGACTTAGTTGTACGCCAAGGGGATATCAAAGCGGTGACTACAAAACGCATCATTGTGAAGTCCTGCAACGGTGATCAGGCTGCACCCCCATCCCGATAGCTCCAGAACGACGAAGGGCTTCGTGCCGAACCACCCCGCCATGGCGGGAATGTCCGTTATCTTCCTCGGTAGTGGTTGCAATCTCCTGGCTGCTTCGCATCCCGCGCACGGATGCTGTCACCACGAAAGGGAGCACATCTGTGAATGGACTCGAAACGCCTAATCGTTTGTCCCGGACCACCGCGGCCCTCGGCGTCGGCGCGCTCGCTGCCGCGATCACCTTCGGCAGCGCAGTTGGTACTGCATCAGCCGACACCCCGATCGTCGACCTCGGCAGTATCTCGTTCTCGGTGACCAACGGTCCCGACAACACCATCTACGACATCAACGCCATCATCAATCTCCCACCCGGCACCCTGCCGCCAGGGATGATGACCCCTCAGATCACGGCGCCCGCCGCGCCCCCTCAACCAGTCGGCGACCCGTTTGCGGGCACCGCATTGGACTTCGTCCTGAGCTTCATCCAGGCTGCGGCCAGATAGCCGACAACAAAAACGAGGCTACAAACTCGCTAGAGTTTGTAGCCTCGTCTTGTGGTGGGCGAAGGGGGACTTGAACCCCCACGTCCCGAAGGACACTGGCACCTGAAGCCAGCGCGTCTGCCATTCCGCCACTCGCCCGAGCAACGCCGAAACATTATCACGACAAACTTTGAAAGTTCTATTCGTGCAGCTCAGGGCACGAATCGGTGAACACCGAGCACCCAAAAGCCCAGAACCGATACCATGCTGAAACAGCGGCCAGGTACTGCCGAAGCGACATTTGACAGTACCGTGGAACCTGTACAGCAGTTTGGACGACACGCGACAAGGCGGTGCCGGCGCTACTTGCCGAGCATTTTGCCGTCGTAGATGCGAGGCGAGAGGAGGGCCCGATGGGCATCGTGCAGCGATTCGAACGAAAGCTCCAAGGAGCTGTCGGTGACGCATTCGCGCGGGTCTTCGGTGGTGGTGTTGTGCCGCAGGAAGTAGAGGCGGCGCTCCAGCAGGAGGCACGTGACCGCGTCGAGCACCTCGGCGGCGGAATCCTTCTCGCCCCCAACAACTACGTGATCACCATCAACAACTCCGACCACGAAGAGTTGGCAGCAGATCGCGAACTGACGACCAAAGCTTTCAGCCGACACCTGCAGGATTTCATCCGCGATCAGGGTTGGCAGACGTACGGCGACATCTCGGTCACCTTCGAGCCTTCGCCTACGCTCCACACCGGTCAGTTCCGCACCCGCGGAACCGTCGACCCGGATGGTGACGCCGAGCAGGCATCCCCGCCGTCGCATGTTCCGCAGGTTTCGTCGCGGCCTCCACAACGGCCGCCTCAGCGACCCGCACCGATTGTTCCCCCTGTTTCCAATCCAGTCCCGTCACAACCAGGAGCCGGCCCCATGACGCAGAACTCAGGCTACGAACCAAGCCGCGAACCGGCGGGTCGCCAGCCCGAACCGCAGCAGCCGGCACGGAACGGGTACTCCCACGACGACGGCGGTTACGCCGCTCCGCAGGGCCAGGAAGCGCCGTACCAGAACGGTTACGACCGCGGCGACGGTTACCGCACGGGCGACGACCAGCAGGGCTACAACCAGCAGCAGGGTGGCTACGACCAGCAGGCGTACCCGAACCAGCAGCAGCCGTACGAGCAGGCCGGTTACGACCAGCAGGGCTATGACCAGCAGGGCGGCGGCTACGACCAGCAGGGTTACCAGCAGCAGCCGTACGACCAGCAGGGCTACGGCCAGCAGGCGTACCAGGGTGGGTACGACCAGCAGGGCTACCAGCAAGGCGGCTACGACCAGCAGGGTTACCAGCAGCCGTACAACGGCCAGTCCTACGATCAGCCGGGTTACGACCAGCAGAGCTACCAGCAGGGCGGTTACGACCAGCAGGCGTACACACAGCAGCCGTACGAGCAGGGTGGCTACGAGCAGGGCGGCAACTTCGAGCAGACGCAGGCCTACCCGCAGCAGGGCTACGCCCAGCCGCAGGGCGGTTACGCACCGACGGCCCAGAGCCTGACGGCAACCCTGCAGCTCGAGGACGGCAGCGGACGCCACTTCCAGCTTCGCGACGGCAGTAATGTCATCGGCCGCGGCCAGGAAGCTCAGTTCCGCCTCCCGGACACGGGCGTCTCACGTCGCCACATCGACATCCGTTGGGACGGCCGCACTGCGATGCTGTCCGATTTGGGATCCACGAACGGCACCACCGTCAACGGAGCGCCGGTCCAGGACTGGCAGCTGGCAGACGGCGACATCATTCGTGCAGGTCACTCGGAGATTCTGGTTCGCATTCTCTGAGCTGAGAAACGGACGCCAGGATTTTTCCGATAACAATCGAACATTCGGCGGTCCGTCGGCGCGCCGCCGTCACGCGGCTGTCAGTATCGTGATCTTCGGGGCCCAGAGCCCCCTATGATGCTGCCAGTCGACGCCCCCCGGGGGGGGGGGGCGGGAGCCATAGAAGGAGGTGGACAGCCGTGCAGGGCCTGATTCTGCAACTCACACGGGCGGGCTTCCTGCTCCTACTGTGGCTGTTCGTCTGGGCAGTCCTCCGCACTCTCCGCTCCGACATCTATGCCGGCTCCGGGGTCAGGGTTCCGCCGCGGTACACCCGCGCCGGAAAGGTCCTGCCCTCGCTGGGCAAGGCGAAGGTGCCTCGGTACCTGGTGGTCACGCAGGGCGCCCTCGCCGGCACCCGCATCACCCTGGGTTCTCAGCCCGTCATGATCGGCCGCGCCGACGATTCGACGCTCGTTCTCACCGACGATTACGCGTCGACGCGCCATGCGCGGCTCTCGCAGCGTGGCGCCGACTGGTACGTCGAGGATCTCGGTTCGACCAATGGCACTTATCTGGACCGCGCCAAGGTCACCACTGCGGTGCGCGTCCCGCTGGGCACCCCGGTTCGCGTCGGCAAGACGGTAATCGAGCTACGCCCGTGACCCTTGTTCTCCGCTACGCGGCGCGCAGCGACCGCGGTCTCGTGCGCTCCAACAACGAAGATTCCGTGTACGCCGGTGCCCGTCTGCTGGCCTTGGCCGACGGTATGGGCGGCCACGCGGCCGGTGAGGTCGCGTCGCAGTTGATGATTGCCGCCCTGGCGCATCTCGACGACGACGAGCCCGGCGAGGATCTGCTCGGCAAGCTCGAGGCAGCCACCCGCGAGGGCAACGATTCCATCGCCGATCACGTCGAGGAAGAACCCGAACTCGACGGCATGGGCACCACGCTCACCGCGATCCTCTTCTCCGGCAGCAAGCTCGGCCTCGTGCACATCGGCGACTCGCGCGCCTACCTTCTGCGCGACGACCACCTGACGCAGATCACCCGCGACGACACTTTCGTGCAGTCGTTGGTCGACGAGGGCAGGATCACCGCCGAACAGGCACACACGCACCCGCAGCGATCCCTGATCATGCGTGCGTTGACCGGCAACGAGATCGAGCCGACGCTCACCGTGCGCGAAGCCCGCGCCGGCGATCGCTACCTGCTCTGCTCCGACGGCCTCTCCGACGTGGTCAGCGACGAGACCATCGAGAACACGATGCGCGAGGGCTCGCAGGAGCAGTGCGCCGACCGTCTCATCGAATTGGCGCTGCGCAGCGGCGGTCCCGACAACGTCACCGTCGTCGTCGCCGATGTCATCGACCTCGACTACGGCCAGTCGCATCCCATCGTTGCGGGCGCCGCGTCGACGGAAGAGGAAGAGGACTCCCCTCCCCCCAACACCGCTGCCGGCCGCGCCGCTGCCATGCGGCCGCCGCGCGCGACGCCCAAGCGAGTTGTCTCCCAACCCGAACCGGAACCGAAGAAGAAGCGGAACCGGTTGTGGTGGGTGGTCCTCGCCGTGGTGCTTATCGCACTGGTCGGCGTCGGCGCCGTGATCGGCCGCGCCGTCATCCGCAACAACTACTACGTCGGCGAAGACAACGGCCGCGTGACTGTGCTGCGCGGAATCCCCGGTTCGGTGCTCGGCTACTCGCTGCAAGACGCGGATCTGGTGGGTTGCGTCGGCGACGACGACGTCCTCACTCTCGTTTCCCCCGACGCGATTCCCAGCAACTGCAACATCCTCGAAGTGACGGATCTGCAGCCGTCGGCGCAGGAGCAGGTGCGCGCCGGGCTGCCGTCCGGCAAGCGTGAAGATGCGCAGAGCCAGATGATCCGTCTCATCGGCGGCGATCTGCTTCCTCGTTGTGAGCCGGTTCCGACGACGACGGCCACGCCCACTCCCCCGCCGGCACCGGAGACCACGCCGCCCCCCGCACCGGAGCCTGCTGCGCCGACGACGGCAGCACCCACGACTACGCCGACGCCGACCGAAGTTCCCGGTCAGACTTGCAGGACGGTCAACTGATGTCGTCCAACGCAGCTGCGGGGACGGCTTTTCCGAGTCCGCCCGGAGGTTTTGCCCCGGCGCCGGTCCAGTCGACCCGTCGAAACATGGAGCTGCTGCTCCTGGGCTTCGCCGTCATCATCACGACGGTCTCGCTTCTGCTCGTCGAGGCGAGCCAGGAACAGAAGATCACTCTCGATCTGGCCAAGTACGCGCTCGCGTACACGGGCTTGTTCCTGATCGCGCACTTGGCAATTCGACGGTATGCGCCGTACGCCGATCCGCTGCTACTGCCGATCGTCGCCCTGCTCAACGGCCTGGGGTTGGTGCTCATCCACCGACTCGACCTCGCCGACGAACAGACTGCGCTCTACAACGGCGTCGAGGCACCGTCACCGGATGCGAACCAGCAGGTCATGTGGACTGCACTGGCGATCACCGGTTTCGTGCTGCTGCTCGTGTTCTTGAAGGACTACCGCCTGATGGCGCGGTTCAGCTACACCCTCGGCCTGGCGGGCCTGGTGTTCCTGGCGATTCCCGCGATCCTGCCGGCGAAGTTCTCGAGCGTGAACGGCGCGAAGATCTGGATTCGCCTGCCCGGATTCAGCATTCAGCCAGGTGAGTTCGCGAAGATCCTGCTCATCATCTTCTTCGCGTCGGTGCTCGTCGCCAAGCGCGACCTGTTCACCTCGGCCGGTAAACACTTCCTGGGCATGGATTTTCCGCGTGCCCGCGACCTCGGCCCGATCCTGCTCGCCTGGATCGTCTCGGTGGGCGTGCTCGTCTTCGAAACCGACCTCGGTACGTCGTTGCTGCTCTTCAGCACCGTGCTGGTGATGCTCTACATCGCGACCGAACGTGTGGGCTGGCTGGTGATCGGCGGCGGACTGCTCGCCATCGGATTCTTCTTCGCCTACAAGATGTTCGGACACGTGCGCGTGCGCGTCGACACCTGGCTGGACCCGCTCGGCGACTACGCCAATACCGGATATCAGATCTCGCAATCGCTGTTCGGCCTGGCCACCGGTGGTATCGCCGGAACAGGTCTGGGCAGCGGCCGCCCCAACCAGGTGCCGTTCGCGAAGACGGACTTCATCATCGCGACCATCGGCGAAGAGCTCGGCCTGATCGGCCTGGCCGCTGTGCTGATGCTGTTCCTGCTCCTCATCGTGCGCGGCCTGCGTACGGCACTGGCAGTGCGCGACAGCTTCGGCAAACTGCTCGCCGCCGGTCTGTCGTTCACCATCGCGATCCAGATCTTCGTTGTCGTCGGCGGTGTCACCAAGCTGATCCCGCTGACGGGTCTGACAACACCGTTCATGTCGTACGGCGGCTCGTCGCTGCTCGCGAATTACCTACTGCTGGCCATCCTCGTCCGGATCTCGGACGCGGCTCGTGCGCCGGTAGTGACGAAGAAGAAAGGTCCGCCCCCAATCGCTGACGCCAATACCGAGATGATGCCGCGCGTATGAACACTCCACTGCGCCGCGTCGCGATGGCCGTCATGGTGATGGTCGTCGCGCTCCTCGCCAACGCCACGTACGTACAGGTCATCAAGGCTGACGACCTGCGAGCCGACCCGCGCAACTCGCGGGTGCTGCTCGACGAGTACTCACGCCAGCGAGGTCAGATCTCGGCTTCCGGTCAGGTGCTTGCCGCCTCCCGCGCCACCGACGACCGGTACAAGTACCTGCGCGAGTATCCGAATCCGTACCCGTACGCACCGGTCACGGGCTTCTACTCGATGCAGTACGGCAGCGCCGGCCTCGAGCGCACCGAGGATCCGATTCTGAACGGCTCGGACAACCGGTTGTTCAGTCAGCGCTTCTTCGACCTGGTGTCCGGACGCGATCCGCGCGGCGGCAACGTCGTCACGACGCTCAATCCGGCCATGCAGCAGGTGGCGTACGACCAGCTGACCAGCAAGGGTTACACCGGTTCCGTCGTCGCGATCGAGCCGAGCACCGGACGCATCCTGACGATGGTCAGCACTCCGAGCTACGACCCGAACCTGCTTGCCAGCCACGACGGCGCCGAAACCACCAAGGCGTGGGACGAGCTCAATGCCGATCCCAACGATCCGTTGGTCAACCGCGCGATCTCGCAGACCTACCCGCCCGGCTCGACGTTCAAGGTGCTCACCACGGCTGCAGCTCTTGGCAACGGTGCGACGCCGGACGACCAGCTGACCGCGGCTCCGCAGATCACGCTGCCCGGCACCAGCACGACCCTCGAGAACTACAACGGCAGCACCTGCGGCCCCAACCCGACGGCGTCGTTGCGTGACGCGTTTGCGCGCTCGTGCAACACGGCTTTCGTCGAACTGGGCATCAAGGACGGCGCCGACGCCATCAAGGACGAGGCCAGCGCCTTCGGTATCGGACCCAACACTCCCGCGATCCCGCTGCCGGTTGCAGACAGCACGGTCGGCGACATCTCCGACGACGCGGCTCTCGGCCAGACCAGCATCGGCCAGCGCGACGTCGCGGTGACCCCGCTCGAGAATGCAGTGATCGCCGCGACCGTCGCCAACGGTGGTGTGCGGATGCAGCCCAACCTGATCTCCCAGTTGCAGGCACCGGATCTGACCGATCTCAGTACGCCGTCACCGGTGTCGATGGGTCAGGCGATCTCGCCGGCAGTGGCCGCAACGCTGACTGATCTGATGATCGGCTCGGAGAACTTCACCGGCGGCGACGGCAAGATCCCCGGAGTTCAGATCGCGTCCAAGACCGGTACCGCCGAGCACGGCGTGAACCCGCGGGAAACTCCGCCGCACGCCTGGTACATCGCTTTTGCACCGGCGCAGAATCCGACGGTCGCCGTGGCCGTCATCGTCGAGAACGGTGGTGACCGCGGACTCGCCGCTACCGGTGGCTCGGTTGCTGCGCCGATCGGTCGTGCAGTCATCGCAGCCGGAATCCAAGGGGGCTGAACCGTGGCGTTGAACAACGGCGCTTTGATCGCCGATCGTTACCGATTGATCCGTCTCATCGCCACCGGTGGGATGGGTCAGGTGTGGGAAGCCACCGACTCCCGGCTCAACCGTCGCGTCGCCGTCAAGGTACTCAAGTCCGAGTTCTCTTCCGATCCGGAGTTCTTGGAGCGCTTCCGCTTCGAGGCCCGCACCACCGCACAGCTCAACCATCCCGGTATCGCCGGAATCTACGACTACGGCGAGACCCGTGACAGCTCGGGTGATTCCACGGCGTACCTGGTGATGGAACTCGTCAACGGTGAACCGCTCAACGCCGTCCTGGCACGCGTCGGCCGCCTGGCGGTTCCGCATGCCCTCGACATGCTCGAGCAGACCGGCCGCGCCCTGCAGGTCGCACACGATGCCGGTGTCGTGCACCGCGACGTGAAGCCGGGCAACATCCTCATCACGCCTACTGGCCAGGTGAAGATCACGGACTTCGGCATCGCCAAGGCCGTCGAGAACTCTCCTGTCACGCGCACGGGAATGGTGATGGGCACCGCCCAGTACATCGCGCCCGAGCAGGCTCTCGGTCAGGACGCGACCGCGGCGAGTGACGTGTACTCGCTGGGAATCGTCGGATACGAAGCACTTTCGGGTCGACGCCCGTTCACCGGTGACGGCGCGCTGACCGTCGCGATGAAGCACGTGCAGGAAACCCCGGCGCCGATGCCGGCCGACCTGCCGCCGAACATCCGCGAGCTCATCGACATCACGTTGACCAAGGATCCGGCCGGCCGCTACGCCAGTGGCGGCGAGTCAGGTCATGCCGCCGACGTACGCGGGCCCGGTGACGGGCGCAGCTGTTGCGGACGACGCGGCAGCCGGCGGAATGACCAGTGGGCAGAAGGCCGTGGCATGGGCCGGCGGCGGATTGATCTTGTTGGCGTTGATCATCGGCGGAGTCTGGATCGCAACCGACGGTCCGAGCGACCCGACGCCACCCGTCGTCACGTCCACGACGTTGCCGACCACCACGACGACCAAGCCCACCACCACGACGACTCGGCCCACGACGACGACCACCGAGCCGACAACAACGACGACTCGGCCGACGACAACCACGACCGAGCCGACAACCACAACGACAACGCCGACCACGACAACAACAACTCCGACGACCACAACCACCACCACGACGACAACGACGACCACAACGACCACTGAGCCGTTGGCGGATCCCGGAGACGCTGAAGAACCGCTAGGACAAGACCAATGACGACACCCCGCAATCTCTCCTCCCGCTACGAGCTGGGTGAGATTCTCGGCTTCGGCGGAATGTCCGAGGTTCACCTGGCGCGCGACCTCCGACTCAGCCGCGACGTCGCGATCAAGGTGCTGCGTGCAGACCTCGCGCGCGATCCCACGTTCTACTTGCGGTTCCGTCGTGAGGCGCAGAACGCTGCTGCGCTGAACCATCCGGCGATCGTGGCCGTCTACGACACCGGTGAAGCCGAGACCGATGCCGGGCCGCTGCCGTACATCGTCATGGAGTACGTCGACGGCGACACGTTGCGTGACATCGTGCGCAGCACCGGGCCGATGGCTCCGCGCAAGGCGATGGAAGTGATCGCGGACGTCTGTGCCGCTTTGGACTTCAGCCACCGCAACGGCATCGTGCACCGCGACGTCAAGCCCGCCAACATCATGATCAACCGTGCCGGCGCCGTGAAGGTGATGGACTTCGGTATCGCCCGTGCCATTTCCGACGCGTCGAGCCCGATGACGCAGACGGCCGCCGTGATCGGCACCGCTCAGTACCTCTCGCCGGAGCAGGCGCGCGGTGAGCAGGTGGACGCGCGTTCGGACGTGTACTCGCTCGGTTGTGTGCTGTTCGAGATTCTGACGGGCGAGCCGCCCTTCAAGGGTGATTCACCGGTCGCCGTGGCGTACCAGCATGTTCGTGAAGATCCGCAGACGCCGTCGGAGATCAATCCCGACATTCCGCGCGAGCTGGATTCGATCATTCTCAAGGCAATGAGCAAGAACCCGGCCAACCGCTACCAGAGCGCCGGCGACATGCGCAGCGACTTGGTGCGTGTCCTGGGCGGTCAGCGTCCGAGTGCGCCGATGGTGATGAACGACGAGGACCGCACCACCATCCTCGGCGCCGTCGGCTCCGACACCGGGAACTACCGCACCGCTCCCGATCCGGTCGAGCCGGTTCCTGCGAGGACAACTCGCGCCGCCGAGCCGCCTGCCAAGAAGAAGGGCGGACGCTACGCCCTGATGGGCATCGCGGCGCTTCTGGTGATCGGTCTGGTGACGTTCTTCCTCATTCGGGTGAACTCGCCGAAGGTCGAGATGGTGACCGTTCCGGGTGACCTGACCAACCAGCCCGCCGACGTCGCCGAGGCGACGCTGACCAACG
Source organism: Rhodococcus sp. YH3-3 (assembly GCF_001653035.1). Taxonomy (NCBI): domain Bacteria; kingdom Bacillati; phylum Actinomycetota; class Actinomycetes; order Mycobacteriales; family Nocardiaceae; genus Rhodococcus; species Rhodococcus sp. YH3-3. The sequence goes on along the minus strand of NZ_BCWH01000001.1, from coordinate 399,239 downwards.
CCGGATTCCAGGTGGAGCGTCAGCAGAAGACGGACAAGGTGATCGCCGCCGGAAACGTCATCACGACGCGTCCGGTTGCCGGGGTGCGTATCGAGAAGGGCAGCACCGTCACCATCGACGTGTCCACCGGACCCGAGCAGGTCGCGATCCCACGCCTGACCGGGCTGAGCCAGGACGACGCGGAGAAGAAGCTCAACTCCGTCGGACTCCGACTTGATCCGACCATCGGCAAGGCGGCATCGACCGTCGCCGAGGTCGACAAGATCGTCAATCAGGACCCGGCCGTCGGAGTGTCGGTTGTTCTCGATTCCGCGGTCTCGATCACCGTCGGCACCGGACCGGAGCAGGTTCGTGTCCCGGATGTCACCGGTCAGCGTGAAGAGGTGGCGAGGCCCAACATCGAAGGTGCCGGGTTCGTCGTCCAGATCACGGAGATCGATTCGGGACTGCCCAAGGGACAGGTTGTTTCGACCGACCCGACCGGCGGTACTTCGGCCACCAAGGGTTCGACCGTGACGCTACGAGTGTCCAACGGCAACCAGGTCGCGATGCCTGATCTGACCAACAAGACGGTGTCCGAGGCGTTGAGCACGCTTCGCGCAGCCGGCTGGGCGGGAACTGCATCGCAGCTGGTGCAGAACCAGAGCACGACGCTCACCCCGGAAATGGTGGGCAAGATCGTCTCGCAGACGCAGCCTCCGGGCTCGGAGATCTCCAAGGACGCAGTCATCACCGTCAGCGTCGGAGCGCTCGGAATCCCCGGCCGCTAGCAAAGTGAAAAAGTGCCTCCCGGAGATTTCCGGGAGGCACTTTTTTGTGGACAGGTGTCAGAGAATTGCGGGCAATGCGCCGCCGAGCGCCGACGCGACCTCGGCCTCGAGGGCTGCGACGAGCCCTTCCGGCGGCGCCTCACCGCAGACTGCGAGCCAGTTCGCGAGCATCCGGTGTCCACCCTGGGTGAGTACGGACTCGGGGTGGAACTGGACGCCGTGAATCGGCAGTTCGCGGTGGCGCATCGCCATCACGACGCCGCTCTCGGTGTGGGCGGTCACCTCGAGTTCCTCGGGAATGGTGTCCTCGAGAACCGTCAGCGAGTGGTAGCGGGTAGCGGTGAACGGATCGGGCAGTCCGGCCAGGACGCCGACGTCCTTGTGGTGAACCAGACTCGTCTTGCCGTGAAGCAGTTCGGGCGCGCGGTCGACGGTTCCGCCGAAAGCCGCACCGATCGCCTGATGTCCGAGGCAGACGCCAAGCAGCGGGGTCTTGGTGTCGGCGCAGACCTTCACCAGATCCATCGTCGCTCCCGCGCGCTGCGGAGTTCCGGGGCCCGGGCTCAGGAGAATGCCGTCGAACTGCGCTACTGCACCCTCGAGGTCTGCCGTCAGTTGTGGATCGTCGTTGCGCCAGACCACGGCTTCGGTTCCGAGCTGGCCGAGGTACTGCACCAGGTTGAACACAAAGCTGTCGTAGTTGTCGACGACGAGAATCCTCATGAGAGCAGGGTAAACGCCCGTGCTATCCGCCGGTATAGGCGGGGACCGTGATCTGCGACGGCGTTGCCTGCGTGTACCCGAGGCCGAAGCGGGTCGCGTACTGCTTGTAGATCCGAATGCCCGGTTCGGCGGCGAGGGCCGCCTCGAGGCGCGCAACGTCACCGATGGCGCTCATCACGTAGGGCGGGCTGTAGGTACGTCCGTGAAGAAGAAGAGTGTTTCCGATGCACCGCGGCGCCGACGTACTGATGATCCGTTGGTCCTGCATGCCCACCGCTTCGGCCCCGCCGGCCCACAGTGCGTTCAGGACGCTCTGAACGTCCTGCTGATGCACGACGAGGTCGTCCGGGGTGGCGTCGACCGGATACTTGCCGTCGGCGTTGCGCGGAGCGTCCGTCATCGTGACGACAACACCCGGGCCGGTCATCTCCGTCAGTCCCGCGTCGGCGGAGATGTTCTTGATGTCACCGAGCGCGGCGGCCACTCCGCCGTCGGACCGAGCGGCGTCTTGCTGCAGCGAATCGAGCTGGGCGGCAAGTTCGTCCCGGTCGGCCGAGACTTTTTCGGCATTGGCCTGGGCGCTGCGAACCAGATCGGAGAGCCTGGTGCTTTCGGTGACCTGGAGCTGGTTCTCCTCGGCGGATCGTTGCGCCGTGGCGACCATCAGACCGGCTACCAGGCAGACGGCAAGTACACCGATGTGCCAGACGGTTCGTGAAGATTCACCCGAAGACACGTGGCTCCTCCCGGATTGTGCAGGTCGGCCGGTGACCAACTGGACACAGCTACGTTAGCGTGTAGGTAACACATGCAGGTCACACCGTAGAGCGAGGACGTCATGCCCAAGTCGAAGGTCCGTAAGAAGAACGACTACACAGTCAACCCGGCAAACCGCACTCCGGTGAAGGTGAAGATGGGTCCGTCGAGCACGTTGTACGTCTCGGTGATGCTCGGATTCATGCTTGTCGGCCTGGCGTGGCTGATTGTGTACTACTTGGCCGCGGATTCGATCACGTGGATGAACGACTTGGGAAACTATAACTTCCTCGTCGGCTTCGGTTTCATGGTTGTCGGCCTTGTCATGACCATGAGATGGCGCTGACCAGCGAGTATCTGATTCGACCCGGATCGTGACCGTCATTCAATTACATGGGTGTCATTCATCCCCATTGTGGATAACTCCTGTGGACAACCTAGGAAGTTATCCACATGCTCGAGGATGAATTTCATCCACAGCCTCGTGACAACGTCACGGAGGTGATCTCGTGGGCCACTCCGATGGGTGTTGTCTACGCGATGTTCGGCGGCGGAATTGCCCTCGCGATCGCCTCGATAATCGCGCCCACGGAGCCTGCCGGACGCTTCCTGCTCGCCCTCGCGGTGATCGGGCTGTTCGTGATGGGCGGACTCGCCCTGCGTCAGCGTCCCCGCCTGGCTGTGATCGAAGACGCGGGAACCAAGTCGATCGCGGTGCAGCGACTGCGCGCCCGCCACGAGTTCACCCGCGAACAGATCGACCGCGTGCGTCTCGTCCGCTACCCGCGTCTGGGTCGACGCGTCCCGATGCTCGAGATCGACATCGTCGACCGTCCCACCGACACGGAGAAGCTGTTGATCTTCGGACGCTGGGATCTCGGCACGTCGCCGGAGGACGTCCTCGACGTGCTCGCTGTCCACGGATTGGTACCGCCCGAGAAATAGGCGCGGGTTACATGGCCAGTGCCGCGAGGTCCGGCTGCACGATGTCGAGAGCCTGCTGCGGCACCGCGACTGCGTCGCTCGACCATCCCCAGATCGAGTACAGCTCACGGCCGGGGTCGGTGTATCCGTCGCGGCCGTGCAGTACCCGGTAGTTGTCGATGCAGATCATCTCGCCGGCTTCGGCGCGGAACATCGGACCGCTGTCGCGCACGTGAATCACAGCCTCACTCCACTGCTTCACCAGCGGCCACTGCGCTACTTCCGATTCACCGGCGATCGGCGCGAGGTACGGGTGATAGCGAACCTGGTTGCGTCCACTCGGCACCGTCCTGGCGATCGGCGCAAATGTGTTCTGCGGGAAGTTCGGTTCCGAATGGTCGATGTCTGTGCTCCAACAGAATTCGGCCAATTCAGCGGTTGCGGGATCGAAGGCGAGCAACCGCGTCAGTTTGAGCGCATCGATGAGAAACGAGTCGCCGCCACTCGGATACGCCGGACGCTTGCACCACAGAAACAGATAGTCGGGCGCGTAGTCACCGAACGCAAAACCGTCGTTGTGGGCGGTCATCCGCTCGCCGGAGATGCCGAACGAGCGCTTCCTGCCGCGTTCGTCCACCGGTTGGGTGTCGACGACAGCTGCTTCGGCATCCTGACTCTTGGCACTCGCCTCGAACTGACGGCCGACGCGAATGCACTTCTCACCGAGCAAATTCGACGCGAAGGCAATGGCATCTTCCTCGGTGTGCAGGCCACCGAAGACCGCGGCCCCGTCGAGAGCGATTGCCGCCCGGACGGCCTCGACCGTGTCCACGCGCCGCGGAACAACACTTGCCAGCGTCAAATCGGAAGAGAACATTCATGACTCCATACGTCGAGTTGGCCAAACGGTTCAACTCGAGCGTAGGAACTCGTCATTTCGACGGCGTAACTCCGGAAACCGATTCGGTTACGGAGCCGGCCTTCAGATCACCCGGCCTTTCAGATCACCTTGCCGGGGTTCATGATTCCGTGAGGGTCGAGTGCGCCCTTGATTGCATGATGCATCGCGACGACGGCCGGTGACAGTTCCTGTGCCAGGCCACCCATCTTCAGTAGGCCGACGCCGTGCTCACCGGTGACGGTTCCGCCCAACTCGAGGGCGTTGTCGATGATCTCGGCAAAAGCGGCCTGAGCGCGCCTCCGCGCCGCTTCGTCGTCGTGTGGCGTGATCAGCAGCGGGTGCAGGTTGCCGTCACCCGCGTGCGCGATGTTCGCGATGTGCGTGTCGTGCCGGGCCGAGATGGCCTCGATGCGCGCCAACATCTCCGGAACCGCCGCCTTGGGGACACAGATGTCCTCGGTGAGCACCGGGCCGAGCCGCTCGAGGGCGGGGTATGCCAGACGCCGGGCGGAGAACAGGGCGTCGGCTTCCTCCTGGTCGGTGGATCTCGCGCTCCAGGTAGCCCCGGAACGGTTGAAACAGGCCAACATTCGCTCGGCTTCGGCGTCGCCGATCTCGCCCGGTGTGTCGATTCGGCCGAGCAGGACCACCTCGGCATCGGCCGAGAGGCCCATGTTCTTCCAGGCATCGACGGCAAGCAGGCACTGCCGATCGATCAACTCGAGGGCCGACGGCGTGAGACCGTCTGCGGCGACGGCTTCGACGGCCTTGCCCGCAGCAACGATGGAGTCGAAGTATCCGACGATGGTGCGTTCGGGATCGCGCTGAGGACGAAGCTTGACGGTCACCTCGGTGATCACCCCGAGAGTGCCTTCGGAGCCGACCATGAGTGCCGAGAGATCAACCCCAGCCACTCCCTTGGCAGTTCGACGCCCGAGCCGAACCAGCTCACCGGTTCCGGTGACCACCTGCATGCCCAGTACGTAGTCCTTGGTGACGCCGTACTTGACGCAGCACAGGCCGCCGGCATTGGTCGCGACGTTGCCGCCGATCGTCGACCAGGGTGCGCTCGCCGGATCGGGTGGATACCAGAGGCCGTGCTCGGCGCAGGCGTCGCGGAGGTGATCGTTGACCACTCCGGGTTCGACCACGGCCAAACGCTCGAGGGTGTTGATCTCCTTGATGGCGTTCATCGCGTCGAATGCGATCACTACGCCGCCGGCGACCGCGTTGGCTCCACCCGACAGACCGGTGCCGGCGCCGCGCGTGACGACGGGCGCACCGTGGGCGATGCACGCCTGCACAACTGTCTGTACCTGCTCGGCTGTGCGCGGGCGGACCACTGCGACCGGCATCTCGTAGGGAGCCCACTCGGCGTCGTCGTGGATGTAGCTCGCCATGATGTCGGGGTCGGTGATCAGTCGATCCGCATCGATCTGCGAGCCGAGCGCCTCGAGGAGTGTCATGCCTCCACGATAGTGACGGCCGCTACACCACCCCATGTAGATTTACTCCGAGAAACCGGAAACCGTATGGACATTCTCTCCATACTCATCGTTGGCCTGACAAGTTGGCCTGACAAGGGAGCGCGGATGCACGAGAACTGGCTACAGCTTCTCCTGGCCGAGGCATCCACCGAGGAACTGATCGAACACCGCGATCAGTTGGCCGCTGGGTCAGGCCCCGAGGCCGCCGCCGAAATCGAGCGAGAAGCCCGATCGGCACTTCAACTACGAAGTCTCCTGGCTCAGCGCCGACAGCGCGCCACCGAACTCGGGGCACTCAACGACATCGCGTCACTGCTGACCACGATGCACGATCACCACGCCCTCCTGCAGGAGATCGTGGATCAGGCCAAACGACTACTCGGCGTCGACCTTTCGTACCTTGCTCTCATTCATGACGACATCTTGATCATCGAAGTCACGAGCGGGGCGTACACGTCGCAACTGCTCGGCCTCACAGTTCCGTTCCGTGAAGGCCTCATCGGTCGCGTGGTCGAGAACTCCTCTCCTGCTTGGTCTCCCGACTACCGAAACGATCCCTCGTTTGCACACATCGGACCGGCCGACGACGCAGCGCGAGCCGAGAACATGCGCGGCCTGCTGGCTGTGCCGCTGACTTTGAACGGCAAGATCCTGGGTGCCTTGTGCGCGTGCAAACGTCAGGAGCGTCGATTCGGCAATGAAGAAGTTGCGTTGCTGTCCGCACTCGCAGCCCATGCCTCGGTGGCCATCGAGAATGCCCGTTCTCTCGAACGCTATCGCGCGACGGTTGCGGAAGTGAACGCCGCGAACACCGAACTTGCCGAGCGCACAGCACTTCTCGAACAGACACTGACTTGGGATCGTTCGCTCACTCAGGTTGTCCTGCGCGGCGGCGGTGTGCGCGAACTCGTGGAGGAAACCTCGGCGTCGACGGGTTCGCCGGTGTTTTTCGTGACCGGGACATCCGAGATCCCACCGGGACTGCAACGGGTGAGCGAGAGTGTTCATCGGGTTTTCGACATCCTTGCTGCCGACCGACGCGAGCAGGAAGTGACGCTTATCGTCGGTGAGCAGTTCCTGTTCGCCACCGAAGTACGCAGTGCCGGTGACCAACTCGGAGTTCTGTTCCTACTCTCGCGCCAGGAACCCACCGCCGCCATGAGATTGGCACTCGAAAGGTCTGCTCCCGCCATTGCGCTGGCACTGGTCGGCGAACGGGCAGCCCGGGAAGCCACCCGCCGAGCACGCGATGCATTTCTGGTCGATCTGATCACCAGGCCTGCGCCGACGCCGGCCGAGGTCACCGGTCAGTTCCGCCTGGCCGGGCTCAATCCTGACCGCTCGTACACCGTCGTGGTGGCCCGCCCGGCCGACGCCGTCGACCGTGCGCGTCGCAGTATCGAGGAAATTGCATTCCCCTCGGGAACCGTTGTTGCCGAACATGGTTCACGAGTCATCGCACTGATTCCCGGAATGTCACCGGCAGCAGTTGCGGCGGCGTGGGTTCAGCCGGCGGAGAACCCGACAGTGGGAATCGCCGATCCCGCGGTGGGAGCGGAAGGTCTGGCGCGGGCGTATGTCGAGGCACAGCACACCGTCGACGTCCTCGAGACTCTCGGTCGGGCCTCCCACGTGGAACCGGCAAGTTCACTCGGCATCTACCGAATTCTCCTCAGCCGCACCGGCCGCGAAGAACTGGAAGCCCTGACAGAGCGTTCCCTCGGTCCTCTCCTCGAGGAGGAGCAACGACGCGGCGTTCCGCTATTGGACACCCTCGCGTCGTACCTGTCACACAATTGCAAGCACTCCGCGACCGCCGCCGCGCTCGCGATTCACGCCAACACTCTGTACCAACGGCTCGAGTCGATCGACCGATTGATCGGTACACAGTGGCGTCAGCCGGACCAGGCGCTCGATCTTGCGCTCCTGATCCGGCTGCGTGCCAGTGCCGGGAAACTCGGTCAGATCTGAGCGGGCTTGCTCGATCGCTTTGCCAGTGCCACCACAAGGATTGCGGCACAGAGCATCACGGCGCCCACCACCCACAGTCCTGCCTTGGCATTTCCGGTCACATCGGTGAGCCAGCCGGTGATGTACGGAGCACCGAAGCCCGACGCGTTGCCGATCGAGTTGATCATGGCGATGCCCGCGGCCGCGCTGGCACCCGTCAGGAACGTGGTGGGAAGGTACCAGAATACGGGGAGTGCACACAGCACGCCGACGGCGGTGAGCGAGACCGCGATCATGACGGTGAACGGTGAATCCAGGTACAGCGCAATCGGAATGGATACCGCGCCCAGGAGCGTCGGGGCTGCAACGTGCCACATTCGTTCACCGGTCTTGTCGGAATGGCGGCTCCACAGCACCATCGCGACAGCGCCGATCGCGTAGGGGACGGCCACGATCAGGCCTGTCTCGACGAGCGAGAAATCGGTGTTGAACGTCTGCTTGAATCCCGCGACGATGCTGGGCAGGAAGAAGCTCAAAGCGTAAAGGCCGTACGTGATTCCGAAGTAGACCAGACCGAAACCGATGACGCGGGGATCACGCAGGGTTTTGCCGGCCGACTGGTGACCGGCGTCGCCGAGTTCTTTCTCCTCGTCGGCCATCGACTTCATCAGCCAGGTGCGCTCCTCGAGGGTCAACCACTTCGCGTCGGCGGGACGGTCGGTGAGGTAGAACCAGACGACAAACGCCAAGATCACGGCGGGCAGACCCTCGATCAGGTACATCACGCGCCATCCGGCCAACCCGAACAGGCCGTCGCCGTACTGGATGATGGCCGCCGAGAGCGGGGCACCGAGCGCCGACGAGAGCGGAAGTGTCAGCAGGAACAAGCCCATCAGGCGTACGCGGTACTTCTTCGGGAACCAGAAGGTCAGGTAGAGAAGAACTCCGGGGAAGAAGCCGGCCTCGGCGATTCCCAGCAGTATGCGGAGGAAATAGAGGCTACCCACGTTGGGCACGAATGCCAGCGCAGCGGCGAGGATGCCCCAGGTGAGCATGATCCGCGCGATCCACAGCCGGGCGCCGAAGCGGTGCAGGGCCAGGTTGCTCGGCACCTCGAACAACAGATAGCCGACGAAGAAGAGTCCGGATGCGAGCCCGAACATCGTCTCGGTCATACCGAGGTCGGCGCTCATGGTGAGCTTGGCGAAAGCGATGTTCGTACGATCCAGATAGTTCACGAAATAGAGCAGGATCAGGAAGGGAATCAGCCGGCGCGCTACCTTCTTCACCACGCGAGTTTCGATCTCGCTCGGCGCAACCCCACCGTCAGTGGTGGTGCTATCGGTGGAGGTCATTGCAGGGGTACTCCTCGGAAAAGGTCAGCGTTGCTATCTACGAAGTGACTCAAGCCACAGTAGAAGCACGACCGAGCCCAACCTATGTGGACAATCTCTACAGAAGCCGTCTCTGCATGTGCGATTGCTCCCAAAGATCCGACAGATGATCCCGGGCAGCCCGACGAACGTCCCTGAACAGTCGAAGGCGACAAACCCGTCTGAGCTGGGGGTTTAGAGCTACGAGCACCAAGTCACTGGCTAGTGTTGTCGGCGAAACAGCCAGAGCAAGTGCGGACGCACCGCGTGACTTGAAGGACAGAACATGACGAAGTTGGTTCGGACCACGATGACCCGCCGGTCCTCCACCGCAGTCGCTGCCACCATCGCGGCGGTCGCTCTATTCGCCTCCGCCTGCGGCAGCGACTCCGACAAGACCAACTCCGACAAGAGCGCTGCCGGCGCCTCGTCCGCTACATCCTCGGCCACCGTCGGCGGGAAGACACTCGACGCCAAATTCGAGACGAAGTGCGCAAAGGACGGCGGCACGACAGTTATGACACTGCTCGACGCGGAAAATCCCACCTACGGCATGTTGACCGTCTCGGCCATCGTCGATGAATCCGGCACGGTTCAGACTGCTGGAATCGCCGGAAGCGAGGGTGGATCGAACGGTCTGCCGTACACCGCCGGATTCGCACCGGGACTGCCCGGCGGATCTGCCAGTGCCAAGCAGGACGGCAATACCTTCGTGGTGACGGGCGAGGGAATCGGCGCCCGGGACAAGGGCAACCCGACGGAGACGTCGAGCTTCGAGATCACGTTCGCCTGCGAGTCCATCATCGGCGGCTGATCCATAGAACGGCTGGGCCCTAGGATTCTTGCTAGCTGATTCCCAGCTGTTCGCGCAGTTGGACGACGCGGAGCACGATGACTCCGATTGTCACCACGGTGACGGCACCAAAAGCGATCCAGCCGATACGCACTGCTTTCACGCGGTTCTCACCGGCGCCCAACCACTGCGGGGCGTACAGGAAGGCAGCGGCCGTTGCGGCACCTGCCACCAGACCTCCCGCGTGACCCCAGAACGAGATCCCGGGCAGCGAAATGCTGATGATCACATTGATCGCGATCACCGAGATGATCGGGAGCGGGCTTCGACGCAAACGCAATAGAAGGACGGCCTGTGCGCCCATGATGCCGAAGATCGCTCCCGACGCTCCAGCGGTCCAGGACAGGGCCGTGAGCGAGGAGAACACCGGCTGGAACGCCATCACCGAGGCGGAACCGCCGAGGAGCGAAACCAGGTAGATGCCGACGTACCGGGAGCGGCCCATCACGATTTCGGTGTCGCGCCCCAGGATGTAGAGGGCGTACATGTTGACCGCGAGGTGCAAGATGCCGAAGTGCAAGAACCCGGAGCCGATGAGCCGGAACCAGTCACCGCTGGCGACCAGACCCGGATTGAGTGCCCAGTTCGCGAAGATCGACGAGCCGACCTGATTGTTCATGATGCTTCGCGACTGTGCGAAGGTGGCGAGGAACGCCAGGACGTTGAGCCCCATCAAGGTGTACGTCACGACCGGGACCGCACGGGTGGGGCTCACGGTGTTTCCGGCGACGCCCCGAACGGGACGGACATCACGCTGACCGGCAGCTACACAGTCAACACATTGGTATCCCACCGCCGCCTCGCGGAGGCAGTCCGGGCACGCCGGACGTCCACAACGATTGCAGGAAAGTGCGGTAGGTCGATCTGGATGGCGGACGCACCGCGGTTGGGGCGGGATGCCCTCACTCGCACCGCCGCCCCAACCGGGGTTCGTCATCTGCTTGTTTTACCTGTTCAGGAGATGGTGATGCTGTTGATCACGACGGGCTCGACCGGACGATCGCCACGATCGACGGCGGTGGAGGAGATAGCGTCGACAACCTTCTTGGAATCGTCGTCGAGAACCTCACCGAAGATGGTGTGGCGACGGTTCAGGTGCGGCGTCGGGCCGGTGGTGATGAAGAACTGCGAGCCGTTGGTTCCCGGGCCTGCGTTGGCCATGGCCAGCAGGTAGGAGCGGTCGAACTGCAGTTCCGGGTGGAACTCGTCACCGAACTTGTAGCCCGGGCCGCCGGTGCCGGTTCCGGTGGGGTCGCCACCCTGGATCATGAAGCCGTCGATGACGCGGTGGAAGATGGCACCGTCGTAGAACGGGCCGGTCTTGGTGCCGGCGGCGTTTGCGGTGGTGTACTCCTTCGAGCCGTCGGCGAGGCCGACGAAGTTCTCGACGGTCTTCGGCGCATGGTTGCCGAACAGAGCGATCTTGATGTCGCCGCGGTTCGTGTGCAGCGTTGCGGTTGCGGTCTGATGAGTTGAAGTCACACCACCATCGTGCCATTGCCAGCGTTCTCGTGGATGTGAGCCTGCCAATTCCGTGCGACGGGGCATGCGTCACTGCAGTTCGATGTCGGCGGCAACGACCGGATCGGAAATGTCGATTCCGTCCGCAGCTGCGCGTTGGTACAGCCGGTACAGAGCATGATCGAACTCGTCGCGCGTTCGCCCCGCCGACCAGTACGGCAATGCGACAATCCGGGACGGCGGTAGGCCGTTTTCGATCGCTTGGTTGCGCAAGCGGGCGACACAGCTTTTCTCTCCGCCGATCCACAACATTGTCGATTCTGTCTGCGCCTTGGTCCGATCGACTATGTCCACCCACTCGATATCAGGGAATCCGTGCTCGCCTGACGGACCCGTGAAACTGTGTATTCGGACTTGTTCGGCGAGATTCGTCAAGGATCCGACAGCAGGGCGCGCAGATCTGTCGCCGACTGCAACGACGTCAGTGACGCCCGGAACAAGGACGAGTTCGTGTTTGAATCCGATCACCCCAACGCGACTGCCTACGCCCGTCCGGTTGAGCCACCAACCCGGCTTCCCAAGATCCATGACATCGAACGTGATCCTTCGATCGCCAGGATTGAAATCGATTGCTGTGTAGGAACGCCCGATCGGACGCCGGGGGTCGGCCTCCCAACTGGGAACCGCGAGTTTGTCCGACCCCAAGGTGGGGAGCATCATCTCGTCCGCCGGCTCCCGAGGCACGAACAACTTGAACACCGGCGCGGCCCCACGAACGCTCAGGTTTCCGAACTCGCTCGACTGCAACACAACTCGAACGGTGTCGTCCGTTCGCTGTTCAACCTCGGCAATCGAGGCAACGGTCATGACCATGCCCGCAGGTAACCGGGATTCTCTCGCCCTGTCCACGCTCGACTAACCCAACTGTCCCAACGCGGTACCCAGGTTTCCCGGCAGCCACGTCTTTCCAAGTACACCCGCATTGTTGATCGCCTCACCCTGCGCATCACTGAGCCATACGACGCGGGATTTCAGATTCGACTCCCAGAAAGGCGATTGTTCGAGGTTCGCGATGGAATCCCGTGGTGACGGCATCAGAAGTACCGCTTCACCGTCGACGTCACCCGCAGTCTCACCCGAATACGTCACCGGAGTTCCCGTCGATTCCACCGCGGCTTGGTCCTCCGCCGGCTTCATTCCGAAGAGGCGCAGTATGTTTCCGCCCGATCCCAACGAAATCTGCTCCTTGTAGTAGAGCCCGAATGAGTACGGCCGCTTCGCAAGTCCTGGGTTCGACTCAGCCACACCCGTAAATTCGTCGACTGCCGAGGTGATCAACTCGCCACCCTGCTCGGATTTGCCCAACGCATCCGCGACCTGCTGAACGCCGACTCTCCAATCGTTGTCTGCGTCCTGCATGTCGAATATCAAAGTGGGAGCGATCGTTCGGAGCCGCTCCAACGTGGCGGGCTCGGTGAAAACCGGCCAGGCAGGCGCGATGATGAGATCCGGTTCGACCGCAAGCATCCGCTCGAAATTCACTTGCCCTGCATAGATGTCAGCCAAGGACTCGTCGAGCGCCTCGTTTCCCACGTAGTCCGCCAGATAGGGAAGCTTGTCGATGTTGGTCACGCTCGCGGCCACGGGGTGCGATCCCAGCGCCACGACGTTCTCGAACGCCGGGTTCCCCAAGGTCACGATCCGTTCAGGTGCCGACTCGATGATCACGTCTCCGGATTCCGTGCTCACGGTCACCGGATAGCTTCCGCTCGCTGCGGGACTTCCGTCAGCGTCCGGGTTCGTGTTCGATGACGAACATCCAGCGAGGGCGAGCACTAACGCGGCCCCGGCCGCGCCGAGGAATCTTGGCCTCCACCTGTGTCTATTCATAATTGCCACAGTAGCAATAATTAATGTGGGTTGCCTAACCTTCCTATCCCGGAAGGGCATCAGTGATCCGAAATGTGAGTCCAAGACGCGTCAGGAGTTGGAACGACCGCAGGAACGAGGCCGGAATCGATCATCGTTTCGGCACCGACAAGGAAGGCGTCGAGCGTCCAGGAAACAACAGCCGAGAGAGTGTCCGGCTTCGGATACTGCGAATCCGGGTAACGATTGCGCGCCGGTGTATGCAGTGCCGCCGAAATGATCAGTGTCCGAGAGCCGAGCAAATGTGCTGTTGCACGGTCGAATTCAGGCTTCCGTAGAAGTACCTCATTCATGATTCGCTCGAACTGCTCCAGAGTGCGCTCTTCGTAAGGCCCTCGAAGCACGTAGTCCTCGAGCCCAGGCGTGGCAGTCACGAGTTCAGCGAACCGCTGACCTAACGTCCGAAGGTAGTCCTGCCAGGACTTCGAATCCGAATCCAACTGCAGACGTCCGAAAGCTCTCGCACACGCCAACGAGTACAGACGATCGGTCGAGTCGACGTGATGGCGAATCGTCGCAGCGGAAACGCCCAGGACCTGTGCGACCTCCGCCCGCGTCAGGCGGTCCAAACCCACCCGTTCCGCTGCATCGAGAATCTCGTCTGTCGACGTAATCGCAGGTCGGCCTGGGCTTCGACGGGACCGTGCAGGGGAGGTCGACATTCATCCATCGTAAGTCCGATCTGCGACCGACCTACCCCGGCACAGCCCTTGTGGCAAAGTGAAGTCATGACACGAGTGACCGAGTCCCTCAGCACGCAGTTGCCCGACACCTTCGATCACGCGCGCGCCCGCGTCGAGGACACCTTCGACGAGACTGCCGCCTACCTCGAAGAGACAGCTGCTCGCATCAAGGAGTCCGAGGCAGCCGACAACGCTCGCCGTATCGCCGCGGTGGTCGCGACGTCGGTCGCTCGCGGCGCTGGGCAGGTCGGGTTGTTCCTGGGTCGTCAGGGCAAAGTCCTCGCCAAGAAGGGCGTCGAGCGCGCAAAGGCCATCCCCACGAAATCCACGGAACGCACCGAGAAGCCTCGCGGTCGCAAGCGCGTCACCGTGTTCGTCATCGCCGGTGTTGCGGTGATCGGTGGCGCGGTGTTCTTCAAGAGCCGCCGACGCGAGCATCCGCCGGTCGCTTCCGCACCCCCTCGCCTCGAGGAGAACTCCGCCGAGAAGACCGCTTAGTCGAGATACGAAAAGCCCCGGAACAGATTGTGTTCCGGGGCTTTTCGATGTTCACGTTCAGCAGTTGGACGGTGCCGGGACGTTGTTGAAGCGATCGATCATGTATCCGACGGATTCCGGGGTACCCACCAGGTACGGCGTCGCGTGATTGATTGCCAGTCCCGGAATGATCGGGGGCAGTTCGTTGACGGAGAACTGCACCGTCGCGCCCTTGCCGCACCAGTCTCGCGCCAGTTGCTGTCCCTGGCCGAACGGAACGATGTCGTCGGAGCGGCCATGCTGAATGAGCACGGGCGACTCCGGCGTCAGCTTGCCGATCTTCTGCTCGTCGAGGATTGCCTGCGCCATGGGTAGACGCGCCAGAACTGCGGAGAGTGATTCACCGGAATTGGTGAAGCTCGACGACTGCTGGAAGCCGAACTGCAATCCACTTTCGGCGACACACTGGTTCTTGGTGGCGGCCAACATCTGTCGGCCGCGATCGTTGATCTCGGCGTCGAGCAGCGGCTGAACCTCGGGGTACTGGGCAAGGATCCCGTTGAGCGCGTATCCGATCACTCCGGTGAGGAACGTGCCGTCGACCTGCTGCAGCGTCGCCGCCAGATCGGCGGGCGGAGCGCCTGCATACGTGCCCTTGAGATCAAGCTCCGGAGCGTACGACGGCTTCAATTCCGTTGCGGCAGCGGCAGCTCCACCACCTTGCGAGTAACCCCACAGTCCGACGGGGCCGTCGGCGGGAATGCTCGTGTTCGGGAGTTGCTGAGCGGCTCGCACCGAGTCCAGAACCGCGTGTGCTTCGGCTTCACGGTTGACGTAGGTGTGATCGCCCGGAGTTCCGAGGCCCTCGTAATCGGTGACAACGACGGCAATGCCGTTGAGCAGCAACGTGTTCACCCAGATGGACTCGTAGCCGACCATGACGTCCGTCGGGAACTGGTACTCGATACCGGTGTTGAACAGCTTGGACGGAGCGCATTGATCGCCCTGCCCGTGCGTTCCCACCGCTGCGGCAACCAGTGGACGCGCCCCCTGCCCGGTCCACGGGTTCGACGGTTCGAGATAGGTGCCCGTCACGGCAACGGGAGCGCCCTTGGCGTCCTCGCTTCGGTACATGATCTTGGTGGCGGTTGCCGGCCACGCACCGTTCGATCCGGGCACGCTCAGCAGCAGTGGTGACGGCTCACTCTTGATGAGATCTCCGTTGGCACCTGCCGGAAGCTCGACCGGCGGCGTGTAGAAATCCGCCGGCTCCGCCGTTGCGGCAGGGGCCGTCACAGCACCCATGACCAGTGCCGCGACGGAGACCCCGGCCGCCCACCATGCTCTGCTCTTCACGTTTCGATCTCCCCACGTTCGCTTGCGCTGTGGCTTGGCACACAGCGAACGCAGAGTAACACATACCTCACGTAACACTTTTTCGTGAGGTTTTCGCCTTAACAGGCTGAAATACAACCGTTTACGACTACTTCGTGGGCTCCAGATTGGTGGTCAGCAGCGCACGAAGCTTGTCGGTATCAGCCGAGGTCCAGGCCTCGGGGTGCAGGATCTTGGCCCACATGTCCGCTGCATCCTCGCCGTAATTGTGACCGTGCCCGGACGGGACGTCAGCCGAGAAGACCATGTCGAGGGTTACCTGCCAGAAGGTCACGAGAGGAACCCATGTCATTCCCGGATCCACGTCGCGACCCAGCGGTTCTTTGAGCCAATCCGGCTTGTTGAGCAGCAGGTCGAAGGACCACCACGTGATCGGGTCGCTGGCGTGCTGCCAGTACACGATGCGATCGTCGTCCCAGTCCGACTTCAGCTCCAGATCTTCCGGATCACCGGCAAACCGAATTGCCTGGCCACCGTCGATCACCGGCAGAATCTCCGGTGAGCCCGAGTCACGACTGTCCGTGATTTCCTGCCACTGAGCAGTGAAGTTGGGGGTTCCGACCCACAGTGCGCCGTCGACGCGCGTCATCATGTCCTGAGCGCCGGCAAATGCTGCCTGGCCACCGTAGGAGCCGAGGCTCTCACCGAAGACAACCAGCTCCGGTCGCGTCTCCACGGGCAGGTCGATCCACTTGGCGTACACCGCGTTGAACAGTGCGCGGCCGGCGATCATCGGCGTCTCACGGTCGGCGATGAAGGCCAACGGACTCGGAAGAAACGAGTACTGCATCGACGCGATCGCCGTGTCCCCGCCCTCGACGTACTCGAACGCCGACGCGACGTCCTCGTTCACCCAACCGCGGCCGGTGGTCGTGACAACTGCGAGGGTTCCGCGGTCGAATCCGCCGGTGCGCTCCAACTCGTCGACGACCCGCTGTGCGACACCGTTGATCGAGTCCGAGGATTCACGTCCGGCATACACCCGGATCGGTTGCTTCGCTTCACGTCCGGTCAATGCAGAGATCTCGGCTGCAGTGGGACCGCTACCCATGAAGGTGCGCCCCTCCTGGCCGAGAGAATCCCAAGCCTCGGCGGACATCGGCGAACCGCTGCGCTCTGCAATCATGGGCTGTTCGATGCCGTCCGGTGTTTCGTGATCCGCACCGGAGAAACTCCAGTTCGCGAATGCGATCAGCCCGTTGTACAGCGCACCGTTCACGATGAAGATGCCGAGGGCGAAGATGACGATCAAGCTGCCGACCTTCGCCGCCTCGAGGGGAACGAACCGAAGTGCGACGGCGGTGAGCTTGTTGGTGGTGAAACGAAGACCACGGCCTGCCTCGAGCAGGATGAACCAGATTCCGAGCGAAATCATCAGCACCAGAAGATAATTCGCCTGATTGGTGCGTGGAGCTTCCACGAGATCGCGAACGATCTGCTGCCACCACGAACCGAGGACCAAGAACGTCGGCACCAGAATGACGGCCGCGACCAACAGGATTCGCCAGCCGATCTTCTTGGTGCGATCCGACCACTGCGGTTCGACGCCGCACTTGCGGATCATCCAGGCGACCGTCACGCCGACGCCGTATCCCATCGCGAGCGAGATGCCCGTCGCAACGCCCTGCAGGTACCACGCGCGCGGCAACAGGGACGGACTCATCGACCAGGTGAAGAAGACCAGAGCAAAGGCAAGCCCGACCGGGTGCAGCGTCTTGCAATAGAGGCGCAGCCGTTCCCACACACGTTTCATGCCGGAATCGTATGCGCCCCGTGCCCGAATCAGGTCACGAGGCGCACACGCGTCCAGTCTGTTTACGGGGCGAAGCGCAAAATCGCGGCAACTGCGCCGCCGCCCGGAATGTCCTCCGCGCGAACAGCGAGCACCCGCGCACCCGTCAGGAGCGCACGACGAGCGATCTCGTCGACGACCCCGTAGGTGCTTCCGTTGGTCGACTCACCGGTCGTGAGAGCGCCCGTCTGGGGATCGAGACTTCCGGGTACGACGGAATCGATGTCGATGAAAGCGGTGTCGACCTGTCCGTACGTCGCGGCTGTTGCCACGTCGGCGACGTCGGTTTGAGTGCGACCTTGTTCCGTGCGCACATTGAAGGTGTCCCGCACCGCCGCCAGCTGCTCGGCATGGAAGTCGTCGAGCGCCGGACGCGAACCGTCCGCCACTTCCTGCGTCGACAAGGCTTCGGGGTTTCCCTCGACGGTTTTGTCGACCAGGTGGCGGTACGAATTCACGGAGCGATACACCGACGCGATGGGTTCCGCAGCGGCCAGAATCAAGGGGACGTCACGGCCGGCGAGCACACCGCGGACCTCGTGATCGACTGCGCGGGCGTACTGATTGACGCGCAGCTTTCGGCTGTCCGAACCCGAGAGCCGACCCGCCTCGGTGCGACTGTTGATCGACGACTTGCCCGCGTGATCCGCAGCGTTCTTCGGCATTCCCTGAACACGAACCTCGTCGGCCGGTTGATCGGCGGCGATCTCGATCAGTCGCACCGAACCCTCTGCCAGAGCGAGAACAAACGCCGTCTGGGGGAACGTCACCGAACGGAGCAGCGGCTTGAGATGAAACCGATCGCTGACCGTTTCGAGCGCCTGCAGACGGTTGGGGAGGCGGAAGGTCACCAGACGGTCCGGCGTCGCGTACGTGACCAATGAGCGCGACTGGAAGCGCCAGAAATCATCGTCGTCGTCGAGCTCTGCGTATTCGGCCTCGAACTGCTTGCGCTCGGCCGGATCCTCCACCGATGCGAGTGCCGAGCGGACCTGGTCCTTGAAGGCTATGCGCGCTTTGTCGTAATCCTGCGGCGCATCTTCAGTCGGAGTAACGATGGTGATGCAGGTGGGCCCCTCCACCTCCGCGAGTGCGGCAATTTCACCGTGGCTGGGAATGTCGTTGTGAAGCACTACGAACCTCCTGAAATTGGGTTCTCCTCACGCTACGCCCGGCTGGTTATGACCACTAGACTTTCCGGAGAATTCGGGACGAACGGTCCATAGTGGGCGCGGTTCCGGCCACCCCACTCCGAGCGAACGGCATGTTCATCGCCTTCAGTGCGCCGAAAGTGCCGTTCGCTCAAAAACGGGTGGGGTGGAACCACACAAGCCGGGCACCGGCCGGGGCGAGCAGAGATCGGGTACATCGGCATACAAAAACACCCTCCCGGATCCCGGGAGGGTGTTTTCTTACTGTGGAGCCTAGGAGATTCGAACTCCTGACATCTGCCTTGCAAAGGCAGCGCTCTACCAACTGAGCTAAGGCCCCGTTCGGTTTTCTGACCGGAGTCAGAGTACCTAGGTTCTATCCTGTTTCCAAATCGTGCCAAACCTTGTCTCCGCGCTGACTTTTGATCAGCTTGGTGACCCCGAGAGCTACCAGAATTCCGGCCCCGACAAGCAGGAAAACCTTCATTCCAGCAACCCTTCTTCGGCACATGGGAGTGGGCCTAGGAGGACTTGAACCTCCGACCTCTTCATTATCAGTAAAGCGCTCTAACCACCTGAGCTATAGGCCCCTGAACCGATTCCAAAGATTACCCCACCGGGCCGCTGACACCAAAACGGGCCCGGCGGAGCAATGTTTTCGCAGGTCAGTCGCGGTCGGCGAGAGTTACCTCTACGCCGCCAACCAGGTCGCTGCAGAGGTTGTAGATGAACGATCCGATCGTGACGAGTGCCGTGAAAAGCACCATGTTCGCGATGCCGATCAGCGCGGCGTAGCCGAACACCTGGCCGGCCGTCACCAGACCGTCGGAGCCGCCGTCGGCAACGATGTCGGTGAACGCGTTGTTCAGGCGATCCCAGACGCCCATGCCGTCGAGAACCACGTAGAGCAGTCCGACGGCCACCATCCACACAAAGAACAGCGACACCGAGATCACGGATGTGATCTTGAGCGTGGACCACGGGTCGATACGACGGATCTGGACCGTTGCGCGCAGTGGCGCACCGTCCACGACCGAGGCCGATACGGCGTGAGTTTTCTCACCCTTCACCGCAGCAGGCAACGGATGCTTGGCCTCGGAGAGGTCAGGCATGTCCTTCGGCAGATCCTTGCGATCGATGTGCCGAGTCGGCCCGTCGATCGCGGCGGCTTTTGCTTTCGGATTAGCGACCGTGGGATTGGCGACCGTGGCGTTTGCAGCCTTGGGATTTGCGCCCGAGGGTGTAACAGCCTTGGCTGCTGCCGCGCCGGCGACGCCACCGGTAGCTGCGGCAGCCGCCGTTCCCGTCACGACGGGACGTGCCGACGGGTTGCCGGCAGGACGACCCGTCG
>NZ_BCWH01000001.1:347610-378835 GCF_001653035.1 Rhodococcus sp. YH3-3 | reverse complement strand
GAGGCGGCTCCGGCGCCTTGGGCGCCGGAGCTGCCTCGGAAGCTTTGGGTCCGCCGTCCGCTGGAGCTGCAGGTTTCGAGGTCTGCGGCCCCGCCGGAGCAGTTGCCTGCTCCGGCTTCGGTGGCGTCGAACCTGAAGTGCTTTCGCTCTTCTGGTCACTGCCCGGCTGGTTGGGAGTGCTCACTAGGACTCCTTAGCTCCATCGGCATTGTCTGCGTTGTCGGTGGTCTCTGCAGCGAGCTCTTCGGGCTCGTCGGCGTTGCGCGCAATCGCGAGCAGTGTGTCGCCTTCGCCGAGGTTCATCAGACGCACGCCCTTGGTCTGGCGTCCCGCCTTACGAACCTGCTTGGCAGCCGTCCTGATGACGCCGCCGCCCGAGGTGATCGCGTACAGCTCGTCGTCGTCGTCGACGATGAGCGCACCGACCAGAGTGCCACGTTTCTTGTCGTACTGAATCGTGAGCACGCCCTTGCCGCCGCGACCCTGCACCGGGTAATCCTCCATGCCGGTTCGCTTGGAGTAACCGCCCGAGGTGGCGACCAGGAGGAACGTTCCTTCACGAACGACGTTGAGCGAGAGCAGCTCGTCGTCACCGTTGAAACGCATGCCCTGGACACCGGAAGTGGCGCGGCCCATCGGACGCAGTGCCTCGTCGGTGGCCGAGAAGCGGATCGACTGGCCCTGTGCCGAGACGAGAAGGAGGTCGTCTTCGGCGGAGCAGAGGACAGCGCCGACCAGTTCGTCTTCACCGCGCAGGTTGATGGCGACGATGCCACCGCTGCGGTTGGAGTCGAAGTCGGTGAGCTTGGACTTCTTGACCAGACCGTTGCGAGTGGCGAGCACCAGGTAGGGCGCGTCTTCGTACGTCTTGATCTGGATGACGGACTGAATGCGCTCGTCCGGCTGGAAGGCCAGCAGGTTGGCAACGTGCTGACCGCGAGCGGTACGGCTCGCCTCGGGCAGTTCGTAAGCCTTGGCGCGGTAGACGCGGCCCTTCGTGGTGAAGAACAGCAGCCAGTCGTGCGTCGACGTGACGAAGAAGTGCGAGACGATGTCGTCCTGCTTGAGGCCGGCACCCTGAACACCCTTGCCGCCGCGCTTCTGCGAGCGGTACAGGTCGGTCTTGGTGCGCTTGGCGTAACCGGTCTCGGTGATCGTGACGACGACGTCTTCGCGGGCGATCAGATCCTCGTCGTTGACGTCTCCGTCGGCGGCGATGATGCGGGTACGACGGTCGTCGCCGTACTTGTCGACGATTTCCTTGAGCTCGTCACGAACGATCGCGCGCTGACGCTCCGGGCGAGCCAGAATGTCTTCGAGGTCCGCGATTTCGAGTTCGATCTCGGCCAACTCGTCGACGATCTTCTGACGCTCGAGGGCGGCCAGACGACGCAGCTGCATGCCGAGGATGGCGTCGGCCTGGATCTCGTCGACGTCGAGGAGTTCCATCAATCCGGCGCGAGCGATGTCGACGGTCTGCGACGCACGGATCAAGGCGATGACCTCGTCCAGAGCGTCGAGGGCCTTGACCAGACCGCGCAGGATGTGGGCGCGCTCCTGTGCCTTGCGAAGCAGGTACCTGGTACGACGAACGATGACCTCGAGCTGATGCGCCGTGTACAGACGGATCATCTGGTCGAGGCGCAGCGTGCGCGGCACTCCGTCGACGATGGAGAGCATGTTGCAGCCGAAGCTGGTCTGCAGCTGGGTGTGCTTGTAAAGGTTGTTCAGCACGACCTTGGCAACGGCGTCACGCTTGACGGTGACGACGATGCGCATGCCGACGCGGTCCGAGGACTCGTCGTGGATGTCGGAGATGCCACCGATCTTGGCGTCACGAACCTGCTCCGCGATGGAGGTGATCAGGTTGTCCGGGTTGACCTGGTAGGGCAGCTCGGTGATGACGATCGTGGTGCGGCCCTTGGCATCTTCTTCGATCTCGACGACGCCGCGCATACGAACGGAGCCACGGCCGGTGGTGTAGGCGTCCTGGATGCCCTGTCCACCGACGATGAGCCCGTGCGTGGGGAAGTCGGGTCCCTTGATGCGCTCCATGACGGCCGCGAGGGTGGCTTCCTCGTCCGCTTCGAAGTTGTCGAGCGCCCAGTAGATGGCCTCGGCAACTTCACGCAGGTTGTGCGGCGGAATGTTGGTGGCCATACCGACGGCGATGCCGTTGGAACCGTTGATCAGCAGGTTCGGGATACGGCTGGGCAGAACCGTCGGTTCCTGCGTCTTGCCGTCGTAGTTCGGGGTGAAATCGACTGTCTCGTGGTCGATTTCGCGCAGCATTTCCATCGCGAGCGGCGTGAGCCTGCACTCGGTGTAACGCATGGCGGCTGCGCCGTCGTTGCCGCGGGATCCGAAGTTTCCCTGACCGTCGACGAGCGGGTAACGCAGCGACCACGGCTGGGCCATACGGACCAACGTGTCGTAGATCGAGGAGTCGCCGTGGGGGTGGTAGTTACCCATGGTCTCGGCGACCGGTCGGGCAGACTTCACGTATCCGCGGTCGGGGCGATATCCGTTGTCGTACATCGCGTAGAGCACGCGGCGGTGCACCGGCTTGAGTCCGTCGCGGACATCCGGCAGAGCGCGACCGACGATGACGCTCATGGCGTAGTCGATGTAGCTGTTCTGCATTTCCTGCTGGATGTCGACCGGTTCGATCCGGTCGTGTTGCGGACCGTCCGGTGGCAACGTGGTGTCGGTCATGAGCTCACTTTCTTAAAAGAGGGGGCAAGCCCCTGTGCGCGGAAAAGGAGTCCGGGGACTCCTCAACCGCTCACAGGGCCGCAGGCCTACACGTCGAGGAAACGAACATCCCGGGCATTGCGGGTGATGAAGCTGCGTCGTGCTTCGACGTCTTCGCCCATCAGCACGCTGAACAGCTCGTCGGCAGCAGCCGCGTCGTCGAGCGTGACGAGACGCAGAACGCGCACCGTCGGGTCCATCGTGGTTTCCCACAGCTCCTTGGCGTTCATCTCGCCGAGGCCTTTGTAGCGCTGGATGCCGTCGTCCTTGTTGATCTTCTTGCCGGACTCGAGGCCGGCCTTGACCATCGCGTCGCGCTCGCGGTCGGAGTACGCGAATTCCGGCTGCGCACCCTTCTGCCACTTGAGCTTGTACAGCGGCGGCTGCGCGAGGTAGACCTTGCCGTGCTCGACGAGCGGCCGCATGAAGCGGAACAGCAGCGTGAGCAGCAGCGTTGCGATGTGCTGACCGTCGACGTCGGCGTCGGCCATGAGCACGATCTTGTGATAGCGCAGCTTGGCGATGTCGAACTCGTCGTGGATGCCCGTGCCGAACGCGGTGATGATCGACTGGACTTCGGTGTTCTTGAGGACGCGATCGATACGCGCCTTCTCGACGTTGATGATCTTTCCGCGAAGCGGGAGGATCGCCTGGTACATCGAGTCTCGGCCGGACTTGGCCGAGCCGCCTGCGGAGTCGCCCTCCACGATGTAGATCTCGGACTTCTCCGGATCGTTGGAGCGGCAATCGGCGAGCTTGCCTGGCAGGCCACCGAGGTCGGTCGCGCTCTTACGACGGACCAGCTCACGCGCCTTACGTGCGGCGACGCGGGCCTGCGCCGACGAAACAGCCTTGTTCACAATGGTTTTCGCGTCGGCCGGGTTCGCCTCGAACCAGTGCGCGAGGTGCTCGTTGCACGCCTTCTGCACGAAGGACTTGACCTCGGTATTGCCGAGCTTGGTCTTGGTCTGACCCTCGAACTGGGGTTCACCGACCTTCACCGAGATGATGGCCGCAAGTCCTTCACGGATGTCGTCACCGGTGAGCTTGGGATCTTTGTCCTTGAGCAGCTTCTTTTCGAGCGCGTACTTGTTGACCGTTGCGGTCAGTGCGGCGCGGAAGCCCTCTTCGTGGGTACCACCCTCGTGGGTGTTGATCGTGTTGGCGAAGGTGTGCACCGACTCCGAGTAGCCGGAGTTCCACTGCATTGCGACCTCGAGCTCGTGGCCGGTGCCCTTGGCGGTGAATCCGACGACCGAGTTGTGGATCGGGGTCTTGCTCTTGTTGATGTGCCGGACGTAGTCCTCGAGTCCACCGGGGTAGTGGTAGATACGGGTCTTGGACTTACGCGGCGCTGCCTGAGCAGCTTCTTCGGCTTCTTCGGCAGCAGACTTGGGAGCCTCGGCCACCTCGGCAGCTTCGTCGTCGATGACCTCGGCGCGCTCGTCGGTCAGCGTGATGGTCAGGCCCTTGTTGAGGAAGGCCATTTCCTGCAGACGACGCGCAACGGTCTCGAAGTTGTAGCGGGTGGTCTCGAAGATCTCGGGATCGGCCCAGAAACTGACGGTGGTGCCGGTCTCCTTCGTCGGGTCGCCCTGTACGAGCTCTCCCGGCTTGGAATCGGTGTACGTCTGCTGCCACCGGTAGCCGTCGACCTTGATGTCGACGTCGAGCCGGGTGGAGAGCGCGTTGACCACCGAGATACCGACGCCGTGCAGACCACCGGAGACGGCGTAGGAGTCGGAGTCGAACTTGCCGCCGGCGTGCAGCTGGGTCAGCACGACCTCGACGGTGGGAACTCCGGAGGCGTGCATGCCGACCGGGATGCCACGGCCGTCGTCGATGACGCGGATTCCGCCGTCTTCGAGGAGGGTGACCTCGACCTTGGTGGCGTGTCCGGCCATCGCCTCGTCGACCGAGTTGTCGACGACCTCCCAAATGAGGTGGTGCAGGCCGCGTTCACCGGTGGAACCGATGTACATGCCTGGACGCTTACGTACCGCCTCGAGTCCTTCGAGGACGGTGATGGACGACGCGTTGTAGTCCTTGCTGGAAGTGCTTGTATCTGACTTCTGGGCAGCCACGGGTGGGTAGCTCTCCTTCTCCGTCAATACTCGAGCGCAGCCGTCAGCAAGCCCTTGCGGGTGTCGTCGGAGCGGGTTCGAGAATGTTGCCGCTAGTTACCGTTGACCATCTTACTGGTAAGCACCGACTAGAAGCGGCCAATGACACCCCTGGCTGCGCCGCAGACGAATTTTTACGATCCCCGGAAGGTGAAACGCTAGGAACTTTGCTTCTCCGAGCGACGCTCTCTCAGGCTCGCGATAAATGCCCGCGCATGTTCGGCAACTTCGCCCGGATGTGAAAACGGCGACCAGTGTCCCGCGGCAATTTCGCGTCGCTGCAGGTCGGAGACCCATTTTTCGGTGTCTTCGTATCCCACCGGACGAACGGCTTTGTCGTACTTGTTCAGAATGAGCTGAACAGGCACGTCCGTGTACCGATCCCGCGGCTTGCCGAGCGACGGCCGGATGTTCGCGCGATAAAGCTTGAGTCCGTTCACCATGTCGTCGGCGATGGTGGGCGCGGTGTTGACCACACGGGGGTCCAGACCGTCGAAGAAGCCCAGAAATGCCGGCCAGTGCTTGGAGAACCACAGACGCAACGGAAGGGTGCACAGCCCGGGAATCTGGAACAGAACGGTGTAGGCCGACGCAATTCCCTGCGCCGCCGGGCCGAGGAAACGACGCTTGGACGCGCTCGCCCGGATCCACTTGCCGAGATGATCGAGATTGGGGCCCGAGATGGACGAGAACGACGCGATCTTCGCTTCGGCACCCGGCTCGCAGACCGCTTCCCACGTTTCGACGGATCCCCAGTCGTGCGCGAGGACGTGCACCGGCTTGCCCGGGCTGACCGCGTCGATGACGGCAAAAAGATCGCCGGCCAGTGCGCTCAGTTGGTAGTCCTGCACCCTCGAGGGGATTGTGCTCTCACCGGCCCCGCGGCTGTCGTAGCTGACGACGCGGAAGTCGTCTGCCAGCAAAGGCACGATGCGGTTCCACAGTTCATGGGTGTCGGGCCAACCATGCACCAGGACGATGGTCTCGCCGTCTGCCTTGCCCTGCTCGAACACGGCCAGGCTGACGGAACCGTTGGTCACGCGACGCGCGGTCACGGCATGGACAGGAGAGTGCTTCGACATTGTCGAACCCTTCGGAGTCGGGAAATATCTAGAGATCGAGAACGAGACGTCCACCGTCGGAACGGGATACGCAGATGAGCATCTCCGTTTCCTGTTCGGTGTCGGTCAGACGCCTTTCGCGGTGATCGGGTTTACCCGCGAGTACCTTCACACGACAGGTTCCGCAGAAACCCTGCTGACACGAGTACCCGACACCGGGCAATGTCTTCTTGATGACGTCGAGCGCGGACTCGTCGGCGGGCACGGTGAGTACCTGACCCGAATTGACAAGCTGCACTTCGAATTCCTTGCCGTCGATCACCGGCGGAGCCCCGAACCGCTCGAAATGCAAAGCGGTGGAGGGTGTATCGCGGAAACCGCGGCGGACGGCATCGAGCATCGGCGTCGGGCCACAGCAGTACACGGCGCCGCCGACCGGCGCTCGTCCGAGAAGGTCTGTGGTGGTGGGCAATCCGAACTCGTCGTCCGGGCGCACGAAGACACGCTCGGGATCCCAGGTTGCGATCTCGTCGAGGAACGGCATGGATTCACGGGAGCGGCCCGAGTACACGAAGTACCAGTCCATCCCCAATTCTCTTGCCGCACGGACCATTGCGATGATCGGCGTGATACCGATGCCGCCGGCGACGAACAACGCGCTGCCTTCTCCGACAAACGGGAAGCCGTTGCGTGGTCCGCGTACCGTGACGTGCTCACCGGGCTGGAGAGCGTGCATCTCGATGGAACCGCCACCGCCGTCGGGGATCCGGCGCACCGCGACGCTGTATCCCGTGCGATCGGCCGGGTCGCCGCACAGCGAATACTGACGCCGCAGACCCGAAGGTAGATGGAAGTCCAGGTGCGAACCCGGATGCCACGGCGGAATCGGTGAGCCGTCGGCGGATTCGAAGCGCAGGCGAACGACGTTCTCGTCGGTTGCCACCACCTCACGTGTGCTGACCACCATGTTCATGGCCGTGTCGGGGTTGTGGCCCGCGATCTCGGGGTTGTAGTCGTAGGCCGTCAACACCCGAAGGTACTTGTCCGCCAACAACTCCGTGATGCGCATGGCGCGGTCGGGACGGTTCTTGCCGGACAGATCGGGTGGCGCCGGAAACCGCGGCAACCCGTCGTGCCCGGAGATGACGTCCTTGACCCTCGAGAGTGAAATCACCGTGCGGCCGCCTGGGCTGCGGGTGACGACGCGAGGTATTGCACCGCCTGGGCGGTCGAGCCCTCGTTACTGGGGTGATAGGACTTGCTGAAGTAGGTCGACATCCGCTTGACCAGCTCGAACGACGTGGGAACTGTGCCGCGCTTACCGGCCGCGATGAAATCGGACAGGTGGGGGCGTCGACGGCTGGGAGCCTGAGCGGCAAGCTCGGGATCGTTGCGCATCAAGAACCGGGTACCGCGAATCCACAGCCACACGATTGCGGGCGTGACGAGGATCTGGGTACGGATCCGGCGGGTCTCACGCTTGTCGAAGTAGCGCATAACGTCGTACGCGACGGCTCGGTGTTCGACTTCTTCGGCGCCGTGCCAGCGAAGGAGATCAAGCATGGTCGGGTGCATGCCGGCTTTGTCCAGTCCCTTGGCGTTGAGCACCCAGTCGCCGAGGAAAGCAGTGATGTGTTCGATGGCCGCGATGATCGCCAAGCGCTCCACCAGGTGATTCTCGGCACGCAGACCCGTCATCGGACGCGGTCCGAGCAGCTTCGAGAATGCCCACTCCATCTGCTGGGTGTACGGCGTCGGATCGAGGCCGTTTTCCTTGAGATGGACGAGGACACCCGAGTGCGCGTTGGAGTGCATCGCCTCTTGGCCGATGAATCCGACGACGTCTTCACGGAGTTTCTCGTCCTCGATCAGAGGAAGAGCTTCCTTGAAGGTCTCGACAAACCATTCCTCACCGGCGGGGAGGAGAAGGTGAAGCACGTTGAGAACGTGTGTGCTGAACGGATCGCCCGGAATCCAGTGCATGGGCAGATCGGACCAGTCGAACTCGACATTGCGAGCCTGCAACAGGATGTGATCCGGCTCGGCGAACGACGAAGCGGGTGTCGATATCTTCTGCGACATCTAGCTACTCCTTCATGCCTGCCGATCGGTGGGGAACGACAGCCTTGTGACACAGTTCACTCACTAGCGAGTTTTAACTGTAACACGAAGTAATAGGTAGAACCAGGGCCTGGTTGAGTTTTCCTCAGCCGTACGTATCGCGAGGTCCGCGGCCTTTCACATGCCTTTCTCCCTTGCGCCAGCTAGGCGCACTCGGACCGGTGATCCGCAGTGTCTTCACGACGCCGTCACCGACGGCAGCAGCGATCTTGGCCAGAATCTGGGACTGCATCATGCGCAACTGGGTAGCCCACGCCGTCGACTCGGCGGAGATGCTGAGAACACCTTCTTTCAGAGAGATCGGCTCGGCGTGCGCGGAGATGTCTTCTCCGACGACCTGCGGCCACCGACCGAGGACCGTGCCCTCGGACACCTTGGGGGACCACCCACGCGATTTGGAGATAGCGCTGGTGAGAGCGCCGAACGGCTGAGGGTCCCGCGCATCCGGGCCGGGGCCGGACCAACCGCTGCGTCGACGCGGTCGGCCACTTCCGTATTTGGGCGACGATCGCCCCTGCCCGACGGCCTTGCCGTTGGCCTTTGCCGTCGCGCGTGCCTCCTCGAGGGCACGGCGCGCCAGATCGATCCCTTTGAGCTCGGGCTCCGGAGCCGCGCTGCTGTCTTCAGTCATCGAACTCGACCTCCTGATCTGTCGAGCCTACGGGCACTATCCGGGATATCCGACCGTCTCCGGTATCGGAGGCTTCGACGCCGAACTTGGCCGCCTCGAGTTCGTCCGGTACGTCCTCGGGAACGGCGGCCGTGATCAGCACCTGTTCGGCGGTGGCTGCAACGGTGGCGAGCGCACGACGCCGACGACGGTCCAATTCCGCGAAGACATCGTCGAGCATCAGGACCGGGTCGCTGCCGTCGGCGCGCAACAGGGCAAAACCTGCCAGCCGCAGCGAAAGCGCGAAAGACCACGATTCACCATGGCTTGCAAAACCTTTCGCCGGGCTGTCACCGAGAATCAGCTCCAGATCGTCCCGATGCGGACCGACCAGACACACTCCGCGATCGATTTCCTTCGACCTCATCTGCGCCAACTCAAGGTGGAATCTCTCCTCGAGGTACGCAACGTCGTCGATACCGGAAATCCTTGCAGGATCGGTGAATTCGGGATCCAACGAGGACCCCAGACTGCTCTTGTATCGAATCGACGCCGGCCGGGATTCGGGTGCGATGGAACGATACGACTCCGCCAGATGCGGCGCCAGATCATGGACCAACTCGAGGCGCCCGGCCAACAATTGTGCGCCGTGAGCGGCCAGATGCCCGTCCCACACCTCGAGGGTGGAGAGGACGTTGTCGGACTCACCACCACGAGAACCGCGACGCAAAGCCGCACCAGCAGTTTTGAGTAGGGCTGAGCGCTGACGCAGCACTTTGTCGTAATCCGCACGGACAGCAGCCATTCGGGGAATCCGCGACGTCAACAACTCGTCGAGATAGCGTCGACGATCACCAGGATCACCACGTACCAACGACAGATCTTCCGGCGCGAACATCACCGACTGCAAAATCCCCAGCACTTCGCGTGGGCGTCGCGTCGGAGACTGATTTATCCTGGCGCGGTTGGACTTTCCCTCGATCAGTTCGACGTCGATGGTCAGTTCGCGCCCGTTGTTGACCACCGTTGCACCGGCAAAAGCACTGGTCGAACCGCTGCGGATCATCGGTGCATCCGTGGACACTCGATGAGACGACAGCGTCGACAGATACCCGAGTGACTCGAGGACGTTCGTCTTACCGTGCCCGTTGGAACCGAGGAACACGGTTGTTCCCGGCGTGAGGTCAAGCGTCAGCGAATCCCAGGATCGGAAGTCACGCAGCGAAAATCTACGAACGAACACTTAGCTTCCAGAAGCCGAATTCTTGGGCGAGGCGCTCTTGACGGCGTGACCACCGAACTGATTGCGCAAGGCCGACACCGCCTTCATGGCCGGTGAATCATCCTGTCGTGAAGCAAATCTCGCGAACAGAGCAGCGGAGATGACGGGAGCGGGGACAGCGTGCTTGATGGCTTCCTCTACCGTCCAGCGGCCCTCACCGGAATCCTCGGTATAGCCCGTGATCTGCGCAAGCTCCGGATCCTCCTCGAGGGCGTCGACAAGCAGATCGAGCAACCACGAACGTACGACGGTTCCCTTCGACCAAGCTCGGAGAACACCGGGAACGTCCGCGATCAGGCTTTCCGCCTCGAGGAGCTCGTACCCCTCGGCATACGCCTGCATCAGGCCGTATTCGATGCCGTTGTGCACCATCTTCGCGTAATGACCAGCACCGACGGGGCCGGCGTGGACAAAGCCGTCTGCAGCGTCGCCGTCGGGGCGCAGAGCGTCGAAGATCGGCATTGCCTTCGCCACGTCGGTCTCGGATCCGCCCACCATCAGGCCGTAGCCGTTCTCACGGCCCCAGATGCCACCGGAGACACCGCAGTCGAGGAAACCGATCCCACGGGCACCCAACAACTCGGCATGGACAGCGTCGTCGGTGAAGCGAGAGTTTCCACCGTCGATGACCAGATCGCCGCCCTCGAGGGCATCCGCCAGTTCGGCAATGGTGCTCTGGGTGATGTCACCGGCCGGAACCATCACCCAGACGACTCTAGGTCCCTCGAGGGAAGCAGCGAGTTCGGCAAGAGACTCGACGTCGGTGACTTCCGGTCGAGGGTCGTATCCGATCACCTCGAGGCCATGCGCGCGCAAGCGCTCACGCATGTTGAAGCCCATCTTGCCGAGACCTACGAGTCCGATCTTCATACTGTTCTCCCTGGTCAGGCGCGAACTGAAGTGCGGGGTTCCACTCAGCCCGGAAGGCGAACCGGCATCAGCAGGTACGTGTACTCGCTCGAGGGCGCAGCGAAGTTACCGGACTCGTCTGCCGTGGGCTCTTCCTCGGCCGCGGGGCGAAGAACAGCCGGACGGCTGGGAGTGGTGAAGCCGAACAGAACGTTTTCGCTGTGAAGCGAATTCAACCCGTCGATCAGGTAACCGGGGTTGAACGCAATGGTGAGTGCTTCGCCCTGGAACGACGCGTTGAGCGTCTCTTCCGCGCGGCCGGCGTCGTCGCCACCCGCAGAGAGGAGCAGGCCGTCAGCGGAGAACTGCATGCGAACCTGTGCGCCACGCTCGGCGACGAGTGCTACACGCTTGATGGCTTCGATGAGAGGCGTGACCTCGACCGTTGCCATCGCGGTGTGCTGAGCGGGCAGCAACTGACGGAACTTCGGGAACTCGGCGTCGAGGAGGCGCGTCGTGGTGCGGCGTCCGTCGTTGACGATGCCGAGGAGTCCGTCGTTTCCGATGGTCGTACCGGAACCGAGAGCCAACTCGACCGGCGAATTTGCATTGCCGGCAAGCGTTTTCGCGGACTCGGACAAAGTCTTGGCCGGGATGAGAACAGCAGCTTGGACGTCGGGATTGGCCGGAGTCCACTCGAGTTCACGTACGGCGAGACGGAAGCGGTCGGTAGCGGCGAGGACGATCGAATTCTGTTCGATCTCGACACGGATACCCGTGAGCATCGGAAGGGTGTCGTCCTTGCCGGCTGCAACAGCTACCTGGCTGATGGCTTCGGAGAACAGGTCGACGGGAATGGACCCGGACTGCTGCGGAAGCGTCGGAAGCTGGGGGTAGTCCTCGACCGGCATCGTGGGCAGGGAGAACTTGGCGCTTCCGCACGAGATGAGCACGCGAGTGCCCTCGAGGGTCACATCGACCGGCTTGTTGGGAAGCGACTTGGTGATATCGGCAAGAAGGCGACCGGAGACGAGTGCCTGACCTGCAGTTGTGACATCTGCCGAGACGCGGACCTGCGCGGATACCTCGTAGTCGAACCCGGAAACGGTGAGGCCGGCTTCGGTTGCGTCGAGAAGAACTCCGCCGAGAACCGGCACGGGCGGCCTCGAGGGCAGGCTACGAGCAACCCACGCTACTGAATCAGCGAACTCTTCCCGGGAAACGCGAAACTTCAGGCTTCCAAGCTCCATCGCCGGGTTATTCCTCTCGGTAGGCATGTTCGTCTGCTGCGGATCTGCATCAGCTCACTTGAAGTCTGACACAGACCAAGCGATGCCCACCGTATGCCCTCGAGGGCGCAAGTGGAAAGCCGAAGCCGCGGCGAGCGCAGCCTGAGGCGAGGTTCTCAACAGGAGTTGTCCCCAGAACTATTTTCAAAGAGCTTTTCCTAGGAAATTCTCAGTAGTAGTAATAAGTCCTGTGCAATCTGTGGAGCAACGGTTGTCGACGCTGGTAGGTCCCCTCGAGGGCCTGTGCACTTCTCGAGGACAGACTCGAGGACCAATCGACCCCCTCTGTGCACTCTCTGAAAGTTTTCGGATTCCTCCTCGAGAACTCCACAGACTTTCGGAGTTATCAACACACTTATCCACAGATGTGAATACTTTTCACAAGAAACGAAGAGTTTGTTCTCATCGGCGTGTCTGACTCCGGCGTGTCGTCCCTCGAGGTGGACAACCGCCCTCGAGGGGACCGCACGTGGAACCCTTCGAATACACCGATGCCGCTCGAGGGAACCTCTGCCTCGAGCGGCATCGATCGAAATAAGTACAGGTCAACGCTTGGAGCGCTGCTTGATCCTTGCGGTCAACTCCTGAACCTGGTCGTACACCTTGCGGCGTTCCGTCATTTCCTTACGGATCTTCTTGTCGGCGTACATGACCGTCGTGTGGTCACGGCCGAACGTCTGACCGATCTTCGGCAAGGACAAATCAGTGAGCTCACGGCACAAATACATCGAGATCTGGCGGGCCTGAGCGAGTGGCCGGGCCTTACCCGGCCCACACAGGTCGTCGATCGACATGTTGAAGTATTCGGCCGTCACCGCCATGATCGTCGCCGCGTTGATCTCGAGGCTCGACGAATCGGGCATCAGATCGCGCAGGACCACCTCGGCCAACGTCAGATCCAACGGCTGGCGGTTGAGCGAGGCAAAAGCGGTGACGCGGATCAACGCGCCCTCGAGTTCACGAATGTTGCGCTCGATACGGCTGGCGATCAACTCGAGGACGTCGTGCGGGACCTCGAGGCGATCCATCCTCGCCTTCTTGCTCAGAATCGCGATACGCGTCTCGAGCTCAGGCGGCTGAACGTCGGTGATCAGGCCCCATTCGAAGCGCGTCCGCAGACGCTCCTCGAGGGTTGCCAACTGTTTGGGCGGACGGTCCGAGGAAACGACGATCTGCTTGTTCGCGTTGTGCAAGGTGTTGAAGGTATGGAAGAACTCCTCCTGAATACCTTCCTTGCCTTCGATGAACTGGATGTCGTCGACCAGCAGGACATCCGTTTCCCGGTAGCGACGCTTGAACGCGACCTTGCGGTCGTCACGAAGACTGTTGATGAAGTCGTTGGTGAATTCTTCGGTCGAGACGTACTTGACCCGCATGCCGGGGAACAGTCGCTGTGCGTAGTGGCCGGCCGCATGAAGAAGGTGCGTCTTGCCCAGGCCCGAAGCTCCCCAGATGAACAAGGGGTTGTACGCACGCGCCGGCGCCTCCGCGATCGCGACGGCAGCGGCATGAGCGAATCGGTTGGACGATCCGATCACAAAAGTGTCGAAGGTGTACTTCGCATTGAGGCTGTTGGCGCCGGACCCCGAAGCAGAAGGAGTAGCGGGCGGCTTCGTGAAGTACGACGGCCACGATTCGTGAACGCTCGCGAGTGCTTCGCGGTCGTCGTCGACTTCTTCGGTCTCGGCAGTCTCGGAGTCCGAAGGTTCGCCGTCGCCTTCGGTGAATCTGCGCCGACGGTATGCGCCCGATGAGTTGACCGACTCGAACTGACGGCTGCCCGTGCGCTCCTCGACCGGTTCGGCGGGTGCGTCGGCATCGTCTTCGAGTGCAATGCGGACACCGAGTCCCTCGACCTGGCCACCGAGATGGCGTCCGAGTGCCTGCAGGATCGGCTCGCGCAGATCGCGCTCGATCGTCTCTTGAGCAAATGGCGATGGAACCGAGAGGAGTGCAAAACCCTGAGCAAGTGTGAGAGGCCTCACCAGACGGACAAATGCCTTCTGCTTGCTGCTCAAAGCCGGAAGATTACTTCCGGGGTCATCACTCGTGAGTTCTGCAACCACGTCGACCCAGACCCGTGCGAGCGCGTTGGGATCGTCGTTCACGTGGTTCCTTCCCGTGTTTCGCCGACAGTGGGTGTGCTGCAGCTGCCGAGCGTATGGCTGCGGCGTCGAATGATTCGGTGGATTACCACCCGGGGTGAGAACCCCGTAACAGGCTACGAATATGCCACCTGGGCTGTGTTTCCACACAATTATCCACAGATGTGGACAAACCTGCACTGAGTCGGTTTTTTCGTCAACCAAATTCGTCAAAGTGATCGAGAAATTGATCTACCTGCAACTTTGTCGGAACTCGAGGCGTTCGCCACTTGGTGTCGGGGATGCGTCAACACTCACAGCCCTGTGGATGAATGTGGAAACTCGGGATTCGGGGTCGCGTCCGGCGCTCGTGCCCGTATGTGCTGATGAGGCCTTGTCGAGAGCATGCGCCGGTGGAACTGTCCGGGTTGCCTTCGGGTCACCTGCAGTCCGTAGCGGAACTGTTGCCAAGGTCACACTTGCCGCCTCGCTCGAGGTCACGGCCGTATGCACACTGTGAATGGAATCTGCGGAATGATGTAAGTATCGGCGTGTCGCCGTGGTTGCCGCGGGAGGGCTTCGAATCGGGCTGGTTTGACCTTGGCAACGGTGGTAAGTAACCTCGAACGGTCACCCGCTGGTGGTGATCGCTTCGTGCTGGCTACATATGTCAGGTCGGATCGGTCTTCCAAGCCACAACGAGTGAAGTTGATTGTTCTGTACCTGTTGGATCCAAAGGCGCCGTAAGGCGTCGATCACTGAATGACGCCGGGAGGCGTCAATGAACTTCGAGGAGTGTTGACCGTGGCCAAGGGCAAGCGGACGTTCCAGCCGAATAATCGCCGCCGCGCGCGTGTTCACGGCTTCCGTCTTCGTATGCGTACCCGTGCGGGTCGTGCAATCGTTTCGGCGCGTCGCCGTAAGGGCCGCGATTCCCTCACCGCCTGATCTGATTTCGAGTTCAGGAGCTCGGGGTGTTGCCTGAGCCGTCTCGGTTGCGTCGCCACGCGGATTTCTCCGTGGCGGTGCGACGCGGGCGTCGTATGGGAAGACGCGACCTTGTCGTGCACGCGTTCGATCGCGAGCAAGTAGAGGCGCTGGTAGTAACAAATCACGGTCCCCGTTTCGGACTGATCGTGAGCAAGGCTGTCGGGCCGGCGGTGATTCGACATCGAGTCGCACGCCGGCTTCGTCATATCTGTGCAGATTTCGTCGGGCAGGTTTCGCCGGAGACGGACGTGGTTATCCGCGCACTTCCGGGTGCAGCTACCGCCAGTTCAGCCGAACTGGCCAAGCAGTTGCGCGGGGGCCTGACCAAAATGAACCTATTGGTGTCGGTAAGTGAAGAGCCATGAGTACTCCGCTCTCTGAGCAGATCGAGACTCCCAGAGCCTCCCGTGTCATCACGGTGTTGAAGGCTGTGCGTCGCGCTCCCGCCACTGTTCTCATCTTCTGTATCGAGTTGTACCGGACGTATGTGTCGCCCTTGAGGATGCCGACCTGCCGGTTCACCCCCACCTGCAGTGAATACGCAGTCGAAGCGCTGCGCACTCACGGGGCGATCAAAGGCCTTTTCTTGACTGTGGTGCGGTTGGCGAAGTGTGCCCCCTGGCATTCTGGAGGGTGGGACCCTGTCCCTGCCCGTCGTGACCGTGATGCGGGTAGCCGCCATAGCTGTCCGGAAGCACGCGCAGCGTGTCACAGTCCGACGGACGAACAGAGGAGTACTTAGAGCCGTGCTCAATTTCATCTACTATCCGGTATCCGCGATTCTGTGGGTCTGGCACAAGGTCTTCGGGTTCATTCTCGGCCCGGACAACGGAATAGCCTGGGCGCTTTCCGTGGTGTTCCTGGTGTTCACCTTGCGTGCGGTTCTGTACAAGCCGTTCGTGAAGCAGGTCCGCACGACGCGTCAGATGCAGGAACTGCAGCCACAGATCAAGGCATTGCAGAAGAAGTATTCGGGCGACCGTCAGCGCCAGGCCGTCGAGATGCAGAAGCTCCAGAAGGAGCACGGATTCAACCCGATCATGGGCTGTCTCCCGGTCTTGGCTCAGGCTCCGGTGTTCATCGGTCTGTTCCACGTCCTGCGCTCGTTCAACCGCACCGGCACCGGCATGGGCCAGCTGGGCATGAGCGCCGAGGACAACCTCAACACCCCGAACTACGTCTTCTCGGCCACTGACGTCCAGTCGTTCCTGGATGCTCGTCTGTTCGGCGCGCCCATCTCGGCCGCGATCACGACGCCGGTTGCGCAGCTTCAGGCCTACGTCACCGAGAACGTTCCCGAGCTTCCGTCACGGCTGAACATCATCCTCGTGGCCGCTCCGCTGATGATCATCGCCAGCATCGCGACGCACTTCAACTCACGCGCTTCTGTTGCCCGTCAGAGCGAAGCAGCTGCCGCGAACCCGCAGTCCGCGATCATGAACAAGCTCGCCCTGTACGTCTTCCCACTCGGTGTTCTGGTCGGTGGACCGTTCCTTCCGATCGCGATCCTCCTGTACTGGGTGTCGAACAACATCTGGACCTACGGTCAGCAGCACCTCGTCTTCCGCAAGATCGACGCGGAAGAAGAAGCCAAGAAGCAGGAAGCGATCACTCGCCGCAACGACAATGCGCCCAAGCCCGGTGCCCGTCCCGATCCCAGCAAGAAGAAGGGATCTCCGGCTGCGCTGAAGACCGCGGATTCAGCCGACGACGACGGTGACGCCCCGGAAGTTTCGCTCAAGAAGCCACAGCCGAAGCCCTCGGGTTCCAGTGGTGGTTCCACGTCGAAACCGAAACAGAACCGGCCACAGAGCAACCGCGGCAACTCCCCCAAGCGCAATAAACGGCGCTGATCCAGGAAAGAGAACGACCAATGTCCAGTGAAGCTGACATCGTTGTGGATGGAGAGAACGCAGACGTGAGCACCGAGACCACTGCGCCGGTTACCGATGTGGATGTAGACATCGACGATTCCGATGACGACCTGATCGAAGAGGGCGAGATCGCCGGCGACTACCTCGAGCAGTTGCTCGACGTTCTCGATTTCGACGGAGACATCGACCTTGACGTCGAGGGCGATCGGGCGATCGTCAGCATCGACGGCGGCGACGACCTGACCAAGCTCGTGGGACGCAAGGGTGAGGTTCTGGATGCTCTCCAGGAGCTGACTCGTCTGGCAGTTCAGCAGTCGACCGGAGAGCGCAGCCGCTTGATGCTCGACATCGCCGGGTGGCGTGCGGGCCGGCGCGAGGCACTCAGTGCTCTCGGTGCGGAAGCTGCACAGCGTGTTCTCGAGACCGGCGAACGCGAAGAGCTTGCTCCGATGACGCCGTTCGAACGCAAGATCGTGCACGACGCCGTCGCCAAGGTCGCCGGTGTTTCCAGCGAGAGCGAAGGCGCTGAGCCGTCTCGTCGAGTGGTTGTCCTCAAGGACTGACACTCCCCCTTGATCGAATGCGGGCCCCGGATTTTCCGGGGCCCGCTTTTGTGTCCGAGAGGTGTTTCACGTGAAACCGAATCCCGCGGCACGGTGAAGGTCAGGTGCCTATCGTTGTCGACACGGCCTATCTCTATTTCGGAACCTGTCGTCAATGAAGCGTCGTGAAGGGAAGCAATCTTGCTGATACGACCCGCGACACGGGCCGAGCTGGAAGAGCCCGTGGGGTTCGCGATGAACGATCCGGTCGGGTTCGTGGACGCTGACTCGCTCCGGGAAGAGGTGGCGGCCGGACGGCTTCGTCCGGAATGGAGTTGGTTCGCCGTTGACGGCTCCAGGATCGTCGCGCGTGCCCTGTGGTGGGGGCGTGAGGACAGCGAGCGTCCGCTCGCGCTTGATTTCCTGCACGTGCTGGCTGACGTGCCGGATCGTGCTGCGCTTGCCGCCGAACTCATGTCGCGGGCGCACACCGAGTTCCATGCGAAGCCTGAGTATGTGCTGGTCGTGCCGACCGCCGGGCAGGACGCGGATTCCGCCGTCGCAGAAGCCGTGTCCTGGCGTCGCGAGGCGGCCCAGGCGGCCGGACTGACCGAGATCATCGAGCGGCTGCGTTTCGAGTGGACGCCTGCGGCCGGTGTGCCCGCCCCCACCGAGCGTCTGATTTTCCGTCCCGCCTCCGATGAGGAGTTCCTTGCGGTGTTCCAGCGGGTCGTTGTCGGCAGCTTGGACGTCGCCACGCAACGAGGCATTGCGGCTACGGACATCGTCAGCCAGGCCCGGGACGATCTCGAGTTCTACCGGTCGTGCCCCGGCGAACGATCGTGGTGGCGGCTGGCGGAGACCATGGACGGGACGCTGGTCGGCTTCGCGATCCCGTCCGCGACGCCCTACCACCGCAACGTCGGATACCTCGGAGTAGTGCCCGAGCTACGCGGGTGCCGCTACGTGGACGACATCCTCTGCGAGATCACCGGCTTTCACGCAGCCGATGGCGCCAATCGCATCACCGCGACCACGGACGTACCCAACACACCCATGGCCGCGGCGTTCAAGCGGGCGAACTACCAAGTGACCGAGGTCAGGATGGTGTTCGAGGCCCCGGCGGGCTGATCCGGGCCTCAACCGGAGGTTCGCTGCCGTCGTGCCGGCGCGGGCCTTTCTGTCCAGCTTGTCCGACGGTGTACGGGGTGACGCGGAGACCGCCGTGTACCAGGGGGTAAAGGTGGCCAGGTTCCAACTCGGCCCACATATCCTGCTGCAACGGTGTTATACGAAAATGGCTAGCGACCGAGACTTCGATCCCGAACATATCTCGCAGGCGGGCGGCGATGTTGGGTGCTTTGAGCGGGATGCTCGTGTGCGGCCTGAGTTGTTGGCCCGTGGTCTTCGAACTGCAGCAGAGAATGGAAGTCCAGTCTTTCCCGCCCGGGCGGGGTGGAGTATTGGCTCTGCTGGTTGTTGCCGCTGGGAGTTGTCGCCGTCGTATTCATTCCACTTGCACTGGCATGGCGATCCGGGAGAGCAGTCATGCTCAGCTTGCCTCATTGCCTCATTGCCTCATTGCCTCATTGCCTCATTGCCTCATTGGCTGTCGGCGGCACACTGTGCACGTTCGGATAATCGATCGACAACACGGCGTACTACATGTGAGCCCCTCCCCTCCCCCAGCGGAAATAGTCGGCCCTTCGTTTCACGTGAAACCGGATCGATGGTTGTTGCCCCGAGCCCTCGATCTCCATCCCAGATTGGTATTGGATGTCTACTGGATGGCGATCACGACCCAATGGCTTCTGGTGTGCCATCGTCAGCGCGAACCCCAACCTGACGGATGCGGCCGTGAACCAACTTCAGCCCGTCACCGTTTGCTTGCTCGATCATCGCGATCTGTGGGGCTTCGGCGCCTAGATCGCCGAGATCGGATCGTCTTCGGATATTTCGAATGTCGCGAACGGTTCGTCGTGCGCCGGAGTCGACGATCGTTCCGGAGATGCCAAGTGGCGGATCTCGTGTTCGAGTCCCACCCAGTGTCGAGCCGGCATGGAACGACGGTGCAGTTCGATGAA
This sequence comes from Rhodococcus sp. YH3-3, assembly GCF_001653035.1. Taxonomy (NCBI): domain Bacteria; kingdom Bacillati; phylum Actinomycetota; class Actinomycetes; order Mycobacteriales; family Nocardiaceae; genus Rhodococcus; species Rhodococcus sp. YH3-3. Next base: position 359,172 of record NZ_BCWH01000001.1, on the reverse strand, counting down.
GAAATTTATGTGGTGCGGATTGCTCAATGCATCTGCGAACGGAGTCGAGGGCGAGCCCAATGCTGCGGAGTGCGTTCACCATCAGTCCAGAGGAGAGGGTGAACTCTCGGATGCGCATCGGTAGGTGCGAAGCTCCTTGGATTGATTCTCGTTTTGTGATGACAAGTCTCCGGTGTTCCGCAACAGGAGTGTCAAGCCGACGGATGTATGGCTCGCAACAACCGGCGATGAGATAACGATGCTGTCCGGGACTTGGACTCGAAGCTCATCCGCGTCGCACAACAGATTGCGTCAGACCGACCGAGTCCGTTCGGCTGTCCGACGGCGGCAATTTTCTACAACCACTTTTTCGTTGAAAATTGGCCATTTTGGGTCAGAATTCCATCCATGTAACTACCCATGGCAGTTTCGTCACTGTGATGATACTAAGGATTGCGCTCCTATCTGCATTCGATCGCCCGGCCATGTTTCACGTGAAACGCGTCAGAATTGGAAGAATTTTCAGCGCAATGTTTCACGTGGAACGTGAACCCCTCCCCTCCCCCGCTTGAATTTTGGGCCGAATACTTCCCAAAGAATGAACGAGTCGGCAGACTTACAGCGAGTCGGTGTGCAGAAGCGAACACATGTCGGCTCCAGAGCGGATAATGATTTCGGTCTTGATTGTTGATTTCGCGGTTTACGCGGGAGGATGTTTCACGTGGAACAGAATGGTGCGGCGTCGGTTGACTGGGACGAACAAGAGACTGCGCGCGCAGTGTTCGGTGACAGATATGAGATCGCGGAACGGTATTACCAATCCCTGGCGACGGATGGTGTCGAGCGCGGGCTCATTGGTCCCCGTGAAGTCCCTCGACTGTGGGAGCGTCACCTTCTCAATTGCGCCGTCATCGGTGAGTTGATTGCCGAAGGCGAGTCGGTTGTGGACGTTGGAAGCGGCGCCGGCCTACCCGGTATCCCTCTCGCAATCGCCCGCCCGGACTTGAAGGTAACTCTGGTCGAACCGTTGCTTCGACGCTCGGTGTACCTCGCGGAGTTCATCGAGTCCAACGGATTGGACGTATTGGTTGTCCGAGGGCGAGCCGAGGAATCGGGTGTTGTGAAGGAAGCGGGCGGCGCGGATGTAGTCACCTCGCGAGCTGTGGCGCCTCTCGAGAAGCTCGCACGTTGGTCCCTCCCACTCATTCACGAGCACGGCCGGATGTTGGCACTCAAGGGTTCGAGCGCCTCCGAGGAGATCGAGCGAGACCGTACGGCGCTCACCAAGTTGGGCGCAGGTAAGTTGGAAATACTCGAATGCGGAGCCAAGATTCTCCGCACCCCCACTGTTGTGGTGAAGGCCGAACGTCTCCCGAAGCGCCGCCAGCGTTGATGATTTACACGCATGCAATCGAGAGCAATGTACAGATGATGAGAGCACCTAGTGATCGATTCCCAATCGAAGGAGCAGTCAATGTCGGGTCGATCTGAATCCGCCGTTTCACGTGAAACACCGAAGCAGCACACGAGTGCGGGTGCGGATCAGATCGTCAACGACGACGACAATTTCACCGCCCCCTACGCGGCGATCTCCTCGGAGGAGACCCCCATCGGGGCGGCCGCGCATCGAGCGAGCCAAGTGCTTCATCCCCATTCGGTTACGCTGCCGAAGCCGGCGTTCCGCCGCGTGATCACCATCGCGAACCAGAAGGGTGGCGTCGGCAAGACGACGACCACGGTGAACCTTGCGTCGGCGCTCGCTCTTCAAGGGCTCACTGTCCTTGTGGTCGATTTGGACCCTCAGGGCAATGCCAGCACCGCTCTGGGCGTCGTCCATACCTCGGGCACCCCGTCGAGCTACGAGCTGCTCATAGGCGAAGTGAAGGCCCCGGAGGCGATCCAGACCAGCCCGCACAGTGAGCGCCTTCTCTGCATCCCGGCAACGATCGATCTGGCGGGCGCCGAGATCGAATTGGTCTCCATGGTTGCCCGCGAGAATCGACTCAAAGGCGCGCTCAACGACAAGGTGCTCGCAGAGCTTGACGTCGACTTCGTCCTCATCGACTGCCCGCCCTCGCTGGGACTGCTGACCGTCAACGCGATGGTCGCTGCCAAGGAAGTTCTGATCCCGATCCAGTGCGAGTACTACGCCCTCGAGGGGGTCGGTCAGTTGCTCCGCAACATCGAACTCGTCCAGGCTCATCTCAACCCGGATCTGCATGTCTCCACCGTCCTTCTGACGATGTACGACGGGCGCACCAAGCTGGCCGACCAGGTCGCCGAAGAAGTACGCAAGCACTTCGGTGAGGCCGTTCTGCGCGCTGTGATTCCGCGCAGCGTGAAGGTGTCCGAGGCTCCCGGATACGGGATGACAGTTCTCGACTACGACCCGGGTTCACGTGGCGCCATGAGTTACCTCGACGCCGGCCGTGAACTTGCCGCCCGCTCTGCCACCACGACGACCCAGGAGCAGTGAGATGAGTCAAGCACGCAAAGGTGGATTGGGCCGCGGCTTGGCTGCTCTCATCCCCACTGGGCCGGCCACGGCGCCGGGTCTGGGATCGGCTGCAGCGGACGTCGTAATCGGCGTCGACAAGCGCAACCCCTCCCCTCCCCCACCGACCAAGGCGGCCCCGAAAACGCAGAAAGCCACCAAGGCGTCGGCTGCGAAGGCTCCGGTGGAAGCTGAGCCGGAGACCGAACTCGAGCCGACCGGCGCGGTCTATCTCGAGATCGAACCGAGCCTGATCGAGACGAACCCGAAGCAGCCTCGCAGCGTTTTCGACGAGGAAGCACTCGCGGAGTTGGTTCACTCGATCCGCGAGTTCGGCTTGATGCAGCCGATCGTGGTCCGTCGTCACGGTGACAAGTACCAACTTGTCATGGGTGAGCGTCGCTGGCGCGCGAGCCAGGAAGCCGGGCTGGAGAAGATTCCGGCGATCATTCGTGAAACAGATGACGACTCGATGCTGCGCGACGCGCTCCTCGAGAACATCCATCGAGTGCAGTTGAACCCCCTCGAGGAGGCAGCGGCGTATCAGCAGCTGCTCGAGGAGTTCGAAGTCACCCACGAAGAATTGGCTAATCGGATCGGACGTTCGCGTCCCGTCGTGACCAACATGATTCGTCTGCTGAAGCTGCCGGTGGCGGTTCAGCGTCGCGTTGCGGCTGGAGTACTTTCGGCGGGCCATGCTCGCGCATTGCTGTCCCTCGAGGCGGGTGCCGACGCTCAGGAGGTCATGGCGGCGCGCATCGTCGCGGAAGGAATGTCTGTTCGCGCGACGGAGGAAGCAGTCACTCTCGCCAACCGGGCGGATAATGAGATCGCTCCCCCACAGAAGCGCAAGCCCATCGTGATGCCGGGTCTGCAGGATGTGGCCGAGCGGTTGTCGGACTCGTTCGACACTCGGGTGACTGTCAGTCTAGGCAAGCGGAAGGGAAAGATTGTGGTCGAATTCGGCTCGGTCGACGACCTACAACGCATCGTCGGAATGATGGAAGCACAGAAATCCAAGTAGAGAACTCGGATGCCCGTTTGGTGACGTAATCATGATGACCGGGCACACCACCTATTTTCGTCACTGTGACAAATCTAGGTGGTCCGAGCTTCTCGAAATCTTGAACCGGGACGAAAGATGTTGAACAGCAATATATTAGGGCGATCAACTCTCGTGCCACTGCCGACTTGTCGTAGCTGGCCTATCCTGGAGAAGAGAAAAGCAGCGGGCGAGCATCAAAACCGCTTCGGGGACCTACGGAGAGTGAGTTAGTCAGTGTCGACTCACGTCATCACCTCTCTCACACTCGACAGCCTCGATCAGCTTTCCGCCCATGCGCGCCGATGCGTGTTCTGGGAGATGGACCCGGGCGCGCTTCACGACGCCCGAGGATTCTGTGATCAGGAATTCGAGAAGGAAGCCTGGCTGTCGATGGTCATGCTCGAGTGGGGTTCGTGCGGACAGGTCGCCGTCCGCGACGGAAAGCCGCTCGGCAGTGCGTTGTACGCCCCTCCCCGCATGATCCCGCGCGCGCAACTGTTTCCCACCAGCCCGGTCAGCTCGGACGCAGTGCTTCTCACAAGCCTTCGCCTCGAGCCCTCGGGCATAGAGGAAGAACTAGGGCCGAGCCTGCTGGCCGCTGTCGTGACAGATCTGGTCCGACGAGGAGTTCGTGCGCTCGAGGCATTCGGTATCCGTAGCGACGACTTGGGACCTGCTTCCGACGTGGCCAGTGCAACTGCCGCTCTGGAATGTTCACCCGCAGAATGCATGATCAGTGCCGAGTTCCTCGAGGACTACGGTTTCGAGGTCGTGGCACCGCACCATCGCTATCCGCGGCTTCGTCTCGAACTCAATCGAGATCACGAATGGAAAGTCGACGTCGAAGAAGCCCTCGACCGTCTACTGAAGGCCGCAGCTCTCGAAATGGTGGAGATCAGCGAACTCGCCAGAGTGTGAGCAGGTGCCGACCGCAGGATCTACGAAATGCGGTCGGCTACCGAAAGTTCTTCTGCGAGAAGCTCGGCGAAGGTGAAGGTGCCGGTCGGCTGATCGTCTTGACCCAGCAGGTACAGCCGCTTGACCGAGATCAAGATGGCTTCGGCGATGGTGTCACGCATCCGCGGATTCGTCAGTACCGCAACGTCGGACGCGTTGGACAGGTAGCCGAGGTCGATCTGTACTGTCGGCATGTTGGTCAGGCGCAACAACTCCCACGTTCGACCGTGAGTTCTGCAGTCCCGCAACGGAGTTCGCGCAACGATCTCGCGCTGAACAAAACCGGTCAACACCTGACCGATCATCGAGACCGAACCGTGCGAATTTCCGAAGTGGAAGCTCGCGACGCCGTTCGCCGACGGGCTCGAGTTGCTGTCGCAGCGCAGGGAGATCATCAGATCGGCGTCGAATGCGTTGGACGTCAGCGCGCGCTCGGCCTCGCTCGGATCGGCGTTGTGCGGGCGGGAGAGGAAGGTTTCCATCCCGGTTGCTGCCATCCGCCCCTCGAGGCGCATAGCCAGATCCCACAGGATGTCGGCTTCGGAGATGCCGTTGACGATGGTGCCGGTGGACGGACCACCGAGGCCTGGATCGATGACGATGCGCTTGCCGCCCAGCTGTGGGCCCTTGCGCCTCACCAGCTCCTCTTCGCTGATCGCGTGCGGCGATCCGCCGGTGACGCGAGTTCCCAGCAGTTCCAGCGAACGCAGTGTCTGCGGTCCGCAGATACCGTCGGCGGCGATCCCGATTTCACGCTGGAAAGACGAGAGTGATTCGTGGGTCTGCGGGCCGAAGAAACCGTCGACCCGACCTGCGTAGAAGCCGAGGTCCTGCAGTTTGGCCTGCAGAGCTGCGACGTCGTCGCCGTACAGCGGCGCAGAAAGCTGGTAAATCAACGTACGGGCGCCCAGGCGGTACGAGGCCTCGCGAAGTGACCGATAGGTGGCCGGGCCCACGATGCCGTCGACAAGGAGCCCACGCTGCTGCTGGAAGGCGCGAACGGCGCTGTCGAGTTGATGATCGAAGATGGCGTCGGGTGCAACCCAGTGGGCACCGTCGGCGCTTTCACGTCGAATACCGGAAGTTCCGTGATGGAGGTATCCCAGCTTCGTCAATGTGCCCCGAATCTCGGCGACGGCCGGGCCGTGATCGCCGTGTCGGAGTCTGTGCATGCGTGAAAGCCTCTCGGATCGGTTAACGAATTCGATCGATGTGCCTGGTCGTAGACCCGATCAGGCACATCGATCGATTATCTCAGAAATTCTGTGGATTGCGAGAATCCACGATGCTCATCCAGCCGTCAGAGAACGTCTGCGAGGTCCTTGAGCAGTGCGGCCTTGCCCTTGGCGCCGACGATCGTCTTGATCGGCTTGCCGTCCTTGAACAGGATCATCGTCGGGATCGACATGACCTGGAAATCGCGGGCGGCCGCCGGGTTGGCGTCGATGTCGAGCTTTGCGACGGTCAGCTTCTCGCTGTTCTCACCGGCGATCTCCTCGAGTACCGGGGCGACCATCTTGCACGGGCCGCACCAGGTTGCCCAGAAATCGACCAGAACGGGCTTGTCGCTGCCCAGGACGTCCTGCTTGAAGGAATCGTCGGTGATGGTGACGGTATTCGACACTGTTACTCCTCGAGGGTTGGGTTCGACAGCTTGATGAATCAGGGAGCGCCGACGACGTCGACCGTGTGGCCGGCTGCGTCGAGCGTGTTGGCGGTGATGTCGCCGCGGTCGGCCAGCCAGCGTTCGGCGTCGATTGCTGCGGAGCATCCGGTGCCGGCAGCGGTGATCGCCTGGCGGTACGTGTGATCGACCAGGTCACCGGCAGCGAAGACGCCGTCGACGGAGGTCGCGGTGGAACCGGGAGCGACGCGCACGTATCCGGCGTCGTCGAGATCGACCTGGCCCTTGACGAGCTCACTGCGCGGGTCATGGCCGATGGCGACGAACATGCCGGTGATCTCGAGTGTGGAGGTCTCACCCGTGACGGTGTCACGAACGACGAGCCCGGTGACGCTGTTCTCACCGAGCACCTCGACGGGCTCCGCGTTGGTCAGGAAGCGGATCTTCTCGTTGGCCTTGGCGCGCTCGAGCATGATCCGTGAGGCGCGGAATTCCTCGCGGCGGTGCACCAGGGTGACCGAGCGAGCGAAGCGGGTCAGGAAGGTTGCCTCTTCCATCGCGGAGTCGCCGCCGCCGACCACGACGATGTCCTGGTCACGGAAGAAGAAGCCGTCGCAGGTGGCGCAGGCGCTGACACCGCGGCCGAGGAGGCGTTCTTCACCGGGAATGCCGAGGTAACGGGCTGCCGCGCCCATGGCGAGGATGATCGCGTGCGCGGCGTACGTTTCGCCGTTCGCGACGACCGTCTTGATCGGGCCGCTGAGATCGATCTCTTCGACGTCCTCGGTGCGGATGTCGGTATCGAAGCGAAGTGCCTGCTCACGCATCTGTTCCATCAGGTCGGGGCCCATGATTCCTTCGCGGAATCCGGGGAAGTTCTCGACCTCGGTGGTGGTCATGAGGGCGCCACCGAACTGGGTTCCCTCGAACAGCAGGGGCTGGAGCTCAGCGCGCGCGGTGTAGACACCAGCGGTGTATCCGGCCGGTCCGGAACCGACAATGATGACGTCATGGACCGCGGGCGTGTTTTCCAGCTGGGTGGTCATGCGAGCCTTCCAATAGTGAGTGCAGACCCTCCGCTTCTTGGAGAGCCGTACCGATCAACACCAGGATAAGGGGTGTTGTTCCCGCACTCCGCTGGAAAGTGGCTCACAGCCGGCAGCTCACAGCGCGGGACTCACGGGGCGGGGCGCGGTGCCTCCCGAACCACAAGCGCGTCCCGAACCACACAGCGCGTGCCGGTGTAGATGGTGGGCATGCACTTGTTGCAGTGGATACACAACCCCTCGTCGACGCTCTCGGCTTGGAATTTGTTGACCAGTTGTGGGTCCCTGAGGAGCGCACGCGCCATGGCGACGAATTCGAATCCTTCATCCAGTGCGTGCTCGATGGTGTCGACGCGGTTGATGCCGCCGAGCAGGATCAGTGGCATCCTCAGCGCCTGTCGGAACTGACGGGCGAAGGGCAGGAAGAAGCCCTCCTCGAACGGGTACGTCGGAAAGAGTTTGGGACCGTAGAACTTCAGCCCGTACCCGACGAGTTTGGGTTGGGAGGCGACAAACTCAGCCAGTGGGACCTCGCCGCGGAAGAAGTACATTCCGTTGAGAAGTGAACTGCCACCGGTCAATTGCATCGCGTCGAGGTGGCCGTCGGCTTCGAGGATCTGGGCGATCGGCAGGCTCTGGTCGAGCCACAGACCTTTCGGCACCCCATCGGACATGTTGAATTTCGCGGTGACCGCCACGCTGGATCCAGCGGCCCGTCGCACCGCTTCGACGACTCGACGCGGATACTCGGCGCGCTTGGCGACGCTGCCACCGTATCGATCGTGGCGCTTGTTCAGATTGGGGCTCATGAACGAACTGAGGAGGTAGTTGTGGCCGAGATGGACCTCGATGGCGTCGAATCCTGCGTCCACGGCGACGCGAGCGGTCCGTTCGAAGTCGGAGACGACACCGTCGAGTTCGGCGAGTGTCGCGCCCTTGACGAGGCCCATCGCGGGCGGACTCAGCCGGGTCGACGGCGCCAGAGTCTTCGTCTTGTTGGAGAGCGTGTTGGCGACCAGTCCCGCGTGGCCGATCTGCGCCGCGGCAAGTGCGCCTTCGGCGTGGACGGCGTCGGTCAGTCTGCGTAGTCCCGGCAGCGCGCGCTCGTCCATGACAAGGGTGTCGCGGTGGACTCGTCCACCTGGTGAGACGGCGCAATAGGCGACAGTGGTCATCGCGGCCCCGCCGCGGGCCACCTCGGCGTGGAAGTTGATCAGATCGTCCGAGACCGCTCCCCGGGGCATGACGCCCTCGAACGTTGCAGCTTTGACGATGCGGTTGCGCAACGTCAGAGGGCCGAGACGTGCGGGTTCGAATATCGACGGTGTGGGCGCTGTGGTCATTTTCAACTTCCTGCGGCGGCCTGATCTTTACGATGCCAGTGGACTCGTAACTACGACGATATAGCGCCTACTCCCAATCTGTCCGACAATTCGACACGATGAATGCCACAGGATCAGGTCGCCCACGAGACCCACGCATCGACGACACAGTCCTCGAGGTCACCCGAGCGATGCTCCTCGAGGTCGGTTGGGATCAACTCAGTCTCCGGGCGATCGCGGCACGGGCAGGAGTCAGCCGAGCCTCGATGTCGCGGCGATGGCCGTCGAAGGCACATCTTGTTCTCGGGTCGATCCTGGGGGCGACACCGGACCTGACACCGTTCGAGGGCACCGATCGCGACGGCTGGATCCGTTGGGTGGTGGAGGGAAGTGCTCAGCTCTTCTCCCGTCCCGAGGTTCGCGCCGCGTCGCCAGGATTGCTGGCGGCCCTGCGCGACCACGACGACCTGCGCAACGAATTGTGGCGCGGGTTCAGTGGACCGAGTACGCAACTGTTCCTTCAGAACGCCGAAGATCCTGAATCGGCACTGCTCGATGCCAAGGCCGTGCTGGTTCTGGCGGCCGGGGCAGCGATGTTTTCGAGTCTGATAGCGGTCGAGGACGATACAGATGCGCTACGCGAAAGAATCCTCGAGCTCTTACTCCCGGCGGCATCGCCGCGCTGACCGTCGACGTCAGCCGATGTTCTTGACCGACAACGTATTCGGATTCCCGTCGCTGCAGTTGATGCCGACAGTCAGTGCAGTGATCTGACGCGGCTGCGATCCCGTGAAGAGTAGGACTATCGCCGGCGCCCCGTCGATGCGAATCTCGCCGGAACCGAGCAAAGGCCGGCCCTCGTCGATGCCGCTGGCGCGTAGGCATCCGGCAAGTTTGGATGGATCATCCAGTGGTCCAAGGTTTTTGGATCCGACGAGTGAGAGCAGAGACGCCGAATCCGGATCGTCGACAGCAGACGTCGCCGGTGTGCTCGGTTGAGCGACAACACTTTCGGCGGGTTCGGAATCTCGGGTTCCGATAACAACGATCACGAAGGCCGCCAACACGGCTGCTGCGGCACCGAGAACCCACGCTTGTGGGCGCCGCCGGAACGGCACGACAGCTGCCTCAGCTGGCGGCTCCAGCTGTTCTGACTGTAGATCCAGTGCCGAATTGATTCGCTCGGCAAGCGAATTCGGAATCCGTTCGTGAGTGGCCTTGCTCGAGTTCAGTGTCGCGAGTGATGCCGTGACGCCGTCAAGGGCGGTGACAAATGCATGGGCGTCAGGGTCTGCGTGTACCACCGGCCACAGAGCCGCACTGGTTTCGGGATCGAGAACCCCGGCGTGAAGATCCGCTAGTAGGTCTTCTGAAAACGGAGGCGACGGAACGCGAACAGACGGATCTGTCATGAACCCTCCCTCGGCAGTCGGTGTGGACCCTTACAAGATAGGACGCGTCCGGTTCACGAATGGTTCCCGCCTTCGCGAAAGTCTTCCAACTGGGTGGCGAGGCGCTTACGCGCGCGGGCGCAGCGACTCTTCACGGTCCCTACGGGTACTCCCAACCTCTCGGCGGCCTCGGCCACCGGATACCCCTCGACATCGACGGCGACGACGGCAGCACGCTGCTCAGGCGGCAGCGATGCGAGTGCCTGTTCGACGGTCAGGCTCATGTCCACTGTCGCCGCATAGTCGCGGTGATCGCGGGGTTCCTCCGCGTTCTCCGAAGACAGAGAGAACGCCGCCCGTGATTTGTTGCGTCGGATCCGGTCGAGGCAGGCATTGACCACGATGGTGTGGAGCCAACTACGCACCGCCGCGTCGCCGCGGAACTTCGCTGCCTTGCGGTGCGCGGAGAGCAGACCCTCCTGGAGTGCGTCTGCCGCGTCCTCGTCCGAGTAGCTCGTACGCCGGGCAACGTGCCATAGATGATCCTGATGCCTGGTCAGTAGTTCACGGAACGCATGCCGATCGCCCTCGACATGAGCAGTCAACAATTCGAAATCCGTCGCCTCGAGATTATTGTTCTCGAAACTTCTGGATTCGAATTTTCCGGCTCCGCCCCCGGTGCCCCCCCGATAACTGTGCACGGGCGGATATTAGCCCAGTCGGTAGGTTTCAGAAGGGCCAAGGGCGATCACTTTGCCGCAGTGAATGCAATCTCCGAGATGGATGTCTGGTTTTGTCCGGATTCGGTGCTGAGCTGGGTAATCCAAACCAGGACATACTGACCCGAGCCGTCCGACGTGACTGGAATGTCGGTCACGCCGTTCTTCAGGACACCCGATCCGATTTCCTTGGTCTGATCCAGCGAAGTATTCGCAGAAGGGGCAGAACGGATTTCAACGACGGTTCCCGGCGAATCAGACGTGATCGCAACGTTCTTCAGGTTGGCGGCATCGGCAAGCGTCACCATCAGGCCGACACCGTTCTTCAGCGATGGGAACGGCTGGAAGTACGAATCCGACGACCATGCGGTGGCCGGATTGCCGTCGATGGCGTTCTTCGCTGTTGCCGGCTGATCCGGCGTTCCCTGGGGTGAGAACACCGTTACGGCCGAGGAAGCTACCGGAACGGTTGCTGCCGCCGGTGCGGGCGCCGGTGAATTGTTCTCGGGCGCAGTGGCTTCGGTGGTCAGTCCGAAACTCTGCTCGCTGAGCGGGGTGTCGTTACTGCCACCCGAGAGGAAACTCGCTACCCACACCACAAGGAGAATCAGGACGATCACGGTGAAGACACCGAGCGCCGTCAGTGCCGCGAGCATCCGCGTCGACTTCTTCTTCTCGGCCTCGATGGCTTCGGGGTCGTTCAGTGCATGACCCGACGCACCCTGTTCGCGGTGGCCGAGACGAAGTGCCGGAATCATTTCCGTCTTGTCGTTGACGACGGACGCCTGATCGAGGATGTGCTGCACGGTGGCAGCAGTGCGGATTCCACTCTCCGACTGCAACGCTCGAACCGCAACGGCCGAGATGTCGAACGGAACCTCCGGACGGACGACGCGAGGCTCGACGATGTTCCCGTCGGCGCCGCGGCCGGCGGGAAGCAAACCACCGACGGGACCGGCGGACGGATCGGCGAGCGGCCAGCGCG
>NZ_BCWH01000001.1:343933-347563 GCF_001653035.1 Rhodococcus sp. YH3-3 | reverse complement strand
GACGGCGTCGTCTCGGCCATCTCACGCAGCGAGCGGCCGGGAGTCCATTCGGCGACGACGATGCCGCCCGAGCTTCCGCGGACGACGTCGAGGACGCGAGCCAGACCGGGCGAGTTGATTCGTCCCAGGCGCAGAGTGCGTGAGAGAACTGCCTGCGGTCCGGACTGGCTGTCGTCGTCACCGCGCTGATCGGCGTCGACGAACGTCAGGGCTACTTCACGGTCGAGCTTGACGTCGAGAGCTTCCCAGAACTGCAGTCCGCGGGTTCCGCCGTGCGGCGCGAGCAGACGGTAGCGTCCGCCGGCGACAGATGCGCCGGGGATGAGCTTGGGTCCACGTGGCATCGGTCGCTGGGCCGGTCGTGATGCGGATCCGGCGGAAGGTGTGCGAGGTGCAGCGGGCGGTGGTGTCTGAGCGGCAGCCGTCTTCTGAGATTCGGGTGCCTTCTTGTCCGGAGCAGGCGTCTTCGGCGCGGGTGTCTTCGAGACAGGTGCTGAAGGTGTCTTCGACACGGGCGCCGAAGGTGTCTTGGACACACTGACCGGAGGTACCGGCGGAGCGGCCTTCTGCACCGGCGGCTGCGGCTTCTGACCCTGCGGGCTTTGGCCCTGCTGCGATCGCTGTGCGGGCTGCTGTGGCTTCTGACCCTGCTGTGGCTTCTGGCCGGAAGATGCGGAGGAACTCGTGGATGCAGGTGTGCCCGACGATGCCGTTGACTTCTGTTCGGACGCTTTCACGGCAGAAGTCCCGGCACTCTTGTTGCCGGAAACGTTGTCGTCGCTCACCCTCGCTCCTTCTCCATCGATAGCCCGTCCCCGAATACGCGCGGGTTGCGATCCTGTACGCCCATGACCAGGGTACGGGAGCGCACCCGGTCGTTCTTGCTCGTTTGATTCCGTTCTGATTGCAGGAATCAGCTCGGTGACGTCGTCGTCGGTGTTGTTACGTGTGTCCGGTTCGGCGCGACCTGTCAGTGAACGAATCTTGCGGGAGACCGCAACCGTTACCGACAGGACTTCCGGAACCTTCTTGAAGTAGAGAATCGTGAAGGTGATCGCGAGCATCAGGATGCCGCCGACGGCGACGCGAACCATCGAGCCGGGTCCGCCGAAACGCTCGGTGAGTTGATCGAATCCGAGGACGCGGTCGACCGCGAGCATGGTCAACGACCCGGCTAGCGAGGCGAGTACGACGGACCAGACTGTCTTGCCCACGTTGGCCATCTGCAGGTTTCCGAGGCTGCGGTGCAGGAGGTACCCGCCGATGACGGCGCCGGTGATGTATCCGAGACCGTTGGCCGCACCGAGCAGGATCACGACCTGATCGCTGTTGGATGCGAAGACCGGAGCGAGCGCCGAGAAAGCGATTTTCACTGCAGTGATGCCGAGAACGATCCACGTCGGCGTCCAGGCCTGTTCGCGGGCGTAGAACACTCGAAGTTGGATCAGGACCAGCGCGTACGGAATCAACGTGAATGCCGACCAGCTCACGGCGGTGCCGAGTCGTTCGGCCTGTTCGGGTCCGAAGCGGCCGTAACCGTAGAGCGCTTCACCGACCTGCGGACCCATGAAGGTCAGGAACATGATGATCGGAACCAGCGTGATCATGGTCAGACGCGTTGCGACCGACAGATCGTCCACGACGGCCGGGGTGTCGTCGGCAGCAGCGTTGCGGCTCAGGCGCGGCATGATCGCCGTCAGAACCGTCACTCCGAGCACGCCGTACGGGAGCTGCAGGAGCAACCAGGCCTGGCTGTAGATGGCAGGGCCGGCTTCGTCGGCGTGGGAGGAGATCTTGGTCGCGAAGATCATGCCCATCTGGCTGATCAGGACGTACAAGACGATGGCGACGGCCATGCCGCCGAACTGGCGCAGGCGGTCGTCGAGACCCCACAGCGGCTTGAGCGAGATCTTCTCGCGGCGAAGCGCGGGGATCAGGCTGGCTGCCTGCACGATGACGCCGATGGTGATGCCGATACCGAGGGTGAGCAGCTTTGCATCGCCCATCGAGACCGGATCAAGCGAGATCTCGCCCGGAGTCAGGCGGTAGATCACGAGCACCACGAGGACGACGACGTTGTTGAGTACGGGAGCCCAGGCTCCGGGCTTGAAGATCTGCCTGGTGTTCAGAAACGCTGTGAACAGTGCCGACAGCCCGTAGAACAGGATCGCCGGCAGAAGTAGATACGACAGCGCCGTGGTCAGGTCGGTGCTGACCTTGCCGTCTTCGGACAGGAAGACGTATTTGGTGAGTACGGGTGCTGCCAGGGTCGCGAGCAGCGCGGCCATGCCGAGTAGAAAGAGCGACGCCGTGAAGAGGCGTCGGACAAACGCTTCGCCGTGATCGGCGTCCTCCCGCTCGGCGCGAACCAGCACGGGGACGACGATGGCGGTCAGCACGGCGCCCAGAACCAGTTCCGCGATCATGTTCGGAATCTGGCTGGCGACGGTGAACGAGCTGGCGATGGCGGGGCCGAGGACCATCAGGATCATCAACTGCTTGGCGAATCCCGTGATACGGCTCGTCAGCGTCGCGATCGCGATGGAACCCGTTGCCGCGAGGAGTCGAGAGTTCGTCTCCTTGCGTTCCCCGACCTGGACATGGGCGTCGGTGTCGAACTCGTCCGACGTGGTCGTCTGCCGGTCGGCGAATTCCATCTCGGCTTCGCGGTACCGGGGGTAGTCGCGGATCACCGGGATGGTCATGGTGGGTGCGTCGTCGAAACGTGCGTCCGGGTTGACCGGCTGGATCGGGTAACCGCGCTCCCACGGTGGCATCCGAGGATGCGAGCGGGTCGTGGCACTCTTGCGGGTGATCGCCGAGCGGCGACCCTCCTCGGGTGGATTCCCGGTCATGAGCGTTCGTACCCTTCATCTGCTGGGTCCGGCTGACCCTTGAATCGATGCCACAGCCGTCGCCCTGCCAGGAACAGCAGCAACCCTCCCGCTGTCGCCGTCACGGCGGCCAGGGGACGACCGTACGCATTCGACCGTACGGTCACGCTGGTCGGCGTACCCAATTGGCGGCCATCTGTCGTGGTCAGCGAGAAGTTGACTTCCAGCTTGCGAGAATCGTTCATTTCCGCGGGCACAGTCAACTGTCGGCTACCTCGCGGCGGAAGCTGTTTGGGACCGATGTCACTGATCTGCATCTCGGGTGGGGCTTCCACACGCAGGTCGACGTTGATGGCGATGGGCAGTTCGTTGCGCGCCACCAGCAGGAGCGGACTCTGCCCCGACGCGAGGGTGTAGACGCCGCCCGGCGACACCACACTGACGGCCCGGTACATCCCGTCGACGGCTTCGGTGACGTTGTCGGCGCGGATGGTCGCAGCGCGCTCCGCCCGATTGACCGAAGCGGAGTCGACGTTGCGGCGATCGGCCAAGGTCATCGAGCGGAGCAGATCTTCGCGGAGCGGCGCCGTGAATCCCCGGGGGGTGAGCGAAGCCGCCGGATCGTCCACGAGCGAAGCTTCGAGCCCGTCGATACGCGGAAGTTGGGTGGTTGCGGTCTCGACGACGGACGTCTGCGGACCGTCCTGGGTAGCCCGGTCCGGGTAGTCGAGCGTGGCGGCGTCCGTCGCGCCCGGTTGCCTGCCGAGCAGTGCCGGCAGGGCCTGAGGTGAGGCGA
>NZ_BCWH01000001.1:144778-343233 GCF_001653035.1 Rhodococcus sp. YH3-3 | reverse complement strand
CCACCGCATCGACCAACGCGTCCAGACGGCCGCCGTCGGAAAGTTCGGTGGCAAGTTCGTCGTCGATCAGGCGTACGGGCTCGTTGACCGCGCCGGGGATTCCGCCGACGAGTCGTGGCGCGTCGGCCAGCGGCCACATGAGCGTGACGCCGATCGGGGCGGACGTGTCGGGGGGAACGACCGCCGTGGCGGACGAACTGGGGGTTCCGGCTGTGGCGTTCGATTCGGCTGCGGCCGGCACACCGAGGACGGGGAGCAGGAAGCGTGCGTCGTCGAGTCGGGCGGCACCGCCGTACTCCGGGGTGCCGTTCACGTTGACGAGCATCGGGTAGACGCCCGGTTCGGTGATGTCGAGAGACAACCCGGTAGTGCTCCGCAGCGGCAAGGTGAGCGTGAACTGCTTGGACTGGCCGGTGTCGAGGGTGGTGGCAACGGTGTCGAATTCGCCGACCGTGTCGAAAACGGCCTGGTCGAAGTCGAGTGCGGCGCGCACGTCCGAACTGGAGTCGATCGCGGGAGCACGTTGCAACCTCACCCCGACGTCCTCGACGGGACGGTCACCGACGTTCTTCACCGTGCCCTTGACCACGACGTTGCGGTCGCTGGTGGTCGTCACCGTGGTCGGTGCGGTGGAGTCGATGGTCAGCTGCAGAAATTTGGCATCGTTGGTGTTTCGCGCCGGGGCGCGCTCACTGGGCTGGCTGGACGGCGCTGCACCTGCGACGGCCGTCGTTGCAGGCCCGAAACCGACAGCGGCCATCACCAGAGCGGCCACACCGGCCCGCCGCAGAGCCATTCTCATCCGGCGTCCGGTTCCTTCGGGCGCTGTTCTTGCCGTATTTCCGTTCGCGGCATCTCGGCGATCATCTGGGACGCGAGTTCTGCGAGTTTGCGCTCGTCGGCGTATGCGAGGCGCGAGTGCAATTCCGTCAGCGGCACCCAGGCGACTTCGGTGACCTCGATGTCCTCGTCGGAGAGTTCACCGCCGAGAAAGCGGAGGAGATAGTGGTGCACGGTCTTGTGGACGCGTCGACCTTCGGTCACGAACCAGTAGTCGATGCTGCCCAGCGGTGCCAGGACGGTTCCCTGGATACCGGTTTCTTCTTCGACCTCACGCATCGCGGTCTGCTCAGCGGTCTCACCTTGTTCGATATGGCCCTTCGGTAGCGACCAGAGCAGGCGTCCGCGGCGGTCGGTTCGGCCGATCAGTGCAGCGCAGAGGCGTTCCGGGGGTCCTCCCCAGCCGTCGACGACCAAGCCGCCCGCAGAAGTTTCACGGACGGTTCGCATCAAAGGTTTATCGGGGTTGCCGACGGCAGGTCGACGCCGCGGGTTGCGGCGACTCCTGTTTGTTCGTTCGGCACCAGACACCTCATCGATACTAGTTGGCGTTGCAGCGTTGCCCGGTAACCCGCGCAAAGCGGTCTATCGCGTTCGTATGCGCGTTCTGCTATTTGCGCACCTTAAGTAAGCTCCTTTCACGTGACTGTCCCTACCTCCGACGCTGATCGCCGCCTACGACTGCTTGCCGACGCCACTGCAACGCTCGGCACGTTGTCCGACGTGTTGAACCCGCTCGGTGAGCGTTTTGCTGCGGCCGGTCACGAGCTGTTCCTGGTGGGTGGCAGTGTTCGCGACGCGATCCTCGGCCGCTTCAGTGGCGATCTGGACTTCACGACGGACGCCAGGCCGGAGAAGGTTCAGGCTCTGCTCAAGGGCTGGGTGGACAAGCAGTGGGACACGGGCATCGAGTTCGGGACCATCAGCGCCATCAAGCACGGCCAGGAGATCGAGATCACGACCTTCCGGGCCGACGCTTACGATCGCGTCTCTCGTAATCCGATAGTCGAGTACGGCACGACGTTGGCCGACGATCTGGTGCGCCGCGATTTCACCGTCAATGCGATGGCGATGAAGATCGGCGCGGACGGTTCCTACACGTTTGTCGATCCGCTGAACGGCATGGACGCCCTGTTGGCCGGAGAGCTAGATACGCCGTCGGCGCCGGAAAACTCGTTCAACGACGATCCGCTGCGGATGCTGCGCGCAGCCCGGTTCGTCTCGCAGCTTGGTTTCACGTTGAACAATCGCGTTTTCGAGGCCATCAAGGAGATGGCGTCGCAGATCGAGCGGATCACCGCCGAGCGTGTGCAGGTCGAGCTGAACAAACTGATGCTCGGCATGTACCCGGTGGACGGCATCAACATGATGGTCGACTCCGGACTGGCCGCATACGTGCTGCCCGAGGTTCCGCAGATGAAGCTCGAGATCGACGAGCATCACCAGCACAAGGACGTCTACCAGCACTCCCTCACGGTGCTGCAGCAGGCGATCGATCTCGAAGAAGGCGATCCGGACCTCGTATTGCGTTGGGCAGCACTGCTTCACGACATCGGAAAGCCGGATACCAAGCGTAACGAGCCGGGCGGCGGTGTCAGCTTCCACCACCACGAGGTGGTCGGCGCCAAGCTGGTGCGCAAGCGCATGCGGGCACTGAAGTTCTCGAAGCAGATGGTCGACGACGTCTCGCAGCTCGTGTTCCTGCACTTGCGTTTTCACGGCTACGGCAAGGGACAGTGGACCGACTCGGCGGTGCGGCGGTACGTCACCGACGCGGGCGAGCTGCTCCCCCGCTTGCACAAGCTCGTGCGGGCCGACTGCACCACACGCAACAAGCGTCGCGCCGCGCAGCTGCAGGCCACGTACGACGACATCGAAGAGCGGATCGCGCGCATCGCCGAGCAGGAAGACCTTGCTCGGGTGCGTCCGGACCTCGACGGCAACGCCATCATGGAGCTGCTCAACATCCCGGCCGGCCCGCAGGTGGGCAAGGCATGGACGTTCCTCAAGGAACTACGTCTGGATCGCGGCCCGCTCGAGCGTGACGAGGCCGAGGCCGAACTGCTGAAGTGGTGGGCTACCCAGCAGGGCTAGTTTCTCGTTTCTTGCGGTTGATCAGCACCGCTGACAATCCGGCGGCATAGACACCCGCACCGGCAACGGCCAGGCCGACGCTCTTGCCGTCGGGTGCGATCACCGTCGACGCTGCCGCGATCGCACCGATGAACGCGACGTTGAACACGGTGTCCTGCAGGGCGAATACCTGACCACGACGGTCGTCGTCGATGTCGATCTGCATGGCCGCGTCGCCGCTGAGTTTCACGGACTGGCCGGCGATGCCGAGCAGGAAAGCGGCGATCAGCAGCGCCCCCTGAGTCAGCGTGGTCACGAAGACGAGCTGGACGAGAACCGCGCACACCAGGGCGTAGGTGATCGTCCGTGAGCGACCGATCCGCGGGATGAGGAACGGTGTGATCAATGCCGCGATCAGCATTCCGATTGCCGTGGCGCCGACGGCGACACCGAATCCGGCCATCCCTCCGGGTAATTGGGAGCCGTTCGAGGTGTCGCGTAGGACCAGCACCATGATGAGGGTGTTGATGCCGAAGCAGATGCGGTGCGCTCCGATTCCGATCATCGCCGTGGTGACGCCGGGCGCCTCCCAGACAGCGGTTGCCCCGGTGCGCAGTCCGGCCGTCACCGAACGGACGGCACTGGCGCGGACCACTTCGTCGGCGACCGGACCAAGTGAGCGGGCCGTGAACCTGGCCGCGGCGAGGGCCGCGATCACCGATCCCAGTGCTGCGATGGCCACGGCGGCGCCTGACGCTCGATCCCCCGCGCCGATCATGCCGATGATCGCCACCGCTGCCGAAGCACCAAGAGCGGCTACCACCGAACCAGCCGTTGTGAGAACGGAATTGGTTGCCACCAGCCACGATTGTCGGACGACCTTCGGCAGGGCTGCGGATACGCCTGCCCCGACGAAGCGACTGACTCCGATTGCAGCAAGCGCACAGGTCAACAACAGAGTGTCACCGCCGCCGGCGACCAGCAGCACCGCAGTGGTCAGGATGAAGAGCCCGCGGAGCACGCTCGCCCACAGGAGCACCAGGCGGCGGTCCCAACGATCCAGCAGAGCGCCGGCAAAGGGGCCGATCACCGAATAAGGAAGGAGCAGTACGGCAAAGCCGGCCGCTATCGCCACCGGATCGGTTTCGCGTTCCGGGTTGAAGAGGATTGCGCCGCCGAGCGCGGCCTGGAACATTCCGTCGCCGAACTGGCTGGAAAAGCGGACGAGCGCCAGCCTTCCGAGGCCGGGTGATTCACGCAGGGTGTGCAGTACGCGCTGCCAGGCCTCGCGGCGGTTCGAGGCTCGGTTCATAAGCGGAAACTGTAGTGGGTGGGTCAGGCGCCGATCTTGACGGTGGCCCGCTCGAGGATCGGCGCGACGTCGACGCCCCTCGGCAGCGTTCCGAACACACTCCCCCAGCTGTTTCCGAGCCGACTCGCGCAGAACGCGTCGGCCACCGCGGGGTGCCCGTAGCGGAGCAACAGCGAGGCCTGCAGAGCGAGCGCCATGTCGCCGACGATCTTTCGTGCCCGGTATTCGATGTCGTCGAAATCGCCGAAAGCCGCCTGGAGATCCCGCACGGCCTGATCGAAGTGGCCGTCCACTCCACTGGCTCGTTTCAGCTCGTCGAAGAACACCTGCAGTGTTTCGGGTTGCTTGGCCATCGCCCGCAGTGTGTCGAGCGCCGCGACGTTGCCGGAACCCTCCCACACCGAAAGCAGCGGAGCCTCGCGATAGAGGCGCGGCATCCGGGATTCCTCCACGTATCCGTTTCCGCCCAGACACTCGAGTGCCTCGGCAGCGTGGATCGGTCCGCGCTTGCAGACGAAGTACTTACTCACGGCCAACGAAATGCGTCGTAGTGCGCTGGCGTGGGCATCGCCTGCGGTTGCGCGGTCGGTCAGAGCGGCCAGCCACATCGCGACGGTGGTCGACGCTTCCGATTCCACCGCCAGATCTGCCAGAACGTTTCGCATCAAGGGTTGGTCGATCAGGTTGGCGCCGAAAGCACTTCGATGCGTCGCGTGGTGAACTGCCTGCATGGTGCCGACGCGCATGCCGGTGGCCGTGCCGATCGTGCAGTCCAACCGGGTCATGTTGACCATCTCGATGATGGTGCGCACGCCCCGGCCTTCCTCGCCGACCATCCATGCGAGAGCGTCGAGGTACTCGACCTCACTGCTCGCGTTGGAATGATTGCCCAACTTGTCCTTCAGACGCTGCAGGCACATGTTGTTGAGCGAGCCGTCCGGCAGGACCCGAGGCAGGAAGAAGCACGACAGACCACCCGGTGCCTGGGCGAGGACGAGGAACACGTCCGACATCGGCGCGGAGGTGAACCACTTGTGGCCCGTCAAGAGGTAGCTGCCGTCGGATTGTGGCACAGCCCTTGTGGTTCCGGCACGAACATCCGAACCGCCCTGCTTTTCCGTCATCGACATACCGGCGATCAATCCGGGTTTGGTGAGGGGAGCTTTCAGCGCCGGCTCGTAGTGCCGCGTGGTCAGGAGGGGTTCGTACTGCGCGGCCAGATCCGCGTTGTGCCGCAGCGCGGGGATCACGGCGTACGTCATGGAGATGGGACAGCCGTGGCCGGCATCGGTTTGACCCCACACGGCCATCTTCGCGGCGCGGACGAGGTGTGCGTGTGGATTCGGGTCAACCCACGGAGCGCCGTGCAGTCCCAATTCCACTGCGGTGCTCATGAGTTGGTGATAGGCGGGGTCGTAGCGGACCTCGTCGATACGGTTGCCGTAGCGGTCGTGGGTTCTCAGGACAGGTGGGTGCTCCTCGGCCAGATCGCCCCACTCCTGGGCCTGAGCACTGCCGGCGCGGATCCCGACGCGATGAACCTCTTCGAGTGCATCCGATGCGCCTTCACGGTGGAGTGCCTCGAGGATCGGCGCGTATTCGGCTGCGTCGTAATCGATCAGGGGCGGAACCTGATTGGTGACTTCATGCGTGGGTGTCATCGAAGCTCCCTAACGATCGAAGGGTGAAGGCGAGAATGGCGTCGATCGCAGCGGGATCGGTGGTGCCTCCGCGCAGTGGAAGGATCAGGGCCTCGCCGATTGCCCCGACGATGCACGCTGCCGTCAGAGTGGCGTCCTGTGGCGGTATCTCACCGGATTCGACTGCTGAGCGAATTGCGGTGGCCAGGCAATCGCGGAACGATTCGCGAAACATCAACCGCTGTTCGTCGACGAGAGGATCTACCGATTCCACCAGCAGTGCATAGGCGAGAACCGGTGCGCGCATGGCACGTTCGGCGAAGGTCCGAACCGACGCTGATACAGCGGAGCGGTGGTTGCCTTCCAGATGTCGGGCGCTGTCTCCGGCGTCCCGAGCTGCGGATACCTCACGGCTGCAGACTGATTGGAACACTTCGGCGAACAATTCGCCCTTGCCGTCGAAATGTCGATACAGCGTCCCGGTGCCGACGCCGGCGTGTTTGGCCACCGCGGCGATGGAACATCCCGCATAGCCGTGAGTTGCCACTGCCGTCGTGGCGGCCTCGAGCAGTCGGGCGCGTTGGGCGTCCAATCTTTCCTGTACTGCCGGAGTGCGGCGATAGGCCATGTGAAGAAGTGAACACCCGTTCCGTTCTTGCGTCAAGAGCCCCCACCTGCAGGTTCAGGCAGCAGCGGCGCGAGCCTGTTCCTCGCGCCACCACGCGACGGTCGCTTCGGCGGCCTGATCGAGCGGCGTCGGCGAGAGTCCGAGCAGCACTTCGCTGGCGCTCGAGTCCATGACGAACGGCTTGGTGAACTGGTAGTTCATCTCAGCGAGTTCGCGGCTGTCGGTGTTGATCTTGCCGACGGCGTCGAGCACCCAGGCGGGGAGTACACCCACCTTGGCGGGGGATGCCCCGGCGGCTCGGGCGAAGGCCTCGGCGATCTTGCGCTGAGTGAGCGCGGGGCCGGTGGGTGCGTGGAGGACGGAGTTCCAAAGTTCGGGGTTGTGTGCCGCCGCGATCATCGCTGCTGCGAGATCGGGGATGTAGGTGAAGGAGTGCGGCTGATCTGCGGAACCGATGACACGAATCTTCTTACCTGCCATGACTTTCGGAACCATGCGCTCGCCCGCGTGGGCGGTGCGGACGCGGGGACCGAAGAAGTCCGAGGCCACGACGCTGACGGTGGGTGTTGCAGAGGCCTCGCGAGCGCGCAGCAGCGCGGTGCGCACGCCGCGCTTGCCACCGGTGGCGTTGCGTGGATCGGATTCGGTCATCAGGGTGTCGGAGTTGTAGGCGTAGAGGCTTTCGGGGAAGACCACGACGGCACCGATGGATGCGGCCGCGTCGAGCACAACCTTCTCGGCCGCCGGGAGTTCCCGCTCCCAATCGGCTGCGTTGTAAGCAGCGTGGATGCAGTGGTAGATGGCCGTGGCGCCCTCGCTGACCGAGCGCAGGGCCTCGGAATCCGAGACGTCGACGCGTCGGCGGTCGATCAGCGGGTGCTCGGGCCCGCTGCCGGACCTGGTCAGGAGCCGGACGTTGATTCCCTGCTCGGCGAGCTGTAGTGCGACGGCGGATCCGACGGGTCCTGCTCCGGTGACGATTTCGAGGTTCGACATGGTGTGCTCCTTCTTGTTTCGAGTGAACTGAGAGCACTGCTCTCGTTTTCAAGAATGCACCTGCACCCGAGCGCTGTCAAGAGCAGTGCTCTCTTTTGTTGATGCTGCTCTCGGGAATGGGGCAAGATGGACTCATGGTTGGAACTCCCCGTGAGCGGGCGCGCGAACAGACGCTGCAGGACATCACCCGTATCGGACGCGAGCATCTTGCTGCCGTCGGCGCTGCCGCTTTGTCTCTGCGGGCCGTCGCGCGTGACCTGGGAGTCGTGTCCTCAGCGGTATACCGCTATGTCGCCAGTCGGGACGAACTGCTGACCTTGCTGGTGGTCGACGGGTACACGGAACTGGGCGCGGAAGTGGGCGCCGCCGTGAATGCCGTTGCAGCAGAGGATTTTCGCGGACAGTTCATTGCTCTCGGGCGCGCCGTTCGCAGCTGGGCGATCCGGGAGCCGGCCCGCTACGGTCTGTTGTTCGGCAGCCCCGTCCCCGGCTACGACGCTCCGGGCGAGCAGACCACCGGCCCCGGCACCCTCGTCGTGACCCGGCTGATCGGGATCATCGACGCCGCCCATCGCGCGGGTTCACTGACGGTGCGAGAGGGTCCGGGCCTGAGTGACACGTTGGCAGCGGACCTCGAGGGAGTGCGGATTGAACTGGGTACCGACCTGCCGCCGGATGCCGCGGTGCGCGCAACTCTCGTCTGGGTATCGCTGTTCGGTTCGGTGAACTTCGAGGTGTTCGGGCAGTACGGAAGCGATACGTTCACCGACGCGAGCGAGATTTTCGAGCGGCATTTGGCACTACTTGCCGATGTGGCGGGTCTGACCTGAACACGCTTGTGTCTCGTTCCTCCGCACGCAGTTGTCGGTGAGATGATGTCCTTGTGGCGCACGCAGAAGAACCCGAGGATCGAATGGCCTGGATAGAACCGGAGGTTCGTCCGGGCAGTTTGTTGGTGTCGTCGACCGATCTCACGGAACCCGCATTTCGCCGCACCGTCATCTACATGATCGAGCACAACGACGCCGGGAGCCTGGGCGTCGTCGTCAATCGGCCGAGTGAGACGGCCGTGCAGAACGTGTTGCCGCAGTGGTCACCGCTGACCGCGCATCCTTCGGCCCTGTACATCGGTGGACCAGTCAAGCGTGACTCGGCGCTTTGCCTGGGCATCGCTCGCAACGGTGCGCGGATCGACGGCGTCGCCGGCCTGCGGCGGGTGGACGGCAAGGTAGTCATGGTGGATCTGGACTCGGACCCGGAGGTCATTGCTCCTTTGGTCGAAGGGATCCGCATTTTTGCCGGGTACTCGGGTTGGACTCTGGGCCAGCTGGATTCGGAGCTCGAGCGTGAAGACTGGATGGTGATCAGCTCGCTGCCGTCGGATGTGCTGACGCCGCCCCGAGTCGATGTCTGGGCACGGGTGCTACGACGCCAGCCGCTACCCGTGGCGATGCTGGCCAGCCACCCCATCGAGGTGGAACGAAACTGACTTGTCGGAGGTCGATGATATTCCTGTGTCATCGTTTTCGAGAGAGGTGGCAGTAATGCTCGCTGAGCGTCAGATCCAGTGCGCGGATTGTGTTTCGGATGTCGATCACTGCCACGATTCTTTGCTGCGGCATGCCGACGGATCACTCGAATGCACCGGCGCGAACTGCCTCGACTTGGCATCGGTCCGCCATGCGCTGTCCATCGATTGTGCTGAACTGCAGGGCGGTTGCGGCTGCGTCGACGCGACCCGAGGCGAGTTGCTCGCTAGCTGACGCTGACCGGATCCCGATTCGCGAAGCGTTGCGCCATCGCAGCACAGACGATCAGTTGGATCTGATGGAAGATCATCAGCGGCAACACGATCAGGCCGACGGGCTGGCCCGCGAACAGTACAGCCGCCATCGGTAGGCCCGTTGCCAAGGACTTCTTCGACCCGCAGAAGATGATGACGATCTGATCGGGAAGATCGAACCCGAGCTTGCGCCCCGCGAGAGTGGTCACGCCGAGAACCAGCGCGAGAATCAGGCAGCACACGATTGTGAGGATCACGATCTGCCAGATCGTGATGGTGCTCCAGATCCCCTCTTTCATGCTTTCGCTGAAGGCGGCGAAGACAACGAGGAGGATCGATCCGCGATCGACGTACTTGGTGGGTTCGGCGTACTTCTGCAGCCATCCGATCACCAGCGGGCGGATCAGCTGACCGACGATGAACGGGATCAGCAACTGCACGACGATGTCGAGGATCGACGAGAAGTCGACCGTCGCCTGGCCGGTGGTGTTCATCAGCAGAACCACCAGCAGCGGTGTGACGAAGACGCCGATCAGGTTGGAGAACGACGCACTGACGATCGCGCCCGCGACGTTCCCCTTGGCGATCGAGGTGAACGCGATCGAAGACTGAACCGTCGACGGAACCAGGCACATGTAGAGGATGCCGGTGTAGAGCTCGTCGCTGATCAGCGTCGGTGACAGGAATCGCAGTGCTAGGCCGATCAGTGGGAACAGCACGAACGTCGCGGCGAGGACGACGGTGTGCAGTCGCCAGTGCTTGACGCCCTTCCAGGCTTCCTGCGGCGAGAGCCGTGCGCCGTAGAGCAGGAACAAGAAGCCGATGGCGATCTTGGTGGCCCAGTTCAGAATGCTCTCCGCGGTACCCGATACCGGGAACACACTTCCGAGCACGCCGGCGATGATGATGCCGAGGATGAACCCGTCGATGTAGAACCTACTGAGAAACTTCACCTGGCTAAGGATAACGGCGAGCTTCAGCGGGCTCTCGAGCCCCACGAAGGTTGAAGCCCATCACCGCCAGGCACAGCAGCGTCCCGATGATCGACAGCTCGATGATGGCCGTCTGCATTCCCTGGAGGGTGATGGCGATACCCGCGATGATCGACGGGATCGCCAGTCCCGCGTAGCTGACGGTGAAGAACGCGGCCAGAACTCCGCCGTGGCTCTCGCGGGCGTGGGTCCGGGCGGCGGCGTTGACGCGCTTCATGCCGCCGGCAAACGCCAGACCGTGCCCGGCGCCGACCACGACGGTGATGGCGCCCAGCAGTGCCAGGCTCGGGACGAGGTCGACCACGAGGAGGCCGATCATTCCCAGAGCGAGGATTCCCAGACCGACGGTGACGGACGTGCGCGGGTCCATGCGGCTTCCGCCGAGTTGCGCGACCACCGAGCAGATCATCACCAGTGCAGCTGCCCCGCCGCCGAGCAGAAGGTTGTCGATGTTCAGCAGGCTGGTCATCCACGACGGGACCACCGACTGGAAGAGCCCGACCGCGCCCCACGACAGCGCGACGGCGAGCGAGCTGAGCCAGAAAGTCTCGCGAATAGTGGCGGGAACATGTGGCATTTGGAAGAACCGCTTCGGGCGTGTGACGTCCCCGATCCGCGGAAGTAGCAGCAACACGATCAGTGCCGGGATGAACGCGACGAGGAAGATCAGATACGGCAACCGCAGCGGTTGTGGAAGGTACTGGGCGATTGCACCGGACACGAGTGGTCCGAGCGCACCGCCCAACGCGCCCGTCACCGTCGATACGAGCGCTGCTCGTCGGTGATCGAACTTCGGTTCCTGCTCCACCAATGCGGCGCTGCCCGCCGCACTGGCCGCGCCCACCGCGATTCCCTGGGCAATCCGGCCGACGAACAACCACACCGTCGCGTCGGCAAATGCCAGAACGAGCGTGCCGACGACGCTCAGAGCGAGTGCAGTAAGGAGCACGGTGCGTCGGCCGAGGGCGTCGGACAGCGGTCCGAAGAACAGCAATGCCGGAACGAGGCCGGCGACGTAGACGCCGTAGATCAGCGTCTGGATGGTGGGCGTGAATCCGAACTCGGTCCGGTACAGCCCGTAGACGGAGGTGGGCATGTTCGCGCCCAAGAGGATCACGGTGAGGACGTAGCCCACGCCGTAGAAGTGTCGATTGGTGCGGCGTGTGCGTTCTTCGGTGGCGACAGCTGTGGCGGACGTGGGAAGCCCCTCCTGAAGACAGAGTGCGAAAATACATGGGTCGTCCTACGTATCGTAGGTGAGTGGAATGATCGCCGCTAATGCTGTGAGGATGAGCTGATGACCGTTGTTCGCAAAGAGTCCGCGTACGAGCAATCCCTCGACTGGATGCGCACGCAGATCTCCGACGGCGTCTGGACAGTGGGCAATCGTGTTCCGACCGAGCCGGAGCTGATGAGTGTTCTCGGCGTCGGCCGGAACACCGTGCGCGAAGCGATCAAGACATTGACCTCGACGGGAGTTCTCGAGATCCGTCGCGGATCAGGGACCTTCGTGCGCGCTCGGACCGACATCGGCGGACTGCTCGGCAAACACGCGTCCGTCGACGAGATGAAATACGTCTTCGAAGTGCGTCGTGCGCTCGAGATGGAAGCGGTCCGGTTGGCGTGTGAGCGTCGCAGCGACGACGACGTTCGGATACTTCGTGAACTGGCCGCCAAGCGTGATGTCCCAGCGGAGAACTTCGTCGACGTCGATCTCGCGTTTCACATTGCCGTTGTCGATGCCGCCCACAATCCCGTGCTGAAAGATCTGTTTGCCGGAATCCTCGAAACAGTTCGAGCCACGTACGAGGTGACCGAAGGGGTGCATCCGCCGTCGCTGACGTCTTCGCATCATCAGGGAGTTGCCGAAGCCATCGCCGAACGCGATGTCACCAAAGCCAGGGCTGCGGCGTGTGGGTATCTCGAGAAGACTCAGGAAGCGATCGGTTCAGGCTTGGCGGTTACCGAGTCCGGGCGTCGGCCAATCGATTGAGTGACCCGGCGATGTCTTCGGCTCCGGGTGTCGTGATCGTGAGTCGGTCGCCACAAGCGAACGTGATGACCACCGCTGGCCCGGTGCGGGTGACGACGCCGTAGTTACGACGACCCTTGGTCTTGAGTCCCCAGCCGCCGAAGTCCGCGAACGGTTTGATCTCCGCGACGTCGGCTCCGACAACTTCCTCGATGCCGTAGGTCATCGCAGCCATCCCCATGTTGATCACCCGGATCTCCCGTTCGTCGACGATCACCCGGAAGCGAACCAAGCTGACGACGAGCAGTCCGAGTGCCCCGAAGATGAACAACGGCCAGAGTGACCGCATCGCCAACGCCATGATGACTCCGGGCGCCAGAGTGATCGCAGTGAGGATCACCGAGCCTTTGGTGCTGAATCCGACGTCGTCGGAGATAGGTAGAGGGCAGCTGCTTCGCGGCAACCCGGCCGAGGGTTCGATCGTGGCAAGAGTGCGGACGCGGTAGTCGCGCAGGAAGGAGGCGCCGATCCACCCCAGCACCCCGCCGACTGCAAAGCCGACACCGAGAGACCACAGCGGGAGTGACGTCGTGGACGGATCGGCGACATCGAGTTGGGTGTAGAGCAAAGCGAAGTTCACTGTCGTGACGAGCCCGACCATGCTCAGCCCGACAACCAACATGAAGCGACGCATCATCAACATCGCGGGAGCAAGAGCAGCAATCGCGCTGAGACCGCCACCGAAGAGCAGTGTCAAAAGTGCAATGGTCCATGCGTTGGCCGACGGGGTGGAGAAGCCGTCCGGCGAGGTGGTGGTCCAGTGAGTCGCGATCTGCTCCGGGAGGCGAGGCTCCCACATTTTTGTCAGGACGAAGCCGAAGACCGCACACAGCAGCGGAACCACTAGCCCGAATACGACCCCGGCCGGGTCGATCACGCGATGTTTCACGTGAATCAATGAGCCGGCTGGCAAGCATCCTTGAGCGCGCAGGCACCGCAGGAAGCGGTACCGCAAGCGGCAGCGTTCGCCTTGGCCTCGGGGGTCTCCGCCACCGGCTCGTCTGCGGCAGGCTCGGAGTGGCCGCCGCAGTTGCAGTCGTTACCGCATCCGCTCTGCTGCGGGAGTGCGGCGGCTGCGCGGGTGCCGATGCCTCCACCGAAACCGGCAGTGAGGACGGCGACGACGACGGCGATGATCGCGACCGCGACGCCGAAGACTCCGCCGATGGTCAGTGCTGCGACTCCGCCGATGACCAACATTCCAGCGGCCGCGAGCATGGTCGGACCGGCCACCTTGTTGGCGAGGGCGAACGACTCCTCGCTCCGCAGGGAATCCTCGGTGCGGACACCGGCCCAGCGGTTGCGCGGGAGTTTGCCGATCAGTCCGGCGACAGCAACTCCACCGACGGCGACAGCGAGCACGAATAGCACCACAGCGACAACGATCACCCATACAGGATAGGCGCGAGTGGAGTTGATGGTATGCCCGGGTCGTGCAGGCTCTACCCTGGTTATCGGTATTTCCGTCAGCCAAGTAGATAGCGACCACAGTGACCGAGTCTCCGCAGTCCCCCGATTCACCAGCCGACGCAACTCCGCAGCACCGCTACACCGCGGAGCTCGCCGGCCAGATCGAGCAGCACTGGCAGGACCGCTGGAGTGAGGAAGGCACGTTCAACGCGCCCAATCCGGTCGGTCCGCTCTCCTCGCCCGACGGTGTTCCCGCCGACAAGCTCTTCGTGCAGGACATGTTCCCGTACCCCTCGGGTTCGGGTCTGCACGTCGGTCACCCGCTCGGATACATCGCTACGGACGTCTTCGCGCGCTTCCATCGCATGCAGGGCCGCAATGTCCTGCACACCCTCGGTTACGACGCCTTCGGTCTCCCGGCCGAGCAGTACGCCGTGCAGACGGGTACCCACCCACGGACGACCACCGAGTCCAACATCGCCAACATGAAGCGCCAGCTGCGACGCCTGGGTCTGGGCCACGACGAGCGTCGTAGTCTCGCGACGACGGATGTCGACTTCTACCACTGGACGCAGTGGATCTTCCTGCAGATCCATGGCGCCTGGTACGACAAGGAAGCCGGCAAGGCGCGTCGTATCTCCGAGTTGGAAGCCGAGTTCGATTCCGGTGAGCGCGCTCTGGAAGACGGACGCGAGTGGGCTTCGTTGGACGTGGCCGCGAAGGCCAAGGTTCTGGACTCGTACCGCCTTGTCTACCAGTCGGATTCGATGGTCAACTGGTGCCCCGGTTTGGGTACCGTGCTGGCCAACGAGGAAGTCACCGCCGACGGTCGTAGTGACCGCGGAAACTTCCCCGTGTTCCGTAAGCACCTCCAGCAGTGGATGATGCGCATCACCGCGTACTCCGATCGCCTGGTCGACGATCTCGAGTACCTGGATTGGCCGGACAAGGTCAAGGCGATGCAGCGCAACTGGATCGGACGCTCCTATGGCGCCGAAGTTACCTTTGCCGCAGGCCAGTACGGCGTCGATGTGTTCACGACGCGCCCCGACACGCTGTTCGGCGCCACCTATGTGACGCTGGCTCCTGAGCATGACTTGGTGGACAAGCTCGTCGCGGACGAGTGGCCCGAAGGTGTCGACGCACGCTGGACTGGCGGTGCCACGACGCCGGCGGAAGCTGTTGCTGCATACCGTAAGTCGATTGCCGCCAAGACCGACCTGGAGCGCCAGGAAAACAAGGAGAAGACGGGCGTCTTCCTCGGTTCCTACGCCGTCAATCCGGTCAACGGACACAAGGTTCCGATCTTCATCGCCGACTACGTTCTGACGGGTTACGGCACCGGTGCGATCATGGCAGTTCCGGGACACGATCACCGTGACTGGGAGTTCGCGAACGCGTTCGGTCTGGATATTCTCGAAGTTATTGCCGGTGGCAATGTTTCGGAGGCTGCGTACTCCGGTGACGGCCCGCTGGTGAACTCCGACTACCTCGACGGGCTGGACGTTGCCGAGGCCAAGGCGACCGTCATCAGTCGCCTCGAGGAGAGCGGCCAGGGCAAGGGCACCATCCAGTACAAGCTGCGCGACTGGCTTTTCGCGCGTCAGCGTTACTGGGGCGAGCCCTTCCCGATCGTCTACGACGCGGACGGCAACGCACACGCTCTGCCGGATTCGGCTCTGCCCGTGGTGCTTCCGGAGGTCGAGGACTACGCACCCGTGTCCTTCGATCCGGACGACGCCAACTCCGAGCCCTCTCCCCCGCTGAACAAGGCGACCGACTGGGTCAACGTCGAGCTCGATCTCGGTGACGGTCTGCAGACCTACCACCGCGACACCAACGTCATGCCGCAGTGGGCAGGTAGCTCGTGGTACCAGCTGCGCTACATCGACCCCACCAACCAGGACGCCTTCTGCGACCCGCAGAACGAGGCGTACTGGACGGGCCCGCGTCCGGAACTGCACGGCCCCAACGATCCCGGTGGAGTCGACCTGTACGTCGGCGGCGTCGAGCACGCAGTGCTGCACCTGCTGTACTCGCGCTTCTGGCACAAGGTTCTGTTCGACCTGGGCTACGTGTCCTCGAGCGAGCCGTACCGCCGCCTGTACAACCAGGGCTACATCCAGGCATTCGCGTACACCGACGCCCGCGGCGTCTACGTGCCGGCAGAGGAGGTCGTCGAGCGTGACGGCAAGTTCTTCTACGAAGGCGCCGAGGTCAACCGCGAGTACGGCAAGATGGGCAAGAGCCTGAAGAATGCCGTTGCGCCGGACGAGATCTGCGCCGAGTTCGGTGCAGACACTCTGCGTGTGTACGAGATGTCGATGGGTCCGCTGGACACCTCGCGTCCGTGGGCAACCAAGGACGTCGTCGGTGCTGCGCGATTCCTGCAGCGAGTGTGGCGCGTCGTCATCGACGAGGAGACCGGCAAGCCCCGTGTCACCGACGAAGCTCCTGGTGAAGAGACGCTGCGTGCGCTCAACAAGGCGATTTCCGGTGTCATCGAGGATTACACGGCGCTGCGCGACAACACGGCCGCCGCGAAGCTGATCGAGTACAACAACCACCTCACCAAGGCGTTCCCGGGCGGTGCGCCGCGTGCTGCTGTCGAGCCGCTGGTGCTGATGCTCGCTCCCCTGGCGCCGCACC
This sequence comes from Rhodococcus sp. YH3-3, assembly GCF_001653035.1. Classification (NCBI taxonomy): domain Bacteria; kingdom Bacillati; phylum Actinomycetota; class Actinomycetes; order Mycobacteriales; family Nocardiaceae; genus Rhodococcus; species Rhodococcus sp. YH3-3. The sequence goes on along the minus strand of NZ_BCWH01000001.1, from coordinate 326,878 downwards.
TCGCGGAAGAGCTGTGGTCGCGTCTGGGTCACACGGAATCCCTTGCGCACGGACCCTTCCCGGCAGTCGAGGAGAAGTGGCTCGTCGAGGATACCGTCGAGTACCCGATCCAGGTCAACGGCAAGGTTCGTAGCCGCATCAGCGTCCCGGCGGATGCCGATCGCAAGGCTGTCGAAGAGATTGCGCTGGCCGACGAGAAGATCGTCGCTCTGCTCGAGGGCAACGCACCCCGCAAGGTGATCGTTGTGCCGGGAAAGATGGTGAACATAGTTCTGTAGGGCCTTCGGCCCCTGTGCGCCGTTTTGGTAGTTACCGCTACCGAAACGGCGCACAGTCGTTTCTGGGGATGATTCCCGACGTTGACACCGAGGGGGAACCTCAAAGGCGGGATCGTCAAGTACGGGGTGGTCGGTATTTCGAAGATGGGAATGGCTCCACGTTCAAGTTCGAACCGAAAATCGTTGCCGTTGCTCATAATCCAAAGCCAGGTTCGAGTTTGTGACGCCAATCAGTCGTTGTCCTGAATGTCCCGCTCCACGGAACATTTGGTAGCGCGTGTTCGATGTGAGGGCTGTGATGCACGTAACACGTTGCCGAGAGCGGTAGCTGTCGTTCCACTGCACTTCCCCGCAAGGCCCCCGTCGGCGGTATTCGACAGGGGGTCAATCGAATTTGTAGGTGTCCCGAAAGGATCTTCCAGCCATGGCGTCTCACGTCCACAGCTCCGGTTCGTCTCCTAGTGCGCCCGAACCGACATCGATACCGGAGCGTTGGACTCCGCGACTGGTGTTCTCTCTGGCGTCGATCGTTCTACTTCTCGAGATGCTCGCGGTGAGCTACATGATGATTTCCACTGCGCTGCCGGCCATCTCGGCGCATTATCAAACGACGCAGGGAGCTTGGCTGCTCACGTCGTTCTTGCTGCTGGGGGCGGTCGCGTCTCCTCTGCTCGGAAAGCTCGCCGACATGTACGGCAAGCGAAAAGTCCTGCTCTTGGCGGTCGCCGGCGCAGCGGTCGGATCCTTCATTTCGGCGGTTGCGCCGAGCTATGCCGTCCTGATTCTGGGCCGGTCATTGACGGGTCTTCTCGTTCCCTGCCTCTTCCTGAGCTACTCCCTCATTCGAGATGTCTTCCCGCCGAAAACTGTTGCGCTGGCAGTCAGTATCGCGACTTCCGGTATGGGTCTGATCGCGATTCCGGCGCCGTTCGTCTCCGGTTGGTTGATCGACAACCACGGGTTCCGGAGCATCTTCTGGTTCTTTGTCGTCGGGCTGGTTCTCCTCGGCGGCATGATCTTCGCTTCGACGGCGGAATCGACTGTCCGACTTCGCTCTTCGCTGGACCTGATCGGCGCGGTACTGCTCGGATCGGGCATCGCCGGAATTCTGATCGGCGTCAGCTTCGGCCCGACCTGGGGCTGGAAGAACGGTTCGACACTGGCCTACCTGATCGGCGGCGTCGCACTGTTGGTGGCTTGGGTTGCCTCTGCCCGAGCCATCCGCGAGCCCTTGATCGACCTGCGCTACTTCGGCAAGCGTTCGGTGATGCTCACCGCCGTCGGTGCCGGTTTCTGCTACGGCGCATCGGGAGTCTTCACGATTTTGCTGCCGATGATGGTGATGACCCCCGCAGTTCTCGGCCTGGGATACGGATTCGGCGTGACGGCAGAGGGATTCGCGATCTTCCAGGCGCCCCTTGGCGGCATGGTGGTGGTCGGTGGTTTGATCGTGGGCTTCCTCGTGGGGCGCAACATCCGGCCCCGTCTGCTGATGATCATCGGAATGATCCTCATGGCAGTCGGATTCACGTTGACGGCAACCATTCACGACAACAAGCCTCTGCTCATCATCTTTGCCGGAATCTTCGGTGTCGGTATGGGTATGGGCTACGCCTCCATCCCGAACCTGCTCATCGAGGCAGTGCCGCCGCAGTTGCAGGCAACCACGGCGAGCATGGTTGCGGTCTTCCAGAGCATCTTCCCCGCAGTGCTTCCCGTCATCGCCTTCACGGTCTTGAACTCGCACATCGCGATGGCGATGGAGGGCGCTGTCTTCTACACCGACGAGGGCATGCGTATCGCGTTCCTGATCGGTGCTGCTGCAGCAGTTCTCGGCGCGATCGCAGCCGTGTTCCTGCCGCGAAACATCGTCCAGATCGGCGCAGAAGACGGTGTGCAGCAGGAGACGTCCCTCCTCCCTGCTCACTGATCACACGATGATGTGCGGCTACTGGCCAACGTCCGTGGCCGCACATCGCCGTGGTGGCACTTCGGCGTCATGCAAGATGAATCTCCTGCAGCGAGATCTCACCCCGCAGCGGACGCTCTGCGACCTGTGCCAGATCAGATACGAATGTGTCCGCGATCGATCGGGTGGTGGTGAGTTGTACCGACAGAACATTGTTCGCTTGACTGCACACAGTTGCGCCGTGCCGGTACGCCACCAGCGCCACTGGATCGACGCGTTGGAAAGTCGCGGTGACGTGTAGGCCGACCTGTGGTGTCACCGGAACGAACGGGCCGTGGTCCGTCTTGATGCGAACTATCCCGATGATCTTGTTGAGACGCTTGATCAACATGGCGTCGGAGATCGTTGCCGGGCAACGGTATGCGATCGACATTCCGGTGACTCCCGGCGATGTCACGGATACCCATGTAGACAGGCTGACGACCTCGACGCCGAGCTTCCACCCCAGCGACGAAATACGTGCGAGAACCGCCGCGGTATCGTGGCATTCGACCACCATGGTGCCCACCCGACTCGTATCGGTGCCCACCCGAGCCGCTTCACCCATTTCCTCGACCTCCTCCGCCTAGAGAGGAAGTCCGGGCGCATCGACCCCGATGATTCTCGATCCCCGGAAGAAGTCGAGAAGCTCTGCGTCGCCGTGTGCGCCGATACCGCTTCCGCCCCAGAAACTCTGGGTCGAGTGGTCGTCTAGGTCCAGGAGGCTGGTGCTGTTGATCTTGTTCTCACCGCAATCGATTCGGGTCGCAAGTTCACGAGCGGCGTCGACGTCGGCGCCGAACACGTATCCGGCCAGGCCGGTATCGAGAGCGTTGGCCTCGAGCAGAGCTTCCTCGTCGGTTGATGCTCGGTGCATCGTCAGGATCGGCCCGAAGGTCTCCGATTTGGTCTGCTCCGACGAGATTCCGTGCACCACTGTCGGTGGGAAGAACCATCCGGAATCGTCAGGCACGGGGGTGCTCGAGACGGCCGTGCCGCCCACGCCACGGAGGAATTCGACGGTATCCCGCATCCGTTGGAGTTGAGGCTCGTTCGCCTGCGGACCCATCGTGGTGTTGGCGTCATCGGTTCGGCCGAGTGCGATTTCGGCCGTGCGGTCGAGTATTGCGTCGACAAGCCGGTCGTGAAGGTGCGGCGGCACGAAGACGCTTCCCGGACTCTCACACCATTGCCCGTTGAGTTTGGTGAACCCGTCGACGAGTGCGGTGGCAGTCAGATCGATGTTGGCGTCGGCGCGGATGATCACGGGGTTGTTGCTGCCGAGCTCGAGTTGAAGAGCCTTGAAATCGGTAGAAGCTGCAGCGGCGATGGAACTACCGGCTGCTCGGCCGCCGGTGAACGCCAGTGCTCGGATTCGTCGATCGGAGGCCAGTAGATGCCCGACGTCCCCGCCTCCGTGAACGAGTTGAAACAGAGCTTTCGGCGCGTCGACTTCGGCGATGGCACGTGAGATCGCCTCGGCAAGCACGTTGGGACCCGACGGAGCCCAGTTGGAGGGCTTGGCGATGACCGGAGCACCTGCGGCCAAAGCGAATGCGGTCTTCTTGGCGGTGATGAAGCTCGGTGCGTTCCACGGTGCGATCACAGCGGTCGGGCCCCACGCCAGCCGATGTAATTGTGCACCTGACGCCAGCTGCTCGAACCCGGAGGAGTTCTTCAGATGCGTTGCAGCACTGCGGAACAGATCGGGAAGTCCGCCGGCGAAAAGTGTGCTGATCGAAAGCGGAAGGCCGTTGTTCTTGGAGTCCTCACGAGCGATCGCCGCAGTCCGTTCTTCGACAAGTTCAGCCGTTCTCTCGAGTAGGCGCACCCGGTCGGCGACCGATCGACGGGTCCAGACACCCGATCGGTGAAGTTCTGTCGCGGCGGTGATCGCCCTCTCCACCTGTTCGGTGGAGGACGCGAGTTGGGCTTGCAGTTTCTCTCCGGTGTCGGGATCGGTGAGAAATTCGCCGAGGTCGATAGCCGGTGTTTCGACGTTTCCGTCGATCGTGTTGTTCTGGGGCACGAGTGAGCATGAAGTGGTCATGACTGTCCTTCGTGGCGAAATCGTTTGTAGGTCAGATGTTGTCGAGGTAGCGTTCGCGTTCCCAGTCGGTGACCGCGGACATGAAGGAATCCCATTCGTCCTTGGCGACCGCCGCATAGTGCGATACGACCTCGGCGCCGAACGCCGCGAGTGCGAACTCACTGGCCTCGAGCGCACGCGCCGCTTCGTCCAGTGTGCCGGGCAGCGGTTGTTGCTTCACCTTCTCGAGTGTGTCTGTGTCGCTGTACCCGTCGCGTCGTACCGGTGCGCCGGGATCGAGCTTTCGTGTCAGACCGTCGTTCATCGACGCCAGAACGGCGGCGAGTGCGAGATACGGATTTGCGTCCGCCCCTGGCAGTCTCATTTCGAGACGGTTGGCGGACGGTGCACCGGTGATGAGTCGGCAGGTGGTAGTCCTGTTGTCGAAACCCCAGGTCAAGCCGTTCCCCGAGAAATCGTGGCTGGCTCTGGTGCGGCGCATCGAGTTGATGGTCGGCGTGTAGAACAGCATGAGTTCCGGGCAGTGCTCGAGAACTCCGCCGACGGCGTGCAGCAGCTCGGCGCTCGCGGTGTTTTCTGCGCTTTCGTCGTGGAACGGGAAGGTGTCGTCGCTCCGCATGGACGCGTGAATATGACACGACGAGCCCATGCCGTCGGTGCTCGGACGTGCCATGAAGGTAGCAGTGAGCCCTTCTGCCGCAGCGACGTCGTGGACGACCTGCTTGAATAGCACATGGCGGTCGGCCATCTCGAGCGCGGTTCCGTATTCGAGGTTGATCTCCCACTGGCCCAGGCCGTATTCGACCTGAGAGACCTCCACGGGAATCGCGCTCTCCTCCAACGCGGTTCGTACCTTGCGGAAGAAAGGTTCCATCGCGTTGCCGGCGGTGATGGTGTAATCCGAGGGCACCAGGGTGGTGGGTTCGAGATCCCGATAGCCGCTGCGCCGCAATGCGTCGGGGGCACCTCGGTAGAGGTGGAACTCGAGTTCCGTTGCCGCGTAGACGGTGTGGCCGTCAGCTTCGAGCTTGTCGATCTGCTTGCGCAGGATCGTGCGCGGTGCGATCGGGACGAGCTCGCCGGTATGTTCGTCGACCGAGTCTGCGATGACGATGGCAGTGGACTCGAGCCACGACGCACGTCGAAGTGTCCCCAGATCGGGTCGCAGACGGAAGTCATGCCAGCCGGTGTGTCCGCCGGCGTAGTCGACAACGAGTTTGTCCATGCGTTGGCTGGCATCCCAGGCATACACACAGGTGCACACATGCAGACCCTCGTCGATGTTCGCGAGGAAAATTCGCGTCGGGACTCGTTTGCCGATCAACCGTCCGTAGAGGTCGATACCGGCGATGAGGACGGTGTCGATGTCGGACTCGGCGAGCTCGGCCGTGGTGAGCCGGCCTTTCATCGGGCAAGCCATCCGCCGTCGACGGGCAGCTGGACTCCACTGATGTAGGAGGCGTCGTCGGAGAGCAGGAAGGAGACTGCACCACCCATGTCCTCGGGGCGGCCGACGCGCGGCACCAGGAGCCTGGACTTCATGAAGTCGAGAACTTCGCCGGAGGAGACGTCGATGCCAGGCAGGAAGGCGGTGGGGACCGGCCCGGGGGCGATCGCGTTGACTCGTACGTTGTACCGCGAGAGTTCGACGGCCAGAGCCTTCGTCAGCATCTTCACTCCACCCTTCGACGCGTTGTAGTGGACCTGTGCGAAGCCCTGGGAGGACACGACCACGTCCGCTTCCACCGTCGACAAGTTCACCACAGCGCCGCTGTTGCCGTCGCGGAAGTATGGGGTGGCGATCTGCGTGACGATGAACATGCCCTTGAGATTGACGTCGAGGACGAGGTCCCACTCTTCGTCGGTGAGGTTCTCGAGAGAACTCATCGTGATCAGGCCGGCGTTGTTGACGAGGTAGTCGAAGCGTCCCCATTCGGCGACGGTGGCTTCGAAAGCGGCGCTCACGGCGGCGCGGTCGCGCACATCGGCCTCAAGGGCGAGCGCGGCTGTGCCGTACTGCGATTCGATAAGTGCGACGGTCTCCTTTGCACTTTCGATGTGAAGGTCCACGACCGCGACGCGGGCACCGTCGGAGGCGAGGCGCAGCGCGATGCCGCGGCCGATTCCGGAGCCTGCACCGGTGATCAGGGCAACCTTGTTCTCATGCGTACGTGACATTGTTGTCTTCCATTCTGTGATGATCGATCTGGTGAGAAGAATTGGTCCGACGGGAGGTTGCAGCGTCGACGAGCCACGAGAAGAGCGGGTCGATTTCGACGAAGAATTCGGGGTGCCACTGCACGCCCACCACGGGGCGATCGTCGGCCTGGATGGCTTCGGCGACGCCGTCGAGCGCGCGTCCGACGATCCGGAGTCCGTTCCCCGGGGCATCCACTGCTTGGTGGTGAAGGCTGTTCACGTGAATGCTGTTGCCGTACAGACTATATGGGATGGAGCCGGATTCAAGGGCGACCTGTTGTGGTCGGTAGGAACGCGGATAGCCGAAGAAGCTGTGCGCCTCACCGGCGTCGGTCGGAAGGTCGGCAATCAGAGTGCCCCCGCGGGCGACGTTGACGACCTGGTGTCCTCGACATACACCCAGGATCGGCAGTCCGATTTCCCAGGCTGCATCGACCAGGGCGAACTCGAATTCGTCCCGAGCGGGGTCGATCATCGAGGAGTTTGGTCCGGGGGTGCGGCCGTATCGCCTGGGGTCCACGTCGGAACCACCGCTGAGGACGAGGGCGTCGAGATGCTCGACGATTCGGCGCGGATCACTGTGGATGCTCAGCAGGATCGGTTGACCACCGGCGGCGCGGATCTTCGACGGAAAATCGGTGAAGAACATTTCCATCAATGCGTCGCCGACGACGTTCGGTAGTGACGGCCCGCCTCGGTCGACGCGGCCGGTGACTCCGATCAGGGGCATGGCGGGGAGTGCCTCCGCCGTCATCGTGAATTGGGTCATAGGAGCGAGCATAGAACCATTGAATGGCTTTTCGCTAGGGTTTGGCTTGTAAAGTTGGAGTAACGGGTTCGAAGTGCCGCGCGCTGCTGTATCTATTCAAGGACAGTTGCGAATGGCGCGTTCGATTTTGCAGCCCGTGACGAAGCGTACGAGGACGAAGCTGAAGAGTCGGTCCAGGCACCGAGTAGGGGGTACGAGACGTGCAGATCGACAAGCTGCCGGCCATCGAATTCATGGTCAGTGCACCGACGTTGGGGGAGGATATCGCTCGACGCTTGCGACTGCTCATTCACAGCGGCGCGCTCAGCCCCGGTGATCGCCTGCCGTCCGAGCGTGAACTGTCTCAGCAACTCGAAGTCGGTCGAGTCAGTGTGCGAGAAGCTATCCGAATCCTTCAGGCAATGGGATACATCGAGGTGCGACGCGGTGCAACGGGTGGATCGTTCGTTTCGGAGTTGACCAGGCCTTATGAAGACTGGGTTGGGCAGTTGAAAGCGCGAGAAGCAGACATCGACGAGATCGTCGACCTCCGTATCGGGTTGGAAATGCGCACGGCAAGCCTCGCGGCGGTCCGGCGAACCGATCGTCATCTTCTCGAGTTGCTCGAATCCATTGAGCAATTGGGGGTTTCCGGAAGTCGGGGATCGTTCCGGGCTTGTGACGCCAGGTTCCACGGCGGTATCGCCAGAGCGGCGGGAAACAGCAGGTTGGAGGCCGCTGTGGTCGAGGCTCGCGGCGAAATGTTCGTCCCCGTCGATCATCTCGTGTTCGAAGACCAGGTCGAGGCTTCGAGGGTGGAGCACAAGGAAATCTTCGAGGCGATCAAGCGGGGCGACAGCGCTCGCGCGGCGGAGGCAATGGAACGTCACATTCTGCACGCAAAAGACGAGCTCAAACGCTTGGCGCTGCAGGAAGAAGGCTGACGGGAGCGCGACGAACGGACGGTTCGTCCCGTTTTTCGCAAGTAAAAGTTTTGTGAATTGGGTCCCGAATCGACTTCAATGGTTCTAACATCGCCCGTATGACCCATACTTCCGTCAATGCTTCACGTGATGCATCCGGCGATGACCGAACTCTTCGAGGCTCGCTGGGTACCGGCTCGATAGTCCTCATGGTCGTTGCCGCAGCTGCTCCCCTGACTGTGATCAGTGGTCTTGTGCCGCTGGGTATTTCCGGTGGCAACGGTGCGGGCTTCCCCATGACCTTCGCCGTGACAACCGGTGTACTTCTGCTCTTCGCCGTCGGGTTCACCGCGATGTCGCGTTACATCCCGGGAACCGGAGCGTTCTATCTCTACATCGGACATGGTCTCGGCCGTGGTGCCGGCGTCGGCAGTGCGATGTTGGCCCTCGTCAGTTACAGCACAGTGCAATTGGCCGTATACGGCTACCTCGGCCCGGCAATGAGTTCGTTGATCACCTCCTACGGTGGTCCGGAGGTGCCGTGGTGGATCTTCTCGCTCGCCTCGTTGGCTCTGGTAGCCGTCCTCGGATTTCGTCATATCGAATTGTCGGGCAAGGTGCTCGGCATCCTGTTGATCGCAGAGGTCGGGATCGTAGTCGTACTCGACGCTTTCATCATCGCCGACGGTGGTCCGGAAGGCCCGTCGACAGCAATGTTCTCTCCGTCGGAAATATTCTCCGGATCCCCCGGCGTCGCATTGGTATTCGCGCTTGCCGGTTACATCGGGTTCGAGTCGACGGCGATCTTCCGTGACGAAGCGAAGGATCCCGCGCGGACTATCCCGCGAGCGACATACGCCGCCTTGATCCTCATCGGCGGCTTCTACGCTCTCTCCAGTTGGGCGGTTGTGACAGCCTGGGGCGACAAGGGTGCAGTGGACATTGCGGGTACTGACCCCGACGGCATGCTGATCACCACTGCCACCGACTTTGCCGGAACGGTGACAGCCCACCTGATTCAAATTCTGTTGGTGTCCAGTCTCTTTGCCGCAGTTCTGTCTCTCCACAATGTCTTGGCCAGATACATCTTCGTTCTGTCGAACACCGGCGTTCTGCCGGGCGCAGGTGGGCGGACGCACCGCGTGCATGGTTCGCCGCACATCGCGTCAGTGGTGCAATCCTGCTGTGCTTTGGTACTTCTCGGAGCTTGCATCGTCATCGGTCTGGATCCGGTGACACAGATCTTCGCGTGGTTCGCCGGCGTTGCAACGGTGGGGATCGTGGCTCTCATGTTGCTCACGTGCCTTGCGGTGCTCGTCTTCTTTCATCGTACGAAGGTCGATCAGCGATTCTGGCACACCAAACTTGCCCCGAGCTTGGGCCTTGTCGGGCTGATCGGCTTCGCGATCGCCATTGCCGGAAACCTTCCGCTCCTACTGGGCGGCAACATTCTGGCCGTGGTGATGACCGGGGTGCTGGTGCTCGCGTTTGTCGGTGGATTCCTCTATGCGCGACGACGGAAGCAAGTGAGCTTCGAACTCCCGTCGTGAGAGGGCTTTCGGTGAAATGATGGGTGCACCCGCACTCGAGAAAGCAGGACTCCCATGACGTTCGCGGATCTGGACGGCGATGAACTGTGGAGTTACCTGACGGAGCGTTCAGGACTGCCCGGCCCGCGCGCGAACCTTGGGCTCATGCTCGAGTTCGCGCGCGGCGCCGATGACGACGACATCCTGCTGGCAGCGGAGTCCGAGGACGAATACATCCGCTGCTGTGGGATCGTCGGGCTCGGATTCATCTTCGTTCGCTCGCACGAGCGATCCGTTCTCCGCAGCTTGACGGAGGCGACCACCAGTGCGTCGTGGCGCGCACGTGAAGCTGCCGCGATGGCCGTTCAGGCGATAGGTGACACGGATCCGCAATTATTGCGGGCGATCATCGAGCAGTGGTCACGGTCCGCCCATCCATTGACGCTGCGCGCAGCGGCTGCGGGGATCTGCGAGCCACGGTTGCTGAAGGACAAGACCAACGCTGCGCTGGCCGTTCAGGTGTGCCGAGACGCTACCGAGTGGATCGTCTCGCAACCAGCTGATTCTCGTCGCGAGGCCGACACACGGACTCTCCGGCAGGCGCTTGGATACTGCTGGAGTGTCGCGGTTGCGGCGGATCCGGAGAATGCCCTGCCGGCATTCGTCTCCCTGGGGGCGTCGGACGACACCGATGTCGTCTGGATCGTGCGGGAGAACCGGAAGAAGGCTCGCCTGCGCAAGGTGCTCGAAAGCTGACCCGTGGAACAGAGTCGTAGGTTATCCTCAGAATTAGAACCTGTTCTAACTACGAGGGGTAGACCATGGCACCGTCCGCAGAGGTAATCCGCAAGACCGTCGACGCCTACATCGAGACCGTTGCGACGGGCACTGCTGCCCAGGTTGTGGCCCTGTACGCCGAGGGTGCAACGGTTGAAGACCCGGTTGGTACCGACGTGCGCACCACCCGCGAGTCCATTCTCGAGTTCTACTCCGTGATCGAGAATTTCGACCAGGAAGCTCACCTTCAGACCCTCCGCATCGCCGGAAACGAGGCGGCATTCCACTTCTCGCTGATCACCAAGCTCGGCGAGCAGACCCTGACCATCGCACCCATCGACGTCATGACCTTCGACGACGACGGAAAGATCCTGTCGATGCGCGCATTCTGGAACCAGGAAGACATGATCACCGCCTGACATGACGGTCAAGACGATCGACGTCGACGGATTCTGTTGGCAGATCGACGATTCCGGTTCCGGGACAGCTGTGGTCATGTGCCACGGCTTTCCCGGCCTCGGATACAGCTTTCGCCATCAGTCGGCAGCGTTGGCGGAAGCGGGTTTTCGGTCGATTGCACTCGACATGCCCGGTTACGGCGGCACTACCCGCCCCGACGCGATCGAGGATTACACCAACGACGCCGTCGCGAACCGGCTGATCGACCTACTCGACGCTCTCGGAATCGACAAAGCGGTGTTCGTCGGACACGATTTCGGCGCTCCGGTCGCGTGGACGACAGCGCTTCGTCACCCCGATCGCGTTGCGGGACTGGTCTCCTTGGCGGTTCCCTATGCGCCGGACAGATTCCCGGCCAAGCCCTCGGCCATCTACGCCGCCTTGGCGCGCAAGCACTTTCTGCACATTCACTATTTTCAGGAACCGGGTGTTGCGGAGCGCGAACTCGACGCCCGTCCACGTGAATTCCTTCAGCGGCTCTTCCACGCCTTGTCCGGGGCCTACCGGTACCTCGATGTGTGGAAGAACCCGTCCGAAGGAAACGGCTATCTCGACGTACTTCCCGAGGCGCCGGCGTTGCCGTGGTCGTGGCTCACCGAGGATGATTTGGATGTCTATGTAAAGGCCTTTACTGCAACAGGTTTCACCGGTGGCTTGAACTGGTACCGAGCGTATGACGCCAATTGGGAACGCAGCGCGGATCTGGACGGCGCGCACGTCGAGGTCCCGACGCTCTTCGTTGCGGGCGCGGAAGACCCGGTCATCGCGATGAGCGGTCCCAAGGCACTGGACCGAATGAAGGACACTGTCCCCGACCTGCGGGGTGTACATCTCCTCGGCGGTGCGGGGCACTTCGTACAACAAGAACACGCTGCCGAGGTCAATGAACTTTTGATCTCTTTCCTTCGGTCGCTCTAGGCGAAATCGGGCCGAAGGTCTAGCGTTGCGCAGATGCGCACCAGGATCTTCGATCGCGGTATTCGGGTAGGTATCACCGGTGCTCTTGTTGCCGGTTCGCTTCTGGCTCTGGGCGTGTCCGGTGCCGCCGCCGCTCCGCCTTGCCCTGGATCGTCACCCGCCATACTCAGCGCCCAGATTCCGGGTGCTGCCCTCGAGGGTGTCACGGTGGACGGGCAAGGGCGCCTGTATACGACCGACCTGGTGAGTGGGCGGATCTTCCGCGTCGACGGGCCTGGTCAGGCCGCAGTTCCGATCGCGACGGTTCCCGGCGGTGCGGGCGCACTCGCGTGGAGCCCGGACGGTTCACTGCTGGTGGGTACCGGAGCAAACGCCGGCGTGCTGATCGGCGATCTGACGCGTGCTGCGTCGGTCGCGCGGGTGGACGTGAACTCGGGTGCCGTGACGCCGATAGCCGGTGGTCTGAGCGCTGCAAACGGCCTTGCCGTCGCGCACGACGGGACGATCTACGCCACCAACGATTTCGGTTCGCTGATCGGAAAGGTCAGCCCGAATGGTTCCGTCGACCCGGCGTGGGCAACCTTCCCGAGTGCAAACGGCGCTGCCCTGAGCGCCGATAATCGCTGGCTCTACGTTTCGCGCACGTTCGCAAACCCGGGTGTCAGCCGCATCTCCGTGGACAATCCGGGATATTCGGAGTCGTTGGTCGATCTCGGTGGTTTCGAAACCTTTTCTGCCCCAGATGGTTTGACCTTGGACTCGCGAGATCGCGCAATTGTTCCCACGGACATCAGTGGTGAGGTGTGGCGGATCGACGGACCCGGCCAGTACTGCTCGCTCACCAGCGGACTGCAAGCGTCGAGTGTGTTGACCTACGGGCGTGGCAATTCCGGTTTCGCGGCCGGGCATCTCTACCGCGCCGGGTTCGACGGAAAGATCTTCGAGATTCCGGCCGGCTTCGACGCGGGCGCCCAGGCCGCAACACCCTGACGCGACACCCTGACGCGACTTACCCACTACTGATGCCGGGACTGCCGGAATCGTCCATACTGGTCTGCATGGCGGAAACGAGTGAGATCGACGAGGCCGAAGTGGCCCTTCCCGCGATACCGCAGCCGTTGCTGACCCCGCTCACGGAAGCTGCGATCTTCCTGGTTTTCACCATCGATGAGGGTGGTGAGCAGGCAGTTCACGACGTTCTGGCGGATATTTCCGGGCTGCAACGCTCGATCGGATTCCGGGTTCCCGCCGGTGGCTTGGCTGCCGTCGTAGGCATCGGTTCGGATGCGTGGGATCGACTTTTCGACGGTCCACGGCCGGCGGAATTGCATCCGTTCGTCGAGTTGACCGGTGACAAACACCACGCCCCGCGCACGCCGGGCGATCTGTTGTTTCACATCCGTGCCCGTCAGATGGACCTGTGCTTCGAGTTCGCCACGGTCGTGACCAACAGGTTGGCCGGGGCCGCGTCGGTGATCGACGAGGTCCACGGTTTCAAGTATTTCGAGCAACGCGACCTCATGGGTTTTGTCGACGGTACCGAGAACCCGTCCGGGCAGGCCGCTTACGTCGCGGTCACCGTCGGTGACGAGGATCCGGATTTCGCAGGCAGCAGTTACGTCATCGTCCAGAAGTACCTCCACGACATGTCGGAGTGGAACTCCCTGCCCGTCGAGGAGCAGGAGAACGTCATCGGACGCTCCAAGCTCGAAGATCTCGAGATGGACGACGACACCAAGCCGGCCAACTCCCACACCGCACTCACCGTCATCGAAGACGAATCCGGTGAGCAGATCCAGATTCTGCGGGACAACATGCCGTTCGGCCACGTCGGCTCCGCTGAGATGGGTACCTATTTCATCGGTTACTCGGCGTCGCCGACGGTCACCGAGCAGATGCTCACCAACATGTTCATCGGGAATCCCGTCGGCAATTACGACCGCATTCTCGATTTCTCCACCGCCGTCACCGGAATCAATTTCTTCGTTCCGACGGCGGACTTTCTCGACGATCCCCCGGACTTGCCGACCAGGCTCGTTCCCGAAGCGACGTTCACAGCGCCCATCTCTGACGGTTCTCTCGGAATCGGCAGCCTCAAAAGGAGTGCCCAGCAATGACAAACCTGCACCGCGACCTAGCACCCATTTCGGCAGCAGCCTGGGCCGAGATCGAAGAAGAGGCGAGCCGTACCTTCAAGCGTCACGTCGCCGGTCGTCGTGTCGTGGATGTGGAGGGACCGTCGGGTGACGATCTCGCGGCCATCCCACTCGGGCATCAGGTGCCGATCAATCCCTTGGCCGACGGCGTCATCGCACATGCTCGTCAGTCCCAGCCGATCATCGAACTGCGGGTCCCGTTCACCGTCAGCCGTCAGGCCATCGACGACGTCGAACGCGGCGCCAAGGACTCCGACTGGCAGCCCGTCAAGGACGCGGCCAAGCAGATCGCGTTCGCCGAGGACCGCGCCATCTTCGAGGGATACCCCGCAGCCAGCATCACCGGCGTGCGGGCCAGCGGTTCCAACCCGGAACTGAAGCTCCCCATCGACGCCAAGGACTACCCGGAAGCCATCAGCCAGGCGATCACGTCGCTGCGCTTGGCCGGTGTCAACGGACCGTACTCACTGCTCCTGAATGCAGATGCGTTCACCGCGATCAACGAGACCTCCGATCACGGCTACCCCATCCGCGAGCACCTGCGACGCGTCCTCGACGGCGAGATCATCTGGGCCCCGGCCATCGACGGCGCTTTCCTGCTGTCGACGCGTGGCGGTGACTACGAACTGCATCTAGGCCAGGACCTGTCCATCGGCTATCTCTCGCACGATGCGAACTCCGTCGAGCTGTACTTCCAGGAATCGATGACGTTCCTCATGTACACCAGCGAAGCTGTTGTCTCACTTGCGTGAGACCTTTCGAAACCTCTGATACCAGGGTGGGCGAGGCAGTTCGCCGATGTCCTGGAGATGGGCGACAAAGGCCTGGGCATCCGCATGCGAAGACGACTTCGGCCGTCCGTCCGCCCACGCTGTGAACAACTGAAGATAACGATCGCCGAGAGTGTGGCGCACGACCGGAAGGTGGTGCGCCACTTCTCCTGCGCGCTTTCGGAGCAGCGCCGCCGAGACAACGGCGGCTTCGTCTTTGTCGAAGCCTTCGGGCAGTTCGCCACCCGCCACCAGTGCGCGAATCAGCGCCTCTTGACGCTCACCGAGCGTGCTCATGTGCGTGACCAATCGGTGCCCGCGGTGATGCGATCCAGACCAGCTGCGTCGGCGATGGCATCGAGCTCGTCGAGCAATTCCAGTGCCGGCGGATAGTTTCCGTCGCGCTCGAGCATGATGGCGGGATGGTGACCGGCGGCGGTGAACTGCGCAAGGAGTTCCAGCACGGCTTCGGGTACCGGATCGGTGTGCGTGTCGTGGTATTTGCCGTCGCTGATGCTGCCACCGGCGATGTGGCAGTATGCGATTCGCTCGAGTGGTAGCCGGCTCAGCTCGGCCCAGGGATCACGCCCTCGGTTGAGGGCATTGGCATAGACGTTCGCGATGTCGAGAACCAGCAGGGCTCCGGTGCGCTCGACGATCTCCGCGAGAAACTCCCCTTCGGTCAACTCGTCGTCCGGCCAGTCGAACAGGGCGGCAACGTTTTCGACGGCGAACGGCACCGGTAGACCGTCCTGAGTCCGGGTGATGTTGCGTACCAGGGCGTCGACGGCTTCGTAGGTGCGCGGAAGTGGGAGCAGGTGGCCGGCCTCGATGCCGCCTGCACGCACGAATGCGATGTGCTCGCTCGCCAAGGGAGCGCCCAGTAGCTGGGATGCACGCGCAAGGTGATCGATCCGTGCCTGATCTACCGCCTCGGCCCCGCCAAGTGAGAGCGAGATTCCGTGCGGGATCACCGGAACTCCGAGCGAGCCGAGGTGCGGCGGTATCTCGTTTCCGACGGATTCGGCAATGACTTCGCAGAATGCCAGGCCGTCGAGTTGCGCGATGATTCCGGAGACCTCGGGGCGCCAACCGATTCCCAGGCCGTGCAGGGTCATTCGAGTCACCTCCCGTGTGCAACTGCTAACGGCGACTATAGACGGATCAGCCGGGCAACCAGTTGGGTCCCGGACCGTTGCCTTCTTCGAAGATCAGCCACGTTTTGGTCGAGAGAACCCCGTCGAGTCCCTGGAGTTCTTCGAGAACGGTGTGGCGTAGTTCCTGGTTGTCCGGGGCACGGACCAGCACCAGAACGTCGAAGTCGCCGCCGAGGAGGGAGAAGTGCTCGACAAACGGCAGGGCCTTCAAGGACGCCGCCAGACCTCGCCACGAGTGCTGCCGGATCGAGAGTGCCACGTACGCCGAGGAGCCGAGTCCGGCCTTCTCATGGGCGATCCGCGTCGTGAATCCGGTGATGATTCCGGCGTCCTCGAGCCTTTCGATGCGGACGTAGGCGTGAGCGCGGGATATGTGCGCCTTTTCAGCCAGTGCACGCATGGAGATGCGACTGTCTGCGACCAGTTCGGCGATGATGCGGCGGTCGATCGCATCGAGAGCGTGCGGTTCGGTGGCCATCTGTCCATTCCTGGTTCGGTAGTCGAGTCGGTTGATGGACATATTGCTGCCCGAATCCTCATGATAGGCCATTTGTCTTGAATCCTCGACGCTTGCTGCCATTACGTCGCCGAAGTGCGAATACTGATGGACACAACGTCTTCTGGAGGTAGAAGTGACACTTGTCGAGCCCTTGGGGGAACTGCGGTATCAGAAGTTCCTGCCGGCCGATTCTGCGGTGCAGTACCTCGACCCTGCCGGAGAACTGACGCGCAGCGAGGCCCGCTACGCAAAACCGAGCGACGATCGCCTGATCGCGATGTATCGAAAGATGTTCCTGGGCAGGCGTTTCGACCAGCAGGCTACGGCGCTGACCAAACAGGGGCGCCTGGCCGTGTATCCGTCCTCGCGAGGGCAGGAGGCATGTCAGATCGCGGCAGCGATGAGTCTGGAGCCGAGTGACTGGCTCTTCCCCACCTACCGGGATTCGATGGCGTTGGCCGCCCGGGGTGTCGATCCGGTGCAGATTCTGAGCATGCTCGCCGGCGACTGGCACTGCGGATACGACCCGGTCGCACTGCGCAGTGCGCCGCAGTGCACCCCGCTGGCAACGCAATTGCTGCATGCAGCCGGAGTGGCATACGGGGAGTCTCGACGGGGCTTGAACACCGTCGCCTTGGCGCTCTGTGGTGACGGCGCCACCAGTGAGGGCGATTTCCACGAGGCGCTGAACTTCGCCGCCGTCTTCAAAGCGCCGGTGATCTTTCTGGTGCAGAACAACGGATTTGCGATCAGCGTGCCACTGTCGCGCCAAAGCGCAGCACCGACGTTGGCGCACAAGGGCGTCGGCTACGGGATCGGCAGCGAGCAGGTAGACGGCAACGATCCCGTCGCGATGATGGCCGTCATGGACGAGGCAGCGCGCTTCGTTCGCAGCGGAAACGGACCGGTGATCGTCGAGGCACACACTTATCGCATCGACGCACATACCAATGCCGACGACGCCACCCGCTACCGCGACAGCGCCGAGGTGGAAGCCTGGCTCGGGCGAGATCCGTTGCCGCGTCTCGAAAAGTATCTGCGCGCACACGATCTGATCGACGACGCGTTCGTCGAATCACTGACCGCAGAGGCCGAGGCAGAGGCCGCCACACTACGCGCCGGCATGAATGTCGACCGCCCGCACGATCCGCTCGATCTGTTCCGGTACGTCTTCGCCGAGCAGACACCGCAATTGCGAGAGCAACAAGCCCAACTCGAAACCGAACTTGCCGCCGAAGCCGCTGACACAGGGGGACACTGACCATGCCCATGCTCACGATGGCTCAGGCCCTCAACACCGCGCTACGCGACTCTCTGGCTGCGGACGACAACGTTGTCGTCTTCGGTGAGGACGTCGGCACCCTGGGCGGCGTTTTCCGCGTCACCGACGGCCTCACCCGCGACTTCGGCGACGACCGATGCTTCGACACTCCCCTCGCCGAGTCCGGCATCATCGGATTCGCAATCGGCATGGCCATGGCCGGTTTTCGTCCGGTCGTGGAAATGCAGTTCGACGCGTTTGCCTATCCGGCGTTCGAGCAGATCGCCTCCCATGTGGCGAAGATCCGCAACCGCACCAAGGGCGCGCTGTCGATTCCGATAGTCATTCGTGTTCCTTTTGCCGGCGGTATCGGCGGGGTGGAGCATCACTGTGATTCCAGTGAGGGCTACTACGCGCACACACCCGGACTGAAGGTTGTAGCGCCGTCCACGGTGGAAGATGCGTACTCGCTGCTACGTTCGGCAATCGAGGACCCCGACCCCGTGATCTTCCTCGAGCCCAAGAAGCTGTACTTCGCGCGAGCAGATGTCGAACTGACCGCACGTGAGCCGATCGGTCGCGCCGTCGTCCGTCGCCCCGGTCGTGACGCGACGCTCATCGCCTACGGTCCGTCCGTGGATGTTGCACTGAGGTCCGCCGAGGCCGCTGCAGCCGAGGGCCGGGACATCGAGGTGATCGACATCCGCTCGATAGTGCCGTTCGACGACGAGACGGTCACCGCATCGGTGCGAAAGACCGGACGCTGCATCGTCATCCAGGAAGCGCAGGGTTTTGCCGGTGTGGGTGCAGAAATTGCTGCCCGCGTGCAGGAACGGTGTTTCCACCATCTCCATGCCCCGGTGCTCCGGGTCAGCGGCTTCGACATCCCCTACCCCGCTCCCAAGCTCGAGCGTAACCACCTGCCCAGCGTCGACCGTGTCCTGGACGCCGTCGACCGTCTGCAGTGGAACGACACTCCCGACACCCGTTGGGCGGTGACGGCATGAGCAATCAGGTTTTCATGCTCCCCGATCTGGGTGAAGGTCTGGCGGAGGCCGACATCGCGGAGTGGCACGTCAAGGTCGGCGACGTGGTCACCATCGATCAGATCGTCGTCGAGGTGGAAACTGCGAAAGCTGCTGTGGATGTGCCCATCCCGTTCGCCGGGACCGTGATCGAACTACACGGCAAGGGCGGAGACACCCTGAAGGTGGGCACTCCGTTGATCACTGTGAGTGGTGGCGAGAGTGTCGACGCGGTCGTTTCGGCCAACCACGAGCGCTACCGCGAAGAGGAACGCGCCGGTTCGGGCAACGTCCTGATCGGCTACGGCACCAGCGAGGATGCTCCTCTGCGCCGCCGCAGAGCTGCTCCGTCGGTACGTGTGATCTCGCCGATTGTTCGTAAACTGGCCTCTGACAACAGTATCGACCTAGCCACGATTTCCGGATCGGGCGCTGGCGGAGTCATCACGCGCGCCGACGTCGAGGCCGGGGAAAACTTCGGCCCGGAAACGGAAACGTCACACGCGACCGACCAACGCATCCCGATCAAGGGACTACGCAAGGTGGTGGCCGACAAGCTGTCCACCAGCCGCCGTGAGATCCCGGACGCAACAACCTGGGTTGACGTCGACGCCACCGAACTGTTGGCGGCGCGAGCCGAGATCAACAAGTCACTGCCCGATTCCGACAAGATCAGCCTGATGGCGCTCCTGGCTCGGCTGACCATCGCGGCGTTGGCGCAGTACCCCGAACTGAACTCGTCGGTCGATACTGCTCGAGGCGAGATCGTCCGACACGCCCGCACCCACCTGGGGATCGCCGCGCAGACACCGAAGGGATTGATGGTACCGGTCATTCGAAATGCGGACGCCCTGAGCACCGTCGAACTCGCACAAGCACTTCGGGTGACCACCGACCTTGCGCGCGACGGCAAACTCGAACCCGCCCGCCTGACCGGCGGCACGTTCACGCTCAACAACTACGGGGTATTCGGGGTCGACGGATCGACTCCGATCATCAATCACCCCGAGGCGGCAATTCTGGGGATCGGACGCATCATCGACAAGCCGTGGGTCGTGAACGGCGAGTTGACCGTTCGTAAGGTCACTCAGATCTCGTTGAGCTTCGACCACCGCGTCTGTGACGGAGGCGAAGCTGGCGGATTCCTCAGGCTGTTCGGTGACTACATCGAGAACCCGATCCGCGTCCTGGGAAGGCTCTGATGACCAAGGCTCCGATGACAACTGCAGAACCCCACAGCGACGTCGTGATTCTCGGTGGAGGATCGGGCGGCTATGCCTGCGCCATCCGCGCCGCCCAACTCGGATTGTCGGTCACGCTGATCGAAGCGGACAAGGTCGGCGGAACGTGCCTGCACCGCGGATGCATCCCGACCAAGGCACTGCTGCATTCCGCCGAGGTGGCCGATTCGGCACGCACCAGTGAGCAATTCGGTGTCCGGGCATCTTTTGCCGGCATCGACGTCGCGCAGGTGCACGACTACAAGAACGGGACAGTCGAGCGGCTGTACAGCGGTCTGCAAGGCTTGTTGGCGCAACACAAGATCACCATCGTCAACGGATACGGGACGTATGTCGGTGGGCGAAGCATCGACGTCGACGGAACCCGCTACACCGGAACATCACTCGTTCTGGCCACCGGCTCGTATCCGCGGGAACTCCCCGGCATCGAACTCGGCCGACGGATCGTCACCAGCGACCAGGCACTCGAACTCGACCGGGTGCCCACCAGCGCAACGGTACTCGGTGGCGGTGTCATCGGCGTCGAGTTCGCAAGCCTCTGGCGCTCGTTCGGCGCCGAAGTAACGATCGTCGAGGCACTCCCCCGACTGATCGCCGCCGAGGATCCGTGGTCGTCGAAGCAGCTGGAGCGGGCATACCGGAAACGTGGAATCGTCTGTAAGACAGACACAAAGGTCGATTCCGCGAAAGAAGCAGCCGATTCCGTCCGCATCGAACTAAGCGACGGAACGAAACTCGACACCGACCTACTGTTGGTCGCCGTCGGCCGCGGACCTCGCACGGACGGTGACGGTTTCGAAGAAAACGGAATCAGCCTCGACAAGGGATTTGTCGTCACCGACGAACGCCTCCGTACGTCCGTGGACGGTGTGTACGCGGTCGGCGACATCGTGCCCGGTCTTGCGTTGGCGCACCGAGGTTTCCAACAAGGAATCTTTGTGGCCGAACAGATTGCCGGCAAGGATCCGATACCGGTCGCCGAACACCTGATTCCTCGCGTGACGTACTCACATCCCGAAGTTGCATCGATCGGACTCGACGAAGAGGCGGCGCGCACGCAGTACGCCGACGTCTCCACCGTCATCTACGACCTGGCAGGTAACGGCAAGAGTCAGATCCTGCGAACTACCGGCGGAATCAAAGTGATTCGAAGCGGAACGAAAGGCCCTGTTGTCGGAGTTCACCTGGTGGGAGACCGCGTCGGCGAACTGATCGGTGAGGCGCAGTTGGCCGTTGCCTGGGAAGCACTTCCCGATGAAGTGGGGCGTTTCATCCACGCGCACCCCAGTCAGAACGAAGCGTTGGGCGAGGCCATGCTCGCACTCGCGGGAACACCACTGCACGCCCACAACTGACCCGGAGACAGAAAAGGAGATTCAATGAGTATCGACGACGAACTGCGCTGGGACGGTGAACTGACCGTCACACGCCATGATCGGGAGACCGGCACGACTTTCGTGATTCGAATCGACTCCACCCGTCTGGGACCGGCGTCGGGTGGCACGCGGGCCGCTCACTATCCCTCCATCGGTCACGCATTGGCGGACGCCGGGAAGCTGTCCGGTGCAATGACTTTGAAGATGGCGGTCTCCGATCTGCCGATGGGTGGCGGGAAGTCGGTAATAGCGCTACCTGCACCGCGCAATCAGATCGACGCCGCAACCTGGACCCGTATCCTCGACATCCACGCCGAGAACATCGACAAGCTCGAAGGAAACTACTGGACTGGTCCTGACGTCAACACCAACTCTTCCGACATGGATCAGCTCAGCCGCACCACCAAATACGTCTTCGGGCGTTCGGTCGGCAACGGTGGCGCCGGTTCCAGCGCGCACGCCACCGCTCTGGGTGTGTTCGAAGCGATGAAGGCCACGGCGCGTCGCCGAGGACTCGGAACACTCGACGGCCGAACGGTACTGGTACAGGGGCTCGGCGCCGTCGGCGGCGACGTCGTCCGTCTCGCAGCGCAGGCTGGCGCACGTCTGCTGGTTGCCGATACGGACCCGCAGCGCCTCGAGGCGGCTTCTCTCGCGGGGCACACGGTCGTTCCTGCCGGCGAGGTCCTCCGAACACCGTGTGACCTCTTTGCCCCCTGCGCGATGGGAGGCATCATCGATTTCGCTGCGGCTGCGTCGATTCCGACTCTGGCCGTGGCGGGCGCAGCAAACAACATCTTGACCGATGCCGCTGCCGGTGAGGTTCTGCGAGACCGCGGGGTTCTCTGTGCCCCTGATTTCGTCGCGAACGCAGGCGGAGCCTTTCACCTCGTGGGGCGAGAAGTCCTGGGGTGGAACGAAGACTACGTCGTCGAACGAACCCGCGGGATCGGTCGAACCTTGGACGAGGTGTACTCGTTGAGCGAGGAACGTTGCATCACTACCGAGGCCGCAGCGCTTATGCTCGCCCGGGCGCGGCTATCCCCCGCATCCACCGCCGCCGCCGCCACATCCGCCGCCCCCGCTGCAGCTGCTGCCTCCCCCGCCTGAACCGCCACCGTCCGAACCCCCGCTACTTCCGCTGCCGTCGGCACCGATTCCGGCGGCGGAGGCCAAGGCGGGATTGATCATCAGCATCGCCGAACCGGCGAAGAGAGCAGCGGACATTCCCGCCAAACGCGGTCCGTAGGCGGAGAAGGCAGGCTTGTTGCGCGGGGACAGGTAGGCGTGTGCCGTGGTCAGTTCCGAACGTGCCGCCTTGCCAGAGGTGGTTCGATCGAAGTTGAGCCCGAGCAGCGGGATGCTGAACCCGGTGACGAGTACGGCGAGAATCAGAAACTCGACGGGCTTGTCGTTGTGCAGTCCGAAAGCAATGCGGACGATACCCACGGCCACCAGGATCTTCAGCGGAACTGTGGAGAGAAAGATTGAACGCCTGGCGCTGTCGGAGGTCAGGTATCCCCGGTCCGCCAAAGAGTTTCGTAGGCGAGCTGTTTCCACCGTCATACGCTCGGCGAGTTGGCGCCGACGATGGGGTAGAGCCTGCTGGGCCAGGCGCTGGTACACGGTGAGGGTGTACCAGTCCAGGGTCTCGTCGCCAGGGCCCAACGGGCGCAGGACAGCGCCGTCGGTGGTGATCAGGTCAGCGCTACGCAGGATTGCCAATGATGCTGCGATGGCGCGTGACTCGCCGGTGAGCATTCCGACTTCCGGAGGCGTCAGTTGCTCGGCGGAATACCCGTGCTCGGTTGAGTACCCGTGCCGGCGTGCCCGGATCATCAGACGCCACCCCAGAGTGAGAACCATGAGCGTGGCCGAAACGGCTATGTAGCCGTAGAGGAAATCCTCGCTGGGGATCCCCCAGGTGTCGGCTGCATGCGTGCTCATCCCCCACCCCCCCCGCCGCCGCAACTGCTCCCACTGCCGCCACCGCCGTCCGAGCCGGATGAGGAGCCACAACTGTAGTAGCTCGAACTTCCGCCACCCGGGCTGTACGCGGCGCCCGCAGCTACCGCTCCCGCCAGCGCCGGATCGATCAGAACCAGAGCGCCCGCACCGAAGAGCGCCGCCGACAGCCCGGCGAGCGAGGGACCGTAGCTCGTGTACGCGGGCCGCAGTTTCGGTGAGAGGTACGAGTTTTCGTGCTTGAGGCGTCGAAGCTCGCTGTCTCCCAAAGCTGTCCGACGACGCTTGATGCGAAGAAGTGGAATCATCAGAGCGAGAACGATGATGGTGAGGAGCAGGAACCCGACCGGCTTACCGCCGGCGATTCCGGCGACGAGACGGACTACGCCGAGAGCAATGACCGCCACGATCGGAACGGTCCGAAGGGCAGCGGTCAGACCGTCCTGCTGGCGTTGCAAATATCCCTCGTCGATCAACGTCGTACGTAGTTGTGCGAGTGCGACGTTCAGCCGTCCCATCAGACGCACCTGCCGCAGCGGGACCTTTCCGTTGCCGAGCCGCTTGTGCACCGTACGGGTGAACCAATCGAGACGATTCTTGTCCTCCGCAGTGAGTGCCAGCTTGGTCTTGCCTTCGGTGCTGATCAGCTCGGCGCTGCGCAGAATAGCCATCGACGCCAGCACCGCTTGGTAGTCACTGGTCAAGGCACCGATCTCGGGAGGAGTGAGCGGCCGACGGACAGCGTCGACGACCACCGGTGACCGGCGCGCAGTCATTCGGCTGTACAGCGAGAGTCCGATCGCGACGGCAGCCGCCACCAGGTACCACTGAAGGAAAGTCTGGCTGGGGATCCCCCATGTATCCGTATGATCATGCATCGCACACCACCTCTCGATGAACTCCTGAGACAAGTCCAGTCTCTTTGTCCGACAACTGATGTCAGTATCGGGCCAGTGCCCGGAAAAGCGATATCCGGATGGCCATCGTCACCATTCCGTTACCGCCGAACTGGGGATTTACCGGCCGGTAGGTCGAAGCACGATCTCCGTGGGGTGTGCGTCGGACGGTGTTTCGACGGCAGTGAGTACGGCACGCGCCACAGTGGAGGCTTTCAGGAAGCGCTCAGGGTCGTACTCGTCGCCCTCACCCGCGACGATGTCGCGCTGCATGTCGGTGTCGATCCGTCCGGGGTGAATGGAGGTGACCCGAAGTGCCGGCTCTTCCAGGCGCAACGCATCTCCGAAAGCGCGCAGGGCGAACTTGCTGGCCGCATACGAGCCCCAACCGGCGTTGGCGCGCAGTCCGGCACCCGAATTGATCAGCACGACGTGACCTCCAGCCGCACGAAGCGCGGGCAGGAGAACCCGCGTGAGTTCGGCGACGGCGATGACGTTTGCCTCGAGGGTGCGTCGCCACTGATCGACCGAGGATTCCTCGATGGTTCCGATGTCGGCCACGCCGGCGTTGTGTACCAGCACGTCGAGCGTCGTGATGGACGAGGCGGCGGCGGCGGCGGCGTCGTAGTCCGTGAGGTCGAGGGGTAGAGGCGTCGATCCGGGCAGTTCGGCGCAGATCGGCTCGAGGGCCTGCGCGGATCGTGCACCGAGCAGCAGGTCGTGTGTCGGCGCCAGTTCGCGTGCGATGGCAGCTCCGAGGCCGCGACTGGAACCGGTGATCAAGGCAGTAGGACGCATGGCCCGAGCCTATCGAGTGGAGATTGTTCGGCGAGACGAACTTGTGTATTTGTTTACCCACATATTAGAGTTCGACCATGACGACACGCGACGCGAAGAACTTCCGCCGCCTGGGAATTGCCGCCCTCGCCGCCCTGCTTCTGTCCAGCTGTTCTGCGGTGAGTTCTGGCTCCGACGACGACCGCCCGGTGGTGCTCACCACGTTCACCGTGCTATCGGACATCGCCCAGAACGTTGCCGGCGATCATCTTCGCGTCGAGTCGATCACCAAGGCGGGGGCCGAAATTCACGGCTACGAGCCGACGCCCGGAGACATTCGGCGGGCGAGCGAAGCCGATCTGATCCTCGACAACGGCATGAACCTCGAGGCGTGGTTCGCGAAATTCGTCAACGGACTGGACGTGCCACACGTCGTGGTCAGCGACGGCGTCGAAGGCATTCCGATCGCCGGCGACGCGTATGCGGGCAAGCCCAATCCGCATGCATGGATGTCTCCGTTGAATACGCAGATCTACGTCGACAACATGGTGACTGCTTTCAGCGACCTCAACCCGGACAACGCCTCGGCATTTGCGGAGAACGGCGCGAAGTACAAGGCGGAACTGCAAGCAGTGCAGGACGGCCTGGTCAGCGGCCTGGCGGCATTGCCCGCAGGTCAGCGCGCACTTGTCAGTTGCGAGGGTGCGTTCTCCTATCTGGCCAGGGACGCGGGACTCAGCGAGGCGTATATCTGGCCGGTCAATGCCGAGCAGCAGGCGACGCCGCAGCAGATCATCGCCGCGATCGACTTCGTCCGAGCCAATTCCGTTCCCGCCGTCTTCTGTGAGTCGACGGTCTCGGATGCCCCCATGCAGCAGGTTGTCGGGGCGACCGGCGCGAAGTTCGGCGGAACGCTGTACGTCGATTCGCTGTCCGAAGCCGACGGTCCCGTGCCCACCTATCTGGACATGATTCGCCACGACACCGACGTCATCCTCGGCGGTCTGACCGGCGGTAAATCATGAACGAAGCCATTCGCGCCGAAAACGTCAGCGTTCACTACGGCGAGGTCCACGCACTGGACCACGTCGATCTGACGTTGAACTCGGGTAGCGTCTGCGGACTGATCGGCATGAACGGTTCAGGAAAGTCGACTCTGTTCAAAGTGATCATGGGGATGATCAAGCCGGACAACGGTTCTGTCAGAATCGCCGGTCTCGACGCAGCCACTGCGCGCAAGAGCGGCCGCGTCGGATACGTGCCGCAGAGTGAAGACGTCGACTGGACCTTCCCGATCAGCGTCCGTGACGTCGTGATGATGGGCAGGTACGGTCACCTCGGATTCTTGCGACGTCCGCGGCGTGCAGATCGCGAGGCGGTGGCAGAGGCCCTCGAGCGGGTGGAACTCACCGAATTTGCGGATCGTCAGATCGGTCAGCTCTCGGGTGGTCAGAAGAAGCGCGCGTTCGTCGCACGCGGCATCGCGCAGGACGCGTCGATACTGTTGCTGGACGAGCCGTTTGCGGGCGTCGACAAGCGTTCCGAGGCAACGATTTCTACGCTGCTACGAGAGTTGGCTTCCGACGGCCGGTCGATCTTGGTCTCGACCCACGATCTCCACGCTGTGCCGAAACTCTGCGACGAGGCGGTACTGCTCATGCGCAAGGTCCTGGTGCATTCCGACCCGGACACCGTGCTGCAACCGGAAAACCTCGCCCTGGCTTTCGGTCTCGACGTGATGGACAGGACCTGATCGATGAACCTCGTAGAACTGCTACTTGATCCTCTCCAGTACGGATTCATGGTGCGAGCGTTGGCCGTTGCGGTTGTGGCAGCGGTTGTCTGCGCGGTGCTCAGTTGTTGGTTGGTGCTCATCGGGTGGTCGTTGATGGGCGACGCCGTCTCGCACGCCGTGCTGCCGGGTGTTGTCCTCGCTTACGTCGTCGGCGCACCATTTGCCATCGGGGCCTTGATCTTCGGGTTGATCGCCGTAGCCCTGATCGGACTGATCCGTAACACCAGCCGCGTCAAGGAAGACGCCGCGATCGGTATCGTCTTCACGACTCTCTTTGCGTTCGGTTTGGTTCTCATCTCGGTGACCCCCAGCCAGACCGATCTCAACCACATCATTTTCGGCAACCTGCTGGGGGTGAGCTCGTCCGATCTTCTGCAGGTCGCGATACTTGGCGCGTTGGCGTTGAGCATTCTGTTGATCAAGCGTCGTGATCTGACGTTGTTCGCCTTCGACCCGATCCATGCGAACGCGATAGGTCTTTCGCCCAAGCGCCTGGGTGCGCTGCTACTCGGCGTCCTCGCACTCACGTCTGTTGTGGCGTTGCAAGCCGTCGGCGTCGTGCTGGTGGTGGCGATGCTGATCATCCCCGGCGCGACGGCCTACCTCCTCACCGACAAGTTTTCACGGATGCTGGTGATAGCTCCCGTCGTTTCCGCAGTCTGCGCGATTACCGGTATCTACGTCAGCTACTACCTCGACACGGCTTCCGGTGGCATGGTCGTCATGACGCAGGGCATCGTGTTCGCTCTGGTGTACCTGTTCAGCCCGTCGCAAGGGGTGATCGCGAAATGGACTTCGCAGCGGCGTAGGACCCGAGCGGAGTACAGCGCCGCGGCGTACGAGCCTTCCTGATCGTTCGTCCAGTTAACAATCCGCTACCAAATCGGGTAGGTTCGTACGGGCATTCGTCACCACGAACATTCCGGCCGCAACGATGCCGGCTGCAAGACGATCGGTGGTGACGCCTTGAACACCGATGGGTTCTTCGATGACGCAGTTCCGAGCGCGACGCACGTGGCTGGTTCTCGGCGTCGTTGTCGCGGTCATCGCTCTCGCCGGATCCGGGCTGCTCAGCCCACGAACTTCGGTTCTGGTGGACGATATCGCCCAGCTCGTCGGCGGAGCCACCGCAACTGCGGTCTGTTGGTGGACATCGCGGCGCTATCACGGCGTCGAGCGTCGTTGGCGAACTCTGATGGCTCTGGGTATGGCCGGCTGGACTCTCGGGATGTTCTTCTGGGCGTTCTACCGCTCGGTTCTCCACGTTCCACTTCCGTCGCCGTCGATCGCGGATATCGGTTTCTTCATGTTCCCGGTGTTCGCCGTGCCGGCGCTTCTGTCGTTGGTGCGTCAGTCGCCCCGGCGTGAGGCGATCGGTCCGATCCATCTCTGGCTCGTGCTGACGCTCGACGGTCTTGTCGTTGTCGGTGGATTGTTCATCCTCACGTGGACGACGGCCCTGGGCGCCGTCGTTCATACCGGTCCGACGGGATCTCTCGGGTTTCTTGTCGCGGTGATGTATCCGATCACCGACTTCGTTCTGATCGCCATGGTCTTGCTGATGGTCATCGGACCGAAGGCCGTTGCCGAGATCCGCGAACCGCTGACGTTCCTCGGGTGCGGGTTGGTGATGCTCTCCCTTTCGGACAGTCTTTACGCGTACTTGGTGGCGATCGGCGCCGAGAGTATGCCGACCATCGCCGATGCCGGGTTCATCGCGGGGCCGCCGTTGATCGCCTTGGCGGCGCTGACGAAGCGAACCGAGCCTCGGAACCGCAACGCGCCGCAGCAGTGGCGAAGCGATCGGACTCAGTTGCTGCTGCCGTATCTGTTGATCGCGGTGATCGCGACGATCGTGACTGTTCAGGCGCTGATCGTCGGCAACCTCGATGCCGTGGTCGTGATACTCGGCGTCGGCGTGTTGGTTCTCGCGCTGGTGCGCCAAATACTCACGCTCCTCGAGAACGACGCGCTCCTCCAACAGATCTCCGCTGCCCAGGACGAGCTGAGGTACCGAGCACATCACGACCCACTCACCGAGCTTGCAAACCGGGCCGCGTTCGACGAACACTTTGCGAGCGCCATCGAAAACTATCGCCAGACGAACTCCGATTGGGTGCTGATGCTTGTCGATCTGGACGACTTCAAACAGATCAACGATCGATACGGGCACCCGGCCGGCGACCGGTTACTGGTTGCTCTCACAGCACGTCTGCGCGAAGCGGTTCCCGAGGGTGCGTTTGTCGCTCGATTCGGTGGCGACGAGTTCACAGTGCTCCTGCAGGGCACGATCGACGACGCCGTCGTCGTGGCTCGCCGGATCGTCGACGCGCTCAGGTCCGATCAGACTGCAGACACATCGGTGTCGGTGGGTGCGAGCGTTGGTGTCGCGCATTTCGAGTCCGCGCAGTTCGAGTTCGGGGACGAACCGCTCAGCGCGCACACTCTTCTCCGCCGAGCCGATGCAGCGATGTACGAGGCGAAGAGAAGTGGGAAGGGCGCTGTCGTTGTCTACGGCGACCGCCGCAAATGGTTATCGCCGTAGTAGTGCGAAAATCGTTGCCGGTGAACCCGATCCGGCTTTGTTGATCGCACCACCGACAAGGATGCTAGCCCCGGTGGTTGGCAGGGCGGCAAGATTGTTCAAGTTCTCCAGGCTGATTCGATGCTTGTCGTACAGGATTGTCGAGACGGGGTAGGTTTCGTCGTTTCCGAGGTCGGGACCGAACGTGTCGGTTCCCAAGGCTCCGCGGGTGCCCAAACGGCCGGTGTCTATCAGCCACCGCGCCGCGTCCACCGAGAAGCCGGGCTGGTGGGTGACGCCCTCGGCATCGGAGTTGGCATATTCTTCGCTACCCCAGCGCGATTCCCACCCGGTCCAGAGAACTACGGCCGCTCCATCGGGGATCTTGCCGTTGCGCGTTTCCCATTCCTGCAGGTCCGCGACCGTGAGCGCATAGTCCGAATCGGCGGCAGCCTTGTCCCGGATGTCGATCTTCACTGCGGGGAGGAAGAGGTCCGCCGGATCGAGTTGGTCGGCTGTGAGGCCGCCTTCCTGGAAGTGTGCGGGTGCGCCCCAATGCGTGCCCGTGTGCTCACCTTCCTTGACGTACTGGAGGTAGTAGCCGTCGTCTGCGATGGTGGCCGCTGTGTCGAGAGTGAACTCGGGGTCGCCTGGAAAAACCGGTGTCGTCGCCGGGTCGTTCACGTGTGAGAGCGAAACAACCGACAACTGTTCGTTCAACGGGCTTGTTGCGTCTTGACTGCTTCCGGAACTGCTACCCATGTCGATCACCTGAGGTCCCGCTACCAGCGCCAGACCTGTGGCTGCGCGCTGAAGTAACTGCCGTCGTTTCATCGATCCCCCGCCAATTTGTCCGAATTGAGAGTGTTGCAATCACTTTCGCTCCTTGAACACTAGGACAGAACCTTAGGCTGCTGCGGACCATGACGACCACTCCACATCGCGGACAGCTATGACCTGTCCGTGCGGTCGGTGATCTACGTACTGCGGATACTTTGCGGCCAAAGCATCGATCGCGCTCTCGGACTCCTTGGTGCCGGGGTCGAGAACCTCCGCATGTCCGTCGACGCGGACCCACCAGAGCGCGGACCAGTCGTCGTCGTAATGATCGACGAGCAGGCTTGCGCGCCCCGTCTCGGTGATGTTCCGGAGCCTGCGAAGAGCGGTCGTGGTTTTCGGTTTGTGGTCGACACAGGAATAGACGGTGGCGCCGACCAAGACGAATACCAGCGGCACGATGTGCGGAACGCCGGCCGCATCTGCCGTTGCCAGGTGAGCCACCCGCGCGGCTTCAAATCGTGCTCTCGGGTCGTCCATATTCACAGCGTAAGGGGATCAAGGGTTGCCGCGAGCCGCTGCTGACGGAACAGTGGTCTCATGGAACCGGATGAAGCGCTTCGGGAGATCGCCTACTGGCTCGAACGATCACGCGCTGAAACGCACCGCGTCAAGGCCTATCGCCGAGCTGCGGAGGTCTTTTCAGGATTGTCCGACGAGCAGAAGGAGTCTCGCCGGAAAGCCGACAGTTGGAAGGCGCTCACCGGCATCGGGCCGAAGACTGCCACGATTATCGCTCAGTCGTACGACGGCATCCCCGAGTATCTCGAGGAACTGCGGGGGCAGGCTGAGCCCATCGGCGACAGCCCATTGCGACAAGCCCTCCGCGGCGACCTCCACACCCACTCCGACTGGTCCGATGGTGGAAGCCCCATCGAAGAGATGATGCGACGCGGAGCAGCACTCGGCCATGACTACTGTGCCCTCACCGACCATTCGCCTCGCCTCACAGTTGCCAACGGGCTGTCCGCGGAGCGCCTACGGTCTCAACTCGACGTGATAGCCGGGTTGAATGCCGAACTGGCTCCCTTCCGCATCCTCACGGGAATCGAGGTGGACATCCTCGAGGACGGTTCACTCGACCAGGATCCCGATCTGCTCGACGAACTCGACATCGTGGTGGCGAGCGTCCACTCCAAGCTGCGGTCCGAGCGTGAGGCGATGACCCGCAGAATGCTTGCTGCAGTGCGAAACCCGCGTGTCGATATTCTCGGACACTGCACCGGGCGTCTTGTCGAGGGTGCTCGCGGAACCCGGCCCGAGTCGCAGTTCGACGCGGAGAAAGTGTTCGAGGCCTGCCGCGAATCAGGCACAGCCGTTGAGATCAATTCCCGACCGGAGCGTCGTGACCCGCCTTCGCGTTTGATCGAGTTGGCCCGCGATCTCGATTGTCTTTTCTCCATCGACACTGACGCCCATGCCCCCGGTCAGTTGGCTTGGCAGGGCTACGGCTGTGACCGGGCCGAAAAGTGCGGCGTCGAAGCGGATCGGGTGATCAATACGTGGACCGCCGAAGATCTTCTGGAGTGGGCGGGCAATTGACGGTCTCGGCACGCGCGCTGCTGTTGGTGGCGTCGCTTTGCCTGGCCACCGCTTGTTCGGCTCCCTTCTGGCGAGATTCGGTGTACTTCACACCTCCTGAGGCTCGGGTGTTCGAGACTGCCGACTGTCTCGGAATTGAAGTCGCATGGGGCCTGTTCGGTGTCGATCTGTATTCGCGTCCGAAACACGAAATAGGGTATCCTCCATCTGATTTCGATCCAGTGGCAGTATTTCGTTGCGAAGTCGGCGAAGACGCCTCCGGAGCGCTAACCGTCGACATGGTTCGACTCGAAGGTGACGTAGCCGCCGTCAAGGATGCATATCGTGTCGACTCCAAACGCTTTCCCGACAATGTCGTTGCGAGTTGTGTCACAAGCGAACTGATTCCCGTCAAACTGTGGATGGTCAATAGTGCCGGACAAGTGATGTTTCCGGCCTGGCCGTCGAGTCCGTGCGGCTTTCAAGTCGGGCCTCTCGATTCGCTTCGATCTCTGCATGAAGTCGAACGTGTCCGAACTTCGTTGAGTCTTTCTCCGACGATGGCGAATTGCGATCGCTCGTCTGCCCTTCAATTCGACCGGACAGATGCCAGAGAAGTCGACAAGGCGCGCGAGCAGTTCGAGAGAGGCGAAGTCTATGACCCGCTCGACAATGAGCTGGCTACGCCTGTCGCTGATGCTGCACGACTATCCGTGTGCCGGCATGAATCTCAGACAGACGTGGACGTTATTCGCCTGTCCGAAGCGGAGAGTCGAGACGTGGTTGCCGCCATAGCCGATGCTCCTATAGCTCCGCCTTGTGATCAGATCGCGACAGCGACAGCATCATCAACCCTCCTACGGGTTGACGGTTCGGGTGGTACTCCTGTGAGCGTGGAGTTGGATGGATGTCGCCGCGCCGCCCTTTCCGGCTATCGAAGCACGCCGGAATGGGTCACCGAGGCGTTTGCTCGGTGACCTCCGGGTTCAGAGTCGTGTGGTGGAGCGGCGGGGTTTCCGGTCGGGGTCGATGCCCGGTGGTGGGATGAACCAGGGCAGGTGATCGGTGCCCATTCGGATTTCCCATTGTCCGGTGAATCCGGGTTTTCGGTGCATCAGGGTGTGGTGGGTTCGGCAGAGTAGGACCAGGTTGTCCATGACGGTTGGTCCTCCTTTGGCCCAGTGTTTGATGTGGTGGGCGTCGGTCCAGGCGGGGACGCAGTCGCAGCCGGGGAAGGCGCAGCCTTTGTCGCGGGCGATCAGGGCGGTGCGTTGTGCTGCGGTGACAAGCCTTTTGAGTGGGGTGACGTCGAGTGGGGCACCGTTTCCGTCGAGGAGGACGCTGGAGAGCATGCAGTCACAGGCGATCATGCGGGTGCGGCCGACGCTCAGTGGTCCCATCCAGGGCATGTGGCCGACATCGAGATCTTGTTTGTCGAGATCGTGAAAGTCGAGATCGAGCATGCCGGGATCGTCGTCCTCGGAGGGGACAGGTGTTGAGCGATCAATCGTTGTGGTGCATTCACGGTGGTAGGCCAGGTCTTTGGCGTTGATGTGCACGTTCAGGTGTGGGCGTTGGCCGCCGTCGATGCCGGTGGCAGCGTTGTCGAGGTAGCGTCGGATGAGTTCTGCCATGGCGTCTGCGTTGCGTGTGGCGGCGGGTCGTTTGTCGGGTGTGCCGTCTTCGGCGGGGGTGGGCATGGAGAGGTTGGAGAGGGCGGAGAGAAGCATTTCGCCGGTCACTCCGTCGAAATCGCCTCGGACGGCGACTCTTCCGTTGAGGGTGGGGGAGATGCGCAGTTCGTTGCGGTCGGTGTCTTCGCTTGGTGGTGGGTCGTCGGATTCGAACATGTGCTCGAGGACGCTGATGGCGGAGCGCAGTTTGACGGTGGTTGCTTCGGTTCCGGATGCTGCGGCGAGGAGTGTGTCGCGGCAGTACGGTAGTGCGGCGTCGGGCATTGCCTTGGGTGGGGATTCGCAGAACGCCACGATCAGTGCTGCGTGCTCGAAAGTGAGGTCACCGGCATCGAATTGGTCTTCGATCTCGGGAAATGAGCGTAGCGCTTTGCCCAGGGCTGCGATTCTTCTGCCGGTGGAGATCTGCAGCATGGTGTGGTTCGCGAGCCATTGTCCGGTGCCGCGGTAGCAGAGTACTTGTTCGTCCGGGTTCAACGTCAGGGTGTCGACAGCGGCCACTCGAATGGCTTCCAGGCGAAGAATTTCCGCTGACGCGGTGATGGCGATCTCGCGGACGTCGCTGGGGTGAAGCCGCCACAATCGTCCGCGCACACCCACGGCGGAGTTGTTGACCACGTCGGTGACGGCATCTTCGGTGATGTTGATCGTCATGAGAACCCCCCGTTCCACCTCCCATCATACTCGAACATACTTTCGAGTCAAGGGCTTTTTCGAGAAGGTGAGGTGGGCCCGGCCGTCGTGATTCTGTTGTTCGAGAGCAGATTCCGTCGCTAGAGCATCAGCGCCGGATCTGTAGTCAGTTCGATGTTCAGCCACGGTTCGTAGGGGAGATCGGCGAGGCTGGTGGCGAACGAGCGTCGTACTGCGTCTTCACCGTCGATGTCCCAGCTGTGTGGCGCGACCATGAACGTCGCTTCGACATACAGCTTGCGACCCACCTTGCTCATGGTGAGAGTCGGTTCGTCCAAACCGAATTCGTCGCGGACGACGGCGATGGCATCGTGCACGCGGGCCTGAACGTTTTCGCCGGGAGCACCTTCGAGGAGTTCGATCAGTGCGGTTCGCAGAAGTGCGTACGGTTGCGGGACCAGCATCGCGCAGCCGAGGAGGACCAAGACGGAGTCGACATATCGGTCGGCGTCGGAAAAATCGGTGCGGCCCAGGATCATTGCGACGACAGCACCGACCGCGACCAGCGCGCTGAAGGCAGCCGACGCTCCCCATTGCCTGGCTTCGGCGACGAGCAGATCAGATGTGCGGTCGACTTGTCCGACGTAGCGCCAGATGATGATCGACACCACTGCGCTGACAGCGCCGTATGCCACCAGAGACCCCGCGGTGACGTCGGCTCCGCCCGCGAGGATGACACGAACTGCCTCGACTGCGGCGTAGGCGAGCGTCGCCAGTAGTGCCATGCCCTGGACAGCGATGACGACCGGGATCAATGCCTCCTTTCCGAACGGGAAGCGTGCGGTGGGGCCCGAGTCGGCTATCCGCGAGACCCGCAGTGAGATCGCCGTCAACACCATTCCGATGAGGGCGTACACACCGTCGAGCAGGATCACCTGGGACTGCGAGATCCAGCCCCAGAATGCGGCGAGCACAGCCAACGCCGTTGCGACCACGAGCGAGCACCGCAGGGCCTTGCGTTCGCGGGTAGCGCTGTCTTCCTTGGTGCCCATGAATTCCAAACCGCCTGTCCGTTTCGATATTCCTTCACGTAGGAATACCAGCAACGACGCGCAGGCACGGGATCAGTGGACCAATTGCGCTGCCAGATCGAGAAAGTCCTCGGCGTTGATGTCGAACTCGTCGGAGAAGGACACATCGGGATTGCCCCTGGCTCCGAATTCGAGTGGTCGAGCTATGAAGGCTGTGCGGAATCCGAGAGCTTTGGCCGCCCGGATGTCGTATTTGTGACTGGCAACCATCATGATCTCGGCCGGGTCGTACCCGAGATATCGAGCAGCCAGGTGGTAGATCTTCGGATCTGGTTTGAAGACGCCGGCCATTTCGGCAGTGAAGACGGCATGCCATGGCAGATTTCCGTGCCGGGAGATGCTGACTGCGGCATTCACGTCGGCGTTGGACAAGGCAGCGATTGTGTACTGCTGGCGCAGGGTTGTCAGGCCGGCGACAGTGTCGGGCCACGGGTCCAGGAATTTCCAGGCGGTGGTGAGTTCTTCCTGTTCGGCATCGGAAAGTTCGATGCTCTCGCGGGCCAACAGCTTGCGCAGAGCCTCGCGGTACACCGAATGTACTGTCACCCATTCGCCTGTGGAATCGTCGGCCTCGGAGGTGTTCGCGAAGTACTCAGCGCGCCAGAGATTGACGAATCTTGGCCAGTCCACGTCGGCGTCGGTGATTCGACGGGCCTCTCGGCACAGTGTGCTGTGAAAATCGGTCGCTGTGCCCTGGACGTCGAACAGCAGTGCTTTGATCTTCTCGCGCACTAGGCCTCCACTCCGAGATCACCTGACGGACTTCCTTCATTATTGCGGCTGCGGCGCCGGATTCGTGCTCGGTGAGCGCAAAGGCTCGACGCGTCGCAAAATAGACATCTATGGCCGACCGCGGATTCACCCCGACTCAGCTCGCCGCCCGAGCTGCCTACTTGCTGCGCGGAAACGACCTGGGCACGATGACCAGCGCTGCCCCGAAGCTGTATCCCCACATGTGGAGCTGGGACGCCGCGTTCGTGGCGGTAGGTCTGGCGCCGCTCAGCGTCGAACGGGCGGTAGTAGAGCTCGATACCTTGCTCTCGGCTCAGTGGAAGAACGGAATGATTCCGCACATCGTGTTCGCGAACGGTGTCGACGGCTACTTCCCCGGCCCGACGCGGTGGGATGTCAATGCGTTGGCAGCGCATGCTCCTTTGGGTACCGCTACATCGGGAATCACCCAACCCCCCGTTCACGCGATCGCGGTGCAGCGGATTCTCGATCATTCGCGTCGGCACGGACGTACGACGCGTGCGGTCGCGGAAGAGTTCCTCGACCGGCGCTGGAGCGATCTGGTTCGGTGGCACCGGTGGTTGGCGGAGGCCCGCGATCTCGACGGCAACGGCCGTATCGCGCTCTATCACGGGTGGGAATCTGGGATGGACAACTCTCCGCGTTGGGATCTGGCGTACGCGAATGTTGTTGCGGGACAAGTGCCTGCGTATCAGCGTGCTGATCTCGCTGTGGTGACGGACCTGTCTCAGCGGCCCACGGATAACGAATATGACCGCTACCTTTGGCTTCTCGAAGAGATGAAGGCCGTGCGGTACGAGGATTCTCAACTCGCCACTGCCATGAGTTTTGCCGTCGAGGACGTGTTTGTCAGTGCGGTTTTCTCGATGGCATGCGACGTCTTGGCAACTATCGGTGAGGAGCATTCGCGGCCGAACTCCGACGTCCGTGATCTGCGCGGTTGGGCAGATCGATTCCGGCAGGGCGTGATTGCCACCACCGATGAACGATCAGGTGCAGCAAAGGATTTCGATCTTCGCACCGGGCGATGGGTTCATACCGAGACCATCGCGATGTTTGCGCCGTTGCTGTGCGGCGGCCTGAGCCGCGATGCCGAGCGCGCTCTGTTGCGCACTTTCGAGGGGCCCAAATTCTGTGGTCACCCGGACATGCGGTTTGCTGTCCCACCGTCGACGTCTCCGGTTTCCGGCGATTTCCGCCCGCGGGAGTATTGGCGTGGCCCGGTGTGGCCGGTGATCACGTGGTTGTTCTCGTGGGCGTTCGCGCGTCGGGGGTGGGCCGAGAGATCGCACGTCTTGCGTTCGGAGGGGTTGCGGCAGGCCAGCGATGGCAGTTTTGCCGAATACTACGAGCCTTTCACCGGTGAGCCGCTGGGCAGTATGCAACAGTCGTGGACCGCTGCGGCTGTTCTCGATTGGCTCGGTTGAGTGAACATTCCCTGAATTAGGGGACAAAACGGACTAGTCGACCTTAGTCTCGGGAAATGGTCGAGCGACGGATCGTCAGGACACTGGGCAAGCTCACCCCGATCGCGATGGCAGCTGCCATCGCGATCACGGCACCTGGCCTCGCCGCTGCCGACGCTCCCCGCGGCCCGGACGTCTCTTCGTGGCAGCACGTGGACGGAACCGGAATCGACTGGTTCCAGATCAAGGCGTCAGGGCACGAGTTCGCGATGGTCAAGGCCACCGAGTCGCTCAACTACGTCAATCCGTACTTCATCCAGGATTGCCTGGTCATGCGTGCTGCCGGCGTCTCGCGCGGGGCCTACCACTACGCAGACGTTCGCCAGTCCCCCGAAGCCCAGGCCGCCTTCTATTCGGCGATCGTCCTGGGTATCAACGGACCTGGTGACCTCCCGCCCGTTCTGGATCTCGAGGACGCGAAGGGACTGCCCGCCGGGCAGGTCATCGACTGGACTCATCGCTACTTGAATACAGTCCAGGCACTTACCGGGCGGCAGCCCATCATTTACACGTATCCCAACTTCTGGCGTACTCAGATGGCCAACACCACCGAGTTCAACCACTACCCGCTGTGGATCGCCGATTACAACGGGCAGAACGCACCGGGGCCGCTACCCGGCGGTTGGTCCAACTGGACTTTCTGGCAGTACACCAGCACCGGACGCATCCCCGGAATCACCGGAAACACTGATATCAACGTCTACAGCGGAGCCCAGGGCGATTTCGATCGCTACGCCAACAGTGTGGGGTTCGGCAGCAGCTAGTTTGCGGCGGGGCCCTTGGCTCCGTGGTGCCCGGT
This sequence comes from Rhodococcus sp. YH3-3, assembly GCF_001653035.1. NCBI lineage: Bacteria > Bacillati > Actinomycetota > Actinomycetes > Mycobacteriales > Nocardiaceae > Rhodococcus > Rhodococcus sp. YH3-3. The sequence goes on along the minus strand of NZ_BCWH01000001.1, from coordinate 288,813 downwards.
TCGGGCCCTTTCGCCCTCGATGCATTTGCCTCGAGGCACGCGGAAGGGCCCTTTTTGGCACTCTTGTGACGCTTGGCTGGTTAGTCCGGTTGTTGCTCGTCAGTTACGAGAATTCTGCCGGGCGGTAGCCACGGTCGCTGAACTTTCGACTAGCTGAGCAGGATCAGAAAATAGCTATGGCAGAAAATGAGCAGAACTGCTCTGCCTGAAAAGCTACAAAACGGACTTGAAGTTGGGTTTGAATCGAAGGCGGCCGCCCGGTTTCGGGCGAAGTTGGTGCCTCGCAATCCAATTATCGGAGCCTCGGGATGCTTCGTTACCGGCAGCCGTCGCTGAGTGTGGTCTGGATCAATTCGATCAATTTCGACGTGCTCGCACGGGTGATCGGACTCCATTCAGGACGGGGTTTCCGACCGTCGTTCGAGGGTCTGTGGCGCATCCAACAGGCCTTATCCATATTGGGCATTTGTCCAGATTCCGTACCTTCCTTGAGGTTGGTCGTCACCCGATCTGGTCAGCGGAAACATTGAATGTCATCGCGTTCGCCGCGGTGCCGCACTCCGAGGGCTGAATTGTCCGCTCGGACAACACTGCTCCTCGAAGCTTGTCCGATCTACGAACAAAAACGTCGATCGGTCTGCTTTGTCCGACTTTCGATGGGCAAGCTCCCGGTTATCTGTTATCTTGTTCCTGATAACTGGAAGGTTGCTCTCGATTTGCGCGGATTTCGAGGGCCAAGGTCCTGTTCAGGGCGGCTCTTCCAACACGCAGGTGTTTCCGAAGAGGAGCTCGAATGACAGGACCGGCAACAGCGTCCGGTGTGAGGTCGATCAGCCGAAAACAGGCGCATCGACCCGAACCAACCGATCAACCGGGAGTTCGCGCCAGCGCTCTCGCATCTCCGTCCATCGAACATCGATCAGGCACATCCTGGGGAGTAAGAAATGCCTAACGACATACCGCCGACAAGGTCGGCCATATTCACCGCAGGGCTCCCGCCCTGGGTGCGAGCGTGGACGGTGGTATGGACCGCCATCGCGATGATTCTCGGTATCTCCGGCGCGACGGCAGTGGTTGCGTCAGCGCAGCCGGCCGCGACGCTCGGCGGCCCCGTTCAGGCTCAGGCGCCGGCTCGCGCCGCTGTTCTTCCGGATGAACAGCCTGCAAAAGGCTGCGCATTCAGCGCCCCCGGCACCGGTCCGTTCTCGCAGAACATCTGCTGGATCGATATGTCGACGCTCGATGCGGCAACGGCTGCTTCTGCGGCCGGGCAGTCGATGGAAATTCAGCTCACCGACGGTTACAAGATCAACTTCAAGGCTTTCCTCACTGACTCGGTTGCAGGAAAGAATCACCAGGGGATCGAGACGAAGGCATTTCCCACGTTGCACTATGCAGCGTTGGGGACTTCCGCGTACACGGGTGTGCCGACGACGATCAAGCCGGCGATCTACCAAACCTCAGCCACCGCTGGTCAGTCCGGTGGAACAGTCTCGCTGAAGAACATCGTGATGACGGGGCCGAATGGCGCCGTCAACAACTACGGGCTTGTAGCAGCCGACGCCGAGTCGACAGACGCGAATATCAATACTACGAACGACCGTGAATTCCTCACTTTCAATTCGGACAAGCCTCTACGGCAGATGGGTCTGCTGCACGGATAGGTGACATCTGATCTGTGGTGCCGAGAGGTGCCGCTGGAAGGATGTGCACCATGCCGAAGCCCTATCCCCGAGAGTTCCGTGAGGACGTTGTTCGGGTTGCCCGCAGTCGCGAGCCCGGAATGCTGTTGAAGCAGATCGCCGCCGACTTCGGGATCAGTGAATCCTGCCTGACGGGTTGGCTGAAAGTGGCCGATATCGAGGACGGAATCAAATCAGGAACTACCGGTGAGGACGTGGTCGAGAACCGGGAACTGCGCAAGCGAATCCGGTTGCTCGAGCAGGAGAACGAAGTCTTGCGCCGTGCTGCCGCCTATCTTTCCCAGGCGAACCTGCCGGGAAAATGATGTACCCGGTTCGAGCGTGCTCGATCAGTCCAGTCCGAACCGACAGCTGATGCAGCGGCGCCTGTAGTGCAGCCGACTGTCGGAGAGACAGCCAAGGCGATTCTGCTCGGAATCGGGCGGTTGATGGGGTGGTCTGCTGCCGGTTACACGTTCCTCGTAGTGATGCCGACTTATCTTCAGAGTTCGCTCAACGCGACTTTCCATCAGGCACTTGTTGCTTCCGTGCTCGCCAATGCGGGCTTCGCGGTGACCATTCCGATAGTGAGACTGTTTGTGCCGGTGTTTTCGGATTTCCTGACCGTTAACGCATGGAGACGAGAGAATGCTGGTGCCGGGAGTTCCCAGTGTTCCTGACCCGCACTCCGATCGACGATCGTATGTCTTTCCTTGGATTTGTCGGTTCCTGGGAACCCCCGGTGAGGCGCTACGCCTCACCGTCGGGGTGACCTGAGGAGAGCCTGCACCACCAGGTGCTCATCACTGTCTTGTCCGCCGGTTCGGTCGATGCGCGGCGCCGCCTTGCTCATCGGTCAACGGAGAGGAAAGCGACATGACAAGGATGCCTGACAAAGCCGATCTCGATCAAGACCGGGAAGTGTTCGCCGGAGTCGATACCCACAAAGAACTGCACGTCGCCGCGGTGATCGATACCGACGACAACGTCCTCGGAACTCGCAGTTTTCCGACCACCCGAAACGGGTATCGAACCATGCTGACCTGGATCGGCGAGTACGGCAATCTGATCCGGATCGGTATTGAGGGCACTGGCTCCTACGGAGCTGGGCTGACCCGCCACCTCGCGAAAGCCGGCGTGACGGTACTCGAGGTGGACCGCCCCGATCGCTCGGACCGCCGCCGTAAGGGCAAAAACGACGACCTCGATGCCATTAACGCAGCGCGTGCAGCCAAAACCAACCGGCGCACCACCACCCCGAAATCGAAAGACGGTGCCGTCGAGTCACTTCGTGTGTTGAGGGTGACCCGAGCCCATTCGGTACGAGAGCGGCGCAGTGCGCTGCAACTATTGCGGATGACGATCATCTCCGCTCCCGACGAGCTGCGCGAGCAGGTCCGCGATCTGACGCGGATGCAGCTGATACGCCTCCTCGCCGCGTGGCGGCCGGATGTCTCGAACGCTACCGATCCTGTGACCGCCTACCGGGTTTCGCTGAAATCCCTGGCTCGCCGCTATCTCGAATTGACCGACGAGATCGCCGATCTCGACGAACTGATCAACCCGATCGTGAAAGCCCTCGCACCTCAACTACTCGAGCGCGTCGGAATCGGTATCGAAGTCGCCGGACAAATGCTTGTCACCGCCGGCGACAATTCCGATCGAATGAAATCCGAAGCCGCGTTCGCGATGCTATGCGGTGTCGCGCCGCTACCCGCATCTTCTGGCATGACCCAACGCCACCGCCTCAATCGCGGCGGTGACCGCCAAGCCAACCGAGCCTTGCATCTGGCCGTCATCGGCCGCATTCGACTCGACCCGAAAACCCAGGCCTACGTAGAGAAGAAAACCAGCGAAGGCCACTCGAAACTGGAAACCATTCGGTGCCTGAAACGCTACCTGGCTCGCGAGGTCTACTACCTCCTCAACCCTGGACCGCAGACCATCACCCCGAACACCCGACACCATCGAAAAGCAGCTTGACTCTCAGGAGAGCATCAGAGGATCGCAATTTCAATCAAAAAAATTCGTCCGCGCTCTGAGCCGCCATCACATGGTCGGCTCGATGGGCCGCGTCGCTGCGGCCGGCGACAATGCCGCCATGGAGAGCTTCTTCTCTCTACTGCAAAAGAACGTCCTGGACCGCCGCCCCTGGCGCACCCGTGACGATCTCAGGATCGCGATCGTCACCTGGATCGAAAAGACCTACCACCGCCGACGCCGCCAAGTCGGACTCGGCCGATTGACCCCCATAGAATACGAGACCATCATGACCACACCAGCCACTCAGGCTGCGTGACTCAACCTGTCACCTGATCGTGCAGCAGACCCGATCGCACGTACCGTCGGTGACGACAGTGATCCTGCCTACCCCGGAATTCGGGCCTGTGACGGTGGGCTGACGGGTATGCCAGCCAATACCGTCCGATGCGATTCGTGGAACAACGTCAATGGCCAGGGGCGCACGCCCGGAACGCTGGTCGTTGCATCGACTGCTCCGACAAGTTTCGCAGCCACTTTCGGAAATACCGTTCAGGCGACCTCGCGTCAGGGCCTGGCGTTCGGTGTGCTGCTGTCGAAGGTCAAGATCGACAAGGACCTCACGCGCGTCACCCCCGGTGACGATTTCACTATCGGCATGAGCACCGGACACCACGCTGATGCAGGCGCCGCTGCAGCAACCGAGATCAAGAGCACCACGACCGGTGCGACTGATACGACGGCATCGACTGGCTGGCGGACGCTCCTCGCAGATACCACGCCCACCCCTGTCACGTTCTGGGAGAAGCCAACTACCTCGGCGACCAAGACCGCGAACTATGCGACATCGTGGGATTGCCAGGTAAACGGCGTGACCCAGGCCCTCAGGGTCGGTGACGTTGCGCAGGCAGCACTTACACCGGGTGACAACGTGTATTGCAAGGTCAAGAACACCCCGGTTCTCGTGAAGAAGTCGTCGTCACCACCTACCGGTGAGACGGTCAATATCGGCCAATCAATCACCTACACTCTGAATTTCGAGAATCCGGGCACTGCGCCGGCAACGATCGACTACACGGACTACCTCGCCGACGTCATTGATGACGGAACAGTTGCGGTCGGTGCTGCAACCGGCGGACTCACCGCCGCATTGAACGGCGCCGACAAGATCAAGGTCGGCGGCACGTTGCCGGCCGGCGGCAAGGGGACAGTCACATACACCGTCACTGTCAAAGACGGCGGCAACAAAGTTCTGAACAACTATCTGGTTCCGGGGACTACAACTCCCCCCACAACATGTGATCCTGCAACCAATCTCTGCACGACGCATCCCATGCCTGGTTTCACGCTGACCAAGACGGCTGATCCGGTTTCCGGTTCGACGGTTCAGGCCGGCGACACCATTACGTACACCGTCACCGGTGCCAACACCGGCAGGACGGCCCTGACTCCCGCGACGATCACCGATGATCTGAGTGCGGTTCTCAACAATGCTGCTGTCGTTCCGGGCTCGCTGAAGGCGACCATCGACGGTGCTCCTGTTGCTGCTCCGACTCTTTCGGGCAGCACTTTGTCGTGGTCCGCGAATCTCCCGGCCGGTAAGTCTGTTGTTCTGACATACCAGGTGAAGGTCAATGCCGGCGTTGCCGCGGGAACGGTTCTGAACAACAAAGTCACCGGTACTGCGAAGCCGCCGACCGGTCCGGACATCACTCCTCCTCCGGTGGAAACGAATCACTCGGTTCCAGGTTTTACGCTGGCGAAGACTGCCGATCCGATTTCCGGTTCGACGGTTCAGGCCGGCGAGTCGATCAAGTACACCGTCACCGGCACCAACACCGGCAAGACGAAGCTTGATCCGGTACAGATCAATGACGATCTGGGTGCGGTCCTCAATAATGCTGCTGTCGTTCCTGGTTCGCTGAAGGCGACCATTGACGGAGCTTCCGTGGCTGTTCCGACTTTGTCGGGTACGACGCTCTCGTGGACTGGCGTTCTCGAAGCCGGCAAGTCGGTTGTCCTGACCTACGAGGTGAAGGTCAACGACGGTGTCGCTGCGGGTACGGTCCTGAACAACAAGGTCACGGGTACTGCGAAGCCGCCGACCGGTCCGGATATCACTCCTCCTCCGGTGGAGACGAATCACTCGGTTCCCGGTTTCACTGTCGCGAAGACTGCCGATCCTGCGTCGGGTACCGGCGTCAATGCTGGTCAGACGATCACGTATACGGTGACAGGTACGAACACCGGTAAGACGACGCTCAATCCTGTTGTGTTGACCGATGATCTGTCGAAGGTTCTCGACAACGCGACGTTGGTGGACGGTTCGCTCAAGGCGACAGTCGACGGTGCTGCTGCCGCTGCTCCGACGCTCTCGGGGACGGCGCTCTCGTGGACTGGTGTTCTGGAGCCGGGTAAGTCTGTTGTTTTGACTTATCAGGTGAAGGTCAATGCCGGTGTTGCCGGTGGCACGTTGATCAACAACAAGGTCACCGGTACTGCGAAGCCGCCGACGGGTCCGGAGATCACTCCTCCGCCCGTGACGACGGAGCATCCGGTTCTGTCTCCGAAGATTGCTGTGGTGAAGTCTTCTGATCCGGTGTCGGGTTCGAATGTTGTTGCCGGTCAGGACATCAAGTACACGCTTACGTTCTCGAACACCGGTAACGGTGCGGGTGAGGTGGCGTACTTCGATGATTTGCGTCAGGTTGTGGACAAGGGTGCATTGAGTGGTTTGGCTGCTGATGCTCCGTTGGTTGCGACGATGGTCGGCAGTGATGGTTTCTCGGTGACGGGAACCCTGGCGGCCGGCGAAACGAAGACGGTGACGTATTCGGTGAAGGTCAATGCCGATGTGGTCGGTGGGGTGTTCGTGAATAACTTCGTTGTTCCGGGGACGACTCCGCCGGTTGATCCTCCGGAGGTGTGTGATCCGGTGACGCAGCTGTGCACGACGCATCCGGTGAAGGTTCCGGGGTTCACGGTCGCGAAGGCTGCCGATCCAGTGTCGGGTACCAATGTTGCTGCGGGTCAGACGATCACGTATACGGTGACCGGTTCCAACACGGGTAACACGACTCTTGATCCGGTGGTGTTGACCGATGATCTGTCGAAGGTTCTCGACAACGCGGTGTTGGTGGACGGTTCGCTCAAGGCGACTGTCGACGGTGTCGACGCGACTGCTCCGACACTCTCGGGCACCACGCTCTCGTGGACCGGCGTGCTCGAGGCCGGTAAGTCGGTTGTTCTGACCTACCAGGTGAAGATCAACGATGGTGTTGCCGGCGGGGTTCTGATCAACAACAAGGTCACTGGTACTGCGAAGCCGCCGACGGGTCCGGAGATCACTCCTCCGCCGGTGACGACCGAGCATCCGGTGAAGGTTCCGGGGTTCACGGTCGCGAAGGCTGCCGATCCTGCGTCGGGTACCAATGTTGCTGCTGGTCAGACGATCACGTATACGGTGACCGGTTCCAACACGGGTAACACGACTCTTGATCCGGTGGTGTTGACCGATGATCTGTCGAAGGTTCTCGACAACGCGACGTTGGTGGACGGTTCGCTGAAGGCGACTGTCGACGGTGTCGACGGTGCTGCTCCGACCCTGTCGGGTACGACGCTCACCTGGACCGGTGGATTGGAAGCCGGTAAGTCGGTTGTCCTGACCTACCAGGTGAAGATCAACGATGGTGTCGCCGGTGGCACGTTGATCAACAACAAGGTCACCGGTACTGCGGAGCCGCCGACGGGTCCGGAGATCACTCCTCCGCCGGTGACGACCGAGCATCCGGTGGATGGCACACCCGCGATCGAGGTACTGAAGTCCTCTGTTCCGTCCACCACGAACCGTGTGGTTGGTGGCCAGGAGATCACGTACACGCTCACGTTCAAGAATGTGGGTACCGCGGATGGTGAGGTCAGCTTCTACGACGATCTCACCGACGTTCTCGACGATGCAGTAATGACGAAGGATCCGGCTACCACTTCCACGCTGGTCGTTTCGGGTGTCGTCGACAACGTCTTCACGGTCACCGGAAAGCTGGCCAAGGGCGAGACCGCGACAGTGACGTACACCGTCAAGGTCAATCCTGAGATCGGAACGTTGTCAGGTCCCGGATTCACTCCGGGTGTCCTGAACAACTACCTGGTGGTTGGTGGCGAGAAGCCGCCAGTGGACTGTGTCCCGGGCGACGCTCTCTGCACCGAACACCCGATAGACCCGCCGGAGACCACCACTACGGTGCCGCCGACGACCACCACGACGCCGCCGGTCACGACGGAGCCCTGTGTTCCTCCGACGACGACCACGCGGATGGTTCCGACGACAACGGTTGCGACGACGACGGCTAGCGCGATCACTGCCGGTGACGCTGATGTGACCGGTACGGAGGAATCCACCACCGCGGAGGAGACCACCACAGAGGAGACCACGACAGAAGAAGTTGTCGCGGAAGAGATTGTGGATCCGTGTGGCGTGACGACAACGACGCCGTCGACGACAACGCCGCCGGTCACAACAGTTCCGCCGACCACGACGGTTCCGACCACGACGGTGCCGGTTACACCGACGATCATCATTCCCCCGATCGTCGTTGTGCCTCCGATCGTCGTACCGCCGACGGTTCCGGGTCAGCCGGTTCCGAGCACGGTTCCGGGACAGCCGAAGCCGCCGACAGCAAACCCGGGTCAGCCGGGTCAGCCGAAGCCGTCTGCTCCTCAGGGCGGGACGATCAACTCGGGTGGTGGCGCTGGTGAGAGTGGCGTGAACACCGGGTTGCTCGCAGCAGGTGGATTGGTTCTGCTGCTGGCGCTGGGAACGGGTGTTGTTCTCCTGACGCGTAAGCGTCGCGAGGACGGTGACAACTGATTCTCTTGAGAATCTGAGGTAAACGACGTGGGGCAGATCGCAGAGTATGCGATCTGCCCCACAGTCGTTTTCGTGTGTGTTACGAGCCGAGCCGAGATCCGTCCTTCTTCCAGGCTGCAACTACCGACGGGCGAGGCTGGGAAGAACCACCGTCGGGCCAATGGGATGCGGGGCTTTCGATGCTGGCGTCGTCGGTCTCGCCGGGGTGCTGGACGCAGACGATGACGCGCTTCTCGTCCACGATGGGGCCGCAGGTTTCGGCGCCGACGGGAACGGTGAGGAACTGCTTTGTCTCACCGCGGTTTTCGCCTTCGAGGACAACGCTGAACAGCCCGTCGTTGGACTTGAGTGCGTTGCCGTCGGTGGAGATCCACAGATTGCCGTGCGGGTCGAAGGCAAGGTTGTCCGGGCATGAGATGGGGCTGACCTTGCTCTTGTCGAACCCGCCGAAGTAAGTATCGGCTGTGGCCGGATCTCCGCAGACGAGAAGAAGATTCCAGCCGAAGGTGGTGCCGGCGTGGTCGTCGGTGATTTCGAGGACCTGGCCGTTCTTGTTGTTGTTCCTCGGGTTCGCCTCGTCGGCCGCGGCGCCACCGTCGACTCCGCGCTTGGTGTTGTTGGTCAGTGCGACGTAAACCTTGCCGCTCTTCGGGTTTGCCTCGAAGTCCTCGGGGCGATCCATCTTCGTTGCCCCGACCTTGTCACCGGCCTGGCGGGTGAAGACGGCGACCTCTTCGGCGCTCATGCCGTCGACCAAGGATTCGCCCTTGCCGTCTTCGCCGGTGCGCAGGATGGCTACCCACTCGCCGGTTCCGTCGAACTTGCCGTCCGACGGAAGCTTGCCGCTGCCGTCGATCTCGCCGGCGGAGTTTCCGCTGAGCTTTGCGACGTACAGTGTTCCGGCGTCGAGCAGAGTCATGTTGTGGCGCATGGCTGCTTGACTCTTGCCGTCCTGCATCTTTCGGCTGGAGACGAACTTGTACATGTAGTCGAAGCGCTCGTCGTCGCCGCTGTAGGCGACGACGGTGCCGTCCGCCGTGATGTAAATGGTGGCGGCTTCGTGCTTGAAACGTCCGAGCGCTGTGTGCTTGATCGGAGTCGACGACGGATCCCAGGGATCGATCTCGACGACGTATCCGAATCGGTTGACCTCGTTGGGTTCTGCGACCAGATCGAACCGCTTGTCGAAGCGTTCCCACTTGCGCTCGGAAGCGGCGCCGGCAAGACCGTAGCGCTTCAGTCGCGCTGCGACCGTGGGATCGGTGACACCCTCGGCGTTCGCGAAGTACTGGTTGAAGTTCTCTTCGCCGGAAAGCACTGTGCCCCAGGGGGTGACGCCGCCGGCGCAATTGTTGAGGGTGCCGAGCACTTTGGTTCCCGTGGGATCGGCACTCGTCTTGAGGAAGTCGCTACCTGCAGCGGGGCCGGTCACGACAAATTCCGTGGTTCCGGTGATGCGGCGGTTGTTCGATCCGATCTCCGGTACGAGCTTGCCGTTGTCGGATTCGCCCTTGACCTGGACGACCGACAGTCCGTGGCTGGCGAGGCCGATCTTGAACTGCTCCTCGGTCGGGTTCTCCGCATCGTAGCCGCGGAACATCGCCGGCTCGGTGGAGTATTCGTGATTGACCACGAGTAGGTAGGTGTTGGGCTGCCCGTCGACCGGGAGCAATCCGGCGAAGTCGTTGTTGAATCCGAACTGCAGTTCCTGCGCTGCCGCAGTCTGCTTGTCGAAGTCGAAAGCCGGGGCGCCGGCGAGAACGGCGTCACCCCAGCGAATCACGACGGCTTGATCGTATCCGTCAGGGACGGTGACCTTGTCTTCCTTGTTGGGCGCGACGGCGCCGAAGTTCGTCCCCGCTGGTGTTGATCCGCTGCTGCTGCCGCTCGTCGATCCGGTTCCCGGTTCGGCACTTGCGGATTCGTCCGAACAGGCAACGAGGGCGCTGCCCGCTCCCACCGCGAGCACTGCCATGCCGCTGCCCCGGAGCAAGCCGCGACGACTCAGCGCTGTGCGTGCGATGTCGCGGAAGTACTCGCCGCCCGAGGTGTTGGGGACCTCGTGAGAGCACGCGTTTCCGCACTTGTACTGGCAGGTGATCGACGCGCGTGCAGACACGCCGTCGTGTTTGACGAACAAGGCCAAAGGCTTGATAGCCACCGTGAACTCCCGAGATTCGATGTACGGACTTCGGGAACCGTAGAAGCTCGAAGCAAGGGTAAAGGAACGTAAAAATGAACGGCAAAACAACGAGGTGACCCTTACCCGCGGTTTACGACGCGTCCCCGCGGGGACGTCGCATGACATTTGTCATCGCTGATCCGTGACGGTGTCACCGCAGGTGATGACGCTGTGCACTGTTTTCGGCTCTGACTTCCCGCGAAGCTTGGATGCATGAGAGAACCACATGAGGGAAGCCTCCTGACGGACCTGATGGACATCGGACCCGCACCCACGATGGGCCGCGAACTTGTAGTGATCGTGGTGAACATCGCGATCGTCGGAGTGGTGTTCGCGATCATCGGCTCCAATCCGGTGTTCTGGATCCTTGTTGCCGCTCTCGCTGTCTATGCGGGTATTCGATTCGCGATCGGACTGCGCGGCTGGAACCGAGCGGAGGCGCAGCGATGAAGGGCGATCCCGTGATCGACGTAGTCGGAATGTCGCGGCGTTACGGCTCCGGTAAGGAGGCGTTCGATGCTGTTCGCAATCTGGATCTGAGTGTTCAGGAAGGCGAGCTGTTCGGCCTCCTCGGAACCAATGGTGCCGGCAAGACATCCACCCTCGAAGTGATTCAGGGTCTTTCACGAGCCAGTGCCGGAACGGTGCGCGTTCTGGGCATGGATCCGGTGCGCAACCGCAAGCAGATTCGCCCGTCGCTTGGCATCATGCTCCAGAAGGGTGGCTTGCCCCAAGACCTGACTGCTCGTGAGAGTTTGGCGATGTGGGCCGGAACCTGCTCGAATCCGCTGCCCGTGGACGAGGTGCTCGAGCGCGTGGACATGCGTGACCGTCGTGATACCCGCGTGAAGTTCCTCTCGGGAGGTGAGGCGCGGCGACTGGATCTGGCGTGCGCGATCATCGGCCGGCCACTCGTCCTGTTTCTCGACGAGCCGACTACTGGTTTGGATCCCGAAAGTCGACGTAACACTTGGCAATTGATCGCTGACTTGAAAGCGTCGGGCGTCACCATCATGTTGACGACGCATTACCTGGACGAAGCCGAGTCCCTGTGCGACCAGTTGGCGATCATGCACCGAGGATCGGTGGTGCGCAGCGGAACCGTGGCGGACGTCGTCGCGGATCATCCTGCCCAGATCAAACTGCACCGTCCCGGTCTTCCGCTCCCGGCCCTGGCCGGCGCCGAGGTACGCGTCGAAAACGATCTGGTGGTGATCACCACTCGCACAGTGCAGGAGACGCTGACGGAACTGCTGCTGTGGGCACAGCACAACAACATCCTGCTGACCGGCCTGGATGCCCGCGCGGCATCCCTGGAGACCGTATTCCTCTCCATTGCAGACCAATTCGATCATCACGCAGCTCTCGAAGGAGCGTCGGCATGAACCGCATAGCAACCCTGTCTCGTTCGGAGTTCACGCTCCTGGGACGAAATCGACTGTTGCTCTTCAACGCAATCGTCCTCCCGTTGATCTTTCCCGTGGGAATGCTGTACCTCTCACGCGATGGCGGGTTGTCCGACAAGTCGGTGTCGGCAGGCCTCGAGGTGTTTGCACTCTTCCTGCTCGTGTTCGTGGTCTTCTACAACCTCCTGTCGGTGTACGCGACGCGTCGTGACGAGTTGGTTCTCAAGCGACTACGGACCGGGGAATGCAGCGACGCCGAGATCCTCGCGGGCCCGGCAGTGCCGTCGTGGGTTCTCACCGGCCTGTTGACGGTGGTGATCGGAATCGCCGTGATGGTTCTGGGCGGTAGTGCTCCGGTCAATCCGGTCCTGGTGCTGGTCGCGGTGATCGGCGGCGCCGCGCTCTTCACGGCGCTGGCGTTGATCACTTCGGCTGTCACGCGAAATGCAGAGGCGGCGCAGATCACCTGCATGCCGATTCTGATTCTGGCGACGGCAGGTATGTCCTCGATCAGGAATGTCGTGCCGGACAACATTGCTCGCATTCTCGATTTCACTCCGCTGGCCGCAGTAGTGGACCTTCTCAATCTCGGATGGCTGGGGCGGACCACTGGCGAACTGGCTGATCTGGGCGATGCGCCCGGTGCGGCAGCGGGATTTGTCGACACCTTCGGTTCGGCTGCGCAACCGCTGTTGGTCATGCTGGCGTGGATCGTCGGTTCGGTTCTGATCGCGAACGTCCACTTCCGCTGGGAACCGCGTTCGTAGAACTCTGAGAAGGTAGTGGGCATGATCGCGCAGAACTTCGGACGCTGGAATCCGAGACGGACGTGGCGAACCGCGTCGAACGTCGACAAGGTTCGCCTCTACACGCGGCAATCGTTCATCATGGTCGCAGTGGTTTTCGGTGGCTTCGGTGCGGTCACCGAGGTCGTTGCGGATCGGTACCTGTCGGGTGTCTTCCTCGGAATCAGTGCCGTTGCGTGCGTCATCGCCGTGTCTCGGATGCCTGATCTGGGCGGAGTCGTGGCCAAGCCCGTCCAGATTCCTCTTGCCGTGATGACGTTGTCGGCGTTCTGCTCGGCGGGAATTGCCTTGGGAAGCAATGGCGAGAACGGCCCGTACTTCTGGCTGGCGGCAATCCTTGTCGTGCCCCTTGCGGGGTTGACGTCGTTGCGCTGGCTGATCGTGGGCTCGGTGGCCGCCGGGGTTGTACTGGGACTGCTTGCGGGTCCGGAAAGCGGCGTGTCCGTCGGAATCGTCGCCGCCTTCATGGGGCTGACCGTCTACATGTCGGTGTGGCTGCTGCGGATGGTCACCGAATTGGACGAGGCACGCGGAGCCGCTGCCGCTCTGTCCGTCGCCGAGGAACGGTTGCGATTTTCACGCGATCTCCATGACGTCGTCGGGCGGGCACTGTCTGCAATTGCGGTGAAAAGTGAACTTGCAGCTACTCTTTCACGACGCGGCGACGATCGTGCCGCCGCGCAGATGGACGAAGTACGCGAACTTGCGCAAGATTCACTCGACGAAGCGCGCGAGTTGGTTCGGGGATACCGGTCCATCGCCTTGGCGTCCGAGCTGGCCGGTGCGCAGTCTCTGCTCGAGGCCGCCGGAATCTCCACTGCGATACGTGGATCGGCAGATCAGCTGCCGGTGGAACTGGCCGAAGCTGCCGCCTGGGTCGTCCGTGAAGGCGTCACCAACATTCTCCGGCACTCCAGTGCCGAGAATTGCAGCATCGAAGTGTTCGCGGACTGCGTCGTGATCGCCAACGACGGCGCACGGATCGCAGAGCCGAACAACGGAACCGGCCTGAACGGATTGCGCGAGCGCGTCGGCGCCGTCGGAGGAACTGTCGAAACCGTGCAGGACGAAGATCGCTTCACCCTCACCGCCCACTTTCCGTCCCGAACGAAGGAGTCTCGGTGACCGAGCCGATCAAGGTACTGCTGGCCGACGACGAGAACCTGATCCGCTCGGCTCTGGCCATGATGTTGTCGCTCGAGGACGACATCGTTGTCGTCGCGGAAGCCGAATCCGGCGAGGATGCCGTGGTCGCTGCTGCAAAACATCAACCTGATGTAGCCGTGCTCGACCTTCAAATGGCAGGTATCGACGGCATCGAGACGGCGCAACAGATTGCGCAGACGGTCTCGGGGTGCGTCTCAATCATCGTGACGAGCCACGGGCGTCCCGGGTATCTGAAGAAGGCACTGTCAGCAGGCGTCCGAGGATTTCTGCCGAAGACGACGCCTGCGGCGACGCTCGCCGAGGTGGTCCGCAGCGTCCACGCGGGCGGGCGGTACGTCGATCCGTCGTTGGCTGCCGAGGCAATCGGCGCCGGCGACTCACCACTTACTCCGCGCGAAGCGGACGTACTCGAGTACGCGGCCGACGGAGCATCCATCGAGCAGATCGCTTCCCGGGCACACCTCTCGGCAGGAACCACCCGGAACTATCTGTCGTCAGCTGTCACCAAACTCGGTGCTGCCAACCGGCACGAAGCAGCGGTGATCGCCCGCCGGCAGGGGTGGATTTAGGGCCTTCGGCCCCGTGCGCCTTTCTGGTTGCGGGCACTACCAAAAAGGCGCACAGGGCCGAAGGCCCCGCAATGTCGAGAATCCCCGACTTGCTTCGTCCCTGTAGTGAAGTGCGACCAGAATGGGTGGCACCGACACAGAGGAGATTCACGATGGCCAAGTACTTGCTGCTCAAGCACTACCGCGGCGCTCCGGCTGCAGTCAACGACGTGCCGATGGACCAGTGGACGCCGGACGAGATCACTGCCCACGTGAAGTACATGCAGGACTTCGCGGATCGGCTCGAGAAGGCGGGCGAGTTCGTCGACGGTCAGGCTCTCGCTCCTGAGGGCACCTTTGTCCGATACGACGGTGAGGGTCGCCCCCCGGTCACCGACGGTCCGTTCGCGGAAACCAAGGACCTCATTGCCGGCTGGATGGTGATCGACGTCGACAACTACGACCGTGCCGTCCAATTGGCCGGCGAGCTCTCGGCCGCGCCCGGCGCAGGCGGGAAGCCGATTCACGAATGGCTCGAACTGCGCCCGTTCCTGACCGAGCCGCCGACCATCACGGACTGAAACCTGTCATGGACGACGCCCTGCTTCGGAGTCTGACTCCGAGCGTGCTCGGCATCCTCGTCCGCCGCGGAGCAGATTTCGCGTCGGCCGAGGACGCCGTGCAGGACGCTCTGCTCGGGCGTGGACGACACACTCCAGCTCTACTTTCTGTGCGCGCACCCGTCGTTGACGCCGTCGTCCGCCGTCGCACTCACGCTGCGCGCTGTCGGCGGGCTGACCACCCGCCAGATTGCGCAGGCCTACCTGGTGCCCGAGGCGACTATGGCTCAGCGCATCAGCCGAGCCAAGCGCACGGTCTCCGGCGTCCGGTTCGAGCAACCCGGCGATGTCGCCACCGTCCTGCGTGTCCTTTATCTGGTCTTCAACGAGGGGTACTCCGGCGACGTCGACCTGGCTGCCGAGGCCATCCGGCTCACCCGGCAGTTGGCGGCCGCGATCGATCACCCCGAAGTCGCAGGGTTGCTCGCACTGATGCTGCTCCATCACGCTCGTCGAGCCGCGCGAACTGCCGCGGACGGCAGTCTGGTTCCGCTAGCCGAGCAGGATCGCAGCCGGTGGGACACCGATTCGATTGCCGAAGGAGTCGCAATCCTCCAGTCAGCTCTCGCCCGCGACCGGCTCGGTGAGTTCCAGGCCCAGGCCGCCATTGCCGCACTCCATGCCGACGCTTTCACAGCAGACGAGACCGACTGGGTGCAGATCGTGGAGTGGTACGACGAACTCGCAGCCTTGACCGACAGCCCGATCGTCCGGCTCAACCGAGCGGTGGCCGTCGGCGAGGCAGACGGACCACGCGCCGGATTGGCAGCTCTTGCAGCGCTGGACGATTCACTTCCACGCCATGCCGCAGTCGAGGCCTATCTGCGTGAACGCGACGGAGACCTCGAGTCGGCGGCGAGGTTGTATGCCGATGCAGCGCACAAGGCATCCAACCTCGCCGAACGCGACCATCTGATGCTTCAGGCGTCCAGGATCAACGCCCGTCGATCTCCTGCAAGCGCCCCTGAGTCAGAGAACCTGTGAGAGGAACGCTTGCAGTCGATCTGTTTCGGGATCGTCGAAAAGCTGTTCCGGAGTACCGGTTTCGACAACGGCACCGCGATCCATGAACAGCACCTTGTCGGAAACGGAACGCGCGAAACCCATTTCGTGCGTCACGACGACCATAGTCATGCCGGACTTCGCGAGATCGGCCATCAATGCCAGAACACCCTTGACCAGTTCGGGGTCGAGAGCTGACGTCGCCTCGTCGAAGAACATGACCTCGGGCTTCATCGCCAGGGCGCGGGCAATGGCGACGCGCTGCTGCTGACCACCCGAAAGGTTGCCGGGCCGCGAGTCGGCCTTCTCCCTGAGCCCCACCAGATCCAGCTGCTCGAGCGCGAGCGCCCGAGCTTGCTCCTTCGACAAACCCTTGAGCTTGTTCGGCCCGAGTGCGATGTTCTCGGCGACGGTCTTGTGTGGGAACAGGTTGAAGTGCTGGAACACCATGCCGATCCGCTGGCGTAGCTCGTCGGGGTTGTCCTTCAGGACGGACTTCCCGTCGAGCAGCACGTCACCCTGCTCGGGCTCGTGCAGACGGTTCAGCACGCGCAGGAGCGTCGACTTGCCCGAACCGGAGGGCCCGATGACGGTGACGGTGTTTCCGGCGTCGACGTGCAGGTTGACGCCGCGAAGCACCTTGTTGGTGCCGAAGGACAGATGCAGGTCCTTGCCGGTGAGCGATACGGACTTCAGTTCAGAGCTGGTGGTCATGTCCTCAGCCCCTTTCCACGACGATGGCCTGCTCGAGCGGATCCAACGTGCCTGAAGTGTCGGCGCGTCCGGTCCGGAGTCGGTTGTCGATGTAGTTGACGAGGTGCGTCAGCGGGATGGTCAGAGCAAGGTAGAACAAGCCTGCCGCAACGAGCGGGGACAGGCTGCCGGTCTGGGCGTTGAGATCACGTCCGACGGCAAAGAGTTCCCGCTGGGTGACGAGGAGACCGAGGAAGTAGATCAGCGACGAGTCCTTGATCAGCGAGATGAACTGGTTCATCAACGCCGGCAGAACGCGTCGTACACCCTGCGGGATGACGACCAGCGACATGGACTTTCGGTAGCTGAAACCGAGGGCACGTGAAGCCTCGAGCTGCCCGGACTCGACGCTCTGGATTCCGGATCTGAAGATCTCACCGATGTATGCCGACGCGAGCAGTGACAGTGCCGCGACACCGAGCCAGTACGGATTGCTACCGGTGATTCCCTTGACGATCGGTCCGACGCCGAGCCCGATGATCAAGATGATGACGACTGCGGGCAGGCCACGGAAGATGTCGGTGTAGACGCGGGCCGGCCAGCGCAGCCAACGGGTGCGCGAGATACCGGCGACAGCGAGCAGCATGCCGAGGATCGTGCCGATGATGCCGGACGCGAGCGCAAGGATCAGGGTGTTGGGAAGACCGGTCTTGAGGAGATCGGGGAATGCCTTCTTGTACAGATCCCAGTCGAAGAACGTGTCCTTGAGCTGTTCGAGCGTCGACTTCGGTTGGTACGACGCGGTATCGCCACCGTCGCCGTTTGCTGCGTTTTCCGCGGCAATGGCTGCGAAGTCGGGCAGTTCTGGAGTGGCCGCGGCCTTGGATCCGGGCTTCCAGCCTTCAGGGAGTTGGCGCGGTACCCAGTCGGCGTACAGCTGAGACCAGGTTCCGTCGTCGATGACTGCGTCGAGGCCGGAGTTGAGGGCGTCGATCAGCGGCTGGTTTTCCTTGTTCACCGCCCAACCGACGAAGTTGTTGACCGAGAAGGTGTTCTGGATGATCGAGGTCGGATCACCGGGAGCGATTGCACCTTCGGCCTGCTGAGACGGAGCTACCCAGGCGTCGATCTGTCCGGACTTGAGGTTCGCGTACGCCGTGGCGTAGTCGGGAAACTTCACGGGATCGAGCTTGAGCGTGTTCACGACGTAGTCGTCCTGCACGGTTCCCTGCACGACGCCGATGCGCTTGGAGGCATCCAGGTCTCCGAAGCCGGTGATCGGGCTGCCGTTAGGCACGACGAGGGAGAAGTATCCGAAGTCGTAACCGTTGGTGAAGCCGACGGTGTTGCGACGGTCGTCCGTGGTGGTGATGGACGACGAGCCGACGTCGAAGCGTCGACCGGCAACCTGGGCGAGAAGCCCGGCGAACTCGGTGCCGACGAACTCGACCTTCAGGCCCAGCTTGTCCGCGACGGCCTTCAGCAGCTCGTTGTCGTATCCGGTGTACTGATTCTCGGAGTTGACGCAGATGCTCGGGGGCGCGTCACCGAGCGTGCCGACCGTGATGACCCCGGGTTTGATCAGATTCAGCTTCGAGGTGTCGATCTGATCGACCGGGGTGACGGTGGCCGTGGTGTAGCGGTCTTCGGCGCCCGCACCCGCTGCCGCGTCCAGATTGGTGGGCGCCGCGGTTGCAGCTCCCACTCCTGGAGGTGCACACAGGTCTGTGGGGGCTGCCGACGAATCCGAGCCACTCGAGCACGATGACAGAGTCAGCGCCAGGAGGGCAGTGAGGAGCAGTGCCACCACCAGGCGGATCTTCGCTGCGACGGAAGAAAACATGCGTGCAGCGTAAACCTAAGGGTAGCCATTTCTCCGTGTAGAACTGTTGACAGTTTTCGGACAAGGGGCCGTTGCGCTGCGGGCATGCCTTCAAATCAGCGTGATTTTAAGTATCGCCAGGTCGGGGAATCTCGTGCCGAAGAGATCGGCATCAGCGGACGGGTGCGAGTTCGACGCCCGACGGAGGTACCAGGCGACGCAGCGTTCCGTCGAAGCCGGTGACGTAGAGCGCCCAGCCGTCGCCGTCCTGTCCTATACGTACTGAACTCGGCCCGTTCCACCCATTCGACAGACCCGAAGCGACGACGCAGGAAGTGCCGGTTTCAGGGTGTACGCGATAGATCGAGCCTTCGACGTGAGCAGCGGCGTAGAGCATTCCATCCTGCGACATGGTCAGATCGTCGAGGCCGGGTATCAGGCTCGGGACCGTCGCTACAACTGTCCACGCGTCAGGGGTATCCAAGGGCACTCGAATGATCTGACCGGTGAACAGGTCATCGGTGTACACGGCTCGATGATCCGGACTGAGCGCGAGTCCCTCCGAACGCGGCACTGTCGACCAATTGGGCACGACGGCTCCGGAGTCGTGCAGATAGCGCGAGACGCCCTTTGGCGGACCTCCTTCTGTTCCGACCCACGTGGTCAGCAGATCGCCGTCGGGAAGCCGGAGCAGGCCGTTGCCCGCGAAGTCGACGGGTGCGGACAGCTGATCCGTCGAGGTGTCCAGGTGCCACAGCTTGCCGTCCTGTCGGGTGAGGAAGGACAGCCTCGAACCGTCGAGTTGCAAACCGCCAGGGGCAGCCATGTCGTCGAGGACAGTTCGTACCTGTCCTGCGGCGTCGACGTGATAGATCTTCGACTCGCCGGAGAGGTAGAACCCGCCGTTGTCATCGGGCTCGAGGTTTTCGAGCTGTTCCAACCCTTGCGCTACGGTTTCGACCCGCCACCCGCCGCACATCGGCGCGACTGTCCAGGTGGCCCCCGCCGGCGTAGCTGCGGCCACGGTCCCGGCTGCGATCGCCGCGACGATCAACAACGCCCGAGTTCGGTTGCGTGATACCCCCATTGCGCACAACTTACGGCAAACCGGACCAATATCAAACGGTCTGGTCGGTATAGCCGACGCCCAGGGGGTCGCTCCAGGTGGTCCACACGTCTGGCCCGAGTTCGATCTCGGCTGTGGTGAGTAGACACGCGTCGAGTTCTCGGTGCAGTCGAGACGGGTCGATGGCTTGGCCGATGAAGACGAGTTCTTGTCGGCAGTCTCCGACGGGTTCTTCCCATTTGTCGAGGATTCCGTCACGACGGTAATCGTCGGCCGGCCACTCGTCACGGGGTAGAAACTTCCACCAACGGCCGACGTATCCGTGGCGAATGAGATGACCGGCCTGAGAAATACTCCCGATCTCGGTGAACCGGCCGGCATTCCAGTAGTAGCCCTTGGCCCGAAGTAACTTTCCGTTGGTCCACTCGCTGCTGAGGAAATCATGCAGCCGTTGGGGGTGGAAGGGTGCGCGCTCGCGGTACACCACCGAACTGATTCCGTACTCTTCGGTTTCGGGGATGTGTTCACCTTGGAGTTCTTGTAACCATCCGGGGGCCTGTGCAGCCTTTTCGAGCGAGAACAAACCGGTGTCGAGAATCGTGTCGAGTGGGATGCGACCGAGCGTCATCGGAACTATCGCAGCGGATGCGTTCAAAGAGCGCAGGACTGCGGTCAATTCGACCAGGTGCTGGTGCGAGACGAGATCGGCCTTGCTAACCAGGATGACGTCGGCAAATTCGATCTGATCGACAAGCAGATCCGCGATGTCTCGTTCGTCTTCCGGGGCATCGGCTTCGACGCGGCCACCAGCCGTGTAGTCGCGCAGAAAACTGTGGCCGTCGACGACGGTGACCATGGTGTCGAGTCGGGCGACGTCGGCGAGGGCGTGGCCGTCGGTATCGATGAATGTGAACGTCTCTGCGACGGGCAGCGGTTCGGAGATGCCCGAAGATTCGATGAGTAGGTAGTCGAATCGGCCATCGGCGGCCAAGGCACTGATCTCGGAGAGAAGATCCTCTCGCAGGGTGCAGCAGATGCAGCCGTTGGTCATCTCGACCAGTTTCTCTTCGGAGCGACTGAGCGAGATCTCACGCTCGACTTCTGCACTGTCGATGTTGATTTCGCTCATGTCGTTGACGATCACCGCGACCCGCCGACCCTCTCGATTTCGCAGGATCTCGTTGAGTAGTGTCGTCTTCCCGGCGCCCAGGAAACCTGACAGCACCGTGACCGGAAGTCGTGTGTCGACCATGATTTCCAGTGTCCTTCCGAATGAGAGAATTGCTGTGATCAGGCGGCGGTCACGCGAAACGCTGTGATCGCGTGACCGCCGCCCGGAATGTTGGACGATCAGGCCGCAGGCTCGAGGTAACCCTCGAAAAGGTCGACTACGACGCTGCCGCCGTCGGTGTCGCTACCGAACAATTCCTCGGCGGCGAACTTCACGTGGTACGTCGGTTCTTCGCCGGCGTCGTTGCGCCCGTGGCCGATTGCGTCGGGAAACGGCCACTTCTCGCTAGTTCGATGAGAGATGGTTCCCACTCGTCCGCGGCAGTACGCAGGCATTCGAATATGCCCCGGAACGTACTCGTCGCGCACGCGTACTCGCTGACCGATTTCGAAGGTGGTCGTCTCGACGGGTGCCGGCCGCCCTTCGGATTCGCTGGGCCGCGACAGTGGGAACGGTCCCCCTGCAAGGCTTTCGAGTTCCTCCTGCGTCAGGATTCCCTTTTCGACCATCAGTGTCGCGACGCCGATGACGTACCTCTCGTAGTACGGGGTCATCATGTAGTGGCGTGGTTCCATCCGCTCGACGACGTATCGAACTTCGTCGACGCTGAATGCCCCGAGTTCGGCGACACCGGCGAACATCAGGCTGTACGGCAGGTGTTCCCACTCGGCGTGGAAGGTGGGGCCGATGTCGGCGTTGACGGTATGCGGGACTTTGCCGAAGCCTTGAACTCCGGCAAGATCGTGTACTCCATCCATGGTGTGCTTCTCTCTTGTCGGGGTGATCAGACGGTGGGGACCTGCGGGACTGCGACGCCGATCAGGCAGTCCTTGGTGACGATCTCTTGAAGCTGTTCCTGGCTCCAGCCTTCGGTGCCTGCTGGACGTTGCGGGAGAACCATGTAGCGAGTTTCGGCGGTGGTGTCGTAGACGCGGATCTCGACGTCCGACGCGATCTCGGTT
Organism: Rhodococcus sp. YH3-3; assembly: GCF_001653035.1. NCBI lineage: Bacteria > Bacillati > Actinomycetota > Actinomycetes > Mycobacteriales > Nocardiaceae > Rhodococcus > Rhodococcus sp. YH3-3. Next base: position 266,779 of record NZ_BCWH01000001.1, on the reverse strand, counting down.
CCCATCTCGGAGAGAACCTTCCGTGGCTCACGCACCACTCGCGCACGGTATTCGAAACTCTTGTACCAGGTAGGGGGCAGGCCGAGAATGGGCCACGCGGTGCATGAACACAACGAGCACACGATCACGTTCTTGAGGGTCGGGGTGTCTTCGACTGCCACGATGTACTCGCCCTGGGGGCCCAGGTATCCGTACTGGGCAACCGCGGCGGTACCGTCGGTGAGAAGCAGTTGCCGGAACTCGGGGTCGGTCCACGCCCGCGCGACCAATTCCGCTCCGCGCCTTGGACTGAAGTCCTCCTCGAAGGTTTTCTTCCATCCTTCGACGTAACCGTCGGGTACCAATCCCTTACCGTCGAGTGCGCGGAACAGTGCCCACGCCCGGTCGGAGACCGGCGCCTGGGCCGGTGCGGCGTTCTCCGTTGTGTGGTCGATCGTTACTGACATCTGGTTCACCTTTTCTATGCGGGCTGATCATGTGTGAATCGGTGGAATTTGTTGTGCAAGTGCGGATACAGAACTAGGTGAGGCTGAGTTGTGGTGCAGAGTCGGAGATGTGGTCGGCAGGCGTCGGAAACGCGCCGCGAAGCTTTTCGAATGCGCGCCCGACCCGGAGGACCGTCGCATCGTCGAAGGTCTTGCCGGTGATCATCATTCCGACCGGAAGCCCGTTCACCAGGCCGGCGGGAACGGACAGGGACGGGTGTCCGGTCACGTCGAATGGTGCTGTGTTGGCGATCATCCCGAGAGCCTTCGTGATGAAGGTTGCACGATCCACGTCGTTCGCCGGCAATTCGGATGCGACGTAGGGCAGTGTGGGCATCACCAGGACGTCGAATTGTCTCAAGGCAGTGTCGTAGGCGGCGCGGGCGAGCGGTACGAGGTTCCGGGCTTTGCCGTAGCTCGCGCCGCCGAGGGTGGTGATGCCGTGGTGGCCGGTCAGGGCCACCAGTTTGACGGTTTCGGACAGAGCGTCGGCGTGCTGAAGGCGTCGAGAAGCAAAGTGTGCCATCAGTTCCGGATCGTACAAACCTTCGGCGTTCATGCCGTATCCGTTGCCGTCCAACATTTGGTAGGCACCACCGTCCGTGGCGATCACGTTCCAGATGTGGAAAGCATGTAGGTGCCACGGAATGTTTACTTCCTCTACCGTGCAACCGATTTCGGCCAGACTGTGTGCCGCTTCGCGGACTGCGTCGTCGACCTCGGGCTGTGAGACCGCGTGCCCGAAACCTTCTCGAACGATCCCGATTCGCAGACCATCCACATCGGAGTCGAGGGTGGACAGATAGTCACCTGCTTCGACGCTGTCGGCTTGGCGTGGGTCGTTACCGTCGCGACCGGCGATGACCGAGAGCATCAGTGCGGCATCGTGGACCGTGCGTGTGATCGGGCCGAGATGGTCGATTGTTCGCTCGATGGGAAATGCACCGGTATACGGGACGAGCCCGAACGTCGGCTTGTGTCCGACGACGCCGCAGAATGCCGCCGGGATCCGGATCGATCCGCCCTGATCCCCGCCGATGGCAAAATCGACGTCACCGTTTGCGACGAGAGCCGCACTGCCACCGGATGATCCACCTGCTTCACGCTGTGGGTCCCATGGATTGCGGACCGGTCCGCTTGCCGGTGTGAAGCTCGAACCGGAGAAACACAGGTCCTCACACACAGCTTTGCCCGCGACGGTTGCACCGGCCGCCAGTAGTCGAGTGACCACAGTCGCGTCGCGAGACGGAGTGAACCCCTCTACTGTCCGAGACCCGTTCATCATCGGAACTCCGGCCACGGTCACGTTGTCCTTGATCGCCACGCGTCGGCCGGTCAGGACGCCGTCCGACGTCGGCGGGATGCTTGTGGTCACATACCAAGCGCTCAAAGGATTTTCGCTCGCTGTTGGCACCGTGTGCTCACGTGACGTGGTCGGCGGGGTTGCCTCGTCGGCGTACAACTGGTCGACGACGTCGTAGGAGCCCAGTGCTCCGTCGATCAGTGCCGGCCACTCGAGCCGGGCTGACTGGTCGAGAGTGATGCCGTAATGCCTTGCGGCGGTGTCTATTGCATTGTCGTCAGGTCGGATTGTCGCCATGAGAAGTGTGCTCCTGATGTGATCGGCTTCACTTGTCTTTCAGACTAGGGCCGGATCCATAATTGCGTCAATAGGTATCGACATATTGACTCGTTAAGTTCGGGTTACGCGCGCTCAGAGAGAACGGGGGTACAGGCGCCCACGGCGTGATTCAGCGAGCAGAATCGGTCGATGCAGTGGAACGCCGTTGTTCGTAGAGCTTTTCGACGTCGTGACAAGCTGCCGAAGTACTGTTTCCGGATCGCCTGCGGACGTTCGTTCGACTGCGCGTGCGTAAGCGACGATCGCTTCGTACGTTGTCTCCGACAGGGAACTGAGCGGAGGCAGGAGTTCGTTCGAGCTCGCGCTGTATCGCTTTTCGAGGTCGTGATCGCCGGCTGCGGATTGAAAGTAGCCGAATGCCGCCCAGACTCCGTCAGCATCGGAATTGCCGATGAGCTGCTGAGTGGCCTCGTCGAGGACCAATGCAAACGTCCGCGTGGTGGCCCGCAGTCCGTGCTGGGCGCATTGTCGTTCGAAGAAGACCTCGTCATGGCCCACCAGGGTGGAAAGAATCAGTTCGGCCCCGGAGTCGGCTATCGACTCGATGATGCGTGAGAAGTCGGTTGTCCCCAACGGTACGTAGACTTCGCCGGCCACCGAACCTGTGGATTCGGCGATCACACGCCGGGCCGCCCAATGCGCTCCGAACGACCACGAATACTGCTGGCCGACCAGGAACCAAGTGCGAGAACCGGTCTCGGACATCATTGCGGGTATACCTGCTCGCGTCTGGTCGAGTGGTCGCTCACCCAATCGAAGGACTCCCGGACGCGATCGACCTCCCTCGTTGAGAACTGTGTGCACCAACAGCACACCGGTGTTCTGCATTGCAGATGCAGCGGCATTGAAGGTCGACGATGTCACGCACGCGAAAACGGCGCGACATCCGCTTTTCACCAATCGCAGTGCGGTCGCCGCTCCGGCCGCCGAGTCGGAAGCGTCATCGCCGATCACCAAGTCGACGAGAACGCCGCCGATGCCGCCGTCGGCATTGATTTCTTCCACGGCCAGGGCTGCGAGTGTTTCTGTCGCCTGGGCGAATACAGCTGCCGGGCCGGATTTGCTGACCAGCAGCCCGATCCGATGTCGGTCGGAACGCGGAGGTTCGGGTGGAGCGAATCCGCGCTTGTTGGCAAGCCAGGAAATGCCGTCCTGATCGAGGCTGGACTCGAGAACGATCCGGGTCCCGGCGCCGTCGGGAAAGAACCGGATCGTCAGGCGGCCGCGCCACGGTTGGTGGTGCACGATCACGACCGATCGGCCCCGCTTCACGCCGGCGACGTATCCCAACAGCGTGATCGGCATTCCGACTGGATCTGCGCGTGCGCCGTCGCCGACGGGAAGGGAGATGGCGGCAGCGGCCCCGACCGTCAGTTGCTCACATTCGAGTTCGAGCAGTTGCCCCGTTTCGAGGCGCTCGAAGGCTGACCCTGGTGGGTCGGTCGTCACGATCTGTGCCGTTACGGAGAGACCTGGCACGTTCTACTTCCTGCCTGAAATAGGTGCTGGGGCTCAACAGGGCCTCACGCTCGGCGACGCACCGATGCGACGTCTGAATCCTCAGTCGCAGTGGTCGGCAACTCGGAGGCGTTCGAACCTGCTTCCAGCGCTCGCCCGAGGACGTCGCGCAGGAACTGGAGTGCATCGTTGGCGGGCCCCGATGGATCTATCGAGAACAGGCGATGACGTCCTTGACGCCGTTCGACGATCACTCCGGACAACCGCAGCGCCTTGAGATGTGTGGATACCGTGGTGCGACCGACCGTCGAAATTTGATCGCTGATGAAGCCCGCGTTGCACTCGCCGTGGGTAGCCAGCGTGTCGAGAATCTGTCGACGCACTTGGTCGGCCAGCACAGCAAACGCCAACTCTTCGTTTCGTTGAGTAGTCACTGTCTGCTGTCCGCGCTTCCTCGATGGTCTCTACTGAGATATGTCGACACCCGTCAACATATCTCGAGTTGCCTCCGAGGGAAAGAATGTGGCCGAAGATTGCCGGTGACTTCGGTCAGTGCTCGGCGGTGATCACCGCGTCGCGCAGCATTCCGGTCCCGGGATGGCAATTGATGTACTCGTAGAGCTGATCGGCGGCATCGAATACCGAGACCTCATGGTAGAGACGCAATTTCGACAGGCCCTCGGCCACCCGGAAGAACGTCGTGAAGATCCGTAGATGGGTCGGGTGGGATTCCGACCACCGTTCGAGTTGGTCGAGGGAGGCCCAGTGGCCGATGTTGTAGCTCAGGTCGAGGAAGTTTCCGTCGATGTCGATATTGCGTACGAATCGGTTGCTGTAGCACCCGACGGCCGGGCCGTTGTCGCGGAGGAAGTCCATGCCCGATTGAAGAGTGGGCAGGATTTCGTCCAGGTAGAGGCTGCGTTCGTCTGCTTCCGCGTCGGCCCAGTCCTGCCCGGACCTGATCAGTGCGATGTTGTCGTGTCCCCGCACTACTACGCGTCCACCTACGGCGGGGTCACCGGCGACGACCCGCAGTTCGCCCGAGGCCTGCATCCAGTCGGTTTGGGAGATCGGAAACCGCTCGCGCATCGAACCCCAGTAGCCGTGCTCGTTGATTTCGCCGCTGACACCGTCCATGACGGCTCCCACCCCGGGGAGGTCGTCTTGGAACGCGTAGAGCGTTTCGAATTGTTCGGCTCTCGGTGCCACGATCTCGCGGAAGAACCCCAATCCGTCCGACAGGCGGTCTTCGGACTCCCACCAGGAGGACACTGGAGGTGATGTGCTCCAACGATGTTGGGAAGAAACATCTTTCCAGTAACCGACCACGATCAGGTTCTCGTAGCCCTGGTTGTCGATGTGATGGGTGAGATCGTGGTGTGCCGGTCCGTCCGGCAAGTCGAAGCCGGCGACGATATCCCGCATCGCCCGCAGTGCTGCCGGGCGCTGATCCTCGCCGCGGAACTGCACGCCGAGATAGCCCATCACGACCTGGTGCAATGTGTCGTCTGCGCGCCCGACCCACATGGGAAACGGTGGCGAATAGGTATCCGGGACCCGCCTGGTCAGAGTGCGCGGGCATTGAAGGTGTTCGCCGATTGCAGATTCCATGAGTGCTCCCTGTGATGTAGGTGGTCGAATCGGGTGCCTGGCACTTGGCAACGCCGTGCCGAAAATCTACGCCCGCTCAGCCGAGCAAACTTGGCCGTCAGCGCCCGATGCTTGGCCTACCGTGCCAAGAATTGTGGATACGCTTCGGCGACAGAAAATTTTGAACACCATGTTCAATGGGTAAGTGTCCGAAGATGTTACAGATCAGCGGGTAGTACTTGTGGGGGCCGCTGCTTGCGACCGGTACCGCCGCGGGCTGATCCCGAATTCCGCCTTGAAGGCTCGACTGAAGGCGGCCAGGTCGGTGAATCCCCAGCGGTGAGAAATCTGGGTCAGCGACCGCTCTACTCCGTGTCGTTGCACGATCTCACGACGGCAACCGTCGAGTCGACGGCTGCGAATCGACCGTGACACCGTCGTGCCGTGTTCGGCGAAGGCTCGGTGCAACTGCCGAATGGAGACTTTGACCGATCCCGCGATGTCCACCGGAGACAGGGCCGGGTCTGCGATGCGGGCGTCTATGACCGACAGGGCGGATTCGTAGAGGCTGGTTCGCCGCGAGGTGATCGGTCGCGCAGTTGTGTGAAGAACGGACTTGACCAGGTTGCCGATCTCGTTGACGACTTCCTCTTCGTCTCCGCTTGCGTCGGACGTCATGCGGACGGAGGCAAGATCGTGAAGAAAGCGACCGAGCAGGCCACTCAGGCCCGCGTGTCCGTCGAAGGCGATGGCGGTCAGGCTCGTGACCTCCGCGTCGCTGAGCGACAGGTACGACCGTGGCCAGGTGAACACCTCGAGTCCCCAGATGCCGTCGTGTGCGTGTCCCTCGATCTGCCAATCGAAGGGGCGCGTGGTGTCGTACAGGACGTAGTCGCCACGTCGCAGGACGCATTCGCGGTCGTCTTGGCGCACTACCGCGCTACCGCGGCGGATCATCCCGATCTGCAGATAGTCCGCGCCGTCGCTTTTGATGAGGCTGTTGCTACGGACTATTCGTTGTTCCATCGATTGAACTGCGGATACCCGAACGTGTGCGAGTTGGGCCGAGTGGACGGCCCCGCTGAATCGATCGCCGTCTCCGATATCGGATACGTCGAGCGCGACAAAATGCTCGCGCAACAAATCTGCCCAGTCGCCCGTGAGAGTCGTGCGTGTGGGCAGGGAGAAGCCGGATCGCGCGAGCATTGCAGGGCGCCTCCTCGCAGAAAAGCCGAAGTTCTCGGGTGCTCGATGTTCAGAGAGTAATCCCGCACATCAGACATGTCGATAGAAGTCGACATGTCATCGCGTCGGGAAGAAATTGTTTGCCATACAAACAACGCCGAGTTATTGTTTGTCGTACAAACAAGTAGGAGTTCGTGATGGCCACCGAGGCAGTTCCCGCAGCGCGCGCGACGCGTGAGTCGGGCAAGCAGACGCGCATGGCGCTGTTCAACGCCGCAACCGAGCTGTTCCTCGAGCACGGCGACAGCGTCTCCATCGCGCAGATCTGCACGGCCGCCGGCGCCCATCCCAACCAGGTGACCTACTACTACGGCTCAAAAGAGAAGCTCTTCGTCGAGGTGGCGTGCGCGGCCGTTCTGCGCGCAGGCAAGCGTGCCGAGGTCGATGCCGCCGACGCCGACACCGTGGGCGACTACACCAAGAAGCTGGTCGGATCACTCCTCGGCTCGGGCGCTCCCAGTGTCGAACTGTTCGTGGAAGCGATGATGATGACGGGTCGTCGTGGTGAACTCCGCGACCTGATCTCCGAGACGCTTCGCACTCTGCATTCCTCGGGCGAAACCGCCCTCCTCCGTACCTTGATCCGCACCGGCTGGCAGCTGCGCGCGGGCATCGACGTCGAGTCCAAGGCCTTCTGGTCTGCGATCTTCGGCCTCGTCATTCAGAAGACTGCCACCGGCGAGAGCTTCGGCTACTCCCTCGAGGAGGCGGTTGCCGTCATCTTCGCCACCCTCCAGATACCCGACGCCGTACTCAACAGCTCGATGGATTGAACTCTCTTCGAGCGTGATTCTCCGACAAGGACTTCGATGAATATCGTTCGCGTATTCGACAGCAACGTCACCAAGACCCCGGACAAACCCTTCCTGATATTCGACGGTCACGATCACACGTACTCCCAGGTTCAGGACGGAAGTCGACGCGCCGCAGGCTATTTGCAGTCGCTGGGCGTGCAGCCGGGCGACCGCGTCGCGCTGATGTGTTACAACACTCCGGGATTCGTGTACGCGATGCTCGGTGCCTGGCGCTTGGGCGCCGTCGTGGTCCCCATCAATCACAAGATGCAGACTCCGGAAGTTGCCTACGTGCTGGGACACGCGAAGGTGTCGGTGTGCGTCTTCGACGGTGAGTTGGCGCCGGTTGTCGGTCGACTGGAGACAACGGCCAAGCTGATCAGCACGGACTCTGTCGCAGACGGTTTCGACTTCTTCGACGACGCCATCACCCGCCAGGACGGCGTTGACGGTATCGACATCGACGAGAACGATCCGGCCGAAATCCTCTACACCTCGGGGACTACCGGCTCGCCCAAGGGCTGCGTCCACAGCCACCGCAACGTCGTCGGTGTTGCCGTCACCGCGGCCCTCGCCGTGTCGACGACTCGGGACGAGCGACTGCTCATGGCCGTCCCGATCTGGCACGCTTCCCCGCTCAACAACTGGTTCATGTCCACGCTCTACATGGGCGGAACCGTCGTGCTGCTGCGCGAGTACCATCCCGTCAAATTCCTGGAAACAGTTCAGGAACAACGCATTACCCTCTGCTTCGGCCCGCCGGTCATCTACACCACTGCACTCAACCTCGTGCCGAACTTTGCCGACTACAACCTCGGAAGCGTTCGTGCGTGGTTGTACGGCGGGGGACCGATCGGCGCGGATGTCGCTCGGCGACTGGTGGAGTCGTACGGCACCACCGAATTCCGACAGGTCTACGGCATGACCGAGACCGGGCCAGTGGGCACCGTGCTGTACCCCGAAGAGCAGTTGAGCAAGGCGGGCTCGATCGGCCGCGTCGCGCTGGCCGGCGTCGACCTGCGCCTGGTTGCCGATGACGGCACCGACGCGGAGCCCGATCAGATCGGTGAGATCTGGCTGCGCGCCGACACCGTCATGCAGGGGTACCTCGACGACCCCGCTGCCACGAAGGCTGCATTTGCCGACGGCGGTTGGTATCGCACCGGCGATCTGGCGCGCAAGGATGCGGACAGTTACCTCTTCATCGTCGACCGCGCGAAGGACATGATCATCACGGGCGGTGAGAACGTCTACTCCAAGGAGGTCGAGGACGTGATCTCCGGCCACCCGGACGTCGTCGACGTCGCCGTTGTCGGAAAACCCAACGAAGAATGGGGCGAGACCGTCGTCGCGCACGTCGTCTGGCGTGAACCGGATGTCATCAGCGCCGACGACATCAAGGACTACCTCTCGGACAAGTTGGCGCGCTACAAGATTCCGCGTGAAGTGGTGTTCGCGACGATTCTTCCGCGTACACCGACCGGCAAGATCCAGAAGCACCTCATCCGCGCAGCGAGCTGAAAGGCCTGTCATGACTGATATTTCCGAGAAGACCGTCACCCACCCGGCTCCGCATCGCACCCATGCAGTGCTCAACCAGTCGGTACCGCGCACGGACGTCAACGAGTTCCTGCTCGATACGGTCCTGGCCGAAGGCGTCGCGCGTCACGACGCCGATTGGGCCACCAGTGAACTCACCGATATCGGTGAACTGGTCGGCAGTGCCGGGTTCCAGCACGACGCCGAGCTGGCCAACACGGTGATCCCCGAATTGAAGACCTTCGATCGCTGGGGAAACCGCATCGACGAGGTCGAATACCATCCGTCGTATCACCGGATCATCTCTGCCGCCGTTGCGCACGGTGCTCACACCTCTGCCTGGGCTGACCCGAAGCCGGGTGCCAACGTGGCTCGGGCCGCGGCATTCATGCTCTTCTCCCAGGTCGAACCGGGCCACGCGTGCCCGATCTCCATGACGCACGCTGTGATCCCCTCGCTCGAGCTGCAACCCGATGTAGCCGCCATCTGGACCCCGCGTGCCCTTTCTCGGAGTTACACCCCCGAGTTGGATGCTCCCGGAAAGGCATCCGCGATCTTCGGAATGTCGATGACGGAAAAGCAGGGTGGCTCCGACGTGCGAGCCAACACGACCATCGCCAAGCCGGCCGGACGTGGCGGCCCGGGTGCGGACTACCTCCTCACCGGACACAAGTGGTTCTGCTCCGCGCCGATGTCTGACGCCTTCCTGGTTCTCGCTCAGGCCGAAGGTGCTGCCGGCGAGGGACTTTCCTGCTTCCTTCTCCCCCGCATCCTGCCTGACGGCACACGCAACGTCTTCCGTATCCAGCGTCTGAAGAACAAGCTGGGCAACAAGTCCAACGCGTCGTCCGAGATCGAACTCGACGGCACCGTCGGCACCATGATCGGCGAACCGGGTCGTGGCGTGCGGACCATCATCGAAATGGTGTCCCAGACGCGACTCGACTGCATCCTCGGCAGCACGGCAGGTATGCGTCAGTCGGTCGCCGAAGCGGTGTGGCATGCACGGCACCGCAGCGCTTTCGGTGCCGTCCTGGCAGATCAGCCGGCGATGACCTCGGTGCTTGCCGATCTGGCTCTCGAATCCGAGGCCGCGACCATCACCGCACTGCGATTGGCCCGTGCGCAGGACGAGGACGCGAATGAGCAGGAAAAGGCGTTCCGCCGACTCGCGACGGCTGTTGCGAAGTACTGGATCTGCAAGCGCGGCCCGCACCACTCCTACGAAGCCCTCGAGTGCCTGGGCGGCAACGGTTACACCGAGGACTTCCCTCTTGCCCGTCGCTACCGTGAGCAGCCCGTCATGGCCGTGTGGGAGGGGTCGGGCAACGTCATCGCGCTCGACGTCCTGCGCGCGATGACCCGTGAACCCGACTCCGTTGCCGCCTTCGACCACGAGATCAACCTCGCCCGCGGCAACAACCCGGTCCTCGATCAGCACCTCGATCGGGTACGACGCCAACTCGGTGAGCTCGCCACGATGGCACCCGCCGACGCTCAGCTCCGCGCTCGGACCGTCGTCGAGGCTATGGCGTTGGCGCTGCAGGCTTCGCTCATGGTGCGCCACTCCCCGGCCGCCTCGTCCGATGCGTTCATTGCCGCTCGCCTCGGTGCCGACCGTGGTCACGAGTACGGAACTCTGCCTGTGGGAACAGATTTCGCCGGAATTCTCGCGAGAGCCTAAGGCTGCTCCCTCAGTACCCTGGTGACGGTGTGTACTGCCGGCGTCGGATTGTTCGGTCGCCATGCCATCGCGATTTTCAGCGTGGGCGTGGCCCCGGCGATCGGCAGGTACACGACCCCGTCCATGGACAGATGCGCCGTCGACTCCACGACGACGGCGATCCCGACCCCCGCTCCGACCATGGCCAACAGGCTGTACGGATCGGGGGCTTCGTGCGCGACGGTGGGCGTGAAACCTGCTGTGGCACAAACGGACAACGTCGCATCGCGGACCACCGAGCCGTGCTCGGCGGGATACATCACGAATCGCTCGGTTGCCAGGTCTTCCGGTGACACCGAGTCATGCGCACCGAGGTGATGCCTGGCAGGAACCGCGACCATCAAGGTTTCCTCCCGCACCGTGTGTGTCTCGAATCCGCGCGGAATGGGCAGGCCGACTATGCCCATGTCCAGTGCTCCGCGTCGGAGAGCGTCGAGCACCTCACCCGAGTACATCTGCGGCCGTAGTTCCAGTTCGATTCCCGGATGGGAGTCGGCCAAGGACCGTGTGAGGGCCGACAGGACGGTGTAGCCGCCTGTTCCGCCGAAACCCACTGTGACACGGCCCGTCTCGCCAGTCGACGCGGCCGATGCGATTTCTCGTACCACGGCGATCTGCGCTTCGATGATTCGTGCGGGCGTGACCAAGGCTTCGCCGGCTGCGGTCAATTGCACTGATCTGGTGGTCCGGACAAACAGGTCGGTGCCGAGTTCGCGCTCGAGCGCCCGAATGGTCTGGCTGAGCGGGGACTGCCCGATGTGGAGTCGCTCGGCGGCCCGGCCGAAATGAAGTTCGTCGGCGACTGCGAGAAACGCGCGCAGCTGACGCAGTTCCATGTCGCTCCTCCCGGTCTTCATTATGTGGTTCTCCCACATAAATGAGTCGAACTAAGTCTTGGACTCTACATGGATTTCGGACGATAGTGATTCACGCCTCACATTGCATCCCTTGGTGATGCCCGACGCGAGAATCAGGGAGAACCGTGGATCAAAACCCAGGTCAAGACACCAATCCGCCTGAATACAACACCAAACAGGCACGCAAGGCCGGAATGACGGCGTTTGTCGGAACGACCATCGAATGGTTCGACTTCTACATCTACGGAACCGCATCCGCCTTGGTGCTCGGCCCGCTGTTCTTCCCGGATGCGTCGCCGGCGGTGGGGACACTCGCAGCCTTCGCGACTTTTGCCGTGGGATTCGTGGCTCGTCCGGTCGGCGGAGTGGTGTTCGGTCATTTCGGAGACAAGTTCGGTCGCAAGAACGCCGTGATCATCACCCTCGCGCTCATGGGGTTGGGAACTGTCGGTGTCGGTCTCCTCCCTACGTACTCCCAGATCGGGATCTGGGCACCGATACTGCTTGTGGCACTGCGTGTTCTCCAGGGCATTGCCATGGGCGGCGAATGGGGTGGCGCCGTATTGATCGCCACCGAGTTCGCTCCCCCGAAGAAAAAGGTGCTCTACGGTGCGTTTGCGCAGCAGGGTTCACCGGTCGGCAACCTGCTCGCGACGCTGGCCTTCCTCGGCCTGACGTTGATGTCGGATTCCGTGTTCGAGTCGTGGGGTTGGCGTCTGCCGTTCCTCGGATCCGCAGCTTTGGTGATCGTCGCTCTCTACATCCGGTTGCACATCTCCGAGACGCCCGAGATGAAGAAGGCTGTTGCGGCACAGGAGCGTACACGGATGCCGCTGGTCGAAGTGTTGCGGTCGCATCCCGTCGAACTTGCTCTCGGCGTCGGCGCTGTGGTTGCCGGTGTTGCCATCACGTACGTCAAGACAACTTTTGCGCTCTCATGGGCGACAACGGATCTCGGCTTCGAGCGCAGTGACTTCCTCCTCGTGATCACCGTGGCACTGGTAGCCCAGGCGCTCGTACAGCCTTTCGGCGCTGTGCTGGCCACGCGGATCGATCCGTCGAAAGCGGTCCGTTGGATGCTGCTTCCGGAGATCGTGCTCCTACCACTGATGTTCGTGCTGGTTCAGACGGGCTCCGTGCCCTTGGCGATTCTGGGGATGGTCCTCGCGACGGCGCCTCACGCAATGTATTACGCCGCGTTGGCCGGCATTCTGGCGCAGGTTTTCCCCACCAATGTTCGGTATACCGGCATCTCTCTGTCGTACCAATTGTCGACCGCCGTTTTTGCCGGAACGGCCCCGATGGTCAGCCAGTATCTGCTGACGCGAACCAACTCGATCTGGCCGGTCGTAGCTCTAGGGCTCGTGTATGTCGTTCTCTCCCTTATCTGTATGACTGCTTTGCTGCGCAGGAGTGCGCTGCACGCGCAAGGGCCGGATTCGACGAGCGCCTCGAACATGACCGATGTTTCCACCCTGAAAGGCGTTGACCACTGATGAACTTTGCACACACCGACCCCGCTCTGACAGCGGTAGTGGACAGATGGACCGCCGGGGCGGACCGAGAGACGTTGAACGGATTGCTCGACCGACTGGGCCGAGATGCCGCCGGCCGTTTGTCCGAGCTTGCCGACATCGCGGACAAGAACCCGCCGGTGCTGCAGCAATTCGACAAGGCCGGTGACCGCGTCGACCGGATTTCCTATCACCCGGCCTACCTGGAACTGTGCCGGGCGGCGTACAACGAGTACGGCCTGTCCGCCATGTCGCACCGAAAAGGGTTGCACGGATGGGACTCCGTGCATCCGCCACTCGCGAAGTATCTCGCGTCGTACATCTTCGTGCAGGCAGAGTTCGGGCTGGCCTGCCCGGTGTCGATGACAGATGCTGCTGCGCGGACCCTGCGTATGTTCGGTGATCCGGCCGTGTTCTCGCCCTGGATCGACGCGTTGACGTCGACGGACCCCGAGCAGGCGAAGACGGGTGCGATGTTCATGACCGAGATTCAGGCAGGCACCGACATCGCCTGCACCGAAACACGCGCCGAGCGCGACGGTGACGGATGGGTTCTGACGGGCAAGAAGTGGTTCGCCTCCAACCCGGATGCCGATGTGATCATCACCCTCGCAAGATTCCCGGGCGGACAGGATGGTTCGACGCGTGGAGTCGGAATGTTCATGGTGCCCAAGACCTTGGGATCCGGCGAGCGCAACAACCTCACGATCGATCGTCTCAAGGACAAGCTGGGTACGCGTTCAATGCCGAGCGGCGAGGTGACGCTGAACCGCGCGTACGCACTCCAGGTCGGTGAACTCGATCGAGGGTTCCGCCAGATGGCGGAGATGGTCAACACGTCTCGCCTCTCCAATGCGATGCGTTCGAGCGCTCTCATGCGCCGAGCAGTCCGTGAAGCCGTCGAACATTCGAAGAGCCGAGTCGTGTTCGGTAAGAGGCTCTTCGACCAGCCGCTGATGCGGGCGACACTTCTTCCCCTTGCACTCGATGCCGAGGCTTCGCTGGCCCTGGTCGCGTACAGCGCACAGTGTCTTCAGGCAGCAGACGGCGGCGACGAACAGGCGCGCGCACTGATCAGGGTACTGACACCGATCGCCAAACACTTTGCCTGCAAACGCGCGCGGGTGGTCACCGGCGAGGCCATGGAGGTGCGCGGAGGAAACGGCTACATCGAGGAATGGGCCAACGCGCGACTAGTGCGGGATGCCCACTTGGGCTCGATCTGGGAAGGGTCGAGCAATGTCATTGCGCTGGACGTACTTCGGTGCCTACGCAAGTTCGGCTCGCACCGCACCGTCGCGGGAGCGATGACGGACATCCTGTCCACCGTCGGACCGGAGTGCGAGGCCGGTGCCGGAGTTCTGTTGCGGCGCTGGGAGGAACTGGTAGAGGAAGGAGATCGTCTGATCTCCGGATCTGACGATGCCGCCCAGGCCGCCAGCGCAAAGTATGCCGACGAGTTGGCTCGTGCCGTCATGGCGACGCTGCTTTTCGATCTTGCGGACCACGGCATCCGACACGGTAATGGGTACCGGTCGCTGCTGGTGGCGAATTCCTACCTGGCCGGTCTTGCCGGGAAGGTGCCGTCGGCCGCGCTCGGCGATCTCGACGTGATAACCGACGGCGGTGACGTCGAGCTGGATGATGCACGTGACGTCATTGCCGAGTTCCTCTCCGTAGCAGGAGGTCAGCGGTGAATTCTCCAACAGGACCCACACCCTTGGCTGGTGTCCGCGTGCTCGATCTGTCGAAGATCCTTGCCGGGCCGTACGCAACCATGTCGCTTGCCGATCTCGGAGCCGACGTCACCAAGATCGAACACCCTGAAGGCGGCGACCCCACGCGTTCGTGGGGGCCTCCCTTCGTCGGCGTAGATGCCGCCTACTACCTCGCGATCAACCGCGGCAAGAAGTCGGTCACGATCGACCTCAAGTCCACCGAAGGACAGGAGATCATCCACCGCATGCTCGAAGAGACCGATGTGGTCGTGGAGAACTTCAAGCCGGGCAGCGGATTACAGAAGATCTTCGACTACCAGGCGCTGTCCGAGCGATACCCGCATCTGATCACCCTGCACATCTCTGCCTTCGGTGAAGAAGGACCGCTGCGCGACGAACCGGGGTACGACATGATCGCGCAGGCCGCGGGTGGGCTCATGTCGCTCACCGGTGAACCGGGTGGTGCTCCGATGAAATCCGGGTTTGCGTTGGGAGACTTGGGCGCAGCGCTTTTCGGACTGGTCGGTGTCCTGGCCGCGTTGGTCGAACGAGGCCGGACCGGACGCGGACAGTACGTGACCACGTCGCTGTACGAGTGCCAACTCGCGATGCACGTGAACTGGGCGACCAGTTACTTCGCCACCGGTGAGCGCCCGACTGCGTTGGGCTCCGGTCATCCGAATCTTGCTCCGTATCAAGCATTTCCTGCCAGCGACGGGTACTTCGTCGTCGCTGTCGGCAACGACGCGATGTGGGCGTCGCTGTGCGAGGCCATCGGAAGGAGTGAACTGGTCACCGATCCGCGTTTTGCCCGCAACCGCGACAGGGTGGAGAACCGCGAGAGTCTGGAACGAGAACTCACCAGCGCCTTCGCATCGGAGACCGTCGAACACTGGTGCGCTCTTCTCGCCGAACGCGCCGTACCGGTCTCACCGATCCGGCATCTCGACGAGATCTACTCCGATCCCCACACCGCCGCGCTCGGCATGGTCGGAACCGTCGACCATCCGACGCTCGGACCGTTGAAGCAAGTGGCCTTTCCGGTCAACTTCTCCGGCCAGAGGCCACGTCTGACGTCGGCGCCGCCCGTTCTCGGCGCCGACAACGACGAAGTCCTTGGTACCGCTCAGGCCAGCCCGCTCAACGCAGGCGGCGTGTTGTCGTCGCGCCAACCGATGGCCTCGGCAAGCGTCGTGAGGTCGTAGTCCGGTCCGCTGACGCCGACGGTGAAGAGTGAGACACCGTCGGCGACCAGGTCGGCTGCATTTTCGAGCCCAGGCCACGGAACCGAGTGCTCTACTTCCAGCGGGTTCCGGCCCACGTCGGCGCAGTGGTCGGAGAGGATGTCTGACTTGCGCAGGTGTGTCTCACGGTCGCCGAAGCTGTGCCAGACGTCGGCGTACTCGGCGACCAAGCGCAGGGTCTTCTTCTCGCCGCCACCGCCGATGAGGACCGGGATGTTGCGCGTCGGCGGCGGGTTGCCCTTCGCCAGGCGGCCCGTGATGCGGGGGAGGTATTCGCCAAGCAGTTTCAGCCGTGAACCGGGAGTGCCGAAGTCGTATCCGAACTGGTCGTAGTCCTTCTCGAACCAGCCGGCACCGATACCGAGGATCAGGCGCCCACCGCTGATGTGGTCGACGGTTCGCGCCATGTCGGCCAGCAGATCCGGATTGCGGTAGCCACCACCGGTGACCAGGGCGCCGATCTCGACGCGTTCGGTCTGCTCGGCCCAGGCGCCGAGCATGGTCCAGCATTCGAAGTGTGCGCCGTCGGGATCGCCGGTCAACGGGTAGAAGTGGTCCCAGTTGAAGACGATGTCCACCCCGGCGTCCTCGGACCGCAAGACGGCGTCGCGTATCAACCCGTAATCGGGTGCGTGCTGGGGTTGGAGTTGAACACCGATGCGTACCGGACGAGTCATGCCACGCTCCTGACGAGAGGAATGGTTGTCTTCTCCCATCATGGCCGGGTGTGCGCGGTACCGCTACCGCCGCCGTCGGTGACGGGTTTGCCCGATCTTGTGCCCACCCCTTTTCGAGCGAACGGTACTTTCGGCGCCTTAGATCGACTGAACGTGCCGTTCGCTCAAACAGGGGGCAGTCAAAGGGGGCGGGTAAAAACAGGGGGGCGGGTAACCATAGGGGTGGTCTGCCCACAGCAGACAGGCGGGGCCGCGGCACTGCCGCGCCGGTAGGAATGGATTCATGACTACTGAAGCTCCCACCGATACCGGCTACCGTGACCTGTTGACAGACAGGCTCTTCCGACAGCGAACCATTCTGCTCACCGGCGAGGTCAACGACGCCATGGCCGAACGTGTGTGTTCGGAACTGGTGCTCCTCGCCACCACCGACCCCAAGCGCGACGTCGTGCTCTACATCAATTCACCTGGCGGATCGGTGTTTGCCGGCCTGGCCATCTACGACACGATGAAGCTCATCCCCAATGACGTCGTGACGGTCGCGATGGGCTTCGCGGCCAGCATGGGCCAGGTGCTCCTCTGCTCCGGCACCCACGGCAAGCGAATCAGCCTGGCGCACAGCCGCATCATGATGCACCAACCTTCGGCAGGTATCGGTGGCACTGCGGTGGACATTGCGATCCAGGCCGAGAGTCTCGAGCTGATGAAGCGTCAATCGCAGGAAATCCTCGCCGCCGAAACGGGCCGGACCGTCGAAGAGATCGAGACCGACAGCGATCGGGATCGCTGGTTCACCGCCGAGCAGGCGCGCGAGTACGGAATCGTCGACCGCGTCGTGACGTCCTTCGCCGAGATAGCACCGCAAGCTACCTTCCCCAAGATCGGATTGTGACGTCATGTCCCAGTACACGATTCCCAGTGTCATCGAGCGAACACCAACGGGTGAGCGATCTTTCGACATCTTCAGCAGGCTGCTCAACGAGCGCATCGTCTTTCTCGGCACAGAGATCGACGACGGCGTCGCCAACGTCGTGATGGCTCAGATGCTGCATCTGCAAGCCGACAACCCGGATCGCGAAATCGGTTTGTACATCAACTCTCCCGGCGGTTCCACCACGGCGATGCTCGCGATCTACGACACCATGCAGTTCTTGAAACCGACGATTTCGACGTACTGCATGGGTCAAGCGGCTTCGGCTGCTGCAGTGCTTCTGGCCGCCGGCACTCCAGGCCATCGGCATGTTCTTGCCCATTCGCGGGTGCTGCTGCACCAACCGTCGACGCAAGGTAGTGGCACCATCTCGGACCTCGCGCTTCAAGCAGCCGAGATCCTGAGAATCCGGGAGCAGACCGAGGCGATTCTGAGTAAGCACACCGGTCAGAGCGTCGAGCGGCTCCGTAAGGACACCGATCGCGACAGGATCTTCACTGCCGACGACGCTATCTCCTACGGACTGGCTGACACCCTCATCGAAGGGAACTGATCAGGCTGCCATCAGGACGGGACCGGAGATCGGGGCGGGAGAATGTCCGAAGGTGAGGGAGTTGAGCGCAACGATCCTGTTGCCCGCTCGGAACAGCAGGTGCTCGAGCGGCATCCCGAGCGCTTCGCAGATGGCGCGCAGAATTTCCGACGACGGTTCCTTCTTGCCCCGTTCGATCTCGGAGAGGTACTGCTTCGACATCCCGACCTTTGCGGCTACGTCGTCGAGAGTTCGGTCCTGATCGCGTCGAACCTCCCGCAGCACTCGTCCGTAGGCTTCACGAATCAGCGGGGGTTTGCGCACGGCGACAGCCGGATCGGGGAGTTCCGACTCACCCTTGACCAGGACCAGTCTGCGCGGCGCATCCATAGGCCGAGTATTCCAGCCGACCGGTTCGCACACCACCCGGTTCACCGAGGGCTGACATCTAGTCCGTTCGAACACCACCGGCAAGGAACATCGCTCGAAGAACGAAGGCCGCCTCGGGCCCGATGATCTCGCCGACAAGGCTGGTGTAGCGGTCGACGAACTCGGGCCCGTGGGAGGCCTCGTCGGAAGTGGGGTCGCCGAGGTGGTGCGCCAGTTCGTGCAAGACAACGAATTCGCGTAGCGCCCACCGGCCGTCACGGTCGTCCGGGACGGCGATGACGTCGTTCGAGTAGTGAGCGGCGGCATTGCCGCCGCGGGAGCGTACGGACACCGGAATGGTTGCGCGAGTCCAGGTCTCCCGTACCCAATTCAGCCCGAGTAGCTGATCGCAGTACGCCTGGACCGACTCCACGGAACCGAATTTGCGCTCGACCGGCAAGGTGATGGTGGAACCCATGACCTCGACGCTCCGAAGTCCACGCTGGTCGGCGCGATCGAACATGGTGCGCACCAACGTCTCTGCCTCGTAGACGGCGCTCCGCTGCGTATCCCTCACGAGTCCAGCTGCCCGCGCCCCCCGCCGATCTCCGGAAGGTTCCCCAGACGTGCGGAGCGCGCAGCCCGATCACCCGCTCGTCGAGCATGCGAGGAATGCCCGGCGCTTGCGCGGCCGCCGCCCCGCCACGTCCCACGCGCTTTGGAGTTGGACGAGTAGTAGTCCTTCAGCTCGATTTCCTTGTTACGCAGCACGAGTGCGGTTTCGGAAGACGACGTGGCAGATTCTGCGATCGCAGTCTTCTCCGTCTCCTGCTTCGTCTCGGCCAACCGAGCGCCGATGCGGGACGCGTACGCCATCTGGAAGTTCAGGCGCGCCGTCACTCCGGCGACCGGCTTGCGGACCTGCGTGCTGACGCGTCGTCGTCCACGAGTTTCGACGACGGTCCGCACGGACGTTTCGCCGCGGTACGCCCCGGAACGCACGTACGCGTCGGAGTCACGCACCATCTGGAAGAGCAGGCTCGAATACAGGGCCTCACACACGTCGATGTCGCCGGCGAACCCGTAGGCGTAGATGACGGCCGACGTCTGCGCGATGTCGCATTGCACGTCGTTGGCAGCGGCGATGGCGATGAACAACTGGGCGTACGTTCGCAGTCCGCGCTTGCCCGGTTCGCCGATGGTGATGAGCCGTTGAGTGGGCGTCGCACGCTTTTCCGAAGACGCGGTGTGCGCACGCGCGACCGCCAGGTCGATCGCGGAACTGGTGGCCAACCGCTGAGCGGCAGCCATGAAGGCTTCACCTTCGTGTGGATTGTCGGTGGACTCCGCTTGGCGAAGCAGCGCACCGATGCGGGTCAGCATCTTCTCCGAACTCACCGTGAAAGACTACGCTCGCGCGCCGACACGGACGTTTATGCTGCTAGCGCACACGCTCACCCTCGACTTGGATCGTCCGGCACGTTCCTGCCGGTAGAAGGGATCAACCCCGTCATGGCTTCAGTGACTTTCGAGAGCACCACCTGCCTGTTCCCCGGATCGAACACTCCGGCAGTGGACAAGCTCGACCTCGAGATCGAGGACGGCGAGTTCCTCGTCCTCGTCGGACCCTCCGGCTGCGGAAAGTCGACCACCCTGCGCATGCTCGCCGGGCTCGAAGACGTCCACAGTGGACGCATCCTCATCGGCGACCGCGACGTCACCGGTCAGGAGCCGAAAGAGCGCGACATCGCGATGGTCTTCCAGAACTACGCGCTGTACCCGCACATGTCGGTGGCCGAGAACATGGGTTTTGCGCTCAAGCTCGCCGGAACCAACAAGACGGAGATCCGCGCCCGCGTCGAAGAGGTCGCGAAGATGCTCGATCTCGAGCCGTACCTCGATCGCAAGCCCAAGGCGCTGTCCGGTGGCCAGCGTCAGCGAGTGGCGATGGGCCGCGCCATCGTTCGCCAGCCGCAGGTCTTCCTGATGGACGAGCCGCTCTCGAACCTCGACGCAAAACTCCGTGTGCAGACACGTACGCAGATCGCTCAGCTGCAACGACGCCTCGCGACGACGATGGTTTACGTGACCCACGACCAGGTCGAGGCCATGACGATGGGTGACCGCGTCGCCGTCCTCGAAAAGGGAATCCTGCAGCAGTGCGCCTCGCCGCGCGAGCTGTACAACAAGCCGAAGAACGTCTTCGTCGCCGGCTTCATGGGTTCACCCGCGATGAACCTCTTCACCCTCCCCGTCGTCGACGGCGGCGTCGCATTCGGTGACGGGATCGTTCCGGTTCCGCGCGAGACGATGAACGGCGTCGTCGAAACCGAGGTTGTTCTGGGTATTCGCCCCGAGCACCTCGAGATCGCCGCCGAAGGCCTGCCGATGGAGGTCGACGTCGTCGAGGAACTGGGCTCGGACGCCTACGTCTACGGCCGGACCACGATCGGCGGACGGTTGCAGCAGATCGTCTCGCGTGGTGACTGGCGCAATCCGCCGCAGAAGGGCGAGCGAGTCAACCTGCGCGTCGACCCCGAGAAGGTGCACATTTTTGCCACCACCGACGGGCGTCGCCTGGGTTAGGTCGACCTGTCAAACGACACATGACCGATTCAGGTTCGGCGTAATACCCACAAGTACGGGTGTCTCGTGCCACAGTAGGGGCCGATGCCGGGAGCCGGCACTCATGGCGCATGCCGTGAGCAGGCTCTCGGTGACCGTCTATTTGTCATACACATACGGGGAGCGAATCCATGGTTCTGAACTCGAAGGCGATGCGCCGCGCTGCAATTGCAGCCACGGCAGCGTCCATGCTGGTACTGGCAGGCTGTTCGTCCGATTCGGACAAGGACAGCGGAACCAGCACCACGGCCGCATCCGGGGGATCGTCCTCGAGCGAAGGCCGCGGACCCATCACGATCGTCGAGGGGCAGGATGCCCTGAACGAGGCGCTCGAAAACATCATCTCCGACTGGAATGCCGAGCATCCGGACGAGAAGGTCACGCTCAAGCCGCTGGCGAAGGAAGCCAACGCGCAGGTCGACGACATCACCCAGCGCATGCAGGCCAAGAGCGACGAGTACGACCTCATCGGCGTCGACGTCGTCAACACCGCCCAGTTCGCCGCAAACGGTTGGCTGCTGCCGCTCGAGGGTGACCTCGCGATCGACGAGTCCGGCCTCCTGCCGTCGACCGTCGCTTCGGGCACCTACAACGGCAAGCTCTACGCAGCGCCGAAGAACACCAACGCCGCCTTCCTGTACTACCGCAAGGACCTCGTCGAGAAGGCCCCCACCACGTGGGCCGAGCTCAAGGAAAACTGCCCGAAGGCTGTCGAAGCCGGCATCTCCTGCTACATCGGTCAGTTCAAGAACTACGAGGGCCTGACGGTCAACACCACCGAGATCACCAACGCCTTCGACGGACCGTGGGTCGGCCCGGACGGACTCACCCCGGCCATCGACGACAAGACGAAGGCAGGCGTTCAGTCGATCGTCGACAACTTCGCCGACAACACGATCCCGCAGGAAGCGCTGACCTACTCCGAGGGCGAGTCGCAGACCGCGTTCGGCGACGGCAAGGCACTCTTCATGCGCACGTGGTCCGGCTTCTCGGTCGACGGTGAGAAGACCTCGGTTGCCGGCAAGTACGGCTACACCGTTCTTCCGGGTGTCGACGGACCGGGCGCTTCGACCGTCGGCGGCTACAACGTCGGCATCAGCGCGTACTCGGACGCCCCCGCCACGGCTCGTGACTTCCTCGAGTTCATGCAGACCAAGAAGTCGCAGACGTACTTCACCGAGGTCGGCGGCGCACCCGTCCTCTCGGCTGTCTACGACGATCCGGCAGTGCTCGCTCAGTTCCCGTACTTCGCGACCCTGAAGGAAGCACTCGCCACCGCTCAGCCGCGCCCCGTCACGCCGTACTACACGCAGGTGTCGAAGTCGATCTCCGACAACACCTACGCTGCTATTCGCGGCGAGAAGACCGTCGAGCAGGCTTTGGCGGACACCAAGGCCGGCATCGAAACCGCCGGTAACTGATCTACCAGGAGCAATAAGCAATGGCAGAACCGCAGGATCCTTCCGCGGCTGTGCCTACCAACCCCACGGTCGGGGCCGGTTCAACCGGTCCCGACCGTTCGGGCGTTGGTGGGAGACACCGTGCACCGGAACCGCTAGAAGAGCCGTCGGCATCCGAGGCAGCAGGGACATCCCTGACCAAGGTTCTGCCTGACCTTGCAGCTACTCCACCCCCGCCGACCTCGCCCCCGCCTGCGTCGGCGGACAAGCCGAAGAAGCGTCGACGAGTTCCGGTGTGGGCGTTCGTCGCACCGTCGCTGATCGTTCTCGCCGTCATCATTCTGTATCCGCTCGGACGAGCGATCTGGATGTCGATGCACAGCGACGGCAAGAAGCTCGATCCCGAGACCGGCATGTTCGTCACCGGTCAGTTCACGTGGTTCGACAACTACAAGAACTGGATCACCCAGTCCTGCAACACCGCCAACGGCTCGATTCCCTGCCCGCCCGGCACACTCGGATCGCAGTTCTGGCAGTCGATCGGAAATACGTTCGGCTTCACCGTCGTCACCGTCCTGCTCGAGACGGTGATCGGTCTGTCGATGGCGTTGATCATGGCCAAGACGTTCCGCGGACGCGGTTTGCTCCGCGCTTCCGTGCTGATTCCCTGGGCCATCCCCACCGCCGTCACCGCGAAGCTCTGGTTCTTCATCTTCGCCAACGACGGCATTGCCAACAAGATCCTCGGCACCAACATCCTGTGGACGGCGGACCCCTGGCCGGCGCGATTCGCGATCGTCGTCGCCGACGTCTGGAAGACCGCGCCGTTCATGGCGTTGCTGATCCTCGCGGGTCTTCAGATGATTCCCGCCGACGTCTACGAGGCCGCCAAGGTCGACGGTGCGACGGCGTGGCAGCGGTTCCGCATGATCACGCTTCCGCTGGTCAAGCCCGCACTCATGGTGGCGGTGCTCTTCCGCACGATGGACGCGCTGCGCATGTACGACCTGCCCGCGATCATGATGGGATCCAATCCCGCCACCTCCACCATCTCGGTTCTGGTGGTCGATCAGATGCGCGTCGGCGCCAATTCGGCGTCGGCACTGTCCACCATCACGTTCCTCATCATCTTCGCTGTGGCCTTCATCCTGGTCCGATTCCTCGGAGCAAATGCGGTCAGCACGCAGGAAAAGCAGCGGAAGGGGGAGCCGGTATGAACAAGGCACTACGCGGCAAGATCGGCACCTACATCGGCGTCGTACTGATCATCGTGTGGGGACTCGCTCCCTGCTATTGGATGATCGTGACGGCGCTGCGCGACCCGGCGGACACGTTCTCGACGTCGCTGTGGCCCACCAATCTCACGCTGTCCAACTTCACCGCGGCGCTCGATCCCGACGCGAAGGTGAACTTCACCCGTGCACTGATGAACAGCCTCATCATCGCGGGCGCGACCACGCTGATCGCCTTGGTCATCGGCGTGTTCACGGCGTACGCGCTCTCGCGTTTCGATTTCCGTGGCAAATACTTCGTCACCGGAATCATCCTCGGCGCGTCCATGTTTCCGGTCGTCGCCCTCGTGACCCCGCTGTTCCAGTTGTTCACCGACATCGGCTGGATCGGCAGCTACAAAGCGCTGATCATCCCGAATATCTCGTTCGTGCTGCCGCTGACGGTCTATACGCTGACGTCGTTCTTCTCCGAGCTTCCGTGGGAGCTCGAGGAGGCGGCGCGTATTGACGGCGCCACCCGTGGCCAGGCCTTCCGTCTGATCATGCTTCCGCTCGCCGCGCCGGCACTGTTCACCACCGCGATCCTCGCCTTCATCGCAACGGTCAACGAGTACCTGCTCTCGCTCCAACTCTCGAGTGACAAGACCGCACCCGTCACCGTGGCGATGGCCAAGTTCTCCGGAACGGACCCATTCGTCACGCCGTACACCTCGATCATGGCCGGCGGAACCCTCGTGATGGTCCCGCTGGTCATCATGGTTCTCATCTTCCAGCGACGCATCATCGCCGGTCTGACCGCAGGCGGCGTCAAGTCGTGATGCGCGCTTGCGCACGGTTTCGATGAGGCGGGCTTCGCGCGCCCAGCGTATGGAGCTGATTGCCGGCTTCATCTCGGTCTTCGCCCTCATGGCGTTGATCGGCGCTGTGGTCGCGATCGTCAAGGGAGACCCCGGCGTGATGCCGTCTTTGGTGCTGCTCGGTTGCGTCGTCGCTCTCGGGCTCGCGTTCCGCGGATATCGGAACGCGGTCCGAGCAGAACGTCGCGAGTAGCCAGCCCGGTAGGGTGACATTTCGGTATCGCAGTTGCCGGGAGTTATCTGATCGAGATATCACCCTGGTGGAATGGTGCCGGTAAGTCCGGATCCACGACCGGGAGTGTTGAGTGAGTCCATCTAACAGATCGAGTGCGACGGGTGGCGATCAGTCGTCGGCTCGATCGGGCAAGTCGGCTAATTCGCCCCGGTCGAACAAGTCGGCCAAGCCCGCGAAAAAGCAGCGCTCGAAGTGGCGGTACGTCCGGCGGACCATCTACGTGCTCGTGCTCCTGATGGTCATCGTGCCCGCGTCGGTTTTTGCTGTCGCGTACAGCCGGACCGACGTCCCGCGCCCCTCTGACATGCAGACCAATCAGGTGTCCACCATCTACATGGCCGACGGCACGACCGTGCTCGGCAAGGTAGTGCCGCCGGAGGGAAACCGGACCGAGGTCGCTTTGTCGGCCATCCCGATTCACGTCCGCGATTCGGTGCTCTCGGCGGAGGATCGTAACTTCTACACCAACCCCGGGTTCTCGATCTCCGGATTTGCTCGCGCTGCCCGCGACAACGTGATGGGCAAGGAAAGTGCCGGCGGTGGCTCGACGATCACTCAGCAATACGTGAAGAACGTCTTGGTCGGTGACAAGCGCAGTATCGACAGGAAGCTGCGTGAGCTCGTCATCTCCGCCAAGATGGCGCGCGAATGGTCCAAGGACGACATTCTTGCCGCGTATCTCAACACCATCTACTTCGGTCGCGGTGCGTACGGCATCGCCGCCGCGTCGAACGCGTACTTCGACAAGCCGGTCAGTGAGCTGAGTGTCGAGGAAGGTGCAGTTCTCGCGTCCGTCATCCAGAGCCCGTCGTTCCTGGACCCCGAGACCAATCTGTCCGCGCTGCAAGCGCGCTGGGACTACGTTCTCAACGGCATGGTGGAACTGGGCAGCCTGACCAAGACGGATCGCGACGCGATGCAGTTCCCGGTCGTCGCCCCCGCCAATCGGCCGACCGATCTGAACCAGGCGCCAGGACCCGAAGGCCACATCAAGACCCAGGTACTCAAGGAACTGGCAGAGGCCGGTATCAGCGATCAGACGCTGAACACCGCTGGTCTGCAGATCACGACGACCATCGACCCGGTTGCGCAGGAAGCTGCGCTGAACGCCGTCAGGCGGAATCTCGAGGGCGAGCCGGAAGACCTGCGGACCGCAGTAGTGTCCATCGACCCCAAGACCGGTGGCGTCGACGCCTATTACGGCGGTGACGACGGAGCCGGCTTCGACTACGCCCAGGCGCCGCTGCAGACCGGTTCCGCGTTCAAGGTCTTCGGTCTGGTCGCAGCATTGATGGAAGACATTCCGCTGTCCGCACGGTTCGACAGTTCACCGCTCACGATCAACGGCGTGACCATCGGAAACGTCGGCGGCGAATCCTGTGGTCGATGCACCATCGCCGAGGCACTCAAGCGTTCGCTGAACACCAGCTTCTACCGGTTGATGCTCTCGATGGAGAACGGTCCCCAGAAGATCGCCGACGCCGCCCACCTGGCCGGCATCCCCGAGCACATTCCCGGACTCGACTACCCGACGCTCACACAGGAGGGTGGTCCGCCGGAGAACGGAATCGTGCTCGGCCAGTATCAGTCTCGCGTTATCGACATGGCGTCCGCTTACGCGACGCTCGCCAATTCCGGTGTGTACCAGCAGCCGCACTTCATCCAGAAGGTCGTGACGGCCGAAGGTGAAGTCCTGCTCGATCGCCCGGTCTCTCCCGGTGAGCGTCGTCTCGATGCTGCCGTTGCCGACAACGTCACGCAGGCAATGCTCCCGATCGCGTCGTACTCGAACGGTCACGCGCTTGCCGGTGGACGCCCGTCTGCAGCCAAGACCGGTACCGCGCAGTTGGGTGACACGGGCCAGAACAAGGATGCGTGGATGGTCGGTTACACGCCGTCGCTGTCCACCGCGGTGTGGATCGGAACTTCCGACGCTCAGGCCATCACCAACTCCTACGGTGGTTTGATCTACGGCTCCGGAGTGCCTGCGGACATCTGGAAGAGCACGATGGACGGCGCGCTGAAGGGATCCGACTGGGAGAGCTTCCCGTGGCCGGACCCCATCGGCGGGCAGGCCGGCGTTCCCGCGAACTCCGGTGTGACCTCGGGGGACGGGACGGGCACGCCCACGACGGGCGCGGTCGCTCCCCCGGCGCCCATCGAGGTGCCCGGCCTACCGCCGATCGAAGTGCCGCCGCTCCCCCAGTTGCCGCGTCAGATCGAGATCCTGCCGGGCATCGTCATCCCACTACCGGGCTGACAAGCAGCGCTCGATTTCCGGTTCTCAGGCCTGATCGTCGAAGAGACCGAGTTGGGTGGGCGCTGCATCTTTGGCAGGCAGTACGACGACGCGCAGTCCGCGCCTGAGGTTGCGGATCGCGTGCGTCCACGCGCGCTTCTCGCCCGCACACAGGTCGGTGTCGTCGTCCTTGCGGCGGATGGACTCGGTCAACGCCTCGTGCCAGGCAGTCTCCTGCTCCTGGCTGATCCGCAGGTAGTCGAGAATGGTGTCGCGGTCGTGCTCACAGATCACGGCAACCTCTTCGGCGCTGAGCTCGCCCGTTCCGTCTGCGTCGAGTTCGAGGAGCGCCATGAGAGCCGGCGGAAATTCGTGGCACTCGTGTGACTCGTATTCGGCACCGGGATCTTCGTGCTCGGAGGCCATGCCGTCGTTGAAGGCGGTGTCTCCGGTTGCGCGGATGGGTTGCCCGCCCAGTTCTTCGGCGAGTTCGTCGGATGCTTCGGCCAGTTCGGCGAACGAGCGCAGAGCCCGCAGCAGGTGCTCGGCGACGAAGGGTGCGCCGTCCACGCGGACCACGCCCAGCACACTCTGCTCGACGAGAATGAGCTTGATGGTCGGCCATTGCCGATTGAGCTGAGCAAGAATTACAGCAGCGTTCTCGAGGTTCTCCACCGAATGCACGACCCGCGAGAACACCTCTACGTACTCGTCGTCCTCGAGGACACGAACATAGGTGACCTGCTCACCGCGGACCAGCGGGATGTCGCCGTCGTCGTCACGCTTGGGCGGATGACCGAGAAGGCGCTCGACGGCCCCGTCGACCAGGATCCGCAGCATGTCGCCCGAACCCGAGGGAGCGTGAGACGGCGTCGTGGCGAACGCCGGCGTCGACTCGCGCCCACTGGTGCTGGCACGCAGGAACGACGGGTGCGCAATGCTCCACATTTCACGGAAGACGCGCAACACCTTTGTCACCAGTTCCTCGGGACGAGCGCGGTCGACGTCGATGTAGAAGGACATGGACCCATTGCCCTCGGGTTCGTGCTCGCACAGATCGGGAGCGTTGAACCCCATGTCGAGCAGCGCTGAATGGTCTTCCGGTTCGAGCATCCGCAGTGGATGCAGAAACCTGTTGGAAGGAACTTCACAGCGCACGGAGGTCTGGTTCCATGCGAAGAACTGGATGCACGCGGGTGCGTCGGCCAGTTCGTCCATGCTGTCGTAATGCGACTCCACCACGAGGGTGTCGTCGTCCTCCATCACGGAGATGTAGCGAGCGAGATGAGTCTCGAAAGTAGTCCAGGCACTCAGGATTTCCAGATCGAAAGTATTGTCCGACATCGTCGCTCCTCTGGTCCGGGGGCGCATGGGGCCCTACCGACGACTCGCCGAAACCCCTGCTTTTCAAACCCCGCCTACGACGGTAGTCCTGGGGTCCGACAGTGACAGTGTTCGTAGGATCCGGGTGACCGTGTTTCAGTCAGGGGATTATCTTCCGAGCCTGCAGATTGGCGAAGATGTCGAGGAACATCGCTTCGGTGTCGACGTGGCGGTGAAATCCGAACCGACGAGCTTTCGATCCGTCAGCGAAAAAGTCGTAGTCCCATCCGAATACGAAGTCACCGAACCCCCAGGACGAGACATCGGAATACGGGGTCCGAGCAAGGTGGTGTTCCTCGACGAGTTCATCCCACACCGACTCCTTGTCCGCCATTGCGACATCGAGGGACATCGGGAGCGGAGGTGCGACGTCCATGTCGAAGAAGGCTGCGATCTTCGGCCACATCTCCTGCCAGCGGAACAGGTCGCCGTTGTTGATGTTGAACGCCTGATTTGCGCACTCGGGGTTGGTCGCGGCCCAGACCGTCGCTTCGGCCAGGAGTCCGGCGTCGGTCATCTCGATCAAGCTGGTGTACGCGCCGGGCTTGCCGGGGAATCGGAGTGGGACACCCAGTTTCTTCGAGATGGTCGCGTAGACGGCGATGACCATCGCGAGGTTCATCGGGTTACCCAGTGCGAATCCGGAGACGACCGAGGGTCTGATCGCCGACCATGTCCACGACTTGCCGAGCTGCCTGCGTTCGAGGAACTGCTGTTGGTCGACGTTGAACTCGGGTGGCATGTGCGGTGGATCGCTCTCGCGGGCCGGAGTTTTGAACGGTCCGAGGTGTGCCCCGTAAACCTTGTAGCCCTGCATCAGGCTGACGTGCTCGAGTCCGCCCGCAACGGGCTCGATGGCGTCGAGAGTGTTGACCAGCATCGCCAAGTTGGGCGGAACCAGCTCGGCCCATGTCGGGCGGTCTTGATAGGCGGCGTAGAAGACGTGAGTGACGTCGCCCAGTCCGCTCAGTGCCGCTGCAGTCCGGTAAGGATCGAGCAGGTCGACTGCGATGTGTTCGACCCGGTCGGTGTCCGTACCGCCTCGCCGCGAGAGTCCGATGATCTTCCATTCTCCGGTCGACTCGAGGTGATCGATCAAGTTCCCACCGATCACGCCTCGGGCTCCGACCACGAGTGCCACTTTGTCGTGCTGCACCATTTCAGCCTCCCATTGGTATATCGCGATGTTGCGATATAGGGAGTGAACCACACATATCGGCATTTCGCGATCTAGCGGTATGATCTCGACATGGAAGACGCAACAACCGAGTGGGAAACGGCGTTCAAGGCGCTGGCCAACCCGATGCGTGTGCAAATCCTGCAGTGGTTGAAAGACCCCGGGAGCTTTCCCCCTCAGCTCGAGCCTGCCGAGGAGGTCGGAGTGTGCCTCAAGCACATTCAAGCGAGGGCGAAGGTGTCGCAATCGACGGCGTCTCAGTACATGGCCGCACTCCAGGCCGCGGATTTGGTGACCACCACACGAATCGGCCAGTGGAGGCACTACAAACGAAACGAGCAACAGATCGAGAAGCTTGCAGCATTCATCAGGCAGGGTTTGTAGATACCAGCACCTGACCGATCCCTCGGGAGCTGCCAACGTTGTGGCAAAATCTCACATCGCCGGAGCCGTCGGTATGTGCATTGTGGTCGTTTCTCGGTTCACTCGCTGTCCTTAGGCTCGGCAGAGGGTACTGGCAAGGAGAGGCGTGCGATGAGTCGTGAGAGCTGGGTGGGCCGTGATGCCCGATCCATCGCCGAAGCCGTGCGGTCGGGTCAGGCGTCGGCGCGGACCATCGTCGAAGACCACCTCGCACGGGTCGACGAATGCAATGACGAACTCAACGCACTGGTCACCGTGTGCGCCGAGGAGGCTCGCACGGCCGCGGATGCCCTGGACGAACGACGCCTTCTCGGTGAGACACTCGGCCCCCTTGCCGGGGTTCCGTTCACGGTCAAGGACCTGATCGCCACTGCCGGCGTGCGCACCACTGCCGGTTCTCGCACTCTGGCGGAAAACGTCCCGGCCGTCGACGCCCCGGCCGT
This sequence comes from Rhodococcus sp. YH3-3, assembly GCF_001653035.1. Lineage (NCBI taxonomy): Bacteria > Bacillati > Actinomycetota > Actinomycetes > Mycobacteriales > Nocardiaceae > Rhodococcus > Rhodococcus sp. YH3-3. The sequence continues at coordinate 236,447 of NZ_BCWH01000001.1, read as the reverse complement.
CGCGGCATTCAAGGCTGCCGGTGCGATTCTGATCGGCAAGACCAACACCCCGGAATTCGGCGCGTGCGGCCTGACTCGAAACGAACTGTTCGGAACCACGGCCAGTCCGGTGCGACCGGACGGCGTCGTCCGGTCCCCCGGCGGGTCGAGTGGCGGCGAGTCCGCGTCGGTTGCTGCCGGAATGAGCGTGCTCGGACTCGGTACGGATTTTGGTGGCTCGGTGCGTTGGCCCGCCCACTGCACCGGCCTCACTTCGGTTCGCCCGACGCTCGGACGTGTCGATCCGGAAGGTCAGTATCCAGGCGTGCTTTCGGATGGACGGGTACTCGCCAACCCTGCGACGATGCACGGCACGATCCAGATCATCGGCCCACTGGCCCGCAACCTCGGTGATGCGGCGCTTGCGTTGCGCGTCCTGTCGATGCCGCATTTCTCGTGGAGCGAGCCTGATTCGGTCGACGTCGACGACCTCGACATCCGCTGGGCCACCGGCGAGGGAACGATTCCCGTCGACGAAGAAATCCGGTCAGCGGTTCGGACGGTGGCGATCAGCCTGGACGCGAGCGAGTACGACGGTCTGGCTCTGCCGCGGGCCAACGCGCTTTTCGGCGCGTTGCGATCGGTCGAGACCCACGCGGACATCCACTCTCTCGCCGCAGGTTCAGCGCACTCTTTCGACGCGGACATCACCGCCATGCTTGCGGCAGGCCGTGATCGCAGTTCCGCCGAGGTGGAAGCGCTGTGGGCGGATCGTGCGATGTTGATCGCCGAATTCCTCGACGAGATGGGCGACGTCCTGATTCTGCCGGTTGCGTCGGTGCTCGCTCCGCCGCTCGGTGTGGAGAGCTTCGAGGTGGGCGGTCGCAAACTCACGTGGATGGACGCGCTCGCGAGTTGCCGGGCGATCAGTGTGCTCGGCCTTCCGTCGGTCGTGGTTCCGGTAGGACTCTCCCGCAACGGTTTACCGGTCGGAGTGCAAGTGGTGGCCCGGCCGTTCCACGAGCATGTTGCGCTGTCCGTGGCGGCGCGAATCACGTCGAATGCGCAAGCTCTAGTCTGACTTCCATCTTTCGGTTTCGGCTGCGAAACGTGTTGCGTACGAGTCGGCCAGGTCGTGAAGCGTGGTGACGCAGTCGCCGTAGTACGTCGGTGCATGCATGGTAGCCAGAATCCGCGGCTCGAGGTCGGCCAGGGCGCGGATCGTGGGTTCGAGATCCGGGGTGAGGCAGGTGGCGTGGCCCAAGTCCTCGGCTTCCAAAGCGGGACCGACGATTTCGTGCTCGGTGGTCGCGGGGTGGTGCCCGAACGCAGTGAAGAGATCTCCGCAGAACAGCGTCGACGTCGTCTCCTCGAACATCAGACCCGCGTCCCAACCGTGTGGGACGTGTGGGGTGTCGATGTGCCGGACTCGGCGGCTGCCGGTTTCGAGTACGTCGCCGTCCTGTAAGGGAAGTGGCGCCCGATCGGCCAGATCGTTGACCTGGACGAAGCACCCCATCGCACCGTGTGCAACTTGCGCTTCGGGGGCCGCCGCAAGCCAGGAGTTCATGGACCCGCATTCGTCGGCCTCGACGTGACCGAACGTGATCCATTTCAGACGGTCGATGTCGATCAGCGTGGAGAGTGCGTCGGAAGCCGAGGTGAACAACGCTCGCTGCCCGGTGTGGAAGAGCAAGGGTTCCTCGCCGTCGACGAGAAACTGGTTCATCGTGAGGTTCGCTTCGTCCACGAAGGTCGACAGTCGGTAGATGTCCGGCGCGATTTCGGTGATCGTGGTGGTCATCGCTGTGCTCCGATCAGGGCTGTTGTACACGTCAATCTGTCTTCTTCAGCCTTCTCGCCGCCCCGCGCCTGCACAAGGCTCTGGAATAGTGGAGGACGTGTTCGTACTACTGCTGACAGGCCCGCCGGGCGCGGGGAAGAGTTCCGTGCTGACCGCGCTTCACGATCGACTCGGCGAGGCCGGGGTGAGCAACGCGATGATCGAGGTGGACGAACTCGAGCGGTGCTATCCGCCGCTGGGGGCCGAACGGGCAATCGCACACGTCGGGATGCTGTCCGCGTCGTACCGGGAAGCGGGGTACGGACTCCTGTTTCTCACGGCGACCGTCGAAGACGACGACTACGGGCGCGCCCTGCTGGCCGCGACCGGCGCCGAGGGGCACCTGCTGGCGCGCCTCGAGGCCGATCCGGATACGTTGCGTACCAGAATCATCGAACGTGAACCGGCCGGCTGGGCCGGGTTGGACGAGTTGGTGGAGGCGTCACAACTGCTGGCCGGTTCGATGCCGACGCTCAGTGGAGTCGACGTGGTTCTGAGCACCGAAGGCCGCGATCCCGAAAGTGTTGCCGACGATCTGGAAGCGGCTCTGCGAGAACACAGTCCGTCGCTTCTAGCCGTCGGTGTTCAGAGCGGTGACCACTGAAGCGAACATCGTCGACTTGATTGCCCCCAGTGTGCCCGCATTCTTCGGGCCGATCGGTGCAACCATTTCGATGGCCTTGGCGGTCAAAGCGTCGACGGATGCGGTGAAGTCCACCAAACCGGCTGCGAATGCGTCACTTCCGCCGTATCGCCGCCCCGTGGTCATGGCGACGATTGCCGACGCGGGGCTGAGTTTGGCCTGGATGAGAGCTGCCATTCCTTCAGTGAAGGGGATGTTGATGTCCACCTCCGGGAAGCAGTAGTAGCCGCGATCATCGCGCATGACGCGGTAATCGTGCGCGATGCCGAGCATGGCGCCGGCTCCGAAGGCGTGGCCGTTGATCGCCGCGACGGTGGGCATCGGGAACGTCAGCATCCGAGCGAACAGCGACTGCACCTGCTGCACATACCACTTCGCCTTGTCGCCGTTCGCGCCCAGCCAGTCGAGGTCGAGTCCGTTGGAGTAGAACTTGCCCGTCGCCGTGGTGACCAGGGCATGTGCGCTTTCGCTCAAAGCCTGGTCGAGTAGCTTGTCGACGGAATCGAGCCACTCCGGCGAGAATCGATTCTCGTCCTCGCCGAGATCGAGAACGGCGATCTTGTCTTCGAAGCGCAGAGTTGCGGTCATGATTGGCCTTTCCTGTTGCGTGGCTTGGGCAGTGGTGGGTCGAGATGCAGAACCGCTCGAACGGCGGCATCCAACCGCGCGCGTGCTGCGGCGTCGGGGACTCGCCAACCGTCGGCGCGTTTGGCGGGATGGATGAGCAGTCCGGTAGGCAGGCCGACAACACAGGCCTCGATTGCCTCGACGGCTCTGCCGTCCTTGCGGCCCCAGAGCGCGGTCGACAACCGGATGAACAACTCGACCAGAGACCGGTCGAGTTGTGTGAGTTGCTCGGCGATGTCGGCAGGGACGTCGGTGCCGAGCAGTTCGTCGCGCTGGATCGTCAACAGCAGCAACGCGGATTGTGGGTAGTCGAGCGCGAAGACGGCCGGAACTTCGGCGGCTGCGACGACGGCGGAAACCGCCGAAGTCGGCGACGGGTCCGCGAGAGCGTCGTCCACTCTCGATTGTTGAAGCGCGAGAAATCGTCGCGCAGCACGCAGCCACGCGCTACCGACCAGTCCACTGCGAGAGCCGAATGCGTGATAGATCGCCCCGTTGGATACACCGGTGGCGTCGGAGACTGCCCGGACCGTGACAGCGCTCGGTCCGGCAGTGGCGGCAAGTTTTTCGGCAGCGTCGAGCAGGGTGTCGAGGTCGTGGACGCGTGGCCGAGGCATGAACGCACAGTAACAGAGCGTCTGCTCTGTTACTAGTGTGCGGTCAGATCACAGAATTGGCGCGAAGATCCTCGATCTCCTCCGGGCGCAGGCCGAAGTCGGTGAGTACGTCGTCGGCGTCACCGCCGAGAGTCATGGGTGGCGCATTCCTGACGGGAAGAGTCTTGCCGTCCACCCAGAACGGTCCGCGGACAACGGGAATCGACGTTCCGTCGGCGCTCTGGGTCTGCTCGACCATCTGCAATGCCTCGACCTGAGGGTCGGAGAACACCTGATCGATCGAATGGATCGGGCCGCAGGGGATTCCGGCACCGCGGATCTCGGAGATCCATTGCGCCGCAACCTTCGTGGTCAGTAGGTCCTCGAGTTCTTTGGTCAGTTGGTCTCGGTGCGCCAAACGTTCTTTACCCGTGGCATATTCGGTACGGAAGGCGAGCTCGGGGTCACCGAGTACCGAGCACAGTGCGATCCAGTGCTTGTCCGAGCCGGTGGCAATGTTGATCGGGAAGTCGGCAGTGTCGAAAGCGCCGTACGGCGTGATCGTCGGGTGCGTATTGCCGTTCGGCGTCGAAACCCGCCCGGTGCTCAGGTAGTCCTGCGCCTGGAAGGTCATGATCGAGATCGCGGATTCCAGCAACGAGGTCTGCACGCGGTGCCCACGACCGTCGCGTCCGCGCGAAGCCAGTGCCGCCGTGATTCCCAGTGCCGCGTAGATGCCCGAGACCGTGTCGATGATGGGGATACCGACCCGCATCGGGGTCTGTTCCCCGGCACCGGTGACCGACATCAGCCCGGACATGCCCTGGGCCACCTGATCGAGTCCGGGCGCGAACTGGTCCGGGCCCACCGGGCCGAAACCACTGATGCTCATCACGACGAGCCCTGGATTCTCCTGCTCGAGCGAGTCGGGATCGAGCCCCATGTCGGCCAGTACTCCCGGACGGAAGTTCTCGACCAGCACATCTGCGTCGAGGGCCAGGCTGCGAAGCAGTTTCCGCCCGCGGTCACTGCGCATGTCGATGGCGATCGACCGTTTGCCGCGGTTCACGGAAGCGAAGTAGAGGCTTCGATCGCCGTCGAACGGCGGCCACTGACGCGAACTGTCGCCGGAGCCACGGGTTTCGACCTTGACCACGTCGGCGCCGAAGTCCGAGAGCAGCGACGTGCACAGAGGCCCCGCGAGAGCACGGGTGAGGTCGAGAACTTTGATACCGCTGAGCAATTGGTCCATGGGAGAAACCTCGGTTCTGTGGTGTGCAACGTCGCCCACTCGATCCGTCGCACCATCTGCGTGAATTGCCGCTGCAGTGATCGTCGGAGAGGGGAAGAATGAAGGTCAGGCCTGCTTTCGGCTGGGCTCGGTGACAACACTGGTCGAGAGCGCAAGGTGATGCGACGGCGACATTGCACAACTGCAGGGCCCGGATTTAGGCGCATTGTGTGACAGGCAGGATTGCGGTGGGCCGATACCGTGAACTCTCTACGGACGGCGATGCAAGCGGGAGGCGAGGCGATGCGCGACATTTCCACTCAGCTGGCGCAGTGGCACGCCCGCGGCGAGGATTTTGCACTGGCGACGGTTGTCCGTACCTGGCGATCCTCACCGCGCATGCCCGGTGCTTCGATGGCCGTCTCACGCTCCGGCGAGGTGGTCGGCAGCGTCTCGGGCGGGTGTATCGAGAGTGCACTGTACGAGATCGCCCAGGAGGTTCTCGCCGACGGCACCAGTCGCGTCGAGGTCTTCAGCGTCTCCGACGACGACGCCATCGGAGTAGGGCTGACCTGCGGCGGAACCATCGAAGTGTTCGTCCAGGCCGTCGGAGCCGATTTCGCCGAGTTCGGTCAGGTTTGTGAACGGATCGAGGCCGATACGCCCGTCGTCGTGGTCACCGAAGTGCGTCCGGGAGCACCGGCACGGCACCTCGTCGTCGAGCACGGCCGACGCAGCGGAGATCTGGATGCCACGGAGGACGAGGTGTCCATCCTGCTGCGCACGATGGACACCGGTGAGTCCGTCGCTTTTGTCGCGCCGGCGGGAACTCTCATCGATTCGCAGCACGACCTGCTGGTCGAGATCTTCGCGCCACTACCGCGGATGTACGTGTTCGGGGCCATCGACTTCGCGGCCTCGATGTGTACGTTGGGCGCCTTTGCGGGTTATCGCGTGACCGTCGTGGACGCACGGCCGGTCTTCGCGACACGGGCGCGCTTCCCCGACGCCCACGATCTGGTCGTCATGTGGCCACACAAGTTCCTCGAAACCGCACCGATCGACAACAAAACCGTCCTGGCCGTGCTCACGCATGACGAGAAGTTCGACATCCCCCTGCTCGAGATCGCGCTGCGTTCGCCGGCTGCGTACGTCGGCGCGATGGGAAGTCGTGCGACGCATGAGCGTCGGGTGGCGCTGTTGAAGGAGCGAGGCGTCACCGACGCCGAGTTGGGGCGTCTGCACTCACCGATCGGGTTGGATCTCGGCGCGAGGACACCGGAGGAGACTGCAGTGTCGATCCTCGCCGAGATGACCAAGACCCTGCGCAATGCCTCCGGTTTGGAACTGCGGGATCTGCAGGGGCCGATCCACCCGCCACCTCAGGAGAATCCGACCGCCCTGCATCGAACGGCCTGAGTCGACTGCGCTGAATTCGGACATCTTGTGTTCGGTGGGGATAGGATCGTTTCTTTCGTGAACCATCTTCCGTGATCCGAATGAAATCGAGGTGCCTGCCAAGTGGCAAACCCGGCCGTACCGGCATCCGAGGTGAATGCTGTTCTCTCCGAACTTCTTCGAACCCAGCTCCTTCCGGGTGTTCGAAAGGTCGCCGGCGGCTGCGAAGACCCGACGGTAGCCCGGGTGGGATTCATGGCGGTTCCGGACATCGGACCGTGGCTGCGGCACGGACAGTTGCTGATCACCACGCCGGAAACCCTCGCCAGGGTCACCGAAACCTTCAAAGCATTTGTCGGACGGTTGTCGACGCGAGGTGTTGCGGCACTTGCCGTCCAATTCGGCGCAGACGGGGACACTCTCGCGCCGGAGCTGGTCGACGCGGCCGAAAGCGCCGGCTTCCCGCTCCTGGTTTTTCACGGTGCGTGTGATCACCCTGCGGCGAGAGACCGTGAGCAGACGGAGTCGGCCCAGATCGACGCCATGTTCGGGGCCGAGCGCTTGCGACGGCTGCTGGTCGACGTCGTGATGGGCGGCGGCGGCCTCCCGCAATTGACCGAAGTCATCGCACGGGAGATGAAGGGCGCCGCCCTGATCACCACCTCGGACGGACGCGAGATCTGCCGCGCCGGGGACGCCGCGGAGCGCAAGCATCTGTCTGCCTGTCCCGCCGTCGATTCCACCGGTCGTCTGCGGACCGACACCGTCGAGGGCGGATTGGGTCTGCACGAGTTCGACGGTCAATTCATCGCGGTGTCCGCGATTTCCGCCAATCACATCGACCACGGGCGTCTCGCGTTGTTCACCGGTGAGCGCGTGATGACGAGTTACGACCAGTACCTGGTCGAGCGGGCCGCGTCGGTGTGCGCGTTGGTCATCACCCGTGAGCAGGCCGTTGCGTCGGTGGAAGAACGCCATCGCGCCAACTTCGTTCACGACCTGCTCCTCGGTCGGGCCGGGGACCACGATCACGTTGTCTCCCATGCCAAGACATTCGGTTGGGACTTCGACCGCCCGCTGGTGATCGTCTCGATCGAGCCGGACCCGATCGACGAACCGGCCTCGGCGGCGCCCGCTCGGCTGCCCGTCGTCGATCGCCAGGCGATGGCGTTCTCCGGCGCGATCGCCCACCGCGATCCCGGTGCGGCGGTGACCGCGCTGACGGGCGAGACGGTGATCGTGATGGGCGTCGGCACCGACACGATGGCATTGGTGCGGGACCTCGTCACGGTCGTTCGCGGTGAAGGTGGCGGCGGGAGAAGGCCGTTCAGTGTCGGGGTGTCCCGGCCGACAGCGGCGATCGACGCCGTTCCGGCGCTCTACAGTCAGGCGCGCACCGCACTGACCGTCGGGCGACGGATCTCCGGTCCGTGGACGGTGACTCAGTTCGACGATCTGGGCGTGTACAGACTGCTCAGTCTGGTCGAGGACGAAAACGAGCTGGAGACGTTCGCGCGGGAGACACTGCGGGAACTGACGGAGGAAACTGCCGAAGCGCAGGACATGCGCAAGACATTGGAAGTCTTGCTCGCGACCAACATCAACATCGCCGAGACAGCGCGCAAGCTCCACTTCCATTACAACACACTGCGTTACAGGGTCGTTAAGCTGGAGAAAATGCTGGGACCCTTCACGGCGCAACCCGAACTCCGGCTGGATCTGTCTCTAGCACTGAAGATAACCGCGATGCGCGGCATCAATCACTAATATTGCCAATCCGGGTCGGTGGGTTCTGGCAGATTGTCATCACGTCGATACCCCTGCGCTGTAATAGCGTTTCACTCCAGTCACGGTGTTTTGTGAGCTGGAGCACACTCAGCGTTCGGACACCTTCCTCTGCACGAAAGGTCCCATCATGCCGATTTGGACGTTGCACGGAGATGGAAAGAACATCAAACCGGGTGAAGTGGTCGCTCCCGGCGAGCGGCTCAGCTGGGGAAGAACCATCGGGCTGGGCAGCCAGCACGTGGTGTCGATGTTCGGCGCGACGTTCGTGTTCCCGATCATCATGGGACTCAATCCTCAACTTGCCGTGATGATGTCGGGCTTCTGTACGCTCTTCTTCCTGCTGGTGGTCAAGGGACGCATTCCCAGCTACCTCGGAACGTCGGCGGCCTTTGTCGGTGGTATCGCCGCCATTCGCGCCCAGGGCGGAACGTCCGCCGAGGTGACCGGCGCGATCCTGGTGTCCGGACTCGTCCTGGCGGCCATCGGTATCGCGATCCACTTCCTCGGTGGCCGGGTCGTATTCAAGGTTCTTCCCCCGGTGGTGACCGGCGCGGTGGTGATGTTGATCGGATTCAACCTGGCACCCGTCGTCGCGGGGCTGTACTGGCCGCAGGACCAGTGGGTGGCCCTGATCGTCATGGTGGCCCTGATCGTCATGAGTATCGCGCTACGCGGCTTCATGGCGCGCATCGCCATCTTCCTGGCGCTGATCTTCGGCTACGTCCTCTCCTGGATCCTCGACCGGGTCTCGGGGACGATCACCTCCTACGACGCAGGCACCGGTCAGATCACCGAGCACTTCCGCGTCAACTGGGATTCGGTGCAGTCGGCGTCGTGGTTCGGGCTTCCTCCGTTCTCGGACGAGGCCAACGGAATCGTCGGCATCCACGCTCCGTCGTTCAGCCTCACGTTCATCATCCTGGTCCTTCCGGGTGTCATCGCGTTGATCGCGGAGAACGCGGGCCACGTCAAGGCCGTGGCCGAGATGACCGGGGACGACCTCGACCCGTACATGGGACGTGCGCTCGCCGGTGACGGTTTCGCCACCGCTATCGCCAGCAGCGTCGGCGGTTCGCCCACCACGACGTACGCCGAGAACATCGGTGTCATGGCAGCGACCCGTGTGTACTCCACCGCCGCCTACGCGGTTGCCGGCATCGTCGCCATGATGCTCGGCTTCTCCCCCAAGTTCGGTGCCGTCATCTCGGCGACGCCCGGCGGTGTTCTCGGCGGAATCACCGTGGTGCTCTACGGCATGATCGGCCTTCTCGGCGCCAAGATCTGGAAGGAGAACGGCGTCGACTTCGGCAATCCGCTCAACCTGATGCCGATCGCGGCCGGTCTGATCATCGGTATCGGCGACACGGCCCTGAAGTTCAGTGACACGTTCTCGCTCAGCGGTATCGCGCTCGGCACCATCGTCGTGATCGGGATGTACCACCTGTGCCAGTTCATCGGTTCGAAGAACCCGGAGCTGAATGCGAAGAATCCGGAACCGAACAAGCCGGATTCGAAGACTCCCGGCGGCGATCGGGAGGAACCCGCCAAGCAACTCACGTGACGCTTGGCTGAGTGTGCTCGATCGACGAAGGCCGGACATCCTCCGCGGAGGATGTCCGGCCTTTCCGGTGTTCTGGGTACTGATCGATCAGACGGAGGTACTGGCTTCGACCAGGCCGATACGGTCGATGCGTTCGGTGCGGGTGTTGAGCCGTTCAGTCGCATCGGTAGCACTGAGCACGCTCAGCTCGTAGTGCAGTACCGCTCCGACGCGAGTGCAGAAGGCGGCGGATTCGTCCGCGGCATCGGGAAATTCGGGGATGACCCGATCGACGATGCCGCCCGCGAGCAGATCGAAGGACCTGATCCCTTGACTGGCTGCCATGTCCGGCGCGTGCGTGATGTCGTGGAACATGATCGCGCTCGCACCTTCGGGAGGTAAGGGCGAGAGCCAACCGTGGCGGGCCGCCAGCACTCGATCGGCCGGAATCAGTGCCAGGGCGCCGCCGCCCGTGCCCTGCCCGAGCAGGAGGGAAATGGTGGGGACCTCGAGTGAAATCATGTCGGCTATGCACCGAGCGATCTCGCCCGCCAGTCCGCCTTCTTCGGCCTCCTTCGACAGTGCCGCGCCCGCTGTGTCGATGATCGTCACCAACGGCAGGTCGAGTTCTGCGGCCAGCCGCATACCTCGCCGAGCCTCCCGCAGAGCGCCGGGGCCGAGTGGGGAGTGAGCAGTCTGTCCGCGCCGGTCCTGTCCGAGAAGGACGCAGGGCATGTCGCCGAAGCGGACGAGTGCGAGCATGATGCCGGGATCGTTCTCGCCTTGGCCGGTTCCGTTGAGCGGGAGCATGTCCGAAGCGGAATTGAGCAGCACTTCACGAATCCCAGGTCGGTCTTCGCGTCGGGATGCGACGACGGATTCCCAGGCTGACGTATCGGGTGGGCAATCGTACGAGCACGGGTCACTGGGCAGTAGGTGCCCACGATGCGCCCCGGTGATGATGCGCAATGCGCGTTCGACGATTTCGGCGAGCTGGTCTGGCGGCCTCACTGCATCGATGAGTCCGTGCTCGTGAAGGTTCTCCGCTGTCTGGACACCGGCGGGGAAAGGTGAGTTGTACAAGGCCTCGAACACTCGGGGGCCGAGGAATCCGACGAGGGCCCCCGGTTCCGCGATCGTCACGTGACCGAGTGATCCCCAGGACGCGAATACGCCTCCGGTGGTGGGGTTTCGGAGATAGACGATGTAGGGCAGGTGCGCTTCTTTGTGCTTGATGAGCGCCGCGGTGATCTTGACCATCTGCAAAAACGCCGTCGTCCCCTCCTGCATGCGCGTTCCCCCGGACGTGGGAAGCGCAAGAAGGGGCAGGTGCTCTTGGGTGGCTCGACGGATGGCGACGACGAGGCGTTCTCCCGCCGCCACGCCGATCGATCCGCCGAGAAAACCGAACTCGCAGACGATGATTGCCACACGGCGGCCTCGGACGGAGGCGCTTCCGGTCAGGACGGATTCGTCGAGCCCGGTCTTCTCCTGGGCCCGCAGAAGTGCTTCGGCGTAGTCGGAGTCGGTCGCGACGGGAATCGGAAGGGTATCCCACGACTCCCAGGTGCCGGCATCGATCACCAGGTCGAGCAAGTCGCGAGCCGTCAGGCGGTTCATCGGGTGAATCCTTGTAGCCACGACATGATTTCGTCAGTGTCTTCACCGAGAACCGGAGGTGCAGTGTGGCGGGTCTCCGTCACTTCGGTTCCGTCCGGATCGAAAAATCGCAGCGGTGGACCGGGCAGTGTGATGTTTCCGAGCGTGCTGTGGTCGACGTCGACGAGCAATCCCTGTGATCGGGTCTGCTCCCATTCGTACACTTCGGAGATCGTCCGAACCCGTCCTGCCGGTACTCCGATGCGGTCGAGTTCGGTCAGAAGCTCGTCACGCGAGTACGGCTTGAAGGTACGTTCGATCAATTCGACGACCTGGAAATGATTTTCGACGCGTTCGGCGTTTGTTGCCATACCCGGGGCGTCAGGGTCGAGGTCGAATCCTTCGCAGAATCTTCTCCACAGGCTTTCGCTGCCGACCGAGATCTGCACTGCGCCATCGCCGGTACGAAAGAGTCCGTACGGTGCGATGGAGGGATGGTGGTTGCCCTGCGCCGTGCCTACCTCGCCGGCGACGGTCCACTTCGTTCCTTGAAACGCGTGAACACCGACCACGCTGGCCAAGAGCGACGTTCGGACAACGCGGCCTCTCCCCGTCTGCTCGCGTTCCTTCAAAGCCGCGACGACACCGAACGCCCCGTACATTCCGGCGAGAAGATCGGCGATCGGAACTCCGACTCGTTGAACGTCGTCCGGACTCGAGCCGGTCAGCGACATGAGTCCGGCTTCCCCCTGGGCGATCTGGTCGTAGCCGGCGCGACCGCCTTCCGGGCCGTCGTGGCCGAAACCGCTGATGGACAGAACGATCAGTCGAGGATTGAGTTCGGCCAGCCGCTCGGTCGAGAATCCGAGTCGATCGAGAACTCCGGTGCGGAAGTTCTCCATGAGAACATCGGCGCGGCAGACGAGATCTTCGAGGGTCGCGCGCCCACTGTCGGATTTCAGATCGAGCGTGATCGACTTCTTGTTCCGGTTCGTGGACAGAAAATACGTCGATTCCCGTTGCGTGTTCGGTGGTTCCAACGGGGGCTCCACAAAAGGCGGCCCCCACCCTCGGGTGTCGTCGCCGCCGTGAGGTGATTCGACCTTGATCACGTCGGCACCCAGATCACCGAGCATCATTGCCGCGTGAGGACCCGCGAGTGCGCGCGTGAGGTCGACGACTATCACGTCGTGTAACGGACCACTACGAGCACTTGTGTTGTGAGGCTTCGAAGTCGAGTTCATGTCGCACCGCCGTGTTCTGGTGTAATTGGCTGAGCCAGTTGGTGGTTGAGGCCTCCGTAGTTCGGTCGACTCCGGTCCGCTGGACCGAGAAACCGGCCAGGGCCACTGAAGGAGGTATGTGCGGCCCGTCTTTCGAACCGTAAGCGGGCACCGGTGAACGGCACATGGGTAACCTTGCCGACGACGGGTGTCAGTGGTGGGTAAGAAGTGACGAATGCTCACCGGGCCGCGCGATTGCGGTTGTATCGAACCGTTATCGGGACGTTCTGTCAGCTCATATCGTGCGAAGTCATGACATTTCGTGCATCTTCATGACCTGCAGGGCGAGTGAGACGTTCAATCGAAGGACGGGGTCGTCGGTGAACGATCCGACGACGCTCTCCAGCTTTCCGATTCTGTAACGCAAAGTGTTGTAGTGCATGTGCAGCGCCCGGGAGGCCTCGGCGACATTGCAATTGCAGTCGAGCAGGGTCTGGAGTGTCAGACGCAGGTCAGCGGCTTCGGCGTTGTCCGCCGACAAGGACTTCAGAACGTCATCGGTGAACGAACGCAGTTCGCTCTTGTCCGTCTGGAGCGAGAGGAGTCGGTGTACACCGAGTTCGTCGAAGTGTGCGATCTGCCCCGGCCCGTTGATACGTCGGCCGACGACCACGGCTGTACAGGCTTGGTCGTAGGCCGCGGGTAGATCGGCCAGGGAGTAGATCACCCGGCTCACTCCCGTGCTGAAGGATCGGCGGCCGCTGGTGCGATCGCCGGCAACCTTGCGCACCAACCCTTCGATGTCCCGAACCGCACGGTCGGTGCTGGTCGGGAAAAGCGTGACCACCTCGTGTCGAAACCCGACGGACGGCGCCGTCCGCTCGTGTGTTCGGACCACTTGTTGCCAGCCGTCGCTGAGTCGATCTTGGTCCGTGCGAGTGGAATTCGCGTGCTGGGATTCCGGGTGATCGACGTCGAGTTCTGCAACCACAACGGCAAGTGGACGAGTGACATCCCACCCCAACTGGGTGAAGTGCGCGCTCACTTCCGCAGGCGAGCCGGCTTCGCCTATCAGTGCGTCACGGAGGAAGTCGCCGCGGAACTTGGATTCCACTGCCGCAACTGCCAGCTGTTTGGTGACGGCCAGCGCGGCAACGGTGGCCGCTCGCTCCAGCGCTTGAACGACAACTGCGCCGAGTTCGTGGGTGCCGGCGTACGCCACCATCCGGCCGTGGTCGGTGCCGCCGGCCACCACTCGGGTGAGCGCCAACTGGCCGGGACATCCCTTGGGTGCGTTCTGTAAACCGACGGCGACCCGCTCGGTCAGGAACCGACCGGTGCTTTCGAACAACGGAAGCGCGTTCAGCGCGGCTGAATCCCCGGCCTCGGTCAATACCCTTCCGTCCGGCGAGCAGATCAGAACGCTGACGTCGAAAAGCGCGGCGAATTCCGCGGCAATCTGAGGTAGATCGCCACCTTCCAAGACGATCGACGTCAACGAGCGGTGAAGTCGATCGGCAATGTCGAGTGCCGCGGACTGCTTCGCCACCAACTTGGTGAAGACCTCCGAGATCACCTCGTCGAATCCCGCGGTGACGGGAAGAACCAACAGCGGAAGCCCTCGCTGCTCTGCCATGTGCAGCATCGCCTCGGGCAGCTCGTCGAGATAACGGCCCGTTTTCACGGCAAGTGCCGCGACTCCTCGACGTGCAAGACCGTCGACGAGGTCACTGAGATCTGTGTCGTCGAGAAGCTCGCCGGTTCGCCCGTAGCGCAGCGGGAACCCGGTTGTCACCAACAACTCGTTCGGCTTCACCCAAGCGAGGATGTCCGGTACTTCCATCACGTTCACCGATTGAACGAGGTGGCGCAAGCCCCCGTGCCCGGCAAGGACTTCGGCTCCACGCAGACTGGGCAGCTCGAGGACATCCCGAACTGTGAGTCTGTAGTCGCCACCTTCTGGCAAATGTTGAAGCTCTTCGCTCGAATATTTGGCAGATCTATCCATGTCGCGAGACTACGCTCGATCACGCGACGAACATTGTCAACAGTTGACGAAAATAGCCTCTCGAAATGAGCGGTTCTCCGTATGTCTGCCAACTACCGCGGCCCGAATTGGCGATCGCCCGCGTCTCCGAGTCCAGGTATCAGGAAAGCATTTTCGTTCAGGCCGTCGTCGATGCTCGCTGTGAGGAGCCGGACCGGATGTCCGGAGTTCTTCAGTGCTTCGATCCCCTCCGGAGCCACGACGACACATATTGCAGTCACATCGGTGGCTCCGCGTGCAATGAGCAGATCGATTGTGCGGATGATGGATCCACCGGTCGCCAACATCGGATCGAGGACGTAGACGGGGGTGCTCGACAGATCAGCTGGCAGGGACTCGAGATACGGAACCGGCTGGTGTGTCTTCTCGTCTCGTGCCATTCCCACGAAACCGACGCCTGCCTGCGGAATAAGGGCACTCGCCTGTTCGACCATGCCGAGGCCCGCTCGCAAGACCGGGACCAGGAGCGGTGGATTCGCCAGCCGCACCCCCAGCGTCGGAGCAACTGGCGTCTCGATGTCGAACTGTTCCAGTTCTGCGCCGCGCATGGCCTCGTAGACCAACATATGGGTCAGTCTGCGCAAGGCGGACCGGAACGTTGCGTTGTCGCTGCGAGCGTCGCGCATGGTCGTGAGCAGCGATGCCGCCAGCGGATGGTCGACAACAGTGGTGTCCATGGTCGAATCGTAAGTGAGAACCGATGGGGCGGCGCACAACCGGTGATTCGGAGTCGAAATAACCAATCGCGGTTTTCGTTTGGGCAAGTATTGACGATGCCGATGGGTTCGAGTCGTCATAGCGTGGTCGACACGGCAGTTCCGAACCGCTCGGCTGGACTGGGCGCCCGGAGCTGTCAAGGCCCAATTTTGCCTCCACGATTCCCTATACAAGGAGATGCCAATGCCCGAAGCAATCGAGGTCCGTAAGGTTCCGCTACACAGCGTCTCCGACGCCAGTGAGCTCGCCAAGCTGATCGACGACGGTGTCCTCGAGGCCGACCGCGTCATTGCAGTCATCGGCAAAACCGAGGGTAACGGCGGCGTCAACGACTACACGCGCATCATCGCGGACCGAGCGTTCCGAGAGGTTCTCTCCGCCAAGGGTAATCGCAGCCCCGAAGAAGTGGCGGAGGTGCCGATCGTCTGGTCCGGCGGCACGGACGGCGTGATCAGCCCGCACGCGACGATCTTCGCGACCGTGCCGGCAGACAAGGTCACCAAGACCGACGAGCCGCGACTGACCGTGGGTGTCGCCATGAGTGAGCAACTGCTGCCCGAGGACATCGGCCGTACGGCCATGATCACCAAAGTTGCTGCGGCCGTGAAAGACGCGATGGCCAATGCCGGCATCACCGATCCCGCCGACGTGCACTACGTACAGACCAAGACTCCGTTGCTGACAATTCACACCATCCGTGACGCCAAGAGCCGCGGCAAGACTGTGTGGACCGAACAGACTCATGAGTCGATGGACCTGTCCAACGGCGGAACGGCTCTGGGGATCGCGGTTGCGCTCGGCGAAATCGACATGCCGACCGACGAGGATGTCATGCACAGCCGCGAACTCTTCTCCTCTGTCGCATCCTGCTCGTCCGGCGTCGAGTTGGACCGCGCGCAGATCGTCGTCGTCGGTAACGCACGCGGCGTCGGCGGACGCTACCGGATCGGCCACAGCGTGATGAAGGATCCGCTCGACCAGGACGGCATCTGGGCGGCGATCCGTGACGCCGGACTCGAACTTCCGGAGCGGCCGCACTCGAGCGACCTGGACGGTCAACTCGTCAACGTGTTCTTGAAGTGCGAGGCCAGTCAGGACGGAACGGTCCGTGGCCGTCGTAATGCGATGCTCGACGACTCCGACGTGCACTGGCACCGCCAGATCAAGTCGTGTGTCGGCGGAGTCACGGCAGCTGTCACCGGCGATCCGGCAGTGTTCGTCTCGGTATCGGCAGCGCACCAGGGTCCCGAGGGCGGCGGCCCAGTCGCTGCCATCGTCGATCTCGGTCAGTAGTAGGCAAGAACCTCGCTGGAAACCTCGACAGTCGCGCCGCCACCGGCAATTCGTCCTCGAATCAGTTGCCGGTGTCGGCGAGTCCGCCGCGGCGTACCCCACTTCACTGCTTGAAAGGATTCACGATGGTTCATGCTGCTGACCCTGTCGACGAGAGCGTTTCCGGTGCGCCCGAGAATCGCGAACTCGTCATGGCCGATGCGGTCACGCTCAGTGGTCTGATACGCAGGCGTGAAGTGTCGTGTGTCGAGGTGATGGACAGCTTCCTCGATCAGATCGAATTACATAACCCGGCGGTGAACGCGATCGTCGCATTGCGGGATCGGGAAGCGTTGACGGCGGAGGCGCGCGAGCGTGATTCGCAGTTGGCGAGTGGGGAGTATCTCGGTTGGATGCACGGGTTTCCGCATGCGGTGAAGGATCTTTCGGCAGCCAAGGGTCTGCCGTTCACGTGCGGGTCGCCGATGTTCGCGGATCGAATCGCCGAAGATGACGAACTGTTCGTCAAGCGGATCAGGTCTGCCGGTGCCATTGTGATCGGCAAGACGAACACACCGGAGTTCGGGCTCGGATCCCAGACGTACAACCCGGTGTGGGGTACGACGGTGTCGCCGTACGACCATTCGCGCACTGCCGGCGGTAGCAGCGGTGGCGCCGCAGCGTCGTTGGCGCTCCGCATGTTGCCGGTGGCTGATGGAAGCGATTACATGGGTTCGCTCCGAAACCCGTCGGCATTCAACAACGTTGTTGGGTTTCGACCATCCTGGGGTCGGATACCGGAGACGGGATTCATCGCTCAGGGCGCCGTTGTGGGCCCGATGGGCCGAACCGTCACCGACGTGGCTCACCTGCTTTCCACGATGGCGGGGCCGGATGCTTATGCACCGTTGGGGATTCGTGAGGATCCCGCGGTATTCACCGAAAGCCTCGCACGTGATCTGAAGGGCTCTCGGATCGCATGGGTCGGTGACTGGAACGGTTACCTGGCAACCGAACCTGGAGTTCTCGAGTTGTGCGAATCCTCGTTCGAGGTCTTCGAACAGTTGGGGTGCCGCGTCGAGGCGGCGCTTCCCGACTTCAAACCGGAGGACATCTGGCAACTGTTCTTGCGGTGGCGTTGGTGGGCACAGCTCGGCTTGATCGATCAGTACAACGATCCGAGCTTGCGCGAGTTGATGAAGCCCGAACTGTTGTGGGAACTCGAGCACGCGGTCACACTGTCGGCTCTCGACGTGACCAAGGCCGCGGAGGCCCGCAACGGCTGGCTGTCGGCCATTACCAAGATGTTCGAAACCTACGACTACATTCTTGCGCCCAGTGCCCAGGTGTTTCCTTTCGACAAGAACACTCACTGGCCCGAGACCGTCGACGGCCGATCGATGGACACGTATCACCGGTGGATGGAGACGGTTGTTCCCTGGACGATGGCCGGGGTTCCGGTTGCGGGGATGCCGGTCGGCTTCGACGATCGTTCGCTTCCCATGGGTATCCAGATCATCGGTCGGCACGGAGCCGACTTGGACGTACTCCAACTCGCCTACGCATTCGAGCAGGCAACCCAGTGGGTCGAGCGGGTTCTTCCGCCCGCACTCCGCGTGAACTGACCGATCTATTTCGAACGTATCCAGTTGGGAGAGAAAGACGATGGCTTCGGCATTGTGGCACGGGTTCGCGGACATGGGCGCTGTGGAGAAAAACGGCGCGTTTGTCGTCTCACGCGGTGAGGGCGCGTACATCTGGGACCGCGAGGGCACTCGGTATCTGGATGCGACAGCGGGCCTGTGGTTCACCAATGTCGGGCACGGGCGCACCGAGATCGCGGATGCGGTGGCGGCTCAGTTGTCGAAGATCGCTCATTTCTCCAACTTCGGTGATTTTGTTCCCGAGACCACGCAGGTGTTGGCGGAGCGGTTGGCGACGATCGCGCCGGTTGCCGGGAGCAAGATCTTCTTCACCTCGGGTGGTTCGGATTCGGTGGACACTGCGGCGAAGCTTGCTCGTCGGTACTGGCACGAGGTGGGGCAGCCGGAGAAGACGATCATCGTCGGACGCCAGAAGGCGTATCACGGAATGCACGTTGCCGGAACGGCTCTCGCTGGTATTCCGGTGAACCGTGAGGGGTACGGCGAGCTGATGGCGGATGCGGCGACCGTCGGCTGGGATGATGCGAAGAGTCTGCTCGAGTTGATCGAGCGGGTCGGTGCGAACAAGATCGCTGCGTTCTTCGCGGAGCCGATCATCGGTGCGGGTGGGGTGTATCTGCCGCCGGAGGGGTATCTGGCCGAGGTGCGTGACATCTGCCGTGAGCACGACATTCTGTTTGTCGTCGACGAGGTCGTGACCGGTTTCGGCCGTATCGGTGGTGAGTGGTTCGCGTCCACCCGTTTCGATTTGCAGCCCGACATGATGACCACGGCAAAGGGTTTGACGTCGGGTTACGTTCCGATGGGTGCGGTGTTCATCGCGCCGCGGGTGGCGGAGCCGTTCTATGCCGGTTCGTGGTGGCGTCATGGGTACACCTACGGCGGGCATGCCGGTGCTGCTGCGGCGGCGATGGCGAACCTCGACATTCTCGAGCGTGAGAATCTGCTCGCGGAGTCGAAGCGTTTGGAGGTGTCGTTGCATACGCATCTGCAGCCGCTGGCGGAGCATCCGCGGGTGGCGGAGGTTCGTAGTGGGCTCGGTGCGGTTGCTGCGGTGCAGTTGGCTGATCCGGCGGAGGCTTTGCCGTTCGTGAAGACGCTTCGTGAGCATGGTATTTCGGGTCGCGCGGCGGGTCAGGGTGCGATGCAGATTTCGCCGACGTTTGTCATGACCGATGATCAGGTCGCGGAGATGGCAGCAGGGATCCTCGCAGCCCTCGGCTAGGACTGTCGTTTTCCGTTGACAGACATCGTGTTACGGAATCATTAAGCCGAAGAAAATGTTTGGGCCCTTCGTGGCGTGGTCCTCATTTCGGTCGAAACTGCCTCCAGCACTGACGATGACCCCTGCCCGCATCATCTGTCACCATTGTTGCCAATCTCGGTGAGTGGGTTCTGGCAGATTGTCATCACGTCCAAATCTCGGTCCTGCATTAGCGTTTCACTCCAGACACGGTGTTTGTGAGCTGGGGCACAAAGCATTTCGAACACCTTCCTCCTTTGCGAAAGGTCTCGTCATGCCGATCTGGACGTTGCACGGAGACGGAAAGAACATCGGAGCCGGTGAAGTGGTCGCTCCCGGCGAGCGACTCAGTTGGGCGAGAACCATCGGGTTGGGCGGCCAGCATGTCGTGTCGATGTTCGGCGCGACGTTCGTCTTCCCGATCATCATGGGCCTCAATCCTCAACTTGCCGTGATGATGTCGGGCTTTTGTACGCTCTTCTTCCTGCTGGTGGTCAAGGGGCACGTCCCCAGCTACCTCGGAACATCCGCAGCTTTTGTCGGTGGCGTTGCCGCCATTCGTGCCCAAGGTGGAACGACGGCCGAAGTGACCGGTGCGATTCTGGTGTCGGGGTTGGTTCTGGGATTCGTCGGCATCGCCATCCACTTTCTCGGCGGTGGCGTCATCAGTAAAGCGCTACCGCCGGTGGTGACCGGCGCTGTGGTGATGTTGATCGGCTTCAACCTGGCGCCTGTGGTCGCGGGGTTGTACTGGCCGCAGGATCAGTGGGTGGCACTGATCGTGATGGTTGCACTGATCGTGATGAGCGTTGCGCTACGCGGCTTCCTGGGACGTATCGCCATTCTCGTCGCGCTGGTTTTCGGCTACATCTTCTCGTGGGTCCTCGACCGGCTCTCCGGTCCGATCACGTCCGCCAGTGGTAGTGGCGCACCCACCGAGCACTTTCGTGTCAACTGGGATTCGGTGCACTCGGCGTCCTGGTTCGGGTTGCCGCCGTTCTCGGACGAAGCCAACGGGATCGTCGGTATTCATGCTCCCTCGTTCAGCCTCACGTTCATCGTTCTGGTGCTTCCCGGTGTCATCGCACTGGTCGCGGAAAACGCCGGACACGTCAAGGCGGTCGCCGAAATCACGGGCGACGACCTCGACCCGTACATCGGACGCGCCATTGCCGGTGACGGTTTTGCCACCGCCATCGCCAGCGCAGTAGGCGGCTCCCCTACGACGACTCATGCCGAGAACATCGGTGTCATGGCTGCCACGCGGGTGTACTCGACCGCCGCGTACGTGATTGCGGGTTTCATCGCGATCCTGCTCGGCTTCTCGCCCAAGTTCGGAGCAGTCATGGCGGCGACGCCCGGCGGCGTCCTGGGCGGAATTCTTGTGGTTCTGTTCGGCATGATCGGTCTGCTCGGCGCCAAGATCTGGAAAGAGAACGGCGTCGACTTCGGGAACCCGCTGAATCTGATGCCGATTGCCGCCGGTCTGATCATCGGTATCGGCGACACGGCGCTGAAGTTCAGTGACACGTTCTCGCTCGGAGGTATCGCGCTCGGCACCATCGTCTTGATCGTGATGTACCACCTCTGCCGGCTCGTGGGGTCCTGGAACCCTGAACTGAACAGGCCGAAGTCCGGCAGGCGGCCGGGCGCAACGCCGGGGGCGAATGCGTCAGATGACGAACGCGAAGAGCCCGTGGTGCAGCTCACGTGATGCCAAGTTGAATGTATGCCAGGTATGACCCGTGACCGTTGTCACATCTGCACAAAACGTGAAGTGACTCATAGAGGCAGGATTGAGTAATGAAACCGTCGCCGCTGACTTATCACCGACCGTCCTCGGTCGAGGACGCGTGCCGAATCCTCTCCGAGGTCTCTCACGAGGGGAAGGTGCTCGCCGGTGGGCAATCGCTTGTGCCGCTGCTGTCCATGCGCCTCGCCGCGCCCGCCCACATCGTCGACATCGGATCGATCCCGAACCTCGCTTCGGTGACCTCGTCCGAAGACGAAGGAGTGCGGTTCCAGGCCCTGGCCACGCACTCGGTGCTGGCGGCCGACGAAGGTGCTCGTCGAGTCCAGCCTCTGCTGAACCGTGCTCTGCAGTTGGTAGCGCCCCCCACGATCCGTAACCGCGGGACGAGCGTCGGCTCCATCGTCCATGCCGATCCGTCGGCGGAGATGCCGGCAGTCCTGACGCTGCTCGGGGGCAGCGTGACCGTCCAGTCGGTGCGTGGCACCCGCGAGATCGCGTCGACGGATCTCTTCGCCGGCCCTCTCGAGTCGAGCCTGGAATCGGACGAGATCGCGGTGTCGGTGTCGGTGCCCGCCGCCGAACCCGGCGTGGGAACCGCCATCGACGAGATCGCGCGTCGTCACGGTGACTATGCACTGGTCGGTGTCGTCGCCCGGATTCGCGTGGTCGACGGTCTGGTGGCCGAAGCGCACATGACGTACGTGTCCGCCGGAGAGCTGGGGCAGGTCGTGGACTACACGGACGTGCTGGCGGGGGCGTCGGCGACGGATCAGCGGGACCCGCGGTGGCGCACCCTCGGGGAATGCGCCCGCGCGCAGATAGATACCGAGGCAGACATTCACGGGACGGCGGCGTACCGCTCGCAGTTGGTGTCCGCGCTCACGGCGCGGGTCGGCTTCGCGGCGGCAACGGATGCTCTCAGTGAGAACGCAGTACTGGCAGGAAAGTGGTGACAATGTCCAAAAACGATCGCTCCATCGATGATCAACTTGCCGAGCTGGCAGCGGATACCGGTGAGCACCATGTAGCTGTCACGTTCACGCTCAACGAGGTGACGAACACCGTCGTTCTTCCCTCCCGCACTCTGGCTTCGGATGCCATTCGTCACCACCTCCGTAAGACGGGCACGCACGTGGGTTGTGAACACGGCGTGTGTGGTGCGTGCACCGTGCTGCTCGACGGAAAGCCTGTTCGATCCTGCCTCGTCCTCGCGGCCAGCCTCGAAGGTCGATCGATCACCACCGTCGAAGGCCTCGTCGAGCCGGACGGCACTTTGCATCCGGTTCAGCAGGCGTTCAAGGATTGTCACGGTCTGCAGTGCGGATTCTGCACTCCGGGATTCGTGACGACCATCGCGGCATTTCTCGAGGAGAACCCCAACCCCACGCGGGAGGAAGCTACCGACGCGATAGCGGGAAACCTCTGCCGTTGTACGGGGTACCAGAACATCAGGGCGTCGGTTCTGCGCGCAGCCGAGATCAAGCGTGAACGGGCCGGGCAGTTCCCGCTCGGAATCGACGACGCGTCCACTCGGGAGGCGTTGGATCGTAAAGTGCGGGGAACAACGAATCCCGTCGGAGGACGGGCGGGTAAGGCATGAGTACTCCGGTCAAACCAGCAAAGCGCAACGGGGCGAAGCATCCCGCTTCCGATCATTCGACGGCCGATCATTCGGTTGCCGACGACGGCAAGTTCTTCGGTAAACCGATTCCGCGCGAGGAAGATACGCGTCTGCTCAGCGGTCAGGGGCGATACCTCGACGATCTGGGCCACAACGCGCTGATCGCGGCATTCGTCAGGTCGCCGCACGCTCATGCGCGAATCATCGACATCGACATCGACCAGGCGCTGGAAGTGCCTGGTGTACATGCCATCTACACCTACGAAGATCTCCTCGCGGACACGCCGGAAATGGCGGAGAACCTGCCACTGCTCATTCCTCATCCGGGAATCATCGCTCCGCGCAACGGGTATCCCCTCGCGAAGGACGAGGTGAAGCATGTCGGAGAAGCCATCGCCATGGTGGTCGCCGACAACCGGTACATCGCCGAGGACGCTTGCGCGAAGATCGACGTCACCTACGAGGCGTTGAAGCCTGTAGTGGGGATCGACGTCGCTCGCACCGCCGCCAACGCCGTCCACGCCGACGTTCCGGACAACGTCGCCGCTCACCTGCAGCACGGGTTCGGAGATCTGGATGCCGAACTGGCCGCCGCGCCGCACCGACTGACGCTGGATCTCGAAATCGAGCGTTCGGCTTCCATGCCGATGGAGGGCAAGGGCGTCTACGCACGTTGGGACGGTGACGAGAACACCCTCACGTTCTGGACCTCCACCCAGACGTCCACGTCCGCCCGCGCCGCAATCGCCGCGCGATTGGGGATGGCGCTGAACAAGGTTCACTGCATCGCTCCTGACGTCGGCGGCGGATTCGGCGTCAAGATCGTTCACCCGTGGCCCGAAGAAGTCATGATCACGTGGGCCGCTCGACGCCTCGGCCAGGCCGGTATCTCCTGCGAGGTGAAGTGGGTCGAGGATCGCCGTGAGCACTTCATCTCGAGCGCACACGAGCGCGGGCAGATCCAGAAGGTCGACATCGGATTCGACGACGAGGGTCGTCTGTTGGCGTTCGACTTCACGTTCTGGCACGACAACGGTGCCTACCTGCCGTACGGGATCATCGTCATGATCAACACCGCGACGCAGGTTCTCGGGCCGTACAAGCCGAAGTCGTTCCGGGTCAACGCCTATTCGCTGTACACCAACACCGTGATCGTGACCCCGTACCGCGGCGCCGGACGTCCGCAGGCCGTGTTCGCGATGGAGCGATCCATGGACGCCATCGCCAAGTACCTGAACAAGGACAAGATCGCGGTGCGGGAGGCGAACTTCATTCGCCCCGAGGACATGCCGTACGACTTCGGCCTGATGTTCCAGGACGGACGCCCGTTGATCTACGACACGGGCGACTACCAGGCGGGCATCGACAAGCTCAAGAAGCTCATCGACTGGGACGGATTTCCCGAGTACCAGAGGAAGGCTCGTGCCGAAGGTCGGTCGGTCGGAATCGGTATCGGTGCGTACGTCGAGGGAACCGGACCCGGACCCTACGAGGGTGCGCACGTCGTGGTCGAGACGTCCGGAAAGGTCAAGGCCGCAACAGGCCTGACGACGCAGGGTCAGGGCCACCAGACCGCGTTCGCCCAGATCGTTGCGGACGACCTCGGAGTCAAGGTCTCCGACGTCGAGATCGTCACGGGTGATACCCGCCGGTTCGGTTATGCCGTCGGCACTTTCGCCTCGCGTGGTGCGGTCATGTCAGGTTCGGCCTTCCACGTCGCAGCGCAGATGGTCGCGGAGAAGGCGAAGAAGATCGCGTCCGGAATCCTGGATCTGCCGGAAACCGAACTGGAACTCCGGGAAGGCCACGTGTGCAAGATCGGCACCGAAGCCGGCGTGGAAGGTACGTCCGTACCGCTGAGTGTTGTTGCCGTGCTGTCGAACCCGCTACGATATGCGTTCGACCGTGAGTCGAAGCTGGCCACCGGTTTCGCCAAGACCGACACGGACATGTCGAAGCCGCCGATTCCCGAGGGTGAGCAGCCCGGTCTGGAAGCAACCGGCTACTACTCGCCGCCCAGTTCTACCTTCGCTTCGGGAGTGCACGCGGCGATCGTCGAAACCGATCCCGTGACAGCCGAGATCACGGTCCGTCGTTACGTTGTCATCCACGACTGCGGAAACGTGATCAACCCCCGCATCGTCGAAGGTCAGGTCATGGGCGCCGTCGCGCAAGGTATCGGCGGCGCACTCTACGAGCGGATCGTCTACGACGAGCACGGGCAGATGCTCAACGCGTCGTACATGGACTTCTTGATGCCGTTCGTCACCGAGATGCCGGATTCGCTCGAGATGGATCACACCGTCACGCCGTCGGGACTCAACCCACTCGGAATGAAGGGTGCCGGTGAGGCGGGTGTGATCCCCACCAGCGCCGTCATCGCGGCTGCCATCGAGGACGCCGAAGGAATCTCGATCACGTCCATGCCCATTTCACCGTCCGAACTGTTCGAACTTCGACTCGCACACGCGGGTTCGTCATCAGAGGAGAATGCATGAGAATCGCCGGCACCGCGCAGCTGACGGCACCTCGCGAAGAGGTCTACGACAAGCTCCAGGACGGTCGTGTACTGGCCGCGACCATTCCCGGTGTGCAGTCGCTCGAGCAGCTCACGGACAATCACTACAAGCTCTCCATCATGGCGGGGGTCGCGTCGATCAAGGGCGTCTACGACGGCGAGGTTGTTCTGTCGCAACAGAATCGGCCAAATTCGTTTGTCATGACGGCTTCGGGGGCGGGTGCTCCCGGCACGGTGAAGGCGGACGTCACGGTCACCTTGACGGAGAACGAGGGTGGCACGCTGCTTTCGTATGACGCCGACGCCGTGGTCGGCGGGATGGTCGGCGGCGTCGGGCAGCGCATGATCACCGGTGTAGCCAAGAAGATGGCCGGGGTGTTCTTCAAGAGCATCGACGGCGTCATTGCCAACGGCATCCCCGAGAAGGTCACTGCCGCCGTGGCGGCGGCAATACCGGCAGTGGCGGTCGAAGGCGCGCCGGTAGTTTCCGGAGCTGTCGCGGCACCGGCGGTTCTTCCGGCCGCTGCACCGACAGCGGGCGGCACAGATGCTCGCACGGTGATGGTCAGCGCCGTCGTCGGCGCAGCCATTGCTTTGTCAGGTGTTGCTATAGGCGGATTCCTGGCGCGTTCTGGTTGTCGCGAGTAGTTCACTCAGGTGTCAACAGCTGATTTGCGATGAGGGAAACGCCCCGAACCGACCAGGTTCGGGGCGTTTTTCACGTCCGCGTAACCCATGGAGGCGCCGGCGAAGATCCGCTCGTGATCGTGCGCCGAACCTTGGTCCCCCGATTCGGCGAATTGTGACAAAGAATCCGCTCTTCCGAACCTGTGGAATAGCTCTACACGTCAGGTACGAGCCACTCACCGGCTAGGCCGCAACCGTCGATCGGTACCAGACGAGACGAGCCAAAGATCTCAGGAGGAAGCGTGGAACCCAGGAAGATTCGGGTCGGTATCGATACCGGCGGAACGTTCACCGACATCGTGGCAGTGGACGACGAAACCGGCGCCATCGTCACCACCAAGACCCCGTCCACCCCGGCGGACCCCGCCGAGGGCTTTCTCGCCGGTATCGAGAAGGTACTCGCCAAGCTCGGTGAGAGTGGCGACTCGATCGGTGCGGTCAGCCACGGTACGACCGTAGCGACGAACAAGCTGCTCGAAGGCAAGGTCGAGAACCTCGGCTTCATCACCACTGAGGGCTACGAGCACGTTCTCGAAATCGCTCGTCAGTCGGTGCCGGACGGTTACGGCAACTCGTACTTCTGGGTCAAGCCCGAACGCATCGTCCCCGCCGATCGTGTACGCACCGTCGGTGGACGCCTTTCCTTCGACGGCAGCGAGATTCGTCCGCTCGACGAAGAGAGCGTTCGCAGCGCAGCGCAGTTCTTCAAGGACCGCGGGATCCGGACCATCGGCGTCTGCCTCATGCACTCGTACGCCGATCCGACGCACGAGGAGCGCGTACGCGACATCCTCTTCGAAGTTTTCCCCGATGCGACGGTGAGCATCTCGAGCCAGGTGCTGCGTGAGTACCGCGAATACGAGCGGTCCATCACCACACTCGTGGACGCCGCGGTCAAGCCGAACATCCGCAACTACGTGAACAACATCGCGAATCGTCTGCGTGAGTTCTCGACCACCGACGGTGAACCCCGCGACATCCCGTTCTACGTCATGAAGTCCAACGGCGGTGTCCTCTCGGCCAAAGAGGTTGTTCACCAGCCTATTACGACAGTCCTGTCGGGACCGGCCGCCGGAGCCCTCGGTGCTGCGCTGATCGCCGACGCCGCCGGCGTCGAGCAGGTGTTGACCTGTGACGGCGGCGGAACGTCGACGGATGTCACCGTCGTGGTTCGCGGCGAGCCCGCGCTGACCACCGAAGGGCGAGTGGGCAACTACCCGTCGAAGATCCCGATGATCGACGTCGTGACCGTCGGCGCCGGTGGTGGGTCGATCGCGTGGATGACGCCGGAACACACCCTCCGAGTCGGCCCTCAGTCGGCCGGCGCCGATCCCGGACCGTTGTGCTACGGCAAGGGCGGCAGCGAACCGACCATCACCGACGCGCACGTCCTGCTCGGTCGCATCCCACCCCACCTGCTCGGTGGCGAGATTCCTCTCGACACGGAATTGGCTCGCAAGGGCCTCGAAGAGCTTGCAACACAGCTCAGTCTGGGCTTCGAGGAGTGCGCGGTCGGCGTCCTCGAGGTCTCGGCGTGGAACCAGGCCAACGCCCTGCGTCAGATCACCGTCAAGCGTGGCCTCGACGTTCGCGACTTCACCCTCGTGACGTTCGGCGGCTCCGGCTCCCTGCTCGCCTGCCGTCTCGTCGACATCCTGGGTCTGAAAGACGTTCTCGTCCCGCTCAATCCGGGTAACGTCTCCGCGTTCGGTCTGCTGACGGTCGATGTCCGCAACGACTACGTCCAGACGCATGTCAGTCGTCACGACCGGTTGAAGGCTGAAGACCTGCAGAGCCAGTTCGACGCGCTGGCCGGCGAAGCCGAGATCGCGCTTGCCGAAGAGGGTTTCGACGAGACGCAGCGCAAGTACTCCCGTACTGCGGATCTGCGCTACCTCGGTCAGGCATTCGAGGTGCGCGTCCCGGTGGCGGAAGGTACCGTCACGGCGCAGATCATGGACGACGCGGCCGAGGCGTTCCACCAGGCGCACCGCGAACTGTACGGCTACGACTTCCGGGGAGACCCGTCGCAGCACGTGGAATGGGTCAACCTGCGCGTGAGCGGCATCGGCCCGATCAAGCGTCCGACGCTCAAGGAGATCCCCGCCGGCACCGGCGCCGACACCGCCCGAACCGGTTCGCGGCAATCGTATTTCGACAGCTGGGTCGAAACTGCTACCTACGACCGCACACTGCTCGGTGCGGGTGACGTCATCGAAGGACCGGCCGTGATCGAGGAGTTCAGCTCGACTGTCCCGATCCACCCCGGATTCTCGGCACGTATCGACACCTTCGGGAACATTCGTATCTCGAAGTCTTCCGACTCGAACGGAGTGAAGTGATGACCGCCATTCTCGATGCTGCTGCTGCCACCGCGGCCAAGCCGTACCGACTCACCGCTACCGACGGCGCGTCACCTGATCCGATTTTGGTCGAGATCGTCGCCGGTTACCTCGCCAGCGTGGAAATGGAGGTCGAGACCTCCATTTCGCGCACCTCGCGCTCACCGATGATCCGTGACGCTCACGATTTCCGCGCCGGTATTCACGACCGGAACCTCCGCAAGCTCACGGGCCGTTCGTATTCCGCGCTGGTGCATCCGATCGCCCGGGACTTCCCACTCGAGACGATGAAGCCGGGAGACGTGTACTTCCACAACGACGTCTACCTGTCCGAAGGTGGCATCGGCCATCTCCCCGACCTCTGCGTCACGGTGCCTGTCTTCGCCCGCGTCACTCCCGATGCCGAGCCGAAGGTTGTTGCGTTCGTTCAGGCATTCGGTCACCACGACGACATCGGCGGTTGCTGCCCCGGCTCCATGCCGTCCGGCGCGACCACGGTGTACGAAGAGGGACTGATGGTTCCGCCGATCAAACTGTGGGACCAGGGAGTTCCCAACGAGGCGGCGCTGCGCATCATGACGCGTAACTCCCGCATGCCCGACGCTCTCGCAGCTGACCTCGACGCCGAGTGCTCGGCGTGCCTGATGGGTGCGCGTCGACTCACCGAATTGTTCGAGCGCTACGGCGTCGACACCGTCGAGTCGTGCTTCGACGCGATGATGGACGCGACCACCGAGACGTACCGTCGCGAGATCCTCAGCAAGATCCCAGTTGGTGAGTACACGTGGGAGGACTACGCCGAGCACGACGGCGTCGACGAGCCGATGCTCCACATCCAGCGCATCACGCTCACGAAGACGCGGCCGGAGGACGAGGGCGGCGAGCGACTCATCCTGGACTTCAACGGAACCGGACCGCAGGCAAAGGGCCCGATCAACCACTGTGGTGACTACGCGGACGGAAACTTCCTCATCAAGTGGTTGGCCCCGATTCTGCGTAACCTCGCGGACACCCCGGAGCGCATGGCCGAACTGGATGTCAACGAGGGCGTCGTACCGCTGATCGAGATGAAGTTCCCCGAGAAGGGAACACTGATCACCCCGATCTTCCCCGCTCCCACCAACGCTCGCACGTTTGTCATCCTCCGTCTGCTCGGAGTGCTGGCCGGCGTCGTGGCCAAGGCTGTGGACGGCAACATGCCCGCCGATCAGGAGACCATCAGGTACACCGGTGTTTACGGTGAGGACTTCGAGGGTCACTCGTACCTCATGCGTGAGGTGCTCGGCGGAGGTTCCGGCGGACGCTACTACGCCGACGGCGAGGACACGATTCACGTCGTTCCCGATTCACGGAACCTGCCGACCGAATTCACCGAGAGCCGTTTCCCCTTCATCGTCGAAAAGCTCGGTCTGGCCATGGATTCGGGCGGAGCCGGACGCTACCGCGGCGGTCTGGGATACGAGAAGCACATCCGCATGCTCAAGGATGCTCACTTCATGTCCATCGCGGACCGTTCGATTCTCGCCTGCTGGGGAGTCAAGGGTGGCAAGGCCGGTCGGCCGTTCTCCGTCGTCCTGGATCCGGGTGGACCGAACGAGCGTGAGTTCGACGCGCTGACCGATGCCGAGCCGATCAAGGCCGGCGAGGTCGTACGGATTCGCACCACCGGTGGTGGCGGTTGGGGAGATCCACTGGAGCGCCCGACCGAAGAGGTCTTGCGAGACATTCAGTGGCGCAAGGTTTCCGTAGAGGGTGCACGCGACGACTACGGCGTTGTCGTCGTGATCGAGGGTGACGAGCCGACCGTCGACGAGGCTGCTACCACGGAGCTACGGGATCAGTTGCGCTCGGAACGCGGTGAGAACGAACCCTTCTTCGATCGGGGTCCGGGCTACGCGCAGCTTTCCGGTGGCGCCACCTCAGCGGTCTACGACTACGTCTAGGACGGAAAACTCTCATGGAGAACGGAATTGCTCGCGGCGCCGACATCGCGGTGATCGGCGCCGCGGGTAAGACCGGTGAGGCAGTCGTCGCTGCACTGCCGCCGAGCGTGACAGTTCGGCGACTGGTGCGAAAGGCGCGTGTCGACGGGGACTTCGAGGTAGAACTGGAAACCGGAAGCGGACTGCGCAAGGCGCTCGCCGGGTGCCGAGGCGTGTACTTCATTGCCCCGAACGTCCATCCCGACGAGCCCGCACTGCTTCGCAATGCGCTGACGGCAGCGGCATCGGCGGGAGTGGAGCACTTTGTCTATCACTCCGTCGCGTGGCCGTTCAGCCCGTCCATGCCGCATCACCTGGACAAAGCCAGGTGTGAGGACGAGCTGCATCGTTCACCCTTGAAATGGACTGTGCTGCAACCGTGTGCGTACGCGCAGAATTTCGAGGCGGTACTCACTGGTCGGTCTGACACCATCGTCCTGCCGTACAGCGCGGAAACGAAGTTCTCGTTCGTGAGTTTGGCGGACGTGGCGGCTGTTGCCGCGGTCGTACTGAGCGAGGGCTCGGGTGAACATCACGGAGCGACGTACGAGGTGGGCGGCCCGCAAGCTCTGAGCGTCATGGAGGTGGCACAGATGGTGGAAAAGCAGACGTCACGGACCGTCGCGATAGATCAGATCAGCGTGGATCAATGGCGCGAACAGATCGGCAGCAGCCTTGACGTCAACGCCAGCTCGCGTCTGGCGGCGATGTTCGAGTTCTACAACCACCACGATTTTCTTGCCGGCAGCGCGGCCGTCGAACTGCTTCTGGGTCGCCGACCGATGGCCGTCGAGAGCCTGATTCGCTGAATCCGGCTACGAAATGCCTCCTGCCGCCCAGACCACCAGTGGGGGCAGGGCGGCCAGGATCAGGCAGACCGTTCCGTTGAGCCACTTGTGCTCCACCGTGACGGCGGCGAACTCGCGCAGAATGGCGCTCGGCAGGTAGTACCGGGCGGTGTGGGAACCGATGACTTCCGCATCCAGATCGAGGCTTCGGGCAAACGTCGCAGTTCGGAGGATGTGGAAGTTGCTGGTGACCAGCACCATTCGAGGCTTCGTGGTGTTGGCACGGAGAAGGTCCCTGGTGTACTCGAGGTTCTCGAGCGTGGTGGTCGAGCGGTCCTCGAGAATCACGCTCTCGCGCGGTATCCCGTGATCGACGAGGTAGACGCACATTGCCTCCGCCTCGCTGACCACCTCGTCCGAACCCTTCCCACCGCTCACGACCAACAGTGGTGAACGTCCTTCGCGGACCTCGGCGCGAAAGACGTCGGCCGCCTTGTTCAGACGGCTGGCAAGCAGGGGCGTCACGTCGGCGCCCGAAAGCCCGGCGCCGTGAACCACTATCGCGTCCATCCCGGGCTGGTACTTCTGGCGTCCGTAGACGTAGGAGTAGAGCAGAAAGCTCGTGAACAGAAACCCCAGGTACGACGCGACCAGGCTGAACGATCCGAGAACGACTGCGAGCCAATATCTCTGCGTCAGCAGCGCTGATGCGAGCAACACGTAGGGAACGAGCAGGCCGAGTCCGGCGACGAGTGAGAGCAGATTCGCGACGCTGAATCCCTCGCGCCGCAGCATCGTGACTCCGTTGACGATCAGGAATCCTGCAAGCATGAGCACCAGCAACGGCGAGAGCAGAGCGATCGTCGCGATGACGAACGACGGGACCTCGGTTCCCGGCGCACCCGACTGCAACATCCACAGACCGGTGAAGATCAGTCCGAGAAGTAGGTAGACGCCGTTGCTCAGCCTCCGTCGATCCTGCCTGAACCGGTAGCCGCAGAATCCGAGCAGCGCGAGGCCGATGAGGAGAAGGATCACGGAGCCAGCCTAGGCGAGGCGCTTACGACACGGGCGCCACCACCTTCGACTGCTGGATCGCGGACAGGACCCTGGTACGGCACTCGATGAACAGTGGGTCTGCCTTGGTGGTCAGTTGATCTCGAGCTCCGGTCAACGGGACGTCGACGATGTCCTGCGTCAATGCCGGAGTTCCGCCGAGTACGACCACTCGATCGGACAGGTACACCGATTCGTCGACGTCGTGGGTGACGAGGAGGACGGTGATGCCAAGATCACGCTGAAGCGTCAGCAGCAGGTCTTCGAGTTCCGCGCGGGTCTGCGCATCGACCGACGCGAAGGGTTCGTCCATGAGGAGTACCTGCGGCCGATAGGCGAGAGCGCGAGCTATCGCCACTCTCTGCTGCATTCCGCCGGACAACTGCCAGGGGTAGGAACGCGCAGCACCGCCTAGACCGACAACGGCAAGTGCATCGCTAACCCTCTCGTTCTGAACCTTCCGCGCCAGACCGTTGCCCCGTAGCGGCAGGCGAACGTTCTCGCCCACTCGAAGCCACGGCATCAGTGTGCGTCCGTAGTCCTGTGACACGAGAGCCAGCGTGGCCGGCGGTGCATCGATCGCGATCCCGGCGATGCGGACCTCACCAGTGGTCGGCTTCTGCAGACCGGCGATGCAACGAATCAGCGTGCTCTTGCCGATGCCGGAATGGCCGACGATGCAGACGATTTCTCCGGGTGCAACGGACAGATCGATGCCGCGGAGCACTTCGCGGCCGGTGGGACCGCCGTAGGTCACCCCGAGGCCGCTCAGTTCGACTGCGGGTATCGATGCCGCAGATTCTGTGGATGACATCAGTTTCCTTTCACTGCGAGAGCGTCGTGGGTCCGCGGCTGCCATCTGAGCAACCATCGTTCGATCACGCCGTATCCGAGGTTGAGCACGTATCCGATGATTCCCAGCAGGAGAATTCCGGACCACATGTCGGCGATCGCGGAGGTCTGTTGCGCGACGATCACGAAGTGACCGATTCCTGCAGTGGAGACGTACATTTCGCTTCCGACCATGATGACGACACCGATCGCGAGACTGGTGCGGATACCGACTGTTATCTGCGGCATCGCTCCGGGGAGGAGTACCTGCGTCACCAGGAGGGGTGTACGGATCCGGTAGCTGCGCGCCACCAATCGGATACTCGGGTCGATGGAGCGAATGCCGTCGAGGGTGTTGAGGAGTATCGGCCAGACCGCGCCGAAGGCGATGGCGGCAACGTTACCCGTCGAACCGGTTCCGAAAACGATGAAAAGTGCGGGTAATACGGCCAGCGCCGGAATAGCGCGGAAGAACTGGAGAAACGGATCGGCAATGTCGGCAGCCAGCGGGAACAGTGCCAGCAGGAGACCGGCACCGACGCCGACCGCCAGTGCCACGGCGAGACCGAAGGCAAGGTTGGTCAAGCTCGGTACGACGTCGTGGGCGAATCCCGGACCGAACCAGTTGTCCACAAACGCTTTCCAGATACGTGACAGCGGCGGGAAGTAAGGCGACTTGCTCGACTCCGAACCGAAGTACCATACGACGACGATCAAGATCGGCAGCCACAACTCCCACGCGAGGAGTCGAAGTCCTGACATCATCTTCACGTCGTCATCCTCCTCGGGATGTAATGCCAGGCAAGTAAACGATTCTCGATCGCCATCACGGCGAAGGCGAGCAGCATTCCGAGTAGTCCGGCGACGATGATCAGTGCGAACATTCGATCGGGAACGGATTGGCTCAGCAGGATCTCCTTACCGAGTCCCGGCACGCCGGCGATCAATTCTGCACCGATGGTCAGCAGCAAGCTCAGTGTTGCCGAGATGCGAATCCCGGTGAAGATGTAGGGCATCGACGCCGGTGCGACGACGAGAGCGAGCCTGCGCCACAGTGGAAGTCGGAAGGATCGTGCGGTGGCCAGCAGTTCCGGGTCGACGTTGCGCACACCGTGAATCGTCTGGAGCAGAATCGGCCACACACTTACTGCCACGATCAGTGCCACCGCCATCCGTTGCGTCGGGCCCATGATCAGCAGAAAGAGCGGAATGATTGCGAGCGGCGGAACGGTTCGGCAGAAGTCGATGACGAAGCGGGAGGAGACCGTCAGGAACGGGTGCGCGGCGAGCAGCAGCCCTGCCGGGATTCCGATCACCAGGCACAGCGCCAATCCGATCGCCGTGGTGGTCACCGTTTGTCCCAGTGATGTCCACAACGAGGACGTGCCGAGCTCGTTCACAAAGGCCACTGCCACGTCGCTGAACTTCGGAATACCTTTGACGTCCTCGTCGCCGAGCATTCCGAAGATCTGCCAGGCGGCTGCCAACGCGAAGAGCGTCAGCAG
Organism: Rhodococcus sp. YH3-3; assembly: GCF_001653035.1. NCBI lineage: Bacteria > Bacillati > Actinomycetota > Actinomycetes > Mycobacteriales > Nocardiaceae > Rhodococcus > Rhodococcus sp. YH3-3. Next base: position 201,954 of record NZ_BCWH01000001.1, on the reverse strand, counting down.
CCGACCGAGCAGAACCTGCCTGCGGCGAGTCTGCAGGGTTGTCAAGGCGGACAACTCAGTTGGCCGGGGTCAGCAGGGATTCGGCCTCGACCGAATCCGTCAGTACCCCGTACTTGACCAGCAGTTCGATCTCCGTGCCGAGAGCACCCGGTTCCACTACTGCGACGAACTGAGGATTCTTGCTGTTGGCCAGCATTTCGAGCGGAATCTTGGCTTGTGTCGAGAGTGCAGCCTTGACCGCGCCCGGATTCTGATTGGCGTAGTCAACTGATTTGGCAAGCGCGGTACGGAATTTCGCGAGTGAGTCAGGGTTCGCATTGACAAACGATTCCGAAGCGACCAGCGAGGTCCCCGGTACACCGGGTGCGGCCAAGGGGAAGGGGTGGCCGAGGATCTTCAGCCCCGAGTCGGTTGCTTTACTCAGGAACGGATCGATGAGGAATGCCGCGTCGGCCCCGCCGGTGGAAACCAGGTCGCCGAGGTTGGGCATGGGCGCCTGAATGAACGAGACCTTGTTCGCTGCTCCGCCGGATTTCTCCACCGCGGCAGAGATGACTGCTTCGCTGACGGACTTCAAACCGCTGATCGCGACGGTCTTGCCTTCGAGGTCACGGAAGCCGCTGATGGAACTGTCCTTGGCGACCACGAGACCGGACTGGTCGACGCTGTCATTTGCGGCAAAATTCGTGAGCCCGCCGACAATGGTGACGGGCATGTTCTGGCTCCGTGCCTGAATTGCGGCAGCGGCAGTCGTGGCTGCCATATCTGCATTTCCGCTGAGCAACAACGGAATTTGAGCCGAGGAACTAGCGCCGCCCTCCACGAGTTGGATGTCGAGTCCCTCATCGGTGAAGTACCCCTGCTCCATGCCGAGCCAAATCGGTGCGAAGTCCGCGATCGGCTGAGGTGCGATTCGAATCGTGGTGGTCTGGGTGCCCCCGTCGTCGGAGGCCGTGGCGTCGCTCGAACAGCCTGTCAGTGCCAATGCCGCGGTCGCGACTGCGGCCAGGGCAACAACTCTGAACCGTGGTGTCGACCGAAGGGTAAGTCCAACCGTCATGTCCGAAAACCTCTCGCTGGGAAAGATATGACTTCCTTGCCGGTAATCCGGTGGGAAGGTGAAGACGCTCAAAGAATTCCGTACGCCGGAACGATTGTTGTGACTATAGTAATTTCCTAGGCGAATGCCAAGGGTTTTCCAAGAACACGAGATTTCGGATCGCCGGGTACATCCACGGCACCGGGAGGGGATCGGATGACGAAGGGTTCTGCGTCCGCCGTCGACAAAGCGTTGGATCTACTCGAGGCCATCGCGCGCTCGACCACGCCGATGAAGCTCAGCGAACTGGCAGAAGAAGTCGGGATGCTCCGCCCGACTGCGCACCGAGTGCTCGGAGAACTCGCGAACCGTGGTTGGGTCTTCCGCTACGACGGTCGCTATCTCCCCGGCCCGGCTGCACTGCAGGTTTCCCACGAAGCGGCAGCGCATTCGTTGGCGGCCTTGTGCGATCCGACCATGCGGGTGCTGTCCGAGAGCACGGACATGATGGTGAATCTGCAGGTTCTCGAGAGCGGCGGGACGCGGATCATCGCGGCGCTGCGTCCCGAGCGACTCAAGATGATCACTCGTATGCTCGGGGATCTGCTTCCGCCGCACCGGTTCGCGGGTCCGCTCGCGTTGGTGGCGGCACTCGAGGACAACACCCGGGCGCCCTACCTGGCGATGGTGGAGAAGAGTGGCTATCCACTGGAAGGACCCACCGGCTTTCTCGCCGACATCGCCGAGACGCAGAAAACCGGATTCGCCGTTGTCCACAAACGATCTCAGGACATCATCGGTTCGGTCTCGCGTGCAGTGTCTTCCCGCAAGGGGTCTCCGCTCTGTGCGTTGACGGTGATCGGTTTCGATACCGACTTCGATGCGAAAACGACGCGAATGGTCGAAGAACACCTGCTGCGGGCCACCGATGAAGTGCAGCAACTCCTCACTGACCACACTTCGGGCAAGCGCCCGTCCGACACAGGAGAATAAGGATGATTTCACGGACCGAGGGCTTCATCACCGTCGCAGACGGCGAACGGGTCTGGTACGAGACTGCCGGCGAGGGCCCGGATCTGATTCTCACGCACGGTCTCGGCGGAAATGCGGCCGTCTGGTACCAGCAGGTGCCCTACTTCGCTCAGCACTATCGGGTGATCAGCTGGGATCAGCGAGGATTCGGCCGCTCTACCAACGAGAACGGCAACCACGGCCCGGTAGCGGCAGTCTCTGATCTGATCGAAATCATGGACCTGTTGGCGGTTGATCGAGCGCACGTGGTCGGCCAGTCGATGGGCGGTTGGGCCGCATTGGGGACCGCGATCGCTGTTCCGGACCGGGTGGAGTCGGTAGTCCTGGCCTGCACGACCGGCGGCATTCCCGTCGGATTCGGTCCGGACAGCGCACCTCCCCTCACCGCAGCACCCGTCACCGCGCGGCCCCTGGGGGAGCATCCCGCTGTGGGCGGACGGTTGCCGAGCTTGGACATGGCGAGGGCATACCTGTACCAAGCTCTCGGCACCTTCGGTCATCGCCCACCTGACACCGAGTTCTTCCGAATTCTCAAGGCCCACAACTACTCGCCGAGCGATCTTGCCGCGGTGACGGCGCCGGTTCTGCTGATCGCGGGCGAGCTGGACGATTTGATGACACCCGAGCGGATTCGCAGCGCCGCCGAGTTCCTGCCCCACGCCGAAGTGGTCGAACTTGCCGACCGCGGCCACTCCCCCTATTTCGAGGACCCACACGCGTGGAACGAGTTGGTGGCGCACTTCCTGGCCGATGTTCGTGCGCGCCCAGTGCGCTGAAACGCCAACTCGTCACGCATATTCTAACTCCGAGGAGATCTAATGGATTCATCTCAGACCGTCGAGTTCATCCCACCCGCTTTCGATACGCCGTTCTCCACCGGAGTGCGCGTCGGAGACGTTCTGTATCTGTCGGGTCAGATCGGCATGCTCCCGGACGGGACTTTGGCCGACGGCTTCGAAGCGCAGGCTCGTCAGACCATGGAGAACATCGTGGCTTCGTTGATCGCTTACGGTTCCGGCGTCGAAGCAATCTTCAAATGTACTGTCATGCTTGACGACATGTCTCGTTGGCAGGAGTTCAACAAGGTCTACCTCGAGTACTTCCCGGCGTCGAGACTGCCGGCCCGCAGTGCGTTCGGAACAGACGGACTGGCACTGGGTGCGCACATGGAGGTCGAATGCATGGCCTACACCCCGCGGGTCTGACTGCTCGCGGGCACTAACCGTCCCAATCCACACGTTCAGCCAGGCGCAGCAATGTGCGTCGGCGTGTCGTGCTGGTTTCGCCGATGTGCGCGATCCGGCCGTAGATGTGGGCGCGGAAGTTCTCGATACCGTCCCGATTCTGTTCCTGCGCCGAAGTATTGGCGGCATTGTGCAGCAGGGCGCGCAAGCGATCGTAGTCGTCGCGCGGATACGAGGGTTGGTCGTTGATCACCAGCCCGGTGAGGTGTTGGCGTCGATGAGGGCGCATCACCTTGGTCTTTCGTGGATGGATGGCAAACCCTTCGTCTCTGGCGATCTGCTCGACCGTCCAGAGGAGGGTGCCGACGTCGGCTACTTCGATTCCGGAGAACGCGAGGTCGTCGGCGTATCGGGTGTAGGTGAGCCAGTTCGCTTGTGCGAGTCCACTCAAGCGGATGTCGAGTTTGCGTGCGACGAGATTCGCCAGTGCAGGAGAAGTGGGTGCGCCTTGCGGAAGATGCGCGGTGCGTAGCTGTGATGCCTGTGCATACGGTAGGCCGCGCAGGGTATCGGCAGGTGTTGCAACAGTGCACAATCCGGTGAGAACGCCTGCCACTGCGGGTGGATAGCCGAGGGCGGCGAAGACGGCATGAACGCGGCTGCCGCTGATCGAAGGGAAGAACTGCGCGAGGTCCGCGCCGATCACGATTTCCGACTGTGCGTGCGGCGCTGCAAAAGTCAGAGGGCTTCGACCACGGACAAATCCGTGTGCCGCGTCGTGCGGGGGCACCAGGTCTAGGATGCGGCGCAGGATCTTCCGCTGAATTTCGCGCAATCGGGGTTTCGGTACCTCGAGGAGGCGAGCGCCGGCCTTCTTGCTGATCTGCATCGGCCGGTAGTGGCGTAGCGGTCGGGGTTTCGTGCGGAGCCATTCCCCTCGGTCGGCGAACCACTCGAGTTCGGAGATCGTCAGATCCAGTGAACGAGCCAGGTCCACACTGGTGTTGTAGCGGGGAACGTCGAACCGCCACACCGAGGTTTCATTGGTGTCCAGTGAGAGAGGAACAGGCCGCAGGCGAGGTAGTTCGCGAAGCAATCGATACAGAGTCTGCGGTTCGAACGGTGGAGCGGGCATGAGGTCGAGAACGCGCACTGCCAGGAGCGTCGGGGAAACGCCGAAGACGGTTCCGAATGCCTCCTCGAGGCCGCTGAGGGTCCACGGAGCGTCAGCGGCCGCAACGGCCAGACGACGCGCCAACTCGGGATCGAGCTCGAAGTCACGCATGATTCGACTCCGGGATGCGACGGGGCGGGGTGACCAAATCCTTTGTCCGGTGCGGCGGCAAGCACGCGGAGCGTGCCGAACGCCGGTGGACGCAGTATCCAATTCTTCTGGCCGACCCAGGGGTTACCCCTGAGACTGGTCGCGTGGACCAACTCTCACCCACGCGCCGCCGCATTCCTTCACAATGGCAGACCGTTCGGTATCTGTCACGTGTGAAGCGGATCTGTCAGGAGTGGGTCCTCAGATCGACGAACGATCCGAACCGACGAACTCGCTGATCCACGGCACGACTGCTTCGCGGACGGTGACCGCTTTCGGCAGTAGTCCGTTGCTCAGCAGGAGATCGGCCGCGCGCTGCTGCTCGTCCAGGAACTCGTCGGTGACAGGGTTGACACCGAAAGGACGTCCCAGGCAGCGAGGCTCGCGGCCCCGCCACGCTTCTCGACGTCGTCGACGAAGACCTGGGCGGCTTCGCGGGGGTTGGCTTCGATCCAGGCGTCGGATTCCTGCAGGGCCTCGATGATCGCCTGGAGGGCCTCCGGGTTGGTATCCGCGAAATCGCGCCGGGTGAACCACAGTGAGGGGTGGCTGAAGAGTCCGTCGGTGGCGATCAGCGTGCGCAGTTCGTGGTTCGCTTCGATGTCCGTCAGCCCCGGGTACGCGCCAACCCAGGCATCGATGGTGCCGTCGACGAGGTCCGCTCCACCACCGCGTACGTCGGTGTCGACGGGGACGATGTCGGACCAGGTCAGCTCCGCCTGATCCAAGGCGAACAACAGAAGTGTGGTCTGCCACGATCCGTGCGCGATGCCGACGCGCTTGCCACGCAGGTCCTCAACCGTGTTGATCTCGGACTCTGCCTTGACTACCAGGCGCCCGTTCTCCACGCGGGGGCCGGAGATTCCGATGTAGACGAGATCGCGGCCCTGGGCCAATCCGGTGACGGGCGGCGTGAATCCGGTTCCGATCACGTCGTATCCGCCCTCCTCGAACAGCCAGTCCGAGTGCAGGGTCGGCAAGGCGTTTTCCGGGTTCACTGCAGGCTTGGCGGGAAGCTCACGCAGGTCCACCCACTCGACATCGGGGAGACGGCGTTCGAGGATTCCGGTGTGGCGCAGTACGAACAGCGAATTGTTGTGTGGGAAGTATCCGACGCGAACGGTCATGAGATCTACGGTTTCCTGTTCTGAATCAGTGATGGGGGTGTCTAGATGAGGCCGCGTCGACGCGCCTCGTCGGCGAGTCCGCTGCGGCCCCACTGCACGGCGAGGTTGGACGGATCGAATTCGACCGAACCGCCGAGGGATTCGGCGATCGCCTGGAACTGTGCGCCCTCCTCGAGGAGGACGACGAACTTCGCGAGGTCGAGCAACCCGCTGCGGCCGATGACGTTGACCCCGCCGTTGGCTTCGAAGATCGCCACCAGATCGGGATCGTGTTCGAGACGCTCGAGAATGAAATCGCCTGCAGAACGGGACCGATCGATGTGCGGCGGAATCTCTCGGGAGAGCGTCAGCCTCTGCGAAGCCGCATAGCGGATGGGTAGCGTCCGATGTGTCTGTGCCCAACCGCCGAGCCACGGTGTGTGGATGTGGACAACGCTGGTGATTTCCGGATGCTGACGGAAGACCGATGCGTAGCCGGTGACAAATCCGGCCGATCCGTTGCCGGACAGCACCTCTCCATCGAAGGTGGCGACAACCGGTGACACCGACGGATCGTTCGCCCACGGTCCCGGATCGTTCAGGGCGACCGCGATTTCGGTGCCGGGTACTCGTTCGACGAAGTTGACGGTCCCGTTGGCTGCAACGGTTCCGGTCTTGCGGAAGACGTCGAATGCTTTGTCTGCTGCTTTGCGAGCTTCTTCGACGAATGCTGCGGTATCGGTGTCGAGTCGAGTTTCGGTGGTGGTCATCGAGTCTCCAGTCCAGAAGGTGTGATCGGGGTGCGCTGCAGGAGGGGAAGAACTTCTTCGCCGACGCGGTATGCCTCTTCGAGATGCGGGTTACCGGCGAGGATGAAGGCGTCGACGCCCAGTTCGCGCAGCTCGTCGAGTCTTTCGGCGACCTGCTCGTAACTGCCGACCAGTCCGAACGCCGGTCCGCCGCGGATGAGGCTGAAGCCGCACCACACGTTGGGTTGCACTTCCAGATCTCGGTAGCCGGTGATGTGTTCGGGTACCCAGCCTTTGATGCGGGCGGCGCCCACCGAGTCACCCTGGGCTGCACGGTCGGCGGCCCCCTTGTCGACGAAGGCCCAGCCTTTCTCGATCTCGGCCCACGCGGCTTCTTCGGTGTGCCGGGCTACGACGTCGATGCGTACGGCGAATTTCGGCGTGCGTCCCAGTTTGGCCGAGTTCTCCCGCACGCCGTCGATCTTGGCTCTCAGATCGGCGTACGGTTCCAGCCAGGAAAGGTAGTAATCGGAGTGCAGTCCGGCGGCGGCGACGGCTGCGGCCGAAGATCCGGAGAAGTACACCTCGGGAAACGGTTGGCCGGCAAGCCCGGGTGGCAGTGCAGCGCCGTGGGTTTGGAAGAAGCGACCGTCGAAGTCGAAAGGTTCACCGTCCCACACACCTTTGAGGACATCGAGGAACTCGGACGTCCTGGTGTAGCGATCGTCGTGGTCGACTTTGTCGCCCCACCACAGCTGAGGCGCTCCGCCTCCACCACTGATGATGTTGTAAACCAGACGTCCGCCGGTTGCTCGCTGCAGACTGGCCGACATCCGCGCTGCCTGGACCGGGTGAAGGAACCCCGGTTGGAACGCAACCATGAAACGGTAGGTGGTGGTCTCGGCGGCCAACGCTGCTGCGGTCGCCCACGGATCCTCGGTCATCGGGAAGGACGGCAGAAGTCCACCGAGGAACCCTGCGGACTCGGAAGCCTTTGCCACCGCTGCCATGTGGTCGATGTAGCTGTATCCGTCCAATTCGCCGCCGCGGATCGCGGGAGCAATGTTGCCCGGCCCGTATCCACCGGCATCGCCGCGGTTGTAGCGACGCGGAGTACGCAGCGACGCGTGGTCGCCTTCCATCCCGATCCGCCAATAGAAATCGATGCTCATGCGGTGGCCTTCTCTTCTGTGGTGGCCTTCTCTTCCTTGCGAATCCGACCCTCGGGATCGACCAGGTGCAGGAGATGCTCGCCCGCCCGGTGCAGCTCTTCGATGTGTGGCCGACCGGACAAGACGAAACCGTCCACACCGATATCGCGATACGACGACAATCGCTGCGCCACCTCCTCGTAGCTTCCGACGAGGCCGATACTGTGCTCGTAGCCGATGCGGTCGAATCCGGACCACAGGATGCCGCCCCGATCGATCTCGAGTGCAGCGGAATCGGCTTCTCTCAGTTGCCGTTCGACGCGAGCCCAGGCTTCGTCCGCTGTTTCCCTCGCGATGATCGGGATGCGCAGGACCTTCTCGACGGTCCTGCCGAGTTCGGATGCTCGGTCGTCGAGGGTGGTGATCCGTGTCGACAACTCGCCGCCGGCAAGGGTGAACTGATGGACATCGGCATGGTGGGCCGAGAGTTCCAGAGCTTCCGGTGAGTCCCCGGTCAGATGCACTCGGGGAAAGCGGAGTCCCGACAAGATGCCTCGGAATCCGCCGCCGAGTACGTCGTAGTATTCGCCGTCGAAGTCGTAACCCGTACCGCCGAATCCGCCAGGGAGAATCTGCTCCTCGTTCCATACGCCACGGGCCACGGTCAGGAACTCCGCGGCGCGCGCGTAGCGGTCGGCTCCTCGAACCACGTCGCCGCGAGCAGCGGCGTCTTCGGGGTCCGTCTCTACCTTCACTCGCCATTCGAGACGACCTGCCGACAGGCGCTGAAGTGTCGCCGACATTTTGGCGGCGTAGACGGGGGTGCCGAAAGTGGGGTGAAACTCCACGACCACTCGCGAATGACGCGTCTGACGTAGGGCGGCGGCTGCAACGATCCAGGATTCTTCGCCATTCGGATCGTACGGTGCGACAACGCCGTCGACGCCCGACAGTTCGGCGGCGAGAACGATCTGTGCCAATTCGTCGAAGGGCCCGAAGTTTCCGGGACGAACATCGGTCGCGACGGTAGTCGGTCGCTGCGGCCCGAAGCCGCCGCGACTGTTCAGTGCGGCCACCGCCCGGCGTCCGTCACCGCGAGACGGTAGCTCCCAGTAGACGTCCGTCATTCTGCTGTGCCCTTCTGCGCAACAAGGTTGCGTGCCTGTTCCAGTGGTTCGTGCGCCACCCAGGACTGCAGGTCGAAGTCGGCGGCAAGGAAGCCGTGCGCATACAGGAATTGTTTCTGCACGCCGAGCAGGTCCACACGCTCGTCAGACAGGCTCAAATGCAGTCCGGTGTGGAAGTTCTCGCCGTACGCTGCCACCACACCTTCGGGCCCCGACTGTGTTTCGGTTTGCAGAACGGCTCGGACCTCGTCGATGTTGGCTGCGGCCCAGTCCGCCGCTCTCAGGCTCTCGGCAAGGAAACCCACGACGATGTCCGGGCGCTGTTCGAGTAGATCGGCGTGAACTGTGATCGGTCGTGGGGTGCCGTTGTTGACGCGATCACGCAGGGAAGCAGTGGAATCGAGATCGACGGCCACCGCGAGACCGTGTTCGCGGGCAACTTCCTGGGCTCGGGCGCCCTTGACGTAGATTGCGTCGACGTCGCCGCGTAGCAGGGATTCGACGCCCCACGTCGTGTTGCGGGTGGACGAGGCGGTGCGGACCTCGGGGGCCGCCGTCGTCGCAACCTCGACGAGAGTGACGTCGGCAAAACTCAACTCGCCGAGTCGAAGTGCGGAGGCGAAGCCGTGCAGGGCCATGGCACGGGGGAAGCTCCTGGCCTGATCTGCCGCCCAGGCCGGGATGCCGATCCGAGCGCCTGCCAGAAGACCGGCTTCTCGGATGTCGGAGTCTCCGCGCACCAGGATTGCCTGGGCCTCGTCGATCCAGGTGAGCCCGATGAGCCTCGTCGGAGAACCACTGGCACGCGCGGCCAGTGCGGGGACGTTGCCGCCTTCGCGAATGAGTCCGGAGAGGTGGTGATCGAAATGGCGCACTGCCAATTCCGGTCCGGCATCTTGCAGTACGCCGAAACGCACTCCGGATTCGTTTGCCGTCCGGTCGAGCCAACCGAGACTGTTGGCGAGGCCGCTGGCGGTGGGAACGGGGCAGCGGGTGTACCAGAGTGTGTCGATTGCGGAATCAGCGATCAATGTCATGACTGTCCTGTCCGTCGGGGAAGGTGCGACCGACGCCGAGTTCCTTCAGGAAACTCGCTCGGTAGCGCAGAGATTCGGGATCGTTCCGATCGCGGGGGCGTGGTAGGTCGATGTCGACATCCACGGCAAACCCGCCCTTGTCGAGGATGAGCACACGGTCGGCAAGTCGTACGGCTTCGTCGACGTCGTGCGTGACGAGCAGTACTGCCGGACGGTGGCGGGCGACCAGATCGCCTACCAAGTCTTGCATTTGGAGCCTGGTCAAAGCGTCGAGGGCTGCGAACGGTTCGTCGAGCAGTAATAGTTCAGGTTCGCGAACCAGAGCACGAGCCAATGCGACGCGTTGGGCCTCGCCGCCGGAGAGGGTGGCCGGCCAGGCGCGGTGCTTGTCCGCGAGGTTGACCTCGGCGAGTGCGTTGCGTGCATTGTCGGTCACCTGACGTGACCGTTTCTGTCCGACTGTGACATTGGCCAGAACTCGCTTCGACGGGATCAATCGCGGTTCCTGGTAGACAACCGTGCGGTCGCGCGGAACCAGCACCTCGCCGCTGTCCGGTGCTTCCAAACCGGAGAGCACTCGCAACAGGGTCGTCTTGCCGGTGCCGCTGGGGCCGAGGAGAACGACGAACTCGCCGCGCGTGATCTCGAGGTCGATACCACCTAGAACAGTCTTGTCACCGAACGACTTACGCACTCCGGTGAGCGAGACCGCTACCGGTGATCCGGCACGTCGCTCGGCCGCGGTGGTGCCGGTCCGCTCACGGGCTGCCAACGGCGGCAGAGGTGCTTCGGTGGATGGCAGCGAGCCGATGGTTGTATTCGTCATCGCGCCACCGACAATCTCCGCCACGGCATGGAGTACCGCTCGATCAGTCTGACGATTGCGTCGAAGATGAGTCCCAGTGCCGCGTACATGACGATGCACAGAACCATGTAGTCGGTGCGGTTGTATTCCTGCGCCAGGGTGACCAGATATCCGATGCCCTCACGTGTGCCGACCTGCTCGGCGGCGATCAATCCGGTGATGCTGAGCGACAGGCAGATTCGAAGCCCCATCAGAACACCGGGGAGGGCGGTCGGAAGAATTGCTCCGAACACCAGTCGCCAACCCGTCAGGCCGAAACCTTGTGCCGCTTCCACCATCTTGCGATCGACTCCGCGCACTCCCAGGTAGGTGTACGCGTACATGGGGGCGACGGTCGCGACGGCGATCAGGACTACCTTGAAGGTTTCGTCGATACCGAACCAGGCGATGAACAACGGAACGAGCGCGAGGAACGGAACCGCGCGGTTGATCTGCATGGTCGAGTCGATCAGTTCTTCGCCGAGCGAGGAGAGACCGGACAGAACCCCGAGCACCAATCCGACGATCACACCGACCGAAACACCGAGTGCGGCACGTTGAAGCGACGCGAGACCGAAGTCGACCAACTGACCCGACTGGTACAGCTCGGCGAATGCCGTCCACACCGCCGGAGGTCCGGCCAGGATCTCTTCGCGGATCAGTCCGGTAGCGGATCCGATCCACCATCCGGCAACCAGCAGCGCGGGCACGAGGAAGCGGAGTGGGATCGAGACCCACTTGGGCCTGCTGCGATTGCGGCGGTAGCGGGGCGTTTCGAGTTGCGGATGCTCCACTGACGGCGACGCAGTTCGTGCGGGCCGGGTCAGCGTCACCATCGGGTCACTTCCCCTCGGTGGTGGGTGCTGCCGCTGCCGAACCTGCCACAGCACCCTGGAGGTCGAAGATCACGTCACTGCCCTTGATCGGCTGCTGGATCACCTTGTTGTCGGCGAACAACGTGGAGATCGATTCGAGGTCGGTAGCGTCGGCTGCAGTCGGGTAGCGGAAGTTGGTGATCTGGCCGCCCAGGGTGATCGCGTCGTCGAGTCGCTGTCCGGAGAGTGCGCGCGGACCGGTCTGTTCGAAGACGTTCTCGAATGCTGCCGGGTCGGCCTGCTGCTTCGCGGTGAGTTCCTGGGTGACCTCGAGGAACTTCTGGACCACTTCGGGATGCTCTTCGAGTACTACGGTGCGGCCGGCGATGATGGTGCTGTCCACGGAGTCGATGCTCGCCTCGGTTGCGATCTCGACCGCGCCCTTGGCCTTGGCCTCCTGATACGGAATCAGGAACGATGCCCACGCGTCGACCTGCCCGGTGGAGAACGCCGACGCCGCGTCAGCCTGTTGCAGCGGAACACGTTCGACGGAATCGATCGGCACTCCGGCCTGCGTCAGGGCCTTGAGCGTGATGTACTCGCCCTTGCCTGCAGGGTTGACGGCAATGCGCTTGCCGGCCAGATCTGTGACGGTCTTGATGCCGGACTCCGGAGTGGCGATGATGCCGGCCTGGTCCTTGTTGTACGGGTCGGACGTGGCGAAGATGCGGACACCCACGTCCTTGGACAGTGCGCCGACGACGGGACTGTATGCGCCGGTTTGGATGTCGAGTTCACCGCTGTTGAAGAGTTTGAGGTTGGAGCTGAATCCCGGTGTGGTCTTGACCCATTCGATCTTTGCGCCCAGCGGTGCCAGAGCCTCGTCGTAGGTTCCGTCACGCTTGCCGACGGCGATGGCACCGGAGTTTCCGGGATCGAAGACCTTGAGCGTGAAGTCTGCGCTGGAATTGCCTGCGGCGCTGTCGGAATCGGAAGACCCACACGCCACCGCCAACCCGGCCAGCGGGATCATGGCGAGCGCAGCGGCAGCTCGTGGCAGTCGGCGGAAGCGGGACATGTATGTGGCTCCTTCAGGCGTTGAATCGTCAGAACTGACGACGATGACGCTATTGGGTGCCTGTCCGTTTTACCCCCGTTTGTTTTCTGGAGATTGGAAATCTTGACAACATCGGAAGTCTGTTCATCTGGGCTTTTGTAGGTCCACGTTTGGTTCCTTTCCATCTGATGGAAAGGATGGCCGGACTGCTGGGTCCGTGTTAGCGTCCGATTCTCAGGTCGATCAGGCCACAGCGAAAGGATCGTTCGTGACGGACGCACGCGGCGCGGGAGTTCAGACGGTAACCCGTGCCCTGACCATGCTCACATGTTTTCGCAGTGGCGAAGAACTGGGAGTCTCGGAAGTTGCGCGGCGACAAGAGCTTGCGGTCAGCACCACGCATCGATTGCTGCAGTCGCTCGTCGACGCGGGATTTCTCGAGAAGGACGACGCAACCAGTCGGTATCGCATCGGCGCGGCGCTGGCGGCTTACGGACAGGTCTCCTACCGGCAGCATCGGATCTATCTGTCCGAGCCCTACTTGGAGCAATTGGCCGCGACGACAGGAGCATCCGCTTCCCTGGCAGTGCGAAGCGGAAGTGAGGTGGTGTTGCTCGGATTCAGTCGGTGGCGCGAGGCCGACGGGCACGTGCTCCAGGGTGTTCGCCTTCCCTTGCATGCGAGCGCACTGGGGAAGGCCTTTCTGGCTTGGTCCGATGTCGACGACTCCGAACTTGCTGCTCTGCCACGTGAAGCGACCACCCAGCGCGCGATCACCGATGTTGCCGGTATCCGCCGGGAACTGGAACTGACTCGCGAGCGAGGATACGGATTCAACGACGAGGAGTTGACCCCGGATTTCCGAACGATCGGAATTCCGATCATCGATGGATCTGGCACTGTGCGTTACGCTCTCGGGCTTCGTGGTCCGGTCGAGCTGATGATCGACGAACGGATTCCGTTTCTCGCCGACCTTGCCAAGGTGACTGCACGACAGATCGGTGAGGTCCTTCTCTGACGTGATGTGAAAGCGCTTGTGGCAGATCCGGCCGAACGTGATTACCGTTGAAGTCGAGGGCGCGATCACACAATGGCTACGCGACGTGACCGCGTCCTCGCGAGCGTGGAGACGAGTGATGACGACGATCGGTGTCGTTGCCCTGTTGCTGGGCGTCCTGTTGGTCGTGGTCGAGGCGCATGCCCCAACCGCGGGGGTGCTCGGTGCGCTTGGAGCACTCATGATCGGTGCCGGCGTGTGGATGCTCTTCACGTCCGACGGTATCGGGCAATTGATCGCGATCCCGGTGACGGCGGGGGTCGCGGTAGTCGGCCTGGGCGTGGTGGCGGTAGCGAGTCGAAAAGCGCTTACCGCGCGCCGCGCTCCCGTGCGTACGGGGACGGAATCTCTTGTCGGCTCGGACGCGACCGTTCGCAGTTGGACCGGTGCGCAGGGTCAGGTCGAGCTCGACGGCGGATTATGGCGTGCTCGAATGGAATTCGGGTACGACGATTCTGTGCCTGCCGTGGGCGAATCCGTTGTCGTAGAGCAGGTTCGAGGCCTGACTCTGAAAGTGCGCCGTCGTGAACCGTGGGAGCTGCCGCTATGACCACCGTGCTTGTCGTGTTGTCCGTGTTTGTCGTGCTGATTGCAGTCCTTGTGGGCATGTCGGTGAGAGTTCTGCGCGAGTACGAGCGCGCGGTGGTGTTCCGCCTCGGTCGACTGATCACCTTGAAGGGTCCTGGTCTGGTGATTCTGGTGCCGGGGATCGATCGCATGGAGCGGGTCAGTCTGCGAACCGTCACGCTGAAGATACCGGTCCAAGAAGTGATCACTCGCGACAACGTCCCCGTGAAGGTCACCGCCGTCACGTACTTTCGGGTCGTCGACGCTGACCGTTCGATAGTCGAGGTCGAGGATTTTCTGGCCGCCACCTCACAGATCGCCCAGACCACACTGCGCTCCATTCTCGGTAAAGCTGAGTTGGACTCGCTGCTCTCCGAACGTGAACGCCTCAACGAGGACTTGCAGAAGGTCATCGATCAGCAGACCGAGCCGTGGGGAGTCAAGGTCACGACCGTCGAGATCAAGGACGTCGAGATTCCGGCCAACATGCAGCGCGCCATCGCCAGGCAAGCAGAGGCCGAACGAGAGCGGCGAGCCAAGATCATCAACGCCGACGCCGAGTTTCAGGCTTCGGCCAAGCTCGCCGAGGCGGCCGAGGTGATCAGCCGCAATCCGACCACCCTGCAGTTGCGTTATCTACAGACGCTTCACGAGATCGGTAGTGAGAACAACTCCACCGTTGTCTTCCCCTTGCCGCTGGATCTTGTCCGGCCCTTTATCGGTGGCGGAGTTGCGGCAACTCCCGCGACCCAAGAACCTGCCCGTTTCGCCTGGAATGCGAAAGTTGTTGATTAGCATCTAGTTTCGGGTCTCCATCCCTTGTATTCGAAACTATGTTCGATTAGACTTTCGGCATGGACAGTCGGGAAGCGTGGCAACTGGATGATGAGGGCCTCAAGGGTGAGGTTCTGGATCTGGTGCGTGTCCGGCACGAGTTGCAGTCGCGGATGGTGTTGCTGATCGTGGAGATGTTTTCCCGGGAGGTTCTCGGCGGGGAGGGGTTTCGGGCGATCGCGCAGTGGTTGCATGGTTCGACGAATCTGGAGATCGGTGAGTGCAGTCTGCTGGTCGGGTTGGCGCGGTTGTTGATGCTCGAACCCGTGGTGGCGGATGCGTTTCATCGTGGTGATGTTGATGCGTTGAAGGCGCGGCAGGTGGCGTCGTTTTGTCAGCATCCGCCGAAGAACATGACCCTGGCGGATGTGGACAAGGCTCGCGGGATCTTGCTCGGTTTGGCGTCGAAGAACATCGCCGATTGTGATGCGGTGCGGGCGGCGATCCGGCGGATCGAGAAGCAGTACGGCAAGCGTGAGGACGGGGTCCCGGTGGGTGAGGATTCGGAGCGTAACGAGTTCTACGCCTCGAAAGGCTTGTACGGGCGGGTGACCGTGAAGGGTGATTTGGATGCTGTGAACGGGGCCCGTCTGATCACGTTGTTGTCGAGCCTGTCGGCGCCGACACCGGAGAAGGACGGCGTGAAGGACACGCGTACTCCGGCGCTGCGGCGTGCGAACGGGTTCTGCGAACTACTGCGGCGGTACGAGCGGGCGGGGTTGGGTCCGATCGAGGGCGGAGTGAAACCGCACATCACGGTCACCGCCAGCGCAAAAGACATGACGGACCTGCAAGCGTTGAAAGACCTCTTGCCGTCCACCGAGGAACTGGGTTTCGCGTGGGCGGATTGGGTGGGTCCGATCAGTATCGATACCGCGCGGATGTTGGCGTGCGACTGCACCGTCACCCGGATCCTCCTGGACGAGAACGGTGTTCCGCTCGACTGCGGCAAAGAAGCAAGGACCGCGACGGTACCCCAGCGGCGGGCGTTGGCGGTTCGTGATGGTGGGTGTGCGTTTCCGGGATGCGGGACACCATCGGGGTGGTGCGATGCCCATCATATTGTTCACTGGAACGATGGTGGCCCAACGGATCTCGACAACCTGATCTTGTTGTGCGGTCATCACCACCGGACGCTGCACCACACGGAGTGGCGGGTGGAGATCGGCCCGGATCGCAAATCGGTGTTCTACCCACCGATGTCGATCGATCCGTATCAACAGCCGATCGGCGGGAACAGCCCACCTACAGCAGCCTGAACGGGCGCAACTGAATACGTACACACCGGGGCATAGCCATGCCCCGGTGTGTACGGCGTGTGCGGTCAGAGCATCGTCGAGATATGGTCCGGCAGCGCGACACCTGAGTCGAGATCCTCGGACGGGATCGGTTCACCGAAGTGCGTAGCTGCGGGAACTACTCCAGCCCAAACGGTTTCGACACCAATGTCGGCGGCATCGTCGCCGGGGCCGCCGGTGCGGGCCTTGACGGAAGCCTCGTACAACGGCAGTGCAAGAACGATGGTTGCCGCCATTTCCTTGCGCGTGTGATCCCGAAGGTGTTGGGAACGTCCGGGAACCACCTGGTCGACGATCAGATTCAAAGCCTTCACGCGCTCGTCGCCGTCGGTCACGACTCGAGGTGATCCGATGATGACGCCGCTGCGGTAGTTCATCGAGTGGTGGAAGCCCGACCGAGCCAACACGAGCCCGTCGAGGATCGTGATGGTGATGCAGATTTCGCTGTCGGGAGCCAAACTCCGTGAAGCGACTGAACCGTGAACATAAATAGATCCGCCGCGGTCGGGGCCGTCGAGGTCGAACCCGTAGGCGGTGGGAAACACCATGGGAACTCCGCCGACGGTCACACCCATGTGGCACAGCTTCGCGGACTGCAAGACGTCGACGAGTGCCGCGCGTTCTGCGACGCCGTGGTGGCGGGCGCGCTTGTGCGTCGTACGTGCTGTCGGGGACAGCGGAATAGGTGCAGTGGGGGCAGGAGCAGGGGCAGCAAAGACAACGGAATCTGTCATGCAGACAATGCTGGTGGCAAAGTGGCTTCAAGTCATGGTCCAATCAGTGGAGACTTCGATAGGCCACTTCGATTTGCCACTTCCGGGAGGGTTCTGAATGTTTCTGCCTTCGGCGGTAGCCGTCGTCCTCGACCGGACAGATCGGCGGGCGCTCCCGGTCCAGATTGCCGACCACCTCAGAGCTGATATCCGCAGTGGTAAGGCGACAGTGGGTCTGAGGTTACCCAGTTCCCGGAAGCTGGCGGCGGAGCTCGAGGTGGCGCGGGGCGTCGTGGAACGGGCGTATGAGCAGTTGATCGCCGAGGGTTGGCTTGTCGCTGTGCACGGCTCAGGCACCTTCGTTGCCGAGGCGCCCTCCCCCATGGTCACTCCCACGACTACACCGAAGAAGGGCGCCGACAAGATGTCACCCAGGGTGCAGCTCCGGCCGGGCGTGCCGTGGACGCCACCGCGTGCATCGGCAGCGTGGCGGCGGGCGTGGCGTGACGTCGGGTCCAAACCGCCACCTTTCGAGGATCCCGATCCTGCGGGTGACTACGAATTGCGTTCGGCACTATCGGAATTACTGGCAAGAGCCCGTGGAATGTCGGTTGAACCCGAGAGAATCCTGATCACCTCAGGTGCCACGCATGGTCTCGGCCTCGCCCTGTCGGCTCTGCGTACCCGTGGTGCTGTTCTGGCGATGGAAGATCCCGGATACCGGTATGCGTCCTCGGCCGCTACAGCCTGTGGATGGTCGCTGCTCGACGTGCCCGTCGACGCTCATGGTCTCTGTGTCGACCAACTCGAAACGGCGTCGGAGAGCGTCCGCGGTGTGTATGTGACACCGTCCCATCAGTATCCGACAGGAGGGCTGCTTCCGGTAGGTCGGCGCAACCAGTTGATCGAGTTCGCACGCGCCCGCGACGTCGTCCTGTTCGAGGACGATTACGACTCCGAATTCCGTTACGACGTAGCGCCTTTGCCTGCGCTTGCCCAGCTGGCTCCTGATCGGGTGGTGTATCTCGGAACGGTTGCCAAGACGCTCGGCGCCGGAATTCGATTGGGCTGGTTGGTAGCTCCCCTCGACCTGGTCGACCGCATAGCAGTACACCGCAAGCGAATCGGCGACTTCCCGTCGGTTCCGCTGCAGCAAGCACTCCTGTCCCTGCTCCGTGACGGCGAATGGGATCGAGCGGTGCGTACCGCCCGGCGCAGATACCGGGAGCGTGATCGGGCGGTCGAGGAAGCGCTGTCATCGTTCGGTGAACTGCGGGGTCTCGGCGCCGGCATGCACACGACGCTCATGCTCGACGCGGATCTGGCAGCGACCGTCGCTCGCGAGGCGCTCCTGCACGGCGTCGAAGTGCCCACCCTGGTCGAGTCCACCCGAACGCACGGAGACCCCGGCGGATTGGTCATCGGCTACGGGCGAGTGGAATCCGCGGACCTCGAATATGCGCTCGAGGTGATAGCCGAGTGCCTCGCACGTCACAGCGCGTGAAGTCTCGTTGATCGGGAGTGCGGCAACGGATGGGCGTGGTCCAGTTCTAGCGTCTGCTCGTGACGATCCGAAGCCAGACCTTTCCGCACCTGCTCGCACCAGGCACCATCGGCCCGATGACCGTGCCCAATCGCGTGGTTCTCCCTGCGATGGACATGAACCTGTGTGAAGACGGGGAAATCGAAAAGGGCGACATCGACCACTTCGTGGCGCGTGCGGCTGGTGGAACGGGTCTGATCATCACCGGTTGCTGCGCTGTTGCGTATCCGCTGGGCTGCACCAGCCGCAAGGAACCGGGGCTTTCGGAAGACCGGTTCATCCCCGGTCTCAAGGCGTTGGCCGACGCAGTCCACGACGCAGGCAGCAAGCTCTGTGTGCAGATGACACACCACGGCAAGGTGGCGCGCATCGATACCCTCGACGGCCGACCGCAGTTGGTCCCGTCCACGCCGAAGCCGCCGGGTGACATGAGCGCGATGGCCGATTGCACGCCAGAAGAACTGGGCAAGATGGCTGCCATCAACGAGGGCAAGAGGGCTACGTACCACGAGGCAACCAAGGAAGATCTTGATTGGCTGGTTCGCATGTTCGCCGAGGCTGCCGGACGGGTGAAGGCGGCGGGCGGCGACGCCGTCGAGATTCACTGTGCCCACAACTACGTCCTCGGAGCGTTCCTGAGTCGGTACACGAATCAGCGCAGCGACGAGTACGGAGGTTCCATGGAGAACCGTGCTCGCCTCGCTTGTGAGGTCATTCGGGCGGTCAAGGAGGAGGTCGGTGGTGCGCTTGCCGTCATCGTGCGTCTGGCCGGTCAAGAGTACGGCGAAACCGACGGGCTGACGGTCGACGAGGCTGCTGCGGCCGCGAAGATGTTCGAAGAGGCCGGAGCTGACGCCATTCATGTCACCGGTACCGCGCTGAATGCTTTTGCCAACTTCACCGACGGACCACTGCCCGACAAGGTCGGCTACTACACCGACAATGCAACGCGAATCAAGCAGGCGATATCGATCCCCGTGATCACCGTCGGACGTATGCTCCCCGAGGTCGGCGAGAAGATGATCGCGGAAGGTCGCACGGACTTCGCCGCAATGGGCCGCCAGCTCCTGGCCGATCCACAGTTGGTGAACAAACTCAAAGACGGTGTACCCGAGCGGGTTCGGCCTTGCATCAATTGCTACGTCTGCGTGCAGGAGAACTTCTGGGACGAGACCCCGCTGTGCGCTGTCAATCCCGCGCTCGGCAACGAAGCGCTTCTCCCCTTCGTTCGGACCAGCACTCCGAAACACGTTGTTGTGGTCGGAGCGGGCCCCGGTGGTCTCGAGACGGCCCGCGTGGCCGCTGAACGTGGGCACCGAGTCACGGTGTTGGACAAGTCCGATCGCCTCGGTGGCACCCTGTGGTTCTCGAGCCTCACTACCCCGGACAACGGGCGTCTGCTCAGCTGGTTGAAAGTGGAAATCGAGCGTCTCGGTGTCGATGTTCGACTGAAGACCGAAGCCTCGGTTGCTTCGATCCGGGCACTGAACCCCGACGCCGTAGTCGTGGCCACCGGTGCAGTCCGTGAGCGGCCTAGCGTTCCGGGCGGCGACTTGCCGCACGTGCACACCGGTGATTCGTTGCGCGCGTTGATGACCGGAGCGGGAGACGTCTCACAGGTACCGCCGTTCCTGCGGACGATGGCCAAGTTGGGCAAGCTGTCCGGTATCACCAAGAGCCCCGCGGCGATCCGAGCTGTGACCCGCAAGTTCCTGCCCATGGGTAAAGACGTTGTCGTGATCGGTGGTTCGCTTGTCGGACTCGAGCTTGCGGAGTTCCTGGCCGAGCGAGGTCGCAATGTGACGCTGATCGAAGAAGGCCAGCAGTTGGGTATTCCGATGGCGATGCCGCGCCGCTGGACGGCGGTGCGCCACGCCAAGCATGTCGGTGTGGACATTCACCGCAATTCAACGGTGCAGCGAATCACCAAGGAGCACGTCGAATTCCGTTCCGGTGACAAGACACGGACCGCTCCAGCCGACATGGTTGTCGTCGCGTCGGGAGTGTCGGCGCAGGCGCCACTGGCCGATTCTCTGATCGGTGTCGTGTCCGACGTACATGTGGTCGGTGACGCGGTGAACGTCGACTACATCGAGGGCGCGATGCACACGGCGTGGAAAGTCGCGATGGATCTGTAGTTCAGCATCAGGTAGCGCTTTGTGCCGCAACGATGTCCGGCCACCAGCGGGCCGCGACATCGGGGTGCGCACGTAGTCGACTCTTGAGGGCATTCGCCCCGTAGGAATCGTGGATCGGGTTGTTCGCGTCCACGGTGACGCCGGTGGCGCGCGCCGCCAGCTCGGGAGGTAGGTCGAACTCCGGGATCTGCGCTGCGTAGTTCGGGTTGAAGAAGAACGGCACCGAGATACGTTCACCGTCGCCCTCGGGTGAAACTACCCGGTGCACAGTCGCTTTCAAGTAGCCGCCGGTAGCGACCTCGAGCAGTTCGCCGATGTTGACCACCAGCGCCCCGTCGATCGGCGGCGCGTCGATCCAGTCGCCGTCGTGCTCGACCTGCAGACCGCCTTTGCCCGGTTCGACATAGAGCAGAGTCAGCACACCCGCGTCCTTGTGTCCGCCGACGCCCTGGGAGCCGGCACCTTTCGGGCGGCCCGGGTAACGCACCACCTTGATGAGGATCGACGGATCGTGAGCGAACGCGTCGTCGAAGATGTTCGCATCCTGGCCCAGGGCTACCGCCCATTCGCGTAAGAGGCTCAATGCGATCGAGGTGAGTGTGTCGTTCCACTCGGTGATGACGTCGCGAAGTTCGGGAAGGGCGTCTGGCCACTGGTTGGGGCCCTGCAGAATCTCCCAGGCCGGTGAGGTGTCGGTGCGCTCGGCCGCGGGCGGTTCGGCGCCGATGTCGATCTGCTCGCGCCAGTCCTGCTTGCCTTCGGTCAGTTCGCCGCCGAGCCGGGTGTACCCACGGAAGTGCGGGCTGCGGACGTTCTCGATCGCGAGCTTCTCGGCAGTCGGCAGCGCGAAGAACTCGCGGGCGACGGCGAGGAGGCGGCGCTGCAGTTCGTCGGGAATTCCGTGGCCGACCAGGTAGAAGAATCCGACCTCGTGGGTGGCCTCGCGGAGCTGAGTGCGGAACTGCTCGGCGGTGTCGGGGTTCTGCGCAAGCGACAGATCGAGCACTGGCAGCGACGTAATCGACATGGGGTCCTCGATCCGTGTGATGGTTCTGATGTCCATCATTCCACGCTGAGCGGCACCCGGACCCGCACGGCAATTCGGCAGCCGCAGGCGTGATTACCCGCGCGGATGCGGAAACACCCTGCGGATAACAGAATCGGGGCCTTGCGCCATTGGCGCAAGACCCCGAATCAGTGTGAGTCGAATTAAGCTTCGTCAGCGCCGATGATGAACGCTTCGAGCTCGATGCGAGCCTTGTCGTCGGCCATCTGGACCGGCGGGGACTTCATCAGGTAAGCGGAAGCCGGGTAAACCGGTCCACCGATGCCGCGGTCCTTGGCGATCTTGGCTGCGCGGACGGCGTCGATGATGATGCCGGCAGAGTTGGGCGAATCCCAGACCTCGAGCTTGTACTCCAGGTTCAGGGGAGCGTCACCGAAGGCGCGGCCTTCGAGGCGGACGTATGCCCACTTGCGGTCGTCGAGCCACTCCACGTAGTCCGAGGGACCGATGTGGACGTTGCGGTCGTGAACCTTGCCGGCAAGTGCGCCGGTCAGGTTGGACGTCACGGCCTGGGTCTTGGAAACCTTCTTGGACTCCAGGCGATCACGCTCGAGCATGTTCTTGAAGTCCATGTTTCCACCGACGTTGAGCTGGTAGGTGCGGTCCAGCACGACGCCGCGGTCTTCGAACAGCTTCGCCATCACGCGGTGTGTGATGGTGGCGCCGACCTGGCTCTTGATGTCGTCACCGACGATCGGGACGCCGGCGTCCTTGAACTTGGCAGCCCACTCCGGGTCGGAAGCGATGAAGACGGGCAGAGCGTTGACGAATGCAACGCCTGCGTCGATCGCGCACTGTGCGTAGAACTTGTCAGCGTCGTCGGAACCGACGGGCAGGTAGGAGACGAGGACGTCGACCTGAGCGTCCTTGAGTGCCTTGACGACGTCGACGGGCTCGGCGTCGGACAGCTCGATGGTCTCGGCGTAGTACTTGCCGATGCCGTCGAGGGTCGGGCCACGCTGAACGGGAACGTCCAGGGGCGGGACGTCGGCGATCTTGATGGTGTTGTTCTCGCTCGCGAGGATCGCCTCGGAGAGGTCGAAGCCGACCTTCTTGGCGTCGACGTCGAACGCAGCGACGAACTGCACGTCGCGGACGTGGTACTTACCGAACTTGACGTGCATGAGGCCGGGGACCGTCTGGGTCTCGTCGGCATCCTTGTAGTAGTGGACGCCCTGAACCAGGGACGAGGCGCAGTTACCCACGCCCACAATGGCTACGCGCACCGCGGTGCTGTTCTCACCCATGGTCGGGTTCTCCTTCTTTCCGGGATGTTCCTGTTGTCGATTGCTCGGCTGCGATCAATTCGTTGAGCCAACGCACTTCGCGTTCACTCGATTCGAGTCCGAGCTGATGGAGCTGACGGGTATAGCGGTCCAGCGATCCGCTGGCCCGACCGACGGCCTCGCGGAGCCCCTCACGGCGCTCCTCGACCTGACGTCGCCTGCCTTCGAGGATCCGCATCCGCGCTTCTGCGGGGGTGCGGCTGAAGAAGGCGAGGTGAACGCCGAAACCGTCGTCGGTGTAGTTCTGCGGCCCGGTGTCGGCGACCAGTTCGGTGAACCGTTGCCGACCTTCCGGAGTGAGCTGGTAGACGCGACGCGCCCGACGCTTGAGCGTGCCGGTGGCAGTGTCGACGTCTTCCGAGATCAATCCGTCGGCTTGCATGCGCCGCAGTGCCGGGTACAGCGATCCGTACGAGAACGCGCGGAATGCGCCGAGCAGACCAGTGAGCCGCTTACGCAGCTCGTATCCGTGCATCGGTGACTCGAGGAGCAGCCCGAGGATTGCGAGTTCGAGCAACTGACAAACCTCCCGAGTCGTTGAACCTAACCGCTTGATGCGATAACCAACTATATCGCGCCGATATATAAAACCACACTGCGGACCGATACGTGTACCAGGGTGTCACGGCTAGATCAGGGGGTGAACGGGTAGATCGACATGATTTCGCCATCGAGGGCAGCGGTCAGGTACCCGCTCTCGTCGAGGTCGTTGCCGACGTGAATCTGGATGGTCGGAACATTTTCGGTGCTGTCGACAGAGACGTACCGAGTGGTCGGATTTTGCACCGACGTCGTTGTTCCGGCGCCGTCGAGCAGGGCGATCACGATGCGAGGATCGAGCTGTCTGACGTCGATCTGTGTCACGTCGGGTTCGCGTGATCCTCCTGAAGTCGTGTCCTCGAGGTCGCCTCGGTAGTAGCTGTCCAGGCTCTTGCGCGGCGCGGCAGGATCGGCGCGCGTTACGCGTGCATAAGTGGGATAGATGGTCATCTCGTCGACCAGTCCGCTGCCGTACTCCGTTTCGATGGCATGGAACATCGCCCCCAGGCCGTCGACGGTGTGTAACTGTGGCTCGGGGCTCGAGAAGATCGTGACGTCGGACGCGGCGTATTTGATTCCGAAACCGACAGCCGAGACCAGTGACAGCGCGATGATCACAACGGCGATCCAACGCGTGTCGAGCGAAGGTTCTTTCCGAAGAATGGGTAGGGACGCCTCGGTCTGCAGATCGGACGTCAAATCTTCGAGATCGCCGAGAGTGACTGCCACCGCGGCGAGTTCGGTCAATTCGTCGTGCTCGGTCGCCGTGAGTTGTCCGTCGGCGAAGGCGGAGTCCAGCACTGCGCAGGTAGCCTCGCGATCGGCATTGCGAGCGCGGGTGGTCCTGGTCAGATCGTTCGGCATGTCCGGGGCCTATCGAGGAGTGAAGGGAGACAAGCGGATCGGGCGGCCATCCGGGGTCAAATCCATTGAGCCGCTCGCGCCGAGGTTGTTGCTGGCGTAGATGGAGACGCGTGGATCGTCGCTCGACGAACTCATGCTGATGTGTGTGATCTCGGCGTCGGGGACGTTGAGATTTGCGGACACTCCTGCCAGATATCCGGCGAGTTTGTCGATGTCGACGGCAGCGAGGTCGAAGGTGACGGTGCTGGCTGCTCGAGTCGACGTGCTGTCGCGTGGTGTGAAACCGCCTCGAAAGTCGATGTCTTCCTCCAGGTTCGGCGAGACAGCGGCGGCGCGAGTGACGCTTGCATAGCCGTCGTAGAAGTTGGCGGAATCGATTATCGTCGTGCCGTACTTGGCGCTGTATCTGGTGATGAATTCCCCGATCCCGCTTGCGGTGACCGTGTTCAACGTCGAACTCACAATGGGGGCAAGCGGTTCGACGTTTTCGGCTGCCGCCGGTGGAGGCGGTGGGGGTGAAGGGTCGGCGGACAAGGTGAGGTACCCGATCAGGCCGGCGAAGATAGTCGATGCGGCTGCGAGGTACCAGATCTTGTCGATACGGCGAACTTTGGCGACGGCGTTGCGCAGCGTTGCTTTCTGCAGATCGCGGACCAGCAGATCGAGCTGTCCGAGCGTGGTCGCGGTCATGGCCGCAGCCGTCCGGTTCGCGTGCTCGTCGACCGTGATCTGGCCGTCGGACAGAGCCGTATCGAGAACGGCGCAGGTATCGGAACGGTCGACGTCGCGCGCACGGGTGCGCGTAGAGGTAGTAGTCGGGGACCCACTCACCGGCTCACCCTAGCTCCCGTACGGGTAGGAACGAGAGATCTCGCCCCACGGCGTGACCTCGATGCGTCCTTGGTGGCCGAGTCCGTTCTCTGCATAGATCGCGATCTCCGGGACGCCGTAGTTCGCGTCCACGATCAAGTGGGTGATCGCGGCGTCCGAAACATTGACATAGTCGCCGATGTTCACCATGTACGGCGCGAGCTTGTCGATCTGGATGGAACCGAGGTCGAAGGTCGGCTGGCCCGTTCGCCGCGGAATGGACGTCACTTCCCTCTCGAAGCCGTCGCGAAAACTGATGGACTCGGTGAGAGCGGGAGCATCGGGGACCGCCCGGCTCACTGAGGAGTAGTCGCCGTGGAAGCTGGCGTCGTCTACGAACATGTCACCGAACTCTTCTCGATACCTCTCGATGAATGCGCCGATTCCTTCCGGCGTCAACGTGTCGATGTGTGCGATCAGGATCGGTTCGACGGTCGGCTCCGGCACCGGGGTGGTGGTCGGCAACGGCGGAGCGAGGGAAGTAGTGCTGGCATAACTGGCTGTGATGTCTTCCGAGGGCGTCAACGGTGACCGACTCCACGCCACTGCTGCGATCGCGCCGACGACGATCAGAGCAGCAGCACCGACGAACACGGCCTTTCGTGCCGTCGACGTCCGAGGCACCGTTTTGGTCTCGATCTTCGGCACCTGCAGATCGTTGACCAGGCGTGCGAGTGCGAGCAGGGTCTTCGCGGACTTCGCCTTCTCGGTCCGGTCGAAGTAGTCCTCCGCGCTCAACTGCCCTTCGGCGTACGCGGCGTCCAACACATTGCACGTTTCGACGCGATCAAGATCACGAGCGCGCGTCATCGGAGAACGAGAAGACTTCACAGGAAGTGATCGTAATGGCTGGTCGCCATGCCCCCAGCCCCCGAAATGTGTTCATCGTGACCCTCCCGAACCGTCCGTCGCGGCACGGACGCACGTACGCTGGTCAGGTGCGGATACAGCGGCAAGTTGTGGACTACGCGCTCGCGCGTCGGTCTGTGCTGGCCGAAGTGTCTGCGGGTCGGACCGACGTCAAGCAGGTGTGTGACGCCGATCCGTACCTACTCAGAGCCGCGAAGTTCCACGGCCGGGGCAGCGACGTCGTCTGCCCCATTTGCCGCAAGGAACAGTTGACGCTCGTGTCCTGGGTGTTCGGCGACAAGCTCGGTCAGGTTTCGGGATCGGCCCGAACCTCGGACGAGCTCGCTCGGCTTGCGGAAACAGCAGAGGAGTTCACGGTGCACGTTGTAGAGGTGTGCCGTACCTGCAGTTGGAACCACTTGGTGCAGTCCTATGTGCTCGGCGCAGTACCTGCGCCGCCGCGACCGCGGCGAGCACGCCCACCAAGCCGGCGCAGCACGCCCACCAAGCCGGCGCACCGCCAGCGAGTAACGCCACACCCGAAGAAGGGCCCGATCGAAGTCTGCACGTGATCGGTCCGTGACCACTGGAGATTTGATTCGTGAGTTCCCCCAGCAACAACAACCCGGGCGGCAACAACCCGGGTGGCCGTCCCGTCGGTCCCAACCGTCCCGCCGGACCTCCTCAGGGTCGTCCGCCGCAGGGACGTCCCATGGGCCCACCACCGCAGGGACGCCCTCCGATGGGTCCGCCCCCTGGCGAACGAACCGACCCAGCGCGTCGCGGCAGCAGCAGCGACCACCCGTAGCAACGCGGGCACCCGCCCGCCGGTCGGACCTCCACCGACGAAGCCACCGACAGGTGGCTCCGGTGGCGGTGGCAACGACGGACAACCCCCGAAGGGAAGAAAGAGCACCGTGAAGAAGAAGTCCAAGTGGCGCACAGTTCGCCGCTCGGCCTACGTCTTGGTGGCGCTCGGTCTTGTTCTGCCCGTCCTTGCCTTCATGGCGGCGTACATCGTGCAGGACGTCCCCAAGCCCGGTGACCTCAAGACCAATCAGGTGGCGACGGTCTTTGCCGCCGACGGCACCACGGTGATCAGCACTGTCGTCCCGCCAGATGGCAACCGCGTCGAGGTCTCGCTCGATCAGGTACCGCCGCACGTTCGCAACGCTGTTCTGGCCGCAGAGGACCGCGATTTCTACTCGAACCCGGGCTTCTCGATCTCCGGTTTCGCACGCGCGGCCCGAGACAACGTCCTCGGTCGCGACAGCGCCGGTGGTGGCTCGACCATCACGCAGCAGTACGTCAAGAAGGCGCTTGTCGGCTCGGAGCGTTCGCTGACGCGAAAGATGAAGGAACTCGTCATCTCCTCGAAGATGGCCAACGAGTGGTCCAAGGACGACATCCTCGCCGCGTATCTGAACACCATTTACTTCGGTCGCGGCGCATACGGCATCGGCGCAGCATCCAAGGCTTACTTCGGTAAGCCCGTCGACCAGCTGTCCATCGAAGAAGGCGCCGTCCTGGCGTCGTCGATCCAGCTTCCGTCGCTCCTCGATCCCGAGACCAACCCGACCGGCGCGAAGTCCCGTTGGGATTACGTGCTCGACGGCATGGTGTCCGCCGGCACGCTGGATCAGGCCGCGCGCACGCCGATGCAGTACCCCGCCTACATCCCGCTCGCCCAGGTCGACAACAGCAGCCAGGGCTCGACCGGACCCGAAGGCCTGATCAAGCGTCAGGTGCTCAAGGAGATCGGCGACGCTGGAATCAGCGAGCAGTTGCTCAACACCGAGGGCTTGCAGATCACCACGACCATCGACCCGCAGGCTCAGGCCGCAGCGGTCGAGGCAGCCCGTTCCAACATGGAGGGTGAGCCGGAGAATCTGCGTACCGCAGTTGTCTCGGTCGATCCGAAGACCGGAGCCGTCAAGGCGTACTACGGCGGTGAGGACGGCGCGGGATACGACTTCGCGAATGCCGGACTTCAGACTGGTTCCTCGTTCAAGGTGTTCGGCCTCGCAGCCGCCCTGGATCAGGGAATCCCGCTCTCGCAGATGTACGACAGCTCACCGCTGACCGTCAACGGCATCTCCATCGGCAACGTCGAAGGTGAAAGCTGCGGCACCTGCACCATCGCAGAGGCGCTCAAGCGTTCGCTGAACACCAGCTTCTACCGTCAGATGCTCAGCCTCGACGGCAACGGCCCGCAGGAAATCGCGGACATCGCTCACAAGGCAGGCATCCCGAAGGACATCCCGGGTGTCGGCCCGTCGCTCACCGAGGCCGACGGTTCCGGCCCCAACAACGGCATCGTGCTCGGCCAGTACCAGGCCCGCGTGCTCGACATGGCGTCGTCGTACGCGACACTCGCCGCGTCCGGTACGTATCACGCACCGCACTTCGTGCAGAAGGTCGTCGCGGCCGACGGCACCGTGCTGCTGGACCGCGGCGCGCCCGCCGGTGAAGACCGCATCGACGCTGCCGTGGCGGACAACGTGACGGCTGCGATGCAGCCGATCGCGGCGTACTCGCGCGGTCACAACCTGGCCGGCGGACGTCTGTCGGCGTCGAAGACAGGTACCGCGCAGCTCGGTGACACCGGAGCCAACAAGGACGCGTGGATGGTCGGCTACACGCCGTCGCTTTCGACCGCGGTCTGGGTCGGAACTCCCGACGGTGAAGCGATCACCAATTCCGGTGGCGCGATGATCTACGGCTCAGGTCTGCCTTCGGACATCTGGAAGGACACGATGGACGGCGCCCTCGAGGGCACCGACAACGAGAAGTTCCCGACGCCGGGCAAGATCAACGGTCAAGCCGGTGGTGTTCCGGAGTACACGGCTCCCGCACCGCCCAAGACGTCGGCGCCGCCGACCACCGCACCGACGACGACGGAAACCACTCCGCCGCCCGTGGTGACGACGACGCAGGTCGAGGTTCTGCCGGGCATCACGATCCCGATTCCGGGCATCTCCCGGCCGACGACAACCACGCCACAGGTACCAGGGGCAGGCGAGACCACCGAGGAAGAACCGGCAGGTGTGAGCCCCGGCCAGTAGTTGGAGGGTGGTCGGTTCGAAAGACGGTAACCTCGCGGAGTGGCCGCGAATGCTGATGATGCCGAACCGACCTCCCCCGCTCCGCTGGCCGAAGATCTTCGTTCGGCGGATTGGCGGGACGTTCCCAGTCGCAACGACGCGATCGTGTCTGCGCTGTCGGGAACCGTCGGCGGTCCGGTAGGTCGTCACGCACTGATCGGGCGCACTCGCTTCTTCACACCGATGCGAGTGATCCTTCTGCTCGCCGTGGTGTTCTTGGCTTTCGGCTGGTTCACCAAGGCGGGCTGTATTCAGCAGGCGCCGGTCGGCGAGAGCGGGCAGGTCGGCCTCGACTGGAGTGGCAGCCGTCAGTACGTGGCGATGTGTTACTCCGATACCGTTCCGCTGTACGGAGCCGAGCGCCTCGATCAGGGAGCATTCCCGTACAAGACGTCGTGGGAAGAAGTACGCGGCGACGGTTCGATCCAGATGCGGTACATGGAGTATCCGGTCATCTCGGGGCTCTACCAGTACGGCGCAATGAAAGTCGCGAAGGCGTGGGATTCGATCACCTGGCTGCCGGGCGCTATTCAGGTGGCACTCTATTTCAACGTCGTGGCGTTCGGGTTGGCGTTGGCGTGGCTGGTCACCGTGTGGGCGAGCACCCTGCTGGCCGGACGACGAGTGTGGGACGGCGCTCTCATCGCGTGTTCCCCGTTGGTGATCGTGCACGTGTTCACGAACTTCGATCCTCTGGCGACGGCGTTCGCGGCGGGTGGGTTGTTGGCATGGGCACGCAAGCGGCCCGTGCTCGCGGGAATCCTGCTCGGCCTGGGCGGCGCCGCGAAGCTCTACCCGCTGCTCCTACTGGGACCGCTCTTGGTCCTGTGTCTGCGCGCGGGCAAGACGAGGGACTGGCTGGTGACCGCTCTCAGCGCGGTCGCGGCATGGCTTGCGGTGAACCTGCCCATTGCCGCGCTGTACCCCCATGGTTGGTACGAGTTCTTCCGGCTCAACTCCGAACGCGGGGCCGATCCGGATTCGCTCTACAACGTGATCGCGTCGTTCACGTCGTGGAAGGGCCTCGACGGTCCTCTCGCACAGGGTGAGTCGCCGTCGAATCTCAACGCCGTCTCTCTGCTTTTGTTCGTGGCCGTCTGCATCGGTGTCGGATACGTCGCCCTGACGGCGCAGCGTCGTCCGCGAGTTGCGCAGCTGTGCTTCCTGTTGGTGGCGGGCTTCCTGCTCACGAACAAGGTGTGGAGCCCGCAGTATTCTCTGTGGCTGGTGCCGCTGGCCGTGTTGGCCTTGCCGCACCGCAGACTCCTGCTCGCGTGGATGACCATCGACGCCCTGGTCTGGGTTCCACGAATGATGTATTACCTCGGTGTGTCCAACAAGGGGCTGCCCGAGCAGTGGTTCACCGGAACAGTCGTGATCCGGGACATCGCGGTACTCGTTCTGTGCGCGCTGGTGCTCCGGCAGATCTACCGGCCGTCGGAGGATCTCGTGCGGTACGGGTTCATCGACGATCCGGCGGGCGGTGTTCTCGATCAAGCACCGGACAAACAACCTGCCTGGCTACCCGGTTGGCTGAAGCCGTCCAAGGCGAAGGAACCGGAACCCGTCACGGTCTGAGGTCACCACTCGTCGAGGGTGGTGTACCCGTCCTGGACCGCGCGGGCAAACAATGCTGCCTTCGTGGGAGCCGGCCGCCCGACGTCGCTGTACTTCGTGCGGATCCGAGTGATGTGTGTGTTGACGGTGCAGACGCGTAGGCCGAGCGTCTCGGCGACCTCGGACTTGGAATCCGAACGTAGCCAGGCAAGAAGTACTTCGATCTCGCGGACGCTCAGCTTCGGCTTGTGCTTGCCGTGCTTGGGGTTGCCGACTCGGGACACGTTTGCCTCGATCTTCGGAGAAATGCCGATTGAAGACATGCGAGTAGCGCCTTTCGACGGAGGGGATGGGCGTCGACTGCCGTATTTGCAGAAGGGCTGCTGGCTCGGGGTGCGACTGAGACGAGTATTTCGATCGAGGTGTCTCAGTGGAACGGGTGCAACTCCCTCGATACAGAGTCCATACAACGGACAAATCCCCTACCTGCTCCGATAGAGTGCGTCGCTATGAACTCGAAGGCGGAAGCCGGTACGCACAATCAGGTCGATCTCGCCCGGATCGAGTCGCGTGGGCAGTTTGCTGAGACGCTCACTGCACTGCGGAACGCAGCCGGACTGACGGTCCGCGAAGCCGTCGAGCGTTCGGGTGGTTTGCACGGAACCGTCAGCGGATGGTTTGCCGGCCAACACCTGCCGACGCCGGCGAGTACCCCGATGTTTTTCGCGCTCCTCGAGGCCTGCGGCGTCGATTCCGAGGATGAGCGGGAGCGCTGGATCAGTGCGGTGCAACGAGTGAGACAGCTGACGGCCAGACGACGCGGCGACGCCACCGTTCCGTATCGAGGTCTCGAGTCGTTCCGGCAGGAGGACGCCGAGTGGTTCTTCGGTCGAGACGAACTCACTGCCAATTTGGCGGAACGGGTGGCGTCGGCGATACAGGGTGAACGTCGCCGTCAGTTCATGGTGATCGGTGCTTCCGGCTCGGGTAAGTCGTCGTTGCTGCGGGCCGGGCTCGCCCCCAAGATCGCTGGAGACGATCCACGGTTCGACGGCTGGCGGGTGGAAATCCGGCAGCCGGGTACGGGAGGAATCCCGTCGTCGATTTCCGACGAACCAACAGTCTTGATGCTCGATCAGTTCGAGGAACTGTGGACGCAGTGCGACGGTGATCGTCGCGAGGAAATACTGCAGACTCTCGCGGAACTCGGTGAGAACACCATTGTCGTCATCGGCATGCGTGCCGACTTCTACGGGCTCGCGGCGAAGGAACCGCTTTTGGTGCCACTGCTCGACGACTCGCCGATGGTGGTCGGGCCGCTGACCGAAGAGCAGTTGCGCGAAGTGATCGTCGAGCCGGCGGTCAAGGCCGGGATGACCGTGCAGAGCGAATTGGTTCAGGTTCTGGTCTCCGAGCTGACACCACGCGGCTCGCGCACGGCCAGCGACCCCGGAGCTTTGCCATTGTTGTCGCACGCACTGCTGGGGACCTGGCAACGGTCGACGCGTAAGACGCTGACCGTCTCGGATTACTACGCCACCGACGGGATTGCCGGAGCCGTCCAGCAAAGCGCGGAGGAAGTGTACGGCGAGCTCACAGAGCGGCAGCAGCAGTTGGCGCGCAGGATCTTCCTCCGGTTGGTCAACGTCGACGAAGTGACGCAGACGCGTCGGCGGGCACCGCGCACCGAACTCTTCCTCGGTGACGACGTCGACGACGTGAATACCGTCATCGACCGGTTCGCCTTACGCCGCCTTCTCACCGTCGACGAGGAGACCGTCGAGGTTTCGCACGAGGTCTTGCTGTCCGCGTGGAGTCGGCTTCGCGATTGGATCGACTCGGACCGCGCCGGTCTGGCGGTGCATCGCAGGTTCACCTACGCGGCGCAGGTGTGGGAAGACAGTGGACGCGACCCCGGCGCGCTGCTCGGACCCGCACGTCTTCATCTGACGGAAGAATGGCTGCGTTCGGGCGAACTCGGGCTCCCACTGGAACCGAGTCGGACCCGCGCCGCCGACCTCAATGCCACCGAGCGGGAGTACCTCGCCGCGAGCATCGAGCATCGTGATCAGCAGGAATTTGCCGATCGCCGACGTACACGCGTGCTACGACGGCTCGTGACTGCGTTGGCAGCCGCGTCGGTGATCGCTCTGGTGTTGGCGGTGGTTGCGACCGTCGCCGGTATCGGAGCCAATCGTCAACGTGTCCAAGCAGATACCGCGCGAGACGAGGCGATGTCGCGTCAGGTGGCCACCGAGTCGATCAGGATGCGCGAGCGGGATCCGTCGCTGGCGTCGCAGCTTGCTCTGGCGGCATTTGCGGTCAACGAAACAACCGAAGCCCGCTCGGCATTGCTGGATGCGTCGGGCGTTCATTCGGCTACTCGCATCATCGGACCGCCCGGCGCGATGAAGGCCCGGATCAACCCAGCTGGAACTGTTGTGGCGGTGGGTGGTTCGGACGGGAAGGTCAGGCTTTATCCGATGGTGGACGGTGTTGCCTCAGCCGTTCCGCAGGCAGAGTTCCTCGGAGTCTCGGAGGGCACGGCCCTCTTTGCCGTCGCCTACAGCCCGGACGGACGGCTCCTTGCGACCGGTGGTGCCGGCGGCGCTGCACTCTGGGATGTGTCGGACCCGAAGAATCCGGTCCGTGGAACACTTCCCGTCGACGGTGAACGCGTAGTGCAGGACATGGAGTTCAGCCCAGACGGAACCAAGCTGGTCGCCGGTACCTCGACGCCCGACGTCCTGCGATGGAACATCGACACCTCCACGAATGCCGTTGCTTTGCCTGCTCTTCCGCATCCAGCTGACGGCATTGTCACCGCGACGTTCAGCCCCGACGGACGTTTCCTCGTGGCGGGCGGGCGTCAAGCGACTCTGCGCGTGTGGGACGTCGCGAAGTGGGGTGAGGAATCGGCGCCGATCTTCGCGACCGAGCCCAACGGCACCACCGTCCACTACCTCGGCGTTGCCTTCAGCCCGGACGGACGTGAGCTCGCGGCGGGAACCACTGGCAGGGAGGTGGTTCGGTGGGACATGAGCGATCCGGCGCGCCCCTCTCCCCTGCAGGCACTGACGGGATTTTCCAGCTACGTCAACGAACTGAACTACGGCAAAGACGGAACACGTCTTGCCGCAGGAAGTTCCGACAACTCCGTGCGCGTGTGGGACCCCCGAACCGGGGCATTGATCGAAACACTTCCGGACAGTGGGGCGGTGACCACCGTCGACTACAGCGATGACGGCCGCAATCTGGTCACCGGGGGACTCAACGGTGTGACTCGCGTGTGGGCTCTTCCGGGTCCGGTCTGGGCGGGAGCTCGGGACACGATCTTCACCAGTCCCTTTGCCGCGGACGGCTCGCGTCTGGTGGCCGGCGTCGGTGCCAGGGGTGGCGCGATGTTGGCGTGGAACACCGAGGATCTCGATCGCCCCGCGGTGATGCCGGAGTTGAAACCGCAAGGGGCCGAAACTTTCAGCGGTGCGTCGGCGGTGTCGGCAGACGGGAACCTGGCTGTGAGCGGCACCGGCGGCGGCGGTGCATATCTTTGGGACCTGAGTGATCCGGCGTCGCCACGTATCTACGGCGAGCCTGCGGTATATGTGAAGGGCATCGTGGCGGTTGTCGCACTGAATCC
Source organism: Rhodococcus sp. YH3-3 (assembly GCF_001653035.1). NCBI lineage: Bacteria > Bacillati > Actinomycetota > Actinomycetes > Mycobacteriales > Nocardiaceae > Rhodococcus > Rhodococcus sp. YH3-3. Next base: position 167,563 of record NZ_BCWH01000001.1, on the reverse strand, counting down.
CGCCGGAGATCTGCTGGCGGTGTCCTCGCAGGACGACAACAGTATTGCGTTGGTCGACGTTTCCGACCCGTCGGCTCCGAAACTGTTGTCGTTGACCGATGTCGGCTCCTACCCGCAGATGATGGCCTTTCAGCCAGGTACCGACATCTTGGCGATCGCGAACGCCAAGAACGAAGTGGATCTGTGGGACGTGTCGAACGCAGCGTCGCCCCGGGTGGCGGCGACGGTGGGTGGATTCGAAAGCTACGCATTAGCAGTGTCTTTCAGCGCCGACGGAACGCTGTTGGCCGCTGGAAGTGCGGATCACGGTGTCGCCGTGTGGGACGTACGCACACCGTCGGCACCCGAGGAACTCGCTCGTCTCGTCGGCCCCGAGGGCGCAATCTATTCGATCTCGTTCAACCGCGCCGGTGATCGGCTCGCTGCCGGTGTCGGCGACGGAACCGTCTGGCTCTGGGACATCGAGACTCCCTCGCAGGCAACACGATTTGCGACGCTGTCCGCCTACCCGGGTCGCGTCAACGACGCTCAGTTCGCCGGCGAGAGTGACATGATCGCGGGTAGCGGGTCGGACAAGACCGTTCGCTTGTGGGGAATCGACCCCGACGGCGTCGTTGATCGATTGTGCCGCACCGCAGGATCTCCCATCACGGAAGCCGAATGGGAGCGGTACCTGCCCGGTGTTCCCTATCAGGATCCGTGTGCCGGCTGACGTGGGTCAGTTCATCCAGAACTCGAGCGCCGGTTCCCGACCCAGCTCGCCTCCGCTGCCGGTGATCACCAGTCCGGCGGAGGTGAGCTTGTACGTCACGTCCTTGTTGGTGACGGTGAATCCGTTGCCGGTGGGCGTCGGATCGTCGAGTTCGATGGTGGCGCCGTCGCTCAGCCGTTGACCCTTGTAGTAGTAACGCCCGACTCCGGTTTCGCAGATGACGATTCGTGATCCGGTCGTGACGGCGATAGCGACGGCAGGATTGGTGGAGTTGCAACTGGGGCCGCCGGAGATGAAGCCCTGACGGTTGGTGCCCGAGACGGTCGGCGCTGGTCCGATCGAGGTTGTGACGCGTGGGGGCGTCGTCGTTTTCGGCGCTGTGGTGGGTGCACTCGGCGCCCGAGTCGTGGTCGTGGAGTACGAGTACGGCGTCGTATAGGTGAGACTCCGCGAACTCGCTTCATTGGCGGCGTTGCCGAAAGCGGCGGCGAGCAGCCCGAAGAACGCGATCCACACGATCACGGCCAGGATGCCGAGTGCGGTGAAGATGTAGCCGATGATCAGTCCGGCAAGGGCGAGTCCGTCGCCTTCTTCGCCGGTCCGTTTGATCTGGCCGCGAGCGATGTGCCCGAAGACGATCCCCAACGGCGCGATGAGGAACGCGAAGACGAGGGCGAGTACCGCGAGTGTGTTCGTCGGGCGCCTGCCGTACGGATCGGGCTGCCCGTACGGAGACGGTTGCCAATTCTGATTGCCCTGGTACCCGTACCCACCCTGATCGCTCATGAGGTGAATCTTGGCATGGACTTGGCCGAAGAGTGCAGGTGATCGCTAGTTTCGGGTACGTGTCTCGAGCTGAGGTGCGATGGTCGGCCAATCGTCGTCGGTCATCGCGAACAGCGCTGTTGTACGCCAACTGCCATCGGCGCGGCGTCGGTGCTTGCGCAGCAGGCCCTCGAACTGAGCGCCGAGCTTTGCGATCGCGGCCCTGGATTGATCGTTGAACTCGTCCGTGTGCCACTCGACGCGTACGGCTTCGAGCTGGTCGAAGGCGTGACGAAGCAGGAGCAGCTTCGATTCGGGATTGATCCCGGTTCCCTGAACCGATCGCGACAACCACGTGTATCCGATTGCAAGACTGCGGTTTACCGGGTCGATCTGGTACATGGACGTGGTGCCGACCACGGCGTTCGTCACGATGTTCACCTGCGCAAAGGCGATCCGATTAGGGTCGTCGGTTGCTGCAGCGATGTACTTCTGTGCCTGTTCCCGATCGGTGATGGGCGATGCGGTCCAACGAAAGATCGCCGGGTCGTCGGCAGCAGCGAGCAGAGCGTCGGTGTGCGCGACGCCCAGGGGTTCGAGTCGGACACGATCACCGGTCAGCGTCGGTGATTCGAACCATGATGCAGTCATCAGGCGTGCTCCCGTGAGTGAGTCGGAAGGTTGTTGTCGGAGTTGGCAATCTGATCGGTCCCACCGGCAAGCGGATACCGCAACGGGACTCGCAGGAACAAGAAGAAGAACACGGCGAGCAGGATGACGTGGCCCCACACGCTCGCCTGGACGACGGCCTCGTACTTGCTCGGATCGAGATTCATGTCCAGTTGGTAGAAGTACCGGAAGATGCCGATACCCAACGCTGCGTCGGCGATCAGATAGGCGACGATCCAGAACCACCGGATCTTGAACAGTACGAGGAAAGGCAGGATCCACAGTGTGTACTGCGGTGAATTGACCTTGTGCAGCAACACGAATCCGCACAGCATCGCGGCACTGACTGCAATCCACGGAAAGTAGCCGTCGCGGACGTAGCGGCGCCAACCCAGATACATCGCGAGCGCGAACGACAACAGGATCATCACCGGAGACAGGATGCTCACCAGTGCGTCGTAGTCGGCGTTGAGTTCGCGAACTCCGAAACCGTAGAAGGGGCGCAAACCCCAGAACCACACCGAGTTGGTGGTGATGTCCGCGCTTCGCTTCTCCTGGAAGCTGAACGACGCGCGCCAGCCTTCGTAGGAAATGAGGGCGAACGGCAGGTTGACGAGGACGACGGTGACGATCGCCGCGCCCGCCGTCATCAGCGCTCCACGAACGTCGTAGCGCTTGCCTTCGGTGCCGCGTAGAAGCACGTAGGCCATGAGCGGCAGCACGAACATTCCCGGGTACAGCTTCAAACAGAAACCGATCGCCAGGATGACGGCCGCCAGAACCGCGCGAGTTCGCAGCGGGATCCGCTCGAACGTCATCAGGAAGATCGCGCCGACGCTGGTGGCCACCACCGGGAGCTCCCAGTTGTGGAATGCGTACAGAACCAGGGGCGGAGTCGCCGACCACACGAGCGCGTACGCGCCGCTCATCTTGCCGAGCATCCACGCCGTGAGCAGTCCGAAAGGAGCCAGGATCAGGGCCGAGTGCAGAAGGAAATCGGTGTCGGTGTGTGAGCCGATACCGCCCAGCCACATCAGAATTCCGCTGAGCACCGGGTATTCGACGGTTCCGCCGGTCAGGAATCCTTCGGGCGTTATCCCTCCGGTGACGAAGGGGAACAGATGCTGATCGATACCTCGTCCGAGCCAGAGCAACTGAATGTCGGAGTAGCAGACGTCGATGTTCTTGTTGACGTCGAAGTTCAGGCTTCGTCCGTCGGGCGCGAACGGTGCACCGCCGCATCTGGCCTTGTTGAAATAGCCCAGCGCCATCGTCAGCCCGCACAATCCGACGACCAACGCCAGGATCGACGCCGGGGTCTTGCGGTCTGTTCGCATGATTCTCACCCTAAGGGGGCGCAGTGGCTCGCGGGGTGATGCGTCTGCGCCACGCGTCGCGCATCGACCTGGCGGTCTTCCCGGAGGGCCGGGACGATTTCCCTGGTCAAGGCCCCTCGTGTAACCTACGAGGGTTGCTGACGCAACGACCCTCCTGCCACGGATAGTCCGTGGCCGTTTTCACTTAGTCCACAGGAGGTGATGAGGTCTTATGCGTCATTACGAATTGATGGTCATCCTTGACCCCAGCCTGGACGAGCGCACTGTCGCTCCTTCACTGGATACGTTCCTCAATGTTGTGCGCCAGCACGGCGGCACGATCGACAAGGTCGATGTCTGGGGTAAGCGTCGTCTCGCCTACGAGATCCTGAAGCATGCTGAAGGTATCTACGCGGTGATCGACATCAACGCCACTCCCGCCACCGTCGCTGAGCTCGATCGTCAGCTCGGTCTGAACGAGTCGGTTCTGCGCACGAAGGTTCTGCGCCACAACAAGTAATTACTGTCGGTAGCGAGCTCTACTCTCGCGCCCAACGGTCTTACATCAATGCAGGAGGAACCACATGGCTGGCGACACCATCATCACCGTCATCGGAAACCTGACGGCTGATCCTGAACTTCGTTTCACCCCGGCGGGTGCCGCGGTTGCAAACTTCACGGTTGCTTCCACGCCCCGCACCTTCGACCGTAATTCCAATGAATGGAAAGACGGCGATGCGCTGTTCATGCGTTGCAACATCTGGCGCGAAGCAGCCGAGAACGTCGCGGAGAGCTTGACCCGTGGTTCACGAGTAATCGTGAGCGGCCGGCTCAAGCAGCGTTCGTACGAAACTCGCGAGGGCGAAAAGCGAACTGTCGTCGAGCTCGAAGTCGATGAAATCGGTCCTTCACTGAAGTACGCCACGGCAAAGGTCAACAAGGCCAACCGTGGTGGCGGCGGTGGAGGCGGCAACTTCGGCGGTTCCTCCGGCGGATCGGGTGGCGGACGTCCGAGCGCTGCACCTTCGGGTGGAGACGATCCTTGGGGCAGTGCGCCTCAGGCTTCGGGCTCCTTCGGTGGTGCGGGCAGCGACGAACCGCCCTTCTGATCCGTACCTGATCAGGAACATCCAGAAAAGAGCAAAGACATGCCGAAGCCGCCCTTGCGCGACAAGGTTATGAAGAAGAAGGTCTGCACCTTCTGCAAAGAGAAGAACACGCAGATCAACTACAAGGACACGACGTTGCTTCGTAAGTACGTCAGCGATCGCGGAAAGATCCGTGCTCGCCGTGTCACCGGCAATTGCGTCCAGCACCAGCGCGACGTTGCCATTGCCGTCAAGAACTCACGTGAGGTAGCACTGCTGCCTTACGCCACCGTGGCTCGCTAAGGAAAGGGAGGAAAGAACATGAAGCTCATCCTCACCGCTGACGTGGACAACCTCGGTGCGCCTGGCGACACCGTGGAGGTCAAGGACGGCTACGGCCGTAACTACCTGCTCCCCCGCGGACTGGCAATCGTCGCCACCCGTGGCGCCGAGAAGCAGGTCGAGGGCATCCGTCGTGCACAGGAAGCGCGCGCTGTGCGCGGCCTGGATCACGCCAAGGAGCTCAAGGCAGCTATCGAGGGCCTCGAGTCCGTAACGCTGACGGTCAAGACCGCCGGTGGCTCGGGCAAGCTCTTCGGTTCGGTTACCGTCGCTGACGTCGCTGCTGCGATCAAGGCTGCCGGTGGACCGGTTGTCGACAAGCGCTCCATCGTGTTGCCGAAGGCTCACATCAAGAACACGGGCAAGCACGCCGTGGTCGTGAACCTGCACCCCGATGTGGTTGCCAAGTTCAACCTGAACGTAGTCGGCGCATAGTCGACTGTTCGTCTCGCCGGGCCCCGCACACTTCGGTGTGCGGGGCCCGACGTTTTGTTTCGGGGTGCGGTGTGCCGCCTGACAGCGTCCCGAATCGGACCTGGGGATAACTCTCACACTGTGATGTTCGACTTGGTGATCAGTGACGAATCGGGTGAGGCAACACGCCCGACACGCCGACGCGCCGACTGTGGAAAAACTATTTTCATCAACAGGCCTGTGAAATTGTGGATAGTCATCTACCTGGTCTTTTGTGGTTGCTAGGCAAAGTAGTCCCCAAATGCTCCACAGGCGGTGCACACCGTGGGGCGGGAGTTTCCACAAAGCATCCACAGGTTTATCCACAGTCCGGTTTGTATGCGGACCTACTAGTCCCTAACGTCATCTCGGCGTCTATCTACAGCCCGGCCGAATGCGGCTAGGGGATGTCGGTGGGGGCAGGTACAAATGATGAGGGCGCTGCGGTTTCTGGCAGTGTCGTCGAGTGTTTTACGGGAAGGTCTCGCTTGTGGCTGTTGTAGATGATCGAGGACCTTCCGACTTCTCAGGGCCGGACTACCCGGGCCTTCCCGAGGCCGAGCCCGACCAGGAGTTCGGACGCCAGCCACCTCAGGACATGACTGCCGAGCAGTCGGTGCTCGGCGGCATGCTGCTGAGCAAGGACGCCATCGCTGACGTCCTCGAGGTACTGCGTCCGGGTGACTTCTACCGGCCCGCCCACCAGTCCGTCTACGACGTGATCCTGGACCTCTACAGCCGTGGCGAGCCCGCCGACCCGGTGACGGTCTCCGCCGAGCTCGACCGTCGAGGTGAGCTCCGCCGTATCGGTGGTGCTGCCTACCTGGTGACGCTGACCCAGACAGTGCCCACAGCCGCCAACGCCGCCTTCTATGCCGAGATCGTGGCCGAGAAGTCCGTGCTGCGTCGTCTGGTCGACGCCGGTACTCGCATCGTCCAGTACGGCTACGCCGGCACCGAGGGTCAGGACGTGGCCGAGGTTGTCGACCGCGCGCAGGCCGAGATCTTCGAGGTCACCGAGCGTCGAACCACCGAGGACTTCGTACCCCTCACCGAGCTCCTCCAGCCCACGATGGACGAGATCGACTCCATCGCCAGCCGCGGCGGAATTTCCCTCGGTGTGCCCACCGGATTCAAGGATCTCGACGAGATCACCAACGGTCTTCACGCTGGTCAGATGATTATCGTCGCGGCTAGACCTGGTGTGGGCAAATCGACGCTTGGAATGGATTTTTTGCGTTCCTGCTCCATCACGCACGGCATGGCCAGCGTCATGTTCTCGTTGGAAATGAGCAAAACCGAGATCGTCATGCGTCTGCTGTCCGCAGAGGCAAAGATCAAGCTCGGCGACATGCGCTCCGGAAAGATGACCGACGACGACTGGACCAAGCTCGCGCGTCGCATGAGTGAGATCAGTGAGGCGCCGCTATTCATCGACGACTCCCCCAACCTCACCATGATGGAAATTCGCGCAAAAGCGCGGCGGCTCAAGCAGAAACACGACATTCGCCTGATCGTGATCGACTACCTCCAGCTGATGAGCTCGGGTAAAAAGGTCGAGTCCCGTCAGCAGGAAGTCTCCGAATTCTCCCGTAGCCTAAAGCTTTTGGCGAAGGAGCTCGAAGTTCCGGTTGTCGCGATCTGTCAGCTCAACCGTGGTCCCGAGCAGCGAACCGACAAGCGTCCCCAGGTCGCCGACCTTCGTGAGTCCGGTTCACTCGAGCAGGACGCCGACATGGTGATTCTGCTGTACCGCCCCGACGCGACCGAGCGAGACGATCCCCGTGGCGGTGAAGCCGACCTGATTCTGGGTAAGCACCGTAACGGCCCGACCGCGACAATCACTGTGGCGCACCAGCTTCACCTGTCCAAGTTTGTGGACATGGCCCGGGGATAGTGGCTGCCGCCATCGCCTGAAGGTGGGACGGATTTCAGATCTTGTGAGATCCTGCTACAAGCACCAATTCGATTCCACTAGTGCAAAATTCGGTTTTTCTACAGGTGGGGTAGTGCTGCAGTGAGGAAGACGGCGCCGAAGGCGATTCCGGCAATGCCGGTGAGGATCCCGACCACGCCGGCGGTGTTGTCGCCCAGATCGCGTCCGGGTGTGTCGGGTCGGCGCGCTGCCAGGGCGGTTCCGATGGCGGCGGCACCGAGGAGGATGCCGAGGCCGAACATCCAGAACGTCAGTATCGAGAGTGCACCGAGCATCAACGCCATGTCGCTGTATTCATCGCTGGTGATAGGACGGTGGTGATCCCACCAATCGGGTGGAGTGTGCGCGCGGGATTCGGTGTTGTCGGTGTTGTCGGATTGCTCGTGCGGGGGGATGGTGGATGCAGTCATGGCAGCTAAAGGGTTCTCGCGCTGATTCTTTCGTGTGGTGGATGTACCGGTGTGCGCCACGGGTGTGCAGTGGGAGATCGAAACGATGGTGGGTGAGGCCCGAGAACCCATCGCGTGTCCTCGGGAGTCACCCCACCATCAAGCGGTGTTCGGGCCAGGCGGATCAGGCTTCGATCTGCACCTGTGTTGTCGATCCGGCGTTATCGGTTCGGGAGGGTGGTCCGGAGGAGACCTCGATCCTCCGCGGTTTCGCCTTCTCTGCGATCGGCAACGTCACCGTCAACACGCCGTTGTCGTACGAGGCCTTGATCTGTTCGGCGTCGATGTCGTCGCTGATGGACAGCTGCCGTTTGTATGTTCCAGCGAAACGCTCACTCGCCAGCCAGCTCACACCCTCTTCGGAGAGGGCGGTGCGGTGCGCGGTCAACGTCAGGGTCGAGCCGTCGATGCGGACGTCCACTGATCCTGGGTCGACGCCGGGAAGATCGGCGTGCAGGACGTACTGGTCCTCGACCTTGTAGAGGTCCATCGGCATGAACCGTGGACTGCGTCCGTTGCCGGTTCCCGCGGCGAGTACGGACTTGGTGATCGCGTCGATGTCGGTGAAAGGATCGAAACGAAGCACAGCAACACACCTCCCATGTCGTGAAAAGAAAAGTCACCGCCACTGTGGCGGTTGACCGAACTTACTGTGCGAGAACATGATAACCACACGAATTAGCACTCTGCAACCGAGAGTGCCAGAAGCTTTGGGGAAGTGTTCCGGTCCCTGAAGATCGCTGCTTTGCCTGGTCCCGACAAAAGCGGTGGCCGCCTTCGGCCTCGATTCGAAGCGGGCGGCGCGGTACGGCACTTCGTCAGTAGCGGCGGTGCGGCAACGGATCCGCCGGAGCCCCGACTCTGCGTGTGCGAGTCGGGGCGTATGACCGACGTCGGCATTGAGCACACAACACCGATGACCCAATATCCGTGCGAAGTCGACGTTCATGTCGTCCGCACATCTTCAACCATAAACAGTGCGATCGGTATAAATCATGTTCAGTCGCCTTCGATGCCAAGAAGTGACATGGCCGTTGCATGGCAAGGTGAACATCTTGGTCGTCACGCTAGCTGCGCAGTAGGCGCGGTGGCTGGAAAGGTGGCCCGTGCCTGGTATTTGGTTTGCAGACGTCTGTTCCGAATGCTTTTGCAAAATAGGTCTTTTCCCGATGTTTGCGGGTGGATCGGGCATCGAACATCGCGGGTGCTCGTTCGTCGGAGTCGCTGCGAACGATGTCGGTGTTCGTGCACACACCGAACCGGCTGTAAGGGAGAACACTTCGGCCACCGTCAAAGCTTGCTCATCACAATGGAACTGGGACTTTCGACCCTGTCGTCTACAAGCAGTGCGCAATAACCTTCGTCGGGTCGGGGGCACCCGTTCCGTTCGAGGGGGCAAACAATCGGGCGGGTGTTCGTCAAGGCAAGGCCATATCACCCTCACTGGTCTCCTTGCCGGGCCTTGAGCTGTGCGCGCCCAGAAGTGCTCAGGGCCCGCCCGATGCGGGGATCGAGAAAGTGAAGACGAAAGGTTCTCAGATGAGCCGAAGGAGTGATCGGCGATCGACAAGTTCTGCTCGCCGCCTGGCCACGCGGACTACCGGTGTCAGAGGTTCGGCGTGTAAGCCGAACTCGCTCACGGCAGAAGATCTGAGGGCTGTAATCGAGTCCCTCACTGGAGTTCTCGCTGCTCGAGAATCGAGCGCGGAAACCGCACCTCTCGCCGGAAATCCTCCGTCGTCGACGCCAACTGACAGGCAGTTCTGAATCGCACCGGTATTTTCGCAGCCGGACAGCATATTCGAACTCCGACGCGCTGTCAGCCGGGACGGGTGGTAATCACAGAAGTAGGTGGAAGATGTCGAAGGCGACTGTCCATTGGGCTGTGCCGGGGTTCTTGCGGTCCGGTTCGACCGTGGCGAAGGTTTGCGCCAGCGCTACGCTCAACCCTCCTGCGATCAGCGGCAGTCGTTGCTCTGTCTCCTCGGAGAGGGCCACGTCCAAGGGCGGGCGGGCCGTGAGCTGATCGAGCAGCGGTTGAAGTTCGATCTCCTCGTCGAGTTTTTCGAACCGGTGGATGCTCTCCTGTAATCCTTTGGTGATCGGCAGGTCCCACGGTTCGATCACGTCGCGCAAGTTTGCTTTCGCGGAGGCTTTCCCGATCAGGATCACGTCGTAGATCTTGTCGTCGATGAAATCGGTATAGCGCTTGAGATCGTTCCGGTCGACCTGCAGTCCGGCCGCTGCCCTGAAGAACCGCTGGAATTTCACGGTGCCCATTACTGGCATGTCGTCAGCTCCTTTCGAAGTATTCATGGATTTGGCGTACGGCCATCGCTCCTTCACCGACGGCGGATGCGACTCGTTTCACCGAACCGCGGCGGATGTCGCCCGCCGCGAACAGGCCGGGCAGGCTGGTTTCGAGCGTCCTGGACAGGCCGCCGTTGATTGGCAGGCTGCCGTCCGCTCGTGCGTGGATCGCGTCCACACCGGTGAGGACGAAGCCGTGGTCGTCGAGTGCGATCGCGTCGGCAAGCCACCCGGTGTGCGGTACCGCCCCGATGAAGACGAACAGGGCGCGCACCCGAATCGTGTCCTGGTCGCCGGTGCGATTGTCCTCGACTGCAATTGCTTCGAGGTATTTCTCGCCGTGGACCGCACGAATCTCGGTGTGCCGGTGCACGGTGACCCGCGGATGGTGTTCGATCTGGTCGACCAGGTATCGGGACATGCTCTTCCCGAGGTCATCGCCGCGGATGAGCAGGTGCACCTGTGAGACGTGCTCGGCGAGGAAGACGGCGGCCTGGCCGGCGGAGTTGCCGCCACCGACGATGGCTATCGGGTCGGTGCCGCATATCCGTGCTTCCTGATGCGTTGCGGCGTAGTACACGCTTGTTCCTTCCAGCGCCTCGATCCCCTGAACGGCCAACTTGCGGTACCGCGCCCCGGCGGCGAGCACAACGGCCCGGGCGTGCACCGACCCGCCGTCCGCCAGTCGGAGCACATGGTTCCCGGCCTCGGATCCCAAACCGGTCACTTCTGCCGACACCAGGATGCGGGCGCCGAACTTCCCGGCCTGGAGCACGGCTCGTTCGGCCAATTCGGAGCCGGAGACCCCGGCGGGGAATCCCAGATAATTCTCGATCCGGGATGAGGTACTGGCTTGGCCGCCCGCAGCGATCCGCTCCAACGTCACCGTGTTCAACCCGTCCGAGGCGCCGTACACCGACGCGGCCAGGCCGGCCGGTCCGGCACCCACGACGACGAGGTTGTAGGCGTCCTTGGCTGCGTCCGCGACGGGTGCCGGGACAGGAAGCCCGACGACGCGTGCGAGTTCCGCATTCGTCGGATTGCGCAGCACCTTCTCGCCGTGCCAGATCACGACGGGTGTGTCCTCGGGTGCGACGTTCAGGCTGCGTAGCAGCTGCTCCACTCGTTCGTCCTGTTCCAAGTCGAACCACTTGTGGGGCAGACGGTTTCGCATCGCGAACTCACGAAGTCGCAACGTATCCGGGGAGAAGCAGGAGCCGATGATCCGGAATCCGGAGCCGAGCCCGATCAGCAAGTGCCGACGCACAAGGTAGGCGCGCAGGATCAAATCGCTGAGCACGGGATCGTGGGCAATCAGCTCGCGTACCTGCTCGGCCGGGACGACGAGTATCTCGCCGTCCTCGATCGCTTCGGCGGTGAAGAACGCCACCTGACCTTCCAGGAGTCCGAGCTCGCCCAGGAAACGCCCAGGACCGTGCACGCGCAGTATCCGGCGCTCGCCGTCCGCGTCGCCTTCGTCGACGACTGCGATCTTTCCGGAAAGGACGACGACGAAATCGTTGTCAGGCGCGCCTTCTCGGATCAGCACCTCGCCGGCGTGAACCGGTCGACGCGAGCCACCGACCTCGAGCTTCGCGACCTGGTCGTCCGTCAGCCGCGGGAAGGCGCCCTCCTCGTCCGGGGTCTCGTCGTCGACCGGCGGGCTGTACCCGATGGGTGAGGCGCCCTCAGACGAAGTTCTGGTCGACATAACACCACCGCCAATCCTCGCCGGGCTCCATCGACTGGACGATCGGATGCCCGATGGCGTGAGCGTGAGCACTCGCGTGCCTGCCCGGCGAAGAGTCGCAGCAACCGACGTGTCCGCACGTCAGGCACAGTCTCAGATGCACCCACGGGGTGCCGAGGCGAAGACATTCCTCGCAGCCCTGCGGGGTACGGGGCACCACGGCCCGGATCGCGGTTACATGTGGGTCCGCATGGACAGGACTCATGACTTCGCCTCCTCGCCGGCATTTTCCGAGAGCGCCTGATCGAGCCACGTGCGCAGCTGGGGGACCGGAGCTGCGCCCGACTGGCGAGCGAGAACCTCACCCCGGTCCATCACCAGCAGAGTCGGCACGGCGCGGACGGTGAATCGTTCAGCCGTCCGGGGTGCAGCATCGACGTCGACCTTGACCAGCTTGATCTGGCCGGCGTGTTCTCTGGCGAGCTGCCACAACGGCCCGGGCGTGCACCGACCCGCCGTCCGCCAGTCGGAGCACGTGGTTCCCGGCCTCGGATCGAGCGCGGGGCTGACCATGCGACACGGGCCGCACCACGTCGCCCACAGATCCACGAGCACAGGCACCGAGGATTTTTCGACGATCTCCGCGAAGTCACCGTCTCCCGCCGCGGTGATCCAGGGCAGCGGCTCGTGGCAGTTGCCGCAGCGAGGTTTTCCTTCCCCTGCTGCCGGGATGTTGTTGGTCTTGCCGCAGTTCGGGCACTTCACCTTTTCGGATCCCATGACCAGTTACCTCTTCTCAGGCCGCCGCGAATTTTCCTTCCCCTGCTGCCGGGATGTTGTTGGTCTTGCCGCAGTGCGGGCACTTCACCTTGTCGGATCCCATGACGACACCTCTTCTCAGGCCGCCGCGACGGCGGGTTCGGCATACGCGACGGCAAGCTCGCCGCCGTCCACCGTGACGCTGATGGTGCCGTCCGGTTTGATCTCGCCGCGCAACAGTGCACGGCCGATCTTGGTTTCGACCTCGTGTGCGATGTATCGGCGCAGCGGCCGCGCACCGTAGACAGGGTCGAACCCGTGTTCGGCGATCAGTCGGCGTGCCTCCGGCGTGATTTCCAGGTGTATCTGTCTCTCCGACAACCTGTTTCGAAGGTCGGTGAGTTGCAGTTCCACTATGTACTCGATCTGGGGCAGGGTGAGTGGGGAGAACAGCACGATGTCGTCGACCCGGTTGAGGAATTCGGGGCGGAAATGCCCGCGCAGTTCTGCCATCACCCGTTCCCTGGCGTCCGGCTTGATTTCGCCGTCGGCTGTGACCCCGTCGAGGAGATGCTGGGATCCGATGTTGGAGGTCATGATGATCACCGTGTTCCGGAAATCGACTTGCCTCCCTTGAGAATCGGTGATCCGGCCGTCGTCGAGCACCTGCAGTAGGGTATTGAAGACGTCGGCGTGGGCCTTCTCGATCTCGTCGAAGAGCACCACGGAGTACGGCTTACGCCGCACCGCCTCGGTGAGCTGGCCACCTTCGTCGTACCCGACGTATCCGGGAGGTGCACCGATGAGCCGACTCACCGTGTGCCGTTCCTGGTACTCGCTCATATCGAGGCGCACCATGTTGTCTTCACTGTCGAATAGGGCGCTGGCCAATGTCTTTGCAAGCTCGGTCTTTCCGACGCCCGTCGGGCCCAGGAAAATGAACGAACCGATCGGTCGACGAGGATCACGGATACCGGACCTCGCCCGGATCACAGCGTCCGCGACCAGTTGCACCGCCTCGTCCTGACCGACGACCCGCTCGTGCAGGATCTCGTCGAGCTTCAACAACTTCTCCCGCTCACCTTCTTGCAGCCGGGCGACCGGGATACCCGTCCATGCGGCCACGATCTCTGCGATCTCGTCTTCGGTGACCACTTCACGCAGCAACGGATTTCGGCCTTGTCTGGTGGCCAGTTGCTCCTCCGCCGCCTCGAGCCGGCGTTCGAGCTCGGTGATCTCGCCGTATCGCAACTCGGCTGCCCGATTGAGGTCGTAGTTGCGTTCGGCGGCCTCGGCCTCGACGCGCAACCGTTCCAAATCTCCTCGCAGTTCTTGCACCCGCCGGATCGCCTGCCGCTCCGCCTCCCATTGAGCGTGCCGGGCGTCTGCCTCGGCCCGCAGGTCGGCCAGCTCCTTGCGCAATTCTTCGAGGCGCGCTTTGCTGGCCGCGTCCGTTTCCTTGGACAGTGCGGCCTCTTCGATCTCCAGACGGGTCACCTTCCGGGTGAGCTCGTCGAGTTCGGCAGGCATCGAATCGATTTCGGTGCGGAGCCGAGCGCATGCCTCGTCTACGAGATCGATCGCCTTGTCCGGAAGGAAGCGGTCGGTGATGTACCGGTGCGAGAGGGTCACGGCGGCCACCAATGCACCGTCTTGAATTTTCACGCCGTGGAACACCTCGAGGCGTTCTCGAAGTCCGCGCAGAATCGAGATCGCATCCTCGGCACTGGGCTCGTCGACGAGAACGGTCTGGAATCGACGCTCCAGTGCCGCATCGGATTCGATGTGCTTGCGATACTCGTCGAGAGTGGTGGCACCGATCATGTGCAGTTCGCCGCGTGCGAGCATCGGTTTGAGCATGTTGCCGGCGTCGAGAGACCCCTCGCCGCCGACCGAGCCCGCTCCGACCACGGTATGCAACTCGTCGACGAACAACAGGATGCGCCCCTCGGCAGCCTTCACCTCGGACAGCACGGCCTGCAGTCGCTCCTCGAACTCGCCGCGGTACTTCGCACCGGCCACCAGAGAACCCATGTCGAGCGAGAAGATCGTCTTGTCGCGTAGGCCCTCGGGCACGTCGCCGCGGACGATCCGCTGGGCGAGACCCTCGACAATCGCGGTCTTACCTACACCGGGGTCGCCGATCAGCACCGGGTTGTTCTTCGTTTTCCGGCTCAAGATCTGAGTTACCCTGCGTATCTCGGCATCCCGGCCGATGACCGGATCGAGTTTGCCTGCCCGTCCCTCGGAGACGAGGTCGCGCCCGTACTTCTCCAATGCCTCGTACGCCCCCTCCGGGGTGGCCGAGGTGACGCGCTGATTGCCGCGCACCTTCGTCAGCGCTGTGAGGAAGGCGTCCCGTGTGACCCCGTGACTGGCGAGGACCCGCCCGGCCGCGCTGGCCGATCCTTCCTCGGAGAGGGCCATCACAAGATGCTCCACCGACACGTAGGAATCCTTGAGTCTCTTCGCCTCCCGCTCTGCGGCGTCGAGCAGCTTGGCCAGACGCTGGGTGATCGTCACCTGACCGGGGGTCGCGCCGGGGCCGCTGACCTTCGGCCTACGCGACAGTTCACGTTCCAGATCGGATCGAAGTGCTTCGACATTCGCGCCGGCCTGTTCGAGCAGTCGGGGCACCAACCCATCCTGCTGATCGACCAATGCGAGCAGCAGGTGCTCTCCGTCGACTTCGGTGTGGCCCATTCTGGTCGCAACATTCTGGGCTTCCTGCAAGGCTTCTCGTGACTTTTCGGTCAAGCTGCCGGTGTCCATGGGGGTGTCCTCCTTCTGCGGGCCGCTGTTTCGAGTTTCTCCTGCAAGGCTTCTCGTGACTTTTCGGTCAAGCTGCCGGTGTCCATGAGGATGTCCTCCTTCTGCGGGCCGCTGTTTCGAGTTTCTCGATTCGATCCAGCAGATCGAGCACGAGCCCGATTGCCGAGTAGTTGAGACCCAGACCGGTCCGCAGTCGTTGGATGCGTGCGGCGTGGGTCACTTCGGATGGGTCGAACGCCATCTCTCCGCCGGCGTAGCGGTGGGCGTCGAGCAGTCCGAGAGCCACGAGTTTTCGTGCCAGATCCGGGTGCAGCCCGGTACGTTCGGCGAAGGCGTCCGGCGACAATCCGGTCTCGATTCGATCCAGCAGATCGAGCACGAGCCCGATTGCCGAGTAGTTGAGACCCAGACCGGTCCGCAGTCGTTGGATGCGTGCGGCGTGGGTCACTTCGGATGGGTCGAACGACATCTCTCCGCCGGCGTAGCGGTGGGCGTCGAGCAGTCCGAGAGCCACAAGCTTTCGTGCCAGATCCGGGTGCAGCCCGGTACGTTCGGCGAAGGCATCCGGCGACAATCCGGCACGGCGAACCAATACGTACTGAGTGATCGGCGTTGAGGTGCTCATGTCTCTTTCCTCGGATCGAAGTTCGATTCGGCGCCCAACTGCTCGAACAGTTCGCGTTCACGTGCTGTCGGTTTCGACGGAACCATCACCTTGATTTCGGCGTAGAGGTTGCCGTTGGCGCCCCGCGGATTCGGCATTCCCTCTCCGCGCAAGCGCAGCTTCCTACCAGTCGAAGAGCCAGGCACCACTTTGACTTTCGCCTCTCCGCCCGGTGTGGGAACGACGACTGTCGACCCGAGAACCGCCTCCCATGGCGATACGGGCAGATCGACGTAGATGTCCCGACCCTGCACGCGGAACCGTGAATGCGGTTTGATCCGCACCACGAGGTACAGATCCCCAGGCGGCGCGTCACCGTTGCCTCGGCCTCCTTGCCCGGCCAACCGGATTCGCTGGCCGTCCAGGACGCCGGCTGGAATGTCGACGTCATACTGCCGTCCGTCCAGTCTGAGAATGCGTTTTCCGCCCTGATAGGCCTCTTCCAGAGCCAGTTCCACGCCGGCTGGAATGTCGACGTCATACTGCCGTCCGTCCAGTCTGAGAGTGCGTTTTCCGCCCTGATAGGCCTCTTCCAGCGCCAGTTCGAGTTCGGCCTCCTGATCGGCGCCGGGAATCGGTCCGAACCCACCGCCTCCGCCGAACACCTGCCCGAAGAGGTCTTCGAAGTCGACGGCACCCTCACCACCGACACCGTGGCCGAAGTGCACCCGTCTCCCGCCACCGCCGTACCCGGCGGCGTTTGCCCGCCCCGAAGAGGTCTTCGAAGTCGACGGCACCCTCACCACCGACACCGTGACCGAAGTGCACCCTTCTGCCCCCGCCCCCACCGCCGTACCCGCCACCGCCGTACCCGCCACCGCCGTACCCACCGGCGCTTGCCCGGACCCGTTCGTCGTAATCCTCGGGTACATGCCGGAAGTCGTCACCGAATCGGTCATAGCGTTTCCGGGTGTCCGGGTCGGACAACACCTGATAGGCCTCGTTGACCTCCTTGAACCTGTCCTCCGCAGTGGGATCCTTGTTCACATCGGGGTGGTACTTGCGGGCCAGCTTGCGGTACGCCTGCTGAATTTCGTCGGTGCCGGCGCCCTTCGGTACGCCGAGTACTTCGTAGTAGTCACGGGCCATCGGTGCTCACCCCTCTGGGCGGCTGACGCCCCCCGCGGCGGGCCGCAACTGTCGCCCGTCCTCTCCATAACCCGGGCGCAAGACCTCGACCACGGTCCCGGACGGAAGGTCGGGTCGGGTTACCACACTGACCACTTCGTGTGCTCACCCCTCTGGGCGGCTGACGACCACCGCGGCGGGCCGCAACTGTCGCCCGTCCTCTCCATAACCCGGGCGCAAGACCTCGACCACGGTCCCGGACGGAAGGTCGGGTCGGGTTACCACACTGACCACTTCGTGGAGTTCCGGGGAGAACGGCACACCGGCCTCGTCGTGGCGCTCGAAGCCGAGTCGTGAGAGCACCTGTACCGCCTGGTCCCGGATCGCCTTCACACCTTCGACGACGGCCTGCGAATCGCTGCCTGCGTGTGCAAGCGCAAGCTCCAAGTTGTCCAGTATCGGCAGCCACGCCGCCGAAACCTTCGCTACTTCCGCGGCGCGTTCACGGTCCAGATCTTTGGCGTATCGCTTGCGCAGGTTGTCCAGATCTGCGACGGCCCTGCGCCAACGGTCCTCGAGTTGAGACAGCTCGTCTGCCGTCTCGGCGCGATCGGACTCGGTCTTGCTTTGATCCGTGTCGGCGCTGTTGGTAGTCGGCTCAGTCGTCGAATGATCTGCAGACATTTCCATCGTGCGCCTCAGCTTCGATCGAATTCGGCGTCGATCACGTCGCCGTCATCCGACGACGCAGCATCAGCGCCGCCTGCTTGGCCGTCGTCCGACTGGTCCGGCACAAGTCCGTAGAGCAGCTGTTGCAGCTCCGAGGTGAGTGGCTGAACCTCTTCGGGTGAAGCGCCGTCCTGCACGGCCTTTCGGGCGTCGGCAACCAGCATCTCGGCCCGCGCCTTCTCATGCGGCGGGGCACTGTCACCGAGTTCGGCGAGTCGCCGCTCCACTTGATACGCAACCGAATCGAGCCCGTTGCGCGCGTCGACCGCCTTGCGCAGCGCCTCGTCCTCACCCCGGTTCCGTTCGGCCTCCGCCAACATGCGCTCGACCTCACCCTGATCCAGGTTGCCCTGTTCACTGATCGTGATGCTCTGTTCCTTGCCGGTATCCTTGTCGCGAGCGGTGACGTTCAGGATGCCGTTGGCGTCGATGTCGAAAATGACTTCCACCTGGGCCTCGCCACGTGGCGCGGGGCGGATGTCTTCCAGCCGGAACCGGCCCAGCACCCGGTTGTCGGCCGCACGTTCGCGTTCGCCCTGCAACACCACGACGTCCACGGCGGACTGATTGTCTTCCGCCGTGGAGAACACTTCGCTGCGCCGTGCCGGGATCGTCGTGTTCCGCTCGATGATCTTCGTCATCACCCCGCCCTGCGTCTCGACGCCGAGGGACAGTGGGGTGACATCGAGTAACAACACATCGGAAACCTCGCCTTTGAGCACGCCTGCCTGGACTGCGGCTCCGAGGGCAACGACCTCGTCCGGGTTGACGCCCATGTGGGGGTCCTTGCCGCCGGTCAGCCGGCGAACCAGCGCCTGTACAGCCGGGATACGTGTCGAACCGCCGACCAGTATCACTTCGTCGATGTCGTTGGCGGCGACCTTGGCGTCACTCATGGCCTGCTTCACCGGGCCGAGGCACCGTTCCACCAGATCGGCAGTCAAATCATCGAACTTCGATCGCATGATCGTAGTGGTGAGATGTTTGGGACCATTCGCGTCAGCGGTAACGAAAGGCAGGTTTACCTGGGCCTGGGTCACCGAGGACAGCTCAACCTTTGCCTTCTCCGCGGCTTCGAACAGTCGTTGCAACGCCTGCGCATCCTTACGCAGATCGATGTTCTCCGCGCGCTGGAATTCGTCGGCGAGGTAGTCCACCACGCGTCGATCGAAGTCGTCGCCGCCCAAGTGGGAGTCGCCGGCCGTGGAACGAACCTCGACTACCCCCTCTCCGACGTCCAGCAGGCTCACATCGAAGGTTCCGCCGCCGAGGTCGAAGACCAGTACGGTTTCGTGGGTCTGTTTGTCCATGCCGTACGCGAGTGCCGCAGCGGTCGGTTCGTTGATAATCCGCAAAACCTCGAGGCCTGCGATACGGCCGGCGTCCTTGGTGGCGTTTCGTTGCGCGTCGTTGAAGTAGGCAGGAACAGTGATGACCGCTTCCTTCACCTTCTCACCGAGGAACTTGCTCGCGTCGTCGACGAGCTTGCGCAGCACGAGAGCGCTGATCTCCTCTGGTGCGTATTTCTTGCCGCGCACGTCGAAGCGGGCCTCACCGTTGTCACCCGCTACGACGTCGAAGCTGACCGCTTTGGCTTCCTCGGAGATCTCGTCGTAGTGACGTCCGATGAAGCGTTTCGCCGAGTAGATCGTGCCCTTCGGATTCAAGATCGCCTGCCGTCGGGCAAGCTGGCCCACCAGACGCTCACCGTTCTCGGTGAACGCCACCACCGAAGGCGTCGTCCGTGCTCCCTCCACATTGGAGATCGATGAAGCGTTTCGCCGAGTAGATCGTGCCCTTCGGATTCAAGATCGCCTGCCGTCGGGCAAGCTGGCCCACCAGACGCTCGCCGCTCTCGGTGAACGCCACCACCGAAGGCGTCGTCCGTGCTCCCTCGACATTGGAGATGACCACCGGCTCGCCGCCTTGCCAGCTTGCGATGACCGAGTTGGTTGTGCCCAAGTCTATACCCACAGCAGTCGCCATGACTCATTCCTTTCGATCGGTCCGGCCGGTGAGCAAGCGGACGGCTTCGTCCGCGACCTCGACATCGGCGAGGACTTCGTAGTGACGTGGTTGTAATGACTGGATTGAGGTGAAGTCGCGCCGGCCGCCCTGCAGCGCATACATGAGCAGGCCGAGCAGAGCGCCCACAACGGCACCGAATACCAACCCGTAGAAGGCGAGCGCGAGGCCCGTGAGCAGCGGCTGAACCCAATCGAGTAACCCGAAGATCCAGCCGAACAGCGCACCCGTCAGCGCGCCCGCGGCGGCGCCGCGCAGAGCGGCCCAGCCGTAGTTCAATCGGCCGACGATCTGCTCGACCAGCTCGATGTCGCGACCGACGATGGCCAGTTTGTCTACCGTGAAATGCTGGTCGGAGAGGTAGTCGACGGCGCTCTCGGCGTCGGCATAGGTGTCGAATGTCGCAATCACCTGGCGAGCAGGTGGGTGTGGACTTACGGCGGAGGTTCCGCCACTGGACTCTGACATTACGCCCCCTCGCGTCGATGTTGTGGGGTTTCGCCGAGCCTGTGCGTACCGGTACGGCCCGGCCGTCGGTCAACCGGTTGGGCTCACGAACGGCCCAACCGCAATGCGAGTTCTTCATCCGCCTTCGGGCGGTCAACACAATTCGCGTATCGACAGTCCTGGCTTGCAATCACTGAAATGACGCTAACCCTTGTCGGGGGTCGACGCAAATTCGCCTATCGGGCGTCGACAATAGAGGCGCAATGGCGTCCATACCTGCCCTGGGCATAGATGTCCGCCGGAACCCGCTCGAGGCGACCGGTACACGCAACTCCGGGTACCGGCCACTACTGCGGTGCGTCCACGAGTAGAACTCCCGATGCAGTCATCTTCGCAGCCGACGCGGTGAGTGGCAAGGCCCGCACAAGTCGAAAGCGGGAAGCGAATTCCGCAATGACAGTACAGTCGCTGACACGCTGGCAATAGCCGTTCCTTCATGCTCACGTACAGGAGCAGGTGCTCGATGGCGGAACGACAAGTTCCTGGCGCCGAGAGAAACCGGCGGGAGAAATCCATTTTCCGAACGGTCGGTTTATCCATCCACTGGAGCCATGCCCACCGGATTCCACTGGGCGGCAACCGAATCGGAGACGCTCCAGATTAGAATTGTATGAAAAAGTTGGCAGCGCAACAAGATACGAAGCATCTTGGCTCTCAGTGGTGGAGCATGCGCGCTGCCGTTCGTCGATGCCGGTTGCCTGGGTGCATCGAAGCGGTTCGGTGACCGGTCTCGGGCGCCGCCGGAGGTATGTTGATCGGGTGGGCCCGCTCGCGGCAGGTGCAAGTAGGAGACCGATTCCTCACGGAGGCGGTGGCTGATGCGCGTACCGTCGACCGTACGTTCCTCGATCTGGGTGCCGCTGGTCGCGATCGTGGTCCTCCTCCTCGCGGGATGCGGCGCCTCGGCTCCCACCACCTCGACGCCCTCAGCGGGACCTGCCGTAGACCTGCCGGCACTGGTCCGGCAGGTGGAGGCCTCGGTCGTCACCGTGCTTACCGGGTCCGGCGTGGGTAGCGGCATCGTCTACAAGACCGACGGCACCGTCGTCACCAACGCCCACGTGGTCGAGGGTGCCCGGCAGGTGAGTGTGGCCTTCGCGGACGGGCAACAGGTGTCCGCGAACGTGCGGGCCGTCGATCGTGTGACCGACGTCGCGGTCCTTCAAGCGGACCGCACGGATCTGACTGCGGCGACGTTCGAGACAGCGTTGCCAGAGGTCGGCGCGCTCGCCGTAGTCGTGGGCAGTCCGCTGGGGTTCGAGGCCACGGTCACCTCGGGCATCATCTCAGGATTGCACCGTCAGATCCCCGGGTCGGCTTCCACCGGGGCGCCGCTGGTCGACCTGATCCAGACCGACGCCGCGATCTCGCCGGGTAACTCCGGGGGTGCCCTGATCGACGGACAAGGGCGGGTCGTGGGGATGAGCCAGGCCTACATTCCCCCGTCGGCGGGTGCGGTGGCTCTGGGCTTCGCCATCCCCGCGGCGAATGTCGTCGACGTCGCAGACCAACTGCTGGCCTCGGGAACTGCCCAGCATGCGTACGTCGGCATTCAGCCCGGCACGCTGAGCCCGCAGATCGCCGAACAACTGGCAGTCGACCGCACCAGCGGTGCCGTCGTCCTCGAGGTCGTCCCGCTCGGTCCGGC
Source organism: Rhodococcus sp. YH3-3 (assembly GCF_001653035.1). Taxonomy (NCBI): domain Bacteria; kingdom Bacillati; phylum Actinomycetota; class Actinomycetes; order Mycobacteriales; family Nocardiaceae; genus Rhodococcus; species Rhodococcus sp. YH3-3. The sequence goes on along the minus strand of NZ_BCWH01000001.1, from coordinate 145,661 downwards.
TGCGACGGCGGGTATCCGGCCGGGCGATGTCATCACCGCGGTCAACGGCCACGACATCGAGTCGGCGGAGGACTTCATCGCGGCGCTCCGTGCCCTCGACCCGGGCGATCGAGTCGATTTGACCGTGCTCCGCGGTGGCGAGACCCAGCAGATCTCGGTCACAGTGACAGACCGCCCCGCCAGCTGAACGACTATTCCAAGAACGACCAAAACGGGGCGGGCGGGATCTGTGTTGCGGGCGGTCCGGCCCGCAGCGTTGCGGGTATCGCAGGCGTTGAGCAGCATTACCGTCCGCGTGTCCTTGGGACACAAAATTGGGAATACCAACTTCAACTTCGGGTCAGCCACGAACTGGGTGGACTGTCCTGTGCTCATCGGATTTGCTGACGCTCCTGATGGGCGCCGAGGGTGACGAGGGCCTCGATGCCGACTTTGTCGGCGGCGAGGTCGCAGAAGGCCTCGAATCGGGTCGTCGCGGCCGTCCTGTCGTATCGGGAGGTCGGGATCGTCGATGTCGGTGGCCTCGGCCAGCGCGGTCAGATACCGCTGGGCCGTGCACAGGTCGTCGTTGGCCTCGATTACGGTGGCGTCGCGCAAGTCGTGCCGGCAGAACGGACGCACCTTCCGATCGGCGCTCTCGCGCGGACACCGTTGGGGGCAGTGCCATGGCGGGCCGTGGCTGCCGAGCCAGGTGGTGTCGGAGAATGGCACCTGCCCGCAACCGGGACACCGGGTCTGCAACCGCAGTCGGTGCCGCAGGCAGATCGGAAGCAACGGGTGCGCCCATTGCCTCTGCCAGATGCAGTCCGGCTCGGCGAGACACCGTGGACAAAACCGGGACCCGCTGAAGTGGTGCCGGATCCCGCGGCGGTGCGCGAGGTAG
>NZ_BCWH01000001.1:0-144560 GCF_001653035.1 Rhodococcus sp. YH3-3 | reverse complement strand
GGGGGCGCGGTGGAAGGTGTGGGGTCAGGCCGTGCGGGCGGCGGATTCGCCGGCATTGTCGATGGTGGTCGCGGCGATCAACTCCGGGGTGATCGTCTCGGTGCCGGAGGCGATCGCCAGGTAGCAGACGCGGTCGATGAGGTTGGTCAGCGACGCTATCCGGCCCTGGGTGCGCCGGTGCAACACCTTCGCCTGCTCGACGAGCATCCCCTCGTGGGCGTCGGCCAACTTGATGTGCCCCTCCAACGTGCGGAGCAGGCTGATCCAACTCCGCAGCCCCGGATCGGTATCGACCGCGAACGGGGCGACCGGGCAGCGGGTGGCACGGCGGCTGGTCTGCGCGTAGGCGGCCTGTTCCCCGAGCTGCCCTTCATCGAAGAACCGCTTCTCGGCGAGCTGAACTCCGACGTAGACGAACGTCGCCGCCATCTCGTTGGCCAGACCCTTGAGGTGGTTGGACACCTCGATGCCGTTGCGATGCTTGAAGTCCACGAAGTGCAGGTCGTCGAGCACGACCAACCGGGTTTCGCAGCTGGTGACACAGTCGACGGCCAACGCACCCAGCTTGGAGGTCGACGCCCGGTCGACGGCGGGGTGGCCGTAGAACCGCAGGATCTGCTGGTTCAGACCCTTCAACGTGATGCCGGCGCTGAGCGGGACGAACGCCACCGGCAACCGCTGATGCCCACCTAAGGTGACCGGGCCCTCCCGGCGGTAGGCGCGGCGGTGGAAGTCGCGGGCGTACCGGGTGGCGATGGTCGTCTTCCCCAAACCGGGTTCGGCGTCGATCACCACCGACCCGCGCAGCTTGTCCCCGTCCCGCCGCCCGGAGGCCAGGACCTGATCGATCACCGAGTACGCGGCGGTCAGCTGGCTGGTCTTGATCGTCGGCAGGTTCGCGTTCCACACCATCCGGGCCTCGTTGTAGTCCTCCCGTTCCTCACCGCTGAGCCGGGTCATTTCGGTGCGGGTGAGGACGTCGAACGACTCGCGCGGTGCGGAGTGCACGAACGCATCCCATCCCTTCTTGCGGGAGAGTTGGTAGCGGGCGGTGCCGTTGTCCGCCAACCATCGTGCCCATCGGTTCACTCGTCGAACACCCCGAATACCTCCTCGTCCGGCCGCTGCGCGTAGTACTGCTCGAACACGTCCAGGTCGTCGGGAAGCTCGACCGGGCTCGTCGAGCGTTGGGCGAGGTGCTCGAGCAGATCGATGACCCCGGGCAGCGACGCGTCCTCCCGCACGGATTCGCCGTCGCGGGTCTCGACTTCCTCCCGGCTCCACGCGAGCAGCAGGTCCTGCACGGCGCGGTGCGGATCGAGGTGGCGGTGCTCGCGGATGCTGACGCGTTTGGCGTAGTCGACGGCATCGGCGCTGAACGGCTGGTTCAGGCACGCCCCGTGTTCCCACACCAGTTGGTGCCAGGCGTTGGTGTCCGGATCTTGGAAGTAGGCGTGCCGGACGTCGTGGGAGTCGACGAAGATCGGCCACTTACCGGCGTGCACACCGCCGTACGGGGACCGGGTGCCGCGATACAGGTTCAGCCCGGCACCGTCGTAGCGCAGCCCGTCGACCTCCACCCCGTAGTGGTGGATCATCCGCCACCGCACATCGAGGAACTCGTACGCCAAGTCCGGGCTGCTCGGTAACAGCAGGCACCCGAATTTCGCGACCCCGATCTCGAACATCTCGGCCGGGCAGAACTCGGCCCGCGGGATCTCCGGCACACACAACCCGTCGTGCTGGGTGCGGTGATACACCGACCCGACCCACTCGCGGATGATCTGCTCGAGTTCGCTGACGTAGTAGAACGCCTTGTCCTCGACGTCTTTTCCGCGGGAGTACACATCCGGGCCCTTGTAGGCGGGCAGGTGCTGGAGCACGGATTCGCGTAGCGTGCGGAAAAATCTCTCGACCGTGGGCTTGTCGGTCGGCTTGTGCGGGATCGCCGGCTGGACCGTGATCCCGAGCCGCGCGCAGACCCCGATCACGTGATCGGACAGGTACTGCTTGCCGTGATCGACCACGATCGCCTCCGGTAAACAGGCAGGGAGGTCGCCGACCCGCTGCTGGGAGACGCCGTCGGGTTCCTCGGTGCCGACGAGCAGATTCCGCGGAACCCCGTGATACGGCCACCCGCCGTCGTCCCGCTGGCGGTCTGGGGTGATGCATTGGTAGAGCACGTTCGCGACGTCCTGCGCTTTCGTCGACACCGGGGTCAACCGCAGTCCGAGCACGCAGCGGGTGAACAGGTCCATAGCCACCGTCAACTCCACCCCGACCCAGCGCATCGTGATCGGCTCCATCGCAAACACATCCAGCGGCGTGGTGTCGAGCACCACGTACTCGCCGGGCCGGGTGGCACGGAGCCGACCGAACACACCGGTCGGACGATCGGCCACCGACCGCCGTCCCTTTGCACTGCCGAACGCATGCCGTCCCTTCGCCAGCACCTTCAGACGCCGGTAAGCAGTGGCTTTACTGGGCAGCGGCACCGTTCCCGGGCCGAAGCTTGCCTCCAACTTGCGGACAACCGCGTCGATGACAACTCCCATGGTCGGCGTGGATGCCTCGACATAGTCGTCCAGCACCTGAAGACGCGTCGCGTCCCACCGCGGGTCCACGCCGACTGCATATCGCTGCGAATGCGGGTGTCGGCCAACCCGGCGACCCCCGATGCCCGGAAGCCCGCGATCCAGCGGTAGAGCGTGCGCACCGAGACATCCAGTTCCTTCGCCTTGGCCGCTAGCACCGACTCCAGGTTGGTCCCGTCATCGTTGACCGCGGCGAGCGCGCTGCGCACGTGCCCGGCTCGGACGTCGAGCTTGTGGCGCTGCGACGTCGTCAGCGACGACAGCACCACCGCTGTGGGATCGAAGGAGTCGTCCTTATGGGCCATTGCCACAGCGTGGGCAGTGATTTCGGTGACCGCGACCCTTTGCAACGACGGCCCTGACCGGAGCGTCACCTCAAGACCATGGAGGGCGACGACCTCCCACGAGGCGCCCCCGAACCAGACCCGAATCCCAGGACGGAGATCGAGGATTTCTGTCATAAAGTCGTCCTCTCACCAGGTCAAGACCGTTTGCCCGGACAGCGGTACCGTAAGATCCGCCGTCCACGACCTGAACCACAACTTCGCCAGCACAGCGATGCGGCCCCCGCTGCGTGTCTGCGGCCGCGACCACCTCGTCGATCGTCATTCCGGTCACGGCGACCGCCTCGATGCACGCCACGGTCGTGGTATCTATCGAGCCCGTTCTGCGCGCGGCGCCAATGGTCCGGATATTCGCCAGCACCACCGGGTCCGCGCCTGTCCACACCTCGTACGACCAACCCCGCGAGGCGCACACCCGCCCAGTCCAGGCGAATACCTGCGCCGCCTCCTCGCGGCGGGCGAACTCTTCCGGTTTGACGTCCACGACCGTGAACCCACCATCAGCATGTTCGAGAAGCATGTCGGGAACGTGCCTACGTGTGCTCGTCCCGTCCGAGCCGCACATCCACATCGGTTGCGCCGCCATCCGGATTACCCCCGGAGCGAAGTCGGCCAACCACAGCCGATCGAGCTCCAACCGGCTCTCGTAGAGCACGTGGTCACGATTGGTCGCTGACCAGAACCAGCCCGCGTAATGCCTCCGTCGAGGATGACTTCGCACTCGTCGAACCGGCAAACCGCGCACTATTCGTAGCGGATCCGCGGCGGCGACCGTCGTCGCGACAGGACCACCGTTGCCCTGCACGTACCTGACCTCGACCTCACCGCTTCGCGGCACCTACATAGCTTCACTCGTGCTGACACGAAAATGAGAAACCAACACGCCGCTGACAGACAACTGACACGAAATTGAGAAACTGACACCGATCGCGAGAACCTACACTTGAACTCGGCCGGCGGACGGGAACGATTCGACGCCGCCATCACCGACATCGCCAGGATGCTTTCCACCGGAAACCACCACACCAGCAGAAAGCGGACATCGATGAACGAGACACCCTCGTCGAACAGTTCATTATCAGAGCCCACTCGACCAGGCACTGCTGCAATGGACCTGTTCGAGGGCGCCGGCCCTGGCAGCGAACTCGCTGTCTCCGTCGAGCCGGAAGGCATTCTCGTTGCCGGGGACCCGGAGGTCGTAGCCGGCTACCTCGCGCGCCTGACCGATCTCGCCGGCGAGGCACTCGATGTTTCCGGCGTCAGCACAACCTCGATGGCCAATGTCGCCGCCGCTGCCGTCGGAGCGAAATCTATTGCCGCCCAGGCCGGTCAGTTCGTGCGACTGTCACCGGACAACGTCCAGGCATTGAAGACGTACAAGGTGCTGCCCGGTAACAACGGATTCTTCCGAATGACCGTCGTCGACCAAGCAGGGAAGTTCCGCCAGCAACTGCAATGGCAGAAAGTATCCCTCGGCCCCACCCAAGCACTGTCCTACCAACTCATCGCGGTGCAGGTCGCCCTCTCGGTGGCCATCGCGTCGGTGAACGAATCGATCGCCCGCGTCGACGGTAAAGTCGAACAACTCCTCGCCCTCGCCCAAGCGTCCCGAGTCGGTGACGTGGTCGGTCATTTCACAACCTTGGATCGGCTCGTCACCACCCTCGACGAACACGGAACACTGCCGACCGCAGACTGGGAATCTGTTGCCGGGCTCCGGCCCACCCTGAATGTGACCATCGAGCGCCTCCGAGAACACGTCAAACGCACCTTGGCCGGGTTCGATGCCACTCGCCCGGTCCAGGATCGCGCCGACTATCTCCGCCGAGCAATCGAAGAGAACCGGCTCGGCGAATCCCTGCACCTGTTGGTGGTCGGTGAGCAGTCGCTCTATCTGTGGCAGCGGTTGCGGATCGCGCGCGTGCAGGCCACCGAGCCGCAGCATCTGCAGGTGGTGCTCGACGACGCACGCACAGTGCTGGCAGAGCATTTCGAACGCGACGGCGAACTGTTGCTGCACGCGCGGTCGGAACTGTCGAACTTTGCAAAAATGCACCGACTCGACGGATTCCGGTGGGGCGCCGCCCACAATCTCAAACACGACATCGTCAAACTCAAGAACGACCTCGACGACTTCGCGCAGGCACGTGGCAGCCAGGTCATGGGATGGACCGACCACGAGAGTCCCAGCGTCGTCGACGCCCTGGCGGAAGTCGGCAGTCGGGCAGCGTCCGCAGGCAGTGCTGTCGCCGGCGCGGCCGGCAAAGCGATCGGTGCCGGTGTCTCAGGAGTCGGATCCGGGCTCGGGTGGGTGGGCCGCGGGATCGGAAACCTCGTGGGCTCGGGAAACCAACACGCAGACAAAGTCGAGATACCGACACCTACAACGGAACATCGTCTCGCGGGTGCAGCCACCGCAACCGCACAACCTGACGAGGCGAATCCGAACTCGTGCGACGGCGACGATTCGACATCCGAATCCTCCATGCTCACACACCAACCCGATCGAATCATGCCGTCTTCCGCCCCGATCGCGTACGACGACGACATCTTGCAGCTCATGCTCTTCGGCCATCTACAGGTCGGCGACCAGCTGACGTATCACGATACCGGCCGAAGGCTCACCTACATCGCAACGATCACGCGGGACGGGGCCCTCGACGTCGACGGGAAACGCTACGGGCCACCCTCGGCGCCGTTGACGGACATCATGGGCCGGCAACGGCACGGTTGGAGGGACTGGCAACTGGCCGATGGGCGGCAACTTCAACAGCTGCGGCGACAAGCGTACGCAGAAATGCGCCGCTGACACCCGTCCTAGCTCTGCCACCACACGCCGACCCGTCCACAGGATGAAGCGATCACAAATGACAATGAAAAAATCCTGGCTAGCAGCGCCGATCCTGCTTCTCGCGCTCAGTGCATGCAGCGACCAGGGCACATCCACCGAACCTGCCTCGTCTGAGGGAGCAACTGCAACCGCCACGACACCGAGCTCCTCAGGGACACTCACACCGGTCTCCAGTACCACGATTGTGGAACCCACGACGGAAACCATCGTCGAACCGCCCACAGCGGAGGCAACATTCATCGACACGCCCACGCCGGCGGTGACCAAGCACATCGACTACTGCACCTCGCCCGGCCCGAACACCGCGTTCACGGACGGAACATACGGTTGGACGGACGAATGCGCCGGCCCCGCAGCGATCAAACGGGTCAGCGAAATCACCGCCAACGGAGGATCCTGCGACGGAACCACGTGCACCAACTCACTAGGAATGACCTTCCCCGACCCTCGGGCCGAAGCCGGAATGACCGATGCACCGCCAACAGCTGGCACTCCTCGGACCACGACAAGCACCCCGACAGTAACGAATCCGCCGAACCATCCCCAGGTCCTGTGGTCGAATTGCCTGCAGCAAGGCAACACCCCGGAACAATGCCGGGAAATACTCGACAACTGATTCTCACGCCCAGCGAAAGTCCGGGCCAGTCCTGAGCACGTCGGAGCTGCAATTCCCGGGGGGCGGTCTTCGACACTCTCGCCCGACTTTGATCCACACATTCACTGAGTAGGTCCTGTGGTTTGACTGTACGTTTTTCCGCATCAGCACTCGAGTACCGTCCGACACTGATGGAGACGATATTCGACGTAGGTTCTGCACACGGGTTCTCGACGGAACGAAGAGAAACCCGCTGCGGAGACCCGAATCGGATACTCACTGCATCCTCGGCCACTATCACCTGGGCCACTCGGTACGAGGAAAACACACCGCACACCTTTGGGGGCTCTCCGCATTTGAGCGGGGCGTGTGCTGATTTCATGCTGCTGGTCTCGGGTCTGTCCAGAAAACGGTGTAATTGATTGATTTCTAACTACTTTCGTCCGGCAGACAGCCGTCCGTCGAACGTTATCTCGAAGGCATTCAGGGACTGTCTCTAAATCGGTGTTTCGGCCCGACTAGCTGAGTGAATGCTCGGCGAGGAGGTGCCGAGATGACGACACTGGAAGATGTGACGAAGAAGAGGGCCGAGCCCTCCGCGGAAGCTGCGGCGGCCGCGGAGCTGGTCAGGTTGGCGAAGGAGCAAGGTCTGTCGCTGACCGGTCCGGATGGTTTGCTCAAGCAGTTCACCAAAACCGTCCTGGAAACCGCCTTGAACGAGGAGATGACCGAGCACCTCGGGCACGACAAGAATCAAGCCCAGCCGGAGCGGGAATCGTCCAACATCCGCAACGGAACCAGATCGAAAACGGTGTTGACCGAGGCCAGCGGCCATGTTCCGATCGAGGTCCCTCGTGATCGGGAGGGGACGTTCGAGCCGCAGATCGTCAAGAAACGCCAACGGCGATTGAACGGGGTCGACGAGATCGTGTTGTCGTTGTACGCCAAAGGATTAACGACCGGTGAAATCAGTTCTCACTTCGCCGAAATCTATGGCGCCTCGGTCTCGAAAGAGACTATTTCTCGGATCACCGACAAGGTGCTCGAGGAGATGCAGGACTGGTCTGCCCGTCCGCTCGACGAGGTGTACGCGGCGATCTTCATCGACGCGATAGTCGTCAAAGTCCGGGACGGGCAGGTCGCGAACCGGCCGATCTATGCCGCGATCGGCGTCAGTCTCGACGGACACCGTGATGTGCTCGGATTGTGGGCCGGCACCGGCGGCGAAGGCGCCAAATTCTGGATGTCCGTCTTGACCGACATTCGAAATCGGGGCACCCGGGACGTGTTCTTCCTGGTCTGCGACGGATTGAAAGGTCTACCGGAGGTCGTCGAGAACGTGTGGCCGGCCGCGACGGTCCAAACGTGTGTAATCCATTTGATCCGAAACACGTTTCGACTGTCGTCGCGGCAGCACTGGGATGCGCTCAAGCACGATCTCAAGCCGATCTACACCGCACCGACCGAGACGGCAGCGCGGGCAGCGTTCGACGATCTCGCAGACCGTTGGGGCAAGCAGTATCCGGCGATCATCCGATTGTGGAACAACGCCTGGCAGGAGTTCATCCCGTTCCTGGATTACGACACCGAGATACGGCGAGTGCTGTGCTCTACCAACGCGATTGAGTCCTTGAATGCCCGATACCGGCGGGCTGTCAAGGCTCGTGGCCATTTTCCCACCGAGGCTGCTGCGCTCAAGTGCCTCTATCTGGTGACGCGTTCACTGGACCCGACAGGCAAGGGCCAGGCACGATGGATAACGAGGTGGAAGCCTGCTCTGAACGCGTTTGCGATCACGTTCGCCGATCGTTGGCCGGGATCGGAAACTTACTGATGGAAATCCGCCGAAACACCGTTAGCGAGATAGACCCGGCATTCAGTGCTGCCTTCCATCGGTTGGACCAGCGCCTGCGGGCGGTGCCTTTCGGGTCGAGGCTCATGATGGCCAGATACACGCATTTCAAGGCCGCGGCCTCGGTCGGAAAGTGTCCACGGGCCTTGACAGCCCTGCGGATTCGAGCGTTGACACTCTCGATGGCGTTGGTCGTGTAAATGACCTGCCGGATGGCGTTGTCGAATTGTAGGAACGGCACGAACTCAGCCCAGGCATTGGTCCAGAGCCTGATGATCGCGGGATAGCGTTTCTCCCATTTGTCACTGAACTCTGCGAATCGGTCGAGCGCGGCCTGCTCCGACGGAGCCGTGTAGACGGGTTTGAGGTCCTTGGCGATCTCGGACCAGTCCTTGCGGGAGGCATAGGCGTAGGTGTTACGGAGAAGATGGACCACACAAGTCTGCACGATGGTCTGTGGCCACACTTGCTCGATCGAGTCGGGTAGATGCTTGAGACCGTCGCACACGACGATCAGAACATCCTGCACACCACGGTTTTTCAGCTCGGACAACACCCGAAGCCAGTACTTCGCTCCCTCCCCGTCGCCGTGCTCACCGACCCACAATCCGAGGATGTCGCGGGTGCCGTCGACAGTCACCCCCATCGCGACGTAGATCGGCCGGTTGGCGACGTTGCCCTCGCGAATCTTGACGTGGATGCAGTCGATGAACAGCACCGGGTACACAGGGTCCAACGGCCGGTTCTGCCACTCGGCCATGCCTTCCATCACCCGCTCGGTGATCGTCGAGATCGTCTGCTTGGACACATCGGCTCCGTACACCTCGGCCAGGTGTGCAGCGATCTCACCGGTCGTCAAACCCTTGGCCGACAATGAGATCACCATGTCCTCCACGCCTGAGAGCCGACGCTGCCGCTTGGCCACGATCTTCGGCTCGAAGGAGGAATCCCGGTCACGGGGCACCTCGAGTTCGACCGGGCCGGCCTCGGTCAACACGTTCTTGGCTCGTCTGCCGTTGCGGGAGTTGCCGCTGCCCCTCCCTGCCGGGTCGCTCTTGCCGTATCCGAGGTGGTCGTCCATCTCGCCTTCGAGCGCGGACTCCACGACTAGCTTGGTCAGCTTCGACAGCAATCCACCATCTCCGGTCAACTGCAGCCCTTCGGCTCGCGCCTGCTCGACCAGCTCTTTGAGCCGCGCATCGCTGATACCCGGCTGAGCCGAGTTCGTCTCTGTCTCACGATCAATCACATCAGTCATAGTGGCGTATCTCCTTTCAGAGTTACACCGTTGTTCTTACAGTCCCGCTGGCATCCGAACAAGCCAGATGCCACAACACTGAGGTGGGCTCAGCTCAAACCGTCACTACCGGTCCGGCGAGTCGCAGATGGGCCTGGGTCTAGCCGTCACGGTGGTCTCGACTCAAGCTGTCATAAACATCGGGTTCGAATCTGGTTAGCATCTTGTTGCTGCGGTGATTCTGAGTGGTCAGTTCGTCCGCGCAGGACCTGCCCTCCGGCTGTCCACTCGCCGGGGGCGGCGGGCTTCTACCTCGTCCCGATTGTCACACGTTCCGAATATGTCGGGTGCGTGGCGACGGTACAGACCCGGCCCTCGTCGGAGAGTGAGGAACTTGGTATGACCGCCAATGGATCATCTGCCAAAGCGCTTCGTGATGTGCGGCGGGCACAGTCGAGACGAAAGCTGGCGGGCATCTCATGTCTTCGGTCTCTTTACTTCGAGCGCCGGTTGTTTCTTCGTCCGTGGTGATGGCTTGGTCTGTTCACGACGTGGTGGAGTGCCAGCCGGCAGGCCGGGCGAGCGTGATCGTGCTAGGTGAGGCGCGGGTGGGAAGAGTCTTTCGGGATGGGAATCGCGGGATCGTGGTGGTCAAACATTCGTCCTGCGTGGCTCGGCTTTTGGTGGACTGGACAATCAGAGGAGCCCTGTCTTTTTGAAGAAGCTAGTGACAGCAGCGCTGTCGGTCATGCTGTAGACGTCGATTGTGAGGCCGGTTTCCATGTTGACGTAACTTCCCGATACTTGTCCGGTGGCGCCGTCACTGATGTTGACTCCTGCTGTGCGGGAGTCGTTTTCGACCAGGGCGTAGTTCCCGTAGTCGTATTCGCCGTATCCGAGAAGTGTCTTCTTCGCTTGTTTCAGGTCGAGGCTGGCTGTGAAGCGATTGCCGTATTCGGAGAAGCTTTCGGCGAGTTGATTGGATTTTTTGATATCGCAGCTGATCACGAGGGCACCGTCGGTGGTGAAGGTGGATTGGCGACAGTTTTCGGAGGCACTGCTCAAAGCTGTGGGGAGGGCCGCTTTGACGGTGTCGGCGTCGGTGACCGGTCCGGCAGTCGTGGTCGTTGAGGATGTGCTGCCAGCGGCGGCTGGATTGTCCACGTTCGAGTTGCCCGGTGACGGGCGCAGAACGATCACGGCTGCCACGATTGCGCCGATGACGACGAGAGCGCCATGATCCTGCCGATTGACTTACCTGGAAACGCGCGGCTTCGAAACATCAGGCACACGCTTCCGGGCGGGGGATGCGCGCGGGCGATGGGCGTTCCCAGCGCCGTTGGACTCGCGCCGCTTTGCACGATCAAGTGACCAACCTGACGGCGCTCGTGGCACTGGAGTTGGTGCAGTGCAGTTGGGAAACCGACGGGCGTTCGACGGTTCGGAGCGTCGGACGATGAGTTGCCGGGGGCCATGTTGTCTTCGTCAAGCGGCAGTCACGGCGAGTAATCGATAGGGTTCATGGTTCTTGAGCATGGCGTAGAGAACATCGCAGCGACTTCCGGCGAGGCAGATGGGCGGCGGTGTGCTTCTTTCCTTCGACTCGTTTTCGGTCGTAGTAGGTGCGACTGGCAGAATCGTGCAGCACGACGAACGCCGAGAGGAACAGGACGCGTTTGCAGTCGCGGGAGACGGGCGTCCCGCCTCCCGTCGAGTGACCAGCCGGTCGACGGGCGCCCACAGGAAACATAACTGCGAAACCCACTACTGCACAAGGATTTCCTGATTTCAGGGTCATGTCAGGCGCGCCGGCCGCGCCAGGGATGTCCGTTGAGTGATTCGATCTGTGCGCGGCGGTCACCTGTTCTGCTTCCGGATGGGGAGCTCGCTGGCTGATGATCGGCGCGCATCGAACCTTGGCACCGATGCTGGAGTCGCTCCGTAAGAGAAGCAGGGTCAGTGCTACAGACTGTGCGTCGTAAGGTTGGTCTCTCACGGCGTGCAGAGCCCGCCGGCGCAGCACTCACATGTGAGCTGGCGGGCACCACCGTTTTCTGGCAGCATTGCCTGAACCGTCTGCATCGACGAGTCGTGGACCACCGTAGAGAATAGATGTGGTGGTCAGTGGCCCGCCGAGGAGAGTGTCGGCTCCCTCGGCGGGCCGGTGGGATTGCGGCGAACCGTGCGGTTCGAACACGCCCGAAGCCGGCCGAGGCGACCGTCCTGCGACCGTGAGAACTGGTTCCCGATCGGTGCCGCTCTCAAACAGTGCCGGATCAGGGGCGGCCCTACTTGGTCGCCAACTCCGGGCACCGGTATGCCACTGCTCTTTCAGCGACACGAGTCATCATCTCCGCACTGACCCCGGTCTCGGTCGCCATCGCGGCGGAGACGGCCCCCAGTGCTCCCGGCCCTTGGGCGTTCTCCATGTCCAGACACACGATGTTCGACATCTGCTGCGCCGCCACGACAGTGACCTGCTCCCCGGTGATGGAGGCGAAATCGGCAGCGAGTTGGGCAGCTTCCTCGGGGCGTTGCTGGATTTGCGCTTGCGCGCCCTCGTTCATCATCTCCCCGAATTCGTCTGTAGGAGCGGGGGCGGAAGAAGATGCGCCGACAGTGGGCACAGCAGATTCTTGCAACTCCGGTGGAGTCTCGTCCTTGTCTGCGCACGCGGTGATTCCAACGGCTATCGCGGCAACGACCAGCAACTTCTTCATGCTGGTCATCTCATCAGAGAAACCCGCGCACGGATACCCGAGCTCTCTTTCTGCACGTGGATTCCCTCGTGTGAGTGGGCGTCGATGGTGGACTCGAGGAGGTCGACGGACCACGGGTTCTCCGGAGCAATGACCGATCCTTGAGAGGTCCATTCCGGTTCTCGCAGTCCGGGTGCTCGAAACCAGCTGTGCTGTTCTCGGAACTGATTTTCTTGGCAGGGTCTTCTCGGCGAGACCCCTTTTCGGTCCTTACCCGGTTGCAGCATGAGGCGACGGTTGCGGTGCTCGCACGAGCGTCAGCACGACGGTAGACAGGGTGCCCCTGCGGCTTGCATCTTCGTTGGCATCGGGCAGCCGCGCCAAGCACAGCTCGCGGTGATGCTGTTGGACCTCGTGACGCTCCCGGGGCGTGATCCAGTCACCTTCGTAGACGAGATCTCCGCAGTATCGGCACCGCGTAGAGAAGTATCCTGTGGCCGGATTCGGTGCGTTGATCTTCGAGATTCTGCACTCCTCTCGCGTAGAAGGGGCCCTGCCTCCGTATCGACGTCGCCGTCGTTCCGCCGGGCCTCCCTGGCAACTGCCGCACGCTTCAGGTGGCTGCAGCGTCCCCGTTTCGCGCAGTGGGGCTGCTCAACCGGAGCGTATCGAACGTCATGCGGATCATCAGGGAAGGGACGGCGCGCGAATCTTTCGAATACGTCCCAGGTAATCCGACGGAACGGCGAGGTCGACCCTAGGTGTACGAGGCACGGACGTTGGTTACGCGATGCTGGCGATAAGCAGCGGGCGGTCGTCCTCCGCGTGTTGAATGCGGTCGGTGATAATTGTAGTGAACGTTCCACACCTCAACGGCAGTACGTCGTTGCTCCTCGCTGGTGTACTCACGGGAGTACAGCAGCTCTTCGGCGAGGATGCGGTTGTAGCGTTCCACTTTCCCGTTATGTTTCGGGGTGTACGGCTTGATCCGGTAGTGCCGCGCCTCTCGTAATGAAACGGTGAAATCGGCTGCCCGATAGCATGATCCGTTGTCGGTGATCACGCGCTCGATACGGGTGATGCCATGCGCCGCGAAGAAGACGCGGGCGTTGTTCATGAAATCGACGGCTGTTGCTGCGGTTTCGTTGTCGCGGGCCTCGGTGTACGCCAGGCGCGTATTGCCGTCGATCGCGGAATGCAGATAGGTGTAGCCGATGCGGGCCTGTTTGTTCCTCGTTTTCCGGCGCTGCGATCGCTTGGTCTGCTCGGAGCCTCGCCCGTGGGCACGCCACCCGCCACCGTCCGGAATTTTTCCGACTTTCTTGATGTCTACATGCACCATTTGACCAGGTCGTTTCGCGACGATGACCTGCGGTTTTCGGTTGGTTTCGCCGTTCGGGTCGATGAACCGGCGGCGGTGCAATCCCAGGTTCCGCAGGATTTTCGTGACAGACCGGCGAGCAATGGTGATGCCGTCGGTACGCAGCTCGAACGTGATTCGCGAGGCCGACCATTTCCGGGTTCGGCGCATGGACTCGATCTCGACCATGATCTCCGCCGGCGTGGCGTTCGGGTGGTGTTTCGGTGCGCTGGATCGGTCCTGAATTCCCAGGTCACCGTACTTGCGATACCTATTGACCCACTTGGAAGCGCATTGTCGGGAGATGCCCATTTCGGCGGCGACGTGGGCAATCGGACGACTCTGGCACCGCTCGATCAGGCGTCGTCTTCCCTCGACGGTGAGTGGGGCATTACGGTGTGTCACAGGGCTGGTCCTTCTTGGTCGAGAGCGGCTATTTCGTAATTCCTATTCTCGCGCCGAGGACCAGCCCGTCTACTTCAGTCCCGCGTCAGCAACGTCCATACCCGCAACACCTAGGCGGAGTGAAAGGTGTATCGCCGGCTCATCGCAGCGAGGGCCTCGTCGTCGTCGGAGAAGGCAGTCGCCTGCGCCCAGATCAACGCTTGCAGGTAGTCCTGATGGCGTTGGAGAAGTTCGTCGGTTGAAAGCCCTGCATACAAAGAATCATTCGTCTGTCCTCGGCCCTGGCGATGCCGGCGCCTGGTACGCCGCGAGAGCAGCAGCACGGCGACGACGACTTGCAGGCATGAGTTTTCACCTCGGCTTCGGAGGGGATGCGACTACGAAGCCGAGGTGACCTCACACGCATGTACTCGAGCAACTCGTCGACTCCACTACCACCCACAGCAATACCAGAGCTATCGACACCACATCGACTATCGTTACAGTGAATGAAGAAATGTAATGGATCGCATGCCGGAACGGCGCCGGGAACGTGTCGGGTCCGGTGCGTCTCGATCCGGGTGATCGGCGGGACTCATCCGCCTGATGGGAAGGCTTTTTCCACGCTGATGGTGACGGAGAGTTCGTTCGCCGCGGGTGGTCTTGCGGGTTTTTGGTCGAGTGTCGCGTTGTCGACGAGGGCGGCGAGCACGAACCATCCGAACGAAGAACTAAGGGCGTCGACCGGAGCGTGGGTGGTGGCGGTCAGGTACACCCGCAGTGAGCCGGGACCACTGTCGACGACGCACACCACAGCGCTCGCGCTGCGGGCGTGACTGACGAGAATGGCAGCGGCTTCGTCCACGGCGAGGACGAGATCATCGAGTGCATCCCGCGAAAGAGGATGACGAGACACGACTGTGCGCACCATCGACCGGAGCATCCACAGGTGGTCGGGAGAGGCCGGAACGGACAGCGACAGGGACGAGGCGGTCGGTGAGACGGTCGCCTGCTCGAAGCACATGGGCATGGGGCTCCTGTTACACGAGAAAAGGTGCGAACCCCTGCGATGTCCGCGATCGCACCCTCGAACGAGGAATTTGATCCCCCGTCCAGTTAACCGGAATGTGTAGGCCCCAAACATGGGCACAGCTCAGCAAGAAGGGCACACGTCGCCGACTGCCGAGGCGACCCTCTGCGCGTCGAGGTGACAGCGATTTCGTGTCCGCACGTTTTTCCGTCAGCTCAGAACTGCGGTCACTTCGGATTCCATGAGAATTTCAGGTTGGACGATGGACGAGCCGAGCTGATTGCAAGAGGATGCACCGGCACAATCACACCGTGCAGTGCATCGCCCGGACACCGGTGCAGCTCCAGCGCGGGGTCTGTCCAGAAAACGGTGTAATTGATTGGTTTCTAACTACTTTCGTCCGGCAGACAGCCGTCCGTCGAACGTTATCTCGAAGGCATTCAGTGCTGCCTTCCATCGGTTGGACCAGCGCCTGCGGGCGGTGCCTTTGGGATCGAGGCTCATGATGGCCAGATACACGCATTTCAAGGCCGCGGCCTCGGTCGGAAAGTGTCCACGGGCCTTGACAGCCCTGCGGATTCGAGCGTTGACACTCTCGATGGCGTTGGTCGTGTAAATGACCTGCCGGATGGCGTTGTCGAATTGTAGGAACGGCACGAACTCAGCCCAGGCGTTAGTCCAGAGCCTGATGATCGCGGGATAGCGTTTCTCCCATTTGTCACTGAACTCTGCGAATCGGTCGAGCGCGGCCTGCTCCGACGGAGCCGTGTAGACGGGTTTGAGGTCCTTGGCGATCTCGGACCAGTCCTTGCGGGAGGCATAGGCGTAGGTGTTACGGAGAAGATGGACCACACAAGTCTGCACGATGGTCTGTGGCCACACTTGCTCGATCGAGTCGGGTAGATGCTTGAGACCGTCGCACACGACGATCAGAACATCCTGCACACCACGGTTTTTCAGCTCGGACAACACCCGAAGCCAGTACTTCGCTCCCTTCCCCGTCGCCGTGCTCACCGGCCCACAATCCGAGGATGTCGCGGGTGCCGTCGACAGTCACCCCCATCGCGACGTAGATCGGCCGGTTGGCGACGTTGCCCTCGCGAATCTTGACGTGGATGCAGTCGATGAACAGCACCGGGTACACAGGGTCCAACGGCCGGTTCTGCCACTCGGCCATGCCTTCCATCACCCGCTCGGTGATCGTCGAGATCGTCTGCTTGGACACATCGGCTCCGTACACCTCGGCCAGGTGTGCAGCGATCTCACCGGTCGTCAAACCCTTGGCCGACAATGAGATCACCATGTCCTCCACGCCTGAGAGCCGACGCTGCCGCTTGGCCACGATCTTCGGCTCGAAGGAGGAATCCCGGTCACGGGGCACCTCGAGTTCGACCGGGCCGGCCTCGGTCAACACGTTCTTGGCTCGTCTGCCGTTGCGGGAGTTGCCGCTGCCCCTCCCTGCCGGGTCGCTCTTGCCGTATCCGAGGTGGTCGTCCATCTCGCCTTCGAGCGCGGACTCCACGACTAGCTTGGTCAGCTTCGACAGCAATCCACCATCTCCGGTCAACTGCAGCCCTTCGGCTCGCGCCTGCTCGACCAGCTCTTTGAGCCGCGCATCGCTGATACCCGGCTGAGCCGAGTTCGTCTCTGTCTCACGATCAATCACGTCAGTCATAGTGGCGTATCTCCTTTCAGAGTTACACCGTTGTTCTTACAGTCCCCCAGCGCGTGAGAGGCCCTCGGTGGCCGAGGCGGTGATCAGTTTCAGAGAACGACTGAAGGTTCGGCGCGACATCATGACCGAGACGATCGCGCTGGCCGGAGCCGGCATGATGCCTGTGTGTGGGGCGCCGCACTCTCGATGAATTTTGCCGGACATCCGCATCAGCCGCGGAGCCGACGAACTGCGAACCGGATTACGGTTGTCTTTCAGCTAGGTCAGTGCTTCGCTCAGCGCTTCACCGCTCTGGCGGGTGCCGTCGGTGGAGGCTAATGCCGCGCCGTCGGGATCGGCTTGTTCAGGGGTGCGGGTTCCTGCGTGGTGCGGGTTGGATCGTTGCTTCGAGTCGGGTGAGCCGTTGTTCCAGGGCGCTGGTGACGGCGAGCAGTCCGAGCAGGGTGGGTTCGGTGATGTCGCGACCATGTTGGGCGTGATCGAGCAAGGTGGTGCGTAGAAGCTGGCACATGGCGGCGTCGTCACTGATGGGTAGTTGTTCGAGTGCGGCGGTCAGACGCTTGGCGGGGAAGGTCATGGGTAGCTCCTGCACATGTCAATCATGCAGGCACAAGAGATGAAGTGACTGCCTGTCGTGGGGTGGGTGGTGCGCTGGAACCGAGGCGGAAAGCAGCGCACCACGAGCAGGAATGTTACTGCGTCAATGCTGATCGGCTGGTACCCCGGGGGTGAGGAGTGCTCTTGCCCTGCGGTCGGCGGCGACCTCGGCGCAGGGTTGGCTAAGGACGCTGGGCTCTTCGGAGGAGCGGCATCGACGGCGTTCGACGGAGTGGCAGATTCGGTGAGGGGCGTAGTAGCAGCTCCGTCTACTTCTCGGTGCTCAGCGTGAGTCGAGAGTGCGCCACAGTGGCGGGGTGTCGTCGCCGTCGCTGTTGGCGAGGGTGCGGATTCCGTCGGCGTCCTGGGCGAGGATGTCGGCGAAGTGGGAGCGGTTGGCTTCGTCGAGTCCGTCGGGGAGGTTCGCGCCGCGCAGGATGGATGCCGCGGCCGCATCGAGGTACCGGGCGATGCGGAGGAGCAGTGGACGTGGGGTGGGAACGAGGGAGGTGTGAGCGTCGGCGGTAATCATGCCGAGGGTCGAGAGCAGTGACAGGCCGGTGACGGCTTCGATGTCGTCGAGGTTGATGTGGGCAACTTTCAACGCTTCGGCCAGTGCTGCGGTGGTGAGTCCGACGGCGGCAAGGGGCATGGAAATACTGCGTTCGAATGCGATGAGGTCGGCGCCGGGGGCTTCGTCGGAGAGCGAGACCGCCAGTGATTGGGCGAATGCAAGGAGACGCTCTTCCGTGAAGGCATTCTGCGCGGTACGGCGACTGATACCGATCAGTGTTACGTGTTCGGAGATTTTGTCGGCGAGAATTGTCTGTGCTTGGGCGTCGGTGACGGTGAGCCCGAGGTCGAGCAGAGCGGCCCGAAGTTCGGCCGATCGTGCGGCGAGCCAGATGGATCGCGGTCTCATCACTGCTCCCGTGAAGGTGAAAGTTGTGTTGTCGAGGTGAGCTTAGATCGACCGTCATCGAGCGAACACGGGGGACGCTTGAAGACGCCGAGAGATCAGTCGAACAGTAGGGGTCCCGTCCTGGGGGATTGTCACATTAACGTGAATGTTCGGTGACACGGTGTGTTCGGATGCGTGGTGATACAACGGCCTTGTCGCAGGCGCCTTTTCAGGCGGGGACGGCGCTACCGGTAGCCTCGCGCCATACGGCGAACTAATCAGCCATCACCTGCCGGTACTCACCGGCCGACAGCAGCCCTTGAGCAGGTTTCGGAAGAACTGTTTGGCCGCCTTGGTATTTCGACGGGACTGAACTAGCTGTTGCGGGTACGGACGTTGATGACGCGGGACTGAAGTAGACGGGCTGGTCCTCGGCGCGAGAATAGGAATTGCGACCTAGCCGTTCTCGACCAAGAAGGACCAGCCCTGTGACACACCGTAATGCCCCACTCACCGTCGAGGGAAGACGACGCCTGATCGAGCGGTGTCACGACCGCCCGATCGCCCACGTCGCCGCCGAAATGGGCATCTCCCGACAATGCGCCTCCAAGTGGGTCAACCGGTATCGCAAGTACGGTGACCTGGGATTACAGGACCGATCCAGCACGCCGCACCATCAACCGACCGCTACAGCGGCAGGGCTTGTGGCCGAGATCGGAGCAATGCGCCGGAGCCGGAAATGGTCGGCTTCACGAATCACGTTCGAACTGGGCACCGACGGCATCGTCATTGCTCGTCGGACGGTCACGAGAATCCTGCGGAGCCTGGGATTGCACCGTCGCCGGTTCATCGACCCGAACGGCGAAACCAACCGAAAACCCCAGGTCATCGCCGCCAAGCGACCTGGTCAGATGGTCCACGTCGACGTCAAGAAAGTCGGGAAGATCCCGGACGGCGGCGGGTGGCGTGCCCACGGCCGCGGCTCCGACAAGGCCAAACGATCCCAACGCCGGAAAACGAAGAACAAGCAGGCCCGCATCGGTTACACTTACCTGCATTCCGCGATCGACGGCAACACCCGCCTGGCGTACACCGAAGCCCGCGACAACGAAACCGCAGCAACAGCCATCGATTTCATGAACAACGCCCGCGTCTTCTTCGCCGCCCACGGCATCACCCGTATCGAGCGCGTGATCACCGACAACGGATCATGCTACCGGGCAGCAGATTTCACCGTTTCATTACGCGAAGCGCGGCACTACCGGATCAAGCCGTACACCCCGAAACATAACGGGAAAGTGGAACGCTACAACCGCATCCTCGCCGAAGAACTGCTGTACTCCCGCGAGTACACCAGCGAAGCTGAGCGGCGCACTGCCGTCGAAATCTGGAATGTTCACTACAATTGCCACCGACCGCATTCAACACGCGGAGGACGACCGCCCGCCGCTTACCGCCGGCATCGCGTAACTAACGTCCGTGCCTCGTACAACTAGCACGTCCAGGACTGTGCCGTCTTGGTCGACGGCATGCCACAGGTAGTGCTGAACTCCGTTGATCCGGACGAAAACTTCGTCGAGGAACCACTTGTCGCCGGGGCGAGCACGGCGGCGACGCAGCCGATTCGCGTTGGCCTGCCCGAACTTGTCACACCATCGCCGGATCGTCTCGTAGGAGACCACGACACCACGTTCGAGCATGAGTTCCTCCACGTCGCAAAAGCTCAGAGTGAACCGAAAATCGTGAACCGAAAATACAGCCACACACAATGGTCGATGATCTCGCTGGGGTAGCGGTGACGCTTGTACGACGGCGCGGCGGTGGTGGTCACGATCGAAATCGTGCCAGCTGGCCCTCGATAGCTCGTCAACGTGACAATGCCTCGGGCCCACTCCCACCGGGCACAGATGTGATCAGACGGGCCTGCTTAGCAGCGCTGGAATACTTGACGCCGCCGATCTTGCAGGAGTGATCGTGGTGGAAGAATGAGGGGATGCGCCCGAACAGGTAACCCGACGGTTATCTGCATGGGCTGGAGTTCCTGGGCGGGGTGTACCCCGATGATTCGAGGGTGATCGCCGAGCGCGGGATCGTGGCCGCGCTCGATGATGATGATGATGATGATGATGCGTTCGTGCTCTTGCTTCGCTTGGTCGGACCAGATGCCCGGCGTTCGCGGATGAACTGTGGCAGTTGATCAGTGGTTTTCTGAACAGTCGCCGCGTCGAGGAGTTGTTCGGTAGCTCGGAGAATGCCGGGTTGGCGGATCTCAACACAGAGAGGTCCGAGATACCGCCCACCTCCTACTCGACCGAGGATCCAAGGTGAGAGTGCCTGACGGCTACCATCGTGCCAAATAATTCAGGAAGAACGTGCCACATAATTCCGAGACTCACACGGTGATGCTCGTTAATTTTCATGATGCGTTTGACTTGCGTGAAAGCCCAAACAGTGGCGTTCGGTACGCCCGAGGCGTACCCGACCGGCCGTTGCATAATCAGACGGACCGATACTGAGCCGCAACCGGACGCGTAGCTTTCCCGTTCGAGATGAACCTACGACCACCTGATGCTGACGTGCAGCGGCATATCGATCGGAGGCCTGTAATCCGCCGATTCTGTCGTCATCACTACCTTTCCCACGGCACTGTCACGTTGTTGAACGCGGCAAACTGGGAGAATGTGGCGTGAGCACCGCAATGCTGTCGTACAAGGGCCACCGCTACCCGGTCGAGATCATCAATCACTGTGTGTGGTTGTACTTTCGGTTCCCGCTCAGCTTCCGTGAAGTCGAGGAGATGATGCTCGAACGCGGTGTCGTGGTGAGTTACGAGACGATCCGCCGGTGGTGCGCCAAGTTTGGGCAGGCCTACGCCAACCAGCTGTGCCGACGGCGGTCCAGGCCCGGCGACAAGTGGCATCTCGACGAGGTCTTCATCAAAATCAACGGCACACTGCATTACTTGTGGCGGGCGGTCGACCAGCACGGGAACGTGCTCGATGTGCTGGTCCAGTCGCGCCGAAACGGCAACGCCGCCAAGCGATTCTTCCGTAAGCTGCTCAAGGGCTTGCAGTATGTGCCGCGGGTGATCGTTACCGACAAGCTGACCAGCTACAGCGTCGCTCACCGCGAGATGCTGGCCTCGGTCGAGCATCGCCGATCCAAGTATTTGAACAATCGGGCCGAGAACTCGCATCAACCCACCAGACAGCGGGAACATGCGATGAAACGGTTCGCATCGGCCCGGCACGCGCAACGTTTCCTGTCCGCGTTTAGTTCGATCTCACCGCATTTCCGGCCCGGTCGGTATCGACTGACCGCGCCCGAATGGCGTGCCGAGATGGCCGACCGTTTCGCGGTCTGGCAGGAAGTCACCGCGGCCGGTGTCGCCGCCTGAAAGTGAACTGCCCCAGCAGTGCCCTGTAACAGAATGCCCCAAACATCCTTCGCCGCTTCACTTTTCGATTAACGTGACAGTGCCCGGGGAACTATCTGGCCGTACGCGGGGAGAAACCATGGCCACAAAATGCGCCATAAATGGCCGCCAGTGGGGAGCTTACGACGGCCGTCGACATACCAGGTCGACGCGTTGCTGCGAGCCGGGCTCGACGCCGAAAACAATCATACCGACCACGCGAGTGCGAAGGCCTCACGCTCACAGTTCGATGAACGTTCCCCGTACCACCGTGTACGGGCACCTCAACACACGCACCCGGGCTGCGAGTTCGTCGGCTGTACCGGTGAACATGGTGGGCTGCGGTCCCTTTTGTGGCGATGCTGTCGCCGCGGATCTGCCTCTGCGGCTACGAGCCGAGCACCAGAGCCGAAGACGCCCACCAACGCGCGGACCTTCTTGGTTCGGTCATCGCCCGATCTCATTGCGACCAGTGCGAACCGCCGCCGGCCTTCGATGTCGCGTGCGCGGTGTGCGGCGACGGGCCGAATCCTCGCCGGCGATCTCGCCCAGGCCGCCCACAGTGGTGATGGTTTTCCGGACCCGGTGCGCCGGTGGCTCACAGCGAGCGGATGGACCGTACCGTCTGAGTTGCGGTGCCCGGATCACGCCTGAGGGTTGACGTCGTTGTCGTTGTCGCAGCGACTCGTCAGTCCTGTACTCCACGCCGAAGGCGTCGGAGAAGGGTGCACATCGGTTATTGCCCGGGTAATAACGTTGGTCTGCCCACCTGCACCAAGATGGTCGGTTCGTCCGCGTCCCCCGGCCGTGCGGCGCGTCGTATCTTCACGCGAGCCGGTCCTCACGACTGGTTCCATCGACCAGGCCGGGCCGCGGCATCGTCGCCGACCGCGCATCTTTCGATGCCGAGAGTCAACCCACTTATTTCGGCAACCTCGGTGACCGAGAACGTCTACACCGGATCTTCGTGAGTCAAGGCACGATAACCGGTGGCACCGGCTCGGTCCACTGCTGCCTTGACCAGGCCGAAGAATGCCCCTTGAATGACTGCGGCAATCAATACTTCTCGGACACTACGGTGGAGATCTTTCGGGTTCGGTGCGGCCGCGTCGTTGTCGTCGACGCGCTTCCAAATCTGTTTGAACACCACGCGGCGGCGATACCGCCGAGCACGCTCGTCGCCAGGGAGAGCGGTTTGTAGATTGCTTTCACGACCGCGCTCATCGATCACTCCTTCTGTGAGACCGCTTGCGGCGGAAGATGATCAACGCGACGAGGGCGATGCCGAGCGAGACTGCGGTGAGGATTTGCGGGTTTTCTTTGGCAAAGGCTTTCGCTTCGTGCAGCTGTGCATTCGCACTGTCCTGCACCCGCGCGGGTACATCCGCTTTGGCGGCGAGCGCGGCGACGGTGTCCGCGAGATCGGCGCGCTGTTCTTCCACGCTCCGCTCCGGGTCAGTCGACGCGGTCGCCCCAGGTGGAATGCTCTCGGACGGGTTGTCATGACTGTCGGTCATCGGATGCCCTTCTTGATGGTGGAGATGTCTTCGCTGACGCTGGCCGCGGTGTCCTGCGGAACTGGTGGTAGTGCCTTCTTGGATCGGGTTGCGCCCACCGCGGCCACCGCTCCGCCGATCATCAGAACAGTAACGCCGACGATCAGCGCTGCGAGCCAGGGGGCAACGACGGTGGCGAGTCCGAGTACTGCTGCGGCGATCAGAGTTGCGAGTCCGAACAACGCCAAGACGGCTCCCGCTCCGGAGATGCCGATCCCGATCCCGAGTCGGGTGCCTTTGTTTTTGACTTCGTCCAGTCCGGCGGCGATTTCAGTGCGCACCAGTGTCGACACTTGCTCGGTGAGTCGCTCGACGAGTTGAACGGTCGACAAGTCCGCCGCTTGGGGGGAGTTCGGCGTAGGGGTGCGCTCAGCGTGGTCGCGTGTGGGATCACTCATCGGTGTTCCTCCCGGTTTCGGTGGGTACGGGTCGGCAGAACTAGCAGCCCTGGACTTTTCGCTACCGTGGTCGGAGATGTGCGCCTGACGCAACTCTCGCCCACGTTCGACCTCGTCGGCGTCTTTCTGGGCGTTCTTGTCCGAGACGCGAGTGTCTCTGGGCGGGAGTTGGAGTTGTTCTTCGGCGGCGATCCCGGCTTGAAGTTGTCGTCCGCGTTCGAGTTCGGAATCGAGTTCTGCGCCGAACAGCAGTGCAAGGTTGGTGATCCACAACCACAGCAGGAACACGATCGCGCCGGCGAGGGAGCCGTAGGTCTTGTTGTAGCTGCTGAAGTTGGCGACGTAAAACCCGAAACCGACCGATGCGAGGATCCACACCACAATGGCCAGGGCGGCGCCGCCGCTGATCCACCGAAACTTCGGTTGCTGGATGTTCGGAGTGGCGTAATACAGAATCGCAACGGCGAGAACGACGAACACCAGCACCACCGGCCAGCGAGCGATATTCCAGACAGTCAAGGCGGTGTCTCCCGCCCCGATCACATCGCCGATCGCTCGTGCAACGGGCCCACTGATCGCCAACATCGCTGCAGCGCAACCGATCAACGTCAACGCGACGATAGTCACCAGCAGCATCACCGGCCGAAGTTTCCACACTGGACGGCCTTCGTCGACCTCGTACATGCGGTTCATCGCACGCCCGAACGCTCCGACATACCCGGAAGCGGACCATAGCGCACCCGCGATACCGGCGATGAGGGCGAACCCAGCCGCCGGGGCTTGCACGAGCTGCTGAATCGGTCCCCTCAGGGTATCCACTGCCGAGGATGGACCGAGGGCGCCGACAATTTGCAAAACCGCATCCACGGTCGACTGACCTTGGCCGAATACTCCGAGAAGGGAAACCACTGCCAGGATCGCCGGAAACAGCGACAGCACAGCGTAATACGTCAACGCAGCCGCGAGGTCAGTGCACTGATCACGCGAGAACTGGCGAGCGGTCGAGCGCAGTACGTAGAGCCACGACGATTTCGTCAGCTCGGTCGGCGACTGCGGTTTGCGAGGGTCGTCCGGGTCCGCCTCGACCGGAGCGGTGTCAGCGCCGGTCATCTCTGATCAGTTCCTCTCGCTCGAACTTGTACGTAGTAGTTGCGCAAAACCTGTTCGTCATCAGGAGTTAGAGCATCGACATGTCCCCGCTCCGGTGCAGCGCTGACCTGGGCGCCGGTGAACGGCACTCGCAGGCTTTGCCCGTCACGATAAGCACCAGTCAGGGGAACCAAGGCATACCCAGCGTCATCGAAGTCCACAGTCACCCAATGCGGTGACGCTGTGATCGGATCGAGAAGCAACGACCCGATCACACCGATAACATCGCCGTCAACTCTGATTACCTGCCCTCCGCGCAGCAGTCGAGCGTCCTCCACCGTAATCGTCGAACTGTCACTGTTTTGCATCATCAATCGTGTCTGTTCGGGAAACAGTGCGGGTTCACTTGCGGACACGACGGGCCAGAGTGGAACCGAGCCCGGTGAGAATTTGTGCGGGGCGTTGCTGCTCGCCCTGCTGCGCTCCCAGAACGACGATGGCCCCGGTCAGAGCCGGCAGAGCCCACTGCACATACTGCAGTTGCCGCTGAGCGGCGGTGACCTCGTCGGGGGTCGAGGGCGCCGGTTCGGTAGCACCCTCGACGTATTCGCCGTCTGCTGTGGCGATCTTGGCTCCGAGGACACCGCTGTATGCGGTCGCCGCAAGGGCAGCGCCCGTGACAACGATCTTGGTGATCGTGTTCGCTTTGACCCCGCCCTGGTGTTGCGCTCGGTCCCTGTTCGCATACAGCAGTGCCCCGCCGCCGACGAGGTGAGTACCGATAGCGGCCGCGTTGACCGGAGCCCATTTCGCCCATCCCAACGAGGCGACCCGTGCGCGGTCCTGGGGGTCACGAACCGCATCGGCGGCGCCGTTAAGACCGACTGCCCCCATCAGCGAGCCGCCGAACCATGCTGCTGCTCCGAGGTCGTGCAGACTGCGAATGACGGTATTACGTGATGGCATAAGTTCCTCCTGGACTGGGATGGACGGTGGCGTCGGGGGATGTCGCCGACTTCGAAGCCGCTCGATGTCGCGAGGTGAGTTGCGGCAGCGAACTGTGGTCTCTCACGTAGTGAGCGTGCCTAGAACGAAGCGGAAAGCTACCGCGGTGCCGAGCGTAATTGCCAAGCCTGCGGCGACGTTGGTAAGCAGCCACCCCACCGTGAGGCCCAGGACAACAGCTGCCATGACCACCAACGCGACATCGATGAAAGGCCCACGCGGGATGCCTCGAAGCATCGAAGCGATACGCCGCCCGACGTCCGCTGCACCCCAGCTCGCGCAGGTGAAGCTGATCTCGCTGTGCCGAGTTGGTGAGACGGCGATCGTCATTATCGGGCTCCCGACTCTGTGAGTGCTTTCTTCGTACCTACGTCAACAACACTCTAAAATCTATACCATCGGATACAGATTATGAACAGCTGCCGAGCTGTCCACCGATTGAAAGGGGCTGCGTCATTGGTTGTTGCGTAGTTTCCTGATCTGCGGAGATTTCGTTCTCCGTCAACGGCCGAGGGCTCCCTTCTTTCTCATCCGTGTTGAGCACATAACCGCTGAGTACACGTTCGGGCTTCCATCTATGCGGGCCCAGAGGTGTGGAGGTCTTCTGAAGATCGCGGGCATTGAAGCAGAGTGGAAGGGGCAGAAGCTGGCAGAACCCGCCTTTGGTGTCTAAGGATTGGACGTCTATGCGCGCCGATATGGAGGGGCAAGTTGTGGAGTGGTTCGTATCGATATGGGATGAGGGATCCGGTTTTCTTCGCTATCGCGGCGGCTCCGGGTCCGATCGTGGGTGGGTGATCGAGCAGGTGGTTGCGGCGGGTTGCGCCGTCGCGTTCGGTGGTGATGGTTCGATGACCGGCCTTGTGGGAAACGCGGTTATTGCCGGCATGCCGATGGATTCGATCGCCTTCGGCGACTCGGCAATCAGCGATGATGATCTCGTCCGGTTGATCAGCGCCCGTTTCGATCGCGCGTGGGGCTGTATATCGCCTACCTGAGTTCCCCGTGCTCCCGACGTCTCTACCGGACTTTATTCCGCGAATGAAGAAAATATGTATCGTGGAGGTCAGATTAAATTTTTGTGCGTATGCAGTTAGGGAGTCGTGATGATGTCGGCCGAATTCGCTCAGGTGTGGCGATGACGAACAAGCGTTCACAGCAAGGGGTCTATGGGATTTCGGGGATGTCGGAGCTTTCTGGAGTGGGCCCTCAAACGCTACGACTGTACGAGCGGCGCGGTCTTTTGGCCCCCACTCGCACTGCAGGGGGGACGCGCCGGTACAGCGACGTGGATCTGAACACGTTGGACCGAATCACCGCACTGATCGACGAGGGGGTCAACGTGGTGGGGGTTCGGTTGATTCTCTCCTTCGAAGCCCAGAATGCACTGCTTGAGGCGCGTCTCGGTCAGTTCAGTGGGGCGGGACCGCTTCAGCGTGAGCGCCGTCTTCGCCGAGAGTGACGAGGCCGAGCCCCTCGCCGGTAGGAGAGACGATTGCTCCTTCGGAGCGACTGATGTCGCCGAAGTCTGCGTCCGCGAGGATCTTGTTGCCGTCCGCTTCGAGTTGTTCGAGAGCAGAATCGAAGGCGTGGGACTGTCTCTAAATCGGTGTTTCGGCCCGACTAGCTGAGTGAATGCTCGGCGAGGAGGTGCCGAGATGACGACACTGGAAGATGTGACGAAGAAGAGGGCCGAGCCCTCCGCGGAAGCTGCGGCGGCCGCGGAGCTGGTCAGGTTGGCGAAGGAGCAAGGTCTGTCGCTGACCGGTCCGGATGGTTTGCTCAAGCAGTTCACCAAAACCGTCCTGGAAACCGCCTTGAACGAGGAGATGACCGAGCACCTCGGGCACGACAAGAATCAAGCCCAGCCGGAGCGGGAATCGTCCAACATCCGCAACGGAACCAGATCGAAAACGGTGTTGACCGAGGCCAGCGGCCATGTTCCGATCGAGGTCCCTCGTGATCGGGAGGGGACGTTCGAGCCGCAGATCGTCAAGAAACGCCAACGGCGATTGAACGGGGTCGACGAGATCGTGTTGTCGTTGTACGCCAAAGGATTAACGACCGGTGAAATCAGTTCTCACTTCGCCGAAATCTATGGCGCCTCGGTCTCGAAAGAGACTATTTCTCGGATCACCGACAAGGTGCTCGAGGAGATGCAGGACTGGTCTGCCCGTCCGCTCGACGAGGTGTACGCGGCGATCTTCATCGACGCGATAGTCGTCAAAGTCCGGGACGGGCAGGTCGCGAACCGGCCGATCTATGCCGCGATCGGCGTCAGTCTCGACGGACACCGTGATGTGCTCGGATTGTGGGCCGGCACCGGCGGCGAAGGCGCCAAATTCTGGATGTCCGTCTTGACCGACATTCGAAATCGGGGCACCCGGGACGTGTTCTTCCTGGTCTGCGACGGATTGAAAGGTCTACCGGAGGTCGTCGAGAACGTGTGGCCGGCCGCGACGGTCCAAACGTGTGTAATCCATTTGATCCGAAACACGTTTCGACTGTCGTCGCGGCAGCACTGGGATGCGCTCAAGCACGATCTCAAGCCGATCTACACCGCACCGACCGAGACGGCAGCGCGGGCAGCGTTCGACGATCTCGCAGACCGTTGGGGCAAGCAGTATCCGGCGATCATCCGATTGTGGAACAACGCCTGGCAGGAGTTCATCCCGTTCCTGGATTACGACACCGAGATACGGCGAGTGCTGTGCTCTACCAACGCGATTGAGTCCTTGAATGCCCGATACCGGCGGGCTGTCAAGGCTCGTGGCCATTTTCCCACCGAGGCTGCTGCGCTCAAGTGCCTCTATCTGGTGACGCGTTCACTGGACCCGACAGGCAAGGGCCAGGCACGATGGATAACGAGGTGGAAGCCTGCTCTGAACGCGTTTGCGATCACGTTCGCCGATCGTTGGCCGGGATCGGAAACTTACTGATGGAAATCCGCCGAAACACCGTTAGCGAGATAGACCCTACAGCCCACCAGGACTGCGAGGCCTGCGTCCGATTTCCACGCGATGCGTTCGTCCGGGTGCTGTTCGGTGATGGTGGCGTCGAATTCTCGTGTTTGTCCGGCTATTTCGAGGATCCACTGTGTGTGCACATCGTCGGTTTGTCGAATTTCCCGTACTCCGGACATGAAGTGCAGGTCGGGACGGTCCGTGTTCAGATGATGAGGTTCGAAGCGTTTCGTTTTCAGACTCGCAATTGGGGTCAGGTTTCTGGCCACCTGTCGTATGCGGGCCATGATTCGCCCGAGCCGGTCGTTGTTGACCCGTCCGGCGGCCTCGTTGAGCTGTAGAGCGGATATGTGCAGTGCGTTGTCAATCGAGGCGTTCTCGGTGTTCGTTGGGTGTCATGCCGGTGGTGTCGCGGAACGCTCGGTAGAAGGTGCGGGGGTCGGAGAATCCTGTTTGTCGAGCGATGAGGGAGACGGGCCGGGAAGGGTATTTTCGTAGTAGGTGCTGGGCGGACTGGATACGCGCTGCGCGGAGATATCCCATGACTGTGTGGTCGGTTCCCTGGAACAGGCGGTAGAGGCTGCGGCGGGAGAGTCGCATCGCGGTGGCGATGCGTTCGGCGTCGAGGTCGGGGTCTGCAAGGTGGGCATGGATGTAGGCCAGAACCTGATCTCGTCGTAGGAAGGCGGGTATTTCGGCGGCAGAGCGAACCGGTGTGACGAGACTCAGTAGTGATGTGGCCAGTGAAGAGGCGTGAGTCTCGAGCTGTGCGGCGCCGTGGGGATCGCTGTCTTGGTGTTGGGCCAGTTGGGTGAAAAAGGCTGCGACGGCGGACATCGCTCCTGCACAGCTCATGGTCGTGGCCAGGATGTCTGTGGTCCGGTCGATGCCGGCGAGCGCGAAGGCTCGATCGGCGGGCACCTTGACGATGACCTGTTCGTAGGGTGCATCGGCGCGGAAAGCGAAGGGCAGGGAACTGTCGTAGATGACCATGGATCCTGGCGGGACTACTGCAGTGTGTCCGGCCTGTTCGATGACGCAACTTCCGCGCGTCTGGAATGTGGCGAACAGATACTCGTCCTGTTCCCGCCCTTGGGCGATTCGGCTGCGATTGCGGTGTGTCTGCTCGGCGGTGGCTCGTTTCGTGGACAGAGTGAAGTTCGTGTATCGGCCGAGACGGACATCGCCGTAGAAGTCGGGGTCGGCGGGGTCGGTGCTGACGTCGACGTAGGCATGGCGCCGGGCCTCTCGCCAGTAGTCGATGACACCGTCGTCCGGCGCCCGCGAGGTCGACAACGTTTCGAAGTGTGGCAATGAGGGCTCGTCTGCATCAGCCATGGCCGGATCACCTGCCTTTCGGATACCACTGAGTTTACTGAGCCGCGCGGGGAAAGTCCTGCGGGTCGGGGAGAGAGCGAGCCGGCCCTGTGTCCGCCAGTCGGGGGGCGATCACAGGGCCGGAAATCTACGCGTGCTGCAAAACGCTCAGGCCGTGAGCATTCCGTGCTGTATTGTGCTCAGACCGTGAGCTTTCCGTGCTGGATCGTGCTCAGGCTGGAATCATTCCGTGTGGGTCGATGATGAACTTGCTCGATGACCCCTGATCGAAGGTCTCGTAGGCGGCGGGTGCTTCGTCGAGGCCGATGACCTTGGTGTTGAGCATTGCGCTCAGATACGGCATGCGGTCCCACAGGATCGACATCATCAACTCGCGGTTGTAATGCATGATCGGTGCCTGCCCCGCGGACAGGCGCGGTGACTTGATCCAGACCTTGCCGAATTCGAGCGGGAAGATGCCTTCCTGTTCGGCCTTTGTCGGTGCCAGAGGGTCGGGGCCGTAGACGCCGATGACGCCGGTGGCGCCGCCGGCACGGGTGGCTTCGAGGACGTCGTTGATGGCACCTGCCGGCTGAGGCTGATTGGACTCCGAGCCGATGCCGTGTGCTTCGGAGCCGACATAGTCGACGCCACAATCGACTTCGCGCTCACCGAGGATGGCCTCGATCTGGTCGGGCAAGGGGATGTCCTGGCTCAGGTCGATGGTCTCGCAGCCGTTGTTCTTGACCAGGTCGAGTCGGTCCTGATAGTAGTCGCCGACGATGATGCAGGATGCGCCGAGAAGGCGTGCTGCTGCTGCGCCGCAGCGTCCGACCGGCCCGGCGCCGGCGATGTACACCGTTGAACCTGGTTTGGCCCCTGCCTCGATGAGTCCGTGAAAGGCGGTGGGAAGGATGTCCGAGAGCAGGGCAAGATCGAGGATCTTGTCCATGGCCTGGTCCTTGTCCGGGAAACGGAGGAGTTGGAAGTCCGCGTACGGGACGAACAGGTATTCGGCTTGTCCGCCCACCCAGTCGCCGAGATTGAAACCGTATGCGCCGCAGGAGACTGCAGGATTGACGGTTTCACAGACATCTGTGCGGCGAGCTTTACAGTTGCGGCATCGTCCACAGGCGACGTTGAAGGGGACCGAGACGAGATCGCCTTCTTTGAGGAACTCCACGTCGGAGCCGACCTCGATGATCTCTCCGGTCATCTCGTGGCCCATGACCATACCCTGGGGGACGGGGAAGGACCCTCGGTAAATGTGCAGGTCGCTGCCGCAAATGTTGGTAGCGACGATTTTCAGGATGACGCCGTGGGGCGCTTTTCGTCCGTTCGGCATCTCCAGCTTGGGGAAGTCGAGTTTCTCGACCTTCATGGTGCCGGGGCTCTCGAACACCACTGCGCGGTTGCTGTCTGCCATGCTGCCGCTCCTAACCTGGGGGATCCCTGCACGCTGCGATTCGGGACCCGGTTGTGGTGGCGTGGCCACCGGGGGACCTTTCGAACGTATGCGCACGTGGCGATACGTGTCAGTGACCTTGCGTGTCAACTGAGTGACGATGTGTGCCAGGAGTGCTGTGGGGTCTGCCGCAAGGCTCCCTTCCTTCGTTATGGTCACCGGCATGACAAACCGTTCCGAACATCTCGCCGAGGCCGATGATCGCTGGAGGCAGGGTGTCGTGGTGCGGGGAGCTCGGCAGAACAATCTCGCCGACGTCGATCTCGATGTTCCTCGAGACCGTCTGGTGGTGTTCACCGGTGTGTCCGGCTCGGGGAAATCCTCGCTGGCGTTCGGGACACTGTTCGCGGAATCGCAGCGGCGCTATCTGGAGTCGGTGGCACCGTATGCCCGTCGGCTGATCGATCAGGTCGGTGTACCCGATGTCGACGTCGTCGAGGGACTGCCACCGGCGGTTGCACTGCAGCAGCACCGAGGCATCGGTAATGCTCGATCGAATGTCGCCAGCGTGACGACATTGGGCAGTCTCGTGCGGATGCTCTATTCCCGTGCCGGGTCTTACCCAGATGACCAACCGATGCTCTACGCGGAGGACTTCTCGCCGAACACCGTGCAGGGCGCATGTCCGACCTGCCATGGCATCGGGCGCGTCTACGAGGTCGATGTCGACAAGATGGTCCCCGATCCCACACTCAGCATCCGGGAGCGCGCGATCGCTTCGTGGCCGCCGGGCTGGCCGGGTGGCAACCTTCGCGACATCCTGGTGTCACTGGGATACGACGTCGACTCTCCGTGGAAGAAGCTGCCGAAGAAACATCGCGACTGGATCCTGTTCACCGAGGACCGCCCCACCGTTCCTGTGTACTCGGGATTTACCCCGGCACAGACTCGGCGAGCGATCAAAGCCGGAACCGAACCCAGTTACGAGGGCAATTTCGTCGGCGCCCGGCGGTTCGTGCTCGATACCTTCGCGAACACCAAGAGCTCGATCGTCAAGAAGCGGGTCTCTGAGTTCGTCACCAGCGAGGTATGCCCGATGTGCCAGGGCAAGCGGGTCAAGGCGGAGGCGCTCTCGGTCACCTTCGAGGGCCTGGATATCGCCGAGTTCGCGTCCTTGCCCCTGGCAGGACTGGCAGAGATCGCGCGCACTGTTGTGTCCAGCGACTGGCTACCCGAGGCGGCAGGAGAAGCTCTCGACGAAACCCGACGAGCCGAGGCCACGCGACGACGTGTCGCATCGGGAGGATCGGCGCACACCGCCGCTCCCGACGTGCGACGCACCCCGAACGTGTCAGCGGAAAAACAGGTGGCGGCGCGGCGCCTGCTCGACGACCTCCTCGAAAGAATCCAACCCATCATCGACCTCGGGCTGGGATATCTGTCACTGGACCGGACGACGCCCACACTCTCCGGCGGAGAGCTGCAACGACTGCGCCTGGCGACGCAGCTGTCCTCGAAGCTGTTCGGCGTCGCCTACATCCTCGACGAACCTTCGGCGGGACTGCACCCCGGCGACTTGACGGCGCTGCTGAGAATTCTGCACGGACTTCGTGAGCGAGGAAACAGCGTCCTCGTCGTCGAGCACTCCCTACCCGTCATCCGAGAAGCGGACTGGCTGGTCGATATCGGTCCCGGTGCCGGCGAGAACGGTGGACGCGTGCTCTACAGTGGAACACCCGCCGGGCTGGCCGACGTACCGGACTCGGTCACCGCACGCTATCTCTTCGACACGTCGGAGCAGGTGCGCCGCCAGCGGCGTACCCCCCGCGGGTGGCTTCGCGTCGAAGGCGTCGAGCGCAACAGTCTCCGCGACCTCACCGTGTCTTTCCCTCTCGGGGTCTTGACCGCGGTCACCGGAGTCTCCGGTTCGGGGAAATCGAGCCTCGTCAGCCAGGCTCTACCAGCGTTGATCAACGCTGAACTGGGCCGGCCCGCCGCGCCCGATGCCAACGTCGAACCGCGCGACGACACCGATCTGCTGCTCACCGGAGATCAGGGCGCGGTCCGCGGCCGCATCGAGGGCACCTTGGGAGGGCTCCGTCGGGTGGTCGCCATCGATCAGCGCCCTATCGGGCGCACACCCCGATCCAATGTTGCAACCTACACCGGCATGTTCGACCACATCCGCAAGCTGTTCGCCGCAACACCTGCGGCCAAGAAACGGAACTACAAACCGGGGCGGTTCTCCTTCAATGTCGCCGGTGGCCGCTGTCCGACCTGCGAAGGTGAAGGCTTCGTGATGGTCGAGCTGCTTTTCCTGCCCAGCGTCTACAGTCCGTGCCCGGACTGCAACGGCACTCGTTACACGCAGAGCACACTCGAAATCACCTGGCGGGACCGCAACATCGCCGACGTTCTCGCGATGAGCATCGACGAAGCCCACGCCTTCTTCACCAGTGAGAACGACGTTCTTCGCTCGCTCACCGTCCTACGCGAGGTCGGGTTGGGTTACCTGCGACTCGGACAACCCGCCACCGAGCTGTCCGGCGGCGAAGCTCAGCGTGTCAAGCTGGCATCCGAACTCCAGCGTGCTCAACGCGGCGACACGCTCTACATCCTCGACGAGCCCACTGCTGGGCTCCACCCGTCCGACAGCGACAGACTGCTCGCTCACGCGCAGGGGCTCGTCGACGCCGACAACACCGTCGTCATGGTCGAACTCGACATGCGCGTCGTCGCCCAGGCCGACCACGTCATCGACCTCGGACCGGGAGCGGGCGCCGACGGCGGACGTATCGTCGCCACCGGTTCCCCCGAGCAG
Source organism: Rhodococcus sp. YH3-3 (assembly GCF_001653035.1). Classification (NCBI taxonomy): domain Bacteria; kingdom Bacillati; phylum Actinomycetota; class Actinomycetes; order Mycobacteriales; family Nocardiaceae; genus Rhodococcus; species Rhodococcus sp. YH3-3. The sequence continues at coordinate 110,472 of NZ_BCWH01000001.1, read as the reverse complement.
GTAGCTGCCACTGCCGACAGTGCGACTGCCCCCTATCTACGAGCGGCGCTGGAAAACACAGGCGCCGGCACCACACAACACTGACCTGACCGCGCACCACCGCCTGGACTGAACGGCGATAAGGATCAACTAGCGATGGCACGACAGGCACCGAAACCCCAAGGCCTGCGTAATCAGCTCTCCAACTCTCTCCGGCCTCTCCGGCGTGAGTCCGGCTCCGCGGTGCTGCTGCTGGTGGTAACCGTGACCGCCCTGCTGTGGGCAAATTCGCCGGCTTCGGACGCGTACTTCGACCTCTGGCATCAAGGCGCCGGATTCGAACTCGGCCCGGTGGCGTTGCACATGAGCCTTCACCATTGGATCAACGACGGGTTGACGGTCGTCTTCTTTTTTCTGATCGGGCTCGAGGTACGCCAAGAGTTCGCCCACGGGTCATTACGTGATCGAACCCGCACTCGTATCGCCGTGATCGCCGGAGTCGCGGGGGTGTGTCTACCCGCCGTCATCTACGCCGTGATCGTCGGCAGCGGAGACAGCCTGCAGGGTTGGGGGGTGGTCGTCGGCACCGATACCGCCTTCATGCTCGGGGCCTTGGCGCTCCTCGGGCCCGCACGATCAGGCCAACTGCGAGTGTTTCTCCTTACCGTCACGGTGGTCGACGACTTCCTCGCGGTGTCCATCATCGGATTCGTATACAGCGAAAACATTCGCCTGATTCCACTGCTCGTTTCCCTGGCATGCCTGACAGCATTGTGGCTACTCGGGCGGGCGCGACAGTGGCGAGCCGCGCCATACATTCTCGTGGTGATCGTGCTGTGGTTCAGCACGATCGAGTCGGGTGTTCATCCCTCGCTTGCCGGAATGGTCGCCGGCCTTCTGATTCCCGCGTACCCGACACAGCGGCACAAGGTGGAGGCGGCTCCAGAACTGTTTCGTGACTTCTGGCAGTCTCCGAGCGCCGCATCAGGTCGTGCAGTGTCACGTGGACTGGCCAAAGGCACAGCCGTCAACGAGCGGATACACGAATACCTCCGGGTACCCACCGCGCTGATCGTGGTACCGATCTTCGCTCTCGCCAACGCCGGCGTCGACCTGCGTGGCGGACTGCTCGTCGAAGCGTTCAGTGCCCGTGTGACCTGGGGAGTTGTGCTTGGCCTGGTTCTCGGCAAGCTCCTCGGCATCGGAGCAGCCACATACATCGCTGTCCGACTCGGAGCGGGCCGATTACCGCAGGGGGTCGGCATGGGCAGTGTGATGGGCGGATCTGCGCTATCGGGGATGGGATTCACCGTATCGCTGCTGATCATAGGTTTGGCTTTCGGCACATCTCCCGAACTGGCCGGGCAGGCGACCGTCGGCGTGCTCGTCGCCATGGTGCTGGCTGCAGTACTGGGTGCGGTGATCTTCCGCGTGGCAGCGACCAAGCTGGGTGAGGCCGAAGCCGATCTCCCCATCGTGCTGGAACCTCCCGTAGATCCCGAGATCGACCACATTCGTGGACCCGAAGACGCCCAGCTGACCCTTGTAGAGTTCGTCGACTTCGAATGTGGATTCTGCGCACATGCCACCGGAGGATGGGACGACCTGCACGTCCACTTCGGCGACGATCTGCGCTACGTGGTCCGTCACCTACCGCTGGTGGACATCCATCCGCACGCACTGGTTGCCGCACATGCAGCAGAGGCCGCCGCACGGCAGCACATGTTCTGGGAATGGCTGGACTTCGTGTTCACCCGCCAGAACGCGCTCGCGCGAACCGATCTCATCGGCTATGCAGCCGAGATAGGACTCGACGTCGACCAGTTCGTCGCGGACCTCGACAGCGACGCGGTCGCCGAGCGCGTACAACGTGACATTTCCAGCGCCCAGTCCAGTGGTGCCCGAGAAACACCGACCTTTTTCGTCGAAGGCTGCCGAATAATCGGAAGCTATGACGCGCGCACCCTCACCAAAGAACTCGAGCACAGCCGCCGAGGCGCTCGCACGTCCCTGCAGTAGACGCCGGAGAGTATCGCCCTCAACGGCACCGTCCTCAACGCCCGACGACTTCGCTCGGATTCCCGATGTGATCGAGACGCTGATCGCGCGAATCAGCCGTCTTCCCCAAACCGTCACCTGCCGCACGTGGTCAGAGAACGCCGACGAAGACGAGCCAGTGGACTGCCGCACGGAATGCGGCAGCGAAGGGCGGGCCGACGAACAGCTCCAAATCCAACATCAACGACGGGGATTCATCGGCAGTGCCCACCGGGCCGGCACGGAGCGTTGTCTCGGACCGCAGACACGCACATCCTCCGGCATGAGCCCGGAAGACACACGCGACCAGATCAGCAGAAAGTTCATCGTTGATGTCTCCTCGCCGTTCCGTGCTCGTCGGAATGCGTGGCGCCGCGGGACTCGAGCTCGTCCTGAACGAGTGCCAACCGGATTTCGTCGCATCGAGTCCGATCCTTCTGCTCAGCGAGCCGGGCAGCTTCCTCGACCAGCTCGGAATCCGTCATTCCTCGCCTGACATCCTTCACCGCAAAACCTCTCGAATAGTTCGTTTCGGTGTGGATACCCAATTACCTGGCGATCAACAGACGCCGACCGGCAGCCCGCGATGTCGGATGGTCGCTAGGTGATCTCAGTGTCGGCGCCGTCCAGGTTGCTGCAACTTCGCCTATTTAGATGGCGGAACTATCCTCGCGGCGTCCTACGGCTCGCGATCAAACCAGTCATCGACGTGCCGCAGTGATCGCTGCGGCACCCCGCGGTGCCGCCATGGCCTTCTCCGAGCACTAACAGACCGTGGTCGAGCACTACGACACCATGCCTCAACAGACCTACACGTGGTCGAGTTCGATCAAACCCGAAGCATCACAGCAAAACCCGAACTCGGCCAAGTTGCGCACCGGGTCTGCTGCACGATCAGGTGACAGGTTGAGTCACGCAGCCTGAGTGGCTGGTGTGGTCATGATGGTCTCGTATTCTATGGGGGTCAATCGGCCGAGTCCGACTTGGCGGCGTCGGCGGTGGTAGGTCTTTTCGATCCAGGTGACGATCGCGATCCTGAGATCGTCACGGGTGCGCCAGGGGCGGCGGTCCAGGACGTTCTTTTGCAGTAGAGAGAAGAAGCTCTCCATGGCGGCATTGTCGCCGGCCGCAGCGACGCGGCCCATCGAGCCGACCATGTGATGGCGGCTCAGAGCGCGGACGAATTTTTTTGATTGAAATTGCGATCCTCTGTCGGTGTGGACCACGCAGCCTGCGACGAAATCTCGGCGGGCGACGGCGTTGTCGAGCGCATCGACCGCGAGCCGGGACTTCATCCGATCGCTGATGGAGTAGCCAACGATCCGGTTGGAGAATACGTCTTTGAACGCGCACATGTAGAGCTTGCCTTCGCTCGTCCAATGCTCTGTGATGTCGCCCAACCACAGCTGATTCGCAGCATCGGCGGTGAAGTTGCGTTGGACGTGGTCGTCGTGGACCGCAGGCCCCGGGCGCTTGGCTTTTCCGCGTTTCTTGCCGAACACACTCCACCAGCCGTTGTTCGAGCAGATCCGCCACGCTGTGCGCTCGGCCATCACCTGGCCGACGTCGCGAGCCTCGTAGAACAGGAACCGGTAGCCGAACTCCGGGTCGTCCTTATGGGCCCTGAACAGAGCGTTCGCCCGGTAGGCCTCCGCGAGGTCGGCATCGGTCACCGGGTCAGCCAGCCACCGGTAGTAGGGCTGGCGAGCGATCTCGAGTACCCGGCACGTCACCGTGACGGGAATGCCGTCCTCGGCCAGCTCACGAACGAGCGGGTACATCATTTTCCCGGCAGGTTCGCCTGGGAAAGATAGGCGGCAGCACGGCGCAAGACTTCGTTCTCCTGCTCGAGCAACCGGATTCGCTTGCGCAGTTCCCGGTTCTCGACCACGTCCTCACCGGTAGTTCCTGATTTGATTCCGTCCTCGATATCGGCCACTTTCAGCCAACCCGTCAGGCAGGATTCACTGATCCCGAAGTCGGCGGCGATCTGCTTCAACAGCATTCCGGGCTCGCGACTGCGGGCAACCCGAACAACGTCCTCACGGAACTCTCGGGGATAGGGCTTCGGCATGGTGCACATCCTTCCAGCGGCACCTCTCGGCACCACAGATCAGATGTCACCTATCCGTGCAGCAGACCCACCTTCTTGGAGTCCTGAGATCGGTCACCAGCTCATGAATAGCCGCACCGTCCCACACATGGCAGCAGAGGAGAAGGACTGAGACTGTGAGCACCACCGGATACACCGGTGTCTTAGAACAAACCCCGAACTGCAGCAGTACGCACTCCGCCAAGCCGGAGCGATCTGTATCTTCACCGACTGCGAATCCGGCTCGAAAACGCAGCGACCCCAGCTCGCCGAACGCCTGAGCTACCTACGCGGGAATGGCGGTGTCGTCCTCGTGGTCTGAACTCGACAGGCTCGGACGATCCGTTTGTCGCCTCATCGGCACGTCCACATTCTTTGCGAACACTGCTCCGTATTCCGTTCTTTCGCAGAAGGATTCGGCACAACCACCGGCGGGGTCGTGAATTCTTCTCCCGCATCATGGCCGCTCTCGCCCAAAGGTGGGCACCACATGATCGTCGAATGCGCTCACGCCGGCCTCGAAGCCGTCCGGCGCCAAAGCCGACACGGTGCCCGCCCAACCGTCATGACACCCGAACGTACCGAACGGGCCCGCTCCCTCTGTGAGCAAGGCAAGAGTCTCGACGCTATCGCCTCCATGCGGGGTGTCGGCAGATCTTCGATCAGCAGAGCGCGTTGACTTCCTCTGGTGGTAGCGGACTTTCACAAATCTGGCGAGAGCACACATGATCGGTGCCGGTGGGACTGTAAGAACAACGGTGTAACTCTGAAAGGAGATACGCCACTATGACTGATGTGATTGATCGTGAGACAGAGACGAACTCGGCTCAGCCGGGTATCAGCGATGCGCGGCTCAAAGAGCTGGTCGAGCAGGCGCGAGCCGAAGGGCTGCAGTTGACCGGAGATGGTGGATTGCTGTCGAAGCTGACCAAGCTAGTCGTGGAGTCCGCGCTCGAAGGCGAGATGGACGACCACCTCGGATACGGCAAGAGCGACCCGGCAGGGAGGGGCAGCGGCAACTCCCGCAACGGCAGACGCACCAAGAACGTGTTGACCGAGGCCGGCCCGGTCGAACTCGAGGTGCCCCGTGACCGGGATTCCTCCTTCGAGCCGAAGATCGTGGCCAAGCGGCAGCGTCGGCTGTCGGGCGTGGAGGACATGGTGATCTCATTGTCGGCCAAGGGTTTGACGACCGGTGAGATCGCTGCACACCTGGCCGAGGTGTACGGAGCTGATGTGTCCAAGCAGACGATCTCGACGATCATCGAGCGGGTGATGGAAGGCATGGCCGAGTGGCAGAACCGGCCGTTGGACCCTGTGTACCCGGTGCTGTTCATCGACTGCATCCACGTCAAGATTCGCGAGGGCAACGTCGCTAACCGGCCGATCTACGTCGCGATGGGGGTGACTGTCGACGGCACCCGCGACATCCTCGGATTGTGGGCCGGTGAGCACGGCGACGGGGAAGGGGCGAAGTACTGGCTTCGGGTGTTGTCCGAGCTGAAAAACCGTGGTGTGCAGGATGTTCTGATCGTCGTGTGCGACGGTCTCAAGCATCTACCTGACTCGATCGAGCAAGTGTGGCCACAGACCATCGTGCAGACTTGTGTGGTCCATCTTCTCCGTAACACCTACGCCTATGCCTCCCGCAAGGACTGGTCCGAGATCGCCAAGGACCTCAAACCCGTCTACACGGCTCCGTCGGAGCAGGCCGCGCTCGACCGATTCGCAGAGTTCAGTGACAAATGGGAGAAACGCTATCCCGCGATCATCAGGCTCTGGACTAACGCCTGGGCTGAGTTCGTGCCGTTCCTACAATTCGACAACGCCATCCGGCAGGTCATTTACACGACCAACGCCATCGAGAGTGTCAACGCTCGAATCCGCAGGGCTGTCAAGGCCCGTGGACACTTTCCGACCGAGGCCGCGGCCTTGAAATGCGTGTATCTGGCCATCATGAGCCTCGACCCGAAAGGCACCGCCCGCAGGCGCTGGTCCAACCGATGGAAGGCAGCACTGAATGCCTTCGAGATAACGTTCGACGGACGGCTGTCTGCCGGACGAAAGTAGTTAGAAATCAATCAATTACACCGTTTTCTGGACAGACCCGTGCCGGTCGACTACTCGGTGATGATTGCCCGTCAGCTTTGTCGAGTGTCGGGGTGGGGCGGTATGGAACCGTGGATCGAACCTGGTTGCACCCCTTCGACAGCCGATTCGGTGTCAATCTGGCTTTCCGCTGATCTGTTTGACCTGCTTCGTGAGGTCGCCGAGTGTCATCGCCACTCCAGAAAACGTTTCGGAGTTCTCGCGACGTGGCGGTGGTAGCCGGCCGATGAGATCGGGTTGGTAGGTGTGGGGGAGTGCTGCTCCCGGACTGTCCGCACGCGCCCGGGTTGCTAGTTGGTATCGACCGGGAATCCGACCAGGTGCATACCGGTAATGCGGTTTATGGTGGGAAGTGCGAGGCCGCACGGATATTGACCGCGCACGAAAAGGGCTGTCTGGGTTGTGTGCTCAACGCAGATGGCATCCCACCGCCCCGGCTCGACGTGCAGGCCCGGGGTCCTGGGGGTGTGCGGTCGTTGAAATCGCCGCAGCTGCCTTGTTCGTGCCAAACCATCCATCCGATTCGAGAGCTGTTGCAAGTCAGCATGAGTCGGTCGGAACGTTTCGTCGGACCTCCGTATCGCGGCGAGTCCGCTGCGGCGGCCGATGGGTCCCTGGGGCGGGAAAGTGGAGGCCTGTGTCGACCGGACGACTCTTGAGTGGATGATCGTCGATAAGTAGCGGGTGTGTGAGCAGTGCCCATTGGCATACCAACCTCTTCCGGCGGCGGAGTGCGGGTCCTGCGGAGGTCGGGGGTGTGCAGGCTGGGATGGCGGTACGCGCAAGGCTTCGAGCATGCCGAGGGAATGCTGATGGTGCTGCACGGTATCAGTGAGGATCGAGGTGTTTGAGGTGTTCGAGGTGTTCGTCGAGCAGTCTCGGCAATGCAGTATTCGGCTGACGGTGCTCGCGGCCGAGGTGGTGGATACTCTCCCCACGCGGTAGAAGTAGGTGAGGGGTGCAGGGGAGGAATGTGAGGGCGATGCAGGTGGACTGGTTCGTGTCGGTGCGGGACGAGGAAACCGGTGTCCACCGCTACCGCGGCGGTGCAGGGTTCGACCGTGCGTCGGTGATCGAGCAGGTGATTCGCGCGGGGCGGGACATCGCTTGCCGTGAGGACGGTGCGGTCGTCGGTGTCGTCGGCGAGGTTGTCATCGACGGCACTGCAGTGGGCGCGATCGCTTTCGGGGACCGCGCCGTCAGTGATGAGGAGCTTTGCCGCGAGATCGGTATGCAGTTCGACAGGGTTCGGTCCTCTTCCGGCTTTCGACGGGACGGTAGGTGATCGCGGAGTGGGATGCTTCCCACTGATGTGGGCCTCGTGGGGTTAGGGTGGATGTCAGTTCTTCGTCATGGCTGTGGCAACGGGCTGGTCATGGCTGTGGCAACGGGCTGTCTTTTACCTTGTGCTGTCTGCATGGGGCCTCGATGAGTAGGACTGCACTGTGCCGTTGACGAAGAAGTTCTCGGAAATGTACGACGACGCGCTGACCGCGTTGGCTGCGGCGTCGCAGCGGCCCGCTGCTGTGGTGAATGTGGACGGGCAGTACGCCATTCGTGTGGATCTCGAGTACAACCGCTACGTGTTGGCCACCAATTCTGCGCGAGGGTTGTGGGACGAGCCCGATGCGAGCGGTTCGTGGTGGGTGCACATCGTGCAGACCGGTGACGACAATACGGAAACTTCGCTCGCGCAGGCGCAGAAGCCGTGGCTTATCGACGCGTTCGATGCGGCGATCGACCAGCTCGAATCGGAGGGGCATGTGATCGCTGCCGATGCGGATTTCGGCGCCATCGCTCACGCCGACGAGGGGTACCCGGCTTCCGGGACGCGCTCGGACGGCGACTCCTCTGCGGGCATCTGACTGAGCTGAGCGATCTGTTCGGCCAGGATCGCGTTCCGGTTTTCCAGGTCGAGGATGACACCGATCGCGGTCAGGTTGATGCCGTCGGCGATCAACGCGCTGATACGTGTCAACGTGGCCAGGTCTGCTTCGCTGTAGCGGCGGGTTCCCCCGCCCGTGCGGGCTGGGGTGAGCGGTGATCCTGTTCAATTTGGCCACCACCGCGACCGTGGCCATCGGGGTTGTGGTGTTCTACCTCGTCTTATTCATCCTGTCCTGGGTCGGCGCGCTGCTGCTCATCGACGAGCAGGTACTGGCCGGTGTCGCCGGTCACCCAGTGAACGCTTTGGACTACGCGAAGATCAGCTGGCTCACCGCCAGCCTGGCCACCGTGGGCGGAGCACTAGGAGCTGGACTGGAGGACGACGATGTGGTGCGCGCCGCTGCCTACACCCGGTCCAGCACCTGACACAGCCCCAGCACAGAAGAAACTGAAACATCTACGCGTTGATGCCACGTCTATGCAGGTGTCATTGCCGGTCGCGATGACTTGGTGGGCTCAGCGCAGTGCGCTGCCTCGTACTCGGCGGGTGGGGCGTTGCCGAGGCGGGTGTGCGGGCGGGCGCTGTTGTACCTGTCGATCCGGGATCCGCACCGCCCTGCCGGACGCGCGGATCGCAGTCGACAAGTGGCATCTCGTCGCCCTCGCCAACCTCATGGTCACCCAGGTCCGTCAACGGATCACCCGGCAACTGCACGGCCGCCGCGGCACCGCCACCGACAAAGTCTGGGCCAGCCGGCAACTGCTGCTCACCGGCTACGAGCACCTCACCGTGAAGCAAAAGGCCCGGTTCAACGCCGCCCTCGCCGCCGAGGATCCGACCAACGAGATCGCCGCCGCGCATGCCGTCAAGGAACGCCTGCGCCTGCTGATGGCCGAACACCAGCCGCACCAGATCCGGCGCAGGCTGTACGACTTCTACGACGACGCCGCCCGCGCCGACATGGAGGAAACCAGCCGCCTGGCGACCACGATCGACACCTGGTGGCCAGCGGTGCTCGTCGCGCTCACCGAGGACGTGACCAACGCCCGCACCGAGGGCTTCAACCGGATCATCAAGCAAACCAAGCGTGTCGGATGCGGCTTCACCAACATGGACAACTACCGAAGGCGCATCATGGTCCACATCGCCCTCACCCGAGGGCAGAGACCAGCAGCATGAAATCAGCACACGCCCCGCTCAAATGCGGAGAGCCATTTATCTCTGCAGTAAACGCCCGGCCCGTCTTCGGCGCCTCGTGCCACACATGCCTTCCCGCTCGGGTTGCGGCGGGCCATAATTCGCCTTTCACGTGCCCGGCTTGCCGTCTTCGGAGCTGGGCCTTGACACCCCTGCACCGGGTACCCACGCATCAGTACCGCACCTGCCGCTGGGCAGTCGATGCATCACCTGTCCGAACGGAATCGACCGGCCCCACGCTGATCACTGCTCCCACACCGCCGAAGCACTTCAACCGATCCGTCACTGCAGCATCATCGAGAAGCCGTCCTCGACACCGGCAGGTCCCGGGCCCGCTGGCTGTGATGTCTTCGCGCTGGCGGCGTCGGCGGGGAGAGGATTTCGCAGTGAGCAGCACCGCTCTCTCCGGGATCGAGGCGACCACCGAATCCGGCCCGCGGTGCTGCACGAAACCTTGGGGGCTCCATCGAGCCAGCGGCAATCCGGCCCGTGGTTGCCTTACCATGGAGCGGTGACTGCTAAGCGTTGCCGATCCACCGCCGATCCTGCCGAACCCCTTTCCGATGCCGAGCTGCTCATCGGCCTGGTGGTCTCACCATCCCTGAGTGCGGTGCTCGGCCCCGAGGTCACCACCTCGGTGCGCAAGATTTTGGTGCAGCGGTATCCGGGAGTGCGCTGGCAACTGAAGATGGCCGAAGACCGGCTGGTCGATCCACCCACCGAGACCTTGGACCTGCTGGAGGCGGCCCGAAACCGCGTGCTGGAGGAGAACTGGGATTTGGCCGTGGTGCTCACCGAGATCCCCCTGAAGACCGGCCGACGTCCGGTGCTCGCCCAGCTCAGCCCCGTGCACGGGGTAGGACTGGTCTCCGTCCCAACCCTGGGAGCCGTGCACGTGCGGCAGAAGGTGCAAGAGACCACCGTGCACGTGGTCGGGCAGCTCCTGGGCTACGACGCCGAAGACCTCAACGCCCAGCGGGATCTTGCTCGAAGAGCCCACCAGCTGTCCACCGATCTCGACGAACGCCCGGACGACAACGTCGTGCAGTTCACGGCCCGAGTGCTGAGCGGCAACGTGCGGTTGCTGCTGGGCATGATCCGCGCCAACCAGCCTTGGGCCTTCGTGGCCCGGCTCTCCCGGGCGCTGGTCGTGGCAGTGGCCACCGGCATGCTGACATTGGTGGCCTCGGACCTATGGGTACTGGCCATGGCCTACGGGCCGGTGCGCCTGGTCCTGCTGGCGGTGATGGCGATCGGGGCGGTGAGTGCCACCCTGATCCTGGGAGCCGACTTGTGGGAGCGCCCACGGCGGCGAGCCCAACGTGAGCAGGTGATCCTGTTCAATTTGGCCACCACCGCGACCGTGGCCATCGGGGTTGTGGTGTTCTACCTCGTCTTATTCATCCTGTCCTGGGTCGGCGCGCTGCTGCTCATCGACGAGCAGGTACTGGCCGGTGTCGCCGGTCACCCAGTGAACGCTTTGGACTACGCGAAGATCAGCTGGCTCACCGCCAGCCTGGCCACCGTGGGCGGAGCACTAGGAGCTGGACTGGAGGACGACGATGTGGTGCGCGCCGCTGCCTACACCCGGTCCAGCACCTGACACAGCCCCAGCACAGAAGAAACTGAAACATCTACGCGTTGATGCCACGTCTATGCAGGTGTCATTGCCGGTCGCGATGACTTGGTGGGCTCAGCGCAGTGCGCTGCCTCGTACTCGGCGGGTGGGGCGTTGCCGAGGCGGGTGTGCGGGCGGGCGCTGTTGTACCTGTCGATCCGGGATCCGCACCGCCCTGCCGGACGCGCGGATCGCAGTCGACAAGTGGCATCTCGTCGCCCTCGCCAACCTCATGGTCACCCAGGTCCGTCAACGGATCACCCGGCAACTGCACGGCCGCCGCGGCACCGCCACCGACAAAGTCTGGGCCAGCCGGCAACTGCTGCTCACCGGCTACGAGCACCTCACCGTGAAGCAAAAGGCCCGGTTCAACGCCGCCCTCGCCGCCGAGGATCCGACCAACGAGATCGCCGCCGCGCATGCCGTCAAGGAACGCCTGCGCCTGCTGATGGCCGAACACCAGCCGCACCAGATCCGGCGCAGGCTGTACGACTTCTACGACGACGCCGCCCGCGCCGACATGGAGGAAACCAGCCGCCTGGCGACCACGATCGACACCTGGTGGCCAGCGGTGCTCGTCGCGCTCACCGAGGACGTGACCAACGCCCGCACCGAGGGCTTCAACCGGATCATCAAGCAAACCAAGCGTGTCGGATGCGGCTTCACCAACATGGACAACTACCGAAGGCGCATCATGGTCCACATCGCCCTCACCCGAGGGCAGAGACCAGCAGCATGAAATCAGCACACGCCCCGCTCAAATGCGGAGAGCCATTTATCTCTGCAGTAAACGCCCGGCCCGTCTTCGGCGCCTCGTGCCACACATGCCTTCCCGCTCGGGTTGCGGCGGGCCATAATTCGCCTTTCACGTGCCCGGCTTGCCGTCTTCGGAGCTGGGCCTTGACACCCCTGCACCGGGTACCCACGCATCAGTACCGCACCTGCCGCTGGGCAGTCGATGCATCACCTGTCCGAACGGAATCGACCGGCCCCACGCTGATCACTGCTCCCACACCGCCGAAGCACTTCAACCGATCCGTCACTGCAGCATCATCGAGAAGCCGTCCTCGACACCGGCAGGTCCCGGGCCCGCTGGCTGTGATGTCTTCGCGCTGGCGGCGTCGGCGGGGAGAGGATTTCGCAGTGAGCAGCACCGCTCTCTCCGGGATCGAGGCGACCACCGAATCCGGCCCGCGGTGCTGCACGAAACCTTGGGGGCTCCATCGAGCCAGCGGCAATCCGGCCCGTGGTTGCCTTACCATGGAGCGGTGACTGCTAAGCGTTGCCGATCCACCGCCGATCCTGCCGAACCCCTTTCCGATGCCGAGCTGCTCATCGGCCTGGTGGTCTCACCATCCCTGAGTGCGGTGCTCGGCCCCGAGGTCACCACCTCGGTGCGCAAGATTTTGGTGCAGCGGTATCCGGGAGTGCGCTGGCAACTGAAGATGGCCGAAGACCGGCTGGTCGATCCACCCACCGAGACCTTGGACCTGCTGGAGGCGGCCCGAAACCGCGTGCTGGAGGAGAACTGGGATTTGGCCGTGGTGCTCACCGAGATCCCCCTGAAGACCGGCCGACGTCCGGTGCTCGCCCAGCTCAGCCCCGTGCACGGGGTAGGACTGGTCTCCGTCCCAACCCTGGGAGCCGTGCACGTGCGGCAGAAGGTGCAAGAGACCACCGTGCACGTGGTCGGGCAGCTCCTGGGCTACGACGCCGAAGACCTCAACGCCCAGCGGGATCTTGCTCGAAGAGCCCACCAGCTGTCCACCGATCTCGACGAACGCCCGGACGACAACGTCGTGCAGTTCACGGCCCGAGTGCTGAGCGGCAACGTGCGGTTGCTGCTGGGCATGATCCGCGCCAACCAGCCTTGGGCCTTCGTGGCCCGGCTCTCCCGGGCGCTGGTCGTGGCAGTGGCCACCGGCATGCTGACATTGGTGGCCTCGGACCTATGGGTACTGGCCATGGCCTACGGGCCGGTGCGCCTGGTCCTGCTGGCGGTGATGGCGATCGGGGCGGTGAGTGCCACCCTGATCCTGGGAGCCGACTTGTGGGAGCGCCCACGGCGGCGAGCCCAACGTGAGCAGGTGATCCTGTTCAATTTGGCCACCACCGCGACCGTGGCCATCGGGGTTGTGGTGTTCTACCTCGTCTTATTCATCCTGTCCTGGGTCGGCGCGCTGCTGCTCATCGACGAGCAGGTACTGGCCGGTGTCGCCGGTCACCCAGTGAACGCTTTGGACTACGCGAAGATCAGCTGGCTCACCGCCAGCCTGGCCACCGTGGGCGGAGCACTAGGAGCTGGACTGGAGGACGACGATGTGGTGCGCGCCGCTGCCTACACCCGGTCCAGCACCTGACACAGCCCCAGCACAGAAGAAACTGAAACATCTACGCGTTGATGCCACGTCTATGCAGGTGTCATTGCCGGTCGCGATGACTTGGTGGGCTCAGCGCAGTGCGCTGCCTCGTACTCGGCGGGTGGGGCGTTGCCGAGGCGGGTGTGCGGGCGGGCGCTGTTGTACCTGTCGATCCGGGATCCGCACCGCCCTGCCGGACGCGCGGATCGCAGTCGACAAGTGGCATCTCGTCGCCCTCGCCAACCTCATGGTCACCCAGGTCCGTCAACGGATCACCCGGCAACTGCACGGCCGCCGCGGCACCGCCACCGACAAAGTCTGGGCCAGCCGGCAACTGCTGCTCACCGGCTACGAGCACCTCACCGTGAAGCAAAAGGCCCGGTTCAACGCCGCCCTCGCCGCCGAGGATCCGACCAACGAGATCGCCGCCGCGCATGCCGTCAAGGAACGCCTGCGCCTGCTGCTGGCCGAACACCAGCCGCACCAGATCCGGCGCAGGCTGTACGACTTCTACGACGACGCCGCCCGCGCCGACATGGAGGAAACCAGCCGCCTGGCGACCACGATCGACACCTGGTGGCCAGCGGTGCTCGTCGCGCTCACCGAGGACGTGACCAACGCCCGCACCGAGGGCTTCAACCGGATCATCAAGCAAACCAAGCGTGTCGGATGCGGCTTCACCAACATGGACAACTACCGAAGGCGCATCATGGTCCACATCGCCCTCACCCGAGGGCAGAGACCAGCAGCATGAAATCAGCACACGCCCCGCTCAAATGCGGAGAGCCGTGTTGGCAGGTCAAGATTCCGTGGGGCGAGGTCGTCCGCTGCGGATCGAATCCCCGCGCGCGCCTTCCGTTGCGGCGTTCGGCTCTGTTTCGACTGCGGCATGACGTCGATTGGCTTTTTCGCGACGGGGCGATGTTTCGCTACTGGCAGGGATACGCCAAAGTTTCGGCGAGTGACCGTCTTCGGTGTTCGCGAGGGTGCGTAGTCCGTCGGCGTCTTGTTGGAGGGTGGTGACGAAGGGTGCTCGCGCGTTTTCGTCGAGGCCGTCGGGCAGGTTCGCTCCCTCGCTGACCATTTTCGCGGTGTTGTCGAGAAAGCGAGCGATCCGCAGCAGCAGCGGCCGGGGCATGGGAACGGTACCGGTGCGGGTGTTTGTGCGGGCGTCGGCGGCGATCATGCCCAGAGTCGACAGGTGGGACAAGCCGTCGGTCAGAGAGTGCTCTTCGAGGTTGCCGTGAGCAACTTTCAGCGCTTCTGCCAGGGCGGCGATGGTCAGTCCGAGTGCGTTGGTGGGCATGGGTATGGTGCGTTCGAATTCGGTCATGGGCTCGCCGGGTGCTTCGTCGGAAATGGCCGCCGCGAGGGAGTTGGCGAAGATGGCGAGGTGTTCGTCGGTGAAGTGTCGTTGTGCGGTGCGCCGGGTGACGTGCATCAGGCGGGCGTAGTCGTCGAGTTTGTCGTTGAGCAGTACCCGGGCCTGGGAGTCGGTGATCGTCAGCCCCAGACCGAGAAGCGTGCCCCGTAGTTGGGTTGTTCGGGTGTCGAGCCAGGTGCTGTTCGGACTCATATCTGGCTCCAACTTTCTCGCGAGATCGTATACCGAGCATAGGCGTCGTTCGGCTTCGGACTTCGCCTCAGGGGCGGCATCCGAATCCGCAGCGGGCTGATCATGTTCCTCGCCTGCAGCGGCGTACGGTCAGGTTCCTGACCCTGTCGCCTGTGTTTGAGCGCAACGGCTCGCAGCCGTATCAACACACCCACGAGAAGTGTTGTGCAGCCTGTGAAGTGACCGCATTGACGTCGACGGGGGCCGAGTGGATTGGACTGCGGGTCAGTTCGCAAGCTCCTTTTTCGGCTGTACTCGTTTCGTGTCTTCGGATCTGTTTTCGGAGGCCTCGAGGAGGATTGGTTATCGGCGACACACCGCGAGTCCCCGCTTCTCTCCATTGCATAATTTCGCGTGTCCTACGTTTCCAAAATCTGTGACCTGGGTAACAAACCCAGGGTTGATGAGGAGACAGTGATGGATGTAATTGTGTGGGCCGAATCCGAGGAACGTGAACGGTGGTGGCGACAGGTCATGGGCCTCGCACTCGCAATCGAGCGTTTCGAGGCGGAAGAACCGATCGCACGTGGTTTGTCCGCGACGTCGAGGATGCGCGTATCGGTCCGATCGATTCATGGCGTGACCGCTGCCTGAGTCCAGCTACCGGAACGTACGCGTCCGGAATGCGTCTGAGAATTCTGCCTTGCGTGGTGTGAGTGGCTAATTCGATGTCAGAGGGAGCAGTGGCGATGGCGAACGTGGTTCTGTTACTCGTGATGTTAGGTGTCGGTCTTACCGTGGTGATGTGCCTGGACTTCCAGTGGCTTCGTTCGTCCTCACGTGGCAAACGACACCGGCACCCTCGGCACGTACGTGTTGGCCTCGGGAAGCCGTAGTACCCCCCCGGGGGAACCGTGCCGCCGATGGGCGATCGCGCTTCCGGTGGCGGGCGCCTACTCCTGCCGCAGCAGTCCCTCGGCATGCAGTCCCTCGGCATGCGGGATGCGGGAGTTCAGACTTCGTCGGGGCGTATCTGGTCCGGACGTTCGATGTTTCCCCGCCAGGCGCCTGTTTCCTGGTCGCGGGATTCGATGAGGACGTCATGTGAGTTTTGCTCCTGTACCTGGTCGGATGCGACCAACTGCCGTGGTGGTTGCACTCGAGAAAGAAATGATCAGCGCGTCAATTACCCAGTCGATGTGCCGCCACACGAGCTTAGCGCTGTTGTCAGTTGCGCAACAGGACATGGCCGAAGTGGGTGCGGACAGCTGCGGGAACCTCGAAGTCCGCCGCCACTCGGGCGAGGAGACGCTCCGCGACATCGCGGACCTTGATATTCGTTTTCTAACACAATAGTGGACGGCATATCGCAGGGACGTCCTACTGGCCGGAGTTTTCGGTTCGATACATCATCTCCGCAGGCGCGTATTCGACGTAGCGTGGCGGCATGTCAGCCATCACGATTTACACTGTCGGGCACTCGACGCACCCGATCGACGAGTTCGTCGATCTCTTGGAGACGTACGGGATCACGAAGTTGATCGACGTGCGTACCATCGCCAAGTCCCGGCACAATCCGCAGTTCGGTGAGGCAGCTTTGGCGGCGAGCGTGCGCGCACGCAAGATCACGTACCGCAGAATGAAAGCATTAGGCGGCTTGCGTCATGTACGCAAGGACAGCATCAACGGTGCGTGGCGAAACGCCTCGTTCCAGGGTTACGCGGACTACATGCAGACAGACGAGTTCGCCGAAGCGATCGACCTGCTCGTGAAGCGAGGTCACAACAGCGATGTAGCGATCATGTGTGCCGAAGCTGTGCCGTGGCGATGCCATCGTTCGATGATCGGCGACGCCCTCGTGGTGCGCGGCGTCGTCGTGCTTGACATCATGACCAAGAAGTCGGCGCCGCCGCATACGCTTACCTCTTTTGCGCACGTTGACGGGACGCGTGTGAGTTACCCGACCTCGCCGGAAGCGTCGTCTTAAGCGCACTGCGCTGAGCCTGCGCGGTAGTGACACGCGTCTTGTGGTGACGAAGTGAGTCGAGGAGTTTCCGCAGACCCAGAAACCCGACTGCGAAACCCGACTGCTCGACCGCCTTGTTCGTGGTGATCACGCGCGCGATCCGGCAAAATCCTTGCGCAGTCACGACCACGCGGCCCCTCGCTTCACAGCGATCCTTGTTCGCAGGAGGTTCGTTGTCGACCGCTGAGAGGTTCGAACAGTACTGCGTTGCCGCACAGCCGGTTTCAAGCTCGCCGGACGCTTCGTCGGAGCCGTGACCACCCGACCACAGGTGGGTCAACACCCCTGTCGGCAATGCGGAAGACGCCGTGTGCACAATGGATGAATGCCACGTTCAAGCCCCCTTTCCGCTTGGAAGTCTCTTCGCGAGGGTAACGAGCGATTCGTCAACGGCGCGTCCATCCATCCGAGCCAGGGAATCGTCGACCGCGCGAAGCTGGTCAACGAACAACATCCGACCGCGGTCTTGTTCGGTTGCGGTGATTCGCGCGTAGCCGCCGAGATCATCTTCGATCAGGGTCTCGGCGACATGTTCGTCGTCCGCACCGCAGGTCATGTGCTCGACGATTCGGTGCTCGGTTCGATCGAATACGCCATAGAGGTGCTCGACGTGCCGCTCATCGTCGTCCTCGGCCACGACAGTTGCGGCGCAGTGAAAGCCACTCTCGATGCCTTGGACGAGAATGCGGTGCCCGACGGTTTCATTCGTAGTGTGATCGAGCGCGTCGCCCCCTCGATCCTGATGGGCCGCCGCGAGGGATTGTCCACCGTCGACGAACTCGAAGGTCGTCATGTGGTGGAAACAGGGTCGTTGATCATGCAGAGGTCGCGCATCATCGCGGAGAAAGTGGACAAAGGTGCCTGCGCGATCGTCGGCGTCACCTACACGTTGTCCGACGGGCATATGCGTCTTCGAGGCGTGGTTGGAGACATAGGGGAAACCGTGCCAAATACTGGGGGACTCGACGCCCCCGCTGCCCGCTGACTGAGGAATCTGTCAGCCGGGCCTACCGGCGCGGCTTCAAGCCTTCCACCCGGATTTCGGTGATTTCCCGGTAAGACGACGACCTCGAACGCGTCCGATAACGACGTCACTTCTATGCTTGCCTCGACCCCGGAGATGGGAAATATGCCGGAACCATTGGCTGAGTTGCTCAGGGAGATCCGAGGGTGCACGCTCTGCGCGGACCACCTGCCGTGCGGGCCGCGTCCCGTACTGCAAGCAGGCCCATCGGCTCGGCTGCGTGTGATCGGCCAGGCGCCTGGCCGCAAAGTTCATACGACGGGTGTTCCCTGGGACGATCCTTCAGGTGACCGTCTGCGCACTTGGCTCGGTCTGACGCCCCCACAGTTCTACGACCCGGGCAAGGTAGCCGTCATGTCGATGGGCTTTTGCTATCCCGGCAAAGCGAGGTCGGGTGATCAACCACCGCGATCCGAATGCGTATCCCACTGGCACGAGGCGCTGAACGATCATTTGGTCGATGTTCGACTCACGTTATTGGTCGGTCAGTATGCACAGGCACATTATCTACGTGGTCGGCGCAAGCCGACGCTGACCGAGACCGTCAAAGCAGCGAAGGATTACTTGCCGTTGGGGTACCTTCCCCTTCCGCATCCTTCTCCGCGCAACCAGCCGTGGCTTGCCAAGAACCTGTGGTTCGAGGAGGACGTGTTGCCGATCGTCCAGACTGCAGTTCGCTCGCTCGCCCTGTGAAAGATCTTTTTGTCTCCACGTAGAGGTTCAGCGCGAAGCGCGAACACAACGTGTTCGACGTTGTCAGTTGACCGTCCACATCATCGAACCGATACCGAGCTGGCCGCCCGGTCACTGAGCTCTCCCCGTTCACACGCCGCGTCGGCGCTACACGCTCTCGCGCCTTACACCTTGCCCCCGGGTGTGTCGTCAACCGCCAGTCCACCTGAGTGCACGTCGAGACTGCGCAGCGGGTGGCCGTGTCTCATCCGACATGCCAGACTTAGGACATGACCCGGGGAGCAAATACGAGGGTGAAGATGACTTAATCGCATGGAGGACATGGCATTTCGTCGAAAACGATTGCAGGACGGTTCTCGCCATCGTTTGAGGTGGATCATCCATTCCACAGCGCGTGTACGAGGTCGACCCGTCCGTCGCGCATGGGCGTCCCTTCGCCGCGCAGTAGGACGAGAGCGTTGTTGCCGTGACAGGTAGCGGGAGTGCCGTTGGCGTAGACCACTCGGTGCCAATGTGTTTCGTCTGCCCAGTGGGTCATGACCTGGCCGACTTGGCGCGGATGCGCGTCGACGATGGTGGCGATCAGTCCGTATGTCATCACGCGGCCTGCAGGGATACGGTCGATTGTGTCGAGGACGCGGCGCGCGAACGGCGAGGGGCCGTCTTCCGATATTCCGTTCGGCAACTCAGACATTGAAATACTTTGCTTCCGGGTGGTGCAGGACAAAAGCGTCCGTGGACTGCTCGGGATGCAGCTGCAGCTCCTCAGACAATTCGACGCCGATTCGTTCGGGTTCGAGCAACGCAACCAACTTGGCTCGATCCTCGAGATCCGGGGACGCGCCGTATCCGAACGAATAACGAGCGCCGCGGTACTCTAGGCCGAGGAAGTCGTCCAGGGTGAGGTCCGCGGCCTGCAACATGGTGCCCATCGCTCCGTCGCCGATGACAACGCAATGTTTCAGCGCATCAAGCAGGGCAGAGTTACATGGGGCAGACATGCCGCCGGCCGTGGACTTCGAGGAAACAGGGGCGATCGGATCGTCGGTTTCGAATCGGTTCAATGCATTTACCTAACAGGACGATTGCCATCGACACGTAGAAGGACCGCGAACCGTGCCCGCGGACGATGCGGGGCACAGCTCGCGACTGGAGCATGGTCGATGACGAAGCGGAGTAAGAAATGACGGTCAGATCAGTGGCCGTGAAGACCGGGTCGATACTTCAGATTGCTTTAGCGACCGTCAGTAGTACGCACGAGGCCTCCAGCGCTTCGAGAGAATGTCGAGCATTCGGGACGATCAACAGATCGCCGGATGATCCCTCCCAAGCATTCTCGGCTGCGCACAGGCGTACCCGGCCGGTGAGGACGTAGACGGTCGCTTCCCCAGGGTTCTCGTGCTCGTCGAGTTTTTGGCCCTCTGCCAGCGCGATGACGGTTTGCCGCAGGACGTGTTCATGGCCGCCGTACACGGTACGAGCGCTCCGGCCGCTCTTCGAGTTTCCCGCCTTGTCGGCGAGTTGGCGAGCGAGCGCTGTCAATGACATCTTTTCCACGGTGTTCGCTTTCTTTGCGTGTATGCGGTGCTGGCCAGGGATTTCCATCGTTCTCCACTGGCCCGGCCATGAGGAGGTTTCTCAGTTGGTTCATGGGGCTTTCGCGGGGGCGTTGAATCAGGGCTGCTGTGGTGGGGGTGGGGGGGTGATCTCGTGTGGTGAGGAACTTGGCGGGGTCACTTCCGGTGCGGGCGCCGCTCTCTAACCATCGGGCGAATCCCCTTGGATCGCGACGTTCGATTTCGTCGAGATAAGCCTCGCGGGTACGTGCGAAGTGCAGTTCGTCCGTCGTCGAGGGCGATGTCGAGGGATCGCTCTGCTGGGCGGGGAAGCTCATGCGCCAACATCGACACAGGGCGTCGTCCGAGAGTTGGCTGCAATCCGGCAATGGAAGAAGCTGCACATCGACGCCGCTGGTGCGTATCAGGGGATCTTTCGGCGAGCACGGGAGCGAGGGTGTGAACTCGACTCTGTCGCGGAGATAGCGGCATACCGGAGGGGAGGTGATGGCCATCAGCAGTATCAGCGGTAGGGCAGGAGCGCCGGCGAGCGTGATCAATCCGATGACAGTGACCACTCCTGCCGCCCACGTAGCGCCGTCTCGTAGCGCAATCGTCAGGAGAGTTCGCGGTGGTGGGGTAGTACGACGTGTGATCGGTCGCAGCCAGGGTGAACCCCCTCCGATCAGCACTGCGGCAATCACCGCCGATACCAGAATGTCGGTTTGGACGGTGATGGCTGCGGCGATCCCCCCTGAAGCGGCCAGGATGACCGCGGTAATCCACCAGATCATGCGATAGATGCTCATGGGGTGTAATCCGTTGTAGTGAGGAAGTTTCCGGCTGTTCATTTCTCGATGCGGTCCGCCGAAACGACGAATATGTTCGATCGCGCGAGCACATCAGCGGTCCCACAAAACATGGGGGAGGGGAATGTGACTGTGCGACAGGAACATTGATATGCGCCGTTTGTACGGTCCTATGTGTCATTGCTGCTCCAGTTGCGCGAGGCACGTATGCGCGGTGTCCCAGGGGGTGAGCGTGCTCTCGATCTGACGTGCGCCAAGTCGTGTCAGAACTCCGCGTATCAGACCGAGATGCAAGGAGCAGACAACGCCGGGGTTCTGTCGGGCGACGCTTTCGAACGGACAGGCGTGCAATCGGATACGCGTATCGGAAGTCGAGGATTCGAGTTCCGGATCGAACCCCATCTCCGCGAACAAGGTAGTGACGACGACCGCCGCATCTTCTGTGGATCGACCGTTTCCGGAGGTTTCGCCGAGATCATCCAGCGCCCACTGCCGACCCGCAGCCTCGGCGAGCTGTTCCGGATCACCGTCCGCGTGGCGCGCGAAGTGCGCCGCCAAAACGTGGGCCAACTTTTCGTATCCGGAGGTGATCCCGACTCCTGACCCGAGTGGATTCTGTGCCCGGTAAAGCTGGCGCGGACGCCCTCGGATGACGTTGCGCTCGGTCTCCTTCGCGATCAGACCGACTTCGATCAACGCGTTGAGGTGGAACCGAACTGTGCTCACATGCAGGCCGCACAGATCCGCCAGTTCGCTGGCGGCCATCGATTCCGCGGCAGCCCGCAAGGCGTCCAACAGTTGAACTCGCCGCCCAGACGCCAGCACTGCATGGCTGTCGGCGCGCGCAGAACCGGTTCCCTTTCGTATCGCCATACTGTAAGACTTTAGAGGAAAGATTTCCTTAAAAATAGGCAGTGCCCCCGGAGGTCGCTCATGACATACGTGATCGCAGCACCATGTATCGACGTGATGGACCGGGGGTGCGTCGAGGAATGCCCGGTGGACTGCATCTACGAAGGAGCGCGGTCGCTCTACATCCACCCCGACGAATGCATCGACTGCGGTGCGTGCGAACCGGTCTGCCCGGTCGAGGCCATCTCGTACGAATCCGACGTCCCCGCCCGCTGGGAAGATTTCATCGATGACAACGCCCGCTTCTTCCACCGGCCACTGCCCGGTGCGGCCGAGATGGTGGGATCACCGGGAGGATCCATGAATCTCGGTCGCGTAGGTGTCGATACGGAATTGGTAGGCGGGTACCCGTACTCGAATCGTCCGGATATCGGACCGCCATCTCCCGCGCAGTGAGGAACGGCAATGACTCCCATTGTGACAGAGCTCCTTCCTTCGCGGCCTTACCCGAAACGGCGGGGGCTCAAGGGCACGTTCCTCTATTCCGCTGCCACTACGACCGATCCCAAACAGCTGGGCGTGATGTATCTGGTCACCTCGTTCGCCTTCTTCATGCTGGGCGGATTGATGGCCCTGCTGATCCGGACCGAACTTGCCGTCCCCGGTCTTCAGTTTCTCTCGAACGAGCAGTACAACCAGCTCTTCACCATGCACGGCACGATCATGTTGCTGCTCTATGCCACTCCGATCGTCTTCGGCTTCGCGAACTACATACTTCCCCTGCAGATCGGCGCACCGGATGTGGCGTTCCCGCGACTGAACGCACTCAGCTACTGGCTGTACCTGTTCGGTGCGCTCGTCACCGTATCCGGATTCCTCACCCCCGGAGGTGCCGCCGACTTCGGATGGACGGGGTATTCCCCGCTGACCAGTGCCCTGCATTCACCAGGTGTCGGTGGGGATCTGTGGATCATGGGCCTCGCACTGGCCGGCGTCGGGACCATCTTGGGTGGGGTCAACATGATCACCACCGTGATCTGTCTGCGTGCACCCGGGATGACGATGTTTCGGATGCCCATCTTCACGTGGAATGTCTTCATCACCATGATTTTGGTGTTGTTGGCTTTTCCTATTCTCACGGCGGCACTGATGGGACTGCTCGTGGACCGACACTTGGGCGGGCATCTCTTCGATCCCGCCACCGGTGGGGCGATCCTGTGGCAGCATCTGTTCTGGTTCTTCGGACATCCCGAGGTGTACATCGTGGCGATACCGTTCTTCGGTATCGTTTCGGAGATCTTTCCGGTCTTCTCCCGCAAGCCGATCTTCGGCTATCTCGGACTCGTCTACGCGACGATCGCCATATCGGCACTGTCTGCGGCAGTGTGGGCTCATCACATGTTTGCCACGGGAGCCGTTCTGCTGCCGTTCTTCTCGATGATGAGTTTTCTCATCGCCGTACCGACCGGGGTGAAATTCTTCAACTGGATCGGAACGATGTGGAAAGGACAATTGACCTTCGAATCGCCGATGCTGTTCTCGATCGGATTTCTGGTGACTTTCCTTTTCGGAGGTCTGTCCGGGGTGATATTGGCGAGCCCGCCGCTCGATTTCCACGTCACCGATTCGTATTTCCTCGTCGCGCACTTCCACTACGTCCTCTTCGGGACGATCGTCTTCGCCACGTACGCCGGGATCTATTTCTGGTTCCCGAAAATCACCGGACGATTCATGAACGAACGACTCGGTAGGTGGCATTTCTGGACGACCTTCGTCGGTTTCCACACAACCTTTCTGGTGCAACATTGGCTCGGCGCCGAAGGCATGCCGCGCCGATACGCCGACTACCTGCCCTCGGACGGATTCACCACACTGAACTCGATCTCCACGATCGGATCGTTCGTTCTCGGAGCGTCACTGTTGCCGTTCGTGTGGAACGTGTTCACGTCCTACCGCTACGGCCCGGCGGTCACGGTCGACGATCCGTGGGGCTACGGAAATTCGCTCGAATGGGCGACAAGTTGTCCGCCGCCGCAGCACAACTTCACCGAACTGCCTCGAATCCGCTCCGAACGTCCCGCATTCGAACTGCACTACCCCCATATGGTCGCGCGGATACGAGCGGAGGAACATGCAGGTAGAAGAAAAATGGTCGCCTCCGTCGCGGTGAGCGAACCGAACTCGCCACCCTCCGGTGAGGTCGATGGCCTATGACAGAAGCGGCACGCTACGCGCAATTGATTCTGCCGGTCTTCTGGCTCGGGATGGTCGCTGCGATCTCCTTCCTGGAAGCACCGATCAAGTTTCGCGCTCCCGGAGTGAGCCTGGCCATCGGGCTCGGGATCGGCCGCAAGGTCTTCACCGCACTGAACGCCGTGGAATTGGTTCTGGCACTGACACTGGCGGCATCCTGCATCGTCGCGAAACCCGACACGCCCACGTTGACGTTCTTCGTGCTGGCCGCGCTGGTGCTCGTTGTTCAGGTCGCGGTGATCCGACAGCAACTGGGTAAACGCTCCGACCGAATCCTTGCCGGAGAAGACCTACCCCGTTCGAAGATGCATCTGGTGTACATCGCATTCGAATTGGTGAAGGTCGTGTTGTTGGTCAGTGTGATCATTTCCCTGTTCGGGGTGTTCTCCGCCTGTCTTCACTGACACCCGACCACGTCGATGAAAGGTTTCCGATGAGCGAATGCATTTTTCACATAGCCCTTGCTGATGACTGGGAAGGCGCTCAACGATTCGGAGAATATGAAGGATCAACCCGCGCAACGACTCTCGATCAAGCCGGCTTCGTCCATGCTGCCACAGCTGCGGATCTCGAGTATGTCCTCGCGACAGTGTACGGAGACCTCCGACTTCCACTGGTAGTGGTAGTTGTCGATCAGGATGCTCTCCTTACTGCGGGGGTCTCGATCAGGTGGGACGAGCGCAACCCATCGCCTCCCGGTACAGACACGCGGGTTCCCCGGATCTTGGGAGCAATACCGCTGGATCCGGACATCGTCCTCGATGTTCTCCCGATCGAGGAAGTCGGCGGGGAATGGATCATTCCCGATGTGTCCGCATATACGCGCCGAGACACGACACGGTAGCCGACAAAACCCAGGTAAGCCGACTTTCGGCCAATAGTGGTAAGTAAGGTCAGGTGATCGAACGATTTTTGCACGCCCGTTACCTAGCCGGTGTCACTTACAGCGTTTGGACGTAACCGATGGTTGACTCCACCGATCCGTCTACACCGCCGAGAGCGTACCCCGATGTCGCGCGGAACCTACTGTGGCGCAAAGATTCCGCACACAATTGACCACCGGTGACGACGTCGTCGACCCTAAAATCTTCGGCAGGATGACGTGACGGACCGAACCGTGAAGCATGGGGTCGGTGCCCACAGGTGTGATCTCAGGCTTGACTGTTGTAAGTCGCTCGACACAAATGTGTGCAACGGTCTTCGGTGGGGGCGCGTTTCCAGATCACACCCCCGTTGTCGTTACCCCGCAGTCTGCGGTTGTCGTTCGGGTACGGTGTACGGTGAGCAAACCGTCGGTAGCCTGGAGTTAGCGATAATCTGGGTGGTACTGTTACGGTGAGTTACTTGAAAGTTGTTCTTCTTCATGAGGTCGGGGCCGAATGGAGCTCTTCCCGTAATGAAACTATGTAGCACAGTGCATTTCCAGAACGAAAGTCTCTGCACTTCGTTTGTCCGTCGTTGCGCTCGACGCATCGATCGGCCTCACCGAGATCCGATCGACGCTTGCGGGATCATTGCAGCACCAATCCGCGTTGCCGGTATCAGCGTCAAGACGGTGGCGCCATGACGAACACGTGTCGGCGTGAAGCCACATTGCTCGCCGTGTTTCTGGCCCAATTCGAACCGGTAGCCGAGGGACAGAAACTGACCCTCACTCGCCTCACCGCGCGCGAGATCGACCAGTGGCGAGAGGACTACGCGCAAGCGCTGCAATGTTCAGCTGCAACGAGTTTCAGCGCGAACGACGTCGTCGCCATCAAGGAAATGCGGCGACGGTACGGTTTTACCCCCGCCCTCTGAGAGTGCACTACGGGACGATGTGCTCGGTTCTACCTTTCGTCAACAAACCCGTTTTGCATGATCGGTGCCGTTTCACAGCGTTCTCGACCATGTCGACGTGGTGCGTTAGCCCTTCGTTTGAGATCCCCCTCACATAAATAGTCATCTCAGATGCGAATTATGTAGGTTCAGATCATGCAACTGACGCAGTTCACCGATCTGGGATTGCGCGTCGTCATGCGGTTGGCCGTACTCGACGCGGATGCCTCCCCCAGCACTCGGGATGTTGCGCAGCAGCTCAACGTGTCGTATTCCCATGCCACCAAGGTGGTTACACGGCTCGGTGAGCTCGGCATCGTGACAACCAGGCGCGGCCGCGGCGGTGGGCTTTCCATCACGGAACTCGGCCGCACCGCCACCATCGGCTGGCTGGCCAGACGCCTCGAAGGCCCGGGTGAAGTCGTCGACTGCGAAGGCGACAAACCGTGCCCACTGCGCGGAGGTTGCCTCCTTCGAAGTGCGTTGCGCGAAGCACAGGAAGCGTTCTTCGTTTCACTCGACGCGGTCACGATCGAAGACGTCATCCGGCAGCCGTCCAAAACTGTCCTGCTACGCCTCACCACCCGGAGCGACGAAGCAGGCTGATCAATCGAATTTCGACCGAACGGAGCAGCTCATGCTTTCCCCACAGTCAACCGAGGTCATTCGCGCCACCCTTCCCGTGGTCGGCGCCGCCATCGGCGATATCACAACCCTGTTCTACCGCAAGATGTTCGACGCACATCCTGAACTCGAACGTGATTTGTTCAATCGCGGCAATCAGAAGCAGGGCGAACAGCAGAAGGCTCTCGCCGGCGCCATCGCGGCATTCGCGACGCTTCAGCTCGAGCCGGACAGCGCCAAGGTCGATCTCATACTCTCACGCATCGCGCACAAGCATGCGTCGCTGGGAATCACTCCCGACCAGTACGCAATCGTGCACGAACACCTCTTTGCCGCGATCGTCGAAATACTCGGAGATGCAGTCACTCCCGAAGTCGCCGCAGCCTGGGACGAAGTCTACTGGCTGATGGCGGAAACCCTCATCACGATTGAACGAGGCCTCTACCAACTCGCCGGCGTCGACGCCGGCGACGTGTGGCGCACGGTCAGGATCAGCGAACGAGTTCTTCAGTCCGCCGACACTGTCTCGCTGACTCTCGCCTCGCTCGACGGCAGCGTTCTCCCCACCTTCGCGCCCGGACAGTACCTTTCGGTCGGAGTTACGCTGCCCGACGGCGCTCGCCAGATACGTCAATACAGCCTCTGTTCCGTGCCGAGCAGCGCCGACTGGCGAATCAGCGTGAAGAGAATTTCGGGCACGCCCGACGGCGAAGTGTCGAACTTCCTCTACAACAACGTGTTCGAAGGTTCCGAGCTGTCGGTAACCACACCGTTCGGCGATCTGATGATGCCTGACGACGACTCACCGCTCCTGCTCGCGTCGGCCGGAATCGGTTGCACACCGATGATCGGCATGCTCAACCATCTCGTGGACACCGGTGCACAGCGTTCCGTCTCCGTCATTCATGCGGATCGATCCATTGCGGATCACGCGCACCGCGCAGAACTCAGCACACTCGTCGAGAAGATTCCCGCCGCAACCCTGCACCGTTGGTACGAGGATCTCGGCACGCACGTTGCGTTCGGATCGGTTCACGAAGGACGGGCGGATTTGCAAGGTATTGCAGTGGAGCCCGAAACCCAAGCCTTCCTTTGCGGGCCGATGCCGTTCATGTTGGCGATGCGCGCATCGTTGCTCGAAAGGGACGTCCCGGCACAGAATATCCACTACGAGGTCTTCGGGCCCGACAGCTGGGCCAATACCTGAGCGGACCCGACATGACGGAAGAGCAACCTGTGGAAACTCTTTCGCGATGGTCCGACTCGGGAGCGACGTGGCGGGTTCTACGGCGCACCCCCACATCGATCACGGTGTCACTACGACGCTGCGACGACGGCGAGGAAGTAGAGCGTCTGACATCGTCCGATCCCGATCTCCTCGCGTGGATCGGTGACCGCTCCAGCAGCGAGGACAGGCCGGACGAACGCACCGCTCCGGACGGCACGTTATCCGTGGAATCGTGGTGCGATCAGCTCTCGGGGTAACTGTTCTGGGTCCGGGTAAGCGACGATGACACGGATACCGTCCGGGTCGCAGCCGTCGACGAAGGTTACTCCGCCGACAACCTGGGTGAAAGTGGAGGCGTCATATGCGCGTAGACGCTCACTGATCCGCGTAAGTTCCTCTTCTGTATCGGCGGACCACATGACGTAGTGGACGCCGATACTGCTGATGTTGCGCAGGGATGCGCCCTTTTGCACATACATGTAGATCTGAAAATCATCCGGCGTCAGAAGAAGCACCGCATCGCGTTCACGCAAGGCGACACGGCAGGAAAACACATCGCAGTAGTAGCTCACCGACCGATCCAAGTGGGCTACTTGCATCACCGACGAGGCAACTCTCGCGGCTGCACACATTTTTCTCCCCTAACCCCTTAGCAGTCCAGAGATCTTCACAGTACCTTCATGCTCGACATACTGGTTCGTACAGCAGAATTGATTTCTGAAGGCCGGTAGATTGTCCCACCAACTGCCGCGTGTGCAGCGTTTCGTTGCAGCCGTCTCGAAGTCAGCTCATCCGCAGACGATCGAGGGGTTAACTGTAGGTGTGGTCGGCCTGTGGCGCGGCAGCGGTGACAGGAGACGACTGACCGAACGCCGAAATCCGGGGCTCGTCGGAGCCGTAGGAGATCTGGTGGGGGGGGAACGAACATCTTTGCGCACAACTGGCAAAGGACTTTGAGCGCACAACTGGCAGAGATGCAGTCGACGCCATATATCGAGGCTGTGGTGTCAGTTTCCGCCTTGTCCACACAGGCGCACTGGCCGGTGGGCGGTACCGCTGCGATTGTGGTGGTACCCGAACCTTTGCCCTCCGACCGCGATCAGAGCTCGCTCGAGACGTCAGCGCCCAGGTGCCCAAGCGCGTGGGCGGTATTGAACGTTGGGGGTATGTACATTGCTGACGCGGGACCGAAGAAGAGGACCACCCTGTGACACACCGTAATGCTCCGCTGACAGTGGAGGGAAGATGGCGACTCGTCGACCGATCCCGAATGCGTCCGGTGGCGTATGTCGCTGCTGAGATGGGGGTCTCGCGGCAATGCGCCTGGAAGTGGGTCAACCGTTACCGCCAATACGGCGAACTGGGACTACACGACCGATCCAGCACACCGAAACACCAACCGACCGCCACCGCGGCGGGCGTCGTGGCCGAGATCGAATTCATGCGACGGACCCCGACCCGGAAATGGTCGGCCTCACTAATCACGTTCGAACTCCGAATGGATGGAATGGTCATCGCTCGCCGGACGGTCTCGACGATCCTGCGGAATCTCGGGCTGAATCGTCGCCGGTTCATCGACCCGAACGGTGAAACGAAGCGAAAACCACAGTTCATCGTTGCGAAACGGCCAGGCCAGATGCTCCACGTCGATATCAAGAGAGTCGGAAAGATCCCTGAGTGCGGGGGGTGGCGAGCCCCGAGGGCGAGATTCCCCACAGGCCAAACGATCCCAGCGCCGCAAAACGAAGAACAACCAGGCCCGCATTGGGCTACACGTACCTGCATTCCGCGATCGACGGTAAACCCGCCCGGCGTACACCGAAGCCAGGAACAACGAAACCGCCGCAACAGCCATCGTTTTCATGAACAACGCCCGACTCTTCTTCGCCGCACACGGCATCACCCCGATCGAACGGGCAATCACCGACAACGGACCATGCTAGCGCGCAGCTGATTTCACGGCTTTACTCGGAACCCCTCGATACCAACGGATCAGGCCGTACACCCCGAAACGCAACGGGAAGTAGAACGATACAACCGCATCCTCGCCGAAGAACTGCTCTACTCCCGCGAATACAGCAGCGAGCAGCAACGACGCACCGCCATCGAGGTGTGGAATGTTCACTATAATTACCACCGACCGCATTCAGCACGCGGAGGACGACCGCCCGCCGCTTACCGCCGGCACCGCGTAGCAAACGTCCGCGCCTCATACAACTGATATGTAGAGAAATTTGTCAAGGGACAGGTGGAAACGGCCTCGGGAACGGCAGTTCCCGAGGCCGTTTCCGTTTCGGTCGACGGACATGAAGAACGGCGGGTGACATGTCGATATTCACGACTCGTGGTCAGACTGATATACGCGGGTTGGCTACCGCAGGACGACTGTTCGGCAGGAACGGTGCTGCTGCTCTAGGGTCGGGCGTCGCAATCGGTTCCAATTTCGGAACCTGTTGCTGCCCATAGTTGTTTTCGCAGATCGTTCCTCACGCTGCCATCACGCCCTTTGCGATTGTCTATCGACCGAAATCTAGGGGAAGGACAAGCTCAGGGCTGGTCGTCGACGACCGCCAGCGACCAACACCATCCCGCAAGTTCTCTGGCTACGGCGACATTGGCGATCACCGGACGCTTCTTACGGGCGGTGAACTGCTCCCACCGATGATGCAGGCGGTGGTTGCCGGCATGCCCACGAGCACGCGCAGCGGGGCTGGCTTTCGCCCATCGAGTGCGCATGACCTGTCCAGGGTTGCGGCAGATCTTGCGGTGATGCCATGCTGCCTCGACCAACAACCGACGTGCATGACCGTTGCCGGTCTTGGTGATCGAACCCTGTGATCGTGATGTCCCCGAAGAGTATTCACTCGGCACCAGGCCGACATAGGAACCGATGGTGCTCCCCGTAAATCGCTGCCAGTCGCCGATCTCGACCGCCAACCCGAACCCGGTCAAAGTAGAGATTCCGCGTAAACATCCCAAACGGTGCACCATCGGCGTGTAGGGACTGTTCTCCGCCATCTCCTCGATCGCCGTATCCAGTCGGTCACGGCTTCGGGTGAGCAGCATCGCTTCATAGTTCGAGTCGAACGTGGCCTGCAACGCAGACTGCTCGAACCTCTGACTTCGTAGCCACACATCATGCGCACCAGTCCACGCCGCACCACCAGAATAGACAATGCCCTGCCGCAGAAGAAGTTTCGACAAGCGATGTCGGCATCGCATCAGATCCCCGCGAGCATCCTCACGGGCACGGACCAGATCTCGGGCTGCCTCTTGTTCTACCGAAGGGACCGTGACCTCGACGATCTCGTCCAGTCGGAGCAACCTTGCCAGATGCAGCGCGTCGCGAGCATCGGTCTTGACGCGGTCACCAGCAGGTCTCTGTAGTTTTGACGGCGCGACCACCACGCACTCCACACCCGCTTGATTCAGAGCTCGGTACAGGCCGAATCCGGTCGGTCCGGCCTCGTAGACGGCTTTCACCGGACCCGGCAACGAACGCAACCAGGCGAGGATCTCACCGGAGTCCGGACATAATGGGTCTGCTGCACGGATAGGTGACATCTGATCTGTGGTGCCGAGAGGTGCCGCTGGAAGGATGTGCACCATGCCGAAGCCCTATCCCCGAGAGTTCCGTGAGGACGTTGTTCGGGTTGCCCGCAGTCGCGAGCCCGG
Organism: Rhodococcus sp. YH3-3; assembly: GCF_001653035.1. Taxonomy (NCBI): domain Bacteria; kingdom Bacillati; phylum Actinomycetota; class Actinomycetes; order Mycobacteriales; family Nocardiaceae; genus Rhodococcus; species Rhodococcus sp. YH3-3. The sequence continues at coordinate 79,079 of NZ_BCWH01000001.1, read as the reverse complement.
AATGCTGTTGAAGCAGATCGCCGCCGACTTCGGGATCAGTGAATCCTGCCTGACGGGTTGGCTGAAAGTGGCCGATATCGAGGACGGAATCAAATCAGGAACTACCGGTGAGGACGTGGTCGAGAACCGGGAACTGCGCAAGCGAATCCGGTTGCTCGAGCAGGAGAACGAAGTCTTGCGCCGTGCTGCCGCCTATCTTTCCCAGGCGAACCTGCCGGGAAAATGATGTACCCGCTCGTTCGTGAGCTGGCCGAGGACGGCATTCCCGTCACGGTGACGTGCCGGGTACTCGAGATCGCTCGCCAGCCCTACTACCGGTGGCTGGCTGACCCGGTGACCGATGCCGACCTCGCGGAGGCCTACCGGGCGAACGCTCTGTTCAGGGCCCATAAGGACGACCCGGAGTTCGGCTACCGGTTCCTGTTCTACGAGGCTCGCGACGTCGGCCAGGTGATGGCCGAGCGCACAGCGTGGCGGATCTGCTCGAACAACGGCTGGGGGAGGGGGTTCGGCAAGAAACGCGGAAAAGCCAAGCGCCCGGGGCCTGCGGTCCACGACGACCACGTCCAACGCAACTTCACCGCCGATGCTGCGAATCAGCTGTGGTTGGGCGACATCACAGAGCATTGGACGAGCGAAGGCAAGCTCTACATGTGCGCGTTCAAAGACGTATTCTCCAACCGGATCGTTGGCTACTCCATCAGCGATCGGATGAAGTCCCGGCTCGCGGTCGATGCGCTCGACAACGCCGTCGCCCGCCGAGATTTCGTCGCAGGCTGCGTGGTCCACACCGACAGAGGATCGCAATTTCAATCAAAAAAATTCGTCCGCGCTCTGAGCCGCCATCACATGGTCGGCTCGATGGGCCGCGTCGCTGCGGCCGGCGACAATGCCGCCATGGAGAGCTTCTTCTCTCTACTGCAAAAGAACGTCCTGGACCGCCGCCCCTGGCGCACCCGTGACGATCTCAGGATCGCGATCGTCACCTGGATCGAAAAGACCTACCACCGCCGACGCCGCCAAGTCGGACTCGGCCGATTGACCCCCATAGAATACGAGACCATCATGACCACACCAGCCACTCAGGCTGCGTGACTCAACCTGTCACCTGATCGTGCAGCAGACCCAATCGTTGTTTCCATACTTCACCGGTTTGACCGTCGATCGCACATGCCACTACAGACAGTGCGTGCACGTCCAATCCGACACTCGTACGCTGATATATCACCGGGGCCTCCTGCAAATGTAGGCACTACCGATCCAGGCTTCGCCTACTCGGCAACCCACGGCAACTTGCAAGCGAGTCCCCGGCCCGAAACGGGCCGACCCTCATACCGTCTAGCTTCTCCGATAAGGGCCCTTCAGATCGGTTGCGCGTGAAGCTTGCGTTCCGGTGCGGGGCAGCGTCGTCGACATGTCTGTTACGTCGTCTAGCAGGCTGGCAGGACCCCATTTGGTGAGCCACTCGCTATCAGAGAATCAATGCGTGTGAATACAGCTGGCAGCGTACTCATTTGGAGTTCGATACGCCAGCGATGAATGACGGTGCCGGTTGTTGTAGTCCTCCTTCCAGTCCTCGATGACCACCCGAGCTTCGAGGAGGCTGTGGAATTCGTTCATGTTCAGGCATTCGTCACGGACACGGTTGTTGAAGGACTCGATGTAGCCGTTTTTCCACGGCTGACCAGGTGGAACGTAGCCGATACCGACCTGATCCTCGCAGAACGTCCTCAGCGCCTCGGAGATGAACTCGGGCCCGTTGTCGCACCGCAGGACCTGCGGTGGGCCGCCCCAGAGCGCGAACGCCTTCTTCAACGCTGCGACGAGGTCCTCTGCCGGGATGGATCGCTCGACAATGTTCAGTACGGACTGGCGGGTGTGTTCGTCGACCATCGACGCGATCTTGAACTTCCGGCCCTCGGTGGTCGAGTCGAACTGAAAGTCGATCGCCCACACAACCTTCGGTGCATCTGCCTCGGTGATCGGAGTAGTCGAGGCGCCGGCCCGTTTACGTATCTTGCGGACGTTCACCCGCAGTCCTTCCTCGCGCCAGAGTCGCTGAACCTTCTTCTTGTTAATCACCCAGCCCGCGGCACGCAAGTCCGCCCATGCCCGCCGGAACCCTTTTCGCTGGTTGACTTTGGCCCAGTCCCGCAACCACTTCCGCAGATCGGCATCCGGATCATCCGAGGTGTTCCTTGCTACTTTCTTGCGTTGGGTCGATCGTGGTTGCCCGACGATTCTGCAGGCGAAACGCTGCGAGAGCCCCATTGTTTCCTGGAGCATCATCACGGCGTTTCGTTTGGCGGTCGGGCTCAGAATTTTCCCCGAGCAATCTCCTTGAGGGCAGCCTTTTCGAGCTCGGCTTCGGCGAGGAGCTTCTTGAGCAGGGCGTTCTCGTTCTTGAGTTCCTTGAACTCTTTGGCGTCGTCGGCTTTCATACCGCCGTACTGCTTGCGCCAGTTGTAGAGCGTCGGCACCGAGACGTCGAGTTGTCGGGCGATTTCCTCGACGTCGGCGCCTGTGGCGGCGAGTTCGTCGCCGTGGCGCAGTTTGCGGATGATCTGTTCGGGTGTGTGCCGTTTGCGTCCAGCCATGAGATGAAGCCTTTCATGCCCTTGATCAGGGCGGAAGGATTCTCATAACTTGCGGGTCACTTCACGGGGGTCATGCCATCAGGATGCCGTCGGATCCGTTTTTGGCCCTGGAGTGTGAAGCGAGTGCAAGAGCATACGGATCTCGGTGCGGTGGTAGCGGCGGTGACCGCCGATGGTCGAGGTAAACCCGATTTTTCCTTCGTCAGCCCAGCGAGCGACTGTTTTCGGAGTTACACGAAAAAGTTCGGACACTTGTTTTGGAGTGAGTAAGTCTTCGGAGCCGATATCAAAGACAGCGGGAGGAGGTGGCGGTCCATTGCCACCGCTGCTTTCGTGCTGAGCGGAGGCTGGAGTCGACCCGTTCAGGCCCATGATTGTCCTAATCGGTAGTTGGGATAGGAGCTGACCCCGTATAGGGACAGTTTGTGTTCTGGTGCTGCTGTCGGGGCGACGCCTGTTGTTGCCCGGACATTCGATGTCTCACGAAAGAACGGTGCGCCCCGGTAGCAGTGATCTGGTGTTCGGTGGTGTGATGGCGTTGCCCCTGCCGACCGCAGGGTTCACCCCGGTATGAGTTCTCCCGAGCCGTAGAGCTCTTCGGAAAGCACTGGGGGTCCTGCGGTGTGCTGGAGTCACGGACGGCTACTGAGATGACGGACCGTCGAGTCCTGCGATTAGGGTGCCGCGTGGCCCCTGCCCGGTGCCGGGCATCGTATCGAGCAGACGGAGGGAACGAATGAGTTTGTTCTGTGGAATCGATTGGGCCACTGATCATCACGACATCGCGGTCGTCGACCACACGGGCCGCCTGGTGGCCGGCGGCAGGGTCGAGAACACCGCCTCGGGATTCGAGGCCTTGTTGGCCATGCTCGCCGACGCCGGTGAGGACCCGCACGAGCCGGTGCCGGTGGCCATCGAGACCGATCACGGTCTGTGGGTCGCGGCGTTGACCGCCTCGGGAAGGCAGGTCTACCCGATCAATCCGCTCGCGGCCTCGCGTTACCGGTCCAGGCATGTCGTCTCCGGAGCGAAGTCCGATGCGGTCGATGCCCGCACCTTGGCGAATATCCTGCGCACCGACCTGCCCGAGCATCGCCCACGATCGAATGATTCCGAGCTGGCCCAGAGTGTGCGGGTGCTCGCTCGCGCGCAGCAGGACACGATCTGGAACAGGCAACAGGTCACCAACCGGGTCATCGCGCTGCTCAAGGAGTTCTACCCGGCAGCGTTGGAAGCCTTCGCCGGTCTCGAAGGCGGCATCACCCGAGCCGATGCCCGGATGATCCTCACCGCTGCTCCCACCCCTGCCCAGGCGGCCACATTGACTCCGGCCCGATTGCGAAAGTTGATGGCCAAAGCCGGCCGCCAGCGATATCTCGATCGGGACGCCGGGCGCCTGCGCGAGGTGTTCACCGCCGAGCACCTCCGTCAGCCCGCCATGATCGAAGAAGCGATGGGACGGCAACTGAGCGCGTTGCTCGGGCAGCTGAACGCCATCTGTACTGCGGTTGCCGACCTGACGGAGGCGGTTACCGAGACTTTTCACCGACACCCGGACGCGAAGATCCTGACCAGTTTCCCCGGCGTGGGGCCAGTGGTCGGCGCCCGGGTGCTCGCCGAGATCGGTGACGACCGCTCGAAATTCGACGACGCTCGTGGATTGAAAGCCTTCGCTGGATCCGCGCCGATCACCCGCGCCAGCGGCAAGAAGACCGTCATTACGCACCGGCACATCAAGAACCGGCGTCTCGCCGCCGCCGGTTCGATCTGGGCGATGGCAGCGCTGAAATCCTCGCCCGGAGCGCGGCGGCACTACGACGCGCGCCGAGCCAAAGGTGACTGGCTCCAAGAAGCCAAACGCCACTTGTTCAACAAATTCCTCGGACAACTCCACCACTGCCTGCAAACCGGACAAACCTACGACGAAACCCATGCCTTCCCACCTCCTCTCGTGCTCGCGGCTTGACTGTTAACTTCCTGAGATGTCTTTCGAGGAGTCGACGGTGCGTGATTCTTTCTGACTCGGATGCCCGGTATCGGATCGAAGAATTTTTCTGTACGCGGTGAGCAGATATTTTTCGGCAGCGGTGTAGTCGGTGATCGGGGTGCCGTCTGAGTCTGTGGTCTGGACGATGAGTTCGAGGTAGCGGCGGCGGTATAGATAGGCATCGGGTTGCTGCAGCAGGAATTGCGCGGCGGCGATGACTTCTGGACTCGACGCTGCACGTGCGAATCTGGCGTGAGACTGCAGGTGGCGATCTATGTCGGTGTGCGGGTACGGATCTGACTCTGTATTTGTTGGGTCGTGGGCGTTCATCAGGTCGTGCTCCTGGCGTTGATTCGTTCTGTGTCGCCGTCGTAGTAGTCCAACAATCTCTGATCCATCACCCGGCGCCACAGCGGTGGAATCCACGCGATCACGATCATCACTGCGTAGCCGGCCGGAAGTTGCGGCGCTTCGGCCGCGCTACGCAGACTTTGGTACCGCAGCTTCGGGTTGGCGTGGTGATCGCTGTGCCGCTGCAGTTGGTAGAGAAACAGATTGCTCACGACGTGATCGCTGTTCCAACTGTCAGCGGGGCTGGCGCGAACGTACGAGCCGTCGGCACGCTTGCCACGCAGCAGGCCGTAATGCTCGAGGTAGTTCGCGGCTTCGAGGAAGGTGAATCCGGCAACTGCCTGCAGCAGGAGCCAGGGCGCGACCTCCCAACCGAAGATACCGATCAGCGTCGCGAAGAGGACAACACTCATCGCCCAAGCGTTGAGAATATTGTTCTCGAAGCTCCAGGTTCGTTTGCCTTTCCTCTGGAGTCGAGCGCTCTCGATGCGCCATGCCGAACGCAGCCCGCCGAACACACTTCGTGGCAAGAACCTCCAGAAGCTCTCACCGAACCGTGAGCTGGCCGGGTCCTGCGGAGTAGCTACACGCACATGGTGGCCGAAATTGTGTTCCACGTAGAAGTGCCCGTAGAGAGATTGCGCAAGCGCCACTTTCGCGAGCCACTGTTCGATCTTCTCGCTCTTGTGGCCGAGTTCGTGGGCCGCGTTGATACCGACGCCGGCGACGACGCCCACCGTGAACGACATCGCGATCTTCTCCGCGATTCCCATCGGAGCGTTGATCCAGCACCAGCAGGCGAAGACCAGACCGGCGTATTGCAAGGGGAGGAACGCGTAAGTGCACCAGCGGTAGTAGCGGTCCTTCTGCAGTCGTGGGATCGCATCGTCCGGCGGACTTTCGCCGTCTTCACCGGCCAGCATGTCGATGATCGGGATGACGATGACCAGTAGCCACGCGCCGGTCGCCCAGAACAATCCGAGACGAAGGTTGTCGACGAGAATCCAGGAGAGGAACGGGCTGAGTGGAATCAGCAATCCGAGCGGCCACAGGTACCTCTTACGATCACGCCACACCGAAGGGCCTTCGATGCTCGCGGGTGTGGAAGCCGCGGGAGTCATGGTGACATCTGGTGAATAGGGGGCATTTTCCTAAGGATTCAGGCTTAGAGGACGTTTACGATATGTGTATCTCATTCCAGAGCCGAGGGTTACACGTGGAATCGAAGTAAGAGGTGATCGCCAGTCGGGGGCTGAGGCGCGGCCCTGCGATCTCGGCCTCCTCGGATATCCATGACTCGCCGGTGGCTAATCCGTCTTTTTCGCACGATCGATGAATGATCTTGGTGAAGAACAAGACTCGTGTTCATTCCGGGATGCCTTTGCCAACCTGCTTGGGCATGTTGCGACTTTGGGTGTGCCCAGGATTCGGAGCGAGCGCTCCATCAACCTCGGATGCGGGTGATGGAGACCACAGCAATATGGCAGGGGCTAGCTACACGACTTCCGGCTGCTGTGTACTAACTGACATTCATTCGAGACGTTCGAGCCCCACTTTCCGAGGTTCCTGCTGAGTGCAGATGACTATGCTCGCTCTGTAAGTTCACGTGAGAGTGGGGCGACCGTGATGGTAAAGGCTGATCCAGACGACCACCTTGTTGCTGTGCTGTGTTCTGTTTCCTCCGGGAGTCGTGCAGCTTTCGCCGAATTCTACGACCGGACTTCCCCTTGGGTCTGCGACCTGCTCATGCAGATGTTCGGTGATCAGCGAGTTAGCGACGAACTGGCACGGTCGGTGTATCGCGAGGTATGGGCATGCGCGCCCGAGTACAAGACGGAAAACGGGAGCCCTACGGCGTGGGTAATCATGATTGCTCACCGGCGAGCGATAGAAAAGATTCGCTCCCCGCCCTCGGCGCGAGGCTTTATGGTCCTCTCAGGAGGCCTCCGGATCGGCTGAGGAAGCCCACGCATGCAAAGACGGCTTCAGTTGGTCAACAGGGGATTGCCGCGCAAGAAGATACCTCTACCAGGGATATTACTGCGGTTGGACACAGCGGCAGATAGCCCACCGTGACGGGGTGACCGTTACCCTTGTGCGATCGAGCATCAAATCAGCCGTATTGACTGCACGCGCTAGTCAGCAATGCGGTCTGATGTAGCCGGAGTTCTGACGGAGGCATGTTCGGCGTTGGTGCTACGAGCGGAGAGCTTCGCGGGGTGATCGGGCGCAGTAATCGAGGTTTGCACGAATTAGGTGGTCCGACTGTGAAAGGGTTTGCAGGAAGGAGACGGGATGTGCTGGACGAGTACTGACGGCGCTCACGAAGGAGCGCCGGCGACGATCGTCGCCGGCGATCGCACCGCACTGTCGTACAGCGCCCGGGGCTTCGGACTCGAGGACGGAACGTACGTGCCCGATGAAGCGACGATCGGTTGGCGGGCGCAATGCTCGTGCGGATGGAAAGCATTGGGGCTCATCGAGCGTGTGACCGACGCCGACCTACCTCGACGACCGGACCAGATCCTCGACCTCTCGGGAGGGCCCGCATTCCCGGAAGTAGAAGACATATGCCACGCACAATGGCTTGAGCATGTCCGCCGATCCGCTTCAGCATGCTCCACGAACGCGTTCTCCATGACCACATGACGCACGACTCGGTGAGGTATCGGTCGGGGACCTATGATTCCTGATCTGCAGTCGACTCACGCGTGAGGTCTAGGGCCGCACACCTCGCTGTTGTACAGGGGGGAGTGGTGCGTGCACCACTCCTGAGTGGTCCCGGCGTACTGTGACCCACCGCGGAGATGCGGTGGTCGGATCGAGAGGCATCGACCCGACCACGCCGATGACACCGTCGTCAACACCGATCACCTGTCCTCCGCGTAGGAGGGTGACGTCTTCTCTGGTGATCTTGGTCTTGTCGGCGCGAGCCGTCATCAGCCACTCTCCGTGATCATCCGTCAATTTCGCGAGCCAGGTCCCCATATGACCTGCCTCTACCTTCGTGTTCGTTGGCGGCCCCCCGAGTCGCGCTCTCAAACAAAGCCTCGCGCGAGCGCAGCTAGGTGCCCCGCTGTGTTATCCGCTCGGAGCACTTATCTCTGGGAGTGCATGTCCATTGTGTTTTCGTCGGCTATGAAATTTAGCCAGGAAATGCTAGCCAATAACTCGTAACAACGTCACTGCAGGATGGTGACCGTGTTTTTCGGTGCACTCAGTGCGTCAATTCGTCCTTCTTGGCGCGAGCCTTTTCGAGTGCCTTCTCGGCGCGCTTTCGGGCACGCTTACCCAGCACCTCGGTTTGCTCCGACGCCGTTTCGGCCCACTCGTTGCTCTTTTCGAGGGCGAGTTCGGCGAACTCCGAGCTGCGCTTGCTCGCCAGCTCTGCCAGTTCGGCGCTGCGCTCGCGTGCGGTCTCGGCCAGTTCGGAGCCGCGCTTCTGCGCGACTTCGAGGATGTCCGGGCCGCGTTCTTTGGCGACCTCTCCGAATTCCGCGGCTCGCTTGCTCGCGATCTCCGCGAATTCGGAGCTGCGCTCCTTGGCAAGTTCGAGCCAATCCGTGCCGTGTGCCTTCGCGGTTTCGGCAAGCTCGGAACCGCGTTCGGAAGCCACCGACAGAGCATGCTCGACGCGATCGCTCGTGTGATCGGTCTGCGATGCGACCAATGGAAGTGCTGCGGCGATAGACGCCTGGGCTTTCTTCGCGGCGCGACGGCCGCGCCAGCCGAGCGACGGCTTGCCCTCGGTGTCGACGGAGGCGGTCATCAGTCCGCCGAGCAAGCTGACGTTCTTGATGAAGTTTGTGCGCTGCATCGCTCGCAGTGACGGATCGGTTTCGTTCCAGAAGTCGTGACCGGCAAGCGTGGTCGGTACCAGGCCCCCCGCGAGCACCAACGACGCGAGCCGCGGCGCCTTGCCGGTGGCCAGCAGGGCACCGCCGCCGATCTGGGCGGCGGCGTTGATCTTGACGGGAGGTTCCGGATCAGCAGGCACCTTCTGCGTCACTGCTCCTGGCAGCGTCTCGACGGATTTATCGATCAGCGGTGACGCTTTGGCTGCTCGCTGAGCAGGGTTGCGCAAAGCATCGATTCCCCCGGCGATGAAGCTCGTGGAAAGCAGTGGACGAGCAATTCGACGTACCAGCATGTTTCAAGCCTTCCAGAGTGAATGCGACATTTGGAGAACCACTCTCCGCGGGCCTCCCGGCAGGTTGCTCAGCTGTACTGAACTGTGTCGACAGGCACCCTCAAACGTGGAGGTGGGATGTGCCCAGTCCCTCTCTTACAGGAGGAGGCGATCCCGGTAGTGGTGCATCATCATGGGTCGAGCAAATTAGGTACCCGCGCGAGCCAGATGTCCCAGGCGAGGTTAGGCCGGGGTATATAGGGTGTTAATACCAAACTTTTCGACCGCCCACAGCGCGACCCATGGTGCCCAGAAGTGTCAGGATTGCGCCGACCACCACCAAGATGATGCCGACTGTCGTCAAAATACTGATTGCGGTGAAGTAACCGATCAGGGCCAGAATGATGCCGAGGACAATCACAGTGATTCCTATTCTCTCGCTAGGTTCTCGCTCTGCGCACCGGCCAGCCACCAGATCCGGCGGTGCGAGAAGTTCAATAGATCACAGAATCTATACCATCAGACATAGATTATAGGCAAAATTGAAACCAGATGTAGTGAGGTGGCGTTAAGCGCCGACCTGGCCCGGCCAGGAGGCCGGTCGGTGCCTGGCGAACATTGAGGAAGGGCGTAGTCAAGGGCCCACCGACACTGAGTACGAGCAGAGTCCCGGTGGGCGGGCACGCGCCCGCCGTGTCGGCGACGACCGCGAAGTTCGGGCGGTCCACCGACATCAGGTGTGAACATCGGTCGGTGGACCGTGCGTGTCAGAACCGGCGACAACTCCGACACGCAGATCGAAGACCCGCCGGGACGGAGTGGGGGACTCAACCGGCGGGTCAACATCCTCCATGCCCTGGTGCCTTGTTCTCCAAACATGAACAGCCCGCCGTATTTGTCGAGCAGGCACAACGAGGCCCAGCAGAAACCGATCAAGGCGACGGGCAGCACTCCCTGATGCTGGCCTTGTCGTCCAGAGTCGCCTGCTGCACCAGATGAGCGTCATTCTGCCGTGCGTCAGTACAAGTACATTGCCGCGTTCCTGACAAGTAACGGAGAAGGGTAGTGTTCGGCCCTCGTTCCAGGCTGGCGCGGGTGGGTGGGGGACCGAGAATGTTCATCTCGATCACGCCGGCGGTGCGAAGCCTCACGCCCGTAACTCGATGCCATTCTGCAGCGGTTGCGACGCGGATAGACGTTGGTGATCACTCCCCGCGAAGTGGCGAGATCGTGGTATCGGTCAACGACTGATGTCGATACCGACCGGCTGTTCGATAACGCCCCTGCATCCGCTGCGGCAATCAACGAAACTTTCCCGGCGGTCGGTCAGTTCAGGCGGTGAACCGGCGTAGAACTCGAGCACGGTAATAAACAGTGGACATCTACATTGAAGGCAGTCGCGTCCGAGTTCGGTGCCGACGACGGGCACAGTGCTCACGAAATCGACCATAGGCCAATTCTTCGAACGCGCATTCCTACTGGCAGGCAACGCATCCCGCGCACCGATGACACCGGTAAGTCTGTGACGCGATGTATGTGTCTGCTGCGCTTACCGTCGCATTCTGCAAGCGAGCCACCGACTGGGTGGGGAACACAGGAGATAGAATGAATTCTAGTAAATTTCGGAAGGGGCTTCATGGGCATCGCTGACCAGAATGGCACAACGCCGGGCGTCTCGACAGAGATGAAGTCGGGCAAGGACCTGCCACCCTCGATGATCGAGCGACTGACGTTGATTCTCGACGCCTTCGGCGGGCGAGGAGCTCGGATCACGCTCGAACAGGTTGCATGCCGTACTCGATTACCTCGCTCCACTGTCCACCGCATTCTCGATCAACTCACCACCTTCGGATGGGTCGAGCACGCCTCCTTCGGATACTGCCTCGGTCGCCGCGCTCTCCGGGGGACGGCGACGGCGAGAGGCGCAGCTCGCTTCGTGAAGCGGCCGCACCGTTTCTGCACGAATTGCACCAGCAGACCGGTATGGTCGTGCATCTGACCGTCCTCGACGGCCCCGACGTCGTCGATCTCGACAAAGTCGGCGGACGTTTCGCCGCTGCAGTCCCGTCGCGTGTCGGGGGTCACGCCCCCGCCCACTGCACCGCCGGCGGAAAAGCGATCCTGGCGTGGATCACCCCCGAACGCGTCGACGCTCTTTTCGGCTCAGTCCTTTCTCGCAGTACGGAAAACACCATCACAAACATCAATGTTTTGCACCAGGAACTGAGTCGCATCCGCCGGCGCCGCGGTGTGGCCTTCGAGCGAGGAGAGTCAGCTCATGGTGTGGCCTGCATCGCTGCTGCGGTTCGCGGATACGAAGAACCCGTCGGCAGCATCGCCCTGTGCGGCAACAACAAATCCGTTCAGCTAGAACGCCTCGCCCCTTGGTCGTCCACGCGGTCCGTGAAATTTCTCGATCGTTGTACCCCGAATCGGACCATTCCCGTAGACCACGAAAGGCGCCTTCCGTTCCTGCGGCCACATTCTCCGCGGAGATGATGGATCGCCTCCTGGCGGCATCACCGGAAGACTGGATCTAACGTATCTCGACCGATCGAGTCCGCGGTGTCAGTACCTGGACGGTATTCCCGAGAACTCGCTGACGCATCCTTAACTCCTCGACCACGCTGGATGGCGCTTGTTTGCATTCTCCAGGGCTCGCCGTGGATCAGCCATGTCATTTTGAACATGTTGGGCTGCAAGCAGATACATTTTTCGTTGAATGTGTCATTGTGCGAGAATGCGGATTCCGTTGGCGTCCTGGGCGAGGATGTGGGCGAAGTGGCGGTTGGATTTGTCGAGTCCGTCGGAGAGGTTCGCGCCACGCAAGAAGGATGCTGCGGCGGCGTCGAGGTGCCGCGCAATGCGCAGGAGCAGGCCGAGGGGCGGGAACGAGGAAGACGTGGGCGTCTGCGGTGATAATGTCGATAGTAGCGACAGACCGGCCTCAGTTTCGTTGTCGTCGTGGTTGATGTGGGCGACTTTCAATGCTTCGGCCGGGGCTGCCGCTGGAAATTTCTGTGCCGAGCCTGCGACAATGTTTCCGTTTTGTCGGCACGACAGCGAACTATTGGCGGTAATGGTGTTGTGCTGCAATGTGTCCTTATTTTCACCATTGCTTGACAGGGGCGCACGGGAGTCGGAAGCAGAAAACGGCAGGGTTAACCGCGATAGCGGCGAGGGAACCGCTGCATGCGCGGGAAGGATACGAGCTGCTGAGTCCGAGCGCTCCTCTTACCGGCGGCGACATGTGATCATCGTTCTGAAATCGATACTGTCTAGGTTTTTCGACGTGAGGATCGTATGTTCGCTGATCGGTTGAATATGTTGTTCGAGGATTCGCCGCGATTCGGTCGTCCGGTCACGCAAGCTGTGGTGGCGGACGGTCTCGCCGCGAGTGGCTCTCGCCTCTCCCGCCCTTATCTGTCTCAGTTACGTCGAAGTAGGCGGACGAACCCTTCTCCGGATGTGGTCGCTGTGCTTGCTAATTTCTTCGGCGTCGATGACAAGTATTTTTATCTGCCGGTCGACAGTGAGGGGGCGGAACCGTCGGTTGTCATCGACTGTCTCGAACAGGGGGCGTTGCGGCAACTGTTGGCTGCAGTGGTCGGCCTTTCCGAGTCGTCCACAGGGCTGGTCGTCGACATGGCGGAACGTTTGCGCCGCGCAGAAAAACTTCCAGAGATCACTGCGGGCGCTGATTGACCGAAACGTACTGCTATAGACCGGTTCCCCGACGCTGAAAGGTGAACGGTCTGGAGTGGTAGGGACGAGTATCTGCTCCTGACTGGGGAACTCGTTTTCGAAGACCACTGGGACTGCTCTCCGGGATGCGTTCGACTATGCCGTGCTCGATCGTCGGAGAACGTTCGGCGTGTTTGCGGTGCGATCGCTCACTACCCGACGTAGGGTCGGATTCCGCCAGATTATCGACCCAACCCCGAGAGTATGGCGCCGGGGGACGGGTCACGGCATTTCTCTGCCTACCACCCCTACTTGAGGTCCCGTGCCCTTTGCCGGCTCTGGGCGTCCGGCTCGCCGGCAAGCTTCACTCCCTTACCGCCCTGCTCGAGTAGCACCTTGAGGCGGCTGAGCAAGTTCGCTCAACATGTGACAGAGGGGAACGAGCCGCCGGTACCGAGGTTCTCGTCAGAACCTCGGTTCCTGCTTGCCTGCCGGGCAGGCAAAAAAACGTCGCGTTGCGAGCGATGGGAGGACCGCGCGGAATGGTGGCAGTGACCGAGAGTGCCGAATACGCCCATCGGATCGACATTCCAGTTGGCGTCCGCCAGTAGGGGGTGGACGTTCGCGCGAGCCTTCACCAACTGAAGTCCGGATGGGGAAGTCGCGGAGTTCGGTGATGAGGGCTTCGAGGCGTAGATCTCGGCGAGGTAGGTGAGAGTGCTCCCTGTGGTTATCCAGAACCTTCTTAATCAGGGTGTAAAAGGCATCCGAGGGCCCGCCCAGCTTTCGGTCCCTGACCTAGCGAGTGCGCAGCCGGGAATATCCCGATCTACGGAGGTGCTGGGCGCAGCGATGAAACCGGCGGCGAGAAGGAGCAGGGAGGGGCTAGTTGCGCGGCCGAATGTGGGAAGGACATCGGGTCTCCATTTGAGGTTCACCCCGGATGGTGGACACCGAGATAGCGGGACTGATAATTCCGCTGGAAGGATGTCCTCATGTCCCGCACACGCAGGTCGTTCACGACCGAGTACAAGGTCGAGGCCGCCCACCGGGTGATCGATTCAGGCCGCACCATCGCCGAGGTCGCCCGAGAACTCGGCATCAACGAAGCCCTGCTCGGACGCTGGGTCGCCGACGAACGCGGCGGATCGAGGCCGCCGCAGCATCCGGTGACCAACCGCTCACGACTGCGGACCGCACCGAGTTGGCACGGTTGCGTCGGCAGGTTTCCGAGCAGGAGAAAGACATCGCGTTCCTGAAAAAAGCGTCCGCGTACTTCGCGGCCAATCAACAAAAGTAGAGCTCTACGCGTTGATGGCCGCGGAGTGCGCGAACTCCGCAATTCATCGGATGGCACGCCTGCTCGAAGTATCGACCTCCGGTTTCTACAAACATCAAAGTCTCAGTGTGACAACCCGATTAGAAGAACGACAGCAGCGCAGAGCTGATCTGGAAGTGAAGATCCACGCGATCCACCGGGAGTCGAAAGGGGTCTACGGGGCACCGCGGATCACCGCTGAACTCCGCGACCGTGGTGAAACCGTCACCGAGAAAACGGTTGCCAAGATCATGCGATCGCTCGGTGTCGCCGGGATCAGCCCACGCACGTTCAAGGTCCGCACCACCGTGGTCGATCCGTTCGTATCGTTCCCTGAGGATCTGGTGCAGCGCCGGTTCGATCGGGGGCGCCTCGATGCGGTGTGGACCTCGGATATCACCTACCTGACCTGCGGAGAGGGCGACATGTATCTCTGCGCGATCAAGGACGAACATTCCAAGAAGGTCCTCGGGTGGGCGGTGGCCGATCACATGCGCAGCGAGCTCGTTCTCGATGCTCTGGGCATGGCGGTCGCCGAACGTGGCGGCGATGTTGCGGGCACAATCATGCACTCGGACAGTGAGACTGTTTGTGCCGGTGTTTTCGGATTTCCTGACCGTTAACGCATGGAGACGAGAGAATGCTGGTGCCGGGAGTTCCCAGTGTTCCTGACCCGCACTCCGATCGACGATCGTATGTCTTTCCTTGGATTTGTCGGTTCCTGGGAACCCCCGGTGAGGCGCTACGCCTCACCGTCGGGGTGACCTGAGGAGAGCCTGCACCACCAGGTGCTCATCACTGTCTTGTCCGCCGGTTCGGTCGATGCGCGGCGCCGCCTTGCTCATCGGTCAACGGAGAGGAAAGCGACATGACAAGGATGCCTGACAAAGCCGATCTCGATCAAGACCGGGAAGTGTTCGCCGGAGTCGATACCCACAAAGAACTGCACGTCGCCGCGGTGATCGATACCGACGACAACGTCCTCGGAACTCGCAGTTTTCCGACCACCCGAAACGGGTATCGAACCATGCTGACCTGGATCGGCGAGTACGGCAATCTGATCCGGATCGGTATTGAGGGCACTGGCTCCTACGGAGCTGGGCTGACCCGCCACCTCGCGAAAGCCGGCGTGACGGTACTCGAGGTGGACCGCCCCGATCGCTCGGACCGCCGCCGTAAGGGCAAAAACGACGACCTCGATGCCATTAACGCAGCGCGTGCAGCCAAAACCAACCGGCGCACCACCACCCCGAAATCGAAAGACGGTGCCGTCGAGTCACTTCGTGTGTTGAGGGTGACCCGAGCCCATTCGGTACGAGAGCGGCGCAGTGCGCTGCAACTATTGCGGATGACGATCATCTCCGCTCCCGACGAGCTGCGCGAGCAGGTCCGCGATCTGACGCGGATGCAGCTGATACGCCTCCTCGCCGCGTGGCGGCCGGATGTCTCGAACGCTACCGATCCTGTGACCGCCTACCGGGTTTCGCTGAAATCCCTGGCTCGCCGCTATCTCGAATTGACCGACGAGATCGCCGATCTCGACGAACTGATCAACCCGATCGTGAAAGCCCTCGCACCTCAACTACTCGAGCGCGTCGGAATCGGTATCGAAGTCGCCGGACAAATGCTTGTCACCGCCGGCGACAATTCCGATCGAATGAAATCCGAAGCCGCGTTCGCGATGCTATGCGGTGTCGCGCCGCTACCCGCATCTTCTGGCATGACCCAACGCCACCGCCTCAATCGCGGCGGTGACCGCCAAGCCAACCGAGCCTTGCATCTGGCCGTCATCGGCCGCATTCGACTCGACCCGAAAACCCAGGCCTACGTAGAGAAGAAAACCAGCGAAGGCCACTCGAAACTGGAAACCATTCGGTGCCTGAAACGCTACCTGGCTCGCGAGGTCTACTACCTCCTCAACCCTGGACCGCAGACCATCACCCCGAACACCCGACACCATCGAAAAGCAGCTTGACTCTCAGGAGAGCATCAAAGGAACTCAATATACCGCGGGGATCCTGAAGCAGGCGTGTGAGCGCTACGGGTTGCGGCGTTCGATGGGTGAAACGGGCATATGCTGGGACAACGCTGGCGCGGAAAGCTTATGGTCGACGTTCAAGCACGAGTACTACTACCGTCACACCTTCACCCATGCCGCCGAATTGGTTGCTGCGGTTGACTACTGGATGAACTTCTACAACACTCGACGTCGGCACTCCACGATCGGAATGCTCAGCCCCCACAACTACGAACAGTCACTGACCGCGCCCATCATGGCCGCGTAACAACTGTCCACTTTTCGGGGTGAACCTCAATTTACCGGTACTAGGTGTGAGTGCCAGCAACCGAAAGCTAGAAACCTGTTGTAATTTGCCTGGCGTCGCTGTCGACGTGACGGGACCGAGACGTCGGCAGCGAATGTAATCCAGGGGCGCCGAGATGGAGCTATTCTGCGAAGGCGCCTCGTCCGAGAATGGATCGGACACTAACCGCAGTGAGACGAGTGCGAGTGGTTCGCGTCCAGCGAGACCGAGGTAACGAAGTATGTGCTGAATAGGAAGATTCGAAGTGTAACGGAAAGGTGAGACGAAACGATTGGGTTTTTTCCTGCTGATTTGCCCGAAATTGCTCCGGTTAGCGTCAAAGCTGGAAATTGTCTACCCCGGCATTACTGAACATACTTTTCCGCTAGGGTGGGCGGAGTGAGGCCAAATGGGCTGTATGCGAGATATGTCAGGTTTCGGGAGAGAACAGATGCTCGGTCGTTGGCTGTCCTCTTGAGCACGGGCGGGGCCCTCCCACTGCCGGCGATCGCGTTATTGTCTCCTTCATTCACGCGAACGGGTACAGGCCTGTATTTTGCCGCTATCTGGGTCAGCACGTTGGTCATCTTTCTTCTGACACTGACCGTAGGTCGTTTGTCGGACCGAATGTTTTCCGTCGTGGGTTTGATCGGGATGGTCGGCATCGCTGCATCCGCCTATCTGGTGACAGATCCGCTGGCAGCCCGGGGAATCGTCACTCTGCTCTCAGCGATACCGGCTATCGCGGCGATGGCGTCGAGTAGACGGGTCATCGTCGGGCACACGATCGTCGCGATAGCACTCGCTTGTGCGGTAGCGGTCACCGTGGCTCACGGGTTTGCTGCTGCTCTGGTCAGCTGCACTGTGTCGGTGACGGTAATTTGGTTGCCGGTGTTCATGATCGGAGCCTTGCGTCGCTCGCTCGTGTTCACTCAAGCGCGGTACCGGGAGCTGGCCCACACCGATCCGTTGACGAGTCTGCCCAATCGTCGAGGGTTTCTCGATCGAATCGAGCGATATCACCGCAGCTATCCCGCCAGCACGGGGCAGATGGGTTTTCTGATGATCGATGTCGATCATTTCAAGCAGATCAATGATCTGTTCGGTCACAGCGCGGGGGACCAGACGCTTCGCAGCGTTGTTGCGGCCATCGCGCGAGCGGTGGGCTCGGGAGTGCTGGTCGCCAGGTCCGGCGGCGAAGAATTTGTCGCTTTCTTCGCCGCCTCGGACTTGAATGGAGTCGAGGCTCTCGCCGAACGGATCCGAGCGTCGGTAGCCGAGTCGTGCGACGTGACGGTGAGTATCGGGGCGATTTACTGTGAACTCGACGATCACCCTGCTTCGCCGGAGATGTCGTTGGGGGAGTTGACGGATGTCTTGACCCACCGTGTGGATGCCCTCATGTACGCCGCCAAGGCAGGGGGACGCAATACGGTTCGGTGTCAACAGCTTCCGAGGATGAGGGTGAACTTGGTGCATGGGCAACCCAGCGATGTCAGCCGGCCCGCGTTGTTCGAGATCGGGACATCAGCGGTCGACCCCGTTCACTAGCGAAGCCCCTGCGCCGCTGCGAGATACGTGTCGACTGCTCGTTGATTGTGTTTCACCGTGCTCGGGCTCAGTGTTTGGTGCTCGGCCCGCATGAGTGGCCACAGGGCAGGATCTGCGTCCGCGCGCAATGATCGACGATCCCACCACATCATGCGCGTGCGATAACGCCCGTCGGGATACGCGGCCGCCGGTATCTGTGTATCGACCCGGCCCCCGGATGATTCCCACCTACTTAGTACGTGGTCCGCGGCCGTTGCCATCACGAAGCGAGATTGCAGACGCTCCATCGTCGGCAGTGCCACTCTCGCCAACGCAGCAGACAATTTCCCGGCATGCGGGGACTTCGGAGAGACCCACGCCGACTTCATCTCCACCACCCCGTCGGGGATTCGGGTAGCGATCGCCTCACGTACAGCGTCGAGACCCCTGTTGCCCGCCCATTCGACCACAGCATGTGACTGAGAAGCGCAGACGTAGGGTCCCTGCGCGCGTACCCCGCCCACGACCGCCCCGTCGTCGACGAGGGCGTAGAACAAGGAAGTCGAAATGCCGTCTCTCACCGCCGGTACATCCAAGGCCGCTTGCGCTCCGTACCTCTCGTAGGCTTCCCAAGCGCCGCACAAATATTCTTCCCAGAGATTTTCATCCGCTGCAGGATGGGAGAGAACCAACCGGACACCATCGGTGTCGGGCACCTCGACAGCTGCGTAATTCGCATCGAAGTTACCGAGCGTGTATTCGGTGATCGCCGTCATCACATTCCCCTTCTAGAAAATCCGGATCGGCCAGCTGCAGCCGGAACTTCGCGAGTACCGCCCAGTCGGGCACTCGCCCGCTGATTGTCCGCCGACGCCTCGGCTAGGGCTTCCCGACACACACATCTGCCCCACCACGCACCCTGGTGAGCAACGCCTCACACACGAAGTGCTTGGATATAGGTGACGGACGAGTGATCAAGGCCCGCCGCACAACTGAGAAGCGGAAGGGATCGTGATGCAGGACTTCACCGGCACAGACCAGGTCTCGGCAATGAACGAGACAACGCAACGGCGTGCGGAAATCTTCGACGAAGCCGACGCGGCGCAGATGCGCCGTGTGACCGAACTGCGCACGTCCGGAGCCATGATTCTCGATACGCTTGCCGACCAGCAGCATTCGCTGCTCACTCTCAACGAAGAGTCGGATGCCGACGACGTCGCGGAATCCTCTCGCTGGATTCACTACCCGTGGCGCCGCACCCTGGTGCATCTTCTCGGACCCGGCGGGTTCTGCCGTCTGCGTCTGGATCGCAACCGCAACAAGATCACCAACGAGGAACAACTCATTCTCTCGCGGCTTCGGGTCGGGATCGTCGGGCTCAGCGTCGGCAGTGCTATCGCGCATGCCCTCGCTCTCGAAGGCGTCGTCGGCTATATGCGTCTGGCGGACTTCGACGACCTCGACCTGTCCAACCTCAACCGTCTCTCGGCCACGGTCTTCGACCTCGGAGTCAACAAGGCAACACTCGCTCAACAACGAATCGCAGAACTGGACCCGTATCTCCCTGTCGATGCCTGGACAGAAGGCGTCGACGAAGCCACTATCGACGACTTCCTCGAAGGACTGGACCTGGTGATCGAGGAGTGCGACTCCTTCGACGTGAAAGTACTCGTTCGCGACCGGGCCCGGCAGCGTGGCATTCCTGTCATCATGGAAACCAGCGACCGCGGTCTCCTCGACGTCGAACGATTCGACCTCGAACCCGCCAGGCCACTCTTTCACGGCCTCGTCGGGGATCTCGACGCTGCCACCGTATCCGGGCTGAGCGTAAAGGAAAAAATTCCCTTCGGACTACGAATCCTAGAAGGGCGTGAGATTTCAGCCCGCATGGCCGCCTCGATCCTGGAAGTGGGCACCACCTTGGCCACCTGGCCTCAACTCGGCGGAGATGTTTTGCTCGGTGGGGCCTCTGTTGTCGCCGCGATCCGCCGATTCGGTCTCGGGGAGGCCCTCCCGTCAGGGAGAGTGCGCATCGATATCGGTGAGCACCTCGACCAACTGAGCGACCCGCACATTCCCCACGACTCGATCACCTCAGGAACGGGGGGCGGGTCGCGCCCGATCGATCTACGGGCACAGTACGACTCACTCTCCAATGAAGAAGCAGTCGCCTTTGCCGCTACACGCGCGCCCTCCGGAGGTAACGCGCAACCCTGGACCATTCACACGGACGACAATGCCCTCACCCTCCGTATCGACAAAACCCGCTCGTCGAGTGCGGACATCGAGTACCGCGGAAGTTTCGTCGCGCTCGGCGCCGCATTGCACAACGCCCGGGTCGCCGCTGCACACCGACATATCCTCGGAGACACAGTGATCACCGGCGACGGCCCGGCGACCTCCGTGCGAATCACATTCACTGCCGGCACCGACGTCTCCCTCACTCACCAACTCCCCGGAATGCTCGATCGACGCACACATCGCGGTATGCCTGAAACCGACTCGACCCCTTGCGATCTGACGGACGTCTCACATCTAGCGGCGAGCCTGACCTCCACGACGGCAGGAGTACATCTGATCCAGGACCGGGATACGATCGCACGGTTGGCCGAGAACATCAGTGCCACCGACCGCATCCGATTCCTCACCGACGCTCTGCACCGGGAGATGATCTCCGAGCTATGCTGGCCGCATTCACGCGACCTTACCCGTGGTATCGAGATCTCCAGTTTGGGCACTCCCACGGCAGAACTCGCCGCCCTCGAACTCCTGCGTCGCCCGGACGTCATGGAACAATTGAACGACTGGGATGCCGGGCAAGCGCTCCGAGCACAGACCCGCACACGTCTGAACTGCAGTGACGCCGTCGCCGTCATCACTCAGCAGGGTATTTCCGCAGCGGACTACATCCGCAGCGGAGTACTTGCCGAAGAGTTCTGGATACGCGCCCAATCGCTCGGTTACTCCTTGCACCCACTCACACCCGTGTCTCTCTACGCCACCGACGTAGACCAGCTCCGCACCCTCGCGCCGACCCGAGCCTGCGAGCTCACCGCACTGGCGGACGAGCTGACAAAACTCACGGCACTCCATACGGGTGAACATGCAGCCCTCATCGTGCGCATCTTCCGCACAGCGATCCCGGCCCCGGCGAGCCGTCGGGAGGCGTACTCTAGGCCGCATCGAGACAGAGAAGCGCGCGACCACCGATGGCTGAATTGGGCGGATGGTTGGCAGGGATGACTGTGTGGGTAACCGACGCCGGCGGAACCAACCTCAGAGATCGACATGCTCGTGACCGCAGCGTCCACTAACGCCACCGTTGCACGTAAAGCTGCTCATTTTTCTCGCGCGCTGCGGGCACAGTCCTATCCCGCTGCGCAGGATTAGAGTCGTCAAAAGGCAAAACTGCAGTCAGTCGTCGACCGGGGCAGGGATTGACGGGTCTATCTCGCTAACGGTGTTTCGGCGGATTTCCATCAGTAAGTTTCCGATCCCGGCCAACGATCGGCGAACGTGATCGCAAACGCGTTCAGAGCAGGCTTCCACCTCGTTATCCATCGTGCCTGGCCCTTGCCTGTCGGGTCCAGTGAACGCGTCACCAGATAGAGGCACTTGAGCGCAGCAGCCTCGGTGGGAAAATGGCCACGAGCCTTGACAGCCCGCCGGTATCGGGCATTCAAGGACTCAATCGCGTTGGTAGAGCACAGCACTCGCCGTATCTCGGTGTCGTAATCCAGGAACGGGATGAACTCCTGCCAGGCGTTGTTCCACAATCGGATGATCGCCGGATACTGCTTGCCCCAACGGTCTGCGAGATCGTCGAACGCTGCCCGCGCTGCCGTCTCGGTCGGTGCGGTGTAGATCGGCTTGAGATCGTGCTTGAGCGCATCCCAGTGCTGCCGCGACGACAGTCGAAACGTGTTTCGGATCAAATGGATTACACACGTTTGGACCGTCGCGGCCGGCCACACGTTCTCGACGACCTCCGGTAGACCTTTCAATCCGTCGCAGACCAGGAAGAACACGTCCCGGGTGCCCCGATTTCGAATGTCGGTCAAGACGGACATCCAGAATTTGGCGCCTTCGCCGCCGGTGCCGGCCCACAATCCGAGCACATCACGGTGTCCGTCGAGACTGACGCCGATCGCGGCATAGATCGGCCGGTTCGCGACCTGCCCGTCCCGGACTTTGACGACTATCGCGTCGATGAAGATCGCCGCGTACACCTCGTCGAGCGGACGGGCAGACCAGTCCTGCATCTCCTCGAGCACCTTGTCGGTGATCCGAGAAATAGTCTCTTTCGAGACCGAGGCGCCATAGATTTCGGCGAAGTGAGAACTGATTTCACCGGTCGTTAATCCTTTGGCGTACAACGACAACACGATCTCGTCGACCCCGTTCAATCGCCGTTGGCGTTTCTTGACGATCTGCGGCTCGAACGTCCCCTCCCGATCACGAGGGACCTCGATCGGAACATGGCCGCTGGCCTCGGTCAACACCGTTTTCGATCTGGTTCCGTTGCGGATGTTGGACGATTCCCGCTCCGGCTGGGCTTGATTCTTGTCGTGCCCGAGGTGCTCGGTCATCTCCTCGTTCAAGGCGGTTTCCAGGACGGTTTTGGTGAACTGCTTGAGCAAACCATCCGGACCGGTCAGCGACAGACCTTGCTCCTTCGCCAACCTGACCAGCTCCGCGGCCGCCGCAGCTTCCGCGGAGGGCTCGGCCCTCTTCTTCGTCACATCTTCCAGTGTCGTCATCTCGGCACCTCCTCGCCGAGCATTCACTC
Source organism: Rhodococcus sp. YH3-3 (assembly GCF_001653035.1). Lineage (NCBI taxonomy): Bacteria > Bacillati > Actinomycetota > Actinomycetes > Mycobacteriales > Nocardiaceae > Rhodococcus > Rhodococcus sp. YH3-3. The sequence goes on along the minus strand of NZ_BCWH01000001.1, from coordinate 56,391 downwards.
AGCTAGTCGGGCCGAAACACCGATTTAGAGACAGTCCCGGATTGACTGCTCGATCAGGTCTCTTAGGGACGCAGGTCAGACGACGTTGTTGTCGATGGTGATGGGTTCGTTTTCGAGAGCGTCATCGTCGACGGGGATTGTCTGCTCGCCGCGATCGACATCTGATGTTGCATCGTGCGCTGCGTGCGGAATGGATGTCATGGCCGTTACTATCCTTTACGTAGTCGCGGGTGATTCGTTGAGTGTCCTGTCGCAGTGAGGCGCTGTGTGCTTCGAGTTCGAGCACTCGCCCGATGCCGACCAGATTGATGCGGTCTGCGATCAGTTCCGCGACGCGACCAAGTCGGATGACGCTGACCTGATCGCCGAAATCGACTCGGTCGTCGCCGACACCAACAAGAAAGTCTCCAACCCCGAGCAGATCAAGAAATACACGATCCTTGAGGTCGATTTCACCCAGGAGACCGACGAATTTACGCTGACGCTCAAGCTCAAGCGCAACACCACTCTCGAACAAAACCCCGAACTGCAAGAACATGCACTCCGACAAGCCGGCGCAATCCGCATCTTCACCGACTACAAATCCGGCTCCAAAATGCAGCGCCCCAGCTCACCGAATGCCTGAACTACCTCCGCGACATGACGGTGAGATGTCCTCGTCCTCTGGAAACTCGACAGGCTCGGACGATCCGTCCGCCACGTCATCGACACCGTTCACAACCTCGGTGAACGCGGCATGGCGTTCCGTTCCCTCGCGGAAGGGTTCGACACCACCACCGCTGGCGGCGAATTCCTTTTCCACCTCATGGCCGCGCTCACTCAAATGGAACGCCGCATGATCGTCGAACGCACCGAACGCGCTCGTGCACTACGTGAACAAGGGAAGAGCCTCGATGCCATCGCCTCGACACTCGGCGTCGGCCGGTCCTCGGTCAGTCGCGCAATTCTGATGGGCGCCCAATAGATCGATTCCTATGGCAACTGGTAGTTATACGTTCGAATTATGTTGCAGTCCAAACGAATATGAACATCACTGAAAGGGCTGAGGGCATACGACTGACTGTTACCCGAGTTGACTGTGGTGACACGTGCGGACAACCAGTTGAAGATACCCTCGAACCCACCATCGACAACGGCGCAGCCTTCGCGCACTGGGTCGACGCCATCAGCGACATCGTCGAAACCGCCATCACCGAAGGAGAACTCACCGACACTCCCCACCACACACCGACTCGCCTGGAACCTGTGCGCTGGCACCGTCGGAGCAGTCAACGCATCAGCAACCCTGCGAGAAGACATCGACCTCGCAACCTGTCTCGAAGGCGTGGTAGCAGCGCAGTTGCGCAATGCCTTCACGCCCATCTGATCTAAAACACGGGTGTAGACCTCAATATCAACTGGTCGAAATTTCTTGAGGGACAAGTAGACCGACAATATTTGCGGCATTGACGTAGCGACCGGACCCCACTTTCGAGCTCAGTTCTAGACCCGAGGGGTACGGCCGCTAGCTTCCCGCTCGATCCGCGCAAGCGCTATATTGGTATACAACGACGAACGCTTCAAACCCGTGTTCTTGCACAGCGTTTCGATTTTGAATTGGCCCGTCTCATAAATTTGCAGCAGGTACGCACGCTCCTCGGGCGAGAGCTTGTGCGGCCTACCTTTCATCTTCCCAGCAGCCGTCGCGGCGGCAACAGCATCACGCGTGCGCGAACGAATCAGATCCGACTCGAACTCCGCCATCAACGCAAGAATGCCAATAAACATCTTCCCCATCGGATCAGCCGGGTCGTACACCTGACCATCAATCGACAGTGACACACCCTTCTCCGCGATCGGCTCCACCGTCTCATGCAAATCCTTCGCCGAACGAGACAGCCGATCGAGCTTCGTCACACAAGACACATCGCCGGCCCGAGCCGCGTTGATCGCATTATCCAAACCCGGCCGACGAGCCTGCCGGCCACTGACACCATGATCGACATAGACCATGTCACGATCCACCCCGGCCCTCACCAGAAGATCCACCTGAACCGCCGTGTCCTGCCGGACCGTATGGTAGGACCCCGTTTGGTGAGCCACTTGATCCGTGCCCCCAATAGTGCACCAGCTTTATGAGAGCTGAGGGTACGGTTGGATGTCTGCCCAGAGCTTCTCATACTCGATCGGGCTGATGTTGCCGAGATAACTGTGACGCCGTTCGCCATTGTGAAAATTGTCGATGTGATCGGCCATGGCTGCAGTCAACTCCAGCGTGGTCGACCACTTCTTCGTGTTCAGTAATTCCGTCTGCAACCGCCCCCAGAATGCCTCCATGACAGCATTATCGAAGCAATCACCGACCGTCCCGAATGACTCGAGAAGTCCCCACCTTCGCAGATTCTCGCCGAACCCCCATGACGTGAACTGGGGACCATGATCGGCATGCAAGATCGTTGCCTCCCAACGGATCCGTTCCTGCGCGGCCATGTTCACCGCATTGTTGACAAGTGCCGTATCGGCCGTCGTGGAAAAGGAACGACCCACAATCATTTTACTGAAACAGTCCAAAATTGCACAGCAGTAAACCTTTCCGTCACGAGCGGGATGCTCCGTAATATCCGTGAACCACAACTCGTTCGGCCGGCTTGCCGTGAAGCCGCGATTGACTCGGTCAGAGAGCTTGGTCTCAATAGGTCAACGCATCACCGACGATAACGGATCAGCCCCAGAAGATCGGATCGCCACCGTTTTCGATGTGATCGAGCAAATCCTGAACGTGAGGGCTCGGCGCTAAGAACTGGTAACGGTGAAATTGGAGGTTCCGGTCCCGCCAATACAGAGTCCACAGCCCGGTTTTCTTCGTGTAAGACAGGCGGGCGATCGGGAATCGCGTCCACTCCGGTCCGAAGTCCTCACGCCACGGCGGCCGGCATTCGCAGATCGTGACATGGCGCGGCGCGATGTCGCATTCGACCCGAATCTCATGACGCAGACGATCGGGAACTCTACTGGCGCAGTACTTCACGATACGGGCGACATCGAGTTCGGGGAGTCCGGTGGCAGCCATGACCATCATCATGCCAACCGCCGTTATGGCCAGCTTTGCTATCCAACTGCGGAGGAACCGAGCACCTGGTCTTCTCGTTGGCGTGGACTGTCCCAGTCGAGCACCCGACGAGGCCGATCGTTGAGTCTTACCGCGATCGAATTCAGGCCCTCCTGGCTGAAAGTGCGCAGGTCAGCGTTCTTGCGCAGGTACTGGCGCAGGAGCCCGTTCGTATTTTCGTTCGTCCCTCGTTGCCACGGATGATGCGGGGCGCAAAAGTAGACGGGCAGGTCGAGTGCTGCGGTGATGCGCTCGTGCGCGGCCATTTCCTGTCCCCGATCCCACGTCAACGACCGACGCAGATGCGCAGGCAACCGGCCCAGATAGGCAATCAAGGCGTCCGCAACCGTCTCGGCCCGGTACCCGTCCGGCAGTGCGACCACATGCACGGCGCGTGATTGCCGATCCACCAGCGTCGCGACCGCCGACGGGCGGGTGCCGAACACGAGATCACCTTCCAGATGTCCGGGCTCGCTACGAGCATCCGCTGCTGGGCTGCGGTGATCGATGGGGACCCTGTTCCGTATCTGCCCGCGCCCGTGGGAGCGTTTCTTCCCACGAGGCCGGCGGATCCGCCGATCGGTACGCAGTTCGTGAAATTTTGTGTCGTCGAATACTTGCCGCGACGGTATGTACAGGCAACGGTAAATCGTCTCGTGCGAAACCCACATCTGCGGATCGGACGGATACTCGCGCCGGAGCCAGGCGGAGATCTGCTGCGGTGACCACTGCTCACTCAGCTTCCCTGTGACAACCTCCCGCAGAAAATGCCTGGTAGAGAGAGTCGAGATTTGAGGGCGGCGCGCGCGGACATACGCTGCGGCATCCGCCGGGGTCGCCCGATAGTGTTCGCGGCCGCCGTTGCGGGCGATCTCCCGAGCGATCGTGGACGGGGATCTTCCGAGTTTGTCGGCGATCGTCCGAGCACTGTCACCGGCGGCGATCCCACGGGAAATCTCTTCACGCTCCCCGGCCGTGAGATGAGATGCTCGCCGACGACGTGGGAGCGGCCGGATACCGCCGGATTTACGCAGGAACCGGCCGATCTGAGGGACACTCTCCCCGAGGACCCGCCCGGTCGCACTCAGCGAATCACCGCGACGCCACATCTCCCAGATCGTGTTCTCTTGATCCACAGTGAACCCGAGCGCCCTGTTGCCCATCCATGCCTCCACGATCACGCATCATGTCACCAGCAGTGATGCGTTGACGTATTGAGAGCAAGATCGCAACCGGTCAACCCGCCGACCGGCAAGTACTGATGATCTACCGCGAACTCGCCCGCCGCACCCAAAACGAGGCGATCATCCGCGCCGGCCTCATCCTGTCCATCGACAAGTCGCTCAGCGGCGCCCGCACCACCTACGAAGCGTGGACCGCTGCGATCGAACCGATCGTCGTCGACGCGAGTCGTTCCCGCGCCCTCGACTCCGCCCTGTCGCGCTTTGCCGATACTCTCTGCGCCGGTTTCGTTGGCGCTGTGCAGGTTGCCGCTAGCCTCGACGAGAACCACACCATCAGCAGGCGGGTCGATGATCTACTGCTGATGTGGCGTGGAACGGACCCGGCCGCCGTCCGCATGGTCGAAGGAGCATCCCTGTGAACAGCCCCGTCGAATCGGCGAACGTCCCGAAAAATGCTGCCACCACGACAAGCCGCCGGATCGGTCGCGTCCCCGGCAGTAAGAACTCGGCAATGCAGGACCGTGCAGTGCGAACACGGGAAGCGATCATCGCCGTCGCAGCCCGGCATTTCGACACCGACGGCTACGGCCACACCAGCATCAACACCATCAGCGCTACCGGAAAATTCGCCAAAGGCGCGATGTACTAACACTTCCCATCCAAAGAAGCGATCGCAGAACACCTCATCTCGGACTGGAACCGCACCCTCGACGAAACCATCAGCGAAGCACTGACATCCGGTTCGAGCAGCACGGCAGGGGAGAAGCTGGCAGCGATCTTCACGTCCCTCGCTCGTCGGATTGCCGAGGACACCAACGTGCGGGCCGGAATGAAACTCACCCTCGAACCCACCATCGACAACGCGGCCGGGTTCGCGCACTGGGTCGACGCCGTCAATGACATCATCGACACCGCCATCACCGACGGCGAACTCACCAACACGCTCACGACACACCGACTCGCATGGAACCTGTGCGCCGGCACCCTCGGAGCCGTCAACGCATCAGCGATCCTGCACGAAAACGTCGACCTCACAACCCGCATCGATGACGTGCTCACCATCCACCTGTCCGCCACACACTGACGCCAATATCTGCCTTCCCCTGAACACCGAAAACAGAGAAACACTAGGGAGACTTCATGCCTGACCGCATTGCACCCAGCGACCTCTATCTGCAACTGCACGGCCAACTCGGAGTAATCAACGATCTGCTTCACCGAGTCGCCGCCAGCGCCGCCGATTACAAGCTGTACGACCCTGAAACCCTCGAAGCGGACACCCTCGGCGACGCCACCACAGGGCCCGAGACTTACGAAGCCGTACTCCGCGAGCTCGACCTCGTTGACACCGCGCTCAAGGCAACCGACGCCGCCTACAGGCGCGTCCTTGACGAAGCCAGCCGTCTCTACTTGAAAGACTGACTGCCAGGACATCATTGGAGGATCTGCGCTTGACCGACACGCGAGTACACCTCACAGAACCCCTACCTGGGCTACCCATCTACTTGACCTTCTCCGAGATCAAGCATCTACCAGCCCTCACCGAGATATTCCGACAGGCCACCGAAGAAGTTACGGCGGGTACAGATCCCGAGACCATCGTCACGCGCATCAAAAGGAAAGCCAGATTCGCCAACTCCCTCTTCGAACAGGCGATGAACTATCGATACATCACCCAGTCGGGAGACTCGTCCCGCTTGATTTCCGCAAGTCAGCCCGGATGGATCAACATCACCGTTCATCCCCACACGGTAATTGCGGTGAACCCGTAACCAACTGGCATGACCCCCGTGAAGTGACCCGCAAGTTATGAGAATCCTTCCGCCCTGATCAAGGGCATGAAAGGCTTCATCTCATGGCTGGACGCAAACGGCACACACCCGAACAGATCATCCGCAAACTGCGCCACGGCGACGAACTCGCCGCCACAGGCGCCGACGTCGAGGAAATCGCCCGACAACTCGACGTCTCGGTGCCGACGCTCTACAACTGGCGCAAGCAGTACGGCGGTATGAAAGCCGACGACGCCAAAGAGTTCAAGGAACTCAAGAACGAGAACGCCCTGCTCAAGAAGCTCCTCGCCGAAGCCGAGCTCGAAAAGGCTGCCCTCAAGGAGATTGCTCGGGGAAAATTCTGAGCCCGACCGCCAAACGAAACGCCGTGATGATGCTCCAGGAAACAATGGGGCTCTCGCAGCGTTTCGCCTGCAGAATCGTCGGGCAACCGCGATCGACCCAACGGAAAGAGCCTGCGAGAAACACCCCGGACGATCCGGATGCCGATCTGCGGAAGTGGTTGCGGGACTGGGCCAAAGTCAACCAGCGAAAAGGGTTCCGGCGGGCATGGGCGGACTTGCGTGCCGCGGGCTGGGTGATTAACAAGAAGAAGGTTCAGCGACTCTGGCGCGAGGAAGGACTGCGGGTGAACGTCCGAAGATACGTAAACGGGCCGGCGCCTCGACTACTCCGATCACCGAGGCAGATGCACCGAAGGTTGTGTGGGCGATCGACTTTCAGTTCGACTCGACCACCGAGGGCCGGAAGTTCAAGATCGCGTCGATGGTCGACGAACACACCCGCCAGTCCGTACTGAACATTGTCGAGCGATCCATCCCGGCAGAGGACCTCGTCGCAGCGTTGAAGAAGGCGTTCGCGCTCTGGGGCGGCCCACCGCAGGTCCTGCGGTGCGACAACGGGCCCGAGTTCATCTCCGAGGCGCTGAGGACGTTCTGCGAGGATCAGGTCGGTATCGGCTACGTTCCACCTGGTCAGCCGTGGAAAAACGGCTACATCGAGTCCTTCAACAACCGTGTCCGTGACGAATGCCTGAACATGAACGAATTCCACAGCCTCCTCGAAGCTCGGGTGGTCATCGAGGACTGGAAGGAGGACTACAACAACCGGCACCGTCATTCATCGCTGGCGTATCGAACTCCAAATGAGTACGCTGCCAGCTGTATTCACACGCATTGATTCTCTGATAGCGAGTGGCTCACCAAATGGGGTCCTGCCACAACGACGGGGAAATAAGGTGCACGATGCAGTTTGCTGACAGCTTCTGACGATGGGTTTTCCGGTGTTGAGACAGAGCACGATGATGTAGACGTTGAACGCCCAACCGATTCCTTCGCCGTACGGCCACTGGCTCAGATGCGGGGCCGTTCCGTCGAAGATCGACCGCAGAGCGCACGAACTCGCCAACCGGTATCCGATGGGGCAGCCATCTGGTCGCACACCACGGCACTCGTCGACTCCCTCGGATGATTCTCAGAAGTGTTCAGCCATAACGATACCCACAGGGCTCTCGGACAGTGCCTCGCGTGCAGCGAAGCCGACGCCCTCACCACACTCCTCACGCTCACAGGCCGCCGACGGAGCACAATCGCTCATCGAACACCACGGACGAGGCGACGAACCGGACGGAACCACTATCGGAAGTCGGTCCGAGAAGGGGAGAGAACGCCTAAAGCCCAGTGATCCGGATCATGTTAATAGGTTCGTATTAACCAGCTGAAACATTGGAAACAGGTTAATTGGATTGCAATTAACCTATGAAAAACGCCGAAGACATCACCCGCGGATTAACTCTCAAGTCTACCGCAGTGCCCACCATAGAGATTGCACCCACGCCGGAATCACCTCACGCGCAACCTGACTGAGTCCTCGTCGGAGTCCTCGACTGCACCGAGTGTATCACCGGAAAAGAATGGCCACCCACGTCAGTATCGATCGTGTAAGCAGTATTCGCTGGGAGTTACTACAAGGATACCGGGCCGTTGCTTTTCGTTTGCCTGCTCACTGGATTCCGGCAGATCGCTTAAGTGGATTTTGTTGCAGCATTTGATTTCCCGGTCTTGTGACCATTGGCGACGAAACACCGGTTGGATCAGTGATTCCCAAGAACAGCACATTTAACCTTACAGTTCTGTTGGAAATGCGGAGCTGGACTCGTGTCGCTAGCTGAGCATCATGCGGCCGTGTGTCAGTACAGGTACATCGCCGCGCTCCGGGCAGGTGGCGAAGAACCAAAGCGTAGAGCCCTCGTTCCAGACCGAGATTCGTAGGCTGTGACCGGGCAACACATAGCTGGAGAAACGAGCATTGAAACTGCCTACCCGTGCGGTATTCCCACCTAGCATCTCATCCACCAGTGCTTTGCAGACAATCCCGTATGTCGCCAATCCGTGCAGGGTGGGCCGCTCGAATCCTGCCTGCCGAGCGAAGACTGGATCCACATGTAGTGGATTCCTCCCACCATTCAGTCGGTACAGCAGGGCTTGATCCGGACGGGTTGTTCGATGGATGACCATATCTGGTGCGCGGTCGGGCAATACTGTTGGCGTTTCGGTCGACGGGGTCTTCTTGACCTGCCCGCCTTCGTCTTTGGCCCATATGCTTGTTTTACTGGTCCAGTAGGGCTCTCCGCTCGCTGTCATTGCGAGGGATTCCATTTCGATGACGGCGGCGTTTCCTCGATCCGACACGTTTATCATGCGCGTTGTAATCATGGCGGAGTCTCCGGGAGCGACTGGACGGTGAATAACCAATTTCTGGCCTGCATGCAGGAGTTTCGCGGGCGCCACGTCGATTCCTGGTAGCGCCGTCGTATTCGGAGTGCTCGGCGCCGAGACCCCTTTTCCTGCAACCATTGCGAACGTGGGAAGTACCTGCAGGTTTCGCTCGTAGACCCAGCGTTGTTCGGTGAGGTCGGTTGGATCAGATCCTGCGCCTATGCTCAGGTGGTACAGCAAAACATCCCGTTCGGTCCATTGCAGGCGCTGCACGGTAGGTTTCGCCGAAAGTGCGGCTGCGACGTCGATCGGCATCAGATCACCTTCGCGGACCGTAGCTCGGCGAGGTCCTCGTCATCGAATCCGAGCAGGGTTCGGTAGATTTCGTCCGTGTGGGCGCCCAATGCGCATCCGAGCGTTTCGATGCGACCCGGCGTCTCGCTGAAGTGCGGTAGCGGTGCAACCATCGAAATTTCGCCGAAATCTGGATCCTCGACATCGACGATGGTGCCCCGCTCGCGGTAGTGGGGGTTGCTGGCGATGTCGGCGACGTTCATGAGGGGAGATGCAGGAATGCCTACCGCACTGAGGATCTCGGTTGCTTCATCGGCATTCTTCTCTGCTGCCCACTCGCCGATGATCTTGTAGAGGTATTCGGGGTTCTCCGCGCGCGCGGCGCGCGTAGCGAAGCGCGGGTCGTCGGCAAGATCGGGTCGGCCCAAGACCTGTGCGAGGCGGCGGAACAGCGGATCGGTTCCCGCGTGCACAGCAATCCGGCGGCCGTCTGCAGTATCGAAGTCACTCGCCGGAACCAATGCCGGATTACGGTTACCGCTTCGCTCCCGGATCATGCCATTCGAGGAGTAGGACAGCAGCGCATCCTCACTGGCCCGGAACCCTGCCTCGTAGAGTGAGGAGTCGATGATTTGCCCCCGTCCACCGTTGGCGTCTCGGTGGTACAGGGCAGTCACTGTGGCAAAGGCTGTCAGGTAGGCGGCCATATAGTCGATCATCGCGAATCCTGTTCGCACCGGCGGGCGGTCGGGTTCACCGCTCACATAGGTGAGCCCGGAGAATGCGCTGGCGATCCTGTCGAATGCACCCCGATCTCGATAAGGTCCGCTCAGACCGTAGCCGGTGACGAAGACGAAGACGCCGTGCGGATTGACTGCTTGCATCGACTCGGGGGACAGTCCCCATTTTTCGAGCGTGGGCAGGCGGTGGTTGCTGACGACCACGTCGAAATGGGGGATGAGTTCACGCAAAATTTGCTGCCCTCGGGCCTGTCTCAGATCGAGGGTGACGGACTTTTTGTTTCGCCCCTCCTGCGCCCACTGCAGTGAGCGCTTTCCCGGGGTGCCGGAATTTCCACGGAGGAAGTCGCCCGCGGTCGGTTCCTCGACCTTGACGACCTCGGCGCCGAAGTCGGCAAGGAATGTAGTGGCGACGGGTGCCGCGATAACCGAGGAGATGTCCAGGACCCGGATGCCTTGAAGGGGTAGTTCAGCCATGTTCTTCAGCGTCCTTCGATGTCGTGCCGTGAGTGGGATTTTGTCGTCAGGTGTCTCGGATGGGCTCTCGGCTCGGCGGGTGGGGCCGAGTTAATGCGCCCACGAAGCTGCGTTCGCAACCGGTTCTCGAGTCGTCTGAAAGCCATTGGCGGGATGTTCTTCGTCGGCGTAGCCGAACGAGATTGCCCAGACGATCTTGCGGTTGTTGTCCAGTCCCAAGAATTCGCGGATGAACTCGGCGTAGCCGGCCAGCGCTGCCTGAGGAATGCAGGCGACACCGAGGCTCTCCGCTGCGAGCAGGAATGTCCCGACATAGAGTCCGCAGTCCACCGCGCCGTACACACCGAGGGCGTCCTCAGTGGTTATCACTGCGACGTGAGGGGCTCCGAAAAATTCGAAGTTCTTCATCGCTTGTCCTACTGACGCGACACGGTCACCTGGCTCGATGCCCAGAGCGCCGTAGAGCTGGGCCGCACAGTGTCGTCGCCGGGCGCGATACTCACCTTCGTATGCATGTGGGAACGGAAAGTCCGGTTGATGTGGTCCACTACGCACGTGTTGGACTAAGCCGCGCCGAAAACGCTCGGTAGCGTCTTTGCTTGTGATGGTGGCGTGCCAAGGTTGGGTGTTGCACCAGGATGGCGACTTCTGTGCCATCTCGAGAATTCGCTCGACGATATCGGTGGGAACTGTCTCCGGGCGAAAGGCGCGGCAGCTTCGTCGGTCCTGCAGAATCGCGTCCAGGACTTCGGGACGTCCCGTGGTGTGGAGCTCTGAATCAGGCACTGAGCCAAGCCTTTCCAAAAAGCATGATGGAGTCCATGCTTGGTTCGATACCGTGAACGCCGGCCGCCCACAGAGTGAAAGTCGGCGCCGCGCCGAGTGTGACGAACGGCACGGTCTCGTTCACCAGGCCCTGAAGTTCTTCGAGCAATTCTCGACGTGCATCCGAGTCTGCATCTGTTGTCTGAAGTTGAGAGAGCAAGGCGTCCATGCGTGGGTTCGAATATCCCAGGTAGTTATTGTTGGACGTACTATTCAGTGCTGATGTCAGTTTGTTGACGGGTGCGGCAGCGGGCAAGCTGATGCCGGAATAGCTGATGTCGTAGTCGTGCGCGACGTTGAGTCTTTTGGTTACATCGCCGGCGCTGTTCTCCAGCTCCAGTGTGACTGTGAAGCCCACCGCTTGGAGCATGGACTGCACCGCGAGTGCAGTGGTCTGCGATTTCGCTGCGGCGATGCCCAGAAACGATAAGTGTCCGTCGTATCCGTCGCTCTTTGCCTCGTCGAGGAGTCGTTTCGCAGCCTCTGGGTTGTAATCCAGTCCGCTGACTTCACCGTGCAGCGGGGACCACTTGGGGAAGATCGAGGATCCGGGCAGGCCAGCGCCTTTGTCAACGCGTTCGTTGAAAGTGTCCAAATTGACGGCGTGAGCAATGGCTTGACGCACGCGAACATCGGCACCGGGGCGACCTGGACGGTTGTTGATCATGACGACGCTGGCGAGGGGCACCGTCTCGATATATCCGGGATAACCCTCCGTCCGGGCGCGCTGTACCGCCTCAGAGGAACGGATGAATCCAACTTGGACATCGTTCACATTGAGAGCCTCAATCTTTTCCGTATCTCCGGTCAACCCGACGAAGCGCAGAGCATCCAGATATGGCTTTCCGCCCCAATAGTCCGGTCTTGCCTTGAGTCGGAGTTCCTCATTTGGCCTGAATTGGTCAATTGTGAAGGGTCCAGCTCCGATGGGAGTGAATTGCTCACCCGCGACAGAGCTCGCGGAGACGACCATGCCGTAACCGCTGGCGAGCGTTGCGGGAAACTCTGTCCATGGCTGTTTCAGCGTGAACGTGATCGAGCGAGGTCCCGAGGTTTCCGCGGACGCGACATTCGACTTCCATAGTTGGCTTCCGGGGCCGTTTGCGTTGGTGTATCGGTCGATGCTCCACATCACCGCGGCTGCAGTCACATCATTTCCGTCGCTGAACGTAACCCCATCGCGTAGTTGCAGGACCCACTGCAACCCATCCGATGACACAGTCAAAGACTCGGCCAAGTGTGGGACGAACGTGCCGGAAGTGGGCTCATAGCGCATCAGAACGTCGTAGATAGCCGCCATTTCATTGCCACCGGTCGCGCCCAGCGCCGGGGTCTTAGCCGGGTCGAGGTTGGTGACATTGGAATAGGCGGCCATCGTCACGGTGCCGCCGCCGGTGGGTTCGGTGGATGTTTGCTGCCCGCCGACGATCCCATTATCGACAGCTCCCGTAGGCGTTTCCGTCAGATCCGCGCCGCTGGAGTCGCACGAGGCCAAGAGTGTCATCGTCAGCAGGGCGATGCCGATCATCAATCGAGTGGATCGAGCACCGCTTCGTCGAAGCGGCAAGAACACGCGCATGGATCCTCCAGCCTGTGAACTAGCATAATGTTACTAACGAAACGCTAGCAGCAATGGGGTTCCATCACAAGGATTTTCGACCACTCGGTTCAGGGGTCAAGACCAGGCTCGCGAACTGTTAGCGTTGTTTCGATCCAGAGGAGGGGCGATGACCGAATTACCGAAGTCTGAGGACAACCGTGGCTCGCGCAGGTCTCGCGACCGGAAGGCAACTGAACAACGGATGCTCGATGCGGTGACACGACTGCTCGAGCGCGACGGTGTGCTGGCGGGCATCAACCTCCGGGAGGTGGCGGACGAGGCCGGTGTCAATCGCGGCCAGGTCTACCAGTATTTCGGTTCGAGAAGAGGTCTACTTCGTGCTGCAATTGCCCAGCACAGCTGGGGAGAAGCCGCGATTTTCCAGGCCGACCGCGCGCTACCGTTCACACAGAGGCGCGCGCGTGTGCTGGAAGAGACGATCCGTGCACAAGAAGCTTTGCAGCTTACCGCGCTTCTCGTGCTCGACGGAGATCCTGATGTACGGCTGTTCCCTCAGCTGGATCGCAGCAAGGCCGATCTCGAGCGCGATCAGAAAGAGGGGGATCTGCACCCCGATCTTGATCCGGTCGCAGCCCATGTCATGACTGCCGCAATGAACTACGGCTACACCATCTTTCGTGAGCAGATGAGTCGCGAGACAGGTATTCCGGTAGAACAGCTCGACGAGCGCGTCGCCGAGGTGGCAGTCCGTATGCTCACGGGTCTGTCAAAATGAGCGACTGCGCATTCTCTCATTATCCGGGAGCCGCTAAAGATCGTGAGTCACTGCTCATGCCGACCCAATTCGCAAATATCCTGCTTGTCTGCCAGGCACTGGTGCCGGTGTGAGCCACTCCAGCTGATCGAACCTTTCCGCACCCCGGTCGGTGAGGAGAGACATGTCAATTCCAAGGATGAGCGGATTCCAAAATTGGGGCCGCTCGATGTGAGAGCGACCCCAAATGCTTTGTGATTCAGGAAATATGCTTGACGCTGATGACGCGGGTTTGTAAGAAATCCTCGATGCCCGCGAGACCGCCTTCTCTGCCGAAGCCGCTGGACTTGGTACCGCCAAACGGCAACTCGACCTCCAACGCGTTGTGCTGGTTGACCCACACCGATCCGGCGTCTATCCGCTCGGCGACTGCGGTCGCCGCAGCTTCGTCAGCACCCCATACCGATGCTCCGAGCCCGAATTCCTGGGCATTGACCGTCGCGATCACCTCGTCCAGGCTGCTGTAGGCGACTACGGGGAAGACCGGACCGAACTGCTCCAACGCCACGATTTCGGCGGAATCGTCGACGCCGCGGACCAATGTCGGTTCGAGGAAATAGCCCGGCAGGTCGGTGCCGGGTTTTCCGCCGGCCACGATCGTGGCACCACCGGCCACTGCCTTGTCGAGCAGTCCCTGCACGAAGGCGAGTTGCGCCTTGCTGTGAAGAGGCCCCATCCTCGTACCGGGTGCGAGTCCGTCACCCACGGTGAGCCTGGCCATGAGTTCGGAGAAGATCCGACAAAACTCGTCCACCTTGCCTTCCGGTACATAAGCACGCTTGGGTGCGACGCACATCTGTCCGGCATTGAAGAAGGCCGAGTTCACGAGAAATTGTGCAGTGGAAGCGATATCGGCGTCATCAAGCACGATCGCCGGATCGTTGCCACCCAGTTCGAGAGTGACCGGTGTGATGGCCTCGGCTGCTTGTTTCATGATCAACTTGCCGACTCCGGTGGATCCGGTGAAGGTGACCTTGCGAATCAACGGGTGTTCGACGAGTGCTTTACCGATGGCCGGCCCGCCGTGGACGACCTGAATCACGCCCTCCGGCAGAATCGCGGCAAGGACCTCGACGACCTTGTCCACCACAAGGGAGACGGACTCGGCCGGCTTCACGACGACGGTGTTACCGGCGGCGAGCGCTGGTGCGATCTTCGCGACCATCAGAAAGACCGGGAAATTCCACGGCACGATAGCGGCGACAACCCCGAGTGGCACCCGCTGTATCCGGGCGGTTCGTCCCGCGACGTCGGGTCCGAATTCCTCGTCAGCCCACTCGATCTGAGCCGCGTGCGTGAAGTTTTTCGCGCTGACCCACATCTCGCCGCCGGCTTCGATGGCCGTCTTGCCCTGTTCCTTCACCAGCAGGGGCACGATCTCGGCGCTCCTGCGTGTCAGCTCGAGAGCGCAGGAGTGCAGCAACTCTTGCCGGTATGTGCGGTCGGTTTTCCACTGTGCGAAGGCTGAGTCCGCGTTCCGGACGGCCTGATCCAGCTCCTCCTCGGTCGTGATCGGAATACGCCCGATCTCTTCGAGCGTGGCGGGATTGATCGATACGAGTTCGTTCATCGTCTGTTCTCTCATCGTCGTGACTCTCATCGTGTGCCAGTGGCTCAGTGTCCGAGCCACTGCGGCGGGCGCTTCTCGAAGAAAGCACTGATGCCTTCCTTCATGTCGTCCGATGCGAGGAAGACCTCGATCGCTCGTTCGGTGGCCTGCCATCCGAGTGCGTCCTCGTCGGCGGTCAGGGTGCGTAGCGCACGCAGGCTCTCGCCTACCGACATCGGGGACGAGAGACAGATGTCTTCGGCGAGCGCCATGGCCCGCTCGAGCGCGCATCCAGGCTGGGCCACCTCGTTGACCAGTCCGAGTTGGTAGGCCCGGTCCGAGTCCAGCGTGCGGCCCGAGATGAGGAGTTCTCGCGCGATGTTCGGTGGCAATGCCCGCGCGGCCCGGAAGAGTGCGCCCGATGTGGCGACGAGTCCGCGGCGGGTCTCGGGGAGGCCGAAACTCGCTGTACGGGAGGCTATGAGCGCATCGCAGGCGAGCGCGATTTCGAATCCTCCGCCGAGGGCCGGGCCCTCGACGGCGGCGATCAGGGGGGTGCTCCGCTCCCGTCGGATGATCCCGTACTCGCCACCGCGCTCGGTTTTCAGGTCGGCGCCCGCGCTCAGGTCGGTGCCTGCACTGAAGATCGTCGTTGTCCCCGTGATGATTCCGGCCCACAGTGCCGGATCGTCGTCGAGTCGGTTGAGGGCTTCGTCGATTCCCTCGGCCATGGTGCGGTCGATCGCGTTGCGTTTGTTCTCCCGATCGAGGCGGATGATCAGGATCCTGCCGTGCTGTTCTTGGATTACGCTCATGCGCCTACCACCTCAGCGACGGTAGCGCGAGCCCAGCGGTAGTCCGCCTTTCCGGCGGGAGAGCGCACGATGGCGGGAACGACGACGATCGAACGCGGGATTTTGTACCCGGCGATCGAGGCCCGGCAATGTTCGGCGATCTCATCGGTGTCGATATCTTCGAAGCCCTCGCGAAGTTGCACCACAGCCGAGACTTGTTCGCCGAATCGGGCGTTCGGTGTGCCGGCGACGACTGCATCCATCACGGCGTGATGACTCTTGACGGCAGCTTCGACCTCTTCGGGGAACACCTTCTCGCCGCCGGTGTTGATGCACACCGAGCCGCGGCCGAGCAGCACGATCGAGCCGTCCGGTTCGACCCGGCCCATGTCTCCGAGGATCGACATCCGCACCCCGTCGACCACGGGGAAGGTCTCTGCGGTCTTCTCCGGCTCGTTGAAGTACCCGAGTGGTACGTGTCCGACGCGGGCAATGTATCCGAGCATGCCGGAGCCGGGCCCGATCGGACGCAGTTTTTCATCCACGACCAGCATGTCGGGGTTGCCCACGACGCGCATGTTGCCGTCCGCGTCGATCTCGAGTGTGCCGTCCACCCCGGATTCCGATGCTCCGAATCCGTCGCGCAAGAACAGGTTCGGCATCAGTTCGAGAAGCTGGTTCTTCGAGCTGCGTGACCACAGTGCCCCGCCGGAGCTGACAAGTGTCAGCGAGGTGAGGTCGTAGTCGGAGCCGTGGCGGGCTATCGCATCGGTGAACGGACGTGCCATCGCGTCACCGACGACCGTGATGCAGGACAGTTGCTCGTCCTGAATGAGACGGAGCGCTTCGACTGGTTCGAAGCTGCGCATGAGAACCTGTTTTGCGCCGCTGAAGAAGCCGCTGAACACCGAGTAGACCGCGGCGCCGTGCATGAGCGGTGCCGGGAGCAGAAACGCCATGGGGTGGGAGTTGGCTGCGACAGCGTCGGCGAGGTCGGCGGTGTTGGTGAAGGCGGCACCTCCGTGGTTTCCACCGGCGAGTGCGGCCATGAAGAAGTCCTCGTGTCGCCACACCACTCCCTTCGGCATTCCGGTTGTGCCCCCGGTGTAGATGACGAATCTGTCGTCATCGCTGCGTGGGCCGAAGTCCCGGTCCGTCGAGTGGGTCCGCATCGCGTCGTCGAAGTCATTGAGAGGCAAGGGTATCGACGTCGGGTCATCCACGTACCCGAAGACCAGGACGTTCTTGATGCCAGGGCAGGCGGGGAGGGTGCCGGCGATGATCGGAACGAATTCGCTGTCGACGATCAACGAGACGATCTGAGAGTTGTTGTAAAGGTATGTCAGCTCGTCTTCGGTGTACCGGTAGTTGATGTTGACCGGCACCGCCCGAATCTTGAGGCAGGCCAGCAGTGCCTCGACGAACTGGGTGCTGTTGCGCATGTGGATGCCGACGTGCTCACCCACCTGGACACCTTGCTTGGCGAGGTAGTGTGCGAGTCGGTTGGCCCGTTGGTCGAGCTGGGAGAACGTGCGACGCTCATCGCCGCAGACCAGTGCGGTGCGGTCGGGAAGTTTGTCGACAACGGCTTCGAAGAGGTCTGCAAGGTTCAACGACATGTGAGGGATCCTTCTCGAGTGGAACGAAGACGTGGCAGCGGCGGGCCGTCAGCTCAGGACACCCAGTCCACGACTGTTCCGATGTCCGCCCGATCGGTGCGGAAGCCGTTGGCGGGGTGGGATTCGTCTGCATAGCCGAACGAGATCGAGCACACCACCTTGCGGTCGGAGGGAAGGTCGAAGAAAGTGCGAAGGTAAGGCGCGCTCCCGGCGAGAGCGGCCTGCGGAACAGCGGCGACACCGAGGCTGTGCGCGGCGAGCAGAAATGTGTTGATGTACAAGCCGCAGTCGATCGCGCCGTAAACTCCGAGTGCCTCGTCGGTGGTGATGATCGCGACGTGGGGTGCGTCGAACAGATCGAAGTTCTTCATGGTCTGCTCGGACGAGGCTTGGCGATCACCGGCCGCGATGCCCACGCTCGAATACAACTGCATTGCGCATTCCTTGCGGCGCGCGCCGTACGCACCCCGGTACTCTGCGGGGAAAGGGAAGTCGGGCTCCTGCGGGGACGTTCGAACGTACTCGGCGAGTCCCTTCCGGAAGCGCTCGGTGCTTTCCCCTTCGGTGATCGAAACCTGCCAGGGCTGGGTGTTGCACCAGGAGGGAGTGCGCTGCGCCATCTCGAGGACCTGTTTGATCGTCTCACGCGGAACGGGGTCCGGTCGGAACCCTCGGCAGCTGCTGCGCGTCTCGAGTACGGACCGCAGATCGGTGTGGACAGGCAAGGTGGGTACTTCGGTCACGATGACACTCCTGTAGATGACTGGACGATCAGGCGTCCGGAGATGGGGCGTTGGACCCCGTTGTGAAATGTTCGACGCGGAAGCTGTGGCTTCCGACGGGTTCTTGAAGTGTTGCTGATTTCATCAGTAAGTTACTGGCGCAACAGAATTAGTTCTTCTAGATCAATCCTGGGGTGGGGATTCCCACGTAGTCGAGCGGCCAAATCGCTTATGAAAGGTCTTGTCCATGAGCACATCACAGATGACCCTGCGAAGCCCGAGGGCAATTCGAGAGTGCGATGACGAAACCGAGGGCGGCGACGATTCGCCCTCGGTTCGCCGCGATATTGTGTGAAGTGGCCGTTCCTTGTTGTTGCAGATTATCGGGAGAGGCCGACAGGCTTGTCGCCGACGATCGAAATCCGCTCCATCACACGGCGTGCCGGGTAGTAGTCGCTCGACGCGTAGTGCTGGCATGTCCGGTTGTCCCAGAAAGCGATGGTGTTCGGCTTCCAACGCAAACGAACCTGCAGTTCGGGGCGCATCAGGTGGCGGTACAGCAGGCGCAGCAACTCGTTCGACTCTTCCTCCGATACGCCCAGAATCCGTTGCGTAAAAGCGACATTGACGAAAAGAACGCGCCGGCCGGTCTCCGGGATCACTCGCACGACGGGGTGGTGTACCGGTGGGAAGTTCGGTCGGAGCTTCTCGATCGCTTCCTGTGGCATCCCGGAGCCGAACGATTTGATCCAGTCGTGTTCGGCTTCGAGGTGATCGATCCGGGCTTTGATGTCGTCGGGAAGTAGGTCGTATGCCGCGCCGGTGTCGGCCCAGAGTGTGTCGCCACCGACGGCGGGGATCTCGACGGCACGCAAAACTGCTGCGAACGAGGGGAATTCGTGCCACGTGACGTCGTTGTGCCAGATGTTTTCGGCGCCGACGGCGGCTGCGTCCTTGGCGAGGGTGGCGACGTCGACATCGCTTTGCCCTGGTTGGGTGTAGCGGTAGAACGGGTGCTGTTCGAGGGCGCCCCAGGCTTCGGCAAAGGCACGGTGGTCCGCGCGTTCGATGTTCTGGTCCCGGAAGAAGAGGACCTTCCATTCGAGCAGTGCGCGGCGCAGTTCGGCCATTACCTCGTCTGACAGGTCTCCGCCCAATCGTATTCCGGAGATTTCGGCCCCGATGGTCGGCGTCTGTGGTTCCAGCGAGAATAGTTCGTAGGGAAGGACTTCCATATTCGCTGCGGTCCGTGGCGCGATGATCGGCCCGAAGTAAGCGAGAGGATCGGTCGCAGTGGGTGCGGCAGTCGCCGGAAGTGCATATGTCATGAGGTCGCTCCTAAGGATTCGGTGGTAGTCGTCGAGATCGGTGCCTCGAGCATGGCTACGCAGGTATCGACGAGATCGGAGACGATCGCCGTGCTCTCTGCGGGGGTGCGATCAGCCGCTTCCTGCGCGGCGAGCATCGTCATGTTGTGCATGACGATGCTGTCGGTGCGCCAGAGCGCGATCGGGTGCGGGGCAGGACAGAGTTCGATCAGCAGGTCCCGCACGTGGTTGTAGCTTTCCGCTCTCATGTGCTTCCGGATCAGGTCGGCGAGAGCCGGATTGAACAGGGCTTGGACGAGGAAGCGCCCATATCGGCTGCCGGGTCGGCCGAGGGTTTCCGCTGCGAGCGGCCGGACGAGGGCCTCGACGGCTTGTCGGATGGTCGGCGGGGCTCCCAAGCGTGTTATCTCGTTGAGCATTTCCTGTCGGCGGGTGTCGACGGGAGACATGCGGGCCTCGACCAGTGCCTCGATAAGACCGTCGTGAGAGCCGAAGTGGTACTTCGCTGCCGATTTGTTGGATTGGTTCGCCGCGAGCTGGACGCCAGTCAGCGTCAGTGCGTGCAATCCCTGTTCGGCGATGATCTGTTCGGCGGCCTCGATCATCGCCTGTCGAGACGTGGTCTGGGTCATACCTAGAGATTAAGGGGCACCCCTTAACATGTCAATGGCGCCTCACTGTCGAGAGCAGTTCTCCGCACATGGGGGCGTGGGTGTTCAGCTCATCCGAGCGGTTCTTCCCGGGGTGCCGGGGTCGCAGTCGGGACGTGGTCGCCTTCGCGCACTGGGTTGACGCCATCAGCGACATCGTCGAAACTGCCATCACCGATGGCGAACTTACCGACACGCCCACCGCACACCGACTCGCATGGAACCCGTGCGCTGGCACCGTCGGAGCAGCCAACGCATCAGCAACCCTGCGAGAAGACATCGATCTCGCAACCTGCCTCGAAGACGTGGTAACAGCGCAGTTGCGCAATGCCTTCACGCCCGCCTGATCTAAAATATGGGCACTGAACTCAACATCAACCGGTCTAAATTAATTGCGGGACAACTAGACCGGCAACATCTGCACCATTGACTTAGCGACAGGATCCCACTTTCGAGTTCAGTTCTCGATCCGAGGGGGCCGGTCGCTAGCTTCCCGCTCGATCCGCGCAAGCTGGATATTGGTATACAACGACGAACGCTTCAAACCCGTGTTCTTACACAGCTTTTCGATCTTGAACTGGCCCGTCTCATAAACTTGCAGTAGATACGCACGTTCCTCGGGTGAGAGCTTGTGCGGCCTCCCTTTCATCTTCCCAGCAGCTGTCGCGGCGGCAACAGCATCACGAGTACGGGAACGAATCAGATCTGACTCGAACTCCGCCATCAACGCAAGAATTCACGTGGGCGTCGCCGTTGCGGCAATGGTGGGTTTCACGTTTATAGATCCGGTGATTCCGGTGGTGCGGCAATAAACGATCCGCCAGATTTCGGGGATGCCGCGATACGACCTGCCTTCCGGCTGTTCATTCGCCTGGGGTGGGTCGCCCGAAACAGTGGCGGGTACAAAACACTTGTGCGTCGCGGTCGATGATTGAAGAAACGTCGGTTGGGGAAGGGGAGCGGAATGGCTACTTACAGAGTGATCAGTCCTGCAGGCGACGTCACCGCGACGCGCGAGATCGACAGCGCCGGCGATGCGCATGCCTGGTTCGTGGATTCTCGCGCCGACAACTCGGAACTGGGATGGCGAATGGAAGTCCACCATGACGGTGAATGGTCGTTCTTCGACGACACCGAGGGCGCATCCAGCTGAGCAGTCGCTCGACGGTTGTGACGACGATGAGGGAGGACGTTCAAGCATGAGTCGACTACTCGCAGGAAAGAAAGTGGCATTCCTCGTGGCGACGGAGGGAGTCGAACAAATCGAGTTGACGGACCCGTGGGATGCATTGGTTGCCGAACACGCTCAGCCGTCGATTGTTTCGACAGAATCCGGCACCATCCAGGCGTTCAACCATCTCGACAAAGCTGACGTCTTCGACGTGGACGCGGTGGTCGAGTCGGCGAAGTCGTCCGAATACGACGCTCTCGTCCTGCCCGGGGGCGTGGCCAACCCTGATTTCCTCCGTGTGAATCCAGAAGCGGTGGCGTTCGTCCGGAGTTTCTTCGATGCAGGGAAGCCCGTCGCGGTAATCTGCCACGGACCGTGGACGCTGGTCGAAGCCGGCGTGGTGGCCGGTCGTACGCTGACGTCGTGGCCTAGTTTGCGTACCGATATCACGAACGCCGGCGGCACGTGGGTAGACGAGAAAGTCGTAGTCTGTACGTCTGGCCCGAATACGTTGATATCGAGCCGCAAGCCCGAAGATTTGCCGGTGTTCTGTGCGAAACTGACCGACACGCTCAGCCAGTCCGAGGCGTCGTCGAGGACTCTCGAGGGAAGTTGACGAGGCAGGTAGACCGTGACTTCTGCACCGCCCGAACCAGATCCGGAGAATACTCTTGATCTGGAACCCGGAAGTGCCGAGTCCGTACTGGTGACCGGCAGCAGGCTCGACAACCAGGCATGGTGAATGCGATGGGAAGAGCCGGGCAGGACAGTAACTTGGCGCGCGTGCTGCTTGAGGTGGCATCGGGTAATCGAGACGCGTTCGCCGAGTTCTACGATCGCACCTGTGGCCGGGTTTACGGGCTGATCATCCACATGATCGATGATCATCGACGTAGCGAGGAAATCACACGCCAAACCTATGCCGAAGTTTGGGGGACTGCCAGCCGATACCGAGCCGAACGCGGTTCGCCGACGGCATGGGTCCTTCGGATCGCTCATCGACTGGCAGTGGCAGACATGCGGTCTCAGCAGCACGAACGCATCCAGCCGATTGCTGACGACTTCGCCGACGCGCAGGAGTCGCGTCGGCAGGGAGAGAATGTAACTCGTGAACATGAGATAACGCTGGAGTCGTTCTGGCCGACAGTGCAACATCGGGAGAGGAAGGATCTTTACCGGAGTTATTACCGTGCCATGACATCTCGGCAGATCGCTCAGGCCGACGACATCCCGGTGGAAGTGGTGAGATCGAGCATCAAAACAGCCCTACTGGCGGTCCACCTTCACTACGTCAGAACCTCGTCCCGCCCTATGTCGCATTGACGAAGCCAGAGTGGGAGCTTCCGTATGGCAAGCCATCTGGGTCATGTCAAGACAATTCACGTTTCTCGTGACAAATAGAGGTCAGAATGTGTTGGCAGAGTGCCGATGATGTGCATGAAGGCTCTCCCGTCACAATCGTGACGGGAAACCGTGCGGCGGTTTCGTTCAGTGTCCGTGGGCTAGGACTCGCGGACGGTACGTATGTTCCGGATAGTGCGACCATCGGCTGGCGGGCTCACTGTTCGTGTGGCTGGGAGGCTCCCGAACTCATCGAGCGTGTCAGCGACCCTCGATTACCTCGCCGCCGGGGTCAGGTCCTCGATCACTATGGTGGGCCGGCGTTACCGGAAACCGAGGACTGGTGCTATGCACAATGGCTCGATCACCTTCGCCAGGTTTCTGCCGAAATTTCGGTAGCGATGGAGAACGCGGGACAGTCCGCAGGGAAATAAGGCGATGGTTCGATCGCGGCATCGACGCTCGAAGGTGCCATGTTTCATCGATCGGCGAATTGGGCAGAAGGGGCGAGAATCGTTGCCCGCTCACATGCGCACACCGGTGAGTTCGGGCAACGGAGCCGGACAAGACTGCACTCTCTCCTATCGACGAGGGTACGCGCCTGATCGGTGGCTGACGACGAACCACCGATCAGGGCCTCAGATACTGCGTGTCAGCATGTTGGTCCTCGCTGGCACGCACGGCCCACTGATCGGATGCTCACAACACCAATCGGTGGGCCACCACGAACGCACAGCGTGCTACGGCTCGACTTTACGTGCGCTTTTCGGCCTCGTGGTCACACTCAACCGGACCCGCATGGTCCGCCTCCTGGACCACGGATCCAAGTGGCGGGCCAACTCTCGATCGGGCGTACTCGTGCTCGGTATGCATCGAGCCAGAACGCGCATCCGCGCGAACCTAGCATCGAATCGTGTTTTCTATTGAAGTATTATCGACATCTCGGTGAAACAAGCGCCGCGCGACGACGAGTACGCGCAGGACGCTCACCCGCAGTTCTGCTGCGGGATGGGACCGAAATGGACGATTCATCAGCAAAGGCTGCCGCTGACACATCCGGTATCTCATCGTCCGGTCAGCCGCTCGCGGACGACATCTTCGAGTCGCCGGACAGATTCAGTGTGCAGGTGAGCGCGAGTGCATCCGAAAGACTGATTCAAACATTCTGTCAGCAGCTGGTGGCAACAATCGCGAGCGCCGACATGGCGGGCGTCGTTCTTGTCCCTCACCGCGGCACGAAACCTAAGACAGTGGCATGTACCGATGCCCGCGTTTTCGACATCGAACACGAGCAATACCGGATAAACGAGGGTCCGGGTGTGGAATCTGCCCGAACGGCCCAACCCGTGCGTGCAGACAATGACAGCGTGGTTCGTAAGTGGCCGGACTTCGCGCAGCGCGTCTCCGAGGTCGGTGTCGCCAGCTATCTCTCGGCCCCGTTGTTCATCGACGAGGTTCACGTCGGGGTACTGGGCCTGTACAGCTTCGTCGATCACGGCTTCGACGAGATCGACGAGGTATTGCTGCAGGTGTTCATCGCCGCAGTGGAGGGTGCGGTGTGGAAGGCCAGGCGGGGAGAAGAATGGAAAACCGAAATTGCAGGCCTGCGGGCGGCGATGAAATCGCGCGGACACATCGAACAGGCCAAAGGAATGTTGATGGTCATGCATGCAATCACCGAGGACCAAGCATTCGAGATGTTGGCCGCGCAATCGCAGCGACAGAACATTCGCCTCACGACAGTGGCTGCTGAGATCATCCGAGCGTTGAGCGGACAAGCAGGAATCTAGATAACCGAGAACCTCGCTGCGAAAGAAGCGCGACAACCGGACGTGGTCTCACTGCCGCGCATAGTCCCCTGTTAAACGTGAAACTGGACGTAGACCCTAACCGAGTACGTTCAGCCGTTCGGCGAACTGCAACAGAAGGTCCATCGCCTCTGGGCTCAAACCGTGAGCGCGGAGAAGGAGGCGGCGAACGTCGTCGTCGTCAATCTCCGATATCGCCATGCGTTCGCGGTCTCGATTCTCGCCGCTGTCATCGCTGCGCTCGTAGGGCAGGTCGTAGAAGTACGAGAGCGGCACTGCGAAGTACTCGGCGATCCGTTCGATGTATCGCGGGGCTGGCCGCCGTCGGACACCATTACGAAGTTGAGGAAGATACGGAGCCGAAATCGGACAACCTTGATCGGTCAGTGCCTGCGCAACCATGGTGTTGGTTGTACGGCCGAGCGGGCGACCAGCGCATTGAGCTGGCGGGCGAACACGTGATCGCTCCCCATCATGGCCCACCACCCATCCTTGAGTTAGCTACATAGTAGCTTTTGGTGGCGAAGGTGATGATCATGTCATGTCGTATTCGTCTCGGTGTGATGAGCGATGACTTCACGTGCCAGCACCGTGACGCGGCGATGCTGGGCGCGGGCGTCCGACTGCAGGCGACGTAATGCATGGTCGATCGACATGGTGTGGCGCGCAGCGAGTATCCCACTTGCAATATGCACATCGGCTCGCGAGAAACCGTAGGGGCCGGTAGCAAGATACGGCGTTCGCGTAAGGTCGGTGAACACATAGCTGACCAGTGACCGGGCGCAGCGTACGCAGATCCTCTCCTCCTCAGGTGTGAGGCACCGAGGGTTCTTGATGTAGACGGTCAGAACCCCGAGGGGTACCGAGTCGATGACTAGCGGGAACGCATGGACGTTCCGGACATCCAGTGCGTAAGCGTCCGCGGCGAATGTCGGCCATTCGTCCGCACCGTGATCGCTCGCGTCGTGATGGTGCACTTCTGGACGTAGACGGCGAAAGCACTCCACGGTCGGGCCTTCGCCGAGGATGAATTGCAGTTCGTCGACCTGCGCGGCGATGTCGTCGGTGGCGTAGACAAGGTCACCGGCAGTGCCGGAGAACACCGATACCGCCGCCCCGTCCACAGCGGTCTGTCCGAGAAGATCGAGAACGACATCAGCGGTCCGCGCGGCAGGTCCGTGTCGGTGAGGTGGCGAGCGGGGAATGTCGTTGAGCATGCCGGACGCCTTCCCATCGATCGGGAACCTCAACCCTCCGACATGATTTCAATGAACCTGTACGAGCGCCATGTTTGCCTCGACGACAAGCAGGGTAGGAATCTGTGCGATCCACCGGTAGCCGATCCCCCAAACGTCGTTGCCGGTGGATCGCCTGTGCTGTACCTGACCTCTGCCGGGCCGAGGTACACGCACTACCCGTGTTTCGCTCTCTCGAAACCCGACGGGTTCTATCTCGATGGGGCGCAGAACGGAGAGCCGTGAGAGTCGACGACGAATGCTCGAGCAGGAGTGCGCTTGCACACGCTGCACCGAGTCCGGAGGTCATCGCGGCCACGGAACTTCTTCTCGCTCAGCCTGATGCGTACCGCTACCGTCGACGCTATCTGGAGCTGATCGTCCGTGGTCGCGGTTCAGGCGTGGCCTCCGACTACACCGCTGCCGAACGGTATCTCTTGCGTACAGCCGATGCGTGCCGGCGCTCGTTGCGCCGGAACAACTCTTCGCCTGCTGAGGACTGACGTCCTATTGCCCGAAATTAGGGATGCGACGCCCTTGGTTCCGGTGTACTGATGTAGAGATGTTGAGTCTCATAGGTTTTCTTCTGGTTCTCTGGCTTGTCTTCGTTGTCGTGGGTTTCGTCGCCAAAGGCTTGCTGTGGATGGGTCAAACGTAACGCCTCCACATAAGACGCGCCGACACCATCGGAGCAGCCAACGCACCAGCAACTCCGCGAGAAGACTCGACCTCAACATCAACCGGGCGAAATTGCTTGAGGGACAGCTAGTCCGACAGCATCTGCACCATTGACTTAGCGGCCGGATCCCGCTGTCGAGCTCAGTTCTCGACCCGAGGGGTCCCGCTGCTAGCTTCCCGCTCGATCCGCGCGAGCTGGATATTGGCATACAACGACGAACGCTTCAAACCCGTGTTCTTACATAGTGTTTCGATTTTGAACTGGCCCGTTTCATAAATTTGCAGTAGGTACGCACGCTCCTCGGGCGAGAGTTTGTGCGGCCTACCTTTCATCTTCCCAGCAGCTGTCGCGGCGGCAACTGCATCACGCGTGCGGGAACGAATCAGATCCGACTCGAACTCCGCCATCAACGCAAGAATGCCAATGAACATCTTCCCCATCGGATCAGCCGGGTCGTACACCTGACCATCAATCGACAGCGACACACCCTTCTCCGCGATCCGCTCTACCGTCTCATGCAAATCCTTCGCCGAGCGAGACAGCCGATCGAGCTTCGTCACACAAAACACGTCGCCGGCGCGAGCCGCGTTGATCGCATTATCCAAACCCGGCCGACGAGCCTGCCGGCCACTGACACCATGATCGACATAGACCATGTCACGATCCACACCGGCCTTCACCAGAAGATCCACCTGAACCGCCGTGTCCTGCCGGACCGTACTGCATCGCGCATACCCGATTTTCACGCCACCCCCACTGCCGAACACGAATTGTCCACTAGAGCCTATGCCATAACGGACAAATCCAACGGACACCCAAATTGGACGTTTCGGTACGAAATTTCGCCACGTCAGTCGCGCCTAGGCGCCCGTTCTTCACCGTCCGGTATGACGACGGTCAAAACGCAGGGTCTGTCCAGAAAACGGTGTAATTGATTGGTTTCTAACTACTTTCGTCCGGCAGACAGCCGTCCGTCGAACGTTATCTCGAAGGCATTCAGTGCTGCCTTCCATCGGTTGGACCAGCGCCTGCGGGCGGTGCCTTTGGGATCGAGGCTCATGATGGCCAGATACACGCATTTCAAGGCCGCGGCCTCGGTCGGAAAGTGTCCACGGGCCTTGACAGCCCTGCGGATTCGAGCGTTGACACTTTCGATGGCGTTGGTCGTGTAAATGACCTGCCGGATGGCGTTGTCGAATTGTAGGAACGGCACGAACTGCTGCGCGCCCAACTTGGCCCCGTCCTTGAAAGCACCGGCTACGGAGAAGACGAATTCTTCGCCGGAACCCAAACGCGAAGAGCAGGAGGGCTGTTCGGTCGGATCGACCTCATGCCCGAGATCGCGCTCCACCCGCTCTACTACGGGGCCGCCAAGAAGATCCTTCAGGTGCCCCTGTCCGTCTGGGTCGGAGACGACCAGATCGAAATCACGCCTGATATCCAGATCGGTGTCACTCAGGCAATCGAAATCCACCCAGGGCAGGGTGCCCAGCGTCTCCATCGAGACGACACGAGCTTTCTGTGGCGCCACCCCGACTACGGACGCGAGGGCCGACTGCAGATCATGGTGGCGGTCAGCGATTTCACAGCAGAAAACGGCGGCACCCTCGTCATACCCGGAAGCCATCGGTGGGACGACCAACGAGGCCCGAAACAAGCCGAAGCGGCGCCGACCGTAATGCGGGCCGGTGCTGCCCTCATCTGGACCGGTTCTACGTACCACGGCGGTGGTAACAACTCGTCCGAGGCGCCACGGACCGGCTTGACGATGGCATTCGACCTCGCCTGCTTACGTCAGGAAGAGAACCAATACCTGTCAATCCCGCGTGAAAAACTGCTTGATCTTTCCGAAGAGGTACAGCGACTGCTCGGCTGGGGGTCCGGAGCGAACCTGATGGGTTACGTCGAACGGGGCGGTCAGATGATCGACGCACACGTTCTCCTCGAAAACGGCGCCGTCGAACTCCCGACTGCCCGCTGAACTCTAGAACCTGCACGGTTGTCACCGGGTCTATCTCGCTAACGGTGTTTCGGCGGATTTCCATCAGTAAGTTTCCGATCCCGGCCAACGATCGGCGAACGTGATCGCAAACGCGTTCAGAGCAGGCTTCCACCTCGTTATCCATCGTGCCTGGCCCTTGCCTGTCGGGTCCAGTGAACGCGTCACCAGATAGAGGCACTTGAGCGCAGCAGCCTCGGTGGGAAAATGGCCACGAGCCTTGACAGCCCGCCGGTATCGGGCATTCAAGGACTCAATCGCGTTGGTAGAGCACAGCACTCGCCGTATCTCGGTGTCGTAATCCAGGAACGGGATGAACTCCTGCCAGGCGTTGTTCCACAATCGGATGATCGCCGGATACTGCTTGCCCCAACGGTCTGCGAGATCGTCGAACGCTGCCCGCGCTGCCGTCTCGGTCGGTGCGGTGTAGATCGGCTTGAGATCGTGCTTGAGCGCATCCCAGTGCTGCCGCGACGACAGTCGAAACGTGTTTCGGATCAAATGGATTACACACGTTTGGACCGTCGCGGCCGGCCACACGTTCTCGACGACCTCCGGTAGACCTTTCAATCCGTCGCAGACCAGGAAGAACACGTCCCGGGTGCCCCGATTTCGAATGTCGGTCAAGACGGACATCCAGAATTTGGCGCCTTCGCCGCCGGTGCCGGCCCACAATCCGAGCACATCACGGTGTCCGTCGAGACTGACGCCGATCGCGGCATAGATCGGCCGGTTCGCGACCTGCCCGTCCCGGACTTTGACGACTATCGCGTCGATGAAGATCGCCGCGTACACCTCGTCGAGCGGACGGGCAGACCAGTCCTGCATCTCCAGTCATAGTGGCGTATCTCCTTTCAGAGTTACACCGTTGTTCTTACAGTCCCCCGACTGCACCCGCCAGTGAGCCTAATCATGAAGGCTACGCGTTCGTCTCCGTCTCGTTGGAACGGAGACACGGAGACTTTAGCGCTGAACCGCGATGTAATTCGCTGTTGGAAGGGTGTTCCGCGAGGCTGGAGGAGGACTTAGGGACGGGGAGCCGTCCGGAGTCGAGGAAGATGATGCGACGTTCGATGTCGACGTGTGATTGCAGAATCGTCCGCAGAACCGTCCGAGGAGGGTGAAGCCGACAGCTGTTTGTACTCCGTGTAGCCACTACAGGTGTGGGGAGGCGCAGACCGGCGATCTTGGCTACGTAGGTGCGTCTGGTCAGTAGTGGGTCCGCATGGATGTGGCGTTGCGGCGTTTCCCCATACCGTTGAAGGTCTGTGGTCGGGGCGGGTTTGCGTTGGTGGTGTGTGGGATACCTCTGGGTTGCGGTATCGGGAGCACTCGAAAAGGATTTCGGGGCGCCGCGCAGACGACCTGCCTTCCGGCTGTCCGCTCGCCGGGGGTGGGTCAGCCCCGAAATGGGGCATCCTGGTAGGGGCAGTGCCGGGATGCGCATCGGGTTCGCTGGCGTCGGCGCTCACACCTCGGCGCTGGCCCTGCGAACCAGCCAAACCACCGATCACATCGGTTCGGGCATTCGTGAGTTGTTGACAAGTGGAGATCGGGGTTTTGCCCATTTTCGTCGTGTGCCGTCACGGTCTCGTGGGAGTGCGTGTGAGGTGTGGGATGGATGTCGTACGAAGCGCTGCTGTCGGTGATGGGTGGTTTCCTCCGCTCGATGCGGCTGCCGAAGCGTTGCAGGATCTGTATCGGGTGTTGAATCCGGCCGGTCACATCGAGAAGTATTTGCGGCGGTTGTGTGAGCATGCGGTGGAGTTGATCGAGGATGCGGACATGGCGGGGGTGACGGTTCTCGATGAGGAGGGTGCTGCGTCGACGGCGGCGCGCACGTCCCGTGAGGTCGTCATGGTGGACGAGCTGCAGTATCGGTCGTGGGCGGGTCCGTGTATCGAGGCCGCGGAGAGCGAGCAGATCGTGGTGGCGGACCGCACGACTGCCAGTGAGCGGTGGCCGGGTCTGGCGTCCGAGGCCCGGCGATTCGGGGTGCAGAGTTTCCTGTCGATTCCGTTGCCTGCGCTCGAGCCCGGGGTGCGTGCGGGTGCGGTCAATGTGTACGGCAGCCGTGCGGACGGGTTCGCTCGTTCTGAGGTGGCGTTGATGAATTTGTTCACCACTGCCGCTGGGTATGCGATCGGCAGTACCGAACGTTACCGGGGTGCCCGGCAGTTGGCTCTGCAGCTCGAGCGTGCTCTCGATTCGCGGGCGGTGATCGATCAGGCGAAGGGGGTGTTGATGGCGGTCCACGGTGTCGATGCGGATGCGGCGTTCGCGATGCTGGTCGAGAGATCCCAAGGCACCAACACGAAACTGCGGGCGGTGGCAGAGGATCTGCTGGCGAGTGTGCGCATCACCTAGAGATGATGACAAGCCCTCGCCGATGCCGGGCAATGAGCGTGCGAGGGTCCGCGTCCGGGGTCGTGCTGATCGGTTGATGTGAGGTGTGACTCCTCCGACCTGCCGCTGGGCCACCCTACGATCGGCACACACACACCGCACCCTCGTTGTGGGGCCGGAACTGTCTGGGTTTCCGAAACCAATGAGAGAGCACTGCATCACACGTGTGGGTCTGCTGCACGATCAGGTGACAGGTTGAGTCACGCAGCCTGAGTGGCTGGTGTGGTCATGATGGTCTCGTATTCTATGGGGGTCAATCGGCCGAGTCCGACTTGGCGGCGTCGGCGCTGGTATCCGTCGCGCTCGATCACCTCTGGCGCGATATACCGATCTGGGCCATTGTCCGTTGAATGATGGACACTCACCCACTGATGAGCGTGTTGATCTCCCCACCCCATCACCGCCTGCACAATCGAATGAAGTTGGTCCAGTTCGATATTCGACGGGACCGAAAACCGTCTCCAAATAGGCGGCGTGATGCAATCGAGTTCGATCCGCATGACAAAGTTCGCCACCTCCGGCCGTCGACGCTGATTCCGCATCTGCCTCGGCGTAAGGACCTTCATCTGGCTTTGCGCCGCTTGATATGCAGGTACCAAACGCAGATGTGAAGCTCGCCGAACTCGCTGACCCGTCATGTATGGAGGCTAGATCTACCTACCGACAGCCGAGATACTCACTGCCACAAGGTTGCCCGATTTGTCGGGGCTCGCATCTTGTCGCTGGTCGGCTGTCAAGTCCAGATCAACACGGACCTACCCAGGCATCTTTGATCATCCACTGCGCGGACAATAGTGTGCGCCGATTACCGTAGACCTGACAGCTACCGCACGAAAACAGTGCCCAGCGCCTGCTCGGACTGGCACAGAACATGAGGATCCATGAGCGACCAAGACACGACCGCCGACCAGCCCCTCCACATCAACGGCGCAATTGCCTTGGTGACGGACGAGCGCGACGAGTTGGTTCACCTGTGCGTCCAGACCCTCGCCGAACTGCTGGGCAGTGAGCCTGCCACCGATGACGACGGCGACATTGTCGTGCCGGTTCACGGATTTGTCGTCTACGTGACCGTCGCCGACGACGGACCCCAGATCAACGTTTGGTCTTCGGTTCTGACCGGCCTCGGCAATCCCTCGCATGCTGCGACTCGACTCATCGAACTCGCGCAGGAATGGCCGCGCCTCCGCTTCGCCTTCAGCGGCGACCACCTACTGGTCTCCACGATGCTCGACGCCGATCCCTTCGCTCCGCAGCATCTGCTGAACCTGATCGACGAGGTTCACGACTTCACTCACGAACTCGACGACGATTTTGCTGAATCCTTCGGCGGAGACCTCGACTGCGACGCCGATGACGACAGCTACGCCGGAGACTGCAATCCCGGCGGTGGGTCTGCTGCACGATCAGGTGACAGGTTGAGTCACGCAGCCTGAGTGGCTGGTGTGGTCATGATGGTCTCGTATTCTATGGGGGTCAATCGGCCGAGTCCGACTTGGCGGCGTCGGCGGTGGTAGGTCTTTTCGATCCAGGTGACGATCGCGATCCTGAGATCGTCACGGGTGCGCCAGGGGCGGCGGTCCAGGACGTTCTTTTGCAGTAGAGAGAAGAAGCTCTCCATGGCGGCATTGTCGCCGGCCGCAGCGACGCGGCCCATCGAGCCGACCATGTGATGGCGGCTCAGAGCGCGGACGAATTTTTTTGATTGAAATTGCGATCCTCTGTCGGTGTGGACCACGCAGCCTGCGACGAAATCTCGGCGGGCGACGGCGTTGTCGAGCGCATCGACCGCGAGCCGGGACTTCATCCGATCGCTGATGGAGTAGCCAACGATCCGGTTGGAGAATACGTCTTTGAACGCGCACATGTAGAGCTTGCCTTCGCTCGTCCAATGCTCTGTGATGTCGCCCAACCACAGCTGATTCGCAGCATCGGCGGTGAAGTTGCGTTGGACGTGGTCGTCGTGGACCGCAGGCCCCGGGCGCTTGGCTTTTCCGCGTTTCTTGCCGAACACACTCCACCAGCCGTTGTTCGAGCAGATCCGCCACGCTGTGCGCTCGGCCATCACCTGGCCGACGTCGCGAGCCTCGTAGAACAGGAACCGGTAGCCGAACTCCGGGTCGTCCTTATGGGCCCTGAACAGAGCGTTCGCCCGGTAGGCCTCCGCGAGGTCGGCATCGGTCACCGGGTCAGCCAGCCACCGGTAGTAGGGCTGGCGAGCGATCTCGAGTACCCGGCACGTCACCGTGACGGGAATGCCGTCCTCGGCCAGCTCACGAACGAGCGGGTACATCATTTTCCCGGCAGGTTCGCCTGGGAAAGATAGGCGGCAGCACGGCGCAAGACTTCGTTCTCCTGCTCGAGCAACCGGATTCGCTTGCGCAGTTCCCGGTTCTCGACCACGTCCTCACCGGTAGTTCCTGATTTGATTCCGTCCTCGATATCGGCCACTTTCAGCCAACCCGTCAGGCAGGATTCACTGATCCCGAAGTCGGCGGCGATCTGCTTCAACAGCATTCCGGGCTCGCGACTGCGGGCAACCCGAACAACGTCCTCACGGAACTCTCGGGGATAGGGCTTCGGCATGGTGCACATCCTTCCAGCGGCACCTCTCGGCACCACAGATCAGATGTCACCTATCCGTGCAGCAGACCCTGTCGCATTTCAGTCCGGTGAGGGCTGGTACTTTCAGCCGATCGGGTGCAGGGTGAGAATCGTCCCGGTCTGTGCTGGCTCGGGACTGTTGTTCTGCCGGACGTCGACTCCCATCCCCGTCCGGCAGCCCGTTCGTAGCGAATCGAGAACCGTTGGTTCGGTGACAAAGCAGGCTCCTCGGCAACAGACGCCTCGTTACCGAGCCACGGACGTGCTCGGAGTTCAGCGCTGGTCGTCGAGCGGGGAGATCGATTGTTCGAGCAGATATTCCTCGGGTGCCGGCCATAGGGTATCGAGTTCGGCGGAGAAGGCTTCCATAAATTGCCTTGCGCGAACTCCGTTCTGCCACAGGATGAACGAGGAGCTAGCTGCGACATTGCTCGACGAGTGTGTGAGTGCTTGACACCCCACCGTCAGTGGCACCACCAGGTCGTCGTCGGTGCCGGCAGGTCGTCGTCGGAACGAATGCGATCGTCCAGTTCCCCAAGGCCTCGGCGCCGACGACTGAACTTCTTCCCAGCCGAGTTCGTTGACGTCCTGCAACCGCGCGGATCTCCCAGAGCGCACGGTCATTGCCACGTCACGTTTCCTCAGTGCGTGAGCTGGGTAACAAATCGGGGGTCGGTGAAGGAGGGCTTGTGGTGGATGTCGCGTCGTGGACGGAGTCCGAAGAGCACGAAAGGTGGTGGCGCGAGATCGTGGGAATCGCACCTTTCGAAGACCGCCGTGTGGCAAGAGATGTCGGAGACTTGCCGTGTGCCAAGGATTCCACGGCCTCCGCAGGCACGAATGGAAGCCCGCTGCGTTTCGCGGCGTGACGGCGGCCTGACTGCCGGCCCGACAGAAGGGTGGAAGTACGGTGCTGAATGTTGTTCTGTTGCTTGTGATGCTGAGTATCGGCATGGGTGTGGTGATGTGTCTGGACTTCCGATGGCTTCGCTCTTCGGCTCGAGATGATCGTCGACGGTTTGCGTATCGGCGAGATGCGGGGATCCCCAGGTCGTAAATCTGTTTCTGTCGGCTCAGGTCGCATACCAGCGACCTCTCTGATCGCCTCGCGCTCTTCGTGTGTGAACCGTACAGTCGGCGTACGACGCGCGGGGTCAGCGCCTGAGCGTCCATGGTGACGGTACGGGTTGATACGCCGTCGTCGCGGTCGATGATTGAAGAAGCATCGGCTGGGGAAGCCGACCCGAATGGCTACTTACAGAGTGATCAGTCCTGCAGGCGACGTCACCGCGACGCGCGAGATCGACAGCGCCGGCGATGCGCATGCCTGGTTCGTCGATGCCCGCGCCGACAACTCGGAACTGGGATGGCGCATGGAAGTCCACCATGACGGTGAATGGTCGTTCTTCGACGACACCGAGGGCGCATCCAGCTGAGCAGTCGCTCGACGGTTGTGACGACGATGAGGGAGGACGTTCAAGCATGAGTCGACTACTCGCAGGAAAGAAAGTGGCATTCCTCGTGGCGACGGAGGGAGTCGAACAAATCGAGTTGACGGACCCGTGGGATGCGTTGGTTGCCGAACACGCTCAGCCGTCGATTGTTTCGACAAAATCCGGAACTATTCAGGCATTCAATCATCTCGACAAAGCTGACGTCTTCGACGTGGATGCGGTGGTCGAGTCGGCGAAGTCGTCGGAATACGACGCTCTCGTACTGCCTGGCGGTGTGGCCAACCCTGACTTTCTTCGTGTGAATCCAGGGGCGGTGGCGTTCGCCCGGAGTTTCTTCGATGCAGGGAAGCCTGTCGCAGTGATCTGCCACGGTCCGTGGACGCTGGTCGAAGCCGGCGTGGTGGCCGGTCGCACGCTGACGTCGTGGCCTAGTTTGCGTACCGATATCACGAATGCGGGCGGCACGTGGGTGGACGAAGAAGTCGTGGTCTGTACTTCAGGACCGAATACGTTGATATCGAGCCGCAACCCCGATGATTTACCGGCGTTCTGCGCGACACTGACCGACACGCTTCGGCAGTCCCAGGCATCGACGAGGACTTCCGAGGGAAGTTGACCGGGAGGTACATCGTGACTTCTACACCGCCCGAACCAGATCCGGACAATACCCCTGACCTGGAACCCGGAGGCGGGGTCAAGCCGGGGAGCACCCCGCCCGATGCTCCCCAGACGTCGGGATTGTCCGAACCCGAACCCGCGACCGTCAAACGCTTTCCAGCAACCGGGATCGCAGCGATGGTCGCGGTCGCGTTGGTTGTCATCGTTTTCGTCATCGCCGCGGTGGCCATACTGGCATGATTTCTGCGTCTCGGACCGTGATGCGGTAGCCCGCTTAGTCCCCGTTCTTTCTGCGAGAACGGGGACGCTGTGGGGTGTCCGCGACTACGGGCCCTTGATTGTGAGTGTTTGACGCGTGCACACGAACCGGACATGCATGGACCTCATGCCAACAGTGGGGTTCAGTGATTTCGGAGCGTATCGATCAGTTCGCTCTTCTTGAGTTTCGAATAACCGTGAAGATCCAGTTCTTTGGCACGCTTCTTCAATTCTTCCACCGTCCATTCTTCGTACGGCGAAGACTTGCCCCCGGATTTACCCACACTCGACCGCCCACGATTGGCGGCCGCGTTGGAAATCCGTGCCGCCTTCTGCTTCGAATCCCCTTTCTTTCGTAATTCTTCGTAGAGGTCCTGATCCTTGAGTTGGGGTTGTGAGTCTTGGCGAGGCACTGGTGCGTCCTTCCACTGCGTCTTGGGGACTGAGGCGTCGGTCTCGTACAGGTGCTACCCGTGAGGTGGACGATCAAACCGGAAAACAAGGCACTCTGTGTCACCACCCGAAAGCAGTCGAGGAGTCGATCGCATCTGACACGGCCGTACCTGCTCTCCGTCCGTTCCAAGTGTTTGAGGGCTGTGACCAGTGGGTACGTCGCCCTCGATGGGTGATCCGTGTCGAAGGAGGGTCCATGATCATTCTCGGAATTGTTTTGTTGATCGTCGGCTTCTTGACTGGCATCTCGATTCTGTGGACGATCGGCATCATTCTCGTGGTGATCGGGGTCGTTCTGTTCGCGCTCGGCGCCGCCGGACATGCTGTCGGTGGTCGGCGGCACTACTACTGACGCTGCGGCGCCGGCCCCTCGGTCACCGCGGAACCCACCGGCCATTGCGCATCTGACATGTCACGGTTGAGGAGTGGGCAATGTTTGATCGGAACGCACCGCGACAAGATCGCGAGGACGCTCACATCGACGATGACAAAGGTCGGGAACCTGTGACCGGAACGGTTCACGATGTGAGACCGCCCGGCCGGATGTGGGTGCCGCGCAGCCGGGGCGCTGTCAGCGGCATCTTGCTGATTGCGCTCGGACTCTGGGGAGCGCTCATTCCCTTTGTGGGACCGTACTTCTCGTTCTCTTTCGTACCGGATCAAGCATGGACGTGGACCCCGGGTCGAGGTTGGCTCGAAGTGCTCCCCGGGGTGGTCACTGTCATCGGCGGGATTTTGCTGTTGTTCAGTGCGAATCGCGCTGTCGCCGGCCTCGGGGCGTGGTTGGCGGTCGCCGGGGGCGCATGGTTCATCGTTGGCCCGACACTGGCGC
The DNA here is from genome assembly GCF_001653035.1 of Rhodococcus sp. YH3-3. Taxonomy (NCBI): domain Bacteria; kingdom Bacillati; phylum Actinomycetota; class Actinomycetes; order Mycobacteriales; family Nocardiaceae; genus Rhodococcus; species Rhodococcus sp. YH3-3. The sequence goes on along the minus strand of NZ_BCWH01000001.1, from coordinate 19,378 downwards.
CGGTGCTGCATCTCGGGGAGGCGGGGACCCCGTCGGCGATTGAACCTGCGATGAGGGCAGTGCAGCAGTTGGCATTCTTCGAAGGCCTCGGTGCGGTGATCTTGTTCCTCGGATCGGCGGCGATCGGACGGTTGTCGCAGCGCAGTCATCGTGATGTTCTACGCGCACAACGTCAGGTAGAGAACGAGAACGGGCCTACTGGAGTGGGGGCAGCGCCGCCCACCGCCTGACTCCGGGCATGCACCTCTGATGTGTTCTCGGCTGTCACCGCAATGGAATAACGCTTTCCGGCAGGGTTCCGAGTCGCCATCGGTTTGATTCCGTCGAGTGCTTCTATGACGTCGAGTAGAACTATTCGTTCTCGTTCAGGCACCGCCCTCGGCCTGCCGGTGAGTTCCATGGTCAGCGCCGATGCCGCACGCATACGGTCACCGACTGGAAACGTCTCGCGGGGTAGTCGCGCATGGTAGGAGGCATTTCAGCTCCGGCCGTTGCCGGGGCAACTGATCGTTTCTAGGCCGTGTCCGGTGCCTGGCGGTGTCGAGCACGGGTAGGGTGGCATGCCTCTCACCGAGAAATTTTCCGCGATGTACGACGACGCGTACCCCAGGCACGAAGCGGTTCGTGATCGGAAGCGTCGTCGGTTACACGACGAGACACACCAACAGCTGGTGACCAGCGCGTGCTCGTTACGCTCCTCAGGGGTTGGGATCAAGAACCTGCCTGCAAGTCCTTGGTCAGTGTGATTGCCACAGACCATTTCTCCTCGGGCGCGGTCGGCGGGAGTTCCTCGAGGACCACTTTGTCGGTGAGGGTCTCGAGGACGTGCCATACGAAGGACGAAGTGCTCGTGGTGATCTGACTCGTTGTTTCCGCGGTGAGGATCACCTGCACAGCGGCTGGGTCGGTATCTCCATCGTACGTGCACGTCAGGGTGCTGGAGGGGAGGGCGTGACCGATGAGGATGGTCGCTGCTTCGTCGGCGGCGAGAACGAGGTCGGACAACCCGTCCAACGAGAGCGCGTAATGCGCGGCCACGGTTCGCACCAGTGAGCGCAGCACCGGCAGTTGATCCGGTGATGCAGAGACGGATAACGAAGGTGAAATGGCGACCGGGGAAACGATCGCTCGTGCGAAGGACGTCACGTGAGATTTGCTCCTGTACTTGATCGGATGCAGCCGACCCCATTGGTGGGATCCGGGTAGGCGCATTCGAGAAGGATGATCAGCACACAGCTACCCAACTGAAGTGCGGCCAAACATTGAGGCTTAACGCTGTTGTCAGAGACTCAGCAGGACGTGGTCGAAGTGTGTTCGTACGCCATCGGGGATGTGGAAGTCCGACGCCACTCACGCGGGGAGCTTTTCCGCGATATCAAGAACTTTCACGTTTGTTTCCTGCGAATGCCAGGTGAGGACGTCGAATACCCGGTCCGCCGGAATCGCGTAGACGAGCGTCGGTATGCCCTTGGCCTGAGGCCGGAGTTGCCCATGATCTCGCCGGACTCGTCGAGGAGCCGGTCTCCGACCACGACCACCGAGTGTGTCCTTCCTTTCGTGTCGACGATGCGGTGCCGGCTGCTGAACGAGCCCCCGGAGGTGCGGATCGCCCCCAATGTTTGGGCGACATGAGGTCGGTCGTCGGGATGTTTGTGGGAGAGAAGCAATTCCGTCGGGGCGATGGTGCCGGGTTCGTAGCCGTGCATCCGAGCGACGGCGTCCGACCACTCCCACCGATCGCCGGCGCGGCGATAGAGGAACCCTCCTACTCGTTGCGGTGCACCGGATTTCGTCGTCGGCCCCACGCTCATGTCGTCCGGCATGGCATGTCCCTTTTCGTTCTTCACTCAGCCCTGGGCCCAATACAGAAGTTATATCGGACATATTCGAAAGCATCACTTCGGATACCTGCCGGCACTGAATGACCTCGACGACGTGAAGCTACTGCAGCAAGATGCGTCCGCGGTGCGATGTGTGCCCGCCGAACGGCCTGGGCATCACCCCCGAGCGCAGGCACAGCGCGGATGCTGCGCGTCGAAGCTAGTGGGCTCGCCGTCGCGCATGGACTTGGTACCCGGTCGCATGTCTGGGCTGTCATGCATAATCGGTGCCGGTCCGATCCGCCGCGACCATCTTTTGAACTACGTTCTGTAGCTTAAGATTTGACGATGCCAGGGCCACCCCGGGTTGATGGACCGGAGGGGCGGCGATGTAGACATAAGGGGCTATCGCCTTGGGGCGATAGTGAGCGGTACTGGAAGATGTTCCGGCGAGAGGGCAATCAGATGAGTACCGGGAACGAGAGGGCAACGAGCGAAAACTCGCCGGCGAAGGCGGAGGTGATATTTCCCTCTGAGGTGTCGACGAAACTTTCCGTCTTCGACCGGTTCGCCACCTATATCAGTGCACGCACCTCACAGGCATGGTTTTTCGTGGTGGTCGTGGTGCTCTGGGCTCCGTCGTTCTTTCTGTTGGGCACTATCGACACCTGGCAACTGATCATCAACACCGTCACCACCATCGTCACATTCCTCCTCGTGGCGCTGCTCCAAAACACACAGAAACGCTCCGACGATGCCGTTCAGCACAAACTCAATGCCGTCGCGGACGGCCTCGCCGACCTGATGAAGCAGCTCTCGAAAGAGCACCCCGAACTCGACAAAGACCTTAAGGAACTACGCATGGCCGTTGGACTCGAAGATCACGAAAGTGCGTCCTGAGCCATGTTATCCACCGGCCGGCATCTGGCTGTTGTTCCTGCGGCCTGTGGACGAGGTATCGCCCGGAACGAACACCTTTCTCGCGCTCCGTGAGGGGTGTCGGCCCGGCGGCAATAGCACTGGTAGGCCGCTTCGTGGCCTTCGAGATCACGCTCATATCGGTCTTCGCCAAACAACTGTTATCTCGGCTCTACAGCGAACCCGATCAACCTGCACCTCACGACAAACGGCAACCCGCTCTCTGGGCCTCATCGGCGAGTATCCCGGAGCAGTGTTCCCTGCCGTTCGGCACGCGGACAATCTCCCGCAACTCCCGTAGCTCCCGTAGCTCCCGTAGCTCCCGTAGCTCCCGCAGCTAGCGGATGCGGGGTCTTCGGTGCACTCATTGGGCGGTGAGCCTGCGAGCAGGAACTCCAGCGGCCAGCGGAATGAACGCTCAGACCACTTCGAGGGGTTGTCACCGGTTCGAGGGGTTGTCGTCGGTCGTACCGCGGCTTTCGGACCGGGTCAGCGCGGATAACCTCTGGCTACGGTACGTGCAAGGATGCCGAGCGTGGCTTTGAGAGATCCTTCGGCGATGACGGGAAAGATTCCTGCTTGCCGCCAGGTGGGACCGATATCAGACCAGTCGTAGTACGAGGTCACGAGGGAACTGCGGCCGTCGGCGGCCGGCTCGATCCGATATCCGTAGACGTGCCCGATCGGCGGCCGGACAGTTCCGAGGATGGTCCACGCTATTTCACGTTGGGGGACAAAGGTTTTGATCGTCACTGTGACGTCGTACTGTCCCATGGGTAGGTCACCCAGGGCTTCGCGATCCATGTGGACGACGAATTCGTCGCCGGTCGCGGTCACGAGTTCGCCGTCTGCGCCCATCAGCATTCCGGATCCGTCGATGGCGACGTGCCCCTGAGGGTCGCAGAGGACCGCGAAGATCGATGCGGGGTCGGCACGGATGGTGCGCTGTATTTCGATCCGTTCGCTAGTCATGTGGCGAATGCTGCCATACCGCCGATCGGTCGGCGAGGTTTCTCTCGTTCGGTGGGTGCATTCATCGGCTTCGGTCGGCGAGGCGGGGCGATGCGCGGACATATCGGATGCCGGCGTCTACGCGCCGAACGGTTTGAGCAATCCTGAGCGGGGTAGGTGCTCGTCATGGAGTCTTCGCGAAATGTTGCCGAGATCACGTTGACCGTGGACGGCAGCAGCCACATCCTGACGGTCGACACTCGAACCACGCTGCTCGACGCGCTGCGGGATCGTCTCGGCGTGACTTCCCCGAAGAAGGGGTGTGACCACGGGCAGTGCGGATCGTGCACGGTTCTCCTCGATGGGCGCCGTGCCGTTACGTGTTTGACGTTCGCTGTGGCGCAGGACGGCGCACAGATCACTACGGCAAGCGGGTTGTCGGATCACGACGGTCTGCATGCCGTGCAACAAGCGTTTCTGGACCAGGATGCGCTCCAGTGCGGGTACTGCACCCCGGGGCAGGTGTGCTCGGCAGTGGGGATGCTGGACGAGATGAAAGCCGGGCACCCCAGTCATGTCACCGAAGACCTCGATGCTGACCCGGATCTGGACGACGCCGAGATTCGAGAACGCATGAGCGGGAATCTCTGTCGCTGCGCTGCATACGGCAACATCGTCGCAGCAATTCGCCAGGCGGCGCAGTCATGATGCCATTCGAGTACCGACGCGCCGAGGACGTGGACGGCGCGTTGACTCTGATGTCTGAAAATGTCGACGCCGCCTTTTTGGCCGGGGGTACGAATCTGGTCGACCGCATGAAACTCGGTGTGGTCCGGCCGCGGATGGTGATCGACGTAAATCGGTTGCCCCTCGCCAGTGTGGAAGTACGTCCAGATGGAGGGGTCCGCATCGGAGCTACGGTCCGAAACTCCGACCTCGCAGCCCACCCCGTGATCCGTAGCCGATACGCAGTGCTTGCGCGTGCCCTCTTGTCCGGAGCATCAGGGCAGTTACGCAATGCGGCGACCACTGCCGGCAACCTGATGCAGGCAACCAGGTGTGTCTACTTTCAGGACGTGACAACTCCGTGCAATAAGAGAGAACCCGGATCGGGTTGCTCTGCCATCGGAGGTTATGTGCGCTACCACGCAATCCTCGGGGCCTCCGACCAATGCATTGCCGTTCACCCGTCGGACATGGCAGTCGCACTGGCTGCACTGGACGCCGTGATCGTCGTCCGAGACGAGGGCGGCGAGCACCGCATTCCGATTACGGAGTTTTACCGTCTCCCTGGCGATTCACCAGAGCGCGACACCGCCCTGACCCCAAACCAGTTGATCGTTGCAGTCGAGCTGCCCGCGCCCGCCCCAGCGGCGCTGTCGACGTACCTCAAGACACGTGATCGCGCCTCGTTCGCTTTCGCTCTGGTTTCGGCCGCCGCCGAGATCGAACTCGAAAACGATATTGTCACCGGAGCCCGAATCGCTCTCGGAGGCGTGGCGCACCGTCCCTGGCGCGCCCACAAGGCGGAGGAGGTCCTGCTCGGATCTCCGCCGACCGAGGAAGTCTTCATACGGGCGGCAGATGCAGAACTAGCGGACGCGAAACCACAGTCGGGCAATGCTTTCAAGATTCCTTTGACACGCGGCGTCATGGTTTCGGTTCTGCGGTCACTCACCGCGGGAAGGTCCGCGAAATGAAGATGATCGAACCGAGCTACCTGGGAAATCCGATCGAGCGCGTCGACGGATACGCGAAGGTCACCGGCTCTGCGCTCTACGCATTCGAGCATCCCGTGGAGAATCCCACCTACCTGCACGCCGTACAGGCGACGGTTGCGCGTGGCCGCGTCGTCAGCATGAAAACGGAACTGGCAGAGGCGCTTCAGGGCGTGATCGCCGTGATCACCGTCTTCGATGCCCCACACTTGGCGGATACCGAAGATCGAGAGCTGTCCGTGCTCCAGGACCCAGCCGTCCACTTCCGGGGACAATTCATCGGTGCTGTGATCGCCGAAACACCCGAGACAGCCCGTCATGCCGCGGGATTGGTGCAAGTCAAGTACGACGAACTCCCGCATGACTCCGAGTTGCGATCCGATCGCGACGACCTTTATGCCCCGGAGGATGTCAACGGCTTCCCGACCGACACAACTACCGGCGATATCGAGTCCGCCTTCACGGATGCGGAAGTGACAATCGACCAGACCTACACCACCCCACTCGAACACAACAATCCCATGGAACCGCACGCCTGCATCGCAATCTGGAAGGATGGCGCCCAGGACGGACGTCCAAGCGTCACCCTGTACGACTCCACCCAAGGAGTCCACGTCGTTCGCGAGACTCTGGCACCGATGTTCGGGCTCGAACTCGATCAGATGCGTGTCGTGGCGCCACACGTCGGCGGAGGCTTCGGTTCGAAGGGATCACCACACGCGCACAACGTATTAGCGATTCTCGCTGCCCGTAGGACGGCGGGGCGACCGGTCAAGTTCGCGCTCACGCGGCAGCAGATGTTCGGGATCGTCGGATACCGCACATCCACAATCCAACACATTCGCCTCGGCGCAAACACCCACGGCCGTCTGACGGCAATGACCCACGACGTCATCGAACAAACGTCGAAGATCAAGGAATACGCGGAACAGACTGCTGTTGCCACCAGGATCATGTACGCCACTCCCAATCGCTCTACCTCGCACCGAGTTGCGGCCCTCGATGTTGCAGTCCCGTTCTGGATGCGCGCCCCGGGCGAGACTCCGGGAATGTACGCAGCCGAGGTAGCAATGGACGAGCTTGCCGTAGCCCTCGGCCTCGACCCGATCGAACTTCGCGTCCGCAACGAACCCGAAGTCGACCCCGAGAGCGGAAAACCATGGTCGGGAAGACATTTGATTGAATGCATGAGAGACGGTGCGAAAAGATTCGGTTGGGAGAATCGGAGCCGACGCGGTGGACGCAACCTGGACGGCGACTGGATGGTGGGCACCGGCATGGCGGCGGCAACCTATCCGGCAATGACGAACCCCGGTTCGAAAGCGCGCATCGTCTTCGGAACCGACCGAATCTACACCGTCCAGATCGGCGCGGCCGACATCGGTACGGGAACCCGGACAGCTCTGACGCAGATCGCCGCCGATGCTCTCGGATGCCGTATCGAGGAAGTGCGGCTCGAAATCGGCGATACCAAGCTTCCTTTCGCGACAGTTGCCGGTGGATCCGCCGGCATCTCGTCATGGGGCTCTACCATCGTTGCTGCTGCCCGCCAGTTCCGCGCGGAACACGGTTCAACTCCCACCGCCGGCGCGGAGACGACAACTGAAACGCCGAAGAATCCGGATGAGGACGATTACTCCATGCATTCGTTCGGTGCTCACTTCGTAGAGACCCGTGTCCATCGCGACACCGGCGAGATCAGGATCCCCCGGATGCTCGGTGTGTTCTCGATCGGACGTGCAATCAATGCGAAAACGCTTCGCTCGCAACTCATCGGCGGAATGACAATGGGATTGTCGATGGCGTTGCACGAGGAAAGCTTCCGGGACAACAGATTCGGCCACGTGATGACTCACGACTTGGCGAACTACCACATCAGCACAAACGCGGATGTGCAAGACATCGAAGCCTTTTGGCTCGACGAGGTCGACGAACACGTCAACCCGATGGGATCGCGGGGTGCCGGCGAGATCGGAATCGTCGGGGCTGCAGCCGCAGTGGTCAATGCGATCTACGATGCTACCGGCGTGCGAGTACGTGACCTGCCGGTAACAGCGGACAAGGTTTTGTTCGGACGAAGTGTCGGACAACCGTAGAAGGCTAAGGAGCAAGGAATTCTCGAACATCCCGTGATCCGGCGATGTGAAAGCATAGGCCTGGTCACAGCTCTGAAAGGCGCAGTAGCCGTTGTCATCGCGTGGGTGATCGCGAACAGCGTCTTTGACAGTCCTGAAGCATTTCTCGCCCCGTATGCTGCACTCTTCATCATCGGGAACACGGTGCGTAACTCGATGCGGGTAGCCGCCCGCCAGGTGAGCGTGGTCGTCCTCGGTGTGGTTGTGGCCGCCATTGCAGCGGTGACACTTTCGACCGTTGCCGCGTTGGCCCTCGCAACGGGTGCAGGAATACTCGTCGGCCGCATTCCGCGGTTGTCACCTGACGGGATCTGGGTGGCCGTCACCGCCGTACTGGTTCTTCTGTACGGAACCGCGACGAATCCGTACCTCGTCCTGCACCGTATAGGCGACGTGGTGCTCGGAGTTCTCGTGGGCATCGCTAGATGGCCGAGGACGTGAAAACCGGAGCTGGAGCGAGCGAGCATTGGCGTCGACGGGCTCTTTCGGTGAACAAGTCCGTCGCTGCGGAAGCCGCGGTGATGGAGGGTGAAGCCAGCCTGGTCGGAAACTTTCGCAAGCGCGGCTGGTTGCGCATCGGTGGCCCCGATCTGTTTCGCCCCGCCGCCGAAGCACTCGACCGCGCGACGTTACATCTCATGGCGCTGATCCTTGCCGTCGAGGACAGCGACTTCGCCGAAAACGAGACCCTGCAAGGCGCCGTCTCTGACGTGCTCGAAGCGATTGCCGGAGCATTTGCCGATGCGGGAAAAGGCCCGGTACACGATCCCACCGACGATCACGCGGTCACAAGTTTGCCTCTCGCCCAGCGGAATTTGAAGGAACTCGAAAAACTGTTGCAGCAGGGAAAAGTCACAACGGCCGCCGCGCCTTCGATAATCTTGTCCAGCCGCGGGCTACTCGCGGCGCTCGCTGTCCTCGCCCGCGAAGAGTACAAAACCGAGACTGCTCACGACTGAGTTTCGACAGTCGGCCAACGGGGTAGCAACCCGGGCATGGTCACACACCCGGTTGATGCGGACGACCCGCACAAGCCTTCCTACCCGACCGATCTGACGGCACAGTCGTGGAAGTTCGTAGCGCGGCGCTCGGCCCGAGAGTTCACGCGCGACCAGTGCACAGATCTAGCAGCGGCATTGACGTATTACGCTGTGCTGTCACTGTTCCCAGCACTCCTGGCACTCGTCTCCCTGTTGGGCGTTGTCGGCCAGGGGCGTGCCAGCGTCGACACGGTGATGGAGTTGGTCGCCGCTGTCGGCCCGGACTCGGCGGTGGACACGATGCGTGGCACCGTCGAGCAACTCGTGGCGGCCCCCACGGCCGGTTTCGCCTTGATAGTCGGCCTCGCGGGCGCATTGTGGTCGGCCTCCGGTTATGTCGGCGCGTTCGGGCGTGCGATGAACCGCATGTACGAGGTGGACGAAGGGAGACCGGTCTGGAAACTTCGTCCTCTGCAACTGGCCGTCACCCTCGCCGGCCTTTTGCTGGTTGCTGCGGTGATTCTGATGCTCGTCGTCAGCGGCCCTGTCGCCAAGGCGCTGGGCGATCAGTTGGGAATCGGCGACGGCGCTGTGACAACCTGGAACATTGCGAAGTGGCCCGTCATTCTGATCTGTGTGACGCTGGCCGTGGCCGTGCTGTACTACGTGACTCCCAATGTGAAGCAGCCGAAATTTCGGTGGATCAGTGTCGGAGCAGCACTCGCTATTGCAGTGTGGATCGTGGCGTCCGTCGGATTCGCTTTTTACGTGAGCAATTTCGGTAGTTACAACAAGACGTACGGTTCGTTGGCCGGGGCGGTCATCTTCCTCCTCTGGTTGTGGATCACCAACCTCGCGTTGTTGTTCGGGGCAGAAGTTGATGCGGAACTCGAACGCGGCCGGCAACTGCAGGCCGGGATCGAAGCCGAAGAATTCCTCCGCTTGCCTCCGCGGGACACCAGCGTTTCGGACAAGAACGCTCGTCAACACGCACAAGACATCGCCGCGGGTCGCGAGCTTCGCGAAACGCACGGCGGCGAAGACAACGAAGGGATTTCGACCATGACCGAGCGATCCGATACCCGGGCACCCGTTACCAGCACCTCTCCGCCGAAACATGTCGACGCCGATGCGGTAGACCCGCATTCCCTCTCGACCGTACAACTCGTCGAACGCCTCACCGAGCAGATGTCAGACCTCGTACGCGCCGAGATGTCGCACGCCGTAGCCGAAGTGAAGACGAAGAGCACCCGATTGGGTGTGGGACTCGGTATCTCCGGCGCGGGCGCTTTGCTTCTGCTGTACGGATTCGGAGTACTGCTTGCGGCAGCAGTACTCGGGTTGGCGACAGCACTCGAACCGTGGCTTGCAGCTCTGATAATCGCGGCAATCGTGATCGCTGTAGGTGCAATCACCGCACTCGTGGGTGCCAAACGAGCGAAGTCCGCGGCGCCGCCTGTTCCGGAAGAGACGGTCGAAAGCGTCAAGGCTGACATCGCCACTGCAAAGAAGGGACTGAAATGAGCACTGCCACAGACGGGCCCGACGAGAATGTTCAAGGGCAACGTGAAGCCCTGGCCGCGACCGTGGGCGCACTCGCCGAAAAGGCCGACGTCCCGGCCCGCGTGAAAAGCGAAGTGTCACGGGATGTCGAACGTGTGAAGCAGCAACCAGCAGCCGTTGCGGCCGCGCTCGGCTTCGCGCTGGTGTTCGTGCTCATCCTCCGTCGCCGCAAGCGACGTTCCCGCTCCGCCAAGGGCAACTGAGCCAGGCGCCTCCGATGTTTGTGGAAGCTAGGCCGTGGGCATCTGCCCTCTGCATCCTGAGAAAGGGTGTGGTGGATCGGCGCTGGTGGGCTTCCCGATTCACAGGACCGTCGCCTTGTGCTGCAGGCTGGGCTGCCGCCCGTCACAGGGCGACGGTCCACACGACGCCACCAACCGAATACAAGGAGAGAGATGAACTGGGAAGCCAGTCCCGGGGAACCGCTGACGACCTCGACGGGCATCGACTCCTCCACGAGAGCTTCCGTCATTCGTGTCGCGTCAGTGCCCGCATCGCACGTGTACGTCCGGCACTTGGCACCACCGTCGGGAAACGACAGCACACCCGAGCCGGGAACCGACAGCATCATTCGCCTCGACGATCCCATCCCCGAGGACGGCCGCAAGGTTCCCGGCGGATGGTGGCCACCGGTGATGCTGGATCCTGCGTGGATTCGGGACCATCACCACCTGTTCGATCTCTTCCACGTTCACTTCGGTTTCGACGCGATCGCACCACGCGTGATGGAGGACATCGTCCACGAATTACGCAGCCACAGAGTTCCTCTCGTTTACACGGTGCATGATCTGCGCAATCCGCATCAGCCGGAACCCGAGCAACATCGCGAATTGTTGGACGTATTGATTCCCGCAGCGGATTCGCTGATCACCCTGACGCCGGGTGCGGCGGCGGTGGTCGCGAACAATTGGGGCCGGGAATGCACAGTGCTGCCTCATCCCCACGTGATCGAGTTGGAGAACTTCGATCGGGAGCGACCCCCGGCAACGGATTTCACGGTGGGAGTCCACGTGAAAAGCCTGCGTCCCAACATGGATCCCTTTCCGGTGTTGGACACGCTCTGCGCGACGATTGCGACGTTGCCGGGAGCGCGATTGGTCGTGAACGTCCACGACGAGATCTTCGATCCGGATAATCATTGGTATGCACCCCAGGCAGCGAACAGGCTGACGGAGTATGCGCGTCGACGGGACGTCGACGTAGTGGTACACCCTTACTTCAGTGATGACGAGCTGTGGACTTACCTTATGTCCCTGTCAGTTTCGGTGTTGCCATACCGCTTCGGGACGCATTCTGGATGGCTGGAGGCGTGTTACGATCTCGGCACAGCTGTCATTGCGCCCAGTTGTGGGTTCTACTCGGAACAGCAGGACTGCAAGGTTTACGGGTTCGACGAGCATCATTTCGATGCCGAGTCGCTCGATCGATGCGTCCGCGAATTGTATTCGGAAGAGCCGGTGCGTCTTTCCGCCGCAATGCGTACCAGGCAGCGCCGATTGTCAGCTTCTGCCCACCGCGAGATCTACGAGAAGGTTCTCGCGTGAGGGCTCTACGCATAGCTCTGATCGCTTCGAGTCGTTATCCAGTCATCCAACCATTCGCCGGCGGTCTCGAGGCCCATGTATGGCATCTGGCTGCGGCACTGCGAAAAGTCGGCCACGATGTCACCTTGTTTGCCGGACCAGGATCGGATCCGGAACTCGCTTGTGAGCTGATCGACGTCCGTCCAGCCCCGATCAGCACGGCTGCCCGATCTGATATCTCCATGCCGGCAGAGCATTTCATGCAAGAACATCATGCCTATCTCGACCTCATGCTCCGCCTGTCGCGAGACTACGCGGAGAGCTTCGACGTCATCCACAACCACAGCCTTCACTATCTGCCGGTGGCCATGACGTCGACGCTGAACACTCCCGTGCTCACCACTTTGCACACGCCACCGACGCCCTGGCTGGAATCAGCGATCGCGGCCGGCGGGTCCCCCGGCCGGTTTGCCGCCGTGAGTCGCTACACCGCCGAAGCATGGAGACACGCTGCCGGAGATGTCGATGTCGTACACAACGGAGTCGACACGGATCAATGGCATCAGGGCCCTGGCGGGCACCGTCTGATCTGGTTCGGTCGAATCGTGCCGGAAAAGGGTGCCCACCATGCGATTACCGCGGCCAGGGCGGCCGGTATGCCGTTGGTACTCGCCGGCCCGGTCAGTGACCATGCCTATTTCAGGGAACGAATCGAACCCGAACTCGACGGCACCATTCGCTATCTCGGCCATCTGGTGACCGACGATCTGGTCTCTGCGGTAGGAATGTCTGCGGTTGCTCTTGTCACTCCGCAATGGGACGAGCCGTACGGTTTGGTGGTGGCCGAGGCTCTTGCCTGTGGCACACCGGTCGTCGCCTACGGCAGGGGCGGCATACCGGAGATCCTCACGCCCGACTGTGGACGTTTGGTCCCGGCCGACGACGTGATCGCACTGACTGCCGCAATCGGCGATGCGATGCAGTTGGCTCGGCCGAGCGCACGTGTGCGAGCGGTAAGCCACTGCTCGGAACGGCGGATGGTGGACCGCTACCTCGAGTTGTACGACGAAATTGCCTGTGCGTCGACAACTACGCGACGAGCAAGTTTATGATCGGTTACTACATCCACCATCACGGCCGAGGGCACCTCACTCGCGCCGCGTCGATCGCAGCGCATCTCTCCTCCGACGTCACTGCGCTCACCAGTGCCGATTCGGTTGCCGTGCAGGACTTCGACGACCATGTTCAGTTGCAACTCGACAACGACGAAGACCACCGGCTCAACCCGGCCGCGAACGGGGCATTTCATTGGGCGCCGCTACACGAACCCGGGCTTCGCTCTCGAATGGCTCGCGTGGCGGACTGGATAGCGACCACGCGCCCGGAGGCCGTGGTCGTGGACGTATCGATCGAAATTGCGACCTTTGTTCGCCTGATGGGCGTCCCGGTCATCGTCTTGGCGATGCCAGGAGACAGGACCGACGCCGCGCATCAATTGGCGTATCGCCTTGCAGATCACATTATTGCGGCCTGGCCACAGGAGGTTTACGACCCGCACTGGCTCCACCCGTATGCGGACAAGACCACCTATGTGGGCGGTATCAGCCGATTCGACGGCCGGGCGTGCTCATCTCAGTCGGTCGGTAATCCCGCAACACCCCGCGTCGTTGTGCTGAGCGGCGCCGGCGGGTCAACGGTAACCGCTGCCGACGTACAAGCTGCTGCGGCACAGCATGATTCCTTTCATTGGAAGGGGCTCGGCTTACCAGGAGGGACGTGGGTTTCAGATCCCTGGTCGGAAATCTGTGCGAGCGATGTCGTGGTCTCCCACGCGGGTCAGAACGCGATTGCCGACATCTCGATCGCCGGCAAGCCGGCTATCGTGATTGCGCAGAAACGTCCGTTCGGAGAACAGACTGCGACCGCCGGCGCATTGTCGATGCACAATCTCGCAGTGACGTTGCCGGGCTGGCCGGCGCTCGACAAGTGGCCCGAATTGATTTCAGAGGCAAAAGCTCTCGATCGTGGAGGTTGGACAAAGTGGCAGAGTTCGGGTGCCGCTGCTCGGGCAGCGAGAGTGATCGAGTCGGTCGCGAAACGGCATATGGACCGCTGACATGAAAACAGCCGTGATCACGATCGTGCGCGGTCGCCACTCACACTTGAGAATGCACGTCCGTGGCCTCGCTGTCGACACAACCACACCGTTCTCACATTTCATCGTCGCCATGGGAGACCCTATGGTCAAAACTGTTTTGGCGCAGGAAGAAAGCGCTGCCCGCACAATCGAGATCGACGTTCCCGCGGGAAGCGCGCTTCCGCTGGCTCGCGCGCGAAATATCGGGGCCGCCGAAGCTCTACGCCATGGTGCCGAATTGCTCGTGTTTCTCGACGTCGATTGTATTGCAGCGCCGCTGCTTCTGACGAGGTACCTCGTAGCCGCAAGTTCGGAGGCTTCCACTCCCGCATTGTTTTGCGGGCCGGTCACCTACCTGCCCCACCCCGTCGCCGACTCGACCAGTTCGGACTCGTTGGCATTGCTGCACAACCCGCATCCAGCGAGGCCGGTGCCCCCAGACGGAAAAATCTTGGACGGGAACGACTTCGATCTCTTCTGGTCGTTGTCCTTCGCGGTCACTGCTCCGACGTGGCGTGCACTCGGTGGATTCTGCGAGGAGTACCTTGGGTACGGCGGGGAAGACACCGATTTCGCACGGGCGGCCCGAGACAAGGGTGTGAAACTGGCCTGGGTCGGTGGCGCAGACGCATACCACCAATTCCATCCGGTATCGGATCCACCTGTCGAGCACCTTGACGACATTCTGATCAATGCACGAGTGTTTCACCGACGATGGGGGGAGTGGCCGATGCAAGGATGGATCGATGCATTCGAAAGTGCTGGCCTCATCGCGTATCAACCAGACCATGGTCGCTGGGAGCGGGTACGGCCAAGCGTCGTGTAAGTCACGCGAGTTGGGCAGCAATGGTTCCCAGGTTCATTTCCCGAAAGGCGGTGTAAGCGTGCAGGAGGGCTCATCGTGGTGGAACAGAATGGCAACCGCATCATCTGAAGCAGCAGTTTTCTGCAGGACTGCAATCATGTAAGGTCAGAGGTGGCCGGCCCCTCCAGCAGCACCCCGTTCGCTGCGAAGCGAGAACCATGCAGTGGACAATCCCAACTGCGTTCGGCGTCGTTCCAGCGCAATATCCCCCCGAGGTGGGGGCACACTGCGGAGACGCGGTGCGCCACGCCGTCAACCGTGCAGTGCGCGGAAGGTGCAATCCCGTCCCACACGACTCGGCCCTCGCGCTCCTGTGGTTCACCCGAACTTCCGAAGCGGTTGATCAACGGCCGTACCCATCCGCTTGCCATTTCGACTGCCACTTCGCCGTTGACGACAGCGGCTTTGAGTAATCCGGAAATCTGATTCCAATCCCACGGGGTGTAGATGACGGACCAGTCTTTTCGGCTGCCTGACACTTCGGCCGTCAGGGCGAGTGCTGCCGCTACCGCATTAGTGAGTCCCCACTTCGCGTATCCCGTTGCGATCAAGATGGAACTGTCACCCGGAACCAGTTGCCCGACATATGGGAGCTCGTTCACCGGGCGGTAGTCCTGCGCTGACCACGAGTGTGTCAATTCTGCTCCGGGAAAAGTGTTTCCGGACCAGGTGATCAACTCTTCCAAGTGTTGTGCCGGCGAGGCAGCGCGGCCGACTGGATGGCCGTTTCCTCCGACGAGAAGAAGTTCTCGATCGCCGACAGGCACGTAACGTATGGATCGACTCGGTTCGTCGACGGAGAGATACATGCCGTGTGGAATGTCGCCAGGCACGGTAAAAGCGGCGTCATACGATCGCTGTGGTTCGAGACGAGCAAAGAAGCCGCCGCGGTCGAGTATCGGCGTGCCGGTAGCAATGACAACGGTCTCGGCACTGATGTCTCCACGATCGGTATGTATGCACCTGCGGTGCCGATTGCCCCGCACAGTGCGAACCCTCGTGTGTTCGTGGACCTTTCCCCCGCGATGTACGAACTCTTCGGTGAGCGCGTCCAATGCGCGCACCGAGTCGAATTGCGCTTGGTCTTCCAACCGGATTGCACCTGCCACAGGAAAAGGCAGTTCCACGGTATCGGTCCACTGGACGTCGAGTCCGGCCGCGCGCGCGGCATCGAATTCATCTCGTAGGGTGCTTGTTCCGTCGACGCTGTTTGCGTAGGTGAATGCAGTTTCGCGTTGCACCGCAACAGAATTGTCGGCGCAAAAGCTCAGAAGCCATTGTTGACCCGCACGGTTCGCCTCGGCGTAGGCCCGCACTGCCGATGGAGAGTGTTTCTTCGCGATACTCGCGAGCCTCGTGCCTTGAAGCAGGCTGATCTTGCCGGTCGTGTTGCCCGTGGTAACAGCGCCCGTCGTTCTCGCTTCGAGCAAGGCAACCTTGCGCCCGGTACGTGCGAACAACAGAGCCGTTACAACCCCGGTCAACCCGGCTCCGACCACGACCACGTCGAATTCACTGGAGGCCACGAACTCGGACGAGAAGTCGGGGCGTGTGCCGTCCAACCAGAGAGAAGTCATGGACTGCGGTTGCCCAGAGCCACCCGCGTGAAAACGTGTGCACCTCGCATCAGTCGGGGGCGATCACTTGTGCGGGTGCGACCTAGTGGTACGGCGTTGCAGAATCTGCGAGGTGAGGATACGAGATCGGAGAAATCGCGCGTCCCGGAGTGTGGCTGGCACTCGTTCAGTTAACCACCGTGTGCGGCCGACCCCTGGGGTTTCAAACTGCTCCGACGGGTAGCTGAGCTCGATAGCCGACCCGAGGAGGCACTGTGGCAGTCGAAGAGAACAACCGTCCCAACCTCGATGATGTCATCGATCCCGTAGTCCCTGCCAAGAAAGACCCCAGCGAGCACGCGAAGTTCCCGGAGCGGCATCAAGACGCCTACCTCGAACACCTGACAGAGCAAGAACGAGTAGCAACAGGCATAGAAGATTACGACCACGACGATGTACCACCTGCGACGGGGCAGCTGAGGCTCTCTCGACGGGATGGATCAACCCGCTCTCGTTCCCACCAGCTCGGTCAGCTCGGACGCAGAAATCTGCATCGACGACTGGGGCGCCTACGGTGTAGTACGAATGGCCCTGTCTTGCAGGAACTCTGAGGAGATGTCATGGGACAAATTATCGGAACCATCATTTTCGGTGTAGTCATCGGAATCTTGGCTCGTCTCGTACTGCCAGGTAAGCAGCAGTACGGCATGATCGTGACCGTCGTGCTGGGTATCGCCGGAGCGCTTATCGGGTACTGGGTCTGGGGAGCGATCTCGGACAAGGGCGACACGGGTGGAATCGACTGGATTCGCTGGATCATCAGCATCGCCGCGGCGGCCGTGCTCTCGATCGGCTACAGCGCAGTCACCGGTAAGAAGTAGTAAGGCACTGGAGTTCGAGGCGTGCACCCTCCCGACATGAGGGAGGGTGCACTTTCCCTGTTAAGTCGGCTGGGCGATCAGTACGCTCTGCGGTGCGAGGGCGCCGGCGGGTGAGCAAGGAGTTCAGCCGCCTCGCCGTCGACATCGAGTGCACGTCGCGCGACGTAGTCGCGCGCCTTGCTGTCCGGCCCATCGGCTGAGTACAACGACGAAGATTTCCGAGCAGACACGGGCATTTACGTAGGCTGTGAACTGTTGATGTACCACCGCGTGCACAGCGCGCGACGAAAGGAGAACGTCGATGCCCGAGTCGAAAAAGAAGGACTCATTCCGCCAACCGTCGAGCCGGTCCGGACGACAAGATTCTTCGGAACCTGCGGAAAATACAGCAGTTCAGCAGGATCTCACCGAACTCGTCGACGATCTCGAGGAACAGGTCGCCGAGGAATGTCGTCAGGAAGGCGTTTCAGGGAATCGTGCCGACCGAGAGGACGCCCTACCCATCGACACCGGCGACAGGGCACCGGACTGACAACTCACTTCAATCATCGCTGGGCATTTCGGTGATGAAACTTGACCGCCGACACCCCGTGTGCGGGTCCGCCTTGTTCGATTCGCTGCGGACGTCGGCGTCCCTGCTCTCGCCCCGACGAACTGATGTGATGTTCAGGTAAAACCTGACGATAACCGCGCAGTTGGCCTCCCTGGCCAGGATCGCACTGAACTTGCGAGAGACGTCCTGTGATAGCTCCTACGGTCTTCGTCAAGTGCGGCGTTCCGCGTGTGAACGGGTGGATCGATCTGTCGGAGGCGAGGACTTCGTGAGCGATCGTGGCGACGTGGCCTCTTCGCCGCAGCGGACCCCTGTGCGTCGGCTGCGACGCGCAGTCTCGGTGGTCCATCGACATTCGTTGCGAGAATCCGAAACCAGTCGTAAAACAACCGGGCCGTGGGCCGTGCGTGTCGGAGTCGATGAATCTTCGGTACGCAGATCGAGGGCCGCGACGAACGCAGAGACTGTTCTCATCGGACGTATCCGTTTCTGCTCGCCTGTTCACGTCGCAAACAAAAAAGGTGGTCCGCCCAATCGCTCGTCAGTAGTCGATTGGGCGGACCGCGTGCGCCCAAATCCGACTAAAGAAAAGGCACACAGTCGAGGTGGTCCATCCGGATTTGTGAGGGGACTCCGGGTGGGCCGTGCGCGTCAGGGCTGACAGCCGACGCGCGGTCTTGGTGGCCCACCTGGACGGGTGCGTTTGTTTGGGCGGGCCGAGCTACTACTGCCCTGCGCGTGTGGTTCCTAAACCTTGAGAGTCGCCCCGGTGTGCGCAGGCGTTTCGACGGACCTTTGAAGTAACGGCAATTCTGTGACTTCCCATCCCGAACGAAGATCCCGCCCGCTCCTGTTTCCGCTGACCCGGCCGCTTCGAGGTTGGAAAGTACGAGCAGACGCCGGTTCGGTCGACGCTCGCGATCCAGCTCTACATCGATGGACAAGAGCTCGGAGCGTTGAACCTGTTCTTCGACCCCGCCGGCGGTATCGACGACGAGGCCGAGGAGCCGGCACTCAATCTGGCCACCCATGCGGCGATCGCGTTGTCGGGTGTACGCCGTAACGGGCAGTTCCGCAGCGCTCTTGCCTCACGCGATCTGAACGGTCAGGCCAAGGGCAGGCTCATGGAGCGGTTCGATCTCGATGCGATAGCGGCGTTCAGGATGATCCGGGCCCTCTCGCGGGAGATGAACAGTCCGGTGATCGGCATTGCGCGCCAGTTGGCGTTTCGCGAGCCACTCACACCGGACAACACGTGAGTCGGCGTCGCCGCTCTGACGGGGACATCGACGTCGAACGTGATCGAGGGGAGGAGACCAGGGTGGTCGATCGCGTATCGCGTTCGACCGAGGTGGGTCGGGGCCGTACCGGTATGCCTCAACTTGGGATGAACATTGGGTGGGATGGGATCCTGCTCAGGTGCTCAGCACGGGGTATCTTTCACGCTGTGCTCGCTGTGGCGGGATGGGCTCGAACGGAAAGGGCGGCAATGCCTCTGACGAAGAAGTTTTCCGAACTGTACGACGACGCGCTGGTGGCGATGGCTGCGGCGTCGCAGCGGCCCGCCGCTGTGGTGAATGTGGACGGGCAGTACGCCATTCGTGTGGATCTCGAGTACAACCGCTACGTGTTGGCCACCAACTCTCCGCGAGGGTTGTGGGACGAGCCCGATGCGAGCGGTTCGTGGTGGGTGAGCATCGTGCAAACCGGTGACGACAATACGGAAACGCTGCTCGCGCAGGCGCAGAAGCCGTGGCTTATCGACGCGTTCGATGCGG